>MKSW01000022.1:116989-191165 GCA_001897425.1 Actinobacteria bacterium 69-20 | reverse complement strand
CCAACGCATGAGGGACTGGGACGGGATGACGAAACCCGCCGTATAGGCAATGTTCTCGGGCGACATGCACACGAGCGCGTCCAGGCCCGCCCGGTCGAGCTGTTGTCGAAGGCGATTGGTCACATCAGTTCGCATCGGAACTCTCCACCCATTACTCGTCATACGTCCGGCGACGGAAGCGACCGCGACGGACGCCCGGGCCGCGCAGTAGGGCACCCCACTGCGCGGCCCGGACGATCGTCACTTCTGGCCGAACGACAAGTCGTAGGCCTTCGTTTCATCGAAGTCGGGCTTCAGCAGACCGATGTCGACGAGTTGCTGCTTGAGTTCCTTGAACCGCTCCGGCGACATGATGCCGTAGTTCGGCGCGCCCAGCAGCTCCGGGCGCTCCTTGAAGAGCTTGATGCTGTAGTCGAACGCGCCCGGATCCCCGTCCGGATTGACCTTCATGATCAGGGCCTTGGTCTTCGTCGGGTCCGCGAGCATCTTCGCCCAACCCTCGTTCGACGCCTGCACGACGGCCCGAACCAGGTCCGGCTTCTCCTGGGCCAGCTTCTTCGTGGTGAAGAGCATCGTCAGGTCGGACTTGTACCCGGCGTCCTTACCGACCTCCAGGTAGCCGACATCCTTCATGCCCATCTTGTCGATCTCGTACGGCTCCTGGGTGATGAAGCACTGCAAGACCAGGTTCGGGTCCTTCTGGAAGTTCGCCAACGAACCGATATTGATCTCATTGACCTTGTCCAGCTTGTACTTCCACTTGATGAAGTCCCAGTACGGGCTGGGCACGCGGGACACCGTTTTGCCGTTCAGATCGGCGAAGCTCTTGATGCCCGTGCTCTTGTGGTAGGCGAGACATTGGATGTTCTGTGCCTCGCCGGTAGCCACCGCGACGATAGGCAGCCCGTTGGAGATAGCCACCATGATCTCGTCCGCATTGCCGACGCCGAAGTCCGCCTGGCCGGCTACCACCTGCGGAATCGTCTGGATACCGGGACCGCCCTGCTTCACTTCGAGGTCGACGCCGCGCGCCGCGGCAAGGCCCTCGGCCTGGGCCGCCCAGTAGCCGCCCTGCGACGACTCGGCGAACCAGTTGGTCAGGATCGTCGCATGCCCGAGGTCCGGCACCGACGTGCTGGAGCTTTCCGAGGAACCGGAGCTCTCGGTGCTTGCCGGCGGCTGTTCGGCGGAACTGCTGGAGCCCTGCGAACTACTGGTGCCCGGCGCCGATGACGACTGCGACGCAGATCCGCCACCGCTCGAACTGCATGCTGCGAGCACCATGCCGCACGTGGCGAATATGGCGACGCCTGCGATCAGCCTTCTCTTCACTTCCTTGCCTCCTAGTTGGTACGGACTTGTTGGCGTGACGCTCGCGCGTCGAACTTCAGGAGATGACGCCGAGGCGTCGTACTACCAGCGCAGTGCTTGTCGACCGCGTGCGCCGACCTTGCTGACCGGCCGCATCGGTCGCCACCGATCTCGTCAGCCACCGTCCTTCATCGCGGATTCGTGCCACGACCGGATGAGTAGGTTGCCCACCCAGCTGACGATGATGAAGAACGCGAAGCCCAGCAGCGTCGCCGCGAGGACCTCCGCGAACAGCAGGTTCGTCTGCATCCGCATCTGCGAGAAGATCACCTTCACGCCGAGGCCGCCCTGCTCGCCGCCCGAGCCGATGATGAACTCGCCGACGATGGCGCCGATCACGGACAGGCCGGCCGAGATGCGCAGACCCGCGAACGTTGCGGGTAGCGCGCTCGGGAACCGGAGTTTGAGGAACTCGGTGAGCTTGTTCGCGCGGTGCATTCGGAACAGATCGAGTTGATTCCGATCGGTGCTGTTCAGGCCCAACAGTGTGTTGTTGAGGATCGGGAACAGCGCGATGATGAACGCGATCACGATGACCGAGTTCTGGTTGTAGCCGAACCACAACACGATGACGGGCGCAACGGCGACGATCGGTACGGTCTGCAGCAGTACTGCATACGGGTAGAAACTTCGCTCCAGCGCCTTGCTGAGCGACATGACCACCGCGCAGATGATTCCGATGACAATGGCCAATCCGAAGCCGATCGCGGATTCTTTCGTCGTGATCCACAGTCCGCCCAGGATCAGATCACGATCGTCGACCATCGACTGCAGGACGGCCAGGGGCCGGGGTAGCAGGTAGTTCTGGTCGCCGTAGATCGTCGCCGACAGCAACCACCACAAGGTGATGAACAGGGCGAAGATCAGGATCGGCGGACCGGCATTCTTGAGCAGACGCCGAGGGCGGCTGCCGTCCGGATGCTGCGGCTTCGCGTACACCCGAGTACCGGACTTCTGGACCACCGACGATGTCGGATCTGGCGTCTTGACCGATGGGGCGCTCATCGCGCAGCCTCCCGCAGACAGTCCGAGACTTCTTGGGCCAACTTGGCGAAAGCCGGGTCGGCCGGCAGATTATCGGCGCGCGGATATTCGAACGGGATGTCGAAGATCTGCTGGATCCGCCCCGGACGCGCCGACATCACCACCACCCGGTGCGACAGGAACACCGCCTCGTAGAGGTTGTGCGTGACGAAGACCGCCGTGAACCCCCGCGCCCCCCAGATGCGCAGCAGCTCGCGCTGCATGGCCTCGCGGGTGATCTCATCCAACGCGGAGAACGGTTCGTCCATCAGGAACAACTCCGGCTCCAGTGCCAGCGCGCGGGCGAGCGAGAGCCGCATCTTCATGCCGCCAGAAAGCCGCCGTGGAAAGGACTTCTCGAACCCGTTGAGCCCGACGAGTTCGAGCGCTCGGGAAATCCGGTCGGCGCGTTCCTGCCGCGGCACCTTCTCCAACTCGAGGAGGAGGGCCGCGTTCGCCTCGACCCGTCGCCAGGGCAGTAGGGTCGCATCCTGGAACACGAAGGCGCGTCGGGCATTCCCATTGATCTTGACCTCACCGGACGATGAGGTGATCAGACCGGCAATGATCCGCAGAAGCGTCGACTTGCCGCAGCCCGACGGTCCGAGCAACGACACGAATTCGCCGTCCTCGACGGCGAGATCGATCGGGGCAAGCGCGACGGTGCCGTCGTGGTAGGTCTTCGCGATCCCACGCACCTCGATGCGCGGCACCGTGAGCGCACCACCCACACCTGGCGCCTGCGACTCGATCGTCGCATTGTCCGCTGAATGAGTCACCTCGAACTCCTCTGCTGGGCCGGGTCAGGAATGCTCGCGGACGTATGCGTCGTAGTCCGCCTGGTCGTCCGCGAGCACGAGAATGTCGACGCCGCAATCCACGTCGTCGCCTTCGTCCGCGAGCAGCGCGGCGATCACGCCGTCGGCCGGCGCCTCGAAGTCGACGTCGATCTTGTCCGTGGAGACGGTGCCGATGACATCGCCTTCCTTGACCGCGTTACCAGGCGCCACATGCCATTCCGTGATCGTGCCGCTCTCCATCGTGACGCCCCACTTGGGCATGGGGTAGACGGTGCTCATATCCGGTGACCTCCTCGTTGGTCAGTGCGCGCTCAGCGTGCGCGTTGCATGAACGCGCGGACCTCGTTGGCAATGCTGTCCTGCGTCGGAAGCACGGTGTTCTCCAGAACCGGCGCGTAGGGAATCGGCGCGTTCTGGGCACCGATCCGGAGCACCGGCGCTTTGAGGTCGCCGAAGCACTCACTCGACGCCCATGCGGCGATCTCCGCGCCGAAACCGCCGCGAACCGGTGCCTCGTGCGCAATCACCAGCCGACCGGTCTTCTTGATCGACGCCGCCAAGCCCGTGCGATCGAACGGCACCAACGTGCGCGGATCCCACACCTCCGCGGAGATGCCCTCCTCGGCGAGTTCCTCCGCAGCCGCCAGCGCATGGTGCAGCGTGCGCAGATAGGACACGATCGTGACGTCCGTGCCCTCCCGATGGATGCGGCCGACACCGAAGCGAATCGGGTCGACGGGGACCACGTCACCGGCCGGGCCGCCGCGACCTCCGTAGAGCAGCTTGTGCTCGAAGAAGATGACGGGATCCGGGTCCTGGATCGCGGCGCGCAGCAGGCCCTTCGCGTCCTCCGGCGTCGACGGCGCCAATACCTTGAGCCCGGGGACGCCCGTGAACATCCCCTCCAGGCTCTGCGAGTGCTGTGCGGCGGTCGATCCGCCGGTGCCCGTCACCATGCGGATGACCAACGGAACGGAGAGCTGCCCGCCCGTCATGTAATGCAGTTTGGCCGCCTGGTTGACGATCTGGTCCATCGCCAACATGGAGAAATCGCTGAACATGATCTCGGCGACGGGGCGGGCGCCCATCATGGCAGCGCCGACTGCGAGGCCGACCACGGCCGTTTCGGAGATGGGGGTGTCCCACATCTGGTGGTGGCCGTGCTTCTCCCACAACGTCTTGGAGACGCCGAACACGCCGCCGGACTCACCGATGTCCTCACCGATCATGAACACATCGGAGTTGGCGTCCATCTCCTCGGAGATGGCCTGCCGAATCGCATCGGCATAGGTGAACGTGGTCATCGCAGCGCCGCCCCTTCGTAGCTGTCGACGTAAACGTCCTCGGTGGACTGCGACGGATCCGGGTGCGGCTGTTCGCCGGCCCACTCGGCCGCCGCGTCCAGCTGCTGTTCGACGGACTCGCGGATCGCTTGGATCGCGTCGGCATCGGCGCCGAACTCACCAGTCAGCCGCGCCTCGTACAGGTCCAGCGGGTCGCGCTTCATCCAGAAGTCGACCTCCTCCTGCGGGCGATAGCGGGCCATGTCGCCCTCGAAATGGCCACGGTGCCGGTAGGTCTTCGCCTCGATCAGGGTCGGGCCCTCGCCGGCGCGGGCCCGGGCCGTCGCCTCGGCCGCCACCGCGATGACGGCTTCGACGTCATTGCCGTCGACGATCACGCCCTTCATGGCGTACGCAGCCGCACGGTCCGCAACGTCTTTGATCGACTGGTGCTTGTCCTGCCGGGTGAACTCGCCGTACAGGTTGTTCTCGCAGACGTACAGGATCGGTAGCTTCCACAGCGACGCGATGTTGAGGCTTTCGTGGAACGTGCCTTCGTTGGTCGCGCCGTCACCGAAGAACGAAACGGCCACGCCGCCCGTCTTGCCGCGCAGCATCTGCAGTGCCGCGCCGGTCGCCAGCGGGATCCCGCCGCCGACAATCCCGTTCGCGCCGAGGAAACCGCGATCGGCGTCCATCATGTGCAGCGATCCGCCCTTGCCGCGGTTGTACCCGGTCTCGCGGGCGTACAGCTCGGCGTACATGCGCTTGGGATCGGCGCCGCGCGCGATCATGTGCCCGTGGCCGCGGTGCGTCGAGGTCAGCGCGTCACCGTCGCGCAGCTGATCGCAGATCCCGACCGCGACCGCTTCCTGCCCGATATACGGGTGCAGGAACCCGGGAATCAGTCCCTTGGCTCGCAGTCGTGATGCCTTCTCCTCGAAACGCCGGATCAACAGCATCTGCCGAAACAATTCAAGTCGCTCATCGAGCGTCTTTGTGACGGTCGCAGTCAAAGTCCCCCGGCCTCCTTTCTCATCGATGTTTTTGATCGGGCCAATTCACGTGTGGGTAGCGCGGGTGGGGTCACCCGATGGAGTAGCCGCCGTCGACCATGACGGCCGCGCCCACCATGAACGACGCGTCGTCGGAGAGCAGAAAGGCGACCGTGCCTGCGATCTCGGCGGGCTCCGCGTAGCGGCCGATGGGGTGCCGCTCCTTGAAGTGATCGACGCCCACCCGCTGCGCTTCGATCTGCTTCATCATCGGCGTCATCGTTCCGCCTGGGCAGATGCAGTTGACTCGAATACCGCGCGCCGCGTACTCCACGGCGATGGATCGTGAGTACTGCAGTACGGCGCCCTTGGCCGCGGCGTAGGCGGCCAGGCGTGGCGCCGAACCGACCGCAGCGGTAGAGCCGAAGGTAACGATGCGGCCGGTGCGGGCCGCAAGCATCGCCGGGATGACGTATTTGGTGGTGAGGAACGTGCCGAGCGCACTCACCTCGATCACCGTGCGGAACTCGTCTGCGGTGAGATCGTGCGTGTCCTTGGAGATCTGGATGCCGGCGGCAGGGACGAGCGCGTCGATCCCGCCGGTTCGCGCGACCGCCGCATCGAACGCCGCGGTCACGCTGGCCTCGTCTGTCACGTCACACGCACCCGCATACGCCAGCCGCGTGTCGGCCGGGCTCACGACGTCGACGCCCATGACGACGGCGCCCTCGTCGTGTAGCCGATCCACGATGGCCGAACCGATGCCGCCTGCCGCGCCCGTGATCATGACCCGCAGCCCGCTCAGTCCACGTACCACGCGCCAGACCTCACTCTCGATACGTCTGCTCGTCATACATGTTACGTGATGACGATGTACGGCGACAGTAGCACCGCCGAATGGCGGAGACAAGGGGAGAAACGTGGCGTCCGTAGGTGCCTCGCGAAGGGCGCGTTGCGAAGCGAGACTCGCGCGTCATCGCCGTCGAACGCAGGTGCAGCGCGGGGTACTGCCGGCGTCAGCCCGACACGTCGGTCGGCGCACCGACACCGAGGTGGTTCTTAGCCGTCCGGAAACTGCTGACCCAACTCCACATCTTCTGCACATGATCGCTGGCCCGACGGCGCGCGGTTCGTTCGTCGCCGGCCAGCACCGCGTTCAGGATGCCGGTGTGGTCGGCGACGGACCGCTCCGGCTGGCCGGCCCTGGCGAACAGGATGTGCCGGGATTCGACCAGCAGTGAGTTGAGATCGCGCAGCAGCCGCGGAAGTAGGCTGCCCTGCCCGGCGTCGGCGATCGACTGGTGGAACGCGACATCCAGTTCGGTGAGCGCCTGCGGGTTGGCGGTGCCGCGCGCCTCCGCTTCGAACAGATCGCGGCTGAGCATCATCGCAGCCTTCGCTTCCTCGGTCGCGTGCTGCGCCGCCTCGGACGCCGCCAGACCGTCGAGCGCCCCGCGCACTCGCAGCAGTTCCGTCAACTGGCCACGGTGCATCTCGATGTAAAGACCGAACGGGCCGGCGAACTCGTCCTCCACCCTCGGGCGCACGAACACGCCCTTGCCCTGCTGGATGTCGATCAGCCCGGTGGCCGCGAGCCCGGCGAGGGCCTCGCGGACGCTGACCCGGCTGACACCGAACATCTCGCACAGCTCGCGTTCCGAGGGCAGCAGGCTCCCTGGTTCGTAGCGGCCGTCCGTGATCGCCGCCAGTAGTTGGCTCTGCACCTGTTGCGTCGGCCCCAGCCGGGAAACGGCGGCGAACTGCGGCTTTGACGTCGGGTTACTCATGGTGGGAAGTGTATCGTCGGACGACGTGCCTTTTTGTCATCATCTGAGACACATAACGCACTACTGGCATCGTGCTCAACCTCCGTTTCCTGAACAATGAACCTCAGCAGCATCACAGTCACACCGCGCCTCCCCAGCACCATCCCGCCTCTATAAGGAGAGAAATCCGTGCCGAGCAGGATACGTCGGGGTGTAGCTGCGAAACTCCGACTACACGGTGGGCGCCGACAACACTCATGCGGCAGCATCCTCCGGCGGTTTTGCCCATGGCAGGAGCACCTTTTCCAAAAAGGCGACTATTTCGTACAAGATGAGTCCGAGAACTGCCATGACGATAATGGACGCAAACAGAATGGGCGCATCGAGGTTCGTCGTCGCCACCAGTTGCAGGTACCCGAGCCCAGCATTTGCAGCGATATACTCACCGACCACTGCGCCGATCACCACTAGCGTTGTTGCGACGCGCAGGCCTGCGAAGATTGTCGGCAGCGATGCGGGGAGTTGGACTTTGACAAAGGTCTGCCACCGGGTAGCCCCCATCGAGCGCACCCATTCCAGCGATACCTTTCGCGTGGCCCGCAGGCCCACCATCGTATTCACGAGAACCGGGAAGAACGCGATGACGAACGCAACAAGCACGCGTGGGGTCAGGGTGGTTCCGAACCAGACCACGAAGATTGGCGCGAGGGCGACCTTCGGCACGTTCTGGAATGCAACGATAGGCGGCGACAGCAGCCGATCTGCCCATCGGTAGTAGAACATCAGCGCGCCGCCGGCGAAACCGACGACGGCGGCAAGCAAAAAGCCCAGCACGATTTCCACGGACGTCGCGAGGGTGTGATGCAGGAGCTCGCGCCACTCGCGCCACATAGCGTCCGCGACGGCGCCCGGCCCTGGCAGCACATACGGCCGAATCGGGAAGATCAACACCACCAATTCCCACAGCACCACAAAGAGCACTAGAACAAGGAAGAACGAGACCTTCTCGGACCCGAGAAACCTGCCGATCATGCGCAGAACCGATGTTCCAGAGGCAGCGCCGCGAGTAGGCGTCGCCCCGGTAGCGGCGGGAGTTTGCAACACACACCTCCGTCATGGCGTTGTCGCGGTGTGCCCCGCGCACGGGGCACACCGCGCGATGGTCAGCCTTGCGGCAAAAACTCGTTCGTGTAGTACTTGGCCAGCGGTAAAGGCTTACCGGGGGCGGAGAACAACGCTGCCGAGCGCTGCCAGCCTTCTTCCGAAGCCCAACCCAGCGCATGCCCATCGACCGGCGTGTCGGCGGCCACCGTCGCTTCGACCTGCTTTTCGACAACCGGCAGAGCGGGTAGATTCAAGCCGACTTTGTCTTTGATCGCCTTCGCCGCTGCCACCGGGTCCTTGCGCGTCGCCTCGATCCCCTGGGTATACGCAGCCAGGAATTCACGAATAACCGGGCCCTGGCTCTGTGCCATGGCAGTCGAGACGATCACGCCGGTTCCGAGCTGCGCAAAGCCGAATGAGCCGAACGAAAGGAAGTTCGCGGGCGCGCCAAGCTTCGCATCGATGATCGGCAGCTCGTTATCGGTGAATACATCGACAACATCGATGCTTCCTTCCAGGAATGCGCTTGTTGCTGCCGCGCTGTTCAGGTTCGTGATGGTGACCTTGTCCTTCGGAATATGGTTCGCCGCCAAGAACTTGTCGAAGAACAATGACGCGTCAGCGCCGCTGCGCAGCCCGATCTTCTTCCCCTCGAGATCCGCCGGGGTCTTCAATTCGACTCCGGGCTTTGCGGCGAGGCCCGACGGGCTCACGGGTGCGTACGTTGCGACGCTGATCAGCGGGACACCTTCGTTGATCGGCTTGACGGCGTCGCTGGTCGGAACAATGACGAACGTATTCGTCGCGTTGCCCAGGCTGGAGAACACCACCTGCGAGCCTTTGCCTTCATTGAACGTGACCGCGAGCCCGTGCTCCTTGAAATAGCCGTTGGCATCCGCGACTACCAACGGCGCGTAGGCCCCTTTCCACGAGTAGCTGAATTGCACCGTCACCGGCGTCAACTCGCCTGCCGGCGCCGAACTCCCGGACTGGGCCGGAGCCGGTGCTGAGCCACCGGAGGTGGAACCCTCACTCGACGAATTCTCGGATGAACCCGCTGCCGGCGGCGACGCGGCGGACGAGCAGCCAGCCACCATCACGGCCAGGACCGCTGCAACGACGAGCAGAAGCCTTCTGCGTGCAGTCATTTCGCTCTCCTTTTCGACATCAACGGGGGTGCAGACTAGTACCCCTGCGGCCCGAACACCTGGATTCCGAACCGGGACTCCATGTGGCGACCGAATGCGTACTTAAGCTCGGGCCCATCGAGCGGTATTGCCAACGGCGGCTCGAGCCCGACGCCGCGAGGCGGCGACGCTACATGCGCAACGACGAACGCATGTCCCGTCCTCGACTGGGCTAGCGCCGCGCCGAGATCGTCGGCCGACTCCACAGATACCGCGGCCGCAATCCCAGCGTCGCGGGCAATCGCCGCGTAATCTGTGCGCCCTGCGTTGACCAGTGGCGCACCGTGGAGGCAGCCATAGGAGCGGTTGTCCAGCACGATGTGTGCGAAGTTCGGCGGCGCGGCCGCCGCCTCGGTCAGTATCCCGCCGAGGTTCATGGCCAACGCCCCGTCACTGTCGAGTGCCCAAACCCGCGCTTGCGACAGGCGCAGCGCGATGCCGAGTGCGACGGATGAGGCGAATCCCATCGCAGCATTCACGTAGAAGCTCGATGTGCTGCGAGTCGCGTCCCACCACGAGTCCGCCGTGGTGCCGAGCGAGCACACCACGATCTCGTCGGTCCACGTGCGGCGGATCGTGTCGAAGTAGCTTTCGGTCGTCAGCACCGGACGCCCCTAGCTCGCCACTGCTGTTGGCGACTGCACGATCAGGGCCTTTGTCAGCCAGGCGATCCCAGGCCGCTTCTGCAACCGTGACGCGTTCGCCAAGTCGCCGATGCCGGCCAATGACTCGGGCGAATCGAGATCCAGGGAGGGGAGTCCCAACAGGTCTGCCATCGGCCTGGCCGTGCGGCCCTGGACCTCCTGGAACACTTGGTGGTCGTCCAGCGTGCCGCGCTTGCTGACGACGAGGACCATCGGGATTTGATACCGGCGCGTCAGCGTTGCGATCTCGCTCGCGCAGGCGAGGAAGCCCGTGGCGCCCAAGACGCCCAGGCCGAGACTGCCGGTGAAGAAGCAGCCCGTGCACAGCCCGATGATCTCGGGCTCGCGCGCCACGCGGATCGCCCGGAATTCAGGCGCCCGATCCAAGACGGTGCACAGCGGCGAGGTCCAGTCGTCGGGAAGCATGGCCGCGAACCCGATGCGAGCGGCCGCAAGCTCATCAGCGATTCGCTCGAAGAGGCTCAGATCGACGCTCGGGTATTCAAGCATGACGCGCTCCACCCGCTGCAGCCGACTTTTCGTCATGCAGCACGCCGAGGGTCTCGAACAGTTCTTCGATGTCCTTGACGATGGCCAAGTATTCAGCAGATCGAGCGGTGCCACTGGTGCGCGGTCTGGGTAGGTCGATCACATATTCCTTGACGATCCGCGACGGCCGCGGCGACATGACCAAGACGCGATCCGCTAGCAGCACGGCCTCATCGATTCCATGCGTCACGAACAACACCGTGTTCCTGATGCCCGTCCACAGGTCCTGCAGGTCGAATTGCATCTGCCTGCGGGTCAACGCGTCGAGGGCGCCGAACGGCTCGTCCATCAAGAGCAGCCGAGGCTCGTAGGCCAGCGCCTGGCAAATCGCGACTCGCTGCTTCATCCCGCCCGAGAGTTGCGATGGTCGCGCATCGAGGAAATCTCCCAAACCGACCTGCCCGAGCAGTTCGGAGGCCCGCTCGATCACATCGCGCTTCTTGAGCCCCTTGATCTCGGCCGGCAGCAATACGTTCTGGATGACCGTCCGCCACTCCAGCAGCGGGTCCTCCTGGAACACCATGCCGATGTCCCGACTCGGCTTCGTCACGGCCAGCCGATCGATCGATACCGACCCAGCGGATGGTCTGAGCAGCCCGGCGACAATCCGGAGCAATGTGCTCTTGCCGCAGCCCGACGGGCCAAGAATTGCGACGAACTCGCCGCCTTCGATCGCACCGTTGACTTCGTCGAACACGATCACGGGGCCGGACGACGTCGTGAACGTATGGCGTAGCTGCGTGATCGCGATTGCCGCGCCCGAAGAGAAGCCACCCACCGTGGAAGTCATGAGCCTCGCCTCTCGCGATTACTCAAGCCTTGGTATGATGTCTTATCATGTACCCGCCGACTCGACCCGTCAAGATGTCAGATCAGGCGCGACAACCTGCCCGTCTTCGTGTGACTGAACGCACATATTACCACAAGATGACGGTCATCACACCAGTACATTGTTACGCGATTTTCGGCGGCTAGCATCTGGGCATGAATCCTCAACCGGCACCGGCCATGCTGCTTACCCCCGCCCGACTGGCCGATGGCCGGCTGGTGGATGTCGTCATCGACGGCGGCGTCATTACCGACGTCCGCGCGGCAGAAGCGAGGTCCGCTGTCCGCCCGTCCGATGGCGCCATGCCGGTTCCGGTCGCCCTCGACCTGGCCGGGATGATGCTGCTCCCGGCTCCTGCCGAGCCGCACGCGCACCTGGACAAGGCACTCGTGGCGAACCGGGTATCCAATCCGGCGGAGGACCTGGCCGGCGCGATCGACGCGATCATTCAGGCGTACGCGACCATGACGGACGACGATCTGACGACGCGCAGCCTGAATGCGATCGCCACCGCCGTCGCCCGCGGGTTCACGGCGATCCGTACGCACCTCGACTGCCGGGTCGGCATCGGCAGCCGCTCGGTGCGGCGCCTCGCGGAGATCAAGCACGAGGTGCGCGATCTCGTCGACATCCAGATCGTCGCATTGGCCGGGCATGTGACCGATCCCGACGGCGCGGACAACCGCTTGCTGCTCCTCGAGTCCCTGGCAGCAGGCGCGGATCTGGTCGGCGGCACTCCGTCGCTGGAACCGCGCCCGACCGCGGCCGTGGCCGAGCTCGTCGCGATCGCCGCGGATCATGGGGTCGGCATGGACCTGCATGTGGACGAGACGATCGACAGCACCGCGACGGCGCTGCGGACCCTCGCCGAGCGGGTCACCGCCACCGGTTTCCCGTACCCGGTAACGGCATCGCACTGCGTGAGCCTGGGCATGCAGGATCCCGACGAGCAGCGGCGCACGGCCGAAGCCGTCGCCGCCGCCGGGATCAGCGTCGTGACCCTGCCACAGACCAACCTCTACCTGCAGGCACGCGAGTGGGAATGCGCCAAGCCGCGCGGGCTGACGGCCATCGGTGCGCTGCGGGCCGCCGGGGTCACCGTCGCAGGCGGCAGTGACAACTGGCGCGACCCGTTCAACCCGATGGGGCGCATCGATCCGATGGAGACCGCGTCGCTGCTGGTGACCGCGGGCCACCTATTGGTGAGCGATGCCTATGACGCCGTCTCGGCCGGCTCCCGCGCGGTGCTCGGCCTGCCCGAGGTGCGCGTGGCACCGGGCTACCCCGCGGACCTGCTCGCAATCCGCGGAGTCTCCCTCGCGGACGCCATCGCCGACGCCTCGGAGCAGCGAATCGTCATCCGCGCCGGACGGGTGGTGGCCGATACGCGGGTGACCCGCGACGTGGACCCACGCGATCATGTAGCGCTCAGGCGGGCCACTGCATCAGTTCGATGAGTAGGCCCCAGGGTGCCCGAGCGAACGCATTGGTCAGACCCGGGGTGGGGCCTTCGGTGAAAGTGACCGGCTCGCCGATGATCTCGACACCGGGCACGGACCGCAGCACATCCAGGGCGGCCGACACATCGGGGACACCGACGGCGACATGGGCGGTACCGACCGCGTCCGGCTCCGAGCCGCGATCCTCGTCCCCTGGCCACCATTCCAGCAGTTCCAGCTCATGATCGCCCCAGGCGAGCATGGCCAGCGCGAACCCACTACCCGGTTTCGCGCCGAGACGGCGGGGTGCGGCGCCCGTCGGGTCGATGAACCGGTCCATCCGGAACACGAGCCGCGCGCCGAACACCTCGGAGAAGAACGCGACGGCCTGGTCGAGGTCGGGCACCACGAGCCCGACGTGGTCCAGGCTCGCCGCCCCGACCGCCGCGGAGCCCCCGGTAGGTGCCGACTTACCGGTCATCGTCGGCGAGTCCCAGTGTCTGCGCGGTGAGCAGATCCGGCGCCTCCAGAAGGCCGCGCAGGTCGTCGAGGAAGCGGCCGGCGTCGGCCCCGTCGACGAGTTGATGGTCGTAGGTCAAACACAGAAACGCCATGTCGGCCGGCACGATGGCTTCGCCCTCGAGGGTCTTTCTCACGGCGGGCCGTCGCACGGCACGGCCGACGGCCAGGATGCCGACCTCCGGATGATTGAGGATCGGGGTATCCAGCATGGAGCCCCGCGAACCGGTGTTGGTGACCGTGAACGTCCCGCCCTCGATATCGGTCGGCTTGAGCCGCCGAGCTCGGGCCCGCGTGGCGAGATCCGCGATACCTGTTGCCAGACCGGGAATGTCGAGCGAGTCGGCATTCTTGACGTTCGGCACCAGTAGGCCGTCCGGGGTGTCCACCGCCACGCCCAGGTTCACGAACGGGAAGTGTGTGATCGTGCCGGCGGCCACGTCGATGACGCTGTTCAGCTTCGGATGGTCGGCGAGCGTCTGCACGGCGGCGGCCGCGACCACGACGAACGGTGACAGCGACGCGCCGTGGCGCCGCTTGAACCCGTCGCCATACTCGCGTCGCGCTGCCATGACGCCGGACAGGTCCGCCTCGACCATGGCGGTGAGCTGGGCGGTGGCCTGCAGGCTGTCGCGCATGCGCTGCGCGATGATGCCGCGAATCCGCGACATCTTCGCGACGTCGCCCGGTGCTGCTTCGATGTCGGTCACGGTGGATCGTCCTTGTCGGTTCGGCGGGGATCAGTCGTAGAGCGTGGTGGTCACGGGTACGTCCTCGCCGTGCAGGCCCGCCCGCTCGATGATCGCGGCCGCCCGTTCGCGCGCCTCGGCCCGCAGCGCCGGTTCGTCGATCGTCGAGATGATGCCGTTCGCGTACACGGCGCGCCCGGCGACCCAGGTCTGCGCGATGCTGGCCGTGCTCGCGGACCAAACCAGGGCCTGCACCGGCCGGTCGTACGGCGTCCACTCGTGGTGCCGGGTGTCGAACAGAACGAAGTCCGCCTGCTTGCCGACCTCCAGTGAGCCGATCTGATCCGCCCATCCGAGCATCCGGGCCCCGTCGATCGTCGCCATGCGCAGCGCCTTGTGCGCCCCGACCAGCGTCGGATCGCGGCGAGCGTCCTTGAACAGACCGGCAACCAGATGCATCTGCCGGTGCAGGTTCAGGTTTCCGGCGGCGGAGACCCCGTCCGTCCCGAGGCCGACCTTCACCCCCTGCCCCAGCATCTCCGGATACTTGCCGATGCTGGTGGCGCCCTTGGCGAGCTTCAGCGAGGTGGAGGGGCAGAATGCCACCGACGTGCCGTGGTGCGCCAGCATGCCGACCTCGTCATCGGTGAGGGCGACGGCGTGCGCGAGCACCAGGTTCGATCCGAGGCCGCCGGCGCGCTCGATGCGGGTGACCGGCCACATTCCGTACTTGGCCTCGGCCACCTTCGATTCCTCCAGGCTGGAGGCGATGTGGTAGGTGGTGCCGACGCCGAGTCGTTCGGCGAGATCCCGTGCGCCGACGTGTAACTCGAGGCTGCACGGCTCCTTGCCCTCGATGTTGACCCAGCACCGCACCCGCCCGTCGGCGTAGCCGTTCCACGTGCGCACCGCGTCCTCGAGGACGTCCAGCGCGACGGTGTGGTCGGGGAAGAAGTGGTGGTCCATCATCTCGTCGGACCAGCCGGGCGGAGCCGTCGCGGGCCGGACATCGGCGGCGTGGCGGCCGACGACGCCACGAATACCGATCTGCTCCACCGCACGCGCGGTGAGTCCGGCGTCGTTCTGCGCACCCATGTCCAGGAAGCACGTCGTGCCGCTGCGCAGCATCTCGGCCGCCCCGGTGAGCACGCTGATGCCCTCGTCCTCGTCGTTGACGTGGGCGTAGAACGGCTTGGCCCAGTGGAAGACCCATGCCCGGGTGGCCAGGACGTCCGGGAACACCGCGCGGCTGAGCGACTCGGACAGGTGCACGTGCGTGTCGATGAAACCGGGTGTGGCGCCCTTGCCGGTGCCGTCCACCACCTCCACACGCTCGTCACCGAGCCGTGATCGCACCTCGTGGGTGGTCCCGATATCGGCGATCGTGGCACCGTCGACGAGGATGGCGGCTTGACGAATGACGCGGTCGTCGGCGTCGACCGTCAGCGCGAAGTCCAGGTTCTCGATCAGCTGTTTCATGGACCCTCTTCACAGTCACGTTCGGTGCGGCGGTTGGCTCGATCCCGCTTCGATCACCACAGGTTCGGATTCGAGTCGAAGTTCAGGTGCTTCGTCTCGGTGAACTCGAGGATTCCCTCGATGCCCTGCTGCCGGCCGACGCCGGATCGCTTGAAACCGCCCACCTCGGCCTCGCCGTAGAAATGGTGGTACGTGTTGATCCAGATCGTGCCCGATTCGACCGCACGGCCGACCCGCCAGGCGCGGTTCAGGTTCGTCGTCCACAGGCCGCAGGCCAGGCCGAACTGGGTGCCGTTCGCGATCGCGACGGCCTCGTCCTCGTCCCCGAAGGTCTGTACCGCGAGCACCGGCCCGAAGATCTCCTCGGTGATGACCCGGGACGTATCCGGCAGATCCGTGACGATGGTCGGGGCGATGAAATGTCCGTTCGTGTACGGCGCTTTGTCCAGGCTGTCGCCGCCCACCACGATGGTGCCGTCCGCCCGGCCGATCGCGATGTAGTCCATGACGGTCTTCTTCTGCCCGGCGGAGACCAGCGGGCCCATCTCGGTGGCCGGGTCGAGGCCCTCACCGACGCGCATGGCACGGACCTTCGCGGCGAGCCGATCCATGAACTCGTCATGGATGCTGCGCTCGACCACGAGCCGACTGCCGGCCGTGCAGATCTGGCCGGCCGCGGTGAACGCGGCATTCACCGTTCCGGCGAGCGCCTTGTCGAGGTCGGCGTCGGCGAACACGATGTTCGGCGACTTGCCGCCGAGCTCCAGCGAGACCTTCTTGAGGCTGTCGGCCGCCGTCTTCATGACGCCTATTCCGGTGGTCGAATCACCCGTGAACGCAATCATGTCGATGCCGTCGCTGCGCACCAGCCGGTCGCCGACCGTGCCGCCGGGTCCGACCACGACGGACAGGATCCCCTGGGGCAGGTCGGGGTCCTCGTGCAGCAGGTCGAGCGCCTTCGTGACGATCGCCGGGGTGAGGCTCGCCGGTTTGACCACGACGGCGTTCCCGGCGGCGAGCGCCGGTGCGACAGCACGGATGGTCAGGTTGAACGGGTAGTTCCACGGCGTGATCGCGGCGACCACACCGACCGGTTCGCGCAGCACCACCCCGTGCACGCCTTCGTTGAGCGCGATCGCCCTGCCGTAGAGGGCCCGCGCCAAACCCGCGTTGTACTCGACCTGGCCGATGCTGCCGAGGATCTCGCCGCGCGCCTCGCCGACGGTCTTGCCCTGCTCCCGGGTGATCAGTTCGGCGAAGTAGTCGATGTTCTCGCGCAACCGCACGGCCCAGCGATTGAGCACCCGCGCCCGCAGCGCTCCGTTGTTGCGCCAGGACGTCGTGCGCAGCGCCTCGTGCGCGCTATCGACCGCGCGGTCCACGTCGGCGATCGTCGAGACGGCGATCGTGGCGACCAGTTCCCCGGTGGCCGGATCGAAGGATTCCATCGGCGCGGCGGACGCGATCAGCACCGGAGCCGTCGTCGAGTCGATGTGTGGCGGAGTCCAGGCGCTTCGCACGTAGGCGTCAGGTGTCACGATGGTCATCCTCCAACGATCGCGGAAAAAGGGGACTGCGGCGGCCGAATCCGGCACGGCCAGTACGTTATCAGGTCTTTATCAACTGGCATGACGTGTGATACCCTGACCGGTAGTCGCCATGGTCCATCGATCGGTGCGCCGTGTCAAGGTCGCCGCGAAGGCCCGTCATCGATGTGACCGCTCCGTCGGCCGCACCTGCGCCGCGGTCGACGAGGCGTCGAGTAACGCGGGTTGCCGCGCGCTACCAGCGAGGAGGTCGGTACGCCATGCCCTTCGTCCACGTCCATATGTGGGAAGGCCGAACCGTCGAACAGAAGCGCGCGCTCACGAAGGCGATCACCGATGCCATGGTGGAGCACGCGGGCGCCAACCCGGACGCTCTGCACGTGGCCATCAGCGAGTACCCCAAGGAAAACTGGGCGCGCGCAGGCGTGCTCGGGATAGACAGGAAAGACGTATGAGCGCCGCCCCCGACAAACTCGCCGATCTCGATCCGGCGTCCGCCGCGCTCCTGATCATCGACCCGCAGAACGCCTTCATCCACGACAAGGGCACGCTGGGCATCTCCGGCGTGAACGTCGCACCGGCGCAGGTGGCCGTCGGTCCGATGCGCGCGCTGGCCGAACGGTTCAAGGCCGCCGGCGTGCCGGTGATCTGGACGAAGCAGGTGCACCTCGCCGCCGACGCGGCGCGCGCCAAGAAGGTGCTCGCCTCGCACACGTCCAAGCGCAAGCAGGTCTCGTGTCTGTCCGGCTCCTGGGATGCCGAGTTCGTCGACGAGATAGCGGATCTGGCGGACGACCCGACGTTCGTCATCGTCAAGCACCGGTTCGGCGCGTTCTACGAGACCCGGTTGGAAGCGCTGCTGGACATGCTCGGCGTGCAGACGCTGTTCGTCGCCGGCGTGACGGCCAACGCCTGCGTAGAAACGACGCTGCGCGAGGCGTACCTGCGCGACTACGACACGGTCGCCGTGACCGACGCGATCGCCGCGGTGCGCCCCGAATGGATCGACACCGCCCATGCAGTGTGGCAGCAGTACCTGTGCGTGCTCTCCGACAGCGCCGAAGTGCTTCAGTGGCTCGACGCGACCGCGACGCCGCGCGCCCGCCAGCTGCACCACCTGCTGCTGCAATGTGCCGACCTCGCCGCGAGCGAGAAGTTCTACCTGGACCTGCTCGGCATGACGGTCCGCAAGCGCGAGGAGTTCCGCGACGGGCGCCCGTTCGTCTCCACGCACCAGGGCCTCGGTCTGGTGCAGGCCGAGCCGGGCACCGCAAAGGGCGGCGCGCTGCAGCACCTCTGCTTCAGCGCCGCCGGAGTCGACAAGATCGCCGAGGCGGCCGCTGCAGCAGGTCACCGCATCGTGCGCGGCCCGGGGCCCGGCCCGTACGGCCACACCGTCTACATCGAAGACCCGGACGGTCACGAGATCGAGCTCGTCGAACCGGCCTGACCCGCCGGACCGCGACCCGAACGCCCCTCAGCGCCGACTCCCGCATCACCGCCGGCGCGGCTGCGCCGTCATACCCGATGACTGTCGGCCGTCGCCACCGAAGCGAACACGACCCGCCAACCACCAGGAAAGGCCGCGATGAAGATCACGAGCATCGTCGTCCACATGGTGCGGATGCCGCCGCGCCGCGAGCACAACTGGGCATCGAAGATGTCCATCCCGATCGGTCACCACGCGATCATCGAGATCAGCACCGACGAAGGCCTGACCGGTTGGGGCGAGGCACCCGCCGGACCGACCTGGGGCGGCTCGCACGGCAAATACTTCGGCGAATCGCCGGAAACGGTGCAGGCCGTCATCGACACCTACTTCACGCCGGTGCTCACCGGGATGGACCCGACGCAGATCGGCGTCGTCCACGCCGCGATGGACAAGGCGACCAAGGGGAACCCGTACGCGAAGGCCGCGATCGATATCGCCTGCTACGACCTTGCCGGCAAGGCACTCGACGTGCCCGTGAGCACGCTCCTCGGCGGAGCGCACCGCGACTCGATCGCCGTGGCGCATTCCCTGGGCATCATGGATCTGGACAAGTGCTACGTCGAGGCCGAGCAGGCCGTGGCGGAGGGGGCCCGGACCATCAAGTGCAAGACGGGGCTGGACCCGGAGCGGGATGTGACGCTCGTGCGCGAGCTGCGTCACCGATTGGGCGACGAGATCGACATCCGGGTCGACGGGAATGAGGGCTACCGCAGCGTCTCCGAGGCCGTCGAGGTGACCCGTCGACAGGAGGAGTACCGCCTCCTGCTGTGCGAGGAGCCGGTGGTCGGCGCCGTGGGGCTGAGCCGGGTGGCGCAGAAGATCGCCAGTCCGGTGATGGCCGACGAGTCGGCTTGGAACGTGCATGACGTCATCGAGCTCGACCGGCTGGGCGCGGCCGAATGCATCTCGCTGTACGTCACGAAGCCGGGCGGCCTGTACCGGGCCAAGCAGGTCGGTGATCTGGTCGGCGCCCTGGGCATGTACAACGACATCGGCGGCTCGATCGAGACCGGCATCGGCAACGCGGCGAACCTGCAGTTGGGGGCCGCAGTGGCCAGCACGTCACTGCCGAGCGTGTGCCCGGTCTCGCAGCCGGAGGGCTCGGACGGGCCTAAGATCGCCGGCGTCTACTACCTCGACGACCTGATTACCATCCCGTTCAAGTTCGAGGGCGGCCGCGTCTTCGTCCCAGAAGGCCCGGGCCTGGGCATCGAGGTCGACCGCGGCAAGCTGGAGCGCTACCGCGCATGACGACCGCTGTGCTCGGCGCCGGCGCCGGCGGGCTCGCGGCAACGGTCGAGCTGACGCGGGCGGGTGTGGACGTCCGCCTGTGGAACCGCAACCCGGCGCGGCTGGACGCGCATCGCGAATCGGGCATCCACTACACGGGCGTGTTCGGTGAGGGGTCGGTCCGTCCCGCGGGGATGACCTCCGACCTCGCCGAAGCGATCTCCGGCGTCGACGCCATCGTCGTGTGCCTGCCCTCGGTGGTCCATCCCCAGCTCTTCGCCGACCTGGCGGCACTGGCGCCGGCGGTCCCGATCATCCTCAACCCCGGTCACACCGGCGGGGCCCTGCACCTGCGGCACGTGTTCACCGCGGCCGGCGTGCCGCTGCCGCCCGTGGTGGAGTTCTCCACGCTCACGTACATCGGCCGGGTGCAAGGCGGTGTCGTGTCGATCGGGGGGCGGGCCGCGCGGGTGACGGCGGGCGCCCTGCCCGGCGGTGGCGCGGCGCTGGATCGGGCGGCCACGCTGTTCCCCGGGGTCGTCGCGGCGCCCGACGTGCTCGCCTCGAGCCTGGCGAACGTGAACCTCGTGCTCCACCCGCCGGGCGCGGTGCTCTCCGTGGCTTGGATGGAGGCAACCGGCGGCGACTTCAGGTTCTACGTCGACGCCATGACGCCGTCCGTGGTGCGCGTCATCAACGCCTATGACGCCGAGCGACTGGCCGTGGCGGCCGCGTTTGGCCATCAGCTATCCACACTGATGGAGGAGATGGCCGCGCTCGGCAGCGTCGACATCGACGCCGCGAAGAGGGGCGACACGGGCGCGGCGATTCGCGGCGGCGTGGCCAACTCGACGATCAAAGCGCCGGACTCGTTGCAGCATCGCTACTACCAGGAGGATTTCGGCTTCGGCGTGCTGCCGTTCGTGGAACTGGCCGCGATCGCGGGCGTCCCGGTGCCCACCGCCGGCGCGCTGTTGCAGATCGGCGCCACGCTGACCGACACCGGGCTGCTGACGCGGGGCCTGACGGCCGAACGGCTCGGCATTACCGGGCTGACTCGCGACGAGCTGATCAGCATGGTCCGCGACTGACCGAGGGCGGTGGCACCGGCCGCACCACACTGCGCGAGCACGCCGCGCGAACACAGAGGGCGAGCAAGGAGGGTTCATGGACCTGGCCGAACGCACCATCGCCGTGGTCGGCGGGGACGAGCGCGAGCAGGAGATCGCCCGCCTCGCGGCGACCGCGGGTGCTGCCGTGCGCGGCTTCGGCTTCCCGTGGCCTGCCGACGGCATCGACGGCGTGACGCACGCCGGAACTGCCATCGAGGCGATCTCCGGCGCCGACTACGCGCTGTTCCCCATCCCGGGGCAGGCCGCTGACGGCGCACTCTTCGCGCCCGAGTCACCCGTGCCCATCTACCCCGACGCGGAGCTGCTCGGCGCCATGAACAAGCCGGCCGCGGTGATTCTCGGCTGGCCCGACGAGGCGCTGTCCGCCACTGCCGCGCAGCTCGGCATCGAGATCAGCGAATACGAGCATGACGTCGAGCTGATGCTGCTCCGCGGCCCGGCGATCGTCGAGGGCGCGATCGGCGCGATCATCGCGAACACCCGCGTGACGATCCACAACTCCGACGTCCTGGTGGTCGGGCACGGCTCGATCGGTCGGCTACTCGCCCGCACCCTGGTATTGCTCGGCGCCCGGGTGCACGTCGCCGCCCGCAACCCGGTGCAGCGCGCCGATGCGCTGTGCGCGGGCTGCATACCGCACCCGCTGGAGGATCTGGCGCAGGTGGCCCCCACCACTTGTATGGTGCTGTCCACGGTGCCGCACCGGATCGTCGACGAGGCGATCCTCGCGTTGCTGCCACCGAAATCGCTGGTGATGGACCTCGCCGCGCCGCCCGGCGGCATCGACCTGGCCGCCGCCGAGCGGCTCGGCCACCGGGCCGTGTGGGCGCGCGGGCTGGGTCGCCGCGCGCCGATCACGGTGGGCGCCAGCCAGTGGCAGGGCATCGCACGACGCATCGCCGAGATCGAATCGAGGAGAAGGAATGAAGGCTGATCTGGTCATCACGAACGCGCGGTTGGTGGATCACAGCGGCGAGCAGCGCGGCGCGATCGCCGTGAGCTGCGGGCGCATCGCGGCCATCGGCGGGAACGACGCCATGCCCCCCGCGGAGCGCACCATCGACGCGGGCGGACGGGTCGTCATGCCCGGCGTCATCGACCCGCACTGCCACCTGGGTGTCAACTACGACTTCGACGAGGACATCCGCACCGAGACGGCCGGCGCGGCGCGCGGCGGGGTCACCACGATCCTGTTGTTCGCTCGCAGCATGGAGCAGAGGTACGTGCCGTACTACTGGGATCGGCGCGAACGCGGCGAGCGGGGCGCCGTCGTCGACTTCGGTTTCCACTTCGGTATCCAGAAGGCCGAACACGTCTCCGAGATCGCCGAGATCGCGGAGCAGACCGGCGTGCAGACGTTCAAGTGCCACATGGGCTACGAGGTCGGCAACTCCATCGGCATCCACTCCTCCCCCGACTCGTGGGTGTTCGCCGCGATGCGCGAGGCGGCGAAGCTACCGCGCGGTGTCGTCGCGGTCCACTGCGAGAACACGGAGCTGGTCGAACTTCTCAAGCCGGAGATGAAGGCCACCGGTCGCGGTGATCTGGCCGCCTACAGCGAATCGCGCCCGCCGTTCGTCGAGGAGGAGGCGATCGAGCGGATGATCCATCTCGCCGAGATCACCGGCTGCCCGCTGTACGTGGTGCACACGACGGTGGCAGCGGGGCCCACGATGGCAGCGGCTGCCCGGGTGCGCGGCATCGACGTGTGGATCGAGACGTGCCCGCACTACCTCACCCGCACCGCGTACGACGCGGATCTCGGCACCACGGCGAAGATCTCGCCGCCGCTCCGCGACCGCACCCAGCTCGACGGCCTGTGGGAGGGCATGCTCAACGGCCAGATCTCCACGCTCGGCACGGATCACGTGCCGTTCAAGAAGAACGGCGGGGACATCTGGTCCGAGAAGCCGGGCGTCGTGAGCTTCCCGTGGGAGCTGCCGCTGATGCTGCACTTCGGCGTGCACCAGCGCGGGATGTCGCTGCAGCGGTTGTCGGAGCTCAACTCCTACAACCCGGCCAAGCGTTTCGGCCTGCATCCCAAGAAGGGCTCGCTGTCCGTGGGCGGCGACGCGGACCTGGTCATGATCGACCTGGACGAGGAGCGGATCGTCGAGCACCCGTCCGGCAAGGGCACCTGCCTGTACGAGGGTTGGAAGCTCAAGGGCTGGCCGGTGCTCACCGTGTCGCGTGGTGACGTGGTGTATGACGCCGCGCAGCCGGATGCCGAGGTCGTCTACGGCCGCGGGCGTTGCGTCACCGTTCCTGACGCGGAGCGCTATTGGGACTGAGCCTGCGCGAACCGGGTGTGCTCAGAACGAGCCCATCGTCGCGCCGCCGTTGACGAGCAGCGTCTGGCCGGTCACCATGCGGGAGGCCGGGGAGACGAGAAACGCGACCGCATCGACGATGTCGCGCTGCACGATCGGCTGGCGCAGGCACTGCCCGTTCACCACCAAGTCGAGGTACTTCTGCTCCTGCGCTGCGACGACCGCCGGGGTGTGCACCAGGCCGGGCCCGACCGCGTTGACCGCGATGCCGAACGGGCCGAGTTCCCGGGCCATCGACCGCGCCATGCCGACCAGAGCGGCCTTCGCGGAGGTGTAATGCAGGAAGTTGCCCATGCCGAACGCGGCGGTGTTCGAGCTGACGTGCACGATCCGGCCGTGGCCGGCCGCACGCATCGGCTCGCTGACGGCGCGGGTCGCGAGAAACGCGGTGCGCACGTTGGACTCGACGACCGAATCCCACATCGCCAGGTCGATCTCCCAGAACGGAACCCGGGGCACATCGTTGAACAGCCCGGCGAAGTTGATCAGGAAATCGATCCGCCCACCGGAGAACTCCAGGACATCGGTCACCATCCGATCGACCGCATCCGGATCGTTCATGTCCGCCTGCACGCCCAGTGCCCGGCCGCCTGCCGAGTCGATCCGCGCCACCACGGGTGACGGATCGACGATGTCGGCGATCGCAACGGTGACGCCGTGCTCGGCGAAGACAGCGGCGGTCTCGGACCCGATGGCGCCGGCGCCGCCGGTGATGACGCCCACTGCGCCCTGAAGTTCTGCCCACATATCACGTGCTCCCCTCGATCGGTACGGGTTGATGGTGCGTGCTGCCGACGCCTACGCCGGCCTTGCCCCTTCCGGGACTACGCCGTCAGCGACGCGTCCGCGACGATCTGGGTGCCCGAGACATAGCTGCTCGCAGCGCTCACCAGGAACAGGGCGATCGACGCGATCTCCGATGGTTGGCCGGCCCGCCCGGTCGGGATCATCGATTCGAGGTGTTCCAGTACCGGCTTGCCGCCCTCGATCATCGGGGTGTCCACCACGCCGGGGCAGATGGCGTTGATACGGATGCCGTATTTCGCCATGTCGTGCGCAGCCTGATGCGTCATACCCAGAACCGCCCACTTGCTCGCGGCATAGGCGAACGGCTGCCCGCCACCCTTGATCCCGGACACCGACGAAATATTGACGATCGCACCCGATCCCGCAGCCTTCATATCCGGCAGCACCGCGGCCATGCCCAGGTACACACCGACCTGGTTCACCGCGATCACCTTCTGGTACTCGGCGAAGCTGGTCTCCAGGATGCCCTTCATCAGCCACACGCCCGCTGTGTTGGACAGGATGCTCGGCGCCCCCCAGCGGGCCTTCGTCGCCGCCACGGCGGCGGCCCAGGAGGCCTCGTCGGTGACGTCCAGCTCGACGAACATCGCCACATCGCCGATCTCGGCGGCCACCTCGCGCCCGGCCGAGGAGGGCAGGTCCCCGATCACGACCCGCGCACCGTGTTCGGCGAACAGCCGCGCCTGCGCAGCGCCCTGGCCACCCGGTGATCCGGCCCCGCTGATGAGGGCGATTTTCCCGGACAGGTCGAAAAGGTCTGTGCTCATCGGCAGGAACTCCTGGGTCGGCGCGCATCCGTGCGCGGATGAAGGGCGGGTGTCCGGTGCCGCGGCATCACCGCAGCGGCATCAACGTGTTGATCGCGGCCAGTGCGGTTTCCGGGTTGCCGTCGGACGGGGTGGTTTCGAATGTGACGGTCTTGTCCCAGCCATGCTCAGCGAGAATGCGGAGCAGATAGGCCATATCGATCTCACCCTGCCCCGGCTCGAATCGGCCGGGCACCTCCGCAAGATCGACTCGGGCGAGCTGCGGCAGGCAGGCGACCAGGCTGTCGGTGAGCCGACCGTAGGTGAGCTGCTGATGGTAGGTGTCGAAGACCACGCCGATCTCCGGGCGGTTGATCAGCCGGGCGAGGCCGGCGGTCATGTTCACGTCGTCCCACAGATACCCGGGCAGGAACACGGTGTTGAGATGTTCGAGAACCAGTTGCACACCGGTGCCGGCCACGAGATCCGCTGCGGCACTGAGCGCCTCGGCGCACGATTCCATCAGCGCCTCCGGGGCCAACGGCGGTGCGACGGCGACGATGCCGCCGGGCCGGATCGCGTTCGAGAAGCAGTGCATCTGCCGGGCGCCGACGGCGACGGCCACGTCCAGATTGGCCTTGATCTCGTCCAGTACCGCGGTCCGACTCCCCGGGTCGCACAGCGAGGTATCGCGAGTGGCGAAGAAGCCGTTGATGCCGATCCCGTGCACCTGGCACGCGTCGTGGACGGCGTGGATGTCGCTATTGCGCTGGTCCCACAGGTCGACCAGATCGAAACCCGCCGCCGCGGCCCTGGCGACCCGCTCCGGAAACGGCAGGCCGGCCCACATGAGCTGGATGGAAACGGACTTGAGCACGACTGCACTCTCCTGTCTGCCGCCCGGCAGCGGCGCCTGCGCGCGACCGCCCGGACCCGCACCGACCACAGCCGCAGTCATGGTCGGTAGGACGTCTTACGTGATATGGGTATATTAGCGCATTCGTCGCCGGGGTGTCAGCCCTCCCGGGCACCGCGCCGGACCCGATCCGATACCACCCAGGCAGGTCGCCGCCGCAACGACCGGCCACAGGGGCTGCGTGTCAGGTCGCGAAATATAGGCTGGCGAGTATGACGACGTCCGCGGCAGAGCCGGTGAGCGCGATCTTCGACACCGAGCGATGGCGGCCCGTCGAGGGGTTCGACTTCTCCGACATCACCTATCACCGCGCGGTGGATCGGTCCGGTGCCGCGATCGGCACCGCCGGCGGAGCAGTGCGTGATCTGCCGACGGTGCGCATCGCGTTCAACCGGCCCGAGGTGCGCAACGCGTTCCGTCCGCGGACGGTCGACGAGCTGTACACCGCGCTCGACCACGCGCGGCAGACCTCGTCGGTGGGCTGCGTGCTGCTCACCGGGAACGGGCCGTCGCCGCGGGACGGTGGCTGGGCGTTCTGTTCCGGCGGAGATCAGCGGATCCGCGGCCGGGACGGCTACAAGTACGCGTCCGGCGACACCGGCGAGACCGTGGACCCGGCGCGCGGGGGGCGGCTGCACATCCTCGAAGTGCAGCGGCTGATCCGGTTCATGCCGAAGATCGTGATCGCCGTGGTTCCCGGGTGGGCGGCCGGCGGCGGGCATTCGCTGCACGTGGTGTGCGATCTGACGCTGGCCTCCCGCGAGCACGCGATGTTCAAGCAGACCGATGCCGACGTCGGCTCCTTCGACGCGGGCTACGGCAGCGCCTATCTCGCCCGCATGGTCGGCCAGAAGTTCGCTCGCGAGATCTTCTTCCTCGGGCGCGAATACACCGCGGCGCAGATGCACGCGATGGGCGCGGTGAACGAGGTGGTGGCGCATGCGGACCTCGAAGCCACGGCTCTCGATTGGGCCGCCGCGATCAACGCGAAATCACCCACCGCGCAACGAATGCTGAAATACGCCTTCAACCTGGTGGACGACGGCCTGGTCGGCCAGCAGCTGTTCGCCGGGGAGGCGACCCGCCTGGCGTACGGCACCGACGAGGCCGTCGAGGGGCGAGACGCCTTCCTGCAGAAGCGCTCCCCCGACTTCACCGGTTTCCCATGGGCCTTTTAAGGGATGATCACCTGTTGAGTGGGATTTGTTCCGGAAACCGCAACGGATCCCC
Source organism: Actinobacteria bacterium 69-20 (assembly GCA_001897425.1). Lineage (GTDB taxonomy): Bacteria > Actinomycetota > Actinomycetes > Mycobacteriales > Nakamurellaceae > Nakamurella. The sequence goes on along the minus strand of MKSW01000022.1, from coordinate 164,057 downwards.
CACAGAAGATGATCATCCGGAGAAACGACGATGACCGTGCGCCGGGTGAACCCGATCGCCATCCCGGTCGATGGCGAGGTGCTGCACCTGCTCCCCCTGCTGCGGTCCGCGCTCACCGGTGCCGGCCCGGTGCTGTTGCCGATCGGCCAGCGCGATCCGCGCGCGGGCGACATCATCGCCGCGCTCGGCGCGGGCCCGGCACCAGACGCGGCCCTCCGCACCGGCGAGGACGACCCCGCCGACCCGACCGCACTCGTCATGCCGACCTCCGGCTCCACGGGAACCCCGAAGGGGGTGCTGGTATCGGCCGGCCAACTCGCGGCCTCAGCCGCCGCGACCGAAGCCAGGCTCGGCGGGCCCGGCACGTGGCTGCTCGCCCTGCCTGCCGAGCACATCGCCGGCATGCAGGTGCTGCTCCGTGCGGCGCGGGCCGGCACCGAGCCGGCGGTGATGGACCGTGAAAAGCCTTTCACTGCAACGGATTTCGTTACGCACGCGCAGCGACTGCCTGGTCCGCGGCGGTACGTCTCGCTGGTGCCGACGCAACTGCGGCGGATCCTCGCGGACGCCGACGCGGCCGCGGCGACCGCCGAGATCTTCGACGCCGTGCTGGTGGGTGGGGCGGCGACACCGCCGACACTTCTCGAAACTGCCAGGGCCGCAAGGGTTCCCGTCGTCACCACCTACGGCATGACGGAGACCTGCGGCGGCTGCGTCTATGACGGCGTTCCGCTGGATGGCGTCACCGTCACATGCCACGACAAGACACTCGACGACAAGGCACTCAGCGGCAAGACATTCCACAACAACGCAATCAACGACCCCGATGCGGTCGGCAGCCCCGGGGCGATCGTGCTGACCGGCCCGATGGTCGCCCGCGGGTACCGCAACCGGCCCGGGGACGCGGCATTCGCCCGGCCCGGGAGCTTCGTCACCGCGGACACCGGCGAGATCGCCGCCGACGGAACGCTCACCGTCCTCGGGCGGATCGACGACGTCATCGTCACCGGCGGGATCAATGTCGCTCCGGGACCCGTCGAGGCGGCGATCAAGCGACTGGCCGGTGTCGAGGACGCGGTCGTCGTGGGTGTGCCGGACAAGACCTGGGGCCAGGTGGTGGCCGCCGTCATCGTCCCGGATCGGCGCGCAGCGTTGGGCGCACTGGGCACAGTCGACGCGACCGTCGCGGCGGGCCGTGCAGGTGAGACCGCTTGGTGTAGCTGGGATGTCGCGTCGCTGCGAGCCGCACTGACCGATCTGCCCGCAGCCCATCGGCCCCGGCACATCGTGACCGTGGACGCCATCCCGCACCTGCCATCCGGCAAACCCGACCGGGCCGCGGTGCGCGCCCTCGTTCACCGATAGGCTCAGGCCTCGTGGCAACCGCAGCCCAGTGGGTCTCCGCTGCCCGTCCGCGCACCCTGCCCGCGGCGGTCGCGCCGGTACTGGTCGGTTGCGGTGCCGGCGCGGCGATCCTCGGCGTACACCACTCGCCGTGGACCGCCGAGTCGTGGCTCAAGGCCGCGCTCGCCCTCATCGTCGCGCTGGCCCTGCAGGTCGGCGTGAACTACGCGAACGACTATTCCGACGGCATCCGCGGGACCGACGGCGCGCACCGCGTCGGCCCGTTCCGGCTGGTGGGTTCGGGTGCCGCGCCGCCGCAAGCGGTCAAGGCCGGCGCCATCACCTGCTTCGCGATCGCGGCCGCCGCCGGGCTCGTGCTCGCGGTCACCAGCGCCTGGTGGCTGATCCTCGTCGGGGCGGCCTCGATCGCCGCCGCATGGTTCTACACCGGCGGCAAGCGACCGTACGGATACGCCGGGTTCGGGGAGCTCTTCGTCTTCGTGTTCTTCGGCCTGGTCGCCGTACTCGGCACGACATATGTGATCGCCGAACGGATTTCGCTCACCTCGATCGTGCTCGCGGTGGGCACGGGCCTGCTCGCCTGCGCGATCCTGGTGGCGAACAATCTGCGCGATGTGGCGACCGACGGCGCGACCGGCAAACGCACCCTCGCCGTCATCCTCGGCGACGGGCTCACCCGCCGGGTGTATGCCGCCATGCTCGCGGCCGCGTTCCTCGCGGTGCTGGTGGTGGGGCTGCGGCATCCCTGGTGCCTCATCGCGTTGGCGGCGGCGCTGCCGGCGATCGCGCCGGTCCGCCAGGTGCTCCGCGGCGCCCGCGGCCCGGCCCTGATCCCGGTCTTGGGCGCGACGGGGATGACGGAGTTCTGCTACGCGCTCCTGCTGCTGATCGGGCTGCTGTTGTAATCCACTGCCGAGAGGTGCGAAATTGCCGACAAATCGGACCGAAACCGGTGCATTTCGCACCGCTCGGCGAGGAGGGGGAGCGGGCAGGGATTCGCAGGCTCAGTCCTGCGGCTCCTGCCCGGTGAGTTCGCTCCGCAGCCGGTCCCGCTCCGAGGTGCGCCGCGACTTGGCGCGCGCGAGCGCGGCCGTCAGGTCGGTGCGCTGCCGGCGGAACAGCAGTACCGCGAGCGGCAGTTGCAGCACGATGGCGAAGGCCAGCGCCACGATCAGCGGCATGCCGAACGGCTTCCCGGCCAGCTCCAGCAGTGCCGTCAACACCACGATCAGCCCGACCCGGATCAGCGTGTACACGGCGACCGCACGACCGAGCGTCGGTACCCGGCGCCCCGCCGCCGAAGCCCCGCTCGCCTCCGAAACCTCGGCCGCCTCGGCCGCCCCGGGCGCCGCAACAGGCATCTCGGCCGGCGTCACGCCGCGAACATCGTCATCCACGAGACCCAAGGGTAGCCGCGCCCGTACCTCTCCCCGCCCCGTCGCCGGCCGCCACGGGCCGCCCCTCAAACCGGGTGGCCAGCACCACCGTCGTGCGCGTCCGGGACACCCCGTCGATAGCGCGCAACCGCCCCAGGTACCGGTGCAGATCGTCCACGCTCGCCACCCGCACCAGCACGATGAACGCCTCCTCACCGGCGACGCTGTAACAGCTCTCGACCTCGGGCATGGCCTCGAGCGCGACGGCGATGTCGTCGTCACGGCCGTACTCCCCCGGCTGCACCCCGATGAGCGCCGTCACGTCCAGGCCGATCTGGCGCGGGTCGACGACCGCCCGGTACCCGCTGATCACGCCGGAGGATTCGAGCTTCGCCACCCGCTCGTGGACGGTGGAGGACGACAGGTTCACCTTCCGTGCCAGCTCGGCGTAGCTCAACCGCCCCTCGACCCGCAGGGCATCGACCACGCCGCGATCGACCGCATCCATCCCGACTCCTAGTTGCCCGACCGACCGGCCTGATCGACCGGCTTGATCGACCCCGCCGCCGCACCGATCTCCTTGGACGATACGGCACCGCCGATCGTTACCGATTCGTTACCTAAACCATAGGATTCGAATGGTCGGGCAGGAAACGGGCACAATGGGCGAGTGGCTCGATCGTCAAGGAGGTGCCACGTGAACGACGAAAACACCCCGATCGCAGAGCGGCTGCTGACCCCGGGCGAAGTCGCCCAGATGTTCCGTGTTGACCCGAAAACGGTGACGCGGTGGGCATCGGCCGGTCGTATCGGGTCGATTCGCACCCCCGGCGGCCATCGGCGGTTCCGCGAGTCCGAGGTCAAGCGGCTGTTGGCGAACCTCACCATGGAGGCCACCCATGCCGTCGACCCGACATCGGGAGGCACGGGCGCATAGTGCCGACTCTCGCGTAGGCTGAGGGCGACAAGGGAGGTGGTCGCGGTGTACCTCATCGTTGCCTTTGCAGTGACGGTCATGGTCATCGCGCTCGCATGGCGAGGCGTCGGTGCTGCCGGGCGGTCGCAGGACGATCGCACCGAGATGGCCGAGCGCCCCGTGCGGCTGCAACGGCCCGTCCGGCGGGCGCCGACGAAGTTCGTCGCGCCGGACGATGACCCGGAGTTCCTGTCCGAGATCGACCGGCGGCTTCGCGGCGAGGGCAAGAACAACTGATCGCCTCGACTGACCTACGAGAACGGCGTCATACCTGTTGGTATGACGCCGTTCTCGTAGGTACGAGGTCGGAGACCGGTTTCGGCCGAGGTGTCAGTTGAGCCCGGCGTACGAGTGCATGCCGGAGATCACCATGTTGACGAAGAACAGGTTGAAGATGATCGTCGCGAGCCCGACAATCGAGATCCACGCCGCGGGCTTGCCGCGCCACCCGGCCGTCGCGCGCGCGTGCAGGTACCCGGCATACACGACCCAGCTCGCCAGCGCGACCACTTCCTTCGGGTCCCAGCTCCAGTACGAGCCCCAGGCGACCTCCGCCCACAGCGCGCCCGCGATGATCGCGAACGTGTAGAAGGGGAACCCGGCGATGGCAGCCCGGTAGGCGATCCGGTCCAGTTTGGCGGCCTCCGGCAGGCGGGTCGCCGAACGCGCGGGATCGATGGCGCCGGCCGCCACGCGCGCGTCGTACCGCAGCCGCCCCAGATAGGCCGCCGAGGCCAGCCCGGAGAGCATCAGCACCCCGGAGGAGAGCGAGATGGCGACGACGTGCACGTTCAGCCAGTAGGTGTTGAGGATCGGGACCACCGGCGCGGAACGTGTGTAGAGCACGGTCCCGGCCAGGAACACCAGCACCGTGATCGGCGTCATCACGTAGATGCCCATCGGGCGCGCGAACCTGTTGCGCCAGAGCACCACCAGCCAGGTCGCGACGGCCGCGCCGGTGATCATCAGCGTGAACTCGTACATGTTGCCCCACGGCGGGCGGTGCGCGGCGAATCCGCGGAGAACCAGCGCGAGCACGTGGCACGCGAAGCCGATGGCCGTCACGATGACGGCGGCCCGTCCGATCTGCTCGGCGAACCGGGTATGACGCTGTTCCGCGCCGGGCGCGGGCGGCACGGCCGCACCCACGGGGGCGCTGTCGGCGGCAGAACCCCTGTCGGACAGGGTGTCCGCCGTCATGGGCGCGCCACCGGCGGCGACGAACGCGGGCACTGAGACAGCCGCCGAGACAGCCGCAGCCGCGGGCGCCTGCTTGCGCACGTGGCTACTGGCCATCAGCAGGGCGTGGCACACGAGCGCGACCAGATACCCGGCCATGGCGCCCTCGAAGGCGAGATCCGATAGGTGCGAAAGCGTCGGGTCGATCACGTCACTCGTTCCTTCTCACTGCGAGGCACTTCCTCGGTCAACGGCGCCGGCTCGCCTGCCGACTCCGGCGTCATCGCAGGCGTGCCGGCCAACGACACCAACGAGCCGAACTCCGCGCCGTAACCGGCCTCGTCCGTGCGCGCCAGCCCGCCGATGTCCACCCGCGATCCTGTCGATAGCCTAGGCCCGCCGTCCGCGGCGGACGTGATCCGGTACCACACCCGGCGGCGTTTGATGGTGAGCGACGTCAGGATCCCGCCGACCAGCAGGATGCCGAACAGCAGCGCGAAGCCCTGCACCGGGTCGTACGAGGTCTGCAGCGACACGTAGTTCTTCGCGCCGGTGAACGTGATCACCGTGCCGTCCGGAAGCGTCATCGATTGGCCGAGGTTCAGGTTCTTCCGGCCCTGGGACACGAGCAGTCCCTTGTCCACCTGGCGGGTGTCGATCGCGAAGATGGATTGCGGCTGGCCTTGATCGAGGCCGAGGTCCCCGCGATAGACCTGGATCGCGACGGCCGGCGCCAGCATCTCGGGGTACGCGGAGGTCAGGATGCCGTCGGTGACGAGCCCACTCGGCGCGAAGATGCCGACGATGGCGAGCTGGTTCTTCCGCGCGGCATCGCCGCTGTACCCCGGCGGATCGGTGATCTTGACGACGCCCTGGGAGGTGAACATGGCGTCCTGCGGGTCGAACGGCGCCGAATAGGTGCGCACGTCACCGTTCGGGAAACGCACGGTGAACTCCGGCACGTAGCCGTGGCCGAGCAGGTACAGGCGCTGTCCGGCGATGCGCAGGGGGTCGTTGATGTTGAGCATGTGCTCGGTGTAGCGGTCGCTGCGCACTGCCGCGCCGGACTGCACGCCGAGCTGCGCGCGGTAGAACTTCGCCATGCCGTTCGCGTCATAGGCGGCTTCGAACTTCTGCACCTGGATGCAGAACGGCGCCATGTCCGTACCGTCGACCATCCGGCCGGGGGCGAAATTGTCGTAGGCCACCGGCGCCGACGAGCAGAACCCGTCGCCCTCGGTCACCAGGATCGAGCCGGTGTACCCGAACAGCGAGCCGATCGCCATGGTCAGCAGCAGGCCGAGCACGCTGACGTGGAAGACGAGATTGCCCACCTCGCGCAGGTAGCCGCGTTCCGCCGAGACCGTCACCGCACCGTCGTCCTCGGCTCGCACCACCGTGCGCCAGCCGCCGAACCCCTTGTGCCGCAGGGCGTTCCGGATGCGCTCGGCGCACTCGGCCGGGTCGTCCGGGGTGGTGACCACGGCATGGTGCGGCAGCCGCGACAGGTTCCGCGGTGCCCGGCCCGGTTTGGCCCGCCACTGCTTGACCAGTTCGATGGTGCGCGGCGTGACGCAGCCGACGAGCGAGATCGCGAGCAGCAGGTAGATCGCCGAATACCACGGGGAGGCGATCACGTCGAAGAAGCCGAGCCGGTCCAGGATCGGCCCGAGCCACGGGTGGTCCTTGATGTAGGTGGCGGTCTTCGTCTGGTTCAGGTACCACTGCGGCAGCAGCGCACTGGGCAACGATGCGATCGCCAGCAGGAACAGCAGGATGAGCGCGGTGCGCATCGAGGTCAGCTGCCGCCACAATGCCCTGCCGAGCCAGACCACTTGCCGTATGACGCTTGTCGCGGTCGCCGTCATTGCTGTGTCACCGTCATTGCAGTGTCACTTGCCGTGTCGCTGTCATTGCCATGTCACCGTCGTGTCACCGTCACAACCAGAGCACCGTCCCTTGCAGCGGCGCGAGGACGTACCCCCACAGGCCCGTCAGCATGGCCACGCCGATGGCGACGAGCACGATCGCGCCGCCGAGTTGGATCCCGCGGGCGTGCCGGCGCAGCAACCGAAGCGCCGTGCCGGCCCAGCCGAACCCTACCGCGAGGAGCAGGAACGGGATCCCCAGACCCAGGCAGTACAGCAGCACCAGCACGAGTCCGCGCGCGGCGTTGCCGTTCCACTCGGTCGCCGTGGCCAGCGCGATGATGCCGGCCAGGGTGGGGCTGGTGCACGCGAGCCAGCCGGTGCCGAACGCGGCACCCAGCACCGGTGCTCCCCAGAGCCGGCCAGACGAGCCGGCCGACCCGGGCCGCCGTTGTGCTGAGTCCTGTGCCGCGGCCTGCGCCGACCGCATGCCGGGGCGCCATTCGCGCTGCAACGCGGGCAGCATCAGCACCACGCCCATCACGACGGCGACCGCCCCAGAGATGCGCAGCAGCAGCGCCTGGTTCGCGATGAGGCTCGTGTAGAGCCCGAGCACCAGCGCGCTTTCGGCCAGGAACACCAGCGAGAAGCCCGCCACGAACAGGCCGGTCGCCCCGACCGCGCGCCACCGGACCGTCCGCGAACCCGCAACGACCACGGGCCTGGCATCCGGCACAGCGTCGGGCACAGCGTGGGGCGCAGCATTCGGCAGGGCATCGGCCTCGGCCCCGACCAGGCCGGCGAGGTACGACAGATACCCCGGCACCAGCGGCACCACGCACGGCGACGCGAAGGAGACGACCCCGGCGGCCATCGCCAGCAGCCCCGCCAGCAGGAACGGGCCCGAGATGACCGTGTCGGTAATGCCGTTCACTTCGGCGCCGGCGCCTCGGCAGCGACAGCTCTCATGGCGCGGGCTCCGCCGCGACGTCCGCGATGCGGTCCTTCATCTGCCCCATCGGAACGGCCGCCGACACGAGCCAGATCTGCGCCACCCGCTGCTCGCGGTCCAGCACGATGGTCGACGGGATCGCCGTCGCGGGATAGCCCTGCAACGACAGGATGGTGCGCATGGTCTGGTCGTAGATCGAGGGGTAGGGCACGGCCTTCGCGCGGTGGAAGTCCTGGCCGGCGGTCTGGCTGGGCTCCTTCAGGTCGATGCCGAGGAACTGCACACCGTCCGGCGCCAGTTGTTGCGACAGCAGCGACAGGCTGTCTTGTTCCTCGCGGCAGGGCGGGCACCACGAACCCCAGAAGTTGATGACGAGCACCTTGCCCTTGAACTGTTGGGCGGAGATCGTGGCACCCGTCATCAGGTCGGGGCCTTGCAGGCTGCCGATCGTGCCGCGCTTGTCCGGCGGGTAGGAGATCTCGGTCTTCCCGCCCGGGGAGACGAACGTGAACGAACCCCCGTGCACGGCCTGGTCGCTGCCGGTCGAGCACCCGGCTAGCACGGTGAGCGCAGTGAGCGCGATCAGCGCCCCCGCCAGGGGGCGCGCCAGGAAACCGAACCTCCGGTGCCGCACGGCTATGCGCCCGTCGATCCCGACGCGCGCCGGGGCACCAGATCCGCGGCCGGCTCCGCATAGACCACCCCGGTCAGCACCCCGCCGACGAACGTGAGCGAGGTGACCGACGCCAGGCTGCACTGCCGCTTCGCGGGGTTATGCCACAGCCGGCGGCCCTCGAGATACCGCCGCACCGTCCAGATCGGCAGTTGGTGCGACACCAGCACCGCCTCGTGCCCGACCGAGCCGGAGTCGGTGATCTCGGTCGCCGCATGGACGGCCGCATAGGTGGCGCCGAGCATCCGGCGCGCGATCGACAGGTACGCCTCGCCCCAGGACGGCGTGAAGGGATCGCGCACCTTGGGCCAGTTCGCCGGGCGCTTCAGCACACCGTCGCCGACCGCGAACGCCGTGCCCTCGAAGAGGTTCGACGGCTCGATCAGCCGAGGGTCGTCGATCACCGGACGGCCGGTGACCTCGGCGATGGGGGCGGCCGTCTCCGCGGCGCGCTCCAGCGGGGACGATGCGAGGTAGACGACATCGGCGTCGGCCAGGTGTTTCGCGACCCGTTCGGCCATGGCCCGGCCGATCTCGGACAGGTGATAGCCGGGAAGCCGGCCGTACAGGATCCCGTCCGGGTTATGCACCAGACCGTGGCGCACCAGGTGAACGACGACAACGGGGCCGCGACCGGCGGGACCGGGCGACTGCTGCGCGCTCACCGGATCGACCACCGGGTCATTGTCCCAGCCCCGGCTGACAGCGCTCCAGGTCGGGTCCGATGAGCCGGCGGCGCCACAGATCGGTGACGGCGGCCACCAGCAGCAGGCCGGCGACGGCACCGATCCCGATCGCCGCCGTCAGCAGCGGGCCGGAGTAGAACGTGATCGTCGTGTGCGTCTGGCCCGTGACGAACGGCGGAAAGGTGTGGGCGACGATGCCGGCGCGCGCCAGCAGGATCCCGGCGGCGATCAGCACGGCCGCACCGGCAGCGGCGATCGAGGCGCGCAGGGCCAGCCCGGAGCGCAACCCGCGGTGCGCCACCCGCGCGGCCACGGCATTCGCAGAGGTCACGGCATTCGCAGAGGTCACGGCATTCGCAGAGGTCACGGCATTCGCAGAGGTCACGGCATTCGCCGCGCCGACCGCGTCACGCGAGGGCGCCGAATCGTCCGGCTCCCGCATCATCGCCGTCTCACCGCCGACCGTCACGAATGGCGTCTGGCAGCGACCCGCAGGAAGTACGTCGCGCCGGACGAGAGGTAACAGAGCAGCACGCCGATGATCATGAGCAACGTCGCACCCAGGATGATGGGGCTCGTCATGCCGAGCATCATCGCGGCGAGCACGGTGATGATGGCGACCCCGACCAGCACCCGGCGCGCCCACCGGCGGCCGAACCGCAGGAACCATCCGGCGAGCACCAGGGCGACACCCATGAGCAGGAACACCACCGAGACGACGAGGCTCGCGGTGCGGAAGGAACTCCAGTCCGCGGTCGTCATCTCTCGCAGGCCCTGGCAGGTGGCCGCCGAGCCGGTGGGGCTCGACTGGGTGATGGCCGAGGTGCCGATGCCGCCGAACTTGGACGTGCAGTCCTTGATCCAGGTCTGGTATTGGGTCTTGGACTGCGCCAGCATCGAGCTGAGCCTCGATATGCCCAGACCACCGGAGAATATGTAGATGACGCCCGCGAGGATCGAGAGCACGGTGGCCGCAAGCACGCCCCTGGGCGCTGTGAGCGGACCCGTGTCGTTCTCGGGGATGGGCTGCGGCGACAGCGCGGCAGACAGCGCGGCCAGGAATCCGCGGCGCTGCCCGGGCTGCTCGTTGCGGTAACTCATCACCCCTAGAACCTACCGGTTCCCCGCCGCGTGCCCGACCGCGCCTGCGCGGCGAACAGCGTCATACCCGCAGTTGACGGCGCTGAGCACGGTAGATCCGGGAATCCCGGAAGTAGCGGTTCGAGGCGGGGAGGTACATGAGGACGATCCCGATCGCGGCGAGAACCACCTGGATCCAGGTCGCCGCCACGAACGATGCGGGCTCGAGCACCGAGACGCCGTTGTCGGTCAGCGCGTTCGCGCCGGTGAAGGCCGCGGCGCCGCTGAGCCCCGAGAGCACGGAGATCCCGCCGAGCACGGTGAGCACGATGCGCGCCCAGTTCCGGCCGGTGAACATCTTCAGGCCGAAGAAGAGGTAGATGAACAGGGACACGGCGGCCGACGCGATGACCACCGACCGGATCACATTCTCACCGATCGCCACGGCGACGTGGGTGGTGCCGCTGTCGGCCGCGATCCGGTTCCGCATGAATGCCTCGATCTGGGCGAAGTAGTCGCTCGAGAAGAGGATCACCGTCGCGGCGATGCCGATGACCATGACGAGCATCCACAGCCAGAACGCCGTGGAGACCGACCCGGGGCGAGCCGGCGGCGTAGCAGGTTCAGGCGCGGCCGGGGGGTATCCGGCCTGTTGCCCGCCATAGCCTTGGTAGGCCGGGACGCCCGGATACGCGGGCGTGCCGTAGCCGCCTCCCGCCTGCGGGTAGCTGGGCGGGCTGTAGGCCGGCGGGGTGTACGCGGGTTGGGGATACCCGGGCTGCGGGTAGTAGCCCGGCTGTGAATATCCGGGCTGCGGGTCGGCCGGGCCGCCGTAGGGCGGCTGGGGGTACCCGGGGCTGCCATAGGGCTGCTGCGCATCGCCGGGCTGACCGGGCCAACCGGGCTGCCCCGGCTGGCCGGACTGCCCGGGCTGATCAGACCAGGGGTCGGGTGCGGCCGGGGGCGGTGGTGTGGTCATGGTGCCCAGCGTAGCGATAGGTGCCCCGCCACCCAGGTGTCCGAACGGCGCCCCTCGGGCATACACGGGCGTACGCGGGCCGTACGCAGGCCAGGTTTACTTGCGGCGCGGCGCCTTGCGCGGCGGGGGCAGAGCGCCCTCCGCGCGCAGTCGCACCGCGTGCGACGCGAGCGACTGCACCAGCAGCGCCACGTCGGGTGCCTCCGGAAGCACATCGACCCGCAGCCCGAACTCCCGTGCCGTCTCCGCCGTCTTCGGCCCGAGGCACGCGACGATGGTCCGCGCATGCGGTTTCCCGGCGATGCCGACCAGATTCCGCACCGTCGATGCCGACGTGAAGCACACCGCCTCGAAGCCGCCCGATTTGATGGCCTCGCGGATGTCGGCGGCCGGTGGGGCGGCGCGCACTGTCCGGTATGCCGTCACATCGTCGACCTCCCAGCCGCGTTCCCGCAGGCCCTCGGCCAACGTCTCGGTGGCTATGTCCGCGCGCGGCAGCAGCACCCGGTCGACGGGATCGAAGACGTCATCGAAGTCCGGGAACACGTCGAGCAGGCCGACCGAGTAGTCGGGACGCTCGGACAGCAGATCCGGCGTGATGCCGAGGTCCTGCACGGCTTGCGCGGTGGCCGCATCGACGCAGGCCACCCGAACGCCGGACAGTGCCCGCGAATCCAGCCCGAATTCGGTGAACTTCTCCCAGATGGCCCGCACCGAGTTCGTGGAGCTGAACACGATCCACTGGTAGCGTCCGTCGACCAGGCCCTTGACCGACCGTTCCATCTGCGCGGGGCTGCGCGGCGGCTCCACCGCGACGGTCGGCACGAGCGTCGGGATACCGCCGTGCGCGACGATGCGATCGATCATGCCCGAATCGTGGTCCCGCGTCTGCGGGACGAGCACGCGCCAACTGTAGAGCGCGCGAGACTCCCACCAGGACAATGACTCCCGCTGCGCCACGCCGGCACCGACGGTGATCACCAACGGTCCGGTGAGCTCGCCGCCGATGGCATCGAGGGTGGCGACGGTGCCCTGCGCCGTGCGCTGGGTGGCCAGCGTCGCCCCGGCGGTCACGCTGGCCGGCGTCGCCGGATCGACCCCGGCCTCCGCGAGCGCGGCGGCGGTGTCGGACAGGTGCCCAGCGGTGGCCTGCAGCAGCAGGGTTCCCGGCGCGGAGGCCAACCGCGTCCAGTCGGATGCCGCCCGGACGTCGGCCACCGTGTGCACGGACCCGACGGGGATGCCGGCATACGCGGCCGCGGCGACGGCCGCGGGAAGTCCGGGCACCACGTCGAACGGCACGGACGAGCCGGCGACGGCTGCGATCTCAGCGACCACCGGATCGGCCGTGAACACTCCGCCCGCGACCAGTCGCACCACCGACCGCCCGGCACGCGCCGCCCGCAGCAGCTCCGCCGCGACCTGGTCGGGATTGCCCACGGCGTGCGTGATCTCGGCGGCCGGCGCGAGCGCCGTGATGGCCTCGGACACGTCGGGGTCGGTCACCAGCATGGCAGCCCCGCGGAGCGCCGCCGCCGCTCGGACGGTCAGCAGCCCGGGATCGCCGGGGCCCGCCCCGACGAAGGAGATCCGCCCGATGTCGGCCGCGCCAACGGCACTGTCCATCACCAGCTCCTCGGTTTTCGGTGTCGTGGGTTTCGCTGCCTGCGGCCGTGACTGGGGCGATGGCTGCGGCGATGGCTGTGGCTGTGACTGCGGCCGTGACTGCGGCCGTAACGATTTCCGGGTCATGGCACCGCCTGCCGTGCAGCCGCGACGTCGCCACGGCGTATCTCGTGGAATGCCAGCAGTTGCAACTCCAGTGCCAGGTCGACCCGCCGCACCTCGACATCGGCGGGAACCGTGAGCTGTCCCGGCGCGAAGCCCAGAATGGACCGGACGCCGGCGGCGACCAGCACGTCCGCGACCCGCTGCGCGGCCGGCTCCGGCGTCGCGATGACGCCGATGACGACATCCTCACGGCGGCACACCAAGGCCGCCTCGCGGATATCGGACACGGTGATCCCGGCGACCGGGCGGCCGATCTTCAGCGGATCGGTGTCGAACAGGGCGCGGACGGGGAAGCCGCGGGCGGGAAAGCCCGGGTAGGCCGCCAGCGCGCTGCCGAGATGTCCGACGCCGACCACCGCCACCGGATAGGTCTCGTGCGCGCCGAGCGCCTGTTGCAGCGTCGAGCGCAACGCGGCGGCGTCATAGCCGACACCTCGGGTTCCGTGAGACCCGAGATACGACAGGTCTTTCCGGAGTTTCGCGGGGTTGATGCCGACCAATGCGGCCAGCTCATCGGACGAGATCGTGCCGTCGACACGCAGCTCCGCGCCCACGAGCGCGCAGCGGTCCAGTACCCGCAGGTACGTGGTGAGCCGGGCGACCGTCGCCTCCGGGATCGTGCGCAGCCGTAAGCCGGGCTCCGGCGCCGCGCCTATGGTGGGCAGGCGCGCGGGCTCGCCCGGAGTAGCACCGTCCGCGACTATCGTGCTCACTTACCGACCGCCTACAGGAGATTGGCCCGACGAGGCCGCGGCGACCGGCGTGATCTGCCCCGCCGCCACGCATGACTGTAGTCATTTGTGAACCCGGGCACAAAGTCACTGGTGGTTGAGTTATACTCCGTGCTTCAATGCGCGCCGCAGCTCGTCGGCATCGACCGTGAAGGACGCGAGGAAGCGGTCGTCGACCAGGACAACCGGAATCTGTTCCCCGTACTCGGCGCGCAGTTCGGCGTCGTCATCGACGTTGGCCTCGACCCAGAAGTCCCCGGTTTCGAGGCAGACCTCCGAGACCACCGCGCGGACGGGCCCGCACAGGTGGCAGGCCGGGCGGGTGAGCAGCATCACACGTGGTCGGTCGCCGGTCCAGCCGAGGGCCGGCTCGGGCGCCGCGGCCGGACCCATGTCCGGGCGCACTTCCGTGCCCATTCCCGAGCCCGTTTCTGAGCCCACTTCCGCGCCCGCTTCAGCACTCGCTTCCGGGCTCACTTGCGAGCCCCCGCCCCGCGCAGCGCCCGTGCGACCACCAGCCGCTGGATCTGGTTCGTGCCCTCCACGATCTGCAGCACCTTCGCCTCCCGCATGTATCGCTCCACGGGATGATCCTCCACGTATCCCGCCCCGCCGAACACCTGCACGACGTCGGTCGTCACCGCCATCGCCGTGTCCGTCGCCGTCAGCTTCGCCATCGCGGCTTCGGTGGCGAACGGTAGCCCGGCGTCCTTGCGGCGGGCGGCGTACAGGTAGAGCTGGCGGGCCGCGGTGATCCGGGCGGCGGCGTCCGCCAGCAGGAACGAGACCCCTTGGAACGCGTCGATCGTCCGCCCGAAGGCGTGCCGCTGCCGGGCGTAGGCGACGGCCTCGTCCAGCGCCGTCTGCGCGAGACCCACTGCGCAGGCGGCGATCCCGAGCCGACCGGTGTTGAGCGCCGACATCGCGACGGCGAAACCCTGGCCCTCGCGGCCGATCAGCTGCTCGGCCGGCAGCCGCACCCCGTCGAACCGCACGCCGGAGGTCGGTGAGGCGCGCACGCCCATCTTGTGTTCGACCGGCAGCGCGGACAGGCCCGCTTCCCCCGCCGGGACGTGGAATGCGCTGATGCCGTGCGCACCCTCGTCCGAGGTCCGGGCGAGCAGCAGATAGAAGTCCGCGATCGGGCCGTGCGTGATCCACGCCTTCTCGCCGGTCACCACGTAGCCACGCCCCCCGGACAGCCGCTCGGCACGGGTGCGCATCGCCGCCGGGTCCGACCCCGCGTGCGGCTCGGACAGGCAGTAGGCGCCGAGGGCGCGACCGGACAGCATGTCCGGCAGGTACTTCTCGCGTTGCGCCGCGGAGCCGAACTCGGCCACCCCGTGGCACGCGAGCACGTGCACCGACACGCCCATCGCCACCGTCAACCAGCCGCGCGCGAGCTCCTCGAGCACCTGGAGGTAGACCGCCGTCGGCTGCCCGCCCCCGCCGTACTCCTCGGGGTACGGCAGCGACAGCAGCCCCATCTCGCCGAGCGTCGCCATCAGCGCGCGCGGGAACTCACCCGCCGCCTCCGCCGTCGACGCCCGCGGCAGCAGTTCGCGATCGGTGAACTGCCGCGTCAGGTCGATCAGGTCCTGTGCCTCGTCGGTGGGCAGTTCGCGGTCGATCGGGGTCAGCCGCACAGCCGTCTCCTTCGCGGGTATCGGTCGTCATCTCGGAGCCGGTCCCCGCCTGGTGTTCACCGCTGGCATCAGCGCCGCCGGGAACCGCGCCGACCACCATTGTGCGTCATCCTCGGTCGTCCGACTATCGGATGTCCGGGTATGACGAGGTTCGGAGATGACGCTGTTCGCGCCCTCAGCGCTGTTCGAGCAGGAACTCCTGGAGCACGACCGCCTGGTTGTGGTCGCTGTCGGACGCGCCGAACAGCAGCGTGACCTTCTCCGACCGCGCCTTCGCCACGATCGGTCGCCACAGATCGGCGGCACCGGCCAGCTCCGCCCGGTATTTCTCCCGGAAGCCCTGCCACTTCGCCACGTCGTGCCCGAACCACTTCCGCAGTTCGGTCGACGGGCCGAGTTCTTTCACCCACTCATCCAGTGCCGCACGGTCTTTCGACAGTCCCCGCGGCCACAGCCGGTCGACCAGCACCCGGTAGCCGTCCGTTTCGGCGGGCTCGTCGTAGACACGTTTGACCGCCAGATCCATCGCACTCATCTTCTTTCCGTATGCGGGTTTCCCGTGTGCACTCTTTCCGGGTGCACTCTTTTCCGTGAGCACACCGCCTCGCGTCCGAATCTCCTTCCCCGTCCAGAAACCGTCTAGAACAGGTCCTCGTCGGTGTCGCGGGCGCTGCGCCCTCGGCCGCTGTCCGCCGCGGGGAGCCGCCGCCCCAAGCGCTTCAAGCCCGCCGCACGCTCCGGCGCCTGGTCACGGTCGGCCTCCGGCCCGACTCCTGACCCCGCCGCGCGATCCGGATCGTCGGCCGGGCGCAACCGCACCGGCGGCGTCAGCTCGATGCCGCGGCTCGCCGCGAAGTCCCGCCGCACCGTGCCGCGGTCGAGCCGGCCGACCTCGGTCCGCGGCAGCACGTCGACCAGCCGATAGTCCGTCGGCCTCTTGAACGGCGGCAGCAACGTCGCCACGAACTCGCCGACGTCGCCGGGAGTCGGCCGCGTGCCGGCCTTGGCGACGAGCGCCGCCACCACCGTCTCGCCGGCACGGCCCGGCATGCCCACCGCCGCCGCGTCGGCGACCAGCGGATGCCGGGCCAAGGCGTCCTCCACCTCACGCGGGTAGACGGTGAATCCGGCGACGGTGATCGCCTCCTCCGCGCGGTCGACCAGGTGCAATTCGCCTGCGTCGTCGAAGTAGCCGATGTCGCCGGTCACGAACCAGCCGTCCGCATCGGGACCGGATCGGCCGTCGGGCCAGTACCCGGTGAACAGGGTGTCGCCGCGGATCGCGATCGGCCCGACATCCTCGCCGGGCGCGGACAGTTCGGCGAGGTCGGTGAGTTCGTCGAGGACCGCTGCCCCCCGCCCCTCGCGCGTCTCGCTGGTGGCCGGGGCTGCCGATATGGCAGCGGGTATGACGGCGCCCGGCGCGTTCTCATCCCCGCCCAGGGTCGCGGCGGCAGCCGTTCCGGAACCCGCCTCGGTCCCGGCTTCGGGGGTGGCCTCGGCGGCCGCCTCGGCAGTCGCGGCGGCAGCGACAGTGGCGCCCGCGCCCGGCCTCGGCGCGGAATCCATTACTCCCCAAGGACTGTCGCCGAGGATACGTACTTCGACGCCCGGGTAGGCCCGGCCGACAGAACCCGCCTTCGCCGACGGTGACATCAGCGTCGAGGTCACCGCGGATGCGGCCTCGGAGATTCCGTACCCCTCGCGGACCGCCTGACCGGTGGCCGTTCTGATGGTCGCGAAGTCCACCGGGTCGAGCGGCGACGATCCGGAGGTCATCAGCCGCACGGTCGCCAGCGCTCGCTCGAAGCCGTCGATGCGGTCCAGTTGCCGGTAGAGCGTGGGCTCGGCCGGGAGCACCGAGACGCGGTGCGTGCGCACGGCGGCGAGCGCCGCCTCGGCCGGGGTCGCGGAGCCGTTCGCGTCCGGTACCACCACGGCCGCACCGGCGAGCGCAGCCGGCAGGAACGCGGTGACGAGCCCCACCACGTGGAACAGCGGAAGCGCCTGCAGCACCCGATCGGCGGGCCCCATCGCGACCGGCCCGGCGCCGGAGATCGCGTGTGCCGCAGCGATCAGCGCACGGTGCGGGAGCATCACGGGCGGGCCCTGCCGGGCGGCGCGCGCGAGCAGGGCAAGATCCTCCCCACCGGACTGCGCGCCGCCGCGAACAGCGTCATGGGCGGCTGTCACGCCCGTCCCGGCCGGCGTGTCGCCTGCCCACCACGCGGCGACCTGCGCGCCTGTGGTGATCTGTGCTGTGATCTGTGCCGAGGTATCCACGACAGCGTCCGTGACGACATGGGTGGCGCCCACCCGCTGCGCGACCCACGCGATGTCCGTCCGCAGCGGGTCGACCGGGACGGCCACCAGGCCCGCGCGGAACACAGCGAACAGCGCCGCCGCGAGCTCCGGGCCGGTCGGCAGGGCGAGCACGACCCGATCCGCCGGGTGATCACCATCGGACGCCGGGGCGCCGGTGCGGAACACGGGGACGCCGGCGTCGATGGCCGCGTCCAGCTCTGCCCAGCTGCGCGTGCCCCAGGCGCCGATGAGCGCGGCGCTGTCGGGGGTGCGCTGCGCCGCGGCACGCACCAGATCGGCGCAGTTGGCACTGTTAGCACCGTCGGCAGCATCAGCGGGGTCGGCGAATCTCGTCACACCTTCATCATGGCCTGGATGTGCGATTCCGGCAGGGATGCGCCGACCGACTCGCGTGGCTCGCGCACCGACTCGGCCCGCGCGTCGGCTTTCGCATGTGCCGGGTCCAGGCGCATAGGCTCATCCGGGAAGGGCCCGACGGACCGGGGAGGTGACCGTGGACAGCGTTCCGTGGGTGACGCCCGCTCCCCTGTCGCATGCCCCGCACCACACGGCGGAGCAGGCGCGCGCGCAGATCGCCGGCGACGCGTCCGCCGAGGCCGCGTTCCAGGCGGCGCACGCGGAGCCGGTGGAACTTCCGCCCGGAGCGGATCTCACGGCGGCCGCGTTCTTCGACGTCGACAACACGATGATGCAGGGCGCGTCACTCTTCCACTTCGCGCGCGGACTCGCCGCCCGGAAGTACTTCACCACCGGCGACATCGCCCGGTTCGCCTGGCGGCAGGTCAAGTTCCGGGTGCTCGGCAGCGAAGACATGGACGACGCGTCGGACGCGCGGGCGGTGGCCCTGTCGTTCGTCGCAGGCCGCCGGGTGGACGAGATCGTGGCCCTCGGCGAGGAGATCTACGACGAGTTGATGGTTGACAAGATTTACCCGGGCACCCGGAAATTGGCTGAAAATCATTTGCACGCTGGGCAGCGCGTGTGGCTGGTCACGGCTACACCGGTGGAATTGGCGCAGATCATCGCGCGGCGGCTGGGCCTGACCGGCGCGCTGGGCACCGTCGCCGAAACGCGCGACGGCGTGTACACGGGCCGGCTCGTCGGCGACCTACTGCACGGACCGGCGAAGGCGGCGGCGGTGCGCGGGCTCGCGGCACGCGAGGGGCTGAACCTCAAGCGCTGCACCGCCTATTCGGATTCGATCAACGATCTGCCGATGCTGTCCGTCGTCGGCACGGCGGTGGCCATCAACCCGGATTCGGCGCTGCGCGCGACAGCGCGGCGCCGCGGCTGGCGGATCCGCGATTTTCGCACCGGCCGCAAGGCCGTCAAGATCGGCGTGCCCAGTGTGCTCGGCGCGGGCGCGGTGGGTGGCGCCGTGGTCGCCGGCCTGGCGCTACGCCGCCGCGGGCAGTAGGGGCGCCGGCCCCTTTCTCGCCGACCGGGAGTTGTGCAGAGTTCCCGGGGGCGAATTCTCTGCAGGACTCCCACTCGAACTCCCGCAGCGGGACGCGGCGGCGGCTCAGCCTGCGTGCCGCCGCGCTTCGTCCACGGACGCGGTCAGGCGGTCGAAAACCGCTCGGTCCACTGCGATGCCGCCGCGCCGTAGGGCCAGCACGGCGGCGCCGACGGCGCCGTCGGGTACGGCCACCACCGGCCCGGGAGTATGGGACACGTCTGCCACATCGGATATGTCGGCCACATCGGACACGTCAGCTACATCGGACACGTCAGCTACATCAGCCCCAGCCGGGCCGCCGATGGCCGCCTGCAGCACGCGGTCGAGATCGGGCAGCCGACGCGCGATGCCCCCGCCCACAACGATCGGGCCCACCACCTCCGGCCGGTGCACCGCGCGCAGCGTCTGCGCCAGTCGTTCTCGCGCGCCCGCGAGGATCGACAGCGCGACCGGGTCGCCGTCATCCGCGGCCCGCAGCGCCAGCGCGGCGAAACGCGATATCTCCACGGGCCGTTCCTGGTAGAGGCGGTCCACCAACGTCTGCAGGGCCGTGAGCCGGCCAGCGGCATTCCGCGTGACCCGATCGGTGAGGCCCACCTCGTCCAGAAGCATTGCCGAGAGCCGGGTCTCGGGCCCGCGCCCATCCAGGGCCGCCGCCGCGGCGCGAACCACCCGGTGGCCGATCCAGAACCCGGAGCCGCCGTCGCCGAGCAGCCAGCCGAGCCCGTCGGCGGTGGCCCTCACCCGGCCGCCCTGCACCCGCACCGCTGCCGCCCCGGTTCCCGCGACCAGTGCGTACCCGTCGGGCTCCGGGCTGCCGGAGCAGAACGTGGCCAGCAGGTCCGGCTCCACGGTGATCGAGGCGTCCAGCCCGATCTCCGCCAGCTGGTTCACCACACGCTCGCGGTCGAAGAAGGCGCGCGCGCCGGCCATCGCGAGCACCACCTCGGCGCGGATCGTGGGTCCGGCCATGACGTCCGAACCGGGTGCCGGGCCGGTCGCATCCGCCGGGCCGACCGGGTCGCTCGAACCCTCGGTCAGCGTCCCCGCGCCCCCGGGCAGCGCCCCCAGAATCGCATCGCGGACAGCCGCGGCCGCACTCTCCGGCCCCCGGGAGACCGGGTTCCCCCCGCCCGCGGTGCCGACGCCGAGGCACCGGCCGGCCGAGTCGAGCGCCACCGCGCGGGTCGAGGTGCCGCCCGCATCGACACCGATCAGCATCGTTATCACTTCGATACCGCCCACACATTGACACCGGGCCGGCACGCGATAATCATTTTCACAAATCGACCCATTCATGAGACGGATTTTCACAGGTGGTCAGAGCAGCGCAGGATCAGGCACCGTCGGCAGCGCGCATGCACGAACGCATCCGCTCGCGGATGCCACAGATGCCCGCCGCCATGACAAAGATTGCCATGCTGCTACTGGACCAGCCCACCGCCCCTATCGACCTATCCATCACCGACCTCGCCAAGGAGGCCGGAACCTCGCCGGCAACGGTGACACGGTTCTGCCGGCTGCTCGGCTACACCGGCTACGTGCCGTTCCGTGTCGCGGTGGCGGCGGACGTCGGGCGCGGGAGCGCGCTCGACTCCTGGCGCGCCGATGTCGGCCGCGCCTTCGGGCCCGAGGACGCCCCCGCACAGGTGCTCCGCACCCTACTCATGGCGCAGACCATGTCCCTGCAGGCGACCGCCGACGGCATCGACCTCGGGCAGATCGCGTCCGTGGCGGGTGCCATCGCCACCTGCAGCCACCTGGACATCTACGGGATCGGGGGCAGCGGCGTGATGGCCGAGGAGATGGCCGGGCGCTTGTACCGCATCGGAATCCCGGTCCACGCGTGGCCGGAGATCCATGCCGCGTTGGCCAGCGCCGCAATCCTCCGGCCGGGCAGCGTTGCGCTGGCCATCTCCAACACCGGCCGCACCGACGAGACGATCGAGGCGCTGTCGCTCGCGCGGTCGACCGGCGCCTTCACCATCGCGGTCACCGGCAGCGCGAATTCACCGCTGGCCACCCTGGCGGACACCAACCTCGTCGCGTACGCGCCCGACGGATACCTGCAGCCCGACGATCTGGCTGCCAAGCACGCACAACTCTTCGTGCTGGACCTGTTGTACCTGCTCGTCGCGCAGCAGAACTTCGCCAAGGCCGCCACCATGCTCGCCGCGTCCGCCATGGCTGTCTCCGACCATAGGCACGATGCGGGCCGAACGGCCCTAGCGCACGCCCGGCCGCGCGACCACCATGTTCCTCTGCGTTCGGCATCGGAAGGCGCCAGCCATGCATGATCTCGTTCCCACCTACCTCGGCGAAGTCACGTCCCGGATCACCGCCATTGCCGATGACGCATCCCGCGGCGCACTGGACGGCGCGATCGACATGCTGGTGGACAGCATCCGCGCCGGCGGAGTGATCCAGGCATTCGGCACCGGCCATTCGCAGGCGTTCGCGATGGAGATCGCCGGGCGCGCCGGCGGCCTCATCCCGGCGAACGCGATCCGGCTCATCGACCTCGCCCTCTACGGCAGCCTGGCTACGGCCGACCTGTCCGGCTCGGGCCTCGAGCGCAACCCCGCCGTCGTGGAGGAGCTCTTCGGGCTCTACCCGATCCACCCCGCCGACGTGCTCGTCATCGCCTCGAACTCCGGCGTCAACGGGTCGATCGTCGGGCTGGCGCTCACGGCGAAGGCCGCCGGGCACCGCGTCATCGCCGTCACCAGCCTCGCGCACACGATGGCGGTGACGCCGAAACACCCGTCCGGGAAACGACTCTCGGACATCGCGGACATCGTCATCGACAATCGCGCGCCGTACGGAGACACCACGGTCGAAGTCGGCAACTCCACAACGGGCGGCTCCCCCGCGAAGGTCGGCGCCGTGTCGTCGATCACGGCGGCGTTCATCGCCCAACTTCTCACCATCGGTGTGGCAGACCGACTCGCCGCCGATGGCTCGACCCCGCCGGTCTATATCTCGGCGAACATCCCGGAAGGAGACGAGCACAACAGCGCGTTAGAAGCCACCTACGGCAACCGCATCAAGCGTGGGGCCCCGAAGCCATCTCCGACACCAACGGAGAAGCAACCCATGGAACAACCCCCGATACCCAACGAAAGGTTGGTCAGCAATGAGCAGTGAACCCAAGAGCCTGGGCAGGCGCACTCTGCTGCGCGGCGCCGCTGCGACGGCCGCGCTGGTTCCGCTGACGGGCGCGCTCGCGGCGTGCGCCGGCGGCGGCGCTGGTGGAGGAACGTCGAGCTCGTCCTCGTCATCCAGCTCTTCTTCATCCTCCGGCGGCGGCTCGTCATCATCATCGAGCAGCGGCTCGTCGAGCGCGAGCAGCGCATCGTCCGGTGGCGGCAGCGCCGAGAATCCGTTCGGCGTCAAGGCCGGATCCACGGTGAACGCCGTCATCTTCAACGGCGGCTATGGCTACGACTACGTCACCTTCGCGGCCGACGTCGCCAAGAAGCACAACGACGGCGTCACGTTCGACGTCAAGCCGTCCACCAAGATCGCGACCGAGTTGCAGCCGCTGTTCGTGGCCCAGAACCCACCGGACCTGATCGACAACTCCGGTGCGGACCTGATCGCCATCAACACCATCCTCGACCAGCTCGAGGATCTGAACTCGGTGTTCGAGGCGAACAACTACGAGGGCACCAAGATCTCCGACACGCTCTTCGGCGGCGTCAAGGGCCCCGGCACCTTCGGCGACAAGTTCGCGGCCATCAACTACGTCATGACGCTGTACGCGGTCTGGTATTCCAGCTCGCTGTTCGAGGAGAACGGCTGGACCCCGCCGAAGACGTGGGCCGAGGCCATCGATCTCGGTGCCAAGGCCAAGGCCAAGGGCAAGTACCTCCTCGTCTGGGGCAAGGAGGCGGCCACCTACTACGAGTGGTTCGCCATCGACGGTGCCATCAAGGAGGGCGGCGACGAGGTCCGCCTCGGGCTGGAGAACCTGAAGCCGAACTGCTGGTCGCACCCGGCGATCCAGGGCATCTTCACGGCCATGGAGACCTGCGTCAAGAACGGCTACTTCATCCCGGGCGGCGCCGGCACCCAGTTCACCGCCGCGCAGGCCAAGTGGTCGAACGACCAGCAGGCCCTGCTCTACCCGTCCGGCTCGTGGATCGAGAACGAGATGAAGAAGGCGACCAAGGCCGACTTCAAGATGAAGGGCGTCCCGGAGCTCGTGCTCACGGACTCCCCGAAGCTGCCCTATGAGTCGCTGCGCGCCGGCGCCGGCGAGCCGTACATCGTGCCGTCCACCGGCGCGAACTCGGCCGGCGGCAAGGAGCTCATGCGGGCCATGCTGTCGAAGGACGCGGCGACCAACTTCGCCAAGACCCGCCTGGCCCCGACCATCGTCTCCGGCACGGTTCCGCCGGACGGTTTCGGGTCCACCGCCCTGGTATCGCAGTCGGACATGCTCAAGGCGGCGGGCAACAACATCTTCAACTACCAGTTCTTCGACTTCTACGGCATGAACGCGGACAGCCTCGTCGTGTGGAACTCGTTCCTGTCCGGCGACACCGACGCTGCCGGCCTCACCAAGGGCCTGCAGAAGATCACGGACACCGTGGCCAACGACAGCTCGGTCTCCAAGATCACCGTCACCAGCTGAAGCTCTGCGCGATCACGACGTGACGCCCGTCACGTCTGATCTACCATCAGTGGCACGACACGCACGGGTCGGACGACCGCGCCACACGGTCGTCCGGCCTGTGCCTTGCATGGTGAGGAATCCCGCATGACCCGGTCCAGCGTGATCGACCAACCCGTGTCGCACCCGCAGAAGTCCGCGGCCGAGCCGTCGGCCCGCGCCGGCCGGCTCGCCCCCGTCCTGATGGTGATCGGCGGCGCCCTCGCCATCGCACAGGTAGCGCTGCCGTGGTTCGGCAGCAGCACCGGGTGGGATCTCTACTACAACACCCCCGCGCACGGGGTCGGTGAAATCGTCGCCGCCTACGCGGTTCTCGTCGACATCGTGGCCGGCGTGCTGCTGCTGCTGGCGGGTATCGCCGTGCTCGCCATCCCGACTATGACGAGGCCCGCGGCCAAGCTCGGCCGGATCGCCGCACTCGTCGCGATGGCCTGCGCCGCCTGGTGGATCATCGCCGGACCGCGCACCTTCAACGACCTGCTCAGCGGCACCGTCGGCTGGTACGCGTTCGTCGTCGCCGGCATCATCGGCCTCATCGGCGCCGGTCGCGCGCTCGCCGGCCCGAGCCTGACCTTCGACAAGGTCAGCTTCATGATCGTCTTCCTCGGGCTGCCGCTGTTGATCTTCGTCGTGTTCGTGCTCGCCCCCTTCGTCCGCGCCATCTACTTCTCGATGACGGACTGGAAGGGCTTCTCGCCGAAGATGAACTTCATCGGCCTCGACAACTACGTCAAGCTGTGGACCGACGACAAGTTCCGCCAGGCGCTGGTCAACTGCATCGAGCTCGGCATTGTGGTGCCGCTCGTCACGATCGTCCTAGCGCTGGCCGTGGCCAGCATGGTCACCGTCGGCGGCCCGTCCCGCGGCCCGGTCCGCGGAATCCGCGCGTCGAGCTTCTACCGGGTCGTGTCCTTCTTCCCGTACGTGGTGCCCGCCATCGTCATCGGCATCATCTGGGCGCAGGTGTACAACCCGTCGGCCGGCATCCTCAACTGGGCGCTGCAGGCGGTGGGCCTGAATTACTACCAGAACTTCGCCTGGCTCGGCGACCCGAGCACAGCCATGGCGGCGTCGATGTTCGTCATCATCTGGAGCTTCGTCGGCTTCTACGCCGTGCTGTTCATCGCGGCGATCAAGGGGATCTCTGCCGAGGTGTACGAGGCCGCCCGGCTGGACGGCGCCGGCCGCTTCCGCACCGCCGTGTCGGTGACGGTGCCGCTGATCCGCGACACCATCCAGACCGCCTACATCTACCTGGGCATCGCCGCCCTGGACTCGTTCGTCTACATGATGGCGCTCAACCCCTTCGGCGGCCCGAACAACACGACGCTGACCATGTCCCAGGACCTCTACATGACGGCCTTCACGAAGGGACAGTTCGGCTATGCGACGTCGATGGGCGTGATCCTGGCGATCGTGACGCTGCTCTTCGCGACGGTCGTCTTCGCGGTCAACAGGTTGACCGGCGGCGGGCGCGGCACCCCGCGGAAGCGCAGACGCGAAGCACCGGCCGCCACGGCGGTCGCGCCGCGCGGCGTCACGACACTGCAGGCAGGATGACGGCGATGACGACTCTCACCCGCGATCTCCCGGCCGCACCTGCGCAGCAATTGCCGCCCGGCAAGGTCAAGCAGTCCGGCGGCGACAGGGCCGTCTCGACCACGGCGCACATCCTGCTCATCATCTGGATGCTGATCGTCCTCATCCCGTTCCTCTGGGTGCTGATGAGTTCGTTCAAGACCAGCTCGCAGGTGCTGTCGAATCCGATGTCGCTGCCCACCTCGCTGCACTGGGCCAACTACTACACGGCATGGGAGCAGGCCGGCATCGGCAAGTGGTTCCTGAACACCGTCATCGTCGTCGGCTGCTCGCTGGTGATCGTGATGGTGCTCGGCGCCATGTGCGCCTATGTCCTGGCCCGCTTCACCTTTCCGGGCAACCGGCTCGTCTACTACTCGATGCTGGCGGGTCTCACGTTCCCGATCTTCCTGGCCATCGTGCCGCTGTTCTTCACCCTGAAGAACCTCGGGCTGATCAACACCCTGCCCGGCCTGATCATGACGTACGTGGCGTTCGCGCTGCCGTTCACCGTGTTCTTCCTGCACTCGTTCTTCGCCGCGCTGCCCAAGGAGATCTACGAGGCCTCGCAGGTGGACGGCGCCTCCGAATGGCGCACGTTCTTCCAGGTGATGCTGCCGATGGCCAAGCCCGGCATGGCGGCCGTCTCGATCTTCAACTTCCTCGGCCTGTGGAACCAGTTCCTGCTGCCGGTCGCCCTGAACGCGAAGCCCGACAACTACGTGCTCACACAGGGTATGGCCTCGTTCGCGTCATCAGCGGGCTACGCGGTGGACTTCGGCTCGCTCTTCGCCGCCGTCGTCATCACCATCGTCCCGGTGCTCGTCGTCTACGTGATCTTCCAGCGGCAGCTGCAGGGATCGGTGTCGCAGAGCACCATCAAGTAACTGCGCTATATCAACTGACCGAGCACCATCCCATAGCCCGGCACCGCAAGGTCACGCGGCGTGGTCAATGGTGATGTCGACGCGCAAACCGGCGGCGGTGGCCATGTTGACCAGCGCGTCAAGGCTGAAAAGGTTGATCTTGCCGCGCACGAGATCCGAGATGCGAGGTTGGGTCACACCGAGCCGCACCGCGGCATCATTCTGGGTCCAGCCGACGGCCGTGATGTGCTCGGTCAATGCCATCATCAGACGCGACCGCAGCCGGAGGTTCTCCGCGTCCTGTGCTTCAATCGCGTCCCAAACGCTGCTGAATTGCTGGGTGTTCATCGCCTCGAACCTCTCTGTCGCTTGCCCATGGCAACGGCCTCTTGATACCGCTTCGCCGCAATATCGAGGTCCGCCTGCCTGGTCCGTTGGTCTTCTTCTAGAAGCAATGCAGTGATGGGTATACAAGTAACAGTATATGGCCAGGTGAACCGAGCACCATCCCGCGCAGCCCGCCGACCGAATATGACGATATGACGCGGTTCTCGCCGCGCGCTCAGCCCAAAAACGGGTGCCCGCGGCGCAGCAGCAGCCGGTAGAGCGTCTGCTGGATCGTCTCGCGCACCCGGTCGGTCAGGTTGAACACGACCATCGGATCCTCCGCGGCGCCCTCCGGATATCCGTCGGTGGGGATCGGCTCCCCGAACTCGATCAACCACTTCGACGGCAGCGGGATCGCGCCCAGCGGCCCCAACCACGGGAAGGTCGGCGTCACCGGGAAGTACGGCAGCCCCAGGGCTCTGGCGAGCGGCTTGATGTCGCCGATCAGCGGATAGATCTCCTCCGCCCCGACGATCGACACCGGCACGATCGGCGCGCCCGTGCGAAGCGCCGCCGACACGAACCCGCCGCGACCGAACCGCTGCAGCTTGTACCGCTGCGAGAACGGCTTGCCGACACCCTTGAACCCCTCCGGGAACACGGCGACCAATTCGCCGGCCGTAAGCAGCCGCTCGGCGTCCGCCGTGCACGCCAACGTATGGCCCGCCTTGCGCGCGAGCGGGCCGAGAACCGGTGTGTTGAAGACGAAGTCAGCGCCCAGGATCCTGAGCGGCCGTCGCTGCGGGTGCTCGTCATGCACCGCCACCGCCGCCATCGCCGCATCGACGGCGATCGTCCCCGAGTGGTTCGCCACCAGCAGCGCCCCGCCGTCCAATGGCACGTTCTCGATCCCGATGGTCTGCACCCGGAACCACTTCTCGAAGAGCCACCGCAGCGGCGGCAGCATCAGCGTCTCGGCGAAGTCCTGGTCGTAGCCGAAGTCGTCGATCTCGTAGTCGCCGGTCAGCCGCCGGCGCAGGAAGGCCGCGAGGTCGGACAGCGTGCGCTGCCATCCGGGTGCGTCGCCGGCGTCGGTGGGTCCGGCGAGATCCACAGCAAGATCGGCGGCGGCAAGATCGGCGGCGGCGAGATCGGCGGCGGCCAGCGTCCCAGCGTCCGCACCGGGGATGACGTCGCTCACGGCTCCACCAGTTCGCCGTCGCCACGGCTCGTGACGGGCACCGGATCACGGACGCCCGTCAGTCGCGGGTCCGTATCCTGCTCCGGCCGCACGCCGAGCAGACCGGTCGCCCACACCTCCGCCCGGCGCACGGCCGCGGGGCTCAGCGCGGGGGCGATCGTTCGGGCGAAGTCGTCGAACGCCTGCCTGGTCGTGTACCGGCAGGTGAAACCCGCGACCGTGCGGAGCCGCGTGGTGTCCAGCACCGGGCCCGATGCCAGCAG
This sequence comes from Actinobacteria bacterium 69-20, assembly GCA_001897425.1. Taxonomy (GTDB): domain Bacteria; phylum Actinomycetota; class Actinomycetes; order Mycobacteriales; family Nakamurellaceae; genus Nakamurella. The sequence goes on along the minus strand of MKSW01000022.1, from coordinate 136,058 downwards.
CCGGAGCTGCTGGGTGGAGAAGCCGCCCACCCGCGCCATCTTCAGCGCCGTGCTCACGGCGTCCATGGCGGGCATCGGCAGCGGGAGCGCGACGCGGCCGGCTCGGCGGATCGCCTGGTGCAGCGTCATCACGCCGTCACCCGCGACATTCAGCGGTCCCGCGAAGGTTCCCAGCGTGAGGTGTTCGAGCAGGTCGACGGCGTCCTGCTCGTGCACGAACTGCACCCGCGGGTCGTAGCCGAGCGGAACGGGCACGGCCGGCGTCAGCGAGAAGTACCGGGTGAGCGGGGTGCGGACGGTCGGGCCGATGATCTCCGCGAGCCGCGGTACGGCGACGCGCACATCGGGGCGCCGGCGCGCGAAACTCCGCACGTAGCCTTCGATATCGGCGGCGTCGCGCGCCGGACCGGTGGGCGGCGCTGCTCGCGGCGCCGTGTCCTCGGTGAAGACCGCCGGATCCTTCGGCGAGCCGCCGTAGACCGCGGACGTCGATCGGACGACCACGGCGTCGACGCTCGCCGTTCGTTGGCACGCCGCCAGGAGCTGCATCGTGCCCAGCACGTTCATCTCTTTGGTCATCGTGCGAACCGCGGCGGCGACCGGTGCGATCGATGCGGAGGCATGCACCACACACGTCACACCCGCGCCCTCGATGACCTTGCCGATCAACGGGTTCCGGATATCGACGCGGACGAACTCGGCCTCGCCGAGGCGGCGCCGCGCGGCGTCGTCGGGCAGCGTCGCATCGACACCGATCACCCGATCGACCTCGGGCACGGCAGCGAGCCGCCCGGCCAGACTGGATCCGAGGAACCGGGAAACGCCCGTCACCAGCACCGTCCGGCCGCTTCGCGCTGTCGTTCGCTCACTCGTGCGCGCCATCATGTTCACCGCCGGCGGGGCATGGACCTGCTACTTGCCTGCTTTGCGACGCGCCACTCGGGTCTTGCGCAGCAGCTTGCGGTGCTTCTTCTTCGCCATCCGCTTGCGGCGCTTCTTGATAACAGAACCCATACCTGGACCTCTTGCGTGTGTGACCGACCGGAGTGCCGGCCGGAGCGCCGACAGCCAGACGAACCCTCGTGGCTTTGACGTGCTGTCGGCTGCGAGGCAGCCAACCGACCTATCGTAGCGGCTCCACGCCCCGGCGATCAGCCAGCGTCGGTGAAGGCCGCACGCAGGTACTCGTGCACCGCGCGCTGCGGCACCCGAAAACTCCTGCCGACCCGGACCGCGGGCAGCTCTCCTGAGTGCACGAGGCGGTACACCGTCATCCGCGACACCCGCATCACCTCGGCGACCTCGGCGACGGTGAAGAAGCGCATCTCGGCCAGCGCCGGATCGTTCGGCGCGGCCCCGGCGGTGTGCCGCGCACGCGCAGCTGGCCGGTCGGGGGTGATGGAATCCCTCGGCTTGTCGTCTGGCATGGGGCACCGTTTTCTCGGCACGCATCACGCCGCCGGCTTCCCCTCCGGCGGACACTGTCGCGCTCGTGCCTGGAAGTACTCTAGCGTGACTGGTGGGACGAAAGCGACAGGAATTTTCTCCCGTGACGCGCGGCAGGCTGTTGCCCGCTGCCTCCCCGCACATTCGCGACAGATGCGCTCCGGCCGCGATTCAGCGGCCCGCCTGGCCGAGTTCCGTCGAACGCTTGGCCGCGGCCTCGATCGCCGACAGCAGCGCCGCCCGCACCCCGTGGTTCTCCAACTCCCGGATCGCCGCGATCGTCGTGCCGCCGGGCGAGGTGACCGCCTCGCGCAACGTGACCGGGTGCTCCCCGGAGTCGCGCAGCATCATCGCCGAACCGACCGCGGACTGGATGATCAGCTGCGCGGCGACGCTGCGCGGCAGGCCCAGCAGGATCCCGGCGTCGATCATCGCCTCGACCAGGAAGAAGAAGTACGCCGGCCCGGAGCCGGACAGCGCCGTCACCGCGTCCTGCTGCGATTCCGGCACCCGCACCACCTTGCCGACCGAGGACAGCAGATCTTGCACCAGCTGCAGGTGCTCCGCCGTCGCGTGCGACCCGGGCGAGATCGCGCTCATCGCCTCCCGCACCACGATCGGCGTATTGGGCATCACCCGCACCACCGGGACCCCGGCCGGTAACCGCGCCTCGTAGAGCGCCGTCGGCAGCCCGGCGGCCACGGACACCACCAGGGTGCCCTCGGTGATCGCGGGCGCGATCTGGTGCAACAACGGGTCGATGTCCTGCGGCTTGACCGCGACGATGACGACGTCCGCCTCGGCTGCCGCCTCGGCCGGGGTCACCGCGCGCACGCCGTATCGGGCGACGAGCTCGGCAGTGCGCTCGTCCGACCGCTCCGAGAACATCAGCGTGTCGACCGGTCGGCCGGCCGAGATCAGCCCGGAGAGCAGTGCCTCACCGATCTTGCCCGCGCCCAGGATCGCGATTGTCGTCATAACCGGTAAGCCTGCCAGCTCGCGGACCCCCGCCGCGCATCGGACCCGCCTTCCGCCCGAACCCGCTCCCCGGTCGCCCACGGCAGGCGCAGCCGGGGCGTTCGCGGGCCGTATTCTGCGTCAGTGAGCATCGAGGAGCCGAGTCGGGGATCCGTCGGATTGCTGACCCGGCTCACGGCCTCCGCGAAACGCGCCCGGCTGACCGGCGGCCTGGTGATGATCACCGCGGTCGTGCTCCTCGCGCTCAACCTGCGCCCGGCCGTCAACGCGCTCGGCGTGGTGATCCCCGAGCTGCAGCGGTCGACGGGGCTCGGCGATACCGTTGCCGGGCTGCTGCTGGCGCTGCCGACGCTGTGCTTCGCGGTGATCGGCTTCACTGTCTCCGGGCTGGCGCAGCGGATCGGCTCGCACCGCGCGGTCGTGCTGGCGCTCGTCGCGCTCACCGGCGGCCAGCTGCTCCGCGCGATGGTGGCCGGCACCTGGGCGCTGTTCGCCGGGTCGATCCTCGCGCTCGGCGGGATCGCCATCGGCAACGTGCTGCTCCCCGGCCTGATCCGGCTGCACTTCCCGTCGGCGATCGGCCCGATGACGGCCCTTTACACCACGATGCTGATGATCGGCCAGACGGTGGGCGCCGGGATCACGCTGCCGATCGAACACGGCCTCGGCGGTACCTGGCGTCTCGGCATCGGCATGTGGGCGGCAACCTCGGCGGTCGCGATCGTGCCGTGGGTCGCCGCCGTGGTGCGTGCGCCGCGGGCCGTCCGTCCCGCTGCGATGAGTGCCGGAGATGACGCCGTTCCCGGCGGCTCCGCCGCCGCGGTGCCGGCCCCCCGGATCGGCGTGTTCGCGCTCGCCCGCAGCCCGCACGCCTGGGCGATGGCCGTGTTCTTCGGCATGCAATCGCTGCAGGCCTACGTCGTGTTCGGCTGGATGCCGACGGTGCTCACCGACGCCGGGATGTCCCAGGGAGCGGCCGGCGGGATCATGGCCATCATTACCGCGATGGGCATCCCGGTCTCCGCGGTGGTCCCTGCCCTGCTCGGCGCGATCAAGCGGCAGGGCGCGCTTGTCGCGACGTTCATCGGGGCGACGGTGATCGGCTACCTCGGGCTGATTTTCATGCCGGCCACCTTGACCTGGATCCACGGCATATTGATCGGGTTCGGGCTCGGCGCGTTCCCGATGGCGCTGACACTGATGGCACTCCGCGCCCGCACCCACGCCGGGACCACCGCCCTGTCGGCATTCGGACAGTCGGTGGGCTACCTGCTCGCGTCGATCGGCCCGGTGGGATTCGGCTTCCTGCACGACATCTCGGGCGGTTCCACGCTTCCGCTGATCGCCATGATCTGCACCCTGGCGCCCATGCTCATCGGGGGGCTCGTCGTGGTCCGCGACTGGAAGATCGAGGACGACCTGCACTGACGCCGACAGCAGCCGGCATGCCCACGCCGATCGCTCAAAGCGCGGGGGCCGCTACACCCGTGACATCGGCGTGTGGCCCCGGAGAGCAAGCGCCCCGGGGCCACACGCCGGATTGAACTCTGCCGGCGGATCAGGCCGCTTCGGCCGAAGCCAACACCTCGTCGAGGATGCCTTCGGCCTTGTCCTCATCGGTCTCTTCCGCGAGTGCGAGTTCCGACACTAGGATCTGCCGCGCCTTCGCCAGCATGCGCTTCTCGCCCGCCGACAGGCCGCGTTCCCTATCGCGACGCCAGAGATCGCGGACCACTTCGGCGACCTTGTTCACATCGCCGGACGCCAGCTTCTCCAGGTTGGCCTTGTACCGCCGCGACCAGTTGGTCGGCTCCTCGGTATGCGGCGCCCGAAGGACGTCGAAGACGTGATCCAAGCCCGCCTGGTCGACCACATCGCGAACGCCGACTACCTCGGCGTTCTCGGCCGGAACTTTCACCGTCAGATCGCCCTGGGCGACCTTCAGGACGAGGTAGAGCTTCTCCACGCCCTTGACGATTCGAGTTTCGGTGGCCTCGATGAGAGCCGCCCCATGATGGGGATAAACAACGGTTTCGCCAACCTTGAACGACATATGTCACGTGCCCCTTTCGCCCCACTCACATTACCACATCATGACCTTCGTCTCAAGCCGTTACCGCAGGTCAGGGCACGTACGTCCACTTGACAAATCGTTCAATACGTGCTCCGCACAATCACGGAAGACCGCCGCCGCGAGGCGCGAGAGGCGTCATAGGCGGTGGTATCCCAGCCCACCGACAACGCGCGTTCCGCCATCCCGACGATGTCCACGGACGCTGACGGGTCGGCCTCCTATGGTGGAGATATGGCACCGGCGCAACACGTTCCAGCACCCGAGTTCGACGTCGAGGAGTGGATCGGGACGCCGTCTCCGCTGGCCTCGCTGCGCGGAAAGGTGGTACTGGTCGAGGCGTTCCAGATGCTGTGCGCCGGATGCGTGAACTACGGCATCCCGCAGGCGCAGCGCGTGCAGCGGATGTTCCCGAATGTCGCGGTGGTGGGGTTGCACACGGTCTTCGAGCACCACGAGGTGACGGGCCCGGACGCGCTCAAGGTGTTCCTGCACGAGTTCGGGGTGCGGTTCCCGGTGGGCATCGACCGGCACGACGGCGATTCGATCCCGGTGACGATGCGCACCTACGGCCTGGAGGGAACGCCGTCCACGCTGCTCTTCGACAAGGCCGGGTCGCTGATGTTCTCGCACCTCGGCAAGGTCGACGACCTCGCGCTGGGCGTGATGATCGGCCAGTTGATCGCGCAACCGGGCGAACCGGCCGAGGTCCCGTAGCTGCCCCCTCCCGGCGCCGAGCGGTGCGAAATTGCGGGCAGAACGGACATGAAACGGTGCATTTCGCACCGCTCGGCGCCGGTTTGTCACTCGGGCTCAGGAAGCGCCACCATCGTGGCCAGTCGGCTCGCAATCTCGGGCACCTCGCGCAATGACCCGTCCGCGATCGCGAGCACAAGCCGTGCCGCAGGCCCGTCGTAGCCGTCGGGGACAATGACGCGCGCGCCATTCAGCCGCAGAAAGACCACGGTGGACAGCCACGCCGTGCGCTTGTTTCCGTCGATCAGGGCATGGTTCGCGGTCAATGAGTGCAGCAGCGCGGCGGCCTTCTCCAACAAGGTGGGGTATGCGTCGACGCCGAATGCGGATGCCGCTGGCCGTTGGCACGCGGAGTCCAGGAGACCCACGTCACGCGCAGTCACCGACCCACCGAACGCCACCTCGCCGATCTCGAAGACGTCCTCGACGGTGAGGTAGCGGATCATTCGCCCAGCCTCCGCAGCGTCTCCGGATAATCAGCCGCTGCCGAGGCGGCCAACTCCCGGATTCGCTCCGTCTGCCGCGCACGCTCGATATAGTCCGCAAGGGTCCGGATCACGAACTGTTGCTTGCTGAGCCGCTCGCGCCGCGCGAGTTCCGCGACCTTCGCGTCGAGATCGTCATCCAGCCGAAGTGTCATCGCCATGGCCGAATGCTACCACTTCGATACCACCGTCGAGCGGTGCGAAATGCACGATTTCGTGTCCGCTTTGTCCGCAATTTCGCACCGCTCGGCGGGGGTGAACCGCTCGACGGCGGCCCTACTGCCCGATGAGGTGCCGGAACGCCTGCAGGTTCTTGACCGAGTCCCCCCGGGACACCCGCCAGGCCCACTCCCGCCGGATAGCGGAGGCGAATCCCCGCTCCAGGATCGCGTTGAAGTCGGCGTCGGAGGTCGCGAGCACCACTCCGAGGATGGTGTCGATCTCCTCGGGTGTGACGCTGCTCCGGGCCAGGCGCCCGACGAGGTGGATATCGCCCACCGCGTCGAGCGCGTAAGCGACCGTCCGCAGGGACGCATTGCGCTGCAACAGGAACCGGTAGACGTCCTCGGCATTCTCGTCGGGCTTGCGGCAGACGAACGACTCCACCAGCAGTTCGTGGGCGCCGACGATCAGCCACACCAGCGTCCGGTGCCGCCGCTCGCCGGGCAGCGTGACGAGAAAGGCGTCGTCCCCGTCCCGGTGCACCGGAACACCCATGCCGACGAGCGCCCGTTCGATCACGGCCGCGGTCGGCTCCGGGCTCACGCCCCGGCCTCGAGCCCCACCAGCGACGGCGCCGCGGCCCGCGCGTAGGCATCGAGCAGCCGGTCCACGGTCGCCTCCCAGGAGAACCGCTCCGCATGGGCGCGGGCGGCGATCGCCATGCGGCACCGCCGCACCGGATCCAGGGCGATCGACGCGAGTGCGTCGGCCCATTGATCCGGGCGGTACCCCGTGACCAGCAGGCCGGACACCCCGTCGCGCACGGCGACCGGCAGTCCGCCCACGGCAGCGGCGACCACGGGCGTGCCGCAGGCCTGCGCCTCCAGGGCGACGAGCCCGAACGACTCGCTATGGCTGGGCACCGCGACCACATCGGCCGCCCGGTACACGTCCGCGAGGCGCGCGGGAGACATGGCCGGCATCAGCCGAACGGCGCCGGCCACGTCCAGCCCGGCGGCGAGCGCGCGCAGCCGGTCCGGCTCGGTGTGCCCGCTGCCCGACGAGTCTCCGACGATCAATGCGCGAAACCGCTTGTCGGGATACCGGTGCCGCAGCTCCGCGAGCGCCCGGACGAGCACCTCCGGACCCTTGTGCGGCTGGATCCGACCGGCAAAGGCGAGAACGACGTCATGGTCGGAGAAACCCAGCGCGGCACGGGCTCTTAGTCGGGCGGAGGCGGGCGCGGGCGCGAAGGCGTGCACGTCGACCCCGGGCGGAACCACGGTGACGCGGTCCGGGTCGGCCTCGTAGAGCCGGACCCATTGGCGCGCTTCGTTTTCCGTCGCGGCCACCAGCAGGTCGGCCTCCGCCGCGACCTGCTCCTCGCCGATCTCGCGTCCGCGCGGCTCGCGCCGATCGTCGTCACCGGCGAGCGCGGCGTTCTTCACCTTCGCGAGGGTGTGCGCGGTGTGCACCAGCGGAATGCCCCACCGGTCCCGCACCAGTTGGCCGACCTGCCCGGACAGCCAGTAGTGCGAGTGGACGATGTCGAATCGTTGCCCGGGGCCGTACGGGGTAGCGGCGCGCAGCACGTGCGCGGCGAACGGGCAGAGCAGCCCGGGCAGGTCCTCCTTCGCGACCCCGCCGAACGGCCCGGCTAGCACGTTCCGGACCGCATACCCCGGCTCGACCTCCACCCGCGGCGGCTGGTCGGAGGCGGTGGCCCGGGTGAACACGTCCACGCGCACGCCGCGCCTGGCCATCCGCCGGGCCACCTGGTCGATGTACACGTTCATGCCGCCGGCGTCGCCGCTGCCGGGCTGTTCCAGCGGAGAGGTGTGCACGGACAGCATCGCGACGCGCTGCGGGACGTGCCGGCGGCCGGCAGCCCAGTCGATCCGCGTCTGCCACCGGGGTTCGCCCCCGATCACAGGGCCGCCAATCACAGGGCCGCCAACTCCAGCGCCCTCGATCCCAACACGCTCGATTCCAGCACCCCCGGTCACAACGACCCCGGTCACAGCGCCGAGAACGACTTCCACATGTTGTAGTCGACGCCCCAGTCCCAGATGTAGTCGGAGTAGGACATCTTCACGCCGGTGCCCTCCACGTCGACCGGGATGCCGTAGTAGGCGAGGTTGTAGAAGTCCTTCGCGTCCGCCACCGACATGTTCACGCAGCCGTGTGTGATGTTGGCCTTGCCGAGCAGGCCGAGCTTCTCGGTCTCCGGGTTGGCGTGGATGAACTCACCGTTGTTGTTGATCCGCACCGCCCACGGCTCCTTGATCCCGCAGTACCCGTACTTCGGGTTGCACATCGATTTCACCTCGAACTTCTCGGTGATCACGTGTACTCCCGAGACGGTCGTGCGCCCGGCGTCGACCGAGGCCGGCTTTCCGTAGGACACCGGGTAGTTCTTGATCACCTGGTCGTCCTGGATCACGTACAGCCGGTGCTTCTCGATGTCGGTCTTGACGATGATCTTCGGGCCGATGTTGAAATCCCGCGTGAGGTTCTCCCGCCCCCAGCCGGTGCCGTAGTTCACCCCGTAGAGGTCCGCCTCGACGTGCACCTTCGCCTTCGCCGGCCAGAAGTCCTTCGGCCGGAAGTGCACGCGGGACTGCTTCACGCCCTTGCCCTGGATGTCCTCGTCCTGCATCCAGCCCCACGAGCCCTCGATCTGCTGCCCACCATTGATCGTGACGTGCAGTTCCTTCTCCGCCGCCGCACGGTTCGTCACCGTCCCGGCGAATGTCACCACGATCGGCGCCGCGATGCCTACGGTCGAATCGTTCGGGATCTGGATGTACGCCGCCATCGTCGACGCGGGCTTCACTGTGGTGATCGTCCCGTCGATCGGCTGCGAGGTTCCGTCGGTGCCGACCGCTTCGCCCGAAATCGTGTACTTCACACCGTATTTCAGCTTGTCCGTGTTCGACCAGGAGTTGTTGCCATCGCCCATCTGCCCGTTCACCACGGACCCGTCGCTGCCGGACATCGTCATCGACTTCAGCTGCGCATGGAACGCCATCACCGAGATCGGGTCGTTCGGTCCGACATCGGAGCTGCCGAAGGCGGGTGTCGCGGTGACGCGGATGGCGTCGGTCGCCGAACTGGACGTGGGGGTCGCACTACCGCCCGTCGATGACGATGTCGGCGCCCCCGGCGAGGTGGACAGCGACGGAGCCGTCACCTGCGATCCGTCCGCATGCTGGGTGACCGTGACCGTAGGTGGGGTGGACGTGGTGCACGCGGCCAGCGCCATCGTGCCCACCGCTGCGAGCGCTACCAGCCGAACGGCGAGCCCGACTCGGCCGCTGCGGAAGCGGGGATGCCGCGGAACGCGGCGGGGCAGCACAGATCGCATGTCTCTTCTCCGTTTCGATGGCCGCAGCGATGTGCGGGGGGCCACAACCCAGCCCGACAGCGTGGGCACACACCGGCATTCATGATACGGCTCCCGCGCGCGCCTCATGGTTTTCACAGCCCGGATCGGGTATGACGCCGTTCGCGGCGCGGCGCGCGCCGACATGGTCGATCAGTCCAGCCCGACCCCGAGGAGCACGGGTTCGGCCTGCAGCGACACCCCGAAGGCAGCCCGAACGCCGTCCCGGATCTCGCGGGCCAGTGCGATCAGCTCCGCGGTGCTGCCACCGCCCCTATTGGTCAAGGCGAGCGTGTGCTTCGTGGAGACCGCGATGCGTGCCTCCGGCCGGGCGGGCCGCAGTCCGGGGTCCGCACCAGGTCCTGTTCCGGGCTCCGCGCCCGGCACCAGCGGATACCCCTTCGGGAAACCGGCCCGCTCGATGAGCCAGGCCGCCGACAGCTTCGTGCGCGCATCGCCGTGCCCCGCCGGATACTCCGGCATCCGGGCATCCGGCCCCAGCCGTCGGCGCACCGCCGCCCGCACCTCCGCCAACGCCACGCCGTCGACGATCGGGTTCGTGAAGAACGAGCCGACGCTGCGGGCATCGGCGTCGGCGGGGTCCAGCACCATCCCCTTGCTGCGGCGCAGCTCCAACACCGCCGCGCGCACCGCGGTCGCCGGAGCGACGCCGCCGACCGCGATGCCGAGCACTCGCGCGAGCTCCGGATACCGAACGGGCGCACCGGTTCTCGCGAGCCGAAGCCGGATCGACGTCACGACCCCGAGGTCGGTGCCGCGCAGCACCGAGGCCCGATAGCCCAAGCCCAACTCGGCCGCGGGCACCGTCCGCAGCGCGCCCGTCACGCGGTCGTACATCTCGACATCGACCAGCAGATCGGCGATCTCGGTCCCGTAGGCGCCGACGTTCTGCACCGGCGTGGCCCCGGCCGAGCCCGGGATCCCGGACAGCGTCTCGACGCCCGCCCAGCCGTCGGCGACCAGCGCCTCCACCACGTCGTCCCAGTTCTCACCCGCGCCGACCCGGGCGAGAGCGTCGACACCGGAATCGGCGAGAGCAGCGTCATACCCGATCTTCTCGGTGCCGCTGATGTCGACGTGCAGACCCGGAATGCCGATGCGCACGACGGGAAGGTCGATGCCCGCATCGGCCACCACGAGGTTCGACCCGCCGCCGAGCACAAGGGCCCCGCGGTCGCGATCGGCGGCCCCGATCACCTCGGCCGCCTCCGCCGCGCTGCGCACCGTGCTGACCGACGGCGCCGGACCGCCGAGGCCGATCGTGGTGAGGTCGGCCAGCCGGATCGGCCCGGTCGCCATCGATTGCCTAGTCGATTGCCCGGTCGCGGGCGTCGTCGATTGCGCTGTCGATTGCTCGAGCGTCTGCCCCACCGCGTGCTCCGTCGCCTGCTGCCGCATCCCCCCAGGGTAGGGTCGCGAGCAGCACAGCCAGCGCAGCGCGGCCGCGTGGGTGCTTCAAGCCCGCGCCGCCACCGATCACCAGGGAGCCGCCCCGTGTCCACCGCCATGTCCCTCACCCAGGAATATCCCGCCGCCCCGGCGGAGGTCTACGCGCTCTTCACGCACAGCGACTTCCTGCAGGCGCGCATGGAAGCCGGCGGCGGGATCGACCCGAAGGTCGTCTCCATCGCCGGCACCGACGGCGCCGCGGGCGCTGAGAACACTGCGGACCCAGCCGGCGACCTTGCGGCCGGGGCGACAATCGTGACGCAACAGGCGATCCCGGCCTCGGTCCTGCCGTCGATGGTCGCCTCCATGATGGCGGGCGACCCCGTCACCGAGCGGACGGAGACCTGGCGGGCCGACGGCGAGGGCTACGTCGCGGACTTCTCGATCGTGGTCAAGGGCGCGCCGGCCTCGCTGAAGGGCACCATGCGGCTCGCGCCGTCCGCATCCGGCTCGACGCTCACCGTCGAGGGGACCGCGAACGTCCCGATCCCCATGTTCGGGCCCAAGTTGGAGAACGTGATCGCCGAGCAGATCACCACGGTCTTGGGCACCGAAGGCGAGTACACCCGCAGCCGCCTCGGCGCCTGAGCAAGGTCCGCCCGGCACCAGTCCCGGCACCGGTCCCCAGCGTCCCGCAGGCACCCGCCCCGGCGCCTGAGCTACCCCGCCGGACCATTCCGGGGCGCCAGCCCCGCGAACAGCGTCATATCCGTTTTCTGGGACGATGACACGCGTGATCCCCGACCCGCAACGCTACGTGCTCACGCTGTCCTGCCCCGACACCACCGGCATCGTCGCCCGCATCACCGGATTTCTGGCCGGTCTGGGCGGCTGGATCACCGAGGCCGCGTACCACTCGGACCCGGAGTCCGGGCGCTTCTTCACCCGGCAGGCCATCCGCGCGGATTCGCTCCCGTTCGGCGCGGTGGAGCTCCGTCGCCGCTTCACCGCTATCGCCGCCGAGCTGCGCGCGGATCACGCCGTGGTCACCGACACCGCCGAGCGCAAACGCGTGGTGCTGCTCGTCTCCAAGCAGGGCCACTGCCTCTACGATCTCCTTTCCCGTTGGCACGCAGGCGAAATGGCCGTCGACATCCCGCTGGTGATCTCCAACCACGCCACCCTCGCGCCCGTCGCCGGCATGTTCGGCGTGCCGTTCGCGCACGTGCCGGTGCCCGGTGACGACGCCGGCAAACACGCCGCGTTCGACCGGATCGCGCAGCTCACCGACGCCGAGACGCCGGACGCGATCGTGCTCGCCCGGTTCATGCAGGTGGTGCCGTCGGAGCTGTGCGCGGCGTGGGACGGACGGCTCATCAACATCCATCATGCGTTCCTGCCGTCGTTCGTCGGCGGGCGGCCCTACCACCAGGCGTACGCGCGCGGCGTGAAAATGATCGGCGCAACCAGCCACTACGTCACCGCGGAGCTCGATTCCGGGCCGATCATCGCGCAGGACGTGATCCGCGTGGACCACACCGACTCGGTCGACGACATGGTGCGCCGCGGCCGCGATATCGAGCGCGCGGTGCTGGCGCACGGGCTGCAGTGGCACCTGCAGGACCGCGTGCTGCGGGACGGGCTGCGCACCGTCGTCTTCCGCTGATCGCCCGCATGCGCGGGAGAAGCCGTTCGCGCGCTGGGAGCATCGGGTATGACGCCGTTCGCGCTGCCGCGGCGGGCGTGTTCGCCGACAGCCGAGCGCCGAGCGGGCCGTCGTCGTTGATGGGACACTGAAGCTATGGACGGGTGGTACCAGACGGACGGGCCGGATGGGCCGCGATTTCGCGGCGATCCCGCCGATCTTTACGAGGTCGACGCGGACATCGCCGACGAGCTTGCGGGCACGAACCCGGTCATGATCGTCGCGCTCGACGGGTACGTCGACGCGGGTTCCGGCGTGGAACTCGTCATCAAGGAGCTCACGGCCAACCTGCCGCGCGAGACGGTCGTCCGCTTCGATGCCGACGGACTGATCGACTACCGGTCCCGGCGCCCGGGGCTGACGTTCGAGTCCAATTCCTACACCAGCTACGACACGCCTCACCTGGTGATGCAGCGTCTTCGTGACGCGGCCGGTACCCCGTTCGTGCTGTTCACCGGGCCGGAGCCGGACCTGTCCTGGGAGAAGTTCTGCGCGGCGGTGCAGCAGGTGATCGACCGGCTGGGCATCCGGCTGACGATCTCGCTGATGGCGATCCCGATGGGCGTGCCGCATACCCGGCCGACGGGCATGTCGGTGCACGCCACGAACCCGGACCTGTTGCCGGAGGCCACGAACTGGATCGGTTCGATCGAGGTGCCCGGGCACGTCTCCGGCCTGCTGGAATACCGGCTCGGGCAGGCCGGCAAACCGGCGCTGGGCTTCGCCGTGCATGTGCCGCACTACCTCGCCCGCAGCGAATACCCCGTCGCGGCACGACGTCTGATCGACGCCGCGGCCGACGCGGGCGGGCTGGTGCTGCCGAGCGACGACCTGGATTCCGCCATCACGTCGATGCAGGAGCAGCTCACGAAGCAGGTCGCCGAGCACAGCGAGGTCGCCGAGGTGGTGCACGCGCTCGAGAAACAATATGACGCGTTCATGGCGGCGAACCCGCACGGGCTGCTCGCCGAGGGCGGCCCGTTGCCGACGGCCGATGAACTCGGTGCCCAATTCGAGGCGTACCTCGCGAATCAGGACGGGCACGAGAGCTGATCGGGCGCGATAGCCCGAGCCGCCACAGGTGCCGCCACCTCACGAAGCGAACCCGCGGCGGCGGGTAAGGTCTGCTGCGTGGCACGCTCCGCACCCTCCACCGCAGCGCGCATCGAACTGCCCGAGCGGGAGCGCGGCCCGTTCCGGTCGATCATGGTGCGCATCGCCATCGTGCTGTCGTGCATCGTGGTCACGGCATTCCTTGTCTACCTCGATCGCGCCGGATACCGCGACAACGACAAGCCCAGTCTCAGCACGCTTCTCGACGCGTTCTATTACGCGACGGTGACGCTCTCCACGACCGGTTACGGCGACATTACCCCCGTCTCCGAGAGCGCCCGGCTGGTCAATATCGTCGTCATCACGCCGCTGCGGTTCCTGTTCCTGATCGTCCTGGTCGGCACCACCATCGAGGCGTTGACCGAGCGCAGCCGACAGCAGTTCCGCTTCAGCCGATGGAGGAGGCACGTGAGGAAGCACACCGTCGTCGTCGGATACGGCATGAAGGGGCGGTCGGCCGTTTCCGCCCTGAAAGACCAAGGCATTTCGGCAGAATCGATCGTCGTGGTGGACATCAACGGTGGCGCCGTGAAGGCCGCGACGGCCGACGGTTGTGTCGGCGTCGTCGGCGATGCCCGCCGCGAGGAGGTGCTCCGGCAGACCGCGATCACCGGAGCCCGCCAGGTGATCGTGGCGACGGACAGCGACGACACGTCGGTGCTGGTCACGCTGACCGCCCGTCGGCTCAATCCCGACGCCACCATCGCGGCCGCGGCGAAGGAGCAGCAGAACATCGGGGTGCTCCGGCAGGGCGGCGCGGATGTGGTGATCCCGACTGCGGAATCGGCGGGCCGTCTGCTGGGCCTGTCCATCACCGCCCCGCGCGCCGGCGAACTCATCGAGGATCTATTGGAACCCGTCGCGGGACTGCAGATCTCGGAGCGAGAAGTGCGGCCGGAGGACATCGGGCTGTCCCCCGCGCGGCTGTCCGCGCAGGGCGAGATCGTGCTCACCGTGATCCGGGGCGGCGTGTCGCACCGGTTCGACTCGGGCGGGGTGAAGGTATTCCAGCCCGGCGACCGGATCGTGGTGATCCGGGCGACGGAGGTGGCGACCAGGAGCGCCGAGGCGACGGCGGACTGACCGCGCCGACCTGACCGCGCCGACCTGACCGTGCCGACCTGACCGTGCCCGCCTCGGCCCGAGGCGCCGATTTCTCGGCGCCTGCCTACAGCGAGTCGGCGGAGAACAGCACCGGACCCGGCCGGATCTGCTCCAGCCAGGAGCGGGTGACCCGCACGTGCTGCATCGCAAGGAAACGGGCCGATTCGGGGTCCCGCGCCACGATGGCCGCGGCGATCTGCCGGTGCGCCTGGTCGCTGACATCCTTGAGCGCCGCGTGGGTCTCGACCTCGAAGATGCGATAGTCCCTGCCGCGCTTGCGGATCGGATGCAGCAGCGCGGCGATCACCTCGTCCTGCGCCCCGTCGATGATCAGGTCGTGGTAGTCGGCGTCCAGGCGCTGGGCGTCGTCCGACGGGTCCGCGGCCGCCAGCCGCTCGGCCATCTCTTGCAACCGGATGCCTTCCGCCGCAGTCATTTTCGCAGCCGCCTGCGCGGCGATGTGGCCCTCCAGGATCTCGCGCAAGGTGAACAGTTCCAGGAATCGGTCGAGCGGCAGCAGCGGGATCACCATCTCCAGCCCGCTCATGATCTCGCGCGGCGACATCTGCGAGACGGATGACCCGGTGCCCGGCCGCGAGGTGAGCACTCCGGCCACGGTCAGCATCTTCTGCGCCTCACGCAACGACGAGCGGGACACGCCGAACCGTTCGCACAGCTCGACCTCGCTCGCCAGCCGCTGGCCGGCAGCAAGCTCGCCGGTGGCGATCATCTGGCACAGGCCCCGCCGCGCGGTCTCCACGGCACTCGCCCGGTCCACCTCGGCGCCGTCGTCTGCATGCACATGCGAATCATGCCCTATGCCATGATCGTCAGACAATCTGTTTCAATTTGGTCACAGAGACTGGACTAGAGGGCCAATATCTGCTTGATTGTCAGACCAGGAGGTTTTCACGGTGGATCTTTCCGGAACGGGTGCGGCGGTGCAGGCGGCGGTGCAGGCTGTCCCGTCGGGGGCTGCCATCGTCGCCCCGATCGCCGATCCGGCGCCGCGCTGGACGCTGGATCCGTGCGTCACGCACGTCAACCACGGGTCCTTCGGGGCGGTCCCGGTCGCCGTCCAGGAGGAGCAGGAGCGGCTGCGACGACTCGTGGAGGCGAACCCGGTGCGTTGGTTCGCATCGCTGCCGCAGCGCATCGCCGCCGCCCGGATCGAGATGGCGGACCTACTGCGGGTGGATCCCGCCCATCTCGCGTTCGTGCTCAACGATTCCGCGGGCGCCTCCACCGTCTTCCAATCGCTGATGGCCTCCGGACCGGTCGACGTGCTGGTCACCGATCACGGATACGGCGCGGTCACGATGGGCGCCGAGCGGCTCGCGCGGCGATCGGGTGGCCGGGCGACCACGCTCGACATTCCCCTCGATGCCGACGCCGAGGCCGTCGTCGAGCTCGTCACCACTGCCATCGCCGAGCACCGGCCACGGCTGCTCGTCATCGACCAGATCACCTCGGCGACGGCCAGGGCCTTCCCGGTCGACGAGATCTGCTCGATGGCAAGGGCTCTCGGCGTGCTCACGCTGGTCGACGGCGCGCATGCGCCGGGCGTCGTGGAAGACCCTGTGTGCCGGGAGGCCGATTACTGGATCGGGAACCTGCACAAGTTCGCGTGCGCGCCGCGTGGCGCCGCCGTGATCGTCGCCCGCGGCGACGGCCAGGAACTGCACCCGGTGATCGACTCGTGGGGCGCACCGCTGCCGTTCCCCGAGAGATTCGACCACATCGGCACTCTCGACACGACGGCGTGGATCGCCGCGCCGTTCGCCTGGCGGCACATCGAGGAGACGGTCGGCTGGGAGAGCGCCCGCAAGCAGACCGCCGAACTGCTCGACGAAGGCACCGAGATCGTCGCGGCAGCGCTGCGGGCCGTGATGGACGATCCGGTCCCCGACGTCGGGCAGCCCATCGGGCCGATGCGCCTGCTCCGGCTGCCGGGGACCCTAGGCAGCACCCGCGAGGAGGCCGACAGCCTGCGCGTCCCCTTCAGCGATCAGGTCCAGATCGCCTGCGCCTTCTCGAATTTCAACGGTCGCGGCTACCTGCGGCTCTCCGCGCACCTGTACAACTCCGTCCGCGACTACCAGCATCTCGCCACGGTCGGCATCCCACTGCTGCACCGATGGTCCACCGGCAGGGAGAACTCCGCCGGGCACTGACCCACCCCCAGACCGCACGCCCACCCATCACGATCGCACCCAGGAGGATGCATGAAACGGAAGTTCACCATCGGGGCCACCGCAGCGATTGCCGCGCTCGCGCTGACCGTCAGCGCCTGCGGAAGCAGCGGAACCGCCGGCACCACCGGGTCCGGCACGTCCGGCGCCGCTGGCGGCCAGGTGACGCTGCAGATGGTCGAATCGCTGACCAACCCCGCCCGCACCACGCTCATCAAGGGGATGCTCGCGGACTTCGAAAAGGCGCATCCGAACATCAAGGTCGACCTCATCTCGCCACCTACCGAGCAGGCCGACCAGAAGATCCAGACCATGTTGCAGTCCGGTTCGGGTGTCGACGTTCTCGAGGTGCGTGACCTCACCGTCGGCCCGTTCGCCAACAACAAGTGGCTCTACGACATGGCCCCCGATCTCAAGGGCTGGGACGGGCTCGACAAGCTCACCGACCAGGCCAAGCAGTTCACCTACGACGCGAAGGGGCACTCCTACTTCATCCCCTACGGCTTCTACGGGTTGTCGCTGTTCTACCGCACCGATCTTGTCAAGCAGGCGGGATTCGACGGCCCGCCGGCCACCTGGGACGATCTCGTCACGCAGGCGAAGAAGATCCAGGACCCGGCGCAGAACCGTTACGGCTACGCGTTCCGCGGCGGCACCAACTCGGCCGGCCAGCTGATGAGCATCCTCGAGGCCTACAACGCCGACAACCTGGACAAGCAGAACGCCTACAAGGTGACCTCCGGCAAGACCATCTTCTCCACGCCCGAGTCGCAGACCGCGCTGGACAAGTACATCGAGCTGTTCAAGACCGGCTCACCGGAATCGTCCGTCGCGTGGGGTTACGCCGAGATGGTGCAGGCCTTCACGAACGGCTCCACGGCATTCCTGCTGCAGGACCCGGAAGTCATTGCCACGGTCAAGGGTTCGTCGCTCAAGGCCGATCAGTGGAACGTCGCGCCGAACCTGCTCGGACCGACCGGAAAGGCAGCGTGGCCGATGGCGACGGCCGGCTGGGGCGTCGCGCAGGCGTCGAAGCATCACGCGGAGGCGGTCGAGCTGGTGAAGTGGCTCTCCGGCGACCCGTCGATCAAGTTCGACAAGGAGAACTCCCTGGTGCCGATCCAGAAGTCGGCGGCGAACGACGACTTCTTCAAGACCGGGCCGTGGGCGGGCTACGTCACGATGACGTCGAACCCCGACAAGTGGATCTCGGTGATCGAGCCGCGCGACTCGGCCTGGTGGACCGAGTGGATGCAGCGCTCGCAGAGCGATTTGCAGAACGTGCTTCTCGGCAAGATGACCACTGCTGACCTGCTCAAGGGCTGGGATCAGTACTGGACCGCGAAGTGGAACGGCTGATCACCCGGCCATGACGATCGAGGACGCCGGCGCCGTGGGCGGTACCACCGCCCGCGGTGCCGGCACCCGCGATACCGGCGCAAGCCGGCGAACACCGTCATACCCGTCACCGGGTGGCGGTGCGCGCTTCCGCCGCCCGCGGAACCGTCAATTCGGATGGCGCAACGCGCGCGTGCTGCTCGCGTTCTTCGCGCCGGCGTTCGTGTTCGTCGCGATCTTCACGTACTACCCGCTGATCGTCGGCGGGCAGATGGCGTTCCGCAAGTGGTCGCTGTGGGATCTGACGTCGACTCCGTGGATCGGGCTCGGCAACTTCCAAAAGCTCATCGCAGACCCGCTTTTCGCCACCACCATGATGAACTCGCTGATCTGGGTGGTGGTCTCGCTGGTGGCGCAGTTCGTCATCGGGTTCGTGATCGCGCTCGGCCTGCGCCGCGGCTTCCGGTTCCGTGGGGTCTACCAGGCGCTGGTGTTCTACCCGTGGGCGGTGTCGGGCTTCCTGATCGGCATCCTGTTCCGCTGGATGTTCAACTCCGAGTTCGGCGTCGTCAACGACATGCTCATGCGGACAGGCATCACCGACCACCCGATCCCGTGGCTCGCCAACCCCAAACTCGCCCTCGCCTCGGTGATCATCGCGAACGTCTGGTACGGCGTCGCATTCTTCGCGATCATGATTCTTGCTGCGCTGCAATCTGTTCCGGAAGAGCTGCACGAGGCGGCGGCGTTGGACGGCGCCGGCCGCTGGTCCACGCTGCTGCGCGTCACCGTGCCCACGATCAAGACCACGCTGGTGCTCACGATCCTGCTGCGCGTCATCTGGATCTTCAACTTCCCGGACATCATCTGGGCGATGACGGGCGGTGGACCGGGCAACCAGACGCAGATCGCCACCACTTGGAT
>MKSW01000022.1:49845-116962 GCA_001897425.1 Actinobacteria bacterium 69-20 | reverse complement strand
CGCCAGGTACTGCCCGAAGTCGGACTTCTGTACTGGATCGCGCTCACCTCGTTCAAACCCGCCAGCCAGATCGCGGAGTACCCGGTGCGCTACTGGCCGCGCACGTTCTCGCTGGAGAACTACACCAGCCTGTTCCAGAAGTCCGACTTCGGGCAGTACCTGGCGAACTCGACCATCGTGGCGCTATCCGCCGGGCTCGTCGCCACGTCGATCGCCCTGCTGTCCGCATATGTGTTGTCCCGCTATCATTTTCGCGGCAAGGGCGCGATCATGCTGGCGTTCCTGGTGACGCAGATGATCCCGGCGTTCATCGCACTCGGGCCGCTGTATCAGATGTTCACCAACCTCGGCCTGGTCGACTCACGGTTCGGGCTGGTGCTGGTGTACATCGCCATGACGATCCCGTTCTCCGCGATCATGCTGCGCGGCTTCTTCGACAACGTGCCGGACAGCCTCGAAGAGGCCGCGATGGTCGACGGCGCAACACGTTTCGGCGCGCTGTGGCGGATCATCATCCCGGTCATGACCCCGGGCATCATCGCGACGTTCATCTTCAACTTCGTCAACGCCTGGAACGAACTGTTCCTCGCCGTCACGCTCATCAATTCGGACAACTACAAAACGATCCCGACGGCGCTCAACGGCTTCATCTCCAGCTTCAACATCGAATGGGGGCCGATGTCGGCGGCCGCGGTGCTCACCGTGCTGCCCACCATGTTCCTGTTCGCGTTCGCCAGCCGCTGGATCGTGGCCGGCCTGACCCAGGGCGCCGCGAAGGGGTAGCCCTGCCGAATTACCAGATCGGTACGTTCGGCGTGGTCGGGCGGTGCGGATCGGCCCGAACGCCGATCCGCCGCAGCACATGACCATCCGGGTATGACGCTGTTCCGGGGCCGGGCGGTGCCGATAGTCTGCACGAGACAGGGGCGGTCCCGACGAGAGGCAGACGATGGAGTGCACGACGGTCGTCGGCCGATCGGGCGCACTGCACGACCTGCTGAGCGCGATCGCCGGTGCGATCGATCGACGCGGTGCGACGACCTGGCCGCACCGCAGCCTCGCGCAGGATGCGCTCGCGGCCGCACGGGTTGCGCTGGTCGGGGAACTCACCGCAGAGCCCACCCCTCGGATCACTGGCGAGGTCGCTGGGGAGATCACTGCCCGCATCGCGGGACTCGCCCGACACGCGGGCCTCGATGTCCTCGAAACCCGGATCCTGACCGCGGCCGTCGCAGCCGAGCTGGAGCCGAACCTGCATCTGATCACCGGGCTTCTCTCCGGCGACGACGGCCCCGCGCGGCCCACGGTCGCCGTCGCCCTGGAGCTCGCCGGCCTGTCCCCCACATCGCCGGACGCGCGGGCGCGGCTGGCCGAGCTCGCCCCGCTGCGCCGCCACGGCCTGATCGCGCTCGACGGCAATACGGTGCTGCACGCGCGTCGGGTCGTCGTCCCGGACCGCGTCGCCGCGCACCTGCTAGGCGACGACATGCCCGCCGCGGCAACACTTCCGCTGCTCACCGACGCGGAGCCGCTGCCGCTTCCCGGCACCGAGACCATCGCGGCCGCGCTACGGCAAGGCCACGTCCTGGTGTGGCTGCACAACCCGCCCGGCGCGGCGGGCGTGGCCACCGCGGCCGCGGCGTGCCAGGAGCTGGACGTGCCGTGCCTGGCGGCCGACCTGCACCGGCTGCCCGCGGGCGACCCGGCCGGCGCCTCCCCGCAGACCCTGAAGCAGGCGCTGAGCGGGCTGCTCACCGAGGCCCTGGTCACCGGCAGCGTGCTCATTCTCTCGGGCGCCGAACTCGTGGCGCCGCACACGGATCGGCTCGCGCACCCGGCTTTGCCGGTGATCGCGGTGGGCGCCGTGCCGTGGGATCCGACCTGGACGCCATCGCGCCTGCCCATCTCGCTGACCGCGGCACGAACCAGCCTTCAGGCCCGCGCCGCCCTGTGGCGCCCCTTCCTCGGCGACGCCGTCCCGGATCCGCAGGTGGTGGCGCTGCGCCTCACCCCGGAGGAGGTTGCCAGGGTCGCCCGGCTGGCCACGGACAGCGCCGCGCTGCGCCAGCACGACGCGGAAAGCCCGGCCGTCGACACCGACACGGTCCGTCACGCCACCCGGCGGCTCGGCCGCAACCGCTCCTCCAAGTTCGCCGCCACCGCCGACCCGGCGACGATCGACGACCTCATCCTCCCCGAACACACCAAGCAGGAGGTCACCCGGCTGCTGGATTGGGCCCGCTACCGCGACGAGGTGCTCGCCCAGGGCCCGCTGCAAGGCAAGGGCGGCAAGGGATCCGGCATCTGTGCCCTCTTCGCCGGCAGCCCCGGCACCGGCAAGTCGCTGGCGGCGCACGTGGTCGCCGACACGCTCGGCATGGACCTGTACAGCGTGGACATCTCCTCGCTGGTCGACAAGTACGTCGGCGAGACCGAGAAGAACCTGGAGCGGGTCTTCACCGAGGCGGAATCGCTGAACGCGGTGCTGTTCTTCGACGAGGCCGACTCGATCTTCGGCTCGCGCAGCGAGGTCAAGGACGCGCACGACCGCTACGCGAATCAGGAGGTGGCTTATCTCCTGCAACGCATGGAGCAGTTCGACGGGATCACCATCCTGGCCACCAACCTGCGCGGCAACCTCGACCCAGCGTTCTCCCGTCGTCTGCACTTCGTCATCCACTTCCCGGATCCGGATGAGATGACGAAACGTCATCTTTGGGACTACCATTTGTCCCACTTGCGCCTGATCGACGCGGCAGATCCGGTCGATATCGATGTTCTCGCCCGCACCTTGGATCTCGCGGGCGGTGACATCCGCAATATCGTGCTGTCGGCGGCGTACCAGGCGGCAGCGGAACACACGGAGGTGGGCATGCGACATGTCGTGGCTGCCACCCGCCGCGAATACACCAAGCTCGGGCGCCGCGTCCCGGCACTCTAGCTCCCGGCAACACAGCAGTTCACAGCACGACAGCACGTCCAACCAGCCAGTGAGGTGACGGGGGCATGTCCGAGAAGCGATCAGTCATGCGGCGAAAGATCCACTCCGACACGGACTTCGACACCGCGTATGACGCTGTTCCGGCGCAGCGCACCGGCCCGGAGACCGCGCCCGCCAGGCCCGTTCCGCTCGAACCCCGTACGGCATCGAATCGGCTCGTGGTGGGCCGCGCGGACGATCCGGCCGAGGCCACCGCCGATCGCATGGCCGATTCAGCGCTCGCCCGCATCCGCCGGCTCACCGCACCGGAGACAGGACCGTCCGGAGCGGCGCCGGGCCCGTCCGGAGCGCCGAAGATCGGCCTGGCTGGCGGGCAGCTCGACCACGGCACCGTCGTCACCATCGACGCGAGCCGTGGGACCGCGCTCGCCGGCCCCGTACGCGGCCGGATGGAGCAGGCCTTCGGGCGCAGTTTCGGTGCCGTGCGCATCCACGACGGCGCGCCGGCCGCCGCGGCCGCCGGGGCGATGTCCGCGCGCGCCTTCACCCGCGGATCGGACATCTTCTTCGCCCCCGGCCAGTTCCGGCCGGACACCGCCGAGGGCGAGCACGTGCTCGCGCACGAGCTGGCCCATGTCGTCCAGGGCGGCCGGGGGGCCGGCAGCGAATCGACGAGCACCGCACACCGCTGGCCATGGGACAAGAAGGACCCGGCGAAGGAACTCGCCCAGCAGAAGGCGAAACAGGAGAAGCAGCAACGCAAGGAGAACGAGAAGCAGTCCAAGAAGAACTACAAGGACGAGAAGACCCGGCTGAAGGGCGAGCGCGAGGTCGGCACCGCGAAGCGCGACGAGATGCGCGAGGCGATCCGCGGTGAGCAGACCGGCGGCTCCGTCACGTCGGGCAAGGCGAACGATCTGAACGCCCGGTTCGAGGCGGCCCTCGCCGCGGAGAAGAACCTGTTCGCCATGCTTGTCGAATCCCTCGGCGAGGACGAAGCGCGCGACCGCGCCTACACACAAACCTGGCTCGACACCACAGATCCGGAGCTCCGCGCCATTCGTCCACCGCGTGAAACGGCAGCCGAGCGGCTCACCCGGGATGTCCGCCAGGCCCGCACCGGCGCGAACGTCCGGCAGTCGACCATCGACGCGAACCAGCGCGGCACCATGCTCTCCAAGAGTGTCGAACTGGTCTACGAGGCGTTCGTCGTCGAGGTCGATCGGCTGATGGGCGAGCCGGACAACCTCAGCCTCACCGAGGCCGAGACGCAGGCCCAGAAGAACGTCTGGGACATCCCGGCCAACGCCACCGCCAAGGGGAAGCGCCCGCCGGCAGGCAGCCCGCTCGACGCGCAGGCGAAGAAGGACGCGCGCCAGCGCCAGCAGTTGAACCCCACGCCGCCGCAGAAACTCCCCGGGCTCGACAACGCGATAGACAAGACCGGCACGGCGGCGCCGTACGTCGGCGCGGGCGAGAAGGCGCTCGGCGGCCTGTCCAAGATCCTGGATATGGCCGGCAAGAAGGAGACCGACAAACTGCAGGAGGGTCTGGTCGCTCCGACAGAAGCGACCGGCGGTCTCGAGCAGAAGATCCCCGGACCCGTCGGCGGATTCGTCAAGTCCGTGGAGGATTCCGTCAGCAGGGTCAAGAAGGGGAAGTTCAAGGACGACGACGAACGCGTGCTTCCCAAGTCGGTGGAAACCAAGGCTGGCGAAGGCATCTCGACCTCGACCAGCATCCTGTCGGACCTCTTCTCCACCGCGCAGGCGCTCATGCGTTTCGCGCAGGCCGTGCAGAAGGCGCACGCCGACCGCAGCCCGCGCAACGTCATGGCCGCCACCAAGGCATCCGCGGACGCACTGTCCGCGATCACGAAGACAGCCTCGTCGACCGCGAACCTGGCGAAGTTCATCGATCCCGGAGTGACCTCGGCCGTGGGCAGCGTCATCCCCGGTTTCAACATCTTCATCTCCGTGATGTCCATGATCTCCAACGCGATGACCATGGGCCAGTCCGCCACCCGGGTCCAGGACACCGATACCGCGCTGGCCGGCGCGCGCCAGAAGGACCAGGGCAAGGCGGGCACACCGGACGTCATGGTCTACCCGCTGCTGCGGGTGCTGCAGTCATACACCAAGGGCCTGGAGCAGGCCGTCTGGAACACCGCGATCTCCATCAGCGACTTCGCGACCGGCATCGCCACCGTGGCGACCGGCGGCGGGTACGGCATCCCGGCCGCCGTGCAGGCCGGCGTGAAGGTGGTCGACCTGCTGCACTCGGTCGGGCACTTCATCGCCGACCAGGTGCTGGTCTCCATCACCAAGGAGGCGCAGAGCGACTCGCTGCAAGCGCTGGAGGGCGCGGCGGAGCACCAGCTGGAGAAGGATCCGGCGATGGCCGTCGACGGGATCATCATCCGGGCGATCAAGGGCGATCCCATCGCCGAGCAGTTCCTGGCCAATTACGAACTCGGCGGCGGGCGCATCTCCCGGGCCGATCTCGACAAGCTCAACCCCGATCCGAAGAATGTCGGCAACGAGCACCTGTTCACGCAGATCAGGGCCGCCGTGCTGGCCGAGATGGCCGAGGACGCCGACCCGCAGTACTTCTACGAGAAGTGGGCCGCCAAGGCGAAGAGCCTGCTCGGCACCGCGAAGAAGCACACGACCGACAAGTGGTCGGCCACCGGCACGATGGCCACCGATCGCAACGCGATGGATGGCTCGGCGCCGGGCCAGGGCAAGCGCGGCGTCGCGTGGAGGCTGAAGATGATGTTCAAGGGCACCAAGAAGTTCGAGCGTTCGGTGCGCAAGACGGAGGTCAACAAGGCGGCGACGAGCCCGGCCCCCGCGCCGAGCGGCCCCACCGTGCAGGACAATTCCACCATGGGCATGGACCGGATGACGTTCGCTCAATACCTGGAATGTCAGTGCGGCAAGGCGCGCCTGCTCGTGGGCGCCACCGAGCAGCAGAAGCAGGTCTTCGCGTCGATGGTGGACGGCATGCCGGACGCGACCATCCAACTGGCCGCCCAGGATCCGAACAACTCCCCGGAGTGGCAGGAGTTCTTCCGCGGTGTGCTCACCGACCGCGCCATGCAGCAGGTCGGAGTGGGTGTATGACGGCCGACGTCGGCACGCCCCCGGCCGGTCCGGGGCTCTTGGCCACCACGGTCGCGGCGCTGCAGGGTAGCGGCCGGCTGGTCGCCACCGATTGGGACGCCGAGACTTTCGACGTGCACCCGCGCGAGGAGGGCGGGCTGCCGATCGCCGGCGTCATCCTGCACACCAGCAACTCGGTGGCGTTTTACGCGGTCTGGGACGACACCGTTCCCGCCCCGGCGCGCGCGGCCGTCGCCGAGTGGTCCGTGCGCGCCAACACCGACCTGACGACCAGCGCGGTCGAGTTCAGCCTGGACACCGGCATTCTCGCGATCCGGTCCGTCGTGCACCTGGGCTCGGTCACCGTGGGGACCCCGGGCGTGGACGTGCCCGAGGAGGCCACCGCGATCTCCCGCACCGCCTACGCAGCTCTGCTGCAGGAAAGCGTCATGGACGTCGAAGCCGCCTACCAGCGCTACCGGCCCCAGGTCGCCGATCTCCTCGCCGGAACCTGACCCGATCCGGTGTCCGCGGCAGATCCGCGCTGCCCGGCGGGCCGAGCGATCCCGCACATTCCAAGTGATTCGCACGTTAGACTGCACTACAAGGTCGTATAGATGTAGTCTAAGGGAGTTGCGATGACGCGGAGACGGGTCGCTGTTTCCCGGGCGTCCGCCGACGCGCTGGGTGTGTTGGGCAACCAGATCAGGCTCGGCCGGCACGCCCGCGGCTGGAGCATCGCAGATCTCGCCGCGCGGCTCGGGGTGAACCCGCGCACGGTGACCAATGCCGAATCCGGGTCGCCGACGGTGGCGATCGGCACCGTGTTCAACGCGGCATTCCTCGTGGGCGTGGATCTGTTCGGACTGTCCGGCCCCGAACTCGCACGCGCCCGTCGAGCCGGCGAGGAGACCCTGGCGTTGCTCCCCGCGAAGGTGCGCAAGCCGACGGCGAGGAGCAGCCCGGATGACTTCGCCTTCTGAGAATGCCTACGTATGGGCGTGGCTGCCGGACGCCACCAGCCCGGTCGTCGCAGGCAGGATCAGCCGTCATGGCAATGGGTATCGGTTCGCCTACGGCGAGAGCTACCTGTCCCGGCCGGAGGCGATCAGCCTGTACGCGCCGGAGCTTCCGCTGCGACCGGGCTGGATCGACGCGCCGGAGGGGCTGGACATGGCCGGTTGCCTGCGGGACGCGAGCCCCGACTCCTGGGGGCAGCGGGTCATCATCGCCCGCTTGACCGGATTGCTCGGAGCCGCAGCCGACCAGATCACACTCGACAAGCTCACGTTCTTACTCGAGTCGGGCTCGAACCGCATCGGCGCCTTGGACTTCCAGCGCAGCCCCACTGAATACGTTCCGAGATCGCACACGGCGACACTCGATGAACTGCACGCCGCCGCGGATGCCTTGCAGGCCGGCAAGCTTCGCGAAGAACTGGCAACGGCCCTCGTCGACGGAACGGCGGTCGGTGGCGCCCGCCCGAAGGTGCTCGTCGCCGAGGGACAGATTCAATACATCGCCAAACTGTCGACGTCGGCCGACCCGTATCCCGTGGTGAAGGCCGAAGCCGTCGGGTTGGAGCTGGCCCGGCGCGTCGGAGTCAGCACGCCGGCGTCCAGGGTTATCCGGTCACTCGGGCGGGACGTGCTTCTCGTCGAACGGTTCGATCGGCCCGGCGGCCGGCGCGCCATGCTGGTCTCCGGGCTGACCATGCTCGGCTTCGGCGACTTCCTCGGCGCCCGGTACTCGTCCTACCCGGAGCTGCTCGATGTCTTGCGCCAATCCAGCGCATCCGGTAAAACCTGGGGCGCACGCTGTTCGAGCGGATCGTCCTCAATATCGCGATCGGCAACACCGACGATCATGCCCGCAACCACGCTGCGTTCTGGGACGGCCAGCACCTAGCGCTCACTCCTGCCTACGACCTGTGCCCACAACCGCGATCCGGCACCGAGGCCAACCAAGCGATGGACATCAGCCGCTCAGGGGCGAGGAGCAGCAGGTTCTCGACCTGCGTTCAGGCGGCCGAAGATTATGGCCTGACTCGCCACCAGGCCCAGGACATCGTCGATCACCACGTCACGATCATCCGGGAGGTCTGGGCCGACGCGGCGGACACGGCACAACTGACCACCGTGGAGCGAAGCGCCCTCTTCGGACGACAGATCCTCAATCCGTACGCGTTCACCGAGTAGCCTGCGCGCAGACGGAGGCGGCGTCGGCCATCCCCGGAGTCGCCTAGCCGGAGAACGAGCCGCCGGCCAGCTGTTTCACCTGCTGCGTGGCCGAGGTCGCCGCCGCACTGCTGGCCGGCTTCAGCGGCGCTGAGGGCGCGGGCTTCGTAGGCCGGAGCGGGGCCGTCCGGCCGCCTGCGTTCGCCACCTGCTTCATGTGCACGATCTTCCACGCGGTCGCATTCGGGTCGGCGCCGGGATCCTGCACGGGGTCGTCCTCGATCTTGGTGATCGTGAACGTCGCGCCCGGCAGCAGCAGCCACTCCTTCTCGTGCATGGCCTCCGACAGCAGCTCGACATTCCGGGCGTCCGTCACGCCGAGAATGCACTTGACGCTCACCGTCTGGTCCTTGGCCGGCGCCTTGTCGCCGCCACCGCGAGCGTAAAGCTCACAGGACTTTATGTCGTATGTGGTGCTCGTGAACGCCGGGTACACGATCTGCGTGCGCCCCAGGTAGGTCGCCTGGAACGCCGCCGCGCTCATGCGTGCGCCGCGATATACCGTGCCCTTCATTGCCGTCATCTTCGCCAGTGCCTGCATAGCCACGCCCGCATGGGTCACCCCTTCGGCGAACATCTGGTCCTTATCCATGCCGCCGCTCGACTTGCCGCCCTTTTCCAGCTTGCCCTTGATGGCCTGTTGCTGTCCGGCCAACCAGTCGCGGTTGTTGGCGACCGCGGGGTTCATGTAGAGGTAGTCGGCCGCCGTATAGGCGACGACGGCCGTGATCTCGGCCTGGGTCAGCCCTGCGGTCTTCGCCAAGTCGCTGACCTGTTTCGCGTGTTTCGATCTGAGCTGGTCCGTTTGCCGGGCACCGTGGTTGGCCAGCAGTGCGCCTTTGCCAGTCAGATCGTCGCCGATCTGCTGCGTGAACGGCGTCGGCGTGGGCTTGTTGTCCTTCGTGCGGCCGTCCATGTCCTCGAGATACCGCTGCTGTGCTCGAGCCCGGCCGTAATCGCGCCGCGCCTCGGCATAGATGTCCTCGATCAATGCGACGAGGGCCGGGTCACCGTCCCGGTGGCGCTTCAACCAGTGCTCGCACATCGTCACGATGGAGCCGAGGTTCAGCAGTTCGTCCGCTTCCTTGTCAGCGGCGGTTTGCCCTTTATCCCAGGCGGTCTTCCCCCCGCCGAGGCTGAACTCCTTCTTGCCCAGCGCCTTTTGCTGATCGAGCAGGTTGCCGATCTTGTAGAGGCTGTCCTTCGTGCCGGTGAGCGCCTTGGCCAGGCTGTTCATGTTCTTCTTCGTCACGGCCCCGCCATTGGCGGCGGCGATATCCGCTGACGTCTTGGTGATCGAGGAGAGGCGGCGACGCAGCGTCATGCGATGGATCTCGGCGGCCGGCGTATCGGGTATGACGCGGCCCTGGGCCGGGCCCCGCTCCGGGGCCGAACCCGACAGTGATGTCGACGGTGATCCCAATGGTGGTCCCGACACCGACCGGCGCAGCGCAGGCGCGATGTGGTCTGCCGCCCGGTCCGCGCGCGTTTCTGCCGCGTCGTCCGCTCGGCCAATCATTCCGTTGGCGCCGCTTCCGCCGGCCGCGCTTTCCCCACTACTGCTCCCGCGCGATCCCTCGGCGACGTGGGAAAGCTCGTGCGCGAGCAGCCGGGACCCGGCGTCGCTGTGCGGCCGGTAGCTGCCGGCGGAGAAATACACGTCGTTGCCGTGGCTGAAGGCGACCGACTGCACCGAGCGGGCCAGCACATCGGCCCGCGCGTCGGTGTGCAGCCGCACGCCGGAAAGGTCCGCGCCGAGCAGCGGCTGGGCGGCGGCGCGGATCTCACCCGGCAGCGCACCACCACGTCCGCGGCTCTGGGAGAGCTCGGATGCGACGGCGTCCGGGATCGGCGCACCGCCCAGGGGATCCTGACCCTGGCGGGGATCACTCGCGAGGCGCCGGAGCGGCTCAGCGGTGGTCACCAGCGGGGTGGGGCGCCACGTCTGCCCGGTCTCCGCCACGGCCACTGGCTCGGCGGACTGGCCTGCCGCCTGCGGTAACGCCTGCCGGCGCTGTTCGATCGAGGTGATCGACATGACACCCTCCGCAAGCTCGGTCGTCGGTCGGCTGGGTCATCGGCGAGCTGCGCCATCGGTGTGCGTCATCATTACGGGCGCCACGAACAGCGGGCACCACCGTCACTGTGCGGTACCGGCGGCACCGGACCAAGGGAGCCAGGTCCTGTCTTTCCCGTGGTCCCTTTCTTGTTGTCAGCGCTGGAACTTGCCGCGCGCGAGGTTCTGCATCGCCAGCGCCGACGACGGTCCGAGCGTGGGCTTCGGCGTCGGGCGCGGCGCCATTCGCGATCGAGGCGCCGCTGGAACGGAGAAATCTCCGCTGGCCAGGTTCTGCATCGCCGCGGGCGCGGCGGGAGCCTGCGGCTTCTCGGGCGGCACCTCCTTCGGGCTGACCTGTTTGAGGTAGACCTCCTTCCACGCCGTCGCCGGCGTCACGCCCGGCTTCCCCGGATCTCCCTGCTTCAGGTCCACGATCTTGGTGATCTCGAACGACGCGCCGGGCAGCAGCAGCCACTCATTCTCGACGGCGATCTCCGAGATCGCCTTGATGTCGCGGGCATCATTCACCTCGAAGAAGCACTTCACACTCACGGTCTGGTCCGGATCCGGCTTCCGCTCCCCGGCGCCCTTCGCGTAGTTGTCCGCCGTGCTTTCCACCAGGCCCGTGCTGGTGAATCCCTTGTAGACGACGTGGGTCTTCTTGCCGTAGGTCTCATCGAACTTGGCCTGGGTCATCCGGGCTCCGCGATACGTGGTGCCCTTCTTCACCTCCATCTTCGCCAGGCTCTGCATCGCGACACCGGTATGCACGACACCCTCCTCGCGCATCGCGTCGGCATCGACGGCCCGCTGCCCCACGGCATTGGCCTGCGCGTCGAGGATTTTCTGCATCGTCGGCACCTGCTTGTCCAGCCACTCGGTATCTCGGGCCGTCGCCGGGTTGATGAAGAGATACGCGCTGCCGGTGTACAGCTTGATGGCGGTGACCTCGGCCTCGGTGAGACCGGCCGCGCGGATCAGTTCGGCGCCCGCTCGCGCCGGGTGGTCCGGATGGTAGGTCTTGTTGGGCGCCGCGCTCGCCATCGCGTTGGTTCCCTTCGCGGGCATGCCGACGTTGAGGTGCTGTGTGAAGGGCGTCGCGGTGGCCTCGTGCGCCATCCGCGACCGGTTCGCCGGGACCATATCGCCCGCGCGCATGTCGTTGACGTAGCGTTGCTGCGCCTGCGCCTGTCCCAGGTCGCGGCTCGCCTCGGCCAGGATGTCCTCCAACAGAGCCCGCGCCGCCGCATCCTTCGGGTCGGTGTGCTTGGCCAGCCACGCCTTCGCCAGGCCGGTGATGGCGGTGAGCGTGACGATCTGCTCCTGCTGGTCGGTCTTGGTGCGATGCAGGTCGAGCAGCTTGCCGATCTTGTCGAGGCCGTCCTTCGTGCCGGCCAGCGTCTTCAGTGCGCCCTTCCCGCGCCGGGCGGTGACGATATCCGCGGAGGTGGCCGCGATCGTGCGACGCAAGACCGTTCGAGGCAGGGGCGCCGTGTCGTCCGCACGACGCCTGAGCGGCTCCTCGGAAGTAAGGAGCGGTGCGGGCCGCCAGGTCTGCGCCGCGGGCTTCGGCGCCATGGCGATCTCGGAGTCGGCCCCCTCCGCTGCCTGCTGGAGCGCGCGCCGACGCCGCTGGAGTAACTTCATCGGTACGGCGATACCCTCCGGGGGCTACAACGCGGAGCGCACCACGAGAACTCCATCACCTGCGCCGGGTGGTCCCGACCGTCGCCGCGGGCACTTCTCACCTTGCGCCGTCGGCGGCGCCCGGTGAAGGGAGCCAGGTCCTGTCTTTTCTGCCGTGGCGCTCGCGCGGGGCGGCACCCGCGATGTCATGCTGAGCGGTATGTCCATCGCGGGACGGCTGCACCGGCCGGAGGTCGCGCCCGTTGAAACACGGGCCGGCGACGTGCCCGCGCCCAGATCCCCCGCCGCGGCATCACTGGCCGTCGCTCTGCGCATTCTCGGCGTGTGCCTGCTGGCCCTCGCGGCGATCGAGGTGGCATTCCCCTCGGACACCGCTGCGGCGGCCGATCACACCGACGCGTCCTGGTGGCAGGCCACCGCCATCCCGCTCAGCGCGCTGGTCTTCGCGGCGATGGGATGGCTGGCGTGGGCCCGGCGTCCGGCCAACCGCACCGGGGCGATCATGGTGGTCGGCGCCGCTCTGCTGCTCGCCGCAGGCCTCGCGAACCTGCCGATCGCCGTGTTCGGCGCCATCGCGACCGTGCTCGCCACGGCGGTTCTCGCTCTCCTCGTGCACCTACTTCTGGCGTTCCCGTCCGGCACCCTGCGCACCACGACTGCCCGCGTGACAGTGCTTGCCGGATACGGCGTTTCGCTCGTCATGCAGGTGCCGCTGTACCTCTTCGACCCGGCGAGCAGCCCCGGCGGCGTGCTGGCCGCGGCGAACCGGCCCGGCCTCGCCGCCGCAGGGGCATGGGCGCAACAGGGGGCCGGGGCGGCCGTCATGCTCGTCACGGCGACCATCTGCGCGACGCGATTCGCGCGGGCGAAACCGCACGCACGCTGGATACTCGCGCCGCTGTACCTGTACGGCATCCTCGCCGTGATCGCGGTGCCGCTGCTGCCGCAGCTCATCGTCCCGCTGACGGGCCTGTCCGAGGCGACGTCGTCCGTGCTCCAGGTGGCGGTGATCACCGTGGTACCGATCGCGGTCGGCGCCTGCATGCTGCTCGGCGGCTTCGCACGGACCAGCGAGGTGCAGGAGCTCGGTGCGTGGCTCGGTGCCCGCACCCACGAGCGGGAGTCGATCCGCGACGCCTTGGCCCGCGCACTCGGCGATCCGTCGCTCCGGCTGATGTTCTGGGCGCCCGATCCACCGGGATTCGTGGACGGCGACGGCCACCCGGTCTCGCTCCCCGACCCGGACGGCGGCCGCGCGTTCGTCACGGTGCGGCTCGCCGAGGCGCCGGTCGCCGCCATCGAGTATGACGCTGCCCTGATCGAAGACCCCGAGTTGGTCGCCGCGGCCGGCCGGGTGCTCGCCCTGGCGCTGGAGCGTGAGCAGCTGACGGCAGCCCTGCTCGCGAGCGAGCGCGAAGTTCGCCGCTCCCGCATCCGGATCGTCGAGGCAGGCGACCGGGAGCGCGACCGGATCGCGCAGAATCTGCACGACGGGCTGCAGGCGGATCTCGTCCTGCTAGGCCTGCAAGCGCAGGGAATCGCCGACATCCCCGGCGCCGGAACCGATGTCGCGAATGCCGCCAGGGCGCTGCGTCGTCGGATCGACGAGGCCGCCGCCGATCTGCGCGCGCTGGTGCACGCCGTCATGCCGCCCGCGCTCACGCAACAGGGGCTGACGTCGGCGGTGGAGGATCTAGCGGACCGGATGCCCATACCGACGCTGGTCACCGGAAGCGTGTCGGCCGACCTTCCGCCACAGGTCCAGTCCACCGCCTACTTCATCGTGGCCGAGGCGATCACCAACGCGATCAAACACGCCGGCGCCGGGCGGGTCGCGGTCCACCTCGGTAGCGTCGACGGCCTGGTCACGATCCGGGTGAGCGACGACGGCATGGGTGGCGCGACGCACGGGAGGGCGGGTATGGGGTTGGCCGGCCTGCGCGACCGGGCCGACGCGCTGGGCGGCCGGTTGATCGTGCAAAGCCCGGCCGGGGCCGGCACGGAACTCATCGCGGAGTTGCCATGCGAGTGATCGTCGCCGAGGACGAGGCGCTACTCCGCGAAGGGCTGTGCCTGCTGCTGGAGCGCAACGGGTTCGACGTGGTCGCCGCCGTCGGCGCGGCCGACGGGCTGCTCGGCGCCGTCGAGGAGCATCGGCCGGACCTGGTCGCCACCGACATCCGCATGCCACCGACGCACACCGACGACGGCCTGCGGGCGGCCCTCGACATCCGGCGGCGCTGGCCGGCGACCGCGCTGGTGCTGCTGTCCCAGCACGTCGAGCGCCGCTACGCGCTGCAACTGCTGGCCAATCCCACCGCGGGCACCGGCTATCTGCTCAAGCAGCGCGTCACCGATTCCGCCGCTTTCTGCGACGACCTGCGCCGCGTCGGCGACGGTGCCACCGTGCTCGACCCGGAGGTCGCGCAGCTGATGGTCACCCGGGCGCGCGGCACCAACAGCGCCATCGAGGGCCTGAGCCGCCGACAGCGCGAGGTGTTGGAGCTGGTGGCGCAGGGGCGCAGCAACGCCTGGATCGCGCACCGCCTCTCGGTGACGGAAAAGGCCGTGGTGAACCACGTCTCGCACATCTATGACCAGCTCGGGCTGCTCCCCGGCCCGGACGACCATCGCCGCGTGCTCGCCGTCGTGCAGTACTTGTCCCGGTGAGGCCAGGCCGCGGCTCGCCGCGCGAACGGCATCATGGGCGGCAGCGATCCGGCGCCCTCACGCACCCAGGGGAACACCCGGCTGCTGCATTCCCCTGATCGCCTTCCTGATATTGGTCGGTCGCATCAGGTCGCCGGCCTTTGCCGTGCTCCGCATCTTGGCCAGGGCGATCGCCGTCTCAATAGACGCCGGCGTCAGGTCCCGGAACCGTATCAGCGGGAAAGCGTCACGCTCATCCGCGCCACCTTCGCCCGTCGAAGGATCGACATAGAGTCCGGGCTCGAGATCGTTGAGGCGGCTTCCTTTGTAAATCCGATCTCCATATCTGAATCCGTGCACAAGCCCGGCGCTGTGTTTCTGCGCCGAGATGATGATCCTTTTCACGCCCCTCGCCACCATCGGACGGAACGCGGCAACGGTCTCGTTGTACCCGGATCGAATCGAATACACGACGGTGGATTCCGTCATAGCGCTCAGGTTCTGCGTCCGGTAATGGTCCGGTTGCGAGGGCCCCGGCACCGGGTCGAAGAGCGTCACCTCGACCTGCAGGTGCTGGTACTTCTTCTTGAGTCTGTTGGCGAGCAGTGCGCCGGCCACGGAGCCTCGACTGTGCGCCCGGATGATGATTCTGGTCTCGTCCGGCTCCCACCCCCGGATGCCCATCGTGTCGCCGATCAGCGCAAGCGATCGCTTGACGACGTTCTCGATGGAATTGGATCCGTGGTCCCACGTTCCGGCAGCGCCCTTCTTGTTCCGCCCCCCGAAATCCCCGACCGTGCCAACGCCGCCCGGTCCCGGAAACAGGAATTCCGGCCCTTTCGTTTCGTCCTTCTTGCTGTACCACACGGGTCGTGAGCGGCTCGGTGCCTCCATTTTCATCCATTTGTCGGGGTTCGGCTCGCCTTCCCTGCGCCACGCGTCCTCAAGGTCCGCTTTGGACTTCGCCCCGCCGAGAAGGCCCTTCTTGCCTTCGTCCGGCGCATAGCCGTCGGCGACGTCCGCCGCTTCATTCGTGGCCCATTTTCCGTATGCCGAGCCCGCAGTCGTGATCTTGATGACGTGTTGCGGCGGGTTCTGCCCGCGCTGGAGATTCGCGCGCCGACCGTCCGCTTCTTCCACCTCTTTGGTGCCGGCCCGACGATCGGGATCTTTGGGCGTCGCCGGCCGTGGCAGTGCTATGCCGTGCAGTGGGTTGACGCTCCTCGTTTCCTGTGCCGCCCCACCCCCCTTGCCGAACTTCATCCACTTCGGCAGCGGGAGCCGCTGCAGCGTGCTCGGCTCCTTGGTGCTGCGGCGCAGCGCGGCGGGAACAGCATGCGTGGTCCGGTGTCCCGTTCCGCTCGCCGCGGGCGCAGCGGTCGACCGCCGCAGGGCGCCGAGGGCCGCGTCGGCGGCCCGGTCCGCGGCCGCCTCGGCCGGGTCGTCCGCGCGACCAACGGTCAGCGGGCCGCCGGCACCCCGATCGGCGCCGCGGCGCTGGGCGGCGACATGGCCGGCTTCGTGTGCCAAGACCCGGAGTCCGTCTCCGGAATTCGGTCGGACACCGGGACCGACGTAGATGTCGTCCCCGTAGGTGAACGCCGTCGCCTGGACCGAGCGCGCCAGCCGGCCGGCCTCGGCGTCGTCATGCACGCGAACGGTCGACATGTCCGCTCCGAAATGATCGGACCACGGGCCGGCCACGTTCTCGGGCAATCGGGCTCCGCGACCGCGGCGCCGACGCAGCGCCGCCACCACGGGTGCATCCACGGCTGTGCCGCCGAGCGGGTCGTCGCCGGTCGCCAACCGCCGCAGCGGAGCTCCGCCGACCGCGGCGACCGGTACCGGCAGGAAGCCGTGGGCGGCTCCGTCCACCAGTGGCGTCGCCCGCTCGACAGTTTCCGCGGCCGCCTTACCGGCAGCCTCGTTCTTCCGGACACGCTGCGCAGCGATCGACATCGAACACCTCGGACCTGGCGCGTGAACAGCACCACTTTTTAACACGCTAGCCCCGGGGAAATATCCGCACAAGCCGGACAACTGCGTCATCGCGCTCGCACGGGCAGGCGACGACACCGACAGGTTTCCCGGAACGTGTGCATATAACTGGGACAATCCGGGCAGAATGCTGCAGTAGGGCTATCCATCTGAGCCGACCTAGGCTTCCGAGACCACTTCCAGTAGTAGGCCTAACCATTCGTTGGCACGAGCAGTTGTGGTGAGTCGGGTCAGATGGATAGCCCTATGCTGCAGGACTCACACCGCAGGTATAGGCCCGCTCGGAGCCCCGCCCCTCCGGAAACGCCCCCGCGCCGTCATACACGTCGCCGGAAGATCACCGGAAGATCGACGGAAGATCGACGCTCACCCCAGCCCCGCGGGCACGCGGCGCCCGAGCTTCCCGTACTCGCGCACCGCCGCCCCCAGCACGTGCCGCATGCCGAGAGGACCGCCGTCCGACGCGGCGTCATAGACGGCCGCCAGCACGATGTTCCGCAGGTCGCCGCCGGCGAGCTCCAGGGTCGCGGCCAGGCGCGGCACGTCGACGGGATCGGCCGGATCGAGGTCGCCGGCATGGGACAGCAGCGCCGTCCAGAGCCGCACCCGCGTCGGCTCGTCCGGATCCGGGAAGTGCACGATGAAGTGCAGCCGCCGGGAGAAGGCCACATCCAGGTTGCCCTTCAGGTTGGTGGCGAGGATCGTGACCCCGTCGAACTGCTCCATCCGCTGCAGCAGGTAGGCGATCTCCTGGTTCGCGTAGCGGTCATGCGCATCCTTCACCTCGCTGCGCTTGCCGAACAACGCATCCGCCTCGTCGAAGAACAGCACCACGTTCAGGCTCTCCGCGTCGGCGAAGATCCGCTCCAGGTTCTTCTCGGTCTCCCCGATGTACTTGTCCACCACCCCGGACAGGTCGACCTGCATCAGATCCAGCCCGGCAGAATCCGCGATCACGTGCGCGGCCAGGGTCTTGCCCGTCCCCGGGCTCCCGGTGAACAGGGCCGCGATGCCGGTGCCCTTCCCGCCGAGGCCGTGCACGGCGCCGCGGCCCGCAACCGAGTCGCGCAGCCGGACCCACGCCGCGAGCCGTTCCAGTTCCGCCCGGGTCCCGTCCGGCACCTGCAGGTCGGCGAACGTGGCGCGCCCCCACCCGAACCCGCCGCGCACCGCCGCGGACCCGCCGAGCAGCCGCACCGACTCGGCAATGCGAACGGCGTCCACCGGCTCGCCCGCCACCTGCGCCTGCACGTCGGCATGCTGCGCCACCGCATCGATCTGCGCCGGGGTCAGCCGGTAGGGCGTGAGGTCCACGTCCGCGACGCCGGCCAACCGAGTATGACGGCGCCACACGTCGAGTCGTTTCTCGGGCGCGAGCGGCGCAGTCCGCACGATCACCGGCAATGCCCGCTGCCAGCCCGCGTTCCACCGGGCCGATCCGACCAGCACCACCGGGACGGGCGCCTCGGCCGCGAGCCGGATCGCTTCGGCGCCGCGCGGATCCCCGTACATCCGTTCGGCCGATTCGACGATCAGCCCCGCACAACGGAGTCCGGCATGCCGCACCAGCACGGCGAGGGCCTCGTGCAGCGGCACGGTATCTGGCCGCAATGCCAGATCCGCTGTCACGCAACGGATATCGGCCGCGGCGAAGGCGGTCCGCGCGACGCTGGCGCCCGCACCGCCGGGCGGGTTCTCGACCCATGCCAGGGTTTCGCCCGCGGCCAGCGCGGCGGTGAGCTGGGCGACGCCGTCGGCGGCGAAGACGTCCTCGGGGCCGGGATCGGGGACCATCAACGCGCCGGCCACCGCATCGTCGATCGGATCGCCGAGCAGCGCGGCGACCACACCCTCCCCGACGACGACGGTCCTGCCCAGCGACCAATCGCCGTCGCGAACGCCGACCAGACCCCACCGGCGCAGCGGCGCATCCGGGCCGAGCACCGCGCGACCGTGACCCGAGATCAGCGAGATCCCGGCCAGTTCCAGCGCGAGCGCGACGGAGGCGGGCCGCGGGCCGTCGGCACCGAGAAGCATCCCGTAGGCGGCGGCGACGTTCGGGTCGATGTCCGGCGCGGCGGTCACCATCAGAACGTCGGCCGCCGCGGCATCGAGGGCGAAGACCGAGGCCAGCCGCACCAGCGTGTCGTCCACCAGCACGGCCACGTCGGCGGGAAGCGGCGCGCCGGTCGCGCCGGTCTCACCAGCTCCGCCGATCTCACCAGCCGCACCGGGATCGCTCCGGGGCACACGCCACACCTCGAGCAACGCCACCAGTGCCGACCATCGGGGGTCGCCGTCCAGGCCGCGCCGCTCCCCGGCCCGCAGCACGGCGCCGGCCAGGGCGGCAAGCCCCGTCACTGGCGTCATCAGGCCTCCTTGCCGGGACCTCAGCGGGAAGAAATCCTGGCCGTAGTGTTATGCCGTATTGTTGCCCGACCGTTACCCGATCTGATCATGACGGACCGGTATTGTCTGGACTACCGGCTTCCGACGTTACAGAATGTCAGTTTGTCAGAGAACTGTCGGCGGCCGATCGGCAAGAGGCGGCCGGCTGCAGCGATCGGACGTCAGCAGTACATCCGAAGCAGCACCCACGGCCGCACTGGCCGCGGAAGCCGCTGCGTCGACCAGGGAGCGTGCGTCGTGATCATTCCCGTCATCGACGCCGGCCTCGAATCCCTGGTCCGCACCGCGCTGCCGCTGGCGCCCGCGGTCGGTGATGTGTCCTTCGACCCGCCGTCCGGAACCTGGTCGGCGCAGCTGTCGCGGATCACCGTCAACCTCTTCCTGTTCGGCGTGGGCCGCTCCCCTCAGCCGCCGCGACCGGCCGCCGAGCGCGTGGTGGACGGCGTGGCGCAGCGCAGGCCGCAGCTGCCGATGATCGAGCTGCACTACCTGGTGTCGGCGTGGGCGGGCACCGTCCGCGACGAGCACCAACTCACCGGTGAACTGCTCAGCCACTTCATCATGAACCAGGTGCTGCCGGGCGAGCATCTCCCCGACAGCGTGGTCAGCCCGATCCAACTGGCCGTCGCGCCGCACGACAACAGCCGCGCGAAGGACGTCTGGTCGACGGTCGGCGGCACTATCAAACCGTCGTTCGAGGTCGTGATCACCTCGCCGATCGACGCGCTGCCCTTCGCCGATCTGCCACCCGCCGTCGAACGGATCCAGAGCCTCGTCGCCCCGCGCGGCCACCACGTCGACAGCGGGGACGGCCCCCAGGGCGGGCGCCGCGACGGTTACCGACAGGTCCAGTCACGTGCGGGTTAGCTCCACCGCGACGCGGCTCGCCATCGCGCCGGGCGCGAGCGGTGACCTGACGCTCGACGTGGTGAACACCGGCAACGTGATCGACGGCATCACGGCGCGCATCGTCGGCGTACCCGAGCACACGGTGTCGAGCCATCCGCCCATGCTTCCGCTGTTCCCGGACGCCGCCGGCCAGATCACCCTTACCCTCGATCTCCCGCAGAGCTTCCCGGCAGGGCGGCATCCCATGACGGTCGAGGTGCACTCGCGGCAAGTGGACGCCGCCCCGGGGTACGTGAACGTCGATCTGGACGTTCCGCTGGCGCCCGCCGTGACACTCGCGAGCCGCCCCGAACTGGTGCGCGCGCGTCGCACGGGCCGGTTCATCCTGACCGTCACCAATCGCGGAAACGCCGTGCTGGACATCGATCTCGCGGTGCACGACGCGCAGAAGACGTGCGCCATCAGCATCCAGCCGCGGGCCTTGTCGCTGCCGCCGGGCGTCAGCGCGGAGGCCGTGGTCACCGTCCGCGGCCGCCGCATGTTCATGGGCACCGACAGCGATCGGGCGCTCGTCGCGGAGGCCACCGCGCGCACGGTCTCGCCGTGGGAGGCCGAACGCCCGCCGGGCGAGGACGGCGTCATACCCGACGGCCAAAGCCCGTCCGGGGCCGAACTTTCCGAGTATGACGGTGTTCTCGGGGCCGGGCCGGCGACGGATCTCGTGCGCCCCGGGGTCGTGCCGGCCGAGGTGGGCGTCCCGGAATCCGGCGCGGCGCCCGTCCGCGCCCCGGAGCCGCTGACCGAGCACATACCGCTCACCTTCCGGCAGCGCCCGTATGTGACGCGCGGGGTGCTCACGGCGCTGATACTGCTTGCCATCATTGCGTTGTGGGCAGCGGCGTTCCTGTTCGGGCTGTCCAAGGTGTTCGCCGGCGATCCGTTGACCAAGTCGGCGCCGGCGTCGTTCTTCGCCGCGACGCCGGAGCAGTCCGGTGCTTCGGGCGCTGCTGGTGCCGGCAGCACGGCGGGGGGCGCTTCGGGGGGCACGGCCGGTTCCGGTGGAGCTGGTTCGACGTCTCCGGGCGCCGCCGGCAGCGCCGCACCGGGCGCAGCGGCCCCCGGCCCGGGTCCGAAGGGTCTGGGTACCGGTCCCGCCCCCGCCGGTGCGGTGCCCAAGACGGGCACCCTGCCGGCCGGTGTCGGCGGCACGATCGCCGGCACCGTGACCGCCGCCTCCAGCGGGGATCCCGTCGGCCGCATCCTGGTGTCCGCCAT
Organism: Actinobacteria bacterium 69-20; assembly: GCA_001897425.1. Classification (GTDB taxonomy): domain Bacteria; phylum Actinomycetota; class Actinomycetes; order Mycobacteriales; family Nakamurellaceae; genus Nakamurella. Next base: position 95,794 of record MKSW01000022.1, on the reverse strand, counting down.
GCGGGTCAAGGCGGACGGGTCCACCGTCCCCGTTGCCTCCGCGGCGACGCAGGCCGACGGCAGCTACCAGGTGTCGGGCCTGTTCCCGGGGCCGTACGTCCTGCAGTTCAGCGCCCCCGGGTTCACCACCACCTACTACCCCGCCGCGACCGAGGAGCCGGCCGCGAAGAAGCTCACCGCGGTCGCCGGGCAGGTGACCGGCGACGGCAACGCGGTGGTGCGCGGGCTGCCGGCGACGATCAGCGGGTCCGTCGACTTCGGCGACAACACCGCGCCGGCGGTCACCACCGTGAGCGCCCGGCTGCTCGGCGCCGGCTCCGGCACGAAGGTCGTCATCCCCGATGTGAAGACCGATGCGAAGGGCGCGTATCGCTTCGCGAACCTGCCCGCGCCGGGCAACTACCTGCTCACCTTCACCACCCAGGGGTACGAGACAACCACCGAGCAGACGACGGTGACGGGCGGGGCGAACCGGTTCGTGTCGACGGCCGTGCTGGCCGCCGGCGCCGTGCAGATCTCCGGCAGCGTCACGGACGGCACCAATCCGCTCGGCGGTGCCACGGTGTCGACAACCGTGAACGGCCAACAGATCTCGACCGGGACCCCGACGACCGGGCAGGTCGGGCACTTCGTGATCGACAACCTGCCGACCCCGGCCACGTACATCATCACGGTGTCGAAGCAGGGCTACGGGCAGGTGAGCCAGGTGATCGACCTCGCTCCCGGCGCGCAGCGCACGGACCTCGTCATACCGCTGCTCGCGGGAACCGGAGTGGTCAGCGGCATCGCGGTCGGCCCCAACGGCGCGGGCGTGGGCGGCGCGACCGTCACGGTGGGGGGCCTCGCGAACCCGCCGACCACCACCACGCTCACCGACGGCCAGATCGGGGCGTTCTCGCTGTCCGGGCTGCCGGTGCCCGGCACCTACACGCTCACCGTCACCGCGAACGGCTTCGCCCCGCAGACCGTCCCGGTGACGCTCACGGCCGACAAGCCGCTGCCGCCGATCTCGGTGCCGCTCACCGCGTCCGCGGGCACCATCACCGGAACGGTCACCGGCGCGAACGGTGCGGGCATGGCAGGTGTGAACGTGGTCGCGACGGACGGGCAGAAGTCCTGGCCCGTCGTCACCACCTCGGCCGCGGGCGGTGTGCCGGCCGGCGGTTTCACCATCGCCGGCCTGCCGTCGGGTCGCTACACGATCACGGCGTCCGACGGGACGGGGCTCAGCCAAACGACTCTCGCCACGGTCGAGCCGGGTTCGCCGGTGAAGCTCGCATTCCAACTGAAGGCGGGGCCGTAGCATGCGCCTCGCCGTCGTGCCGACCAAGGTGGAGCTCACCGCCGGTCAGCCGTTTACCGTCGCCATCACCGTCACCAATACCGGTTCGGTGATCGGCGGCTACCACGTGCGCATCCTCGGCGCGGACCCGTCCTGGGTGCGCATCGACGCCGAGAACCTGTCGCTGTTCCCGGAGACGTCGCAGACGGTGCTGGCGACGATCGAGATCCCGCGCGGGGTCGGTGCCGGCGACCGGCGGATCGCGGTCCAGGTGCGGGAGATCACCCCGCCGCAGGCCGTCGCGGTCGCCGAGATCGAACTGGCGGTGCCGCCGCGCGAGGCCGTGAAGATGGCGCTCTCGCCGCTGACCGTCACCTGCGGCAAGCGCGGGCGGTTCTCCGTGGTCGCCGAGAACACCGGCAACACACCGGTTTCCGTCGCGCCGGTCGGCACCGACCCGGAAGCCCACATCACGTTCACGTTCATCCCGGACGTGCTGGATCTCGCCCCCGGCGAGCACGTGATCACCGACCTGCGCGCGTCCGCGAAGCGCCGCTGGTTCGGCACGCCGGTGGTCCGTCCGTTCGCGCTGGCCGCCGTCTCGCCGTCGGAGCGGGACGAGTTGGTGGCCCGCGCCGCCGCGGCGAAGGAGGCGAAGAAGGCCGCCAAGAGGGCCGAACGCCGCGCCAAGCTCGACCCGACGAAGCAGCCGAAGCCCGCCACCACGGACGCCGCGCCCGAGCCGCCCAAGCCACTGGCCCAGGGCACCATGATCCAGAAGCCGAAGCTCGGACGCGGGCTGCTCTCGCTGCTCGCGCTGCTGCTCGCGGTCACGGTGTTCGCCGTCGTCATCACGATCGCGCTGTCCCGACTGGTGGGTGTGTCCGCCGCGGATCGGGACCTGGCGCTGCAGGTCGCCTCGGCCCGCCAGTCAGGCGCGGCCACCGGCAGTTCCGCGCTCGGCGGCAAGGTGACGTACCTGACCGGCGGCGCCCCGGCGCAGGACATCACCGTCGAGGTGTTCTCGGCCGGGGACCTGACCAACCCGGTGATCTCCACCGCCACCGGCAAGGACGGCACCTGGGCGGTATCCTCGCTGCCCGCCGGCAGCTACAAGATCCGTTTCCGCGGCGCGGGTTTCGCCGAGGTGTGGTACCCGAACGCGCTGGACGGCGCCAGCGCCAAACCGGTGCAATTGGACGCCGCGCAGAAGGTCACCGACCTCGCGGTAACCCTTGGCGGCCTGCCCGCGACCATCTCAGGGCAGGTCACCGGAAGCGATGTCGCCGGCGCGATCCTCACCGTGCAGGTGCCGATGGCCGGCCTGAAGCCGGCCGGCCAGCCTCCGGCGAGCACCGGCCCCGCGGCCCCAGCGTCGGGCGCGCCCGGCTCGGCCGGACCGACTGTGACGGCGCAGCCCGTCATACCCGGTAGTGATACCGGGCATCCGGCGACCGCCGGGAACGGCGCTTCGCCCACCGGCACATCGTCCGCCGGTAGCGGAGCGGCGGCGAACAACGCGGGAGCCGTGCTGAAGACGATCCCGATCGGCTCCGACGGCCTATTTACGCTCACCGACCTGCCGTCGCCGGCGGTGTACGACCTGGTGGTGTCCAAGCTCGGTTTCGCGTCGGACACGCAACGCGTAGACCTGTCCGGCGGCGAGACCCGAACCGGCGTCACGCTGGTGCTGCGCAGCGGGGACGGGTTGATCTCCGGCACGGTGACCGGCCCGGACGGCCCGCTCGGCAATGCGGTGGTCACGGCGACCAGCGGCAATAACACCGTGCGCACGCTGACGCTGACCAAGGGCGACATCGGTGGGTTCACGCTGCGCGGGCTCGCGACGCCGGCCACCTATACGGTGACGGTGACCGCGCCCGAATTCACGCCGGTCACCTCCACGCTCACGTTGACCGAGTCGCAGAAGCTGACGGGGGTGCTGCTGTCGCTCTCGGCGTCGGCCGGGTCGCTGTCGGGAATGGTGACGATGCTCGCGGACGGCTCCCCGGCGACCGGGGTGACGGTCACGGTGGCGTCCGGCTCGAACCAGCCGCTGACCACGGTGACGCAGTCCGGCGCGTCGGCCGGGCTGTGGTCGATGTCCGGCCTGCCGATCCCGGGCACGTTCACCGTCACGTTCTCGCGGGCGGACCTCGAGTCGCAGACCGTGTCGTTGGCGCTGAACTCGGCCGGGGTGATCACGTCCGGGGCCGGCCCGAACGGGTCGATCGCAGTCGCCATGCGGTCGGCGTTCGCCGCAGTGACGGGGACGGTGCGGCAGGTGTCCCCGCGCGGAAGCACGGCGGTCGGCGAGGCGACGGTGACGCTGGCGTCCGGGGAGCAGAACTACACGGTGACCAGCGCCTCGGTGCCGGCCTCGGATCTCGGGGTCTACTACATCGGGAACGTGGCGCCCGGAACGTACACGATGTCGGTCGTGCGGAAGGGGACGAGCCCGACAACGGTGATCATTACCGTGACAGCTGGTCAGATACTGACCTACAATCCCGTCTTGATCCAACCTGCATCTGTGAGCGGGTTGGTGACGAGCGGCGGTAAGCCGCTGCCGGGAAGCGAGGTGTTCATGTATGTGTCCTCGCAATACCCGGCGAAGGTCTACGCGCAAACCATGACGGACTCGGCCGGCCGGTACAGCTTCACCGGTGTGGACGCCCCTCAGGCGTATGTGATCGAAGCGCGAAACAGCGCTGGCCCCTTGGTGTCTCGCACGATCATGCTGGATGCGAGCCAGGCAGCGACGGTGGATCTGGTGGTGCCGGCGCCGGCTGCTCCTGCTGCTCCGGGGACGTCGTCCTCGTCGGTCCCGCCGTCGACTCCGCCGAACACGCCGGGCACGCCGGGGGGTAGCGGGCCATGACGACGTCCGGCGTGCGGCCCCCACGCAATCCCGAGGCGCCAGAGGTCGTACTGGCCGAGGTCGTGTCGGCCGCTGCCGGAACCGCCGTGGCGGTGCCGGTGCAGGTCTACCACCGCGGCCGGCGGCCCGCGCGCATCCGGGTAACAATCCTCGGTCTCGACTCCCGCTGGGTGCCCGAGCCGCTGGAACTCGGGATCCTGCAACCGGGTGACGTCGCCGCGATCACGCTGACGATCCTGCCCGAGCGCGGGGCGCTGGGGGCGCGGTACCCGTTCACGATCGCGGCGGAGGCGACGGCCGTCTCCGGCTCGGTTTCCGGGGGCGGTGCTGCGACGGCCGGCGGTTTGGGCGGCGCCGCGGCGAAACCCGTGATCGGCCTTGCAGAATCGGTACTGGCGGTCGATGCGGCCGAGCGGATCTCGATGGCGATCCACCCGGCGACGTCGACCGCCGTGTTCGGGCGATCAATCCGCGTCGACATCACCAACCCCGGCGGCGCATCCCGGACGTTCCGGCTGGCGCCGTCCGCGGCGGCCGGCGCGTCGCTGCGGCTCCGCCGGGGCGACGTACAAGTCCCTGCGCAGCGCACGGTGTCGGTGAAGGGCAGGGTGCGGATCAAGAAGCCGACGCTCTTCGGCGGCGAGAACACGCACACCTTCGCCGTCGCCGCGCAGGGCACCGGCGCGCCCGAATACGCCGAGGGCACGGTGCGCTCCAAACCGATGATCGGCCGCGGCGTGCGCATGGTGGTCGGATTGATCGCGGTGGTCGCCCTGTGGGTCGGGATGGCCATCGTCTTCATTCCCAAGATCTCCACGGCGTTCAAGCCCAAGTCCGAAACGGCCGGGCCGACGGCGGTCGCCACGAGTGGGCCGGTGGCGGGGGCCGGTGGGTCGGGCGGTGCTAGTTCCGGCGGTTCCGGTGGTTCCGGCGGGAGCGGTTCTGGTTCTGGCGGCTCTGGTGGCGCCGGGTCTGGCGGTTCCGGTGGCGCCGGGGCGGGTGGCACAAGTGCTGCCGCGGCCGGCTATCAGCTCACCGGCACGGTCACCGGCCCGGGCGCTTCCGGCACGTCAGCCACCTTGGCCCCGGTGAGCCTGGCCGGCGCGGGCGACGACGGATCGCTCCCCGCTGCCCAGACGGCGCCTGCGGATAACCCAAAGGCCTTGCGGCGCCCCACTTCCGATCCGATCGGCAAGATCCCCGGGCCCGCCGCCGCGGTGAACCGGTTGGGGTTCGCGGCCATGACGGTCCTGACCAACGACAAGGGTGAGTTCGCATTCGGCGGGGTGACGGCTCCCGGTTACTACCTCCTCACGCTTGCGAAGGCTGGCTACCAGACCCAGCGATTCCTCATCAACTCGGCGACCCTCGCCTCACCTCAGCCGCTCAAGGTGGCGCTGCAGCCGGGCCAGGGCACGCTCTCCGGTCTCGTCACGGGGCCCGGCGGTTCGCCGTTGGGCGCGGCCACGATCGTCGTCACCGACGGGAACGTCACGTTGCAGACGTCGTCGGTGTCGGCGTCCACGCATACCGGTAAGCCGGGAACCTGGTCCATGGACCAGGTCTCGACGCCGGGCACGTATCTGGTGACGGCGTCGTCGCCCGGTCTCGGTAGCGCCTCCACGCTGGTCACGCTCGACGCCATGGGCAAGGCCACCGTCAATCTGGCGCTATCCGCCGGGCAGGGCTCGATCGTCGGGAAGGTCAGCGGCGTGGACGAGCTCGGCGTCATCGGCGGACTCGGCGGTATCACCGTCACCGCGAAGGGCGGCGACACCACCCGTACCGCAACGACTGTCACCTCGGCCGCGATGCGGGGTACGTTCATCCTGCCCAACCTGCCACTCCCCGGGAAATACACGCTCACCATCTCCGGACCGGGATTTCTGGGGCAGACCCGCGAGGTGTCCCTGTCGGCCGGCATCAGCTCCGTAACTGTCGACGCCACGCTGTCCCGGTCGGATGCGGTGGTGCAGGGCATCGTCACCGGAACGGATGAGAACGGTAAGCCGCAGGGCGGTCTCGGCGGCGTCGGCCTCACGCTGGCCAGTAACGACCTGACTCTGAAAACCATGACGACGTCCGGGGATTCGGCGGGCAGCTACCAATTCACCGGCGTTCCGCCGGGGTCGTATGTGCTCACGGCGACCGAGTTCGGCCGGACCACCGCCTCCGCCACCGTGGAATTGGTCGCGTCGACGTCCAAGACGGTGAACCTGGTGCTCGCCACCGATACCGGCGCCGAACTGCCAGCCACGGCGCATATCCGCGGCCAGGTGGTCGACTCGCGCACCGGCGGCCCGCTCACCTGCGACCGCGCCGTCGTCCCGGTGTCCGCCGCGGATTGCGTTGCGACGGTGACGGTCTCGGCCCCGAAGGACCCCACCGACGAGTCCAAGGGCACGGTCACCTACACGACCACCGCGACCGCCGCGCTCAACTTCGTCTACACCATTCCGAACCTCGACGCCACCCCACCCGTCGGCCTGCCCCCGGGCCTGTACACCGTCACCGTCTCCGCCCCCGGCTACGAGACCACCCTGACGCACGTCCAGGTCGCCCAGGGCCAGACCGTGCCCGCACCCCAGGCCTCGATGCCCGCCCTCGGCATCATCTCCGGCACCATCACCACGCGGATCGGCAATCCGTCCAAGGCGAGTTGTGTTCTGGCCGTTCCGGTCTCGGTGTCGTTGCCGACGACCTTGCCTACGTCGTGTGCGATGAACGCCGACGGCGCAACGTGCACCGCGGCCGGGATCCCCGGCTCCCAGCCGTGCGCCCTCACCTCGATGGGCGGCACCGGGGAGGGGCCCATAGGCACCTACTCCATCCGCGGCCTCACGCACGGGCGCTACACCATGCTGCTCATCCCGCAGGATCCCGAGTACACCTCGGTGGTCAATGCACCACCGATCGTCACCCTGGAGCTTGGTGGTGACGGCCAGTTCAATACGGTTCTCGACCGGCTCGGCCGGATCGATCTGTTCGTCATCGGCGTGGACCAAAGTTCGGGCGCGCTCGTTCCCGCCGACGGGGCGACGGTGACGGTCGACCCGGCGTCGAAGCTTGTGCAAGGCACCACCAAGACAGCGTCCGATGGGACCTTGACCATCACCGGCCTGAACGGTCGCTACACCGTTACCGCGACCGGCGCCACTGGCACGAACGGCTATTCGATGGGGATCGGACAGGCCCCGAACGTCGCGGTGGGACTCAACCAGGAAATCGCCGTGACCATCACCCTCGCGCAATCGGTCGGCGCGTTCACCGGCAGGGTGACGACCAATATCAATGGGCAGGACGTCGGCGTGCCGAATGTCAAGGTCACGGTGACGGGCACCGTGAACTACCTCGGCCAGGTCGCCATGCCTGGAACAGTCACCATGACCACGGATAGCCAAGGCTGCTATGCGGTGGAGCCGAAAGACTGGGGCGGCAACCTCAATGTCGCAGGTGTGTGCGACCACCTGCAGGGCTCCACGACCGGCTCCGTGGGAATCGAATCGTTCAAGACCCAGCATGTGACACTGTCCGCGGACACCACCGGAACCAACACCCAAACACCACCGCCGAGTGCGGTGGACATCACGCTCGGAGATAATTCCAAGCCCGGATCCGTACCGGCCATCCGACTTGTCGCCTCGCCGGTACCGTTCGGAACCCCGACGCTGACAGCATCAGGACCAGGTGGCGCCATTGCGGCCGGTGCCGGCGGGCTGGACCTGTCCAATGCCGTCTTCCAGCCTGGCACCAAACCGGCCTCCGCCGGTGGTGTTTCGATCACGGCCGCGGCCGACGGCGCTCTCACCTTCAAGGACACCGGGCTGACCAATCCCAACACGGTGGTCGCCGGCGACTACACCTTCCACGTCACCAGGCCCGGGTTTGCGCCGCTAGATGTGACATTGACATGCTCGTGGAGTTCCATGTCCTGCGCCTTCAACAAGGCCCTGGACCTGCAGCAGCTCCCGGAGATCACTGGGACGATCACCGTTCCCACACCGCTACCCAACGGCGTGACCGACGGCAATCTCGCCAGCAAACTATCGGTGGCCCAGCAGACCGGCCCGTCCGGGACCACGGGTGCGACGGTGAGCCTCGGGACACCGGTGGCCTACGACAGTTCCGGTGGCAAAATACCGGACCCGAGCGCGAACGGTGCGCCTGCGGTTGCGAATTGGGAGCTGCCCGTCATCTACGCCGATCCGCAGTACGGTTCGCTCTCCCCGCTGCCGAAGGATCTGGCGACGCCCGGCTCGTACTCCTTCCTGGTGAAGCTGGACGGCTACGGTCAGACCACGAAGAACGTCACCTGCGGTGCCGACTTCAGCGCGGGCTGCGATGCACTGAGCGTCCAGCTCAGCCCCCTACCGCGGTTCTCCGGGACGATGCTGCTGCAGACGTCGAACGGTGCAACGGACACCGACTTCACCAATGCGACCGCTTCCGTCGTGAACCAACCCAACATCACGTTGACCGTCGACAGCACCGGCGCGATCCATTGGAAGGATCCGAACCTGCCCCAGGATGTGTTGGCGCAAGGGACATACCAGGTCAAGGTCAGCAAGCCGGGCTACGCCGACGGGCTGTCGAGCACGTTCACGGTGACCGCGTCCGGCTGCAGCATCGGCGGTGGCGCCACCAACCTCAACTGCGACCTCGGCGACATCACCGCGAAGATGTACCCCGTCGGCAAGGGCACGGTAACGCTGGACTATCCGCTGCCGGGCGGCCAGGTACCCGACTGGGCTGACGCGACCGTCACATTCCTATCGTCGCCGGGAAGCACGAGCCAATTCCACATCAAGCTCAGTGGAGATTCATCATCCGCGTCCATGTCGTGGACCGATGATGGTCTCGCGTCGAGTGGTATCACCGGAATCGTACGGACCGGCACCTACAAGTTGCAGATCACCGTGCCGGGTTATGCGACCTATACGCAGACGTCCACATTCTCCTGTTCCAATACCGGGACCGGTGCCACCTGCGCGCCACCTGCTATCACGCTCAACCGCATGCCGTCGTTCAGCGGGACGGTCACCGCCACGCCAACCCTCAGCGACCTCTCCGGGGTGCAGTTCACCGTGAGCGGCGGCCCCTCCGGTGCAGGCACCGTGAATCTCCAGTCGGACAAGGACGGCAACCTGACCTGGACCGAAACCAAGGGAGGTATTGCGCAGCCGACAAACGTCGTGACCTCGGGCGCGACGCCGTACGTGATCACGGCGCAGTTGAACAATTACCTCACCCAGCAGAACATTTCGTTCACGTGTAATCCGACCGGCGCGGGCGAGCCGACATGCACCCTCGCCACGATCGCGCTCAAGGCGTCGACAACACTGGCGTTGAAGTTCCAGTCGAACGCCACCGGAAACCCTGCGGTGCCCGGGGCGCAAATCACCTTCCAGGGCACCAACGTCACGTCCAGCACAGTGCAGTTGGACTCCTCGACCAGCAGCTACACGTACAGCCAACTACAACTGGACCCGAACGGCAGCTACTCGGCCACCATTCACGCGGCCGGCTACGCATCGCTCACCGTCGATGGCAAGAGCACGACAAACAACCCGGCCAACAGCCAGGTCACCTGCGATAATGGCGCGACGACACCCGGTCTGCACCTCGGAGCGGGCGGTGTCACCACCTGCACGGTGACGCTGACAGCGCTCGGCAGCATCGATGGTTCCGTCGTCTGGGACACGATGCCGCTGACCGGCACTACCCCGATCGGAACCCAGAACCTTCCGAACGTCACGATCACGGCAAAGCAAAGCAGCACCACCTTTACGGCGACGTCTGGATCCAATGGCGAACTGAGCCTCACCGGAACGATCGGCAACGACGGATTAAAGGGCGGCACGTGGGCGCTCACCGCGTCGCCGCCGGGATATGTCGCCCTCAATGCGACGGTCACGATCTCGTGCGTCGATGACAATGGGGCCTCGGTGACCTGTACCTCGGCGACGCCGTATGTCATTACGGCCGTCAGCCCGAGTGCCGCGGACGGCACACACAGTTGGCTCGGATGCGTCAGGCCCACTACCGGCAATGCGACGTTCAATAGCAAGGTATGTGCGACTGTCGTGGTCCACTTGCTTCCGAGCACGGTGAATGTCAACATTCATCTCAATAACGGCTCGCAAGACGTCACTCCGGCGAAGACGATCGTCACGCTGAAGGATTCTGCTGCCCATACGTGGACGTGCACCGTGAGCAATGACGGCAAATCTGTCACTGCGGGCGGCACCTCGGCCCAATGCGCCCGGACGCATGGCTCTGGAACGAATTACTACTTCACATTCAACGGCGTCCCGCCTGGCGCTTATACATACTCCGTCACGTTCCCGAACAAGGACTTCACGGATATTGCGAGCAAGAGCCTGTCGGTCGGGGTGGGTGCAGATACAAATGAGACTGTCAACCTCGTATCTCATGCGAGCACCGTGACGGGAACCGTCACCGAAAACGATGCCGGACAAAAAGTCATCAACGGCGCAACCGTCAACCTGTGCTCGTCGACAGGCGCAGGCGATACGTCGACCACCTGCCCCTCCGTCAACGATTTCAATGGCAGTACCGTCCAACCGACATCGACCGCCACAGACGGAACGTTCCAGTTCACGAACATCGCCGACGGCACCTACAAGGTCGTCGTCACCCGCGACGGATACGTCACGACCGTGGCCGGGCCAATTGTGGTCGCCTACGGCACCGCCGTCACGCCCACGTCTGTCAAGATGCCGGAACAGACGGCGATGATATCGCTATCCCTCACCGCGCCCAGCGGCCTCGCCCCGTTGGCCGGAACGGTGACCCTCCACCAAACCAGCAATGGCGGGCGCGTATCGCCGGACGGTGATCAACAATTCACAATTGCCAGCGGCACCGGAACGGCGAACGATCCATATCTCACAAATTCCCTTCAGATCCCGACGGGCACCTGGACGGCCTCCGTGGCGGGTGGAACTGGCACAGGGCCGGCGAGCAACGCGCCCTTCCCTCTCGCCGCCGGCAGCATCACCGTGTCCACCTCCACCACGAGCCCCGTCTCCGCCACCGTCACCGCTGTCGCCGTCACCCCCAAACTCACTTTCGAAACACCAGATTGTGTGGCTGCACCGACAGGAACGGTATCGGGCAATATTTGGACCGGCACTGCGGCGATGCCAACAGGCGCGCCCAGTTTGTCCCTGGCAATGTCTGGATCGACAGCCTCCGAGACCATCTATCTTCCACTCGCCGCAGGAACATACACCTGGTCCCCGAACCTCTCCAGCTTGACGGCATGGAAAGCGCCCACGACTGATCCCACCATCACGTTGACGGCTAACTCCACAGCCCAAGATTCGCCGCTCACCCTTGCGGCCGCGACGGAAAGCGTCGACATCGCGCTCACCGTCGATGGAGTCACACCGCCTCCGTCGGGTGTCACTGGCACCGTCACCGCGAGTTGTACCGACGGCGCTCCCACGAACCCGGTGACCGCTAGCCATGAGGCCACGACGGACAGCACCGGCGCAGCCTCCTTGACGCTGACCACCGGCAGCACATGGACCTACGATCTGACCACGAAACCGAGCGGCTACGACTGCGTCCTCGACGCCACCGGAAACCCATTGAAAGTCACCTGCACCACGCCGAGCAGTTCAATCAAGCTCACGGTCACCACTCCGACGGGGGTGGGTGGCGCCGCGGTCAACGTCCCCGACGGGACGACTGTCACTCTGAGTCCAGGAAACCTTTCTGGTACAACCACGAGTGGCCAAGTGACCATTTCCGGTCTAACCCCTGCCCAGACGTACACAGTCGCTGCATCCGTAGACATCGGCGGTACGACCTACGCAACACCGACCCCCGGGACCGTCGTCGGGCCGGCGGATGGCACAACCGGCTCTCAAGCAGTCTCGCTGAACACCCCGTAGCTGCGCCCTCTTTCCGAACTCAGCTTTGTATATTCCACCGCAATTCGCAAGAAGGTCCAGGTTCAGCGAATGCTGCGGGCCTTCGGAGCACTACCAGCGCAATAAGCGTTCGTAGAGCCTGGCCCATTCGGACATTGGGCTGCAGGACTCACACCGCAGGGTGGGGCGCGGGCCTGGCTCGGATTCTTCAGGCCGGAGTGTGTGTAAAACCGGGTCATTTCGGGCATTCTGCTGCGGGACTCACACCCCAAAGGGGGTATCGCGCGAACAGGGGCGCAGGTTTCCGGGCGGGTTCGCCACCGGACCCGATCGGCGCCCCGCAGGCCCGGATTACCCCACCACGGCTTTCGCCGCCGCGAGCACCGCGGCGGACACCGTTGCCTCCTGACCCAGCGCGGTCACCCCGGACACCGACGACGCGTACTTCGTAAGAAACGCCGCCGCAGCCGGCGGCAGCGTTTCCGCTGCGGTCGTCAGCAGTGCGGCACGCCCCTGCGCCGCGAGCGGGCCCACCGCGAGCGCATCCGGGAAGCCCACCGTCCCATTCGCCAGGAACACCGGCGACGGCCCTGCCGAACCGTAGTGCGCTCCCCCGCTGTCGGCGAGCGTGGATCGCGCGAAATCGTAGAGCTTGGAAGCGGTCTCATACCGGTCGCCGCCCGCGATGCGCACCGATGTCGCCACGCCCGCCGCCTTCGCCTGCGCCACCACGGCATCGGGCACCCGATCGCCACCGCCCAGCACGATCAGGTTCTTGATCCCCTGGCTCATCAGCGCGCCCGCTACCGACACCGGCAGCGCGTCCGCGGGAGTCAAGTAGACCGGGATCCGCAGCGCGTTCGAGATCGGGCCCGCCGCAAGCGCGTCGGCGTTCGAGGCGCCCGAGACGAGGAACGCGGTCTTACCCAGGGTCGACCCATCGCCGATCGTGTATGAGCCAACCCAATGCCCGGTCGGGTCGTCGCCGTTGAAAGTAGCTGCAGCGACGGCGGTGTCGTACCGGGAGCTGCCGGCCACCCGCACCACGTGGTTCACCTTGTCGCCGGCGAGCGCCTGGACGATCGCGTTGATCTGCGCCACCACCGCGTCCGACACCGAGTCGGCCTTGCCCATCACCAGGACCTGGTAGCCGGACCCGCTGGAGCCCTGTAGCACGGACTTGATCGAGGCCGCGGTCGCCGAAGGCAGCGAGGCGCCGCCCGTCAGCAGGATCGGCGCACCGACCACCCCCGCCAGGAAGTTCGCCGACAGCGCGTCGAAACCCTGCTTCTCCGTCGAACCGTTCGCGACGACCACCGTTCCGGCAGGCCCGAACTGGGCCGCGATCTTCGCCGCGGTGTCGTACCGGTCGGCGCCCGCGATGCGGTCGGGCAACGCGGAACCGAGCCGCGGGCGCGGCGCCACCGCGGCCGCGGCGTGCACCCCCACCGCGGGCGTAATGCCCGATAGAGCCGACAGAGCAGGCACAGCCGTCACCGGCACCGCGGCGTTCGCCGCGAACGACGTCATAGACGTCATACCTGCAGCCGCCATCGCGGCCGCAAAGACGACGCCGCCGATCGCAGCAACCAGACGACGGGTCATGGCCGGCCTCCCCATTCGGTCACCGAAAGTGCGCACCACGTTACCCGACCGCCCCGATCACGCCGCCGAGCCGCCGAGCGAGCCGAGCCGCCGAGCGAGCCGAGCACAGCCGGTAGCGAGCCGCTACTGGAACTCCGGAACCGGCAAGCGCTCGGACGGCGTGGGCCGCGCGATCAGGAAGCCCTGCAACAAATCGCACCCGATGTCCTCGAGAACCCGCCGCTCCGCTTCGGTCTCGACGCCTTCGCCGAGTACCAACAGATCCAGCGCGTGCCCCAACTGCACCATCGCCTGCACCATCGCCCGCTGGCGCGGATCTCGCTCGATGCCGGCGACGAACGACCGGTCGATCTTCAGGATGTGCACCGGAAACTTCTGCAGGTACGCCAGCGACGAGTACCCGGTACCGAAGTCGTCGAGCGACAGCCGCACCCCGAGCGCGCGCAGCTCCACGAGTTTGCGCGCCGAGGCCTCCGGGTCCGTCATCAGCACCGACTCGGTGATCTCCATGTGCGGCTGCACCTCCGGGCCCAGCCGGTCGAGAAGTACGGCCACCGATTCCACGAAACCGTCCTGGCTGATCTGTCGCGCGGAGATGTTGATGCCCACATTGACGTGCGCGCCGGCGCGGTTCCATTCCCGGCACTGCGCCCATGCCTCTTCCATCACCCAGTCGCCGAGCTGCCGGATCAGCCCAGTCTCCTCTGCGAGCGGGATGAACTCGGCGGGCGGCACCAGGCCGCGCTCGGGGTGCTGCCAGCGCGCGAGCGCCTCCAGACCGGTCACCCGCTGCTCTGCCAGGTTCAGGATCGGCTGATAGTGCAGCAGCATCTCGCCGCGGTTGCAGGCGCCGGCCAGCGACAGCTCCGTGCGCAGCCGGTCCTGTGCGCGCCGCTGCATCCCGGAGTCGAACGTCTCGATCCGGTCCCGGCCCTCGGATTTCGCCCGCGCTGCCGCGGCCTCCGCGTGCCGCAGCAGCGATTCCGCGTCGGCGGCCGTCTCGGTGGCCAATGCCACGCCGATCGAGACGCGCACCTTGAGCCGATCGTCGCCCAACTGCACCGGCTCGATGAACGTGCCGTGGATGCGCGAGGCCAGCCGTAGCGCGGCCTCCCCGTCCTCGACGCTGTCGCAGATCACGACGTACTCGTCCGAGGCCACCCGGCCGACCATCGCCCGCTCCGCGCATTCGTGCTCGACCGTCGATTCGAGACGACGCGCCACCACCTCGAGGAGCTTGTCGCCGGCGTCCCGGCCCAGCGACTCGTTGATCACGCGGAACCGGTCCACGTCGCAGAAAAGCACGGCGATCTGGGTGTTCGCGAGCCAGACGCACGACGGTCGGCAGGGTGCGGCGCGGCGCGCGAGCATCCCGGCGAGCCGGCGCATCACGGTGGCTCGGCTCGCCAGGCCGGTGAGCTCGTCGATGGCGGCCGGGGTGCGGTCGTAGACGCAGTCAGAGCAGGCCGGCATTCCCGGGAGACCCGGTGTGCCCGGCGACACGGCTGCACCGGGCCGTACCTGCTGCGCCCAGACCGCCACCATGTACTGTCCTTCGGCCGGTTTCGATCGCGGCTTGAGGATCCGTCGTGTCCGGATGCGGCCACGGACCGGGAGTTTCTTCGAGTATGACGCTGTTCTCGGGCTGTGCCTTATCGCGCGAGCCGCGCGTCTAGGGCACTGCCGGCGCTGCGGCCGTGTCGGGGATGCGAGCCGTGTCGGGGGCGCCGTGTCAGGGGCGCGAGCCGCCCACCTCCGCGAGCATGACCGGGCGGTGCTCCCGTCGCGACAGGTCGGCGGCCTCGGCGATATACAGCGCGGCCAGGGCGTCCTGTGGGGTGCACGGGCTGGGCACCGTGCCCGCCGCAACGTCGAGGAACGTCTCCATCTCGCGGCGGTACGCCGTCTGGAAGCGGGACTGGAAGTCCGGCCACGGCTTCCCGGTGGGGAAGGCAACACCGGCCTCGGCGCTGCGGATCGGTGTGCGCTCCTCCAGGCCGACCGTGATCTGCGCTGTAGTCCCGGCAAGCTCCATGCGCACGTCGTAGCCCGCCCCGTTATACCGCGAGGCCTGGAGAGTGGCGAGCGTCCCGTCGGCGAGCCCGATCATCGCCACCACCTCGTCGACATCGCCTGCGGCCCCGAAGAACTCGGCGCCGCGATTCACACCGGCGGCGAACACATAGTCGACCTCCAGTCCGGTGACCCAGCGCAGGATGTCGAAATCGTGCACGCTGCAGTCCCGGAAGATCCCCCCGCTGGTCGGGATGTATTCCGCGGCAGGCGGTTTCGGGTCACCGGTGACGAGGTGTACCCGGCGCAAGGAGCCGAGGTCGCCGGCCTGCAGCGCTGCCCGGGCGGACACGTACCCGGGATCGAAGCGCCGCTGGAACCCGATCTGCACGGGTACCGTCGCGCCCGCCCAGCGCTCGACCACGAGGCGGGTGCGAGACACGTTCTCCGCCACGGGCTTCTCGCAGAACACCGGGATGCCGGAGTCGATCGCACGGATCACCAGATCGGCGTGCTCCGACGTCGGCGCCACGATCACCAGCCCGTCGGCCCTGTCGGCGAATGCCGCATCCACGGGCACCGCCCGGGCCCGCGTCGTGGCATGGGCGGGAATCCGGTTCGCCGCGATCTGGTCCACGGCGGCGCGCGCCCGGTCCGCGTCCCGGTCGGCGATCGACAATTCGCCGACCCCCGGCAGGCTGGCAAGGGTCTCGATGTGGGCCATGCCCATGCGGCCGGCTCCGATCACGGTGATGTGCATGTCAACGCTCCCATCGGATCCCACGTCGCCGCGCCGCGAACAGCGTCATACCCACTCCCGCAGCATGTCGCGGCTGGCGCGCTGATCGGCCGCGCGCGCCTTCGCGAACTCGGCGATGTCGACGCCGGGAGGGTTCAGCACATCCTGTTCGACGACGATCCATCCGTCGAACCCGGCGGCCATGACGGCGTCCATCACCGCGCGTAGATCGATATCGCCTCGCCCGAGGGCAGTGAACGCGCCGGAAGCCCAGACCTCCGGCATGCCGCCGCCGGCCGCCAGCACGCGATCCAGGATCGCGCGGTCCACGTCCTTGACATGCAGGTGGTTGACCCGAGATCCCCAGCAGTGCAGGGCTTCGACCGGATCGCCGCCGGCGATCGCGAGATGCCCGATGTCCAGCGTCAAACCGATGTCGGTGGCACCCAGGAAGCGATCGATCTCGTCGGGCGACTCGACGTAGGTGCCGGCATGGTGGTGGAACGTCGGCTCGAACCCTGCTGTCCGGACGATGTCCGCGGCGCGCTGCGCGTTCGAAACCAGCCGTTGCCACGCGGCGTCGGTGAGGGCGTCGACCTCAGCGCCGCGGCCGGGGGCGGCGCGGCGGGCGGCCGACCCGGCGTCGGCGAGCGTCGGAAGCGGCAAATGCCGGGGTCTTGCGGTACCGGACCAGTTCACGGCGTCATGAAAAATACCGATAGTCGCTGTCAGCACCGGCAGCGATTCGTTGAACAACCGATCGTCACTCAGCGGCAACTGCATCCACCCCCCGGCGAGTTCCAGGCCGTGCCGCGCCAGCCGTTCGCGGAGTTCCATGCCTCGTCCGAGATATCCGACCGGACCGAGATCGACGCCGTCGTAACCGCTTTCCGTCAGAATCGACAGCATCTCTTCCGGCGGGATGATGGGCGCGCCGGCCGGGGTCATCTCGAACACGCCGAAGCTCACCGGGGCCCCGGCGACGGCGGGGCACGGGTACTGGCCGGTCACGTCGCACCCCCGTCGGCGGAGCCGATCGGGCCGGCGGGGCCGATCAGCGGCCGCATCACCGCGCGCCGCTGCTCGTACTCGCGCCGCGCGGCCCGCGTCGCGGCCACGGCGGACACCTCCGCGACCGGCACGTCCCAGAACCCCTCCCCGTCGGGGGCGTAGATCTCGGGGTCGCTCACGATATGGATGACGGTGCTCTGAGTGGACGATTTCGCCTGCGCCACAGCCGCTGTCAGGTCTTCGATGGCGTTCGGCGTGGGCGGAATGTCGATCACGTCCAGCCCGTAGCTGCGCGCGTTCATCGCGAGGTCGACGGGCAGCAGCTCGTCGCCCTCGAAGTTTCTTCGTGGCGCGTCGTACCTGCGGTACTTGGTGCCGAACCTCCCGGACCCGACCGTCTCGGACAGGTGGCCGATGGACGCGAAACCCTGGTTGTCCACGATGATGACGATGATCTTGATCCGCTCGGCGACGATCGTCGCCAGCTCCGAGGACAGCATCAGGTACGAGCCGTCGCCGACCATCACGATCACATCCCGATCGTCGCCGGCGGCCAGCAGACCGCGCTTGGCACCGAGCCCGCCCGCGATCTCGTATCCCATACAGGAGTAGGCGTATTCCACGTGGTAGCCGAGCGGGTCGGCGACCCGCCAGAGCTTGTGCAGGTCGCCGGGCAGCGATCCGGCCGCCTGCACGATCACGTCACGATCGGCGCACGCGGCGCGGACCGCGCCGATGATCTCCGGCTGTCCCGGCCGCGCGCGGCCCGACGGCGCGAATGCGGCGTCGACAATCCTCTCCCAGTCGGACTTCTCGGCAGCAATCCGGTGCCCATAGTCCGGGTCGATGGTGAAACCCGCAAGTTCACCGGCGATCTCGATGAGCGCCTCGCGGGCGTCCGCGACGAGCGGGAGATCGCTGCCGAGCTTGTGCGCGTCGAGGGCGACGACGTTGATGTTGACGAACCGGACGCCCGGATCCTGGAACGCCGAGCGGGATGCGGTGGTGAAATCGCTGTAGCGGATGCCGATCCCGATCACGACGTCCGCGATCGCCGCGATGCGGTTGGCCGCCGCGGTCCCGGTGGCGCCGATCCCGCCGAGGTACTGCGGGTGGTCCCAGCGGAGCGACCCGCCGCCCGCCTGGGTGGTGGCGACCGGTATCCCGGTCGTCTCGGCGAGCGCGGCCAGCTGCTGTTCCGCCCCGGAGTACAGCACCCCGCCACCCGCCACGATCAGCGGCCGGGCGGCGCGGCGGATCGCGGCGACCGCGCGCCGCAGGGCGTCCCGGTCGGGCCGCGGCCGCCGGATCGGCCACTCGCGGTCGGCAAGGAACTCGGCGGGCACGTCGAGCGCCTCGGCCTGCACGTCCTCGGGCAGGGCGATCGTCACGGCGCCGGTCTCGGCGGGATCGGTGAGCACCCGCATCGCGCCGAGCGCGGCCGAGAACAGTTGCTCCGGACGGACTATCCGATCGAAGAACCGGGAAAGGGGACGAAAGGCGTCATTCACGGTGATGCCGGCGTCGTGCGAGAGCTCGATCTGTTGCAGGACGGGCTCGGCGACCCGGGTGGCGAACGTGTCGCTGGGCAGCAGTAGCGCGGGCAGTCGGTTGGCCGTGGCGAGTGCCGCGCCGGTGAGCATGTTCGTGGCGCCGGGGCCGACGGACGAGGTGGCCGCTAGGGTGCCGCGCCGTCGGTGCATGCGCGCGTAGCCCACGGCCTCGTGCACCGCCGCCTGCTCGTTGCGCGCCTGGTAGTAGGGCAGCAGGTCCGGCTGGTCGTTGTTCAGTTGGGCGATGGCCTGGCCCAGTCCCGCCACGTTGCCGTGCCCGAAGATCCCGACGATGCCGGCGACGGTGCGCTCCCGGTGGTCGCCATCGACGGTCCACTGGTGGCCGAGGAACGTGGCGAGCGCCTGTGCGACCGTCATGCGCCGTGTGCTGCCCGCTTGGCCCATGCGTCACCCCTTCGGCGTTTCCGGGGCCCGGAACGGCAGCCGCGGATCAATCGCCTCGCCGGCCCAGGTGTCCCTGATCCAGGCATACGCCGGATCGTCGCTGATGCGCCACTCCCGCTCCGGATCGGGGCCGGCCATCACGTTCAGGTAGTACAGGTCGTATCCCGGGACGGCCACCGCCGGGCCGTGGTAGCCGTACGGAATGAGCGCGATATCGCCGTTGCCGACACGGGTTTCGATGTCGATCTGCCCGGCTTCCGAGGAGTAGGCGGTGAACAGGGCGAAGGCGGCGGCGTCCGGGGGCGGCGCCTCCGGAGGCGGAGCTTCCGGTGACGGTGCTTCCTGTGACAGCACAGCCGGCTCGCCGCGGCCGTGCCACTGCGGCTCGAAGTAGTAGATCTCCGCGAGACGCGTTTCGCGACCGGGGATCTGCGTGTCGTGCTTATGCGGCGGGTATGACGACGTGTTCCCCTCCGGGGTGAGCACCTCGCAGACGATCAGCCGGGCGGCGTCCAGCGACTGCGGCGTGCCGAGGTTGTGGACCTGGCGGCTGCAACGCCCCGCCCCGCGGAGTTCGACCGGGATCGCCGCCGCCGCAATGTGTTGCACCGGTTTTGCGATGTCGGTGCGCGCCTCGGCGACGGCGATGCGCCCGTGTCCGGTGATCTCCGCCGTGTGGTCGAAGGGCAGGTACAGCACGTCCGTCGGGCCGGCGAAGACCGAGGTGCGCCCGGCGAGATGCGTTGCCCCCGTGTTGCTTTGCGACCCCGGGTGAGTCCCGTGGATCACCTCGAACGACCCCGCCAACGGTATCAGCAGACGTTCCATCCCGGTGTCGGACAACGCGACCGAGGCGCCACGATCGAGGTTCGCGATCCGCAGTCCGGCGTACTGCCAGCCGGGCAACGACTCATCGACCACGCTCACCCATCCGTCGTGAGCGAGCTCCCCGCGGCGGTAGACCCACGGCAACTGCCTCATGAGGCCTTCTCCGGCGCAGCCGCGAACAGCGTCATATCAGTTGCCCGCCAATCGTTCCAGGACCTCTCGCGTGTCCGGCATGGCCGTGGAACACTCCCGCCGGGAGGCGACGATCGCGCCCGCGACGTTCGCGAATCGGAGGATCCGGTCGAGTGGCCAGCCGGAGATCAGCCCGTAGACGAGGGCCCCGCCGAAGCCGTCGCCGGCGCCGAGACCGTTGACGACGGTGACCGGATACGGCGGGACGCGGGCCGTATCGGTGCGGGTCTTCGCGAGCACACCGCCTGAACCCTGCTTCACGACGGCCAGCTCGACGCCGCGGTCGAGAAGGGCGTCCGCCGCGCGATCCGGGTCCGTCTCGCCCACCGCGACCTCGCATTCCGCAAGGTTCCCGACCGCGACGGTCACGTGCTCCAGTGCCTTCGCAACCTCGCGATGCGCGTCCGCGCGCGACGGCCAGAACATCGCCCGGTAGTCGAGATCCAGTACCGTGTACGGCTTTCGGCCCCGCGCCTGCCACGCGGCGAGGTGCGCGTCGCGGCTGGGCTGCTGGCTCAAGCCCGTCACAGTGGCCCAGAAGACCCGGGCATCGCCGATCGCGTCCAGGTCCAGTCGATCGGCGCTGATGGTGAGATCCGGGGCCTTCGGTTCGCGCCGGAAGTAGAGCGGGAAGTCGTCCGGCGGGAAGATCTCGCAGAACGCGAGCGGCGTCGGGTTCACGGGATCGGTGAAGACGAAACGGTTGTCGACGCCGAGGCGACGCACCTCGGCGAGGCAGAAGCGTCCGAACGGGTCGTCGCCGACTCCGGTGATCACTGCGGTGCGAAGGCCGTGCCGGGCCGCCGCGACCGCGACGTTCGTGGCGCTGCCGCCGAGGTACTTCCGGAAGGTGGTGACCTGTTCGAGCGGAATGCCGTCCTCCAGCGGATAGAGGTCCGCGCTGATCCGGCCCATGGTGATCAGGTCGAACGGCGCGGGGGCCTCGATGGTGTGCTGGAGGGTCATCTGCTGGAGTCATCCCCCTCCGCCGCGCGGATGCGTGTTCATGCTACGCCGGGCGGCTCTGCTAGGCAGGCGACTCTGCGGGGCCGTTCGTTACGAGGACCCGGCGGAGTCGAACGGTTTGACGAGCCACTCGTCGCTGTTCCCCGGCCGCAGCAGCTCCCGCCGATCCGCGCTGGCCACATAGAAGATGAAGTTCGACGCGCCGTACACCTGCTCGTAGCAGTCGAACGCGGTCCCGTTCGCGTCGAAGCTGATGCCCCGGATCCGGACGACCGCAGCGTCGTCCTTGAGCCCCAGGATCGCGCGCTGCTCGTCGGTCGCGGTGTCCACCTCGAAGGTCTGCTCCGTGACGGAATCCGTGAGCTCGTACTGGCTTTCGAGGTATCCGTACATCGAATTGCCGGCTCGAAGATAGGCCTCGTCCAGGGCCGGCACGAGCGCGAGCGGCAGCATCGCGCGTTCCAGCACCACCGCGGACATGCCCACGTGCCGCAGCCGCCGCACCTCCCAGACCGGCGCCCCCGGGGCGATCGACATCGCCGCCGCGATGTTCTTGTCCGCCGTGCCAACCGTCAGTCCGAGCAGCTCCGACCTGAGGGTCGTCTGCGGCGTCCGGTAGGCGAGGGTGTTCAGCAACCCGCCCGTGCGGTTCGGCGCGGCGACCACCCGTCCGTGACCGACGAACGTCCCCAGGCCCTGCCGGCGATCGATCTTGCCTTCCTGTTCGAGCTCGGACAGGCCGCGCCGCACGGAGATCATGCTCACCTGCGTCAGCGCTGCGAGTTCCGTTGTGCTGGGCAGCTTGTCGCCCGGGTGCAGGTGCTGATCCTTGATCAGGTCCAGCACGTATTGATACACCTGCTGGTAGCGCAGCAGGTGTTCGCCGTCGACCCGGCTGCCCGCGCGCGCCATGGCGCCTCCCTCTCGTCGACGGCCGCGATGTGTCCGGAAGGATTATCGCAACATCGGCCTCCCGACACCAACGATCAGTCTGCGCGTCGTATTTCGCGGGTGACACAATGTCGTCATGCAGATCGCCACCGGGATTGTCGAGCCGCACACTTCCGAGACGTGGGACACAATCGTGATCGGTGGCGGAATCGCGGGCGTGTCACTCGCCGCACGCCTGGCTACCGACCGCACGGTGTGCGTCTTCGAGAAAGAAGCCGGGCTCGCGCAACACACGACGGGCAAATCGGTCGCAACCTTCATTCAAAGCTACGGGAACGGCGTGATCCACGCGCTGAATGCGGCAAGCCTCGAGTTCTTCACGGACGGCCGAAGCGACAACGGCGAGGCGCTTGCTAAACCGCTGCCGTTCATGTACGCCGCGAATGCCGACACGCTCGGTCATCTCCGCGATATTTATGACGCCGCCGGCCCGCTGGCGCGGGATATGCAATTCGTTGACGGCGCGGGCGCCGTGGAGTTCAGCCCGCTGCTGCGCCCGGAATGGACCGTGGGCGGGCTCATCGATCCGCACGTGTTCGATATCGATGTGCACGCGCTCATGCAGACGTTCGCGGCGATCCTCCGCCGATGTGGTGGCGCGATCCGCACGTCGACGGAGGTGGTGGCGGCCCGGCGCGAGGGTGATCACTGGATCATCACGGACGGCTCGGGGGCGCTGTATCGGGCGCGCACCGTGGTCGACGCCGCCGGCGCCTGGGCCGACCCGGTCGCCCGCCTCTTCGGCGCTGCACCCCGGGACATTCGACCTCTTCGCCGCAGCGTCTTCACGCTTGCCATACCGGAGCATCTGGCGAACTCGGTGGTCCCGATGATCAACGCCGCTGACGAGTCCTTCTACCTGAAACCCGAGACGGCGCAACTGCTTTGCTCCCCCGCCGACGAGACGCCCACCGTCCCGGCGGATACCCGGCCGGATGAGTTCGAGATCGCGCGCGCCCTCGACGCCATCAGCGAGGCGACCGTCGTCGACGCGCGGTACGTCCGCACGACGTGGGCCGGGCTGCGCTCGTTCGCCCCCGACCGGATCCCAGTGGTCGGCTTCGACGATCGCGTGGAGGGCTTCTTCTGGTATGCGGGACCAGGCGGCTACGGTATTCAGACCTCCCCGGCGCTCTCGGAACTCGGCGCGGCGATCTTCCGGGGAGACGGCGCACGCGCCACGGATGAATTCGACGTGGACTCGGCAGACATATCGCCGAACCGCGCGTCGATTGTTTCCACCGCCGGTCATTGATCGCATGACCGGGCGGCCATGGTCGCGCGGCGGCCGCACAACAGACGAGTATCAAAGGAGAATGCCGTGACCGGCAATGTGCAGGAATCAAGAATCGGATATGACGATGTTCGCGCTGCCGCGAATCGTATCCGGGAATTGGTGGATCCGAGCCCGGTGATTCGATCACCGTGGCTGTCCGACATCGCCGGTACGGCCGTGTGGCTGAAACTGGAGAATCTGCAACCACCCGGGTCGTTCAAGATCCGCGGTGCCGCCAATAAAATGCTCACCCTGACGCCCGAGCAGCGGTCAAGCGGTGTGATCACCTGTTCCGGCGGAAATCACGGTGCGGCCGTCGCCTATGTGGCGCAGCACCTTGGCATCCGCGCGACCGTCTGTGTTCCGCGGAACGTCGATCCCGTGAAGCTGCAGGCGATCCAGGCCGCGGGCGCGGAGGCCGTGGTCGACGGTGCGACGTTCGATACGGCGCTGGAAGGCTCCTTCCGGCTCGCGCACGAGCGGAACCTGACGTACGTGCACCCCTTCGACGACCCGCACGTGATCGCCGGCCAGGGCACGATCGGGCTCGAGATCCAGGGCCAAGTGCCGGACGCAACGGTGATCGCCGCGGCCGTCTCCGGAGGGGGCCTTGCCGGCGGGATCGGTGCGGCGGTGCAGGGCTCTCGGCCGGAGGTGCGCGTGGTCGGCGTCTCGGCGGAGCGTGCGCCGACGATGGCGCTGAGCGCCAAGGCCGGTCACCCCGTGGACGTTCCGTACCAGGACACGCTTGCCGAGGTGCTCACCGGGACCATCGGCGCGAACAACACGTTCTCGCTGCCGGCGGTACGTGCCTTCGTGGACCGGCACATCCTGGTTGCCGAAGAGCACATCGCGGCCGCGATGATCGGGGCGCTGCGACGTCATCGGGTGGTGGTGGAGGGCGGGGGCGCGGTGCCGATCGCGGCGGTGCTCTCCGGCCAACTCGGCGCCCGCGAAAGTGCCTGCGCAGGCGGCGCGGACGGCGCGATCGTGCTGGTGGTGAGCGGCGGCAACGTCGACCCCGCAGCCGTCCTCACGCTCTGGTAAGGCGCCCCGGTGATGCGCGCTCCCCGTCCCCACCCGTCGAGTGGGAGTCCTGCAGAGAAATGGGCGCCCCTGACTCTGCAGGACTCCCACTCAATGAAGTGACCGAAGGGCGGGCATTCATCCACAGGCCCGACATTCATCCACAATCCGCGGGCCGGCCGGGGCAACGGCAGCGCCTTCTGTTGGGCTGAGGTCCATGCAGCGCAATGGTGATGAAGACGCTGTCGATCTGGCCCGCAGAATGCGTATGGTCGCCATGCTCGCCGTGCAGCAGGAGGTGTTCCTCCGCCCGCAGGCACTCGCCGCGGGCATTCCCCGGCAACGCATCGACTACATGACGCGGACCGGGCGTTGGTCGCTCGTGCTTCCGGGTGTGCTCACCACCGGCAACCCCGCTGACCCGGTCATCCGGATCCGCGCGGCGGCGCTCTGGGCCGGGCAGGGAAGCGTGATCGGCGGACGGGCCGCCCTCTTCTGCGCCGGACTGATCTCGAAGGTCGTCGGCCCCGTGGACGTCTTCGTGCCCCCGCCGCGTCGGCGACGTGAGCCGAACGGGGTCCGGGTGATCCGGGCGGCCGTGGAACGGGGCGACTTCACGGTGCGCGACGGCATCTTCATGACAACCGTCGAACGCTCGTGCCTGGACCTCGCCCGTTGGGGTCATCGCAACGACTATCTCGACCTGGCGCTCCGTCGCCGATTCACGACAGTGCACGAGCTGCCGAAATCGCTGAACCGCAGCGCTCGGCGCCGCGGGCAGGTCCTCGCACGGCGCGCCGCGTCGGACGTCGCGAAAAACCCGTGGTCGCCGCTGGAGCGCGACTTCCATCGGCGCCTGCGCGACGCCGGGATCGACAGATGGGTGGCGAACTCACGCGCCACGGAGGTGCCCGGCATGGTTCTCCCCGACGTCGCATTTGAGGACATCATGCTGGCGATCGAGATCGACGGCCGGCGCTACCACGACGAGATGACCGACCCCGAGGCGTTCGAACGGGACCACGAACGTCAACTTGCCCTGCAGCGCGCCGGTTGGACGGTGCTGCGCTTCACCCGTCGGCAGATCGAGGAGACGCCCGACCTGGTGATCGAGACGATCAAGATGATGATCGCGCGGCTGCGCTTGGGCGCGGCGCGCTAGGGGCAGGAGCTCCGCGCATAGCGGCAGTCGCCGAGGTCGACGATCGTTGCGACGCCGTCGATCTCCGCGACGACGGTGAGGCGCTCGGGGAGCCACGGCTCAGCGCCGATCCGGAACTCGCCCGCGCCGATCGGGACGAGCAGTTCGTCGTCCGAGGGCGCCTCGACTCCGCCGGCGGCCGTGAGGTACAGATCGGCGCCCCGACGGACGATGCGGAAGTTGGTGAACCACGGGTTGTGCGAACGGTACTGGCCGACGAGGCCAACGGCGCCGGTGTGCGCCGTGGGCGCACCGGACGTGCTCGTCGAGTGAGAGTCCTGCAGAGAAATAAGGGCGCCAGACTCTGCAGGACTCTCACTCGACCATGACGACGAGGGGCCCGCGCGGTGCAGGAAGGCCGTTCGCAGGGCAGGGTGGTCCGTCGCGAAGCGGCCGTACAGGTCACGGTAGAGCGTGCCCTCACCGTGATCTGTGACGACGCGAAGGCCGGTCGCCGCACCGCCCGCACCCGTCGAGTGGGAGTCCTGCAGAGAAACAGGAGCTCCAGACTCTGCAGGACTCCCACTCGACCATGACGACGGGGGGCGGTCACCCTCGGGGCATGCCACAATCCGGACGAGAACCTCGGTGCCGGAGTCGTCGGTACCGGCGAGGTCTCGCAGCAGGCTGGGGTTCGCCGCAGCCGCCCGTGGAACCGGATCGAGCCGCGCAGCCGGGAGGTCCAGATCCGAAGCCCCGTCCCGGTCCCCCGCCTGCGCCCCCGCCAGCAACACCCGATGCGCGTGTCGTGCGAGCAGTTGCGCGGCCAGGCAGTCGCCGTTCGCGTTCGTGACGACGCCGACCGCGAGATCGTGCGCTGGGTCCGCGAGGACGAAGCTCGCGTACCCCACCATGCCACCGCCGTGCGTGAGACACGGTGCGCCGCCGATCGTCTCGACGTTCAGGCCGAGCCCGTACCGGCTGGCGGTCGCCGGCAGGCCCATCACGAGTTCCGGCAGCGGTTCACCGTCCGGGGCGAGCATGGCCCGGATCCGCGTCATCGCCGCCGCACTCAGCACGCGCGCGTCGCCCACCGCCCCGTCGCCGAGCATCAGCCGGAGCAGGGCGGCGAGGCCGTCCGCGTCGAGCGCGACGTTGCCGTCCGCGCCGAGCGCTTCCAGCCACGGTGCCGGCGCCAGCGGGTCGCCGGGCAGGAACGGCCGGTCGTCCACCGCCGGCACGTACCCGACGGCGAGTCGCGCCCGGTCCGCGTTCCGTACCGTCGTGGCGGCGGTGGACACGCCCAGCGGCTCGAACCCCCTGCGCCGCAACTCTTCTCCGTGATGCCGACCGGTCACCGCCGAGATCATCAGGCCGACCAGGATGTACCCGATGTTCGAATAGTGGAAGTACCGTCCGGGCTCCGCGGATCGCCGATGACGAAGTGCCCAGGCCTGCGCCTTCTCGTCGGTGAGCCCGTCCACCCCGGAGACCAGCCCGGCGGTGTGCTGCAGCAGATGCTCCAGCGTGATTCGCTCGGTGTACGGCCCGGCATCGAGCCACGGCAGATACCTCACCACCGGGTCGGCAAGGGAGACGCGGCCCTCGTCGACCAGTTGGTTGATCACGACCGAGGCGAGGAACTTGCTGATCGAGCCGATCTCGAAGAGGTGCGCGGGCGTCACCGAGATCCCACGTTCCGCATCCGCCAGGCCGAAGGGGAGGACTCCGGCGACCCCGTTTCGGGTGCACGCGACCAGCAGTCCGCCGGGAACAGGTTCGAACCGCATGACGAGTTCGGCGACGCGCGTCAGCATGGGGGCCACGGCGTCGAATCGAGCACTCGCCGAAACCGACATCGCTGTCCCGCCTTACCTTTTCAGCGCGCGCAGCGCGCTGCGAACAGCGTCATACCGGTCGGTGAACGCTGCCCACTCGGCGAAACGGGCGGCATCCGGCTCCGCGACGAATGCCGGTCCGGGTCGCCCCTGGATCGCCGCGCCCGCAGCGCCTCCCGTGCTCGCGGCGTCTCCCGTGCTCGCAGCGCCTACCGTCTCAGCCGCGAGAAGCGCTGCCCCGTAGGCCGAATGCGAGGCGGCCATCGTGCTCACGGCGACGCGCCGACCGGAGGCGTCGGCCAGGTCCTGGACGATCCGCTGCGGTAGACCGGACCCCGCGGCGAAGACATCGCCACGGAGACCCGTCACCTCGGCCAGCACGTTCAGGCACCTGGAGGATTCCACGACGATGCCGCTGGCCAGCGCGCGGACAATGTCACGCTCTGAGTGCGAGAGACCCAGCCCGACAATCGATCCCGTCAGCTCAGCATCCCAGAGCGCACCCTGTTCGCCGCCGGCGAGATACGGCAGGAAGAGCGGCGCGTCCGACCCGAGCGTCGGCGCAGGAAGGTCGGCGAACACGGCGCGGACGTCCCCGTGGACCAGCGCCGCGAGCCACCCGATCGCCGAACCTGTTGCCAGCAGGTCCATCTCGGCCGCGAGGTCGGGGCCGGCGGTGGGAGTCACCAGGAACCGTCGGCGGTCGTCGAAGTGTGGACCGTCCAGCACACCCAGGATCACCGTGCTGCTACCGCTCAGGTACGCGACCTGCCCGGGCTTCGTGGCACCGACGGCGAGCGCGCCGAGCACCGAATCGGCCGCGCCGAGCACGATCGGCAACCCC
The DNA here is from genome assembly GCA_001897425.1 of Actinobacteria bacterium 69-20. GTDB lineage: Bacteria > Actinomycetota > Actinomycetes > Mycobacteriales > Nakamurellaceae > Nakamurella. The sequence continues at coordinate 67,342 of MKSW01000022.1, read as the reverse complement.
GCCGGGAGTCCGAACTCTCGGGCCGCGGCATCGGTCGCGGGAAGAATGGTCGTCGCACCCGACACATGCGGCAGCGCATAGGGTTCCGCGAGCCCGGCGATCTCCGGGATCCAGGTGCCGATGCCGATGTCGAAGCAACCGTATCCCGCGGCGGTCGACGGATCCGTGCGCAGTTCACCGGTCAGTCGATGGAAGAGATAGTCCTTCGCCCCGACGATCCAGTGCGCCCGACCGCACCTCGACGGCTCTCGCGCGGCGAGCGCCTGCATCATCGGGACGAGGTAGCGGCCGTCGACGATCTGGCCGGTGCGCCGGTACAGCTCCGCCTCACCGACGCGCGCCCGCAGCGCCGTGCCGTACGCCTCGCCGCGATCGTCCTGCCAGGTGAGCGCCGGGGCGACGGGCGCGTACCCCTCGTCCAGCGCGACCAGCGTCGGGAGCATGGCCGTGAGCCCCGCGCCACGCCACGAGCGTGCCGGCACGGTCTCGGCCAGTTCACCGAGGGCGGCGGCCAGCCCGTCCAGCCACAGCTCCGGATCCTGTTCCGCCACACCGGGTTCGCTGCGCACGGTCGGGTAGTCGCGGCGGGCGTGCGCAGCCACCCGCCCGTCCGGCCCGACTGCGACGACCTTGACCGACGAGGTCCCCAGGTCGATGCCGATGGTGAACGAATCCGGGTTAGGCATGCGCCGAGAATACGGACTCAGCGACGCGCCGCCGTGAGCGCGTCCGCCGCGGCGTTCAATGTCTCGTCGACGTCGACATCGGTGTGCACGAGGGACAGGAACAGGTTCTCCATCTGCAGCGGGTGGAAGAGCACGCCGCGCGTGAGCATCCCCTGGAACCAGCGGGTGAACATCGCCTCGTCCGCGTATTTCCGCGCATCGCGCCAGTTGTGGATCGGGTGCTTCGCGAACCACATCTGGAACACCGTGCCGAAACCCTCGACGTAGGCGTCGATCCCGCGCTCCTCGGCAAGCGAGCGCAGGCCCTTGGCGAGCCGATCGCCCAGGGCACGCTGCCGCTCGTAGAGCCCCGGCTCGGCGAGCGCGTCCATCGTCGCGGATACGGCGGCGCACTGCACCACGTTCGCGTTATACGTGCCCGAGTGCGAATATCTGCCCTCTGCGATCATTCGCATCGCTTCACGGGTGCCGCCGAGCGCAGCGACCGGGAATCCGCCACCGACGCCCTTGGCCATGGTGGTCAGGTCCGGGGTGATCCCGAAGTACTCCTGGGCGCCGCCGCGCGCGAACCGGAAGCCGGTGATCACCTCGTCGAAGATGAGCATCGCACCGTACTTCTTCGTCTCCGAGCGGAGGAGCTCCAGGTACCCGGGCTCGGGCATGATGCAGCCGGTATTGAACATGACCGGTTCGGTGATGACGGCGGCGACCTGGTCACCGCGTTCGCTCATCAGCCTGACGAACGAATCCGGGTCGTTCCAAGACAGGATCGCCAGCGTGTCCTCGAGTTCCGCCGGCACGCCGGGACCCGACGCGACGGCTCGTGGATGGTCGGCCGGCCCGGCCAGCGCAGGATCGACGTGATTCGACCAGTAGACGACGTCCTGCCACCCGTGGTAATGACCTTCGAAGCGCACCAACAGTTTTCGGCCCGTGGTGGCCCGGGCGAGTCGCACGGCACTGCCGACGGCCTCGGAACCGGAGTTGGTGAAACGCACCTGCTCGATGCTCGGGACGGCGGCGACCACCTTTTCCGCGGCTTCGATCTCGAGCTCGTACGGCAGCCCGAAGCAGGTGCCGTAGGTACTGATCGCATCGGCCACGGCCTTCGTGACACCAGGGTGTCGATGGCCGAGGATCATCGGTCCGAGGCCGAGCAGGTAGTCGATGTACTCGTGGCCGTCGACATCACGGATACGCGACCCGCGGCCGTCGACCATGAACGGCGGATATGGTTTCCAGCCGAAGCCGACCGTGCGCGCGCTGCTGCCCGCGCCACCGGGGATCACAGTGCTGGCTCGCTCGAAGAGCTTGGCAGAGACCGGGTTCCGCTCGCTGTAGAGCTGATCAAACGTCACGGTTGTCATCGCCCTTTCCTGACGACCTGAGGTCGTAGCATCGCTAATGCTACTGAGTATACACTGTTGCATCTGGTTCGAGCAGCAACTCCAGCAGGGCACGCGTCGGCGAACCGGTCGGCCCGGCCGCCCACGGGGGCAGATCCGCGCCCAGGTAGGCGGTGCCGCCGTTGTCGATGTGCGCCCAGGGCACGCCGCGCGGGAATCGGCTGAGGAAAGTTGCTGCGGTGAGGCCGATATCGGGCACGTCGCGCGCGCGGTTGCTGCGATCCGCCACGGGTGACGCGAAGAGTTCGGCGTACTCCTCGCGAAGCGGCAGGTGCCAGCCGGCGTCGCCGACTCGGTCACCGGCCGCGAGGAGGTCGGCGATGAGCCGGTCGGACGTGCCCCAACATCCCCACAGCAGGTGTCCGACACCGCCGCCGTCGGTGAGCGTACCCACGTCGATGACGCCGTCCACGCCCTCGCCCACGAGGAACGAGATGGCGTCCGCCAGAACGAGTCTGCCCTCGTTGTCGGTGTCGAGGACCTCGGTCGACGATCCGTCCGGATGGATCACAACGTCACCGGGCAGCAGGCTCCCGGGTCCGGGAAGGTTCTCCGCGAGCGGCAGCACGGCGTGCACCGCTCGCACCGAACCGAGCCGGGCGGCCGCGCACACCGCCGCGACAACCGCTGCGGCGGCGGCCATATCGGACTTCATCCAGGCGATCTCGTCCGGGTCGCGCTTCAGGTTGATACCGCCGGCGTCGAAGGTGATCCCCTTTCCGGCGAGGCCGAGCACCGGCGCAGGGTCGGTCGCCTGTGCTCCGGTCCACAGGTGCACGACGCACGGCGGGTGCGCACTCCCTCGCCCGACTCCGAGCGTTCCGCCGAAGCCGGCCGCCACAAGCCTGTCGCCGGACCAGATCTCGCACTTCACGCCGGCGGCCGACGCCCGTTCCGCGATCCGCTCCGCGAACACCGCCGGGGTGAGATCCGACGGCGGCGTGTCCACCATCCGGCGTACCCACTCGACGGCTTCGGCGGCCGTGCCAGCAACCTCGAGGGCACGCGCGACCTCGGGCGCGTCGGGCTCGCCACCGGTTCCCGAACCCAGGCACAGCGTCAACTCCGCGTCCACGCCGCCGCGATACCGATAGCGACCAACCGAGAACCCTTCGGCCACAACCAGAATCGCGGCCGTCGTGTCCCCGAGCACGGACGGCAGTGTGGTCGCGACCTCGGGCTCGGCAGCGAGCGCGCGACCCGCCGTCATACTCGCTACCCGCAGCCGACGCGGATCGCAGGTGTCCCGATCGCCGAGCCCCACCGCGACGACGCGCTGCCGCGTCGGCCCGTCCGCGGCGACCGACAGCACCGCCACCGAGCCGACCGGCGCGTCGAAGGCCGGAACGAGCACCACCGGCGCATCGTCCGGTACCGCGCCGGCCGTTCGGAGCCGAAGCTCGAACATCACGAAACCTGGTGCACGTTCAGCAATGTCGCGATCGAGAGGTTGTTCACCGAGCCGAGCAGCGGCGACATGACGAACCCGTCCCACTTCGGGCTGTGCGCCTCGATCACGTCCGGGTAGCAGAGCACGATGTACGGGCGATCCTTGAAGATCATCTCCTGCATCTGGTTCACCGCGGCCTGCCGCGCGGCACGGTCGACGAGGGTGCCCTGCTGCGCGAAGAGCTTGTCGTACTCGGGATTGCAGTAGCCGGAATCGCTGTTGTTGCCCCACTGATCGCAGGTGAGCACACCGAGCACGTTCTGCGGGTCGGGCGGAAGCACCCAGTCCCACATCGCGAGAGTGTAGTCCTCGTACTTGTTGTCGGCTCCGTTGATCGCGGTGGTCGCCGCGGTCGGGTCCATCTTCTGCTGCGTGACCTGGACTCCGATCTGCTGGAAGTCGTTCTTGATGATGTCGAACATGACGTCGCCCGCGCCGTTGATCTCGGTCGGGAAGATCAGGTTGTACGACATCGGCGCGCCGTCACCCATCCGGATCCCGTCGGCACCCTTCTTGAAGCCGGCCTCGTCGAGCAACTGATTGGCCTTGGCCAGATCGAACGGCAGCGGCTTGATCGCGGGGTCGGACCAACCCGAGGCGGTGGACACGATGCTCGCATTGTTCTCCGCGAAACCGAGCCACGCCTTGGAGATCATCTGCGCGCGGTCCAGCGCGTACTCGAACGCCTCACGCACCTTCGGGTTCAGAAGTTCCTTGTGCGCCTTCATCTTCGGGTTCGTGTTGATGATCAGGTCGTAGAAGGTCTGGCTGGGCCCGGTCGAGACGACCATGCCGGCCTGCTTGAGGCTCTCGACCAGCGTCGGCGACGTGCTCTCGCCGATCATGTCGAGCTGCCCGGACTTCAGGGCGGCAGCCATGGCGTCGGCGGTGCCGAACATCTGGATGCCGAACCCGTCGATATGCGGCTTCTGGCCCCACCAGTTCGCGTTCCGCGCGAACAGCGCGATCTGGTTCTGGGTGTACTTCACCAGTTGGAACGGCCCGCCGGACACGGACGGCGTCGCGTCGTTGGCGAAGGTGCGGATGGCGTCGCCGTTTCCGGTGGCCAGCTTCCCCCACACCTGCTCGGGCAGGATATGCACGCCCTGCATCTGCGCGGGCACGTTCGCGGTCGGGTCGGAATACGTCAGCACGAGGGTGTTGTCGTCCGTCGCCGTCGCCGTCTTCAGCCCGGTGACGAGCTGCGAAAGTTGCCCCGTCGGCCCGTCCTGATACTTGACGATCATGTTCAGGGTGAACGCGGCGTCCTTGGCGGTGAGCGGCGCGCCGTCCGACCACTTCGCGTTCGGCACGGTCTTGAACGTCCACACCTTGCCGCCGTCGGAGTCGGCCCAGCTCTCGGCGAAAGACGGTGCCAGGTTGAGCTTCTCGTCATAGACGGTCAGGTGGGGGTAGAGGTACTGGTAGGCGACGGAGCTGTAGTCGGACTGCGAGCTGAACGGGTTCAGCGTGTCGATCTCGGCGGTGACGCCGATCCGGAGCGTGCCCCCTTCCTTGATGGGGGCCGCACTGGACGACCCGCCGCCCGTGGTCTCGGAGCCGGATGTCCCGTTGTCCGCGGACGTGCCGGAGCCCCCGGACGTCCCTGAACCGGACGTCCCTGAACCGGTGGAGCCGCCCGGTGAGTTCCCGGTGGACCCGCCGGAACACGCGGCGACCAGGCCGACGAGGGCCGCGAGGGCCACCGCCGCGGCGAGAACCCGCCCCGCGCGCCAGGTCCCGGTACGAGATGTGCCTGCACGTACTGTCATTGCTTTGCCTCCGCACCCGATGGATGGCCTCCATGCGTGGCACGGCGATCGCCGGAAAACTCGTCCGGCGAAAGTGCAGCACCATCACGGCCCGAGGCTTATCCTGCTGAGTATGCACAGCGGGTGTCAAGGGCTCGCCCGTGATTCGTCTCCGTCGCCCGAGCTGTGCCCGCCACCGTCACACGGGTAGGAATAACGCATGTATCGGTCCGGGTACGTCCTGCGGCGGGTCGCGTTCGCCGTCGTGACGATCTACATCATCGCGACACTGAACTTCCTGCTGTTCCGGGTGCTGCCCGGGAGCGCGGTGACCCGCATCTCCCGCATCCCGAACGCGTCGCCGGAGCTCAAGGCGGCCGTGATCCATCAGTTCGGGCTGGACAAGCCGTTGTGGGAGCAGTACTGGATCTACCTCGGGCAACTGCTGCACGGGAACATGGGCATCAGCTACGTGAACCAACAGCCGGTCACGGACAACCTGTGGACCGCGTTCACCAACACGATCCCGATGGTCGCGATCGGCACGATCCTGGCGCTCGTCATCGGGATCGCGGTCGGCGTGCTGTCCGCGGTGCGACGCGGGACGGCCAGCGACCACATCGGAACCAACCTCGCGGTGCTGTTCTACGCCTTCCCCACCCAGTTCCTCGGCATGATGATCCTGATCTTCGCCGCGGGTGTGCTGCCGGTCGCCGGGATGAGCGACGCGTTCGAACTCGACCCGAGCACCTGGGGGCACCTGCTCGATGTCGGCAAGCACATGATCCTGCCGGTACTCACGCTGACGCTGACGCTCTTCGCGGAGAACGCGCTGATCGTCCGGTCGTCGATGCTCGAAACACTGGGCGAGGACTACATTCTCACCGCCCGCGCGAAAGGGCTGCCGCGGCGGCGCATCATCCGCGCCTACGCGCTGCGCAACGCGATGCTGCCGACGATCACGCTGATCGCGCTGTCCCTCGGGTCGATCGTGACCGGCGCCATCCTGATCGAGATCATCTTCTCCTGGCCGGGTATCGGCCGTGCGCTGTACTCCGCGGTGCTGTCGCGCGACTACCCGATGTTGCAAGGCGGGTTCCTCGTCATCACCGTCACGGTCATCGTCTTCAACCTGGCCGCCGACCTGCTCTACGCCAAGCTCGATCCCCGCATCCGGGCCTGAAAGACCTTGAAGGACAACCGATGAGCACGATCCTGAACACCACCCCGGCGCCGGAGGTCCCTCCTACCGGGGCCACCGGCGCTTCCGGCGCTTCCGGGCCGACCGGTTTCCGCTATGTGCTGCACGAGATCATGCGGCAGCGCAGCACCACCGTCGGCCTCGTGATCGTCGGGCTGCTGCTGCTCTCGGCGATCGCCTCCCCGCTCATTTCCCCGTACAGCGTGACGGTGTCGAGCTGCGGGGTGTTCGACCCGCCATCCGCCGCCCATTGGCTCGGGTGTGACGGCGCCGGCCTTGACGTGCTGTCGCTCGTGTTGCACGGCGGCGGCGTGTCGATGATCGTGGGTCTGTCCGCCACGCTCATCGCGATGACGGTGGGCGCCTCTGTCGGTGTGCTGTCCGGGTACTTCGGCGGTTGGGTGGACGTTCTGCTGATGCGCATCACCGACTACTTCCTGGTGGTCCCGCAGATCGTGCTGATGATCGTGATCGCGGCGGTGTGGGGGCCGAGCCTGTTCCACGTGGTGGTCGTGATCGGCGCGCTGATGTGGACGGGCACGGCCCGGGTGATCCGCGCCCAGGTGATGTCGATCCGCGAGCGCGTCTACGTGCGGCGGGTCGCGGGCCTGGGCGCGAGCCACGGCCGGATCATCTTCCGGCACATCCTGCCGCAGGTCGGGCCGCTGCTCGTGGCCAACGCCGTCATCGCGATCACCGTGGCCGTGTTCGACGAGACCGCGCTCGCGTTCCTCGGCCTGTCCGACCCGGATGCCGTGACCTGGGGAACGATCATGGAGCACGCCTTCGACCGAGCGGCGACCAGTGCGGGCGCCTGGTGGGCGATCGCGCCCGCCGGCCTCGCGGTCGCCTTCTTCATCGTGGGGTGCTACCTGGTCGGCCGGTCGATCGAGGATGCGCTCAACCCGCGGCTGCGGGTCTCGTATTTGTCGGCGCACTCGTGGCGGCTGCGTCCACTCGTCGGCAAGAAGCCGGAGGCGATCTGATGGGCGCGGTGATCGACACGGCCGGTGCGGCTGCGGCCTCTGCCGGAATGCGCATCGAGAAGAACGGCGTCATACCGGTTCTCGAGCTCGACGACCTGAACGTCTGGTTCGCCGATCGCGACCGGCGCGGCGGCGAGACGCAGATACTCAACGGCATCTCGCTGGCGATCGCGCCCGGTGAGCGCGTGGGGTTGGTGGGCGAATCCGGGTGTGGGAAGACGACGACCATCCTCGCCGCCATGGGCCTGCTGCCGTCCTCGGCGTCGGTGTCCGGGCGGGTGCTGCTCGACGGCGCCGACATCCTGCCCGGCGGCGAGAAGACGATCCGGTCGCATCGGTGGACGGATATCGCCATGGTCTTCCAGGGTGCGATGAACTCGCTGAATCCGGTGAAGACGGTCGGCTGGCAGATCGCCGAGGCGATGCGGGTGCACCGGGTGCGCACGGGCGCCGCCGCGGATCGGCGCGTCGACGAGCTGCTGGACATGGTCGGCATTCCGGTCGCGCGGCGACATGCGTTCCCGCACGAGCTTTCCGGGGGGATGCGGCAACGCGCGGTGATCGCGATGGCGCTCGCGTGCGATCCCCGAGTGCTGCTCGCGGACGAGCCGACGACGGCCCTGGACGTGATCGTGCAGGCCCAGATCCTGCGCCTGCTCACCGATCTCGCGTCAGAACTGCATCTCGCGCTGGTGCTCGTGACGCACGATCTCGGCGTGGTGGCCGAAACCTGCGACCGGGCAGCGGTGATGCTCGGCGGGCGCATCATCGAGGCGGGCACCATCGGCGAGCTCTACTACCGCGGCCAGCACCCGTACACGCGGAAGCTGTTCGCCTCGACGCCGAGCCTGAAGGACGCGAAGCCGCGCGATGTGGTTGCGGAATCCTCAGCGCTCCTTGAGGTTTCGGATCTCCGAGTGAGTTTCCCGATCCGCAGGTCGCGAAAAGCGTCATCGGCGGACGGTTCGGGAGCCGCGCGGGCGCACCGGCTGGTCGCGGTCGACGGGATCTCATTCGAGGTGGCGCGCGGGGAGTTCGTGGCGCTCGTCGGCCAATCCGGTTGCGGCAAAACGACTACGGCGCAGAGCGTGCTCGGCGTGACGGAGATCGACAGCGGTGCGGTGACGTTGCGGGGCGAGACGATCGTGGGGCTGCGACGCAGGGCGCTGAAGGACATGCGGCGCCGGGTGCAGATGATCTATCAGGATCCGTACGAGTCGCTGGACGAACGGTTCCGCGTGCGGCAGACGCTCGAGGAGCCGCTGCGGATCCACGGCATCGGGGATGCGGCATCGCGTCGCCGCGCCGCCGCGGAAGCCCTTGAGCGCGTGGCACTGTCGGCGGACTACCTGGAACGTTATCCGCACGAGCTCTCCGGCGGCCAGCGCCAACGGGTGTCGATCGCGGCATGCCTGGTGCTGCAACCGGATCTGCTGCTCGCGGACGAGCCGGTGTCGATGCTGGACGTGACGCTCCGGCTGGGCATCCTGGAGCTCCTGAACGAGCTGCGGCGCGGCTCGTCGCTGGGCATTCTGATGATCACGCACGACCTTTCCACGGCCGCGGCATACGCGGACCGGATCGTGGTGATGTCCGACGGGCGGATCGTCGAGGCCGGGCCGTCGTACTCCGTGGTGCACCACCCGCAAGCCGAGTACACGAAGCAGCTGCTGGCCGCCGTGCCCGATCCGCAGCCGGCGGACGCGGGGGTCGGGGTAGATGGGGGCGTCGGGGCCGGGGTGGGGGCCGGGGCCGAAACGGAGGCCGGCGCGCCTCGGGTGTGAGTAAAACAGGGACAAATCGGGCAGAATGCTGCTAGATTCACGCCGTAGGTTTTTGGGTCTTGCGAGCGAAGCGAGCCGAAGAAATGCTCTCGCCGCAGAGAACGTGTGCACGGGCGACGCGGTTAGCGGGACATTCCTGCAGCATGGCCGTACCGTGCGCGGTGCGAATCGTGGCGGCACTCAAGGTCCAAGGGCGCTGAGCGGCGCGGTGATAGTTCCGTCATCAAGGGTGAGCGTCGGACCCGTGCCGGTGATGATCAGACGGAAGGCCGGGTCCCCAGCGCTCGCCACGTCGATCTGGTCAATGGCACGCCGTAACGAGGTCGCAGCAGCTGGGATCTGGCCGGCTCCGAGCTTCACCTCGATGGCGGCCCAGGCACCCGACGGGAGCACCGCGACCATGTCGATCTCGTGTCCGTTCGAATCGCGATAGTGATGCACGGAACCGCCGAGCGTCGCCATGAACACCGAAAGGTCATGGTAGACAGCGCTTTCGAAGATCATTCCGACCGTAGCCGGTTCGCCCGCGAGGCGCTCCGCAGAGGCGCCCAACGCGGCTATCGACAGCGCCGGATCGGCGAGGTGAATCCTGTCCGAGGTTCGAAGCCGGGCACGGGAGGTCAATCTGGGCGCCCACGCCGCCTGCCGCTCAAGAACGAACAACCGCGCGAACAGGTCGACATATCCGGCGATCGTCTCGGCTGAGATCGCGGGCGCGACGCGTGCCACGTCGGCGGCGAGCGTCCGGTACGACACCTCGCTGGCGCTGGAGCGAGCCAGCGCCCGGAGCAGGGCGTCCAGCAGAACGGACGAATGGCGGACGTCGGCGATGCGATGGATGTCCGTGTGGGTGATCTCCTCCACGTACGCCCGCAGGCGCCGCTGCTGGCGGTCGGCAGACAGCTGCGTCATCGCCGGGAATCCGGAACCGGCGAGTTGATCGATGATCTCGCCATACGTCATCGACGCGGGACCAGGAGCGATCGGCTGACCCTCGAACAGAGCGGCCACCGACACCGACGCGTCGACGCCGCTGCGTTCACGCCAGGTCAGCGTACGTTGGCGCACACGGAGGAACCGGCCGGCGCCGGAATGCCGCGTGGCGTCGTCGGCCGGCACCGACGATCCGGTGAGAATGAACTGCGCCGTCGATCCGCTGCGGTCGACCTCGCGTCGGACCAAGTTCCACAACTCCGGCGCGGTCTGCCATTCGTCCAGCAGCCGTGGGCGCGATCCCTCAAGAAGTGACTGCGGGGCGATCTCCCGCATCTGTATCGCGAGCGGATCGTCGAGGAACACGTATGACGACGCGGCGTGCAGAGCCGTCATCGTCTTGCCGCACGCGCGCACACCTTCGACCAGCACGGCACCGGCGCTCGCCAGTGCCTCCGTGAGGGCGCTGTCCAAAATCCTTGGGCGATAGGCGGTCCCGAGGATGCGTTCGGTGTCCACGGCACCACCTCCACCAGGCGTCAGATGGTCGGAACGATGTAGCTATGCCGACATATGCAGCAATAATATGCCGATAGATGCAGCCACTCAAAGCGGCATTCTGCAGAATCATGACGCCGAACAGCGCGCTCGGAGTGTGAGTGAAAGAGGGACAAATCGGGCAGAATGCTGCAGGACGCACACCGTAGGTTTTTGGGGCCTTGCGAGTGAAGCGAGCCGAAGGAGTGCCCTCGCCGCAAGGAGCACAGGTGCTACATTGAAACTCATGGCGACCGTGGGAATCCGCGCCCTGAAGCAGAACGCGTCGGCGGTGGTCGCGCAGGCCGAGGCCGGCGACACGGTGACGATCACCGACCGCAACCGCCCTGTCGCACAATTGACGGCGATCCCCGCCCACCGACTGGCGCAACTCGTCGCCACTGGAACGGCCCGACCTCCACGCCGACCCCTGGCCGACCTGCCGGAGCCGAAGCCGGGTCCCGCGGTATCCGGCGAACTCCGCCGCATGCGTGAGGCCGAGCGGTTCTAGCGGGATGGCCCACTACATCGACACGTCGGCGCTCGCGAAGCTCGTCGTCGCGGAGCCCGAAACGGCAGCCCTGCTGGCGTGGATCCGGGAGGCCGAACGGGACTTGGTGACCTGCGACCTTTCCCGCACGGAGTTGATGCGCACCGTCCGCCGCGTGGACGAGGATCGCGCCCCCGACGCGCGCAGTCCTCGACACGGTGACGATCACCAAGATCACGACGGCGCTGACCGAGACCGCCGGGCGCCTGGACCCCCACGGTCTTCGCAGTCTGGACGCCATCCACCTCGCCGCCGCACTGGACCTGCAGGACGACCTCGACGGCATGGTTGTCTACGATGCTCGGCTCGGCGAAGCCGCGCGGGCGAACGGCGTCCGGGTGATCGCGCCGACGTGACCGGCCGGCCGAGCCAAGCGCGGACAGCAGGGGCGCCCCAAGGGTGTGAGTAAAACAGGGATAGATCGGGCAGAATGCTGCTAGACGCACACCGCAGGTTTTTGGGGTCTTGCGAGCGAAGCGAGCCGAAGAAGTGCTCTCGCCGCAGGGAACGGCCCCCGCAGCGCCGCGGTCAGCGGGACATCCCGGCGGTCAGGCCGCGGACGATGTGGCGCTGCGCGAACAGCGCGAACGCGATCATGGGCACGATCGACAGGAACGAGGCCGCGCCGAGCTGGTTCCACTTCAGCGCGGCGAAGCCCTTGTACGCCGCCACCGCGATCGGCACCGTCGGGTGATCCGACGTCAGCGCGAGCGCGATGGTGACCTCGTTCCACACGTTGATGCCGATCAGGATCGCGACCGTGGCCACGCCCGCGCGGGTGAGCGGCAGGTACACGCGCCAGAGCGCGGACGCGGACGTACAACCGTCGATCAGGGCCGCTTCACCGACCTCCGGCGGGATGTCCCGGAAGAACGCGATCATGATCGTGACGGCGAACGGCGTCATGAACACCTGGTAGACGAGCGCGAGACCGATTGCGGTGTCGTACAAGTGGATGTACTGGAAGATGTTGTAGAACGGGATCGCGACGACGAAGTCCGGCAACAGATAGGCCACCAGCAGCCAGACGACGAGCGGCTGCCGGCGCCGGACGTGCCGCCGCACCATGATGTACGCGGCTGGCGTGGCCACGGCGAGCGCGATCAGGATCGTGAGGACCGTGGTGAAGATGCTCATGATCACTGCGTGCACGAAGCCCTGGTCCGTCCACACCTGGCCGAACGCGTCGAACTGCGGAACGAACAGGAACTTGGGAGTTCCGAAGGCCTGCACGGGGTCTCGCGTCGCAAGCACGAAGATCCAGTACAGCGGGAACAGCGTCATCACGATCGCGAGGAGCACCATGAGGTAGATGAACGGCTTCGACCGGGAATGCATGTCAGGCCTCCTCCGCGCTCTCGCCGGACTGTGGTCCCGCCCCGCCGGCACCCGCTCGGCGCCCGACGACGCGCCGCAGACCGAGCGCCACGATGACCGCGATCATCACGAACAGGGTGTAGACGACGAGCATCGTCATACTCGCACTCATTTGGTGACCCTTGAAAGCCGTTCTGTAGGCGAGCATCTGGAGCGATTGCGTGGCCGTACCCGGTCCGCCGTTCGTCGCGCCGAAGACGAGGTCGAAGAGCTTGAAACAGTCCACCGCCCGGACCGCGGCGACCACCGCGATGAGCGGCAGCAGCAGCGGCAGGGTGAGGTACCGGAACCGGGACCAGTAGCCAGCGCCGTCGACCTCGGCGGCCTCAAACGGTTCCTTGGGCAGCGACTGGACCCCCGCGTACAGGATGATGAAGACGAAGCCGGATTGCCACCACGCGTCGAGGAAGGCGAGGGTGGGCAGCGCCGTCGACGGGTTGCCGAGCAGGTTCACCGCACTCAACCCCAGGTGCCGCAAGAACCATGGCACCACACCGAGTGTCGGGTCGAGCATCACCTTCCAGACCATGGACACGACGATCCCGGACATCATGAGCGGCAGGATGAACAGGGTCCGCAACCAGCCGACCCCGCGCGTGAGCCGGTCGACCGCGAGCGCCAGGGCGAGCCCCGCGACCAACTCGATCGCCAGCGCCATGACGGTGAACGAGGCCGTGCGTCCGATCGAGCCCCAGAACTCTGCATTCGTGAGCGTCACCGCGTAGTTGTGCAGGCCCACGAACCGGAAGCGGCTTCCCCAGTTCCAGTCGAAGAAGCTGAGGTAGACGGCATATCCGATGGGGACCACCGTCGTCGCGGCGAGGACGGCGACGAGCGGGGCGGTGAAACGCCACGTCGGCGTGTCGGATCGGCCGCTTGCGCGCGGCTTCTCGGTCGCGAGCACCGCCGGTTCGGCGAGCGTCGTCATACGCGTGTCGGCTTGTTCATATCGCGTTGATCATGGTGTGTTGGTCATGTCTGTGCTGGTCACGTCGTTCTCGTCACTGTGTGGCGCTCCTGGTGCTGCGGGGATGCTGCGGGAATGCTACGGGGGGCCGGGGCGCGCGGTTACTCGGCGGCGAGCTGGCCGGCCTGAGCCTGCACCTTGGTCTGCGCGTCGGCCATCGCCTTGTCGGGCGCCTGCCCTTGGCTGATCGCGATCATGGCGTCGACGATATCCGTGAGGGCCGGTTCCGCGTTGCCGTTGAGAATCGCAGTCGGGCGGGCGGTCGACATCGCTTTGCCCACGGCCGCAACGTAATCCGCGTTCAGCGCGCCGGTGTACGCGGGATCGCTGGTCGCCGATCCGCGCGGTGCCCCGCCGGTGAGCGCGCCCAGGGTGGCCGTCATCTTCTTGTTCGTGAAGTACTGCATGAACATCCAGGCCGCATCATGGCGGGGCGACGCCTTGGCCATCGCGAGCCCCCAGCTCCACAGGCCGGTGGTGCCGTCGGGAGACGCCTTCGGGAGTGTCGCATAGCCCACGTGGCCGGCGACCGTCGACTTGGAGGTGTCCTCGAACGACGGCCCGAACACGGACGCGTCCACGTAGAACGCGGCCTTGCCCTGTTGGAAGAGCGCCGTGGAATCCGGCCAGTCGATGTTCAGCGAGTTCGGCGGCCCGGACTTCACCAGGGCGGCATAATCGGCGACACCCTTGACGATCGCGGGATCCGTGAGGCGCGGTTTCGACCAGTCGCCGTCCCACCAGACCCCGTACGGGAGTTCGGGTTTGATGCTCGCAGGCAGTTCGTTGAAGACCATTCCCGTCATCGTGTCCATGATGGAGTCCGCCGATCGCACGCCGCGCATCACCGAGCCGTAGACCTCGCCGCCAGCCTTCTCGGTAACCGTGGCCGCGGCCTTGATGAGGTCGTCCATGGTCTGCGGGACGGTGCCGCCGAGGTACTTGTCGACGAGGTCCTTGTTGTAGAACAGGATGTAGGTCTCGGTGGACACCGGGATCGCGTAGAGTTTCGCGGACGGGTCGCCGGACGGGAATTCGGCCGGCTGCAGGGTGCCCTTCGGAAAGTCGGCGATGTCGTAGTCGGCGGGGGTCTTCGTGGCGTCGTCGATGTACGGGGTGAGCGGCTCCATGAGGCCCGCACTGAACTGGCTCGCGGCGTCGAAATCGAGGCCGGTCATGTATACATCCGGCGGATTGTTCGACCGGAGCGCCTGATCGACCTTGTCGAAGTACAGATCCTCGGAGTAGGTCTTCAGGTCCACGGTGATGCCGGTGGCGGCGGTGAACTCCTTGAGGTGCTGCTGCACGCCGTCTGTCCACGGGTGCTCGTCAAGCATGACGTGGATCGTCTGGCCGCTGAATTTCTTTTCGTCGAAGCCTGTTGTGTTGGAACCTGTTGCGCCGGAACCTGGTGCGCCGGAACCTGTTGTGTTGGAGCCGCTATCGCTCTGCGACCCGGTGCCCGCGCCGGGCTGGGGTGTTGTCGACTGCGAACAGGCGGCGAGTGTCGTCGCTGTCAGCGTTGCGGCGAGCGCGGCCGCGAGAAATCCGGTGGTTCGCTTCAGTGCCATGGTCGCTTCGCCTCACTCCGTCGGATTACGTTATGAATGCTGAGTATGACAACTGTCGCGGGTGAGGTCAATGGATCTTCGTAAGGTTCGGAGGGTGTGTCAATCGATGGTGCCGGCGGGGGCGATCCATTCGGTGCGCTGGCCTGTTGCGGCGGAGATCAGGTCGAAGTCTGCGTCGTAGTGCAGGACGATGACGCCGAGTTCTTCGGCGGCCGCGGCGACGAGCAGGTCCGGAATCTTGCGCCCGCGCTGGCTGCGCGCAGCGAGGATGCGCTGCACCTGAAGTGCCCGGCGCACATGAGACTCGGTCGTCGGCACCGGCTCGAACGCCCCCAGCGCCACCAGGAGATCATCCCATTCGGGCGCGTTACGGGCGGAAAACCCGACCTCGAGGTCACAGATGCCAGGCCGACCGAGGGTGCCCGCAAACGCGAGACGTTCAACCTTCTCGCGCATCGCTGCGTGGCCAAGCCGCTTCAGCACGCTCGTGTCGAGCAAATGCGTCAGCGCCATGCGTCGGCGCGATCATCGAGATGAGCCGCGGCGAGACGATCGAGTGCATCGGCGACACGGCGTGCGCGAGACGCCCCGGCACGTCGAAGCGCCTCGTTCACCGTGTCCCTGATGGTCGCAGTCCCAAGCTCGGATCGGGCATCGTTCAGCATGGCGTCATCGATGTCGACCAAGTGCTTCACCACCCTGTCAGTATATATCGACTTATCACTGATATATGTTCTGTTCCACCGGGCCTGTGAATGGCTGGGCCGCAAGGGATACGGCGTCGAGGAGTTCGGACAGGCTGCAGAGGCGGGCAGGCATCGCGAGCATCGCGCGGGCGTGCTGCCGCCAGTCGATGCGGTGCTCGGTGGTTACCTCGCACCTCGATCTATCCGGGTCCTGCAGAATCGGAATGGCGAGAGGGAACGGCGTCATACTCGGGAGGCTGGTCACGCGGCGACTCCGCGGAGACGGTTCACTGCCTGCAGGATCGTGTGCAGGACGCCCATCGGGTCGCGCTCGATCTGCTTGGCGGTGAAGCGGATGACGATCCAGCCCGCGTCGACCAGGGCCTGCTCGCGGCGGTGGTCCCGCTCGAACGCGTTCGGGTCCACGGCCTCGTCGTGGTAGCGCTTGCCGTTGATCTCGATCGCGAGTTTGATGTCCGGGAAGCCGATGTCGGGGAACACGGTGCCCGTTGCCGTCTGCGTGCGGTCGTTGGCGACCCATCCGGTGACACCGGCGTCCGTGAGTACCCCGTGCAAAACGCGCTCGGGGTGGGACCACGGCCGGGTCACGACGGCAATTGCCGCAGTGAAGGCGCGGTCGTAGCCCTGCACCGTGGCCATCCGCTGGGCACAGGTCCGAAGCGCGTCCGGGCTGGTGAGATTGCGGCGGAGAACAGCCTCGAGATAGTCGTTCCGCTCGCCCCAGCGCGCGAGGTCCAGGCAGGTGCGAGCGGGCGTCGTGAATCGGATCCCCTTGTGCCACCCCACGTCTCGCGGGTCGAGCCGGGTGCGGATGAGGCGCAGCGGGTCGCGTTTCAGGCGTGCGCGAGCCACCGGCACGTAGATGGTGATCGCGCGTGGCATCCGGTCGATGACGCCGTGCCCGAAGAGGGCCGCGCCGCCACCGATGACGGCGCTCTCGCCGGCCCAGAGCCATGCCGCCCACAGCCGCACGGCGGGATCAGCCGGGTCGCGATTCGTGTAGACGCTGGGAAGGACCCTGACCAGCTGCCTGGACCGGACCATCTGGTCGAACCTCTCCCGGGGCAGGCCCGTCGCAAGGGCCTGCGCCCGGAGCAGCGTTCCGGATTGCCGTGCGAGGAGCGTGCGGATGTCCAAGGTGGCCGCGCTCTGCAGCAGGCGCGGTTCGTGTTTGGCTCGCATCGGTCCAGTGAAGTGGTCCGTGGTCGCTCGTGGGGTGGTCGCTTCGAGAATGTGGATCAAATCGCGGTCTGTGGATAACCGGTGGTGTGTGGCGGCGGGACGCCGCGAATAGCGTCATAGGCGGTGGTGTGGCGCCTTGCGAGGTATGGGGGGCGGCTTCGCGGAACGCGCTCGGCGGTGGGCGTGCTCTCGGGGTGTGCGTAAAACAGGGACATATTGGACAGGATGCTGCAGGATACACACCGTAGGTTCTTGAGTGCGGCTCGCGAAGGGGTGCTCGCGCCGCAGGGCAGGTGCCCCCGGGAGTGTGGGTAAAACAGGGACAAATCGGGCGGAATGCTGCAGGATACACACCGTTAGTACGCGTAGCTAAGCGAACCGGCCCGGGCGAGCGGAGCGAGCCGAGCCG
>MKSW01000022.1:0-49652 GCA_001897425.1 Actinobacteria bacterium 69-20 | reverse complement strand
CCGCGCCAGCGGCACGACACGGCCCAGGCGAGCGGAGCGCTAGCGGAGCGAGCCGAGCCGCGCCAGCGGCACGACACTGCCCAGGCGAGCGGAGCGCCAGCGGAGCGAGCCGGAAATGCGCGGAGCCGGGGAGTGTGTGTAGAACCGGGACAAACCCGGCAGAATGCTGCAGGATGCACACCTTTTGTTTGGCGAACGAAATGTGCCCCCGCGAGCGGAGCGAGCCGAGCCGCGCCAGCGGCACGACACTGCCCAGGCGAGCGGAGCGAGCCGGAAATGCGCGGAGCCGGGGAGTGGCTCACCACTCCCCGGCTCCGCACCTACTTCGCAATGAAGAGGATCAACTCCTCCTCACTGGCTGGACATCAGCCCAACGCAGTCACCGCGTCGTTCAACACCGACTGCGCAATCGTCGCAGGCTGACCCAGCGCCGTGGTGTTAGCGCCGTTGCTCTGGAACGTTGTGGCGTGCGATCCGGTCAGGAATGCCGACGTGGAGTCCGGCAGCATGTTCGGCGCAACGGTCAACAGAGCGTCGTTGTTGTCACCAGCAATCGGCCCGGCGGACAACGCATCCGGCCAACCAGTCAGACCGTTTGCCAAGTACACCGTGTTGCCACCAGCGACTCCGAGACCGCCCGCGGTCACCGTGCTCGTCGGCTTCGGCGTGTAGACGAAGTCGTACAAGTCCGCTGCCGTTGCGTACCGGTCGGAACCGGCAATTCGCTTCACGTTCAAGATGCCCTGGCTAGCCAGACCCTTCTCAACGGCCGTGGACACACGATCCGGTCCACCGAGAATGATCACCTGCTGAATGTGCAACGCCTTCAGAGCGTTGACGGTCGCCGCCGGCAAGGTGCTCCCGGAGGTCGTCAGCAGCATCGGAATACCCGCCATGTAGCTCACGGCACCTGCGGCGATCGCATCGGCGTTGTTCTGGCCGGATGCCAGGAACGCGGTCCGAAGGGTCGGCTTCAGGTACGTGAAGCTGAAGGACGCCGGCGTCCAGGCGAGGTCCCACGTAGCGGCATCTGCAGCTGTGCCATACCGGTCGGCACCCGCAACTCGGATAATGGTGTTCTGACCAGAGGCGGCATTCGTCGCACCCGCGAGCTGCGTTGCCACTGCTGCCGAGACTGAATCAGTACCACCCATGACGTAGATCTTGCCAAGCGTTCCGCCAAATCCGTCGGCGATAGTCTTGAGCGCCTGGGCCGAGACTGCATTGGCCGAGACGAGCAAGATCGGACCGCCGACCTTACCTGCTAGGTAATTGGCCGCGAGCGCGTCCACACCGAGCTTGTACTGCTCGCCGTTAGCGACGACGAGGCTCGAGAACCCACCGAAATCATTGACAAGCAGGCGCGAGGTCTCGTACCGATCGACCCCGGCGACACGATGCCCAAGGATCGCGCCGGTCACCGACACGGCATTCGACGGAACCGAAGTCACATTCGGTGTGAAGGAGAATGTGGAAGTAGCGCCCGCGGCATTCTTGTTGATCGCCGTGTATGGCGTCGGCAACGTGACAGTGAAATTGACATCCGAAGTCGCAGTGACCGCCGTTGTACGGAGTCCCTGGATCACGAAGCTGTCGTCCTTGGTGTTATCGCCAGTGAAAGTAACCGTCACCTTCGTCGCCGTTGCAACGGCAGTCGTGGCGATCGTGCCGTCCCGCAGGACCTTCACCGTCGGCGCAGGTGCAGCGGGGTCAAGTGCTACACCGGCAGGAGCGTTGACCACAACTGAGACCGCACTGCCGAAAGCCGCAGGCGTCAATTCCTTGACGGTGATGTCCGGAATGGCTTGGGCGCCACCTCCGCTGACCAACGATCCGCTCGCAACTGAAATTGTGGCGCTGTTGGGAACGAACCCAACCGTCGTCACACCGCCGACACTCGGATCGGTCGCGATAGTGCTGCCATTCCAGCTGGCACCACCAACGGATGCGGTGATAGCAGGCCCGCTGTAATTAGAGGCGACATTCAGCTTGACGCCATCAAGTGAAACTACGTACCCGGGCTGAGCTGTACCAGGCGCCGCGGTGGTAAGCGCGGAATCTGTAAAGAACGCGGGGGCCGTCGCAAATGTCTGATCACCAGCGTGAACGTCGGTGTTGCCCCACGGGTTTGCTTTGATCGTCAAAGTCAAGGTTCCGCTGCCCGAACTCAATGCGGAGGTGAAGGTCGGAGCGACCAACTTCGCGACCTGGTTGGTGCTATTCAGATTCTGATTGCTGTAAAGCTGAGTGGCAGCTGTCGCGCCTGCACCCGCGTGCCCAGCCTTCTTCGCAAGTTCCGAAAGATCAGAAAGCGGCGAAACCGTTACGGTTGGGGCCACCGCAAATGTCACGCCGCTGGGGAGTGTCACGGTCAACTGCTCGCCTGCGCGCCAAGTCGCGTACTGAGTAGTGCCGCTGGTTGCGATTGGCAGCTGAAGTTGCACGCCACTGGCGGCTTGGTTGCTGGCACCAGCCGCGAGAGTTGGCACGGCACCCGTGCCATCCGTCGCGTAGCCAGCGGCGTCATCAACGGCAGGCGTAGCACGAACAATGTCACCGAGAGCTGCACCGTGCGTAGCGTCCCACGCACTCGCCGCGGGGGCGGCAAGTACTGCGCCTGCGATGGCCATCGCTGCAACCGAAGCTACTGCGACGCCCCGCTTCAGCGCGGTTTTTCCTCGATTCACTACTACCTCCTACTGGTAGGGCATGTGCGCGAGGTCGCGCCCCCGCACGCGCTGAGCATGAGGAACGCTCAGCAAGCTTCGATCGCCTTACCGAAGGCGACGCGCTACGGACCGTTATCGGAACGATCCGGTGTGACTATATCGCACGTGGCGCCCCGAAACGCAAGCGTCGCAGGGTCTTTTCCGGGCGCGCCGTGGGCCACATCACGAGCGTGTCACGGACACCCTGTCATCTCACGCATTCAGCGTAGCGAGTCGGGCTATCTCGACCACAATTCGCGAAGATCAACTCGTCTACGCTCCGATGTGATGCACCGAACGAGTGAATCAACCCCAATTCTGCCCACGCCCCCCGCCGCGAGCAAAACCGCCACAAATGCAGGTAAAAAGCCCGTAAACCCAGGCCGTCATCCTGGCCCCGGAAACCGCTTACCCGACCGCCGAATTCGCCGCCGCTATCACGCCCAGAGCGAGCGTAGACGGCTGTCCGAGCCCCACCACGGCCGTCACCGCGCCACGCAGAGTAGCCAAGAACGTCTTCAGGTTCGGGTCCAGCACCGCCGGACCGTTCGTCAGCAGCGGGGCTGCCGCACTTCCCGCCAGCGGCCCGACCGCGAGCGCGTCCGGGAAGCCCGTCACCCCGTTCGCCACATAGGCGAGCGTGCCGCTCCCCCAGCCCAGCCCTCCCCCGTTCGCCGCGCTCGTGGACCCCGGCCGTCTCGCAAACGCGTACAGGTCCGCCGAGGTCGCGTACCTGTTCGCCCCCGAGATCCGCTTCACCACCGCCACGCCCGCGGCCCGCAGTTGCGCCAGGACGTTCACCGAGATCCGGTCCACGCCGCCCAGCACGAACACCTGCTGGATCTTCTGGGTCTTCACGAAGCCGAGCACGGTGTCCGGCAGGGCCTTCTCCCCCGTCAGCAGTACCGGCAGGCCCATGCCGAAACTCAGCGGCCCCGCGGCCAGCGCGTCCGCGTTCACCACCCCCGAGGCCAGGATGGCTGTCTTATAGGCGGGTGAGCCGGCGGCGAAGCTCACGCTCGACACCGTGCCCGCCTTCGCGGCCTGCACACTCGTGGCATACCGATCGCTCCCCGAAACCCGCACCACGGACACGGCACCCGCGCCGGCACCGCCCAGGGCCGAACGCGCGATCGCCGTCATACTCGAAACGACCGAGTCCGAGACGGAATCGGCCTTCCCCATGACATAGAGCGTGACCGGGCCCGAACCCCCCGAGGCGCCCGCCAGGATCGCGCGCAGGGCCTGGGCGGTCTCCCGCGGCAGCGAGTTCGCTTCCGTGAGCAGGATGGGCGCGCCTGCTGTTCCGCCCACCCGTCCCGCCAGGTAGTTCGCGCTCAGGGCGTCGAACCCGCCCTTCGCGTTCTCGCCGTTCGCGATCACTATCGCGGTGATGGTGGTGTTGGGGTTGGCGGCCGCGAGGCGCAGGGCGAGGCGGGCGGCCGTGTCGTACCGGTTCAGGCCGCCCACCCGGTTCACGGTCTGGGCGACCGCGATGGTGGTGCTTGCGGGGACGGGGGCGGCCGGCGGCGGGGTTGCGGAGAACTGCGAGGCGCCGGGGCGGGTGAGGCAGCCTTCCGTCGAGGCGTCATTCACGGCTGTTGTCGGGGTTGTTGTCGCATCCGGGGTCACGGAGATCCTGACGGTTGCACTCTCCGGGAGCTTAGCTACTGCGCTTTGGCCGGTCGGGACGTAGCCGGCGATCCTTAGCCCGGTGGCTATCGCTGTTTCTGTTGCTGCGGGGTTGGTCTTCGTGACGGTGAAGGTGAGCGCGGTGGTGCGGGCGGTGCCGTATTGGTTCGCGACCGGGGCGAGGGGTGTGGTGGTGAGCCCTTTTGTGGTGCCGAGGGTCGCGTCGAGATAGGGGATGGCGGGGCTGTGGGTGGGGAAGTCGAAGAGTGCCGTGCCTATGGTCGTGCCTTTGTCGAGGACGTCGGCGGTGATCTGGTACTTGCCGCCTTGGACCCAGCCTGTATTTGTGGTTTCGGCTGCTGCGGTGGGCGGGAGCTGTTGCAGCTCGTCGGTGGCGTTCAGGGTTGTTTGCTGTGTGCTCATTCTGAGGGGTGGCAGGAACGCGATCGTGGTGGCGCCGCCGACGTAGCTGACATTCCTTGTGCCGCCGACGGTTCCGACGGTGCAGGCCGCGGGGGCGACCGCGGGGTAGGTGGAGTAGCCGGGCTTTCCGTACAGGCCGTTCGTGGCGTTGCCGGCGACGATCGCGGTGACGGCGCCTCCTTGGTTCGGCTGGGCGTCTGTGCTCACGTTGAGTTTGATGCCGGAGAGGGTGAGTAGGTAGCCGGGTTTGGTGGGGGTTGCGGTCGGGGCGGTCGTTGCGGGCGTTGCGGGCGTTGCGGGCGTTGCGGGCGGGGTCTCTGTGGTGGTGAATTGCGCGGACTTGAGGTTCAGCCAGGGCGCGGCGTTCAGGTCGCCTGTCGTACCGGTGGTGTTCCATTGCGCATTGGTGAACCGGATGACTGCGACGGACTTGTCCGAGGACAGCGTCATACTCGTGGCCGGCGGATTCAGGGTGACGGCGTTTCCGTTGTCGGCCACCAGGTTTGCGGCGACGGTGTTGGTCGGGGTGGCCTGGGTGGCGAGATCGGCGAGATCGGTGAGGGCACTCGTGGCGAGATGGGGGGCCTGGGCGAAGGTGATGCCCTGCGGGAGGGTGACGGTGAGCTCGTCGCCGGGCTGCCAGGTGGCGAACTGCTTGCCGGGCTTGGTGTCGGTGGCCTCGGTTTTGATGGGGAGCTGGATCTGGATGCTCTTTGCGGTTTGGGTGGTGGGGGGTTGGCCTGCGGTGCCGTAGGCGAGGACGGGGACGGGGCCGGTGCCCGCCGGGGTGGTGGTGTAGGTGGCCGATGCGGGGGCGTCGGTCGTCGGCTGCGCGCGGACGATGTCGGTGAGGTCCGGGCCGGCGCCCTGGAAGCCCGGGGCGGCCGGTTCCTGGAAGGCGTTCGCTGCGGGAGCCGTTGCGATTCCGACGGCGGTGGTGACGATGGCCGTGGTGACGACGAGGGCGGCGGTCGTCGCGATCGCGAGGGCGGCTTTGGTGACGCGGCGGCTAGTTGGGCTGGCGGCTCTGGTGGCGGCTTTGGTGACGGGGCGGCTAGTTGCGCTGCTGCGGGCGGTGGCGTCGGTGCGGGCGGTGGCTCTGGTAGAGGCGGTGGCCTTGCTGCGGGCGGTGGCCTTGGTGCGGGCGGTGGGCCGAGGGCGCGGGCGCAGACGTGGACGCAAACTCGGGCGCATGGGGGCTCCTTCGCGATTCGAGCGTTCGCGGGGTCGGGCGTTCACCCGGTCGGCGTTCGCTTGGTCGGGCGTCAGCCGTGCCGGCCGTGGCTCTCAGGTTAGGCGACGGGCGCATCGCCGGCAGACCGGGCGGCCGGGAGCGGACGTTGCCGCGGTCGTTGCCGGGAGGTGAGCGCGGGCGTCGCTGCGGGGGTTGCCGTGTGGATTGCCGCGGGCGTGCGGAATGGGTGGTCGGCGAGCGGATGCGAGACGCGGGAAGCGTCATGGGCGGTTTGCGGATGGCGGCGGCGGGGCGGCCGAGGCGGCGCGAACGGGCGATGGATCCGATACGTACGCACGTTCGGATCGGGTATTTTCAGCGGCGGAAATTCACTCTTCCGGGTGTTGACTCGGGCCGTTCAGCATGGTTGATTGGTACTAGTACGCGTGTTCGATTGATGTGTTGAGCCTGGTGTGGGTGTCGGAGGATCCCAGTCGGAAGGGGGTGCCGCAGTGTCGTCGCCGGCGGTGTGGGATGCGGGATGGGATGCGGGGCCTCCCGAGTATGACGCTGTCCTCGCCGATGCCTCTGTCGATGGCGTTCCTGTCGATGATGTCCCTGCCGTCGATGGCCCTGTCGATGATTTCCCTGACGATGCCGCCGAGGCCGATGAGGCAATCCGATTCGAGCCGGCCTGGGTGCTCGCGGCCGCCGAGGATCGCCTCCAGGAGGAGATCGCTGCGGGCGCGACGCACTCGTACGGCTCCGCGTCGTCACCCGGCGCGGACGTGCTGGCGGCGGCGCGCGTCCTCGAGGCGCTGGAACTGCAGTCACCGGAGGCGCTGGCTCGGGATGGCCGGGCCGGCACGCTCCTGGACGGAGTGGTCGCCGCCACGCGCCTCATCGCGCGGCTCCAGGCGCTCGGGCAGCGGTGGCACGCGGCGTTCGCCAGGCCCGGCGTGGCCGTGCCGCTCGACGAACTCGTCGCCTCGTGCATGTCGCCCGGGAACCGGCGTGAGCAGACGCTGCGGGTACCGGATGAGCTCCCCGCCGACCTGCCGGTCGGTGCCGATGGAGAGGTCGACCTCACCCCCCTTGATGTCGCACCCGCACTGGCGAGTTGCGTTGGAAACTGAGGCATCTCGCCTGGCGGCGGCCGAAGTGGGCTGCGCGCTGCGCATCGCCCCGATCACCGCACGGCTGCGGACGGAAGCCGCAGTGACCATGGTCGACCAACTGCCCGCCACGCTCGCTGCGCAGCAGGCCGGGGATCTCGACGGCTACCGGGCCTTGATCATCGCGGAGGGCACCGCCACGCTCTCCGCCGCCCAGCGGCGCACCGTGGAGGAGCGGGTCCTCCGCTACGCGGACGGCGCCAGCCCATCCGTGCTGCGGGATCTGGTGAAGCGGGAGTCGATCGCCATTGACCCCGAATCCGCTGCGCGTCGCGTCATCCGGGCGAAGGCCGGCCGTGGTGTGGGCGTGACCAAGTCCGACGACGACATGGCAGTATTCACAGCGCTTCTCGGTGCGCCCGAGGCCGAGCTGGGGTTCGCGCTGCTGGACGGGGTGGCGGTCGCGCTAACGTCCGCGGGGCTCGCCGACGGGCGCACGTTGCCTCAGCTTCGGGCAGATGTGCTCGTGGACATCTTCGACAGCCTCGCGACCACAGGCAGCGCATGTCTCGACGTCGCTGGTGCAGGCGAGGGCGAGGCGGCGGGGGCTGGAGCTGATGCGACTTCCGGCGCGGGGACGGGGGCCGATCCGGAGCAGGGCGCGGAATCGGCCGTCGGCGCGGGTGCGGGCGAAGCAGCGGGCTCGGATGCTGATGTCGACAAGGGCGCCGATGCGACTCCCGGCGTAGGTGCGGGAATGGGTGCTCGGGCCGGTTCGGGCATTGGCGCTCGCGAGGGCACTGACACGGCATCCGGTGCCGCGCGCGTGCACACTCGTACGACGGCGCACCGACGGACGGGCGCGATCGTGGACCTGCATGCCGCTCGTGCGGCTCGCGCGGGCCGCACCGGCGCCGCTGGGGCCGGGATGCGGCGACCCGTCTGTCTGAATGTGTATGTTCACGCCAGCACGCTCGCCGGGATCGACGATGTGCCAGGCGATCTCGCCGGGTACGGCTTGATCACCGCCGACACCGCTCGGGCGCTCGCTGCCTCCGCCGACACCGTCCGCGCGCTTGTCCTGAACGACCGGACGGTGGCGCGCGCCGGGAGTCCGCCGGTCACCGGAACAGGGTCGCGGTCGATAAGGCCCGCACGGCTGCATCCGCCCGGCGGTACCGAACGCATTGACCCCATCGGGCTTGCCGACGTCACCGAACCCGCGCACACCGACAAACGTGGCGACTCCACCGAGCTTGCCGGTGGCAAGGAACGCTCTGGCACCCCAGACCTCGTCGGCGTGCACAGCCAGGATCCGGCCCGGGCCAGGGCCTGCGGCACGCCGCTTGATGCCGGTCGAGCCGTCTATCGCCCGCCGGCCGCCGTCTCCGACTACATCACCGCGCGAGACCGCACATGCCAGTTCCCGGGTTGTCGAATGGCGGCGCGCCGTTGCGACATCGATCATCGCGTCCCGTACGACGACCCCGACTACGGTGCGACCTGCCCGTGCAATCTCGATACCTTGTGTCGTTTCCATCACCGCACCAAGACCTTCACGGCATGGCGCGCCGATCCCGGCCCCGACGGGCTGCTCGTCTGGACGAGTCCGGTCGGTCGTCGGTACCCGACCGCGTCGCCGCACGTGCTGACCCTCCCGGCTGGGGCGGACCCGGCTGGGACGGACTCGGCCTCGGCGCCCGTTGCTGCTGATCGTCGAGCTGCTGATCGTCGATCCACGGATCTGCGAGCCACGGATCGGCGGACGACACAGGCTTCGCCACCCGGCAATCGCCCCGGGCGGTGCCTGGGATCGAGCCTCGGGTCGGCTCCCGACGGTGCGGTGGGACGCATCGTCACGGATGCACGCACGGATGCCCGCACAGATGCGCTCGGACCCGGAGGCGACGATGAGCCGCCGTTCTGATGCCCGATCGCAGGCGCGTCAACACGTGCCCAATTCTCGGCAAAAGGTTCGCCAGCCGGCCGCGACATGCCCGAGTTACTCAGCCGCACCGGTTACGCTGCGGAGTCATGTCGATACAGCCCCATCGGGCCCGGCGTCGGGCTCGTGCATTCCTCGTGACCATGCTCGCTGTCAGCTTGAGCGTCGCGCTCGCGGTCACCTCCGTGCCGGCGTCCGCGGCCTCTGCGATCGGGGCGGCCGCCCCGGTTGCCTCAGCCGCCCCGGCGGCACTGCCTGCCGGCTGGCACACGGTGTCCCTCGCCGAGGTGAGCCTTGCCGTCCCCGCCGCGTGGCCCACCTTCGACTTCACCGCGGCTGGCAGCACGGGCTGCGTCCGCTACGACACGCATGCCGTCTACCTCGGCAACCCGGCGCAATCGGACTGCCCGTCCCGTCTGGTGGGCCATACCGAGACGGTGCAAATCTCCGTATCGGCGACTCCGGCCCCGGTCGGTGCCCCCCTGACCATCACCGGGGGTACGGTGGCCCGGCCCGACCTCACCGTCATATCCGGCAACTCGGATCTCGCGGTGACGATCACCACCGGCGCCGACGATGTCCTCGCAAGGCAGATCGCGGCGACCGTGCGATTCGGCGCCTCCGTGGCCACAACGAAGTCGCCGGCCGCCACCCAGGTCGCGGAGACCCAGGTTGCCGGAACCCAAGCCGCTGCCACTGCCACCGGCACGATCATCACCACCGCCTACACGGGCCGCGGGTTCGACGCCTGCTCTGCCCCACCGGTTTCCACCATGCGGGCCTGGCTCGCGTCCCCCTACCGGGCAGTCGGCATCTACGTCGGCGGCGGCTCCCGCGGCTGCGCGCAATCGAACCTGACCGCGGACTGGGTGGCCCAGACGCTCAACATGGGCTGGGGCCTGATGCCGCTCTACGTGGGCCTGCAAGCGCCGTGCACCTCGTACACGAAGAAGGTCAGCGCCGACATCGCGACGGCCCGCGCGCAGGGCACGGCGCTCGCGAACGACGCGATCCTGTCCCTCAACGCGCTCGGCATGGGCAAGGGCACGCCCATCTACTACGACATGGAGGGCTACTACAGCAGCGACCCGACCACCATCGCCACCTGCCGGGCCGCCGTGATGGCGTTCCTGGAGGCGTGGACGATCCAACTGCACTCGCAGGGGTACCTGTCCGGTGTGTACAGCGGCGTCTCCGCGGGGATCAAGGACCTCGCCAGCCAGTGGGGCACCGGATACACCGAGCCCGACGCGGTCTGGATGGCCCGTTGGATCGACCTGACCAAGGAGTCTCCGTCCACGGCCAGCCAGCCCGGTATCAACGACGCGTACTGGTCGTCGCACCAGCGGATCCACCAGTACGCGGGCGGCCACTACGCGACCTACGGAGGTGTGAAACGCTGGATTGATTCCAACCAGGTCGACGCGCCCGTGGTCGCCGGGAACGGGACGTTGTGGACGGCGCCGAGTACCTGCACGGGCGGCGCTCCGACGGGCGGCGCCGTGCAGGCCACCCAGTGGCAGGGCGTCGCGCCGGCGCCGACCCTGGCGATGCCGCGTGTCGCGGGCGCCGACCGATACGCGACGGCGTCGCTGCTTGGGGAGTCGTACACGGCAGCGCAGTCCGGAACCGCGACCAACGCGATCGTGATCGCGAACGGCGAGGACTTCAAGGGCGGGTTCGACGCGCTATCCGCCAGCTACCTGGCCGGGCGGGTCGGCGCCCCGATTCTGCTCACCCGCGGCGACGCACTTCCGGATTCCACCGCCGCGACGCTCTGCGATGTCCTGAACAACGGGGGCTCGTCCACGGAGCGGACGATCTACGTCATCGGCAGCGGAGACTCCGTCTCGAACGCGGTCGCGTCACAGCTCGCGAACATCTATCACCCGGGCGGGGTCACCGTGACCGTCTCGCGGATTGCCGGCTCGGACCGGTACCAGACGTCCGCGAAGATCGCGACGGTGAACTTCGGCAGCGGGGTCGGGTCCGCATCGTTGACCGCCGGCGGCGCCTCCGCCCCCACCGCCATCCTCGCGTCCGGCGTGGTGAACGCGGACGCGCTGTCCGCCGGCCCGGTCTCGGCCGCGCTGAACCTACCCGTACTGCTCACGGCTCCCGACGCACTCGACCCGTCCGTGGCCGCGGCGCTCCAGTCGCTCGGAATCCGCAACGTGATCGCCCTCGGCGGGACCGATCGGATCTCGGGATCCGTTGTGTCGCAACTGCAGTCGATGGGCCTGACCGTCTCGCGCATCGCCGGCGCCGACCGGTACGACACGGCCGCCCGGCTGAACGGGTTCGCGCGCTCGGCTCTCGGCCTCGCGGGCTCGACGGTGGCGCTCGCGAACGGTGTGACCGGGTTCCCGGACGCGCTCACGGCGGGGCCGTATCTCGGGCGGTGGGGCAATGCGCTGCTGCTCGTGCCGTCCGACGCGACCGCGCTGCCGGATTCCTCCGCGGCGTTCCTGAAGGCGCAGGCGGGAACCGTCACCAACGTGCAGGCGCTCGGGCAGCCGGCGACTGTATCCGCGGCGGTGCTGAGCCAGGCCGCGGGGCTGATCGGGTAGGTCTGTCAGGTGTGTCCTACCGGTGCTGCAGGATCAGCGTGAGGACCACCGCGAGGATCACCACGACCATGCAGATCGCGATGATCCAGATCGCCGAGTTGTCGGGTTCCGGCTCAGGCTCGGGTTCGGGTTCCGGCTCGGGCGCGTAATACACGAGCTCGGGTTCCGGCTCGGGCGCGATGACGACCATCGGCAGGCCGCAGCGGATGCAGTTCACCGCCGCGGGCGAATTGGGCTCCCCGCAGTGCGGGCATGCCACCGACGCCGTGGCCGCGCGGCCGACCGTGCCGGGCAGACGCCGCAGGGAGGCGCCGGTCTCGTCGCCGGCCATCAGCACCACGGCGCTTCTCGCCCAGAACAGCGGGAAGTCGCAGTTCGAGCAGAAGTCCTCGGCACGGCGCTGCGCGAGGTCCACCATGGCGCCCTCGCCGCACTCCGGGCAGCTGATCCACTCCTGCGCAGAGGGTGCCGCGACGGCCGCGACGGCCGTGGTTGCCGGGGGCGCTGGGGGCGCTGTCACGATCGTGGTCGCGAGAGGCGCATACGGTGGGACATCGTCCGACCCCGGAGCAGCGTCATACTCGGTCGGCTGATATGCCGGTGCGGGATAGTCTGATCGCAGGCGCCTCATATACTCGATATCGCTTGTGGTGTCGGCATTCTCGCCGCCCGTTTCGCCGTGCTTCACCATCGCCTACCGCTCCCCTATCGTCCCTCGACGGTGCTCAGCACGCGCCGATCGCCGACGAACAATTCCGCCCGGACATGCGCCGGGATCTCGTCGCGCACCAGGGCTACGAACTCGTCCTCGGACAGGTGCCCGGTACCGGTGACGCGCATCCGCACCCAGGCCACCTCCGCAACATCGGCCGGTGAGGCGCCCTCGCCCCACACGCCACCGCCGTCCTCGACCTGTGCCTTGTCGCCGGAGAGCATCCGCAGGTACTGTTCGAGTCCAGACTTGGTGCCGCGCAACGCCAGTGCCTTCGCCGAGCTGCGCAGGATCACTCGCTGCACGTCCTCCGCCAGCGACGGGTCGACCGTGCGAACGTCGATCCACGACGCGAGGTAGGCGAGCAGCGGCGTCGGCGTGACCGTGGCGTCCGGGACGTGCTCGATCTGGTCGGCTCCGTCCATCAGGGTCTCGGCGAGCTCCTGGAAGATCGACACGAAGCGGACGAAAAACTCGCTGTTGAGCATGCCCACCGGCAGCTGGTTCACCAGCCAGAGCGGGTGCCGTGGCGGACGGCTGACGCGCGCGTCGCGGCGGGTGATCGCGGGGGCGCGGCTCTCGGCCGTTCCGTCGGCCGGTCGGTCGACCGTTCCCTCGACCACCATGGGATCGGACGAGGCACGCACCTCGAGCTCCGATCCGACCCGCTCGCCCTGCTCGCTCACCGCACCACCACCCGGTGCGGCCCGGACAGGAACAGCGACTGGGCATCCAGTCGGATCACGTCGCGCCCGCCGCCGATGCGGGCGCCGCTGCGCAGGTCGTATTCGAAGAGCAGCACCTCATCCACCCGGTCGATGCCCTCGACGCTCTCCAGCAGTTGCGTGATCGTTGCCGCATTGACGTCCGCGTCGAACAACCAGCCGTCGCCGTCCGCGCCGCCGGTGAGCGGGTGCAGGTACCGGGTGAGCTGGGCGACGGCCCGCTGCCGGATCAGGGCGAGCGGGCGACCGGCGGGCGCGTGCACCAGGGCCGCCACTGAAATGCCTTGGTAATAAGGCGTTCCCACTTCGATCGCGGAACCGACAAGCCGATGCTGGTCGAGATGGTTCGAAATCCGCGCGAGCAACGGGGCGGACAGGGCGAAGTCGTCCAGCTGGTGCAACTGCGGATCGGTCCGCACCTGCGGGACCACCAGCACGCGCACGGCGCGCCGCCCGTCGGCGGACGGCAAGCAGCGGGCGCGAGCCACCTCGATCGATGATTCCAACGTCAATCGCTCGAAATCCTGTGCGGTCACGGCCCTTTGGCCGGTGCGCAGGGTGAGCGGGCCGCGGCGTTTGGCCTCCTGCACGGACTCCGGGTCCACGCCACCGGTCGCCTGGCGCAGGTTGACGGCCGACGCGACATACGGCACCGCCGAACGCAACACGGTGAGCGTGCGGGCGCCCACGTTGCCGGACGCGCCACCGCCGGTGCGGTAGGCCGTCACCTTGATCTCGGCGCCGTCGTGCGGAATCCGGCCGTGCTGACGAACCGAGCCGTCCGGGTAGCGGATTCGCGGCCCGAAACTCACCACGCCGGAGGACGAGTTCCACACGAAGTGCCGATCCGTGCCCTTGGACCGCGAGAAGTCTTCCACCTCGGTCCATTCGACCGGCCCGCCTGCGTCGGTGACGATGATCGTCTCACCGGTCCGCCGGGGCAACACCGGGAACCGGCTGACGCGAAACTCCTGGCCGGGACTGCCGTCCGACCGGCCCAGCACCTCCCCGGCCGCCTCCGCGGAGTGCTCTGCCGTGACCGTACCGCCGAGCGCCGCGACCTCGAGCGACGCGACCCGCGGCGAGGCCTGATACGTTGGCTGACCGGGCAGCGGCGCCAGCAGCCGGCACCGCAGCCAGTACGCGGGAATACCTGCCAGCGTGAGGATCTCGTGCTCCAACGGAACCATGAGGACAACCTCACCGGCCCGGTTCAACCCGCCGGTGGAATCCGAGTAGACATCGGTCTGAATCCACGCCTCGCCGTTCCAGACCTCCCAGTCCAGCGGCGGATTCGTCGGATCGACGCCCAGGCCCTCGGCGCGCGCGTCGAACGTGAGCCGCAGGGCCGTGCCGGCTAGCGAGGCCTCGAAGCCGAACAACACGGCGTCGCCGGGGACCAACCGGCCGTCCCGCCCCGGGGTGGTGAAGCATTGCACGTCCGAGCCGGGGAAACGCAGATCCTCGGTGACGTCGACGATGCGCTCACCGGCGACATCGGTGGTGGCTGCAGCCTTGAAGACCGGCTGCGAGATGACGAGATCGTCGACAGTCGTGAAAACGACGGCGGTCTCGCCGCTCTCGGCACTCGTGGCGACCTGCATGCCGGCCGGAACGGTGACCGGGTTCGGCTGCACCGCGGACAGCCAGAAGGTGAGCGGCACCGTCGCCACCGACGGCGGGAACGGGTCGATGCCCACCAAGTTGAGGAAGTGCACAAAGAGCTTGTCCGGCACCTGGTTCAGGCGATACAGCACCGTCTCGCTCATCCACGCGAAGAGCTCGATCAGCGCGACACCCGGGTCCGACAGGTTATGGTTCGTCCACTCCGGCGTGTAGCGCGGGATGAGTCGCTTCGCCTCGTCGACGATGTCCTGGAACGTGCGATCGTCCAGATTCGGTGCTGGAAGCGCCATCTCAGGTCTCCTCGTGCGGGATCACATAGAACGGGTAGACCAGGTTGCGCCGGTCGTTCGTGGCCTTCACCCGGTAACTGACCATGATGCGGATGAGGGTCGCGTCGTTGTCGTCGGGAACCGGTTGGACATCTTCGATCTCCACCCGCGGCTCCCACTGGGCCAGCGCCTCGCGGACCACCTGCGCCATCAGGCCGAGCAGGTTCGCCGTGATCGGCTCGAACAGCAGATCCCATATCTTGCAACCGAACTCGGGTCGCATGACGCGCTCACCGGGCGCGGTAGCGAGGATCACCGCCATGGAGCGGTCCAGGTCGGGGGCGCCGTCCGTCATACGGATCGACCCGGTGTGGTCGACCTGAAGCGGCCAGTAGAACCCGCGGCCGATGAAGGTCGCGTCGTACTCGGCCGGGCGCGTCGCACCGGTGGTGGGCAGCATGATCTCGTCCATCAGTTGATCATCACCATCGAACCCTTGACCGATGTCTGCCCGCCGGAGGAGAGCTCGGCCTGTGCGGACCCGGACATCTTCGCCTGGGTGCCCGAGGCCTCCACGGCGACGTTCGCCTTGAGTTTCACGTTCATGCCGGAGATCTCGACGTCCTGCGTGGCCTTGATCGTCACCTTCTGGCCCGACAGCGTGATGTTCCCCTGCTTGTCGAACTCGATCTTCGTGTCGCCTGCTGAGATCGAGACCGGTTCGCCCGACGGCACTGTCGCGGTGAGCCCGTCCTTGCCGAGCTTGACCGCATGCTCGCCCCCGGCGAGGGTGAGCCAGATGTGCTGATCCGCCGGCTGCTGGCCGTCGCCCAACTCGACGACATGGCCGAGCCGGGAGACGATCTGGCGCTTCTCGATAGAACCGTCCTTGGTCCCGTAGTCCAGCGCCGGGCTCGCCCCGCTGTACAACCCGCCGAGCACGAGCGGACGCGTCACGTCACCGCCCTCGAAGCCGATGATCACCTCGTCGTTGACCTCCGGGAGGAACGTCATACCGCGCGACGATCCCGCACCCATCGACACCACGCGTGCCCAGGCGCTTTCTATCTGGCTCCCGAGGGTCGGGTACTTGACCTTGATATAGCCCTTCGGAGAATTGGAATCACCGAGGTTCGTCACTACACCGATCACCAGCGCATCCTGTCGGAAGCTGGACGGGACCGGCGCGGCGAGCGTGTCCACCAACGACGTCGGCTCGCGATCGCCTGCGACGAAACGGGTGTCGAAACCGTTTTCGCTGTAGATGTGCTCCACCTCGGTGACGGGGTAGGTGCCGGAGGCCGGTCCGACATCCGAGATAGACACCTTTTTCCCGACCACGATCGCCGCGATGATCCCGCAGCGGCCCTCCGCGACGACCGACCCGGCCAGCGCCCGTATCGCCGCGCTGTCCGCCAGTTTCGCACCGTCGCCCTGCGTGCCGAACATACGGTACGCCGTGGTGACCTTGCTCGACGAGGCTAGGCTTGACGCGTCCAGGTAGGGCGTGACGAGCGACGCATCGGGTTTCGTGCCGACCGACTGGCTTTGGGCCGTCAGCGGTTGCTTCTGCCCAGCATCCCAACCGTTCACGGTGACCTGCTGGGGGTGCAGCGCCGAGGCGCGGACCGTGAAGTGCCGAAGACTCGCGAGGTCTGATCCCCATGTCAGCGTCGCAACGAGATCGGACTGCGCCCCCATCGGATGGAACTGGAACGTGCCGCCGCCGTCGACCCACCAGTCGTAGCCGACACGGTCGGCGATCTCGGTGATGAAGCCGAAATCGCTGTCCGTCTGCAGCACGTATTCCTGTACATCACCGGTCGAGGAAATGCTCGCCGTCAGACCGTACGCCGCGACGATCTTCGACACGATGTCGGAGTAGCTCATCTGTGCGTAGGTCACGGTCTTGTTGCCGAGCGTCATCTTGTAGGCGGCGTCGTCGGCGATGACCCGGAGATTCGACGCACCGCGGTCCACATCCAGTTCCACACCGGTGATCTCGCCCGTGAACAGGGTGGTGGTGCCCGCTGCCACCACCACCTTCGCGCCGAGATCGAACGTGGTTCCTGCGCTAATCGAGAATCCGTCGTCGAGGAAGTCCAGGCGCGCGCGACTCGGCAGGCGCAGCCCGCTGCTGACCGTCATGCCGATGAGCGCGCTGAGCGTCGAAGCCGCCAACTCCGATCCGGCGACCTTGATGACTGGGGCGATCGCTCCGATCGCGGGCGGCGTCATATCGAGGTCCGCGGAATCGACAGCAGGGTACCGGATCTCACCGCAAGCGGATCGGTAATGCCGTTGGCAGAAGCGATCTGGCGCCACCGGGTGGGGTCGCCGTAGTAGCGGGCGGAGATGCGATCCAACGTCTCACCGGGTTGAACGCGATGCACCCGGTGCGGGTGCGGCGTGCCCGACGTCGGGTTCTGCGGGCCAAACGCGCTGGACTGCTTGTACTGCGTCAGCGACATCGAAACCTTCGCCCGCAGCGGCACTCCCGTCGATGAGAAGTAGGTGAACTGCAGCGTCAGGTTGGAGACGACCGCCTCGAAGGAATGCAGATCACCCCAGTGGAACGTGACGTACGGCGGGCGGGCGTTGTTCGACTGCTCATCCGTGCCGCCCAGCGAGGGGTCGACGTCCATCAGCTTCATCAACTTGCCGGTGTACGTGGTGACGGCCTTGCCGGTGTCGGTGGTGTCGAAGGTCAGGTTCAAGGACATCGATCCGGCGCCGGCGCCGGTGTAGCGCGCCTTCTGCACGCCCTGGCCGGCCAGCGACGGGGAATCCCACGAGTTCGACCGGCTGATCTGCAGCTCGGACGGGTTGAACATGCACGGAATCCGCTCGGAGCTGCCCTCGATCATGAGGTAGGCCTTGTCGGTCAGCGCCATGGTTCACTCCTCTCGCGAATAATGCCTGCAACACAAGTATTCTCGCCGTTCATGTCTTCGCCGTTCATGTCATAACACCCTCGGCTTGGCTCGGCGGCCGCGGCGGGCGAGGTCGTCGGTGACCCGGCGTTCGAGGCGGCGCAGCACCTCGTCCGTGAGCTCGTCCCATTCCCGGCTGGTGAGCGAATCCGCGATATCGGTGGCGCGGGGCGGGGTTTCGAGTGCGCTGGTCGGAAGAGTCATGGCACGCTCACATGGTCCGCGGGATGAAGCGGCGGCCGCGCCGGGTGAGTTCGACCGCGATACGGTCCTCGATCCGGCGGGTTACCTCATCGACGAGCGCGTCCCATTCCCGCGAGGTCAGTTGCGACTGGACGGGGGTGGGATGGGCAGGTGGAACGGCCGGAGATTCTGCAACGACAGCGTTCTGGGGATTCTCGACGGGGGTCGCGGCAGGGGCGGGTTGTGCGGGGCCCGCGGGACCCCGGTG
The DNA here is from genome assembly GCA_001897425.1 of Actinobacteria bacterium 69-20. Classification (GTDB taxonomy): domain Bacteria; phylum Actinomycetota; class Actinomycetes; order Mycobacteriales; family Nakamurellaceae; genus Nakamurella. The sequence continues at coordinate 31,369 of MKSW01000022.1, read as the reverse complement.
TGTTCCGATCATGGCGGGTGGGGTCGCGGCAGGGGCGGGGCCGGGTTGCGCGGGGCCCCGGTGCGCGCCGAGCATCGGGGTCCGTCCGGGTCCGCTGGTGGCCGACCGGCCGGGCACCTTCCCGTCGGCCCAGCGCCGGATGACCTGCTCGTCGGCGGCACCGACAGCGGTGGGCGGCGGCGAAGGCACCGGAAGACCCAGCGGTGGAGCGGGTTTGGCCGATCGGATGAGGTCGAGGGCGGACGGGCGGATGGCTCCCCGGGACGTGGCTGGGACTGGGGCGTTCGATGGCTGATCGGGCTGCGGCATGAGCGGCAGCGTGGCAATACGCGGTGCGCCGTCGGCTAGCAACGACCGCGTCGCGGGACTGATGGTGGCGCCGCGAGGCGACATCGAATATGACGACATTCGCTGCTGCGCAGAGTGAGTCGACGACGTGACGGCCTTGCCCACGGCGCCCGGGCGCAGCGGCGCAGTAGTGCTTGTCGCTCGGCCTGTTGCCGGGATGGCCATCGAACGGCGGATGACGGGGCCGCGTGGCATCGATCTGTGGCCCGGTCCTGCGGGGGGCCGGGGAACGTCGTCGATCCGGCTCGGCCGGATTGCGCTCGGGGATAAGAGTGCTGCGCGCATGATCGGGCCTAGTGCCGGTCGCTGTGCTGCGTCGGGATCTCGCGAGTAAGCGGGTGTCGATGAGGCCGGTGAGCCAGCTCCGATTGTTGCGCGGTAACGGCGGATGATGCCGCCCGGAGCGCGGTCATGGATGCTCACCGCGGTGCTCACCACGGTGCTCGGCGCGTTGCCGCGCTGTGGGGAGCGGAGCACGACTGGTTCGCGTGGGCTCGTACTGCGTGCTGGCCCTGCGGGAGGCCTGGGAACGTCATCGATCCGCCTCGGCCGGATCGCGCTCGGGGACGCGAGCGCCGTGCGCATGGACGGGCTCGGCGTGGCGGTCAGGGCCGCGCCCAGTGCCATGCTCGGTGCCGAGACGCGACCCCGAGAGGACGCCGATGCCGATGAAGCGGGTGGGCTGTCCCCGACAGCGGCGCGGTATCGGCGGATGATGCTGCCCGGGGCGCGGTCGAGAGACGTTGCGACGGCGCCGATCTGCGCGTCGGGGATCGGGGCATAGGTAGGGGCGCCGGGCAGCGCGCCGGTCCTAGCTTCGCCCGAGATCCTTGCGCGCGAAGCCGGCTCGGGCGTCATGCGCGCTTGCGATGTCGGCGTCGCAACGGATCTCAGGATCGATGCGGATGCCCGCGGCTGGGTATCCGCGATGCGCCGCGACCCAGGTAGCAAAGCCGGGCGGGGCGCGGCGTCCGTGACATTGCGCGTCCGGACGACGTCCGGGGCTCGCCACGCTGTCTGCGCAGGTCTGGGGCTCGGCAGCGCCGTGCCGACGCGCGGCAGTGCGGACGGGACGGCCAGATTCGGCCGAAACTGACGACGGACGATGACGTTCACCAGCTGGGCCGGTAGGCGTACCGAAGTGCGGAGGGACGAACGGCCGAATGTCGCCGCGCCAGCAGTAACAAGAGCACTGTCGGAGGTCTGTGCCAGAGTCGTGGGCATCGATGGATTCGATGGATTCGACGCGTTCGCCGGGGAAGGAGGCGCCAGAGGAGAACTCGTGGAAGTGCCGGCCACGGCGGTTCGGCCTAGGCCCGGAACGGCGTTCGTGGCGGGGGGCTGAGCATCGCCTAGAGTACCGGCGGGAACTCCGGCGGGATGACTGAGCGATCTCGGCGAGACGCCTGGCAGCGACATGGCGGGCATCGAGCCGGGGGTCGCTGGCGTCGGTGCGGGCACGCTGGGTTGCTGTGCCGCGGGTTGCTGCGCGGTGGGTTTCTGGGGGCTCGGTTGCTGCGCGACGGGCGACCGGCGCAACGTCGCGGACGTCGGGGTGGGTGCGGCCGGGATGGACGTCGGGGTAGGCGCCGATGCGGAGTTTGCGGTCGTTGCCGTCGGTGCGGGGCTCGCAGGCGATGCGGATCCTGCGATCCGTGTGGGGCTCGCAGCCGGCGCGGGGCGCACGGTCGGTCGGGGCTCGGTGGCCGGTGCCGGTGGCCAGATCTGCGCACGGCGTCCGACGAATCCGCTGTCGCCCGCCCAGGCGCGCCGGAGCAGACTCACGCGGCTCGGTGGTCGGACGGCGGCCCGCGTGGAACGACCGGTCGACGCGGGCCACGTGCCGGGCGGGGTTAGCCCTGCGGGTGGGGTAGGCGCTAGGGGCGCTGCGGGTGCGCCGGCTGGGGTCGCCGCCGCTGGCCTCGTGAGCGCTGCGGGTGGAGTGGGCACTGCAGACTGAGTGGCCGCTGCGGACCGAGTGGCCGCTGCGGACGCTGCAGGCCCGGTAGGCACCGTTTGCCCAGCCGACGCGATACGGGGAGCAGCGCCAGCCGCATCCGGCCGGTGCGCCGAGCCGCTCCCCGGAGGCACCCCCGGCGGTTCCGCTGAACCGTGCCGGGCCGCAGCGGTGTGCGGCTGCGTGCTCGCCGGGCCGTGCGACTGGCCGGGCGTGTGGGTCGGCTGCTGGGTCGGCGATTGTGTGTGCGTTGGCGTTGATGGCTGCGCATGGGGTTGGGTTGGCGGCTGCAGCCTGGCGCCGACGCCGGTCATGGCGCCGGCGCCGACGACCTCCTTCATGCGGCGCACGGGGATCGGGGCACCCCTCATAGTGGCGGCGAAACCGCCTGGGGAGTACGTCTTCTCGGTGGGAACGAGCCGGGCGGCGCGGGGCAGGCCGCGCGCGGGAAGTGGGGTGCTGGCGATCGACGCGGCGGTCGTACCCCAGGAGCGGAGGTCGGGCGCGTGCGCCGCGGCTGGCGTCGCGGTCGGCGTGGGCACCGCGGCGGACGGGGGCATCGTGGCCGAGGCGATTGTGCGCGCTAGCACCGGTGCATGTGTAGGGGCAGGCGTCGAGGCCGGGGTAGCCACTGGCGCCGCGGCGGCAGCGGTGAATGCCGGAGATGTCTGTGCCGGCGCGGAGGCGTGTGCCGGTGCGGGCGTATGCGCGGGTGCATGCGTCGGCCCGTGCTCGACAGGGACCCACCAGCGCGGGGGGGCACTCACGGGCTCGTAGCCGCGGGGCCGGATCTCGCCGGGGCCGGCGAGTTGCCGGCGGATCTCGACGGGGCGGGCGACACCGGCAGCGAATCGTCGGGCGGCGCTGGCGACGATACCGATGCCGGGCGTCCGGGCGACGCCCCCGGAGGGGTGATGGCGCAGGACGAACCGCGCGGCGGCGGACCGGCCCAACCGGGTCCGGGCGTCCCCCTGATCGGCAGCCATGATTTACGCCTGCGTGGAGCTGCGGAATCCCTCGTGGGCGATCTCCAGCTCCTCGGAGATCGCGTCGCTACTCGTGACGTTGAAGTCGGGGCCCTTCCAGCGCACGGGGAAGCAGCCGGTGAGGTTCCAGGACCGCATCCGGGAGCCGTCGGACCCGATGGCCGTGATGGCACCGGTGCACCGCTTGAGCTTGTTGCCGGCGGCGGCGAATCCTTCGCCGGAGGTCTTGGAGAACCAGTCGAAGAGGTTGTCCGACTGGATAAGCCCGCGCGAGAGCACGATGTTCGGCCACTCCATGCGGCCGGGAAGCTTTCGGGCGTAACCGTTCTGGCCGCCCTCGACAAGGTCCTCCGTCTGCACGGAGACCTGCAGGCCGGACACGGAGGCGAACATGCCGATCTCGACGCCGTCGACCTCGAGTAGGAAGTTACTGCCGACCTGGCCGTCGCCGCCGAGCGGCGTGAGTTGACTAGGCGAAGTCACGCGCAGCCTCCCATGCTCGCTGGTTCAACGACACGACCGCCCGGATCAGCGTCACCCGATCCATGTGCTCGAGATCGAGGATGTCGTCGAGCGGCCAATGCAGGTGGTACGCCAGATACGCAATCTCCTGCCACAACGCATCGACCGGATATCGCTTCACCGCTGTGCTTTCCCCGCGGCCGCATCGGTTGCCACCGCACCCGCCGCCCGCTCAGTTCTTACTGCGGGGGACTTCCTGCACCCGCGTCCGCACCGCCGGACCGGGCTCGGCGACGTCGCTGCTCTCAGCCTCCCCGTCACCGGCGCCGGAATCCTCGGTCTCGCGGGCAACACCGTCGGTGTCCGGTCGCTCCCCGACGACCGGGCCCGCCTCGGCCTGCGCCGCCAGCAACGCCTCGTACTCCTCCTGGGTGCCGAAGTTGATCACCCCGTAGAAGTCTTGCAGGAAGGCGAGGTCCGCGGCGAACAACCCCTCGATCTCATTGACCGTGATCATCGGGACGTCGCCGAGCTTGGTGACGACGCGCGCGAGAATCATCAGCGTGAGTCGCGGATCGTCCGGCCCGGAGACGGTCGGATGGCGCAGCGGCTCCAACTCGTCGCGGGCCGTCGCCAGCCGCATGACACCCTTCTTATGCACGCTGCCCGCGGCATCGACATAGCCGCGGGGCAGCGTGAACTCGTATTCGGTGCGAAGACTCACTTCGTGCGCTCAAGCCGTTCGATCGTCAGGGTGATGGTCTCCTTGACGGGGTCGTTGGAGTCCACCGACAGCTGGTCCGTGGCGATCTTCGACGGCCAGCCGTTGTAGAAGTTGAACCGCGCGACCTCGGCACCGGTGGAGTCGTAGATCACGATGGAGCCGTCCTTGCGCTCCGACCCGCGGTTCCCCACCGGCATGCCCTTGTTATAGATCTCGTTGAACCAGCCCCACATGGCGTCCTTCCCCATGTCCGTCGGGGCCACTCGGGTCAGCGAAAGGTCCGGCGGCTTGATGTGGGTGCCGAGCATCTTTCGGATCACCTTCTTGCCGTCCGGCGCCGCCTGGACCACCTCGGCGACCTCCATCGCAATGTCCAAGCCGGACACGCCGGAGAGGTAGGTGATGATCTCGCCCTTGATCTCCAGGAAGAAGTTCTGGGCGATCAGGGTGTCTTCCTGCAGGAAGTTGGGCATGTGTTGCGCTCCTTATGTGCGTGCCAGTCGGAAGACGAGCCGGTCCGTCAGCTCGCGGTCTGCTTGTGTTGGGCGATGCGGAAGACGACGAACTCGGCCGGTTTGACCGGAGCGATACCGACCTCGCACACCATCAGGCCCTGGTCGATGGATTCCGGTGGGTTGGTCTCGGCGTCGCACTTGACGTAGTAGGCCTGATCGGCGGAGGCGCCGAACAGGGCACCCAGGCTCCACAGTCCACGAAGGAACCCGTCGAGCGTGCGCTTGACGCCTTCCCACAGCTTCATGTCGTTCGGCTCGAAGACGGCGTACTGGGTTCCCTGCGCCACCGTCGTCTCGATCATGTTGAACAGCCGGCGCACGTTGATGTAGCGCCAATCCGAATCGGACGACAGGGTGCGCGCACCCCAGATGCGGATGCCGCGGGTGCCGAACGGGCGAATGCAGTTGATGCCCATGGGGTTGAGCAGGCCCTGCTCGTTCTGGGTGACGGCGTACTCGACATCCAGGACGCCGCGGATGGTGTCGTTGGCCGGCGCCTTCCACACCCCGCGGGTGTCGTCGGTGCGGGCCCACACGCCGGCGACGTGGCCGCTCGGCGGGATGACCACCTCGGCGTCGCCGTTGGTGCCGATCGGGTTCTCGACCTTGATCCACGGGTAGTAGAACGCGGCGAAGGCGGAGTCGTACATGGCCACATCGCTGCGCCATTCCTTGACCTGCTGCGGGTTCATTCCGGGCGGGGAGTCGAGCACCGCCATGCGGTTGCCGTTCTGCTCGCAATGGCTGATCAGCGTGGTCTGCACCGACTTCCACAGGCCGAGGTCGATCGAGCCGTCCTCCTTGGTGGCGGCGGTGACGAGATCCGGGACGATCACCATGGTGACGTCCTCCGCGACGGCAAGGCCGTTGATGCCCTGGCGTGCCGAGGCAGAACCGGCGAACTTGCGGCCGTTGACCGGCACCGGCGTCGGCGCGGCCTTGGCCAGCGAGTAAATGCCCGGCTTGACGATCTCGATCTGGCCGGCGAGATCGGCCGTCTCGTCCAGCAGGACCTCAACCTTGATCTTGGTGGACGTCTTGTTGATCACCGTTGCGGCGTTGCGGTCGCCCTTGCCGAGGGTCAGGTTCTCGAAGGATTCGACCTCGGTCCCGCCGGAACGGACCGTGATGTTGAACGGGTTCGGCTCGTCATCGGCGCCGCCGGCATCTTCGTTGGTCTCGACGACGATGGAGATGTCGGCATCCGGCTCGATGCTCTCCACCGCGATCGGCAGGCCGAGTGCGCGGTCCGGCGCGGGCAGTTCGAGGCGCGACGGCTGGCCGGACGGCGCGGTGTTGGGGATCCGCACGATGTAGGCGATCGAGCCGCCGTTCGCGAAGTATCCGTAGACCGACAGCGGCAGCACGGCACCCGCGCAGAAGCTGCCGTAGAGCTGTTCGTACTGGGTCCAGCTGGTGACGAGGCGGGGGGCAAGACCCTCCGGATCGTTCGGATCGTCCGTCGGCGCCTTCTCGGTGAACCCGACGAAAGCGGCGATCGCGGTCGGCGCCGCGGTCAACGACTTTTCGGACGACGGAACTTCCTCGACGTATACGCCTGGTGCGGCATAGTTTGGCATTCCCGCTCCTACGGATTGCAACCTGGAGGTGTCACGAAGAGTGACTCCCAGCGATCATGTCACTCGCAGCGGCAAGAGGGAATAGCCCTACGTCTATTTCGTGACAGATTTTCAACAAAGCGCGCTATGACGCGCTATGAGGCTTGTGTCGTGGTCGACCCCGGCACGACGACCGAGATCACGCCGCCGTACGCGCAGTGCAGCTGGGACCCGGCGGTGAGCATGGGTGACCCGCCGACGACGGTGGTCGGCGCGCCCGGCGCCCACGGGCCGACGATCACCGGCACGCACGGCATCGGGGTGAGGGTGCCCAGGGCAGCAGCCGTGGCGGCGGCGACGGTGGGATTGGCCAGCGACTGACACATACCGAACGGCGGGATGTTGGCGACCGGCGCCATGTCCATGATGGTGCCGGCGGGCCGGCTCTCGACCAGGACGTTCGGGCGGATCACGTTCATGGTGGACGGTGCCATGCCGAACGTGCAGGCCAGTGTCGCGCCGGTGACCACGGGATTGGGCATACTGCATGCTCCCTCGGTTGACTGCCGACAGTCCATCGGCCGCCGGCTCCTACAGCTTCGACCCCTTCACCGACTTGGTCAACGACCCACCGGCCGTCGTGGTGACGAAACACAGGATCTGGCGGTCGGCGCCCTGCTGCCAACTGCGCGCCGACGGCAGCAGATACGTCAACCACAAGCCGGAGTCCGGATAGGCGATACCGACGTACCCGGTGTACTTCTCGGCGCAGGCACCCTGGGCGAACTTGTCCAGCACCGCGTCTCCGGGATAGGCGTCGGCGAGGCCGGCGCCAGTGGTGGTGCCTGCATTGCCGGCAGTGCTGCCGGCCGGCTGGTAGTCGAGCTTGGCGAAGAGCTCCTGCTGATGCGCGACATCGCACGGCACCTTGGACAGGTCCGCGAGTTCGGCCTTCACGTCGGCCGGCGCCACGAAACAATCGCCCACCGTCGCATCGAAGACCGATACGGAGGTGGGTTTGGACGCGTAATGATGCCCGAAAAGCCCGGACACCCACGAGCAGGACGCCGTCACGGACATGACGGCGATCAGCATTGCGGCCACGAGGGCCCGGCGGAGCACGGGGTGAGCCTACCAATTCAAGTGCCGACAGGAAGTGTGGTCGCGCGGCTCGATCTGCAGGGTGGCGTGTTCGATGTCGTAGGTGTGCGCGAGCAGGTCGCGCGCGGCGTCGAGAACCGTGTGGTGATCGGCGGTGTCGGTCGCGACAAGGTGCGCGGTGGCGACCGTCATACCGGAGGTGAGCTCCCACAGGTGGACGTCGTGGACATCGGCGACACCGTCGATCGCCTCGAGGTCCGCGGCGAGGCGATGCGGGTCGATGCCCTGCGGCGCGTGCTGCCCGAGCACCCGCAGGACCGACCGCCCCAGGCCGATCGCGCGGGCCATGACGAACGCGCCGATGGCGATCGCGACGACGACATCCCATGCGGGCCACCGTGTTCCGGCGATCAACAGCGAGGCCGCGATGACGCCGACACTGCCGGCCGCGTCGCCGAGCACCTCGAGATATGCGCCCTTGAGGTTGAGCGACTCGGCCGCGCCGGACCGCAGCAACAGGACGGCCACGATGTTGACGGCCAGGCCCGCGATCCCGATCCACAGCATCGGGCCGGTGGCGATGTGCGGCTCGTGGCCGACGCGGGAGACGGCTCCGCCGATGACGACGCCGCCGACCGCCAGCATGACCAGGACGGCGAAGCCGGCGGCGAATACCTCCGCGCGATAGCGGCCGTACGTGCGTTGACCGGAGATGTCCGACCGGGTCGCGATCCGGGTGGCGGCGAGCGCGGCGCCGAGGGTGACGATGTCCGCGGCCAGATGGCCGGCATCGGCGACGACCGCGAGCGAATGCGCGATGAGCCCGACGACCAGCTCCGCGACGAACAACGACCCGGTGAGGCCGAACGCGGCGATCAGCCGACCACGGTGCCGCTCGGATGCGGTGACCGGGTGATCGTGCACGCCTGCGATGCTATCCGGCGTGTCTGCGTGGGCTCGGCTAGCGGAATTGCCGGCCGGCATATCGACCGGATTGCCGCCGACCGTGGTCGCAGCCGTTCTGGGGTCGGCCGTCATCCACGCGGGGTGGAACGCGGCGGCCAAGGCGATCGGCAATCGGCTGGTGGCGAGCGCGCTGATGGGCGCGGGGTACCTGATCTTCGGCGGGCTGTGGTGCCTCGTCGCGGTGGTCCCGGCGGCGGCCAGCTGGCCGTATCTGATCACGTCCGTGGCGCTGCAGACGGGCTATCTGCTGTTGCTCACCGCGGCCTACGCGCACGGCGAGTTCCGGCAGGTGTATCCGCTGGCGCGCGGCACGGCACCCGTTCTGGTGACGGCTTTCTCGCTCGGATTCCTGGGCGAGCGGCTCGCGGTGTGGCAGTTGGTGGGGATCGCTTTCGTCGTCGGAAGTCTGGCTGTGCTCGTCGGGTTGCCGCGTCGCTTCGCCCGCGGCAAGGGTTCTCGGGCCGGCCTGCTGCTGGCGGTGGCGACGGGCGTGGTGATCGCGACCTACAGCCTGGTGGACGGGCTGGGCGTGCGGAGTTCCGGCTCGGCCGCCGGATACGCGGCATGGCTGATGATGTTGCAGGGGCCGCTGTTGATCGCGGTGTGTGCGCTGCTGGCCAGGCCCCGGCAACTGGTGGCCTGGACGCGGGCGGGCGGGGTGCGGACGGTGTTGCTCGGCCTGGCCGGCGGGCTCGCGTCCACCGTCGCGTACGCGATCGTGCTGTGGGCGCAGGACCGGGCGAGCCTGGCGATAGTCTCCACCCTGCGCGAGTCGTCGGTGCTGTTCGCCGGGGTGATCGGCACACTTTTTTTCGCGGAACGACTCTCACCGCGACAACTGATGGCCGCGGCGGGTGTGGTGGCCGGGATCGCGCTCATCCAGCTGGGGTAGCGGCGCGTCCGCTGGGATAATCGGGGTATGGCTGGAAAAGCGTCATACCCGTCGCCGCCCGCATCGCTGTCGCACCACCGCATCGAGGTGCTGCTCTCCGCGCTGCGCCGCGGTTCGGGCGGCGATTCGGCCGACGGCTCGGGTGGCGGCTCGGGTGATGACGGCGAGACCGAGGTGCGCATGCCGTTTTCCGGCGAGGTGTTGCTGCGCCTGCCGAACACCACCGTCGGCCAGGTCGCCGAGGCGGCGCGGCTGGCGCGGACCGCCCAGAAGCAGTGGGCCGCAACGAGTATCCACGTACGGGCGGCGGCGCTGCTGCGATGGCACGACGCGGTGCTGGCGCGGGCGGACGAGCTGTGCGACGTGATCCAGGCGGAATCCGGCAAGGCGCGCGGGGATGCGTTCGAAGAGGTCGCCGACATTGCGAATACGCTGCGGTATTACGGACTCTCGGCGGCGAAGGTGCTCGCGCCGCGGCGCCGGCACGGGGTGTTCCCGCTGCTGACCCGCACCGTGGAGCTTCGGCACCCGTACGGGCTCGTCGGGATCATCTCGCCGTGGAACTATCCGCTGACGCTCGCCGCGGGCGACGCTATCCCGGCGCTGGTCGCCGGCAATGCGGTGCTGCACAAGCCGGACTCGCAGACGGCGCTGACAACCTTGCTGATCCGCGAGATCGCCCTCGCCGCAGGCATTCCCGCCGGAGTCTGGCAGGTGGTGGTCGGCGACGGCGCGACGGTCGGGCCGGCCGTGATCGATGCGGCCGACCATGTCGTGTTCACCGGCTCGACCGCGACCGGGCGGCGTGTCGCCGAGCAGGCCGGGCGGCGGCTGGTGCGCGCGGACCTGGAGCTCGGCGGGAAGAACGCGATGATCGTGTGCGCCGACGCACGCCTCGCCGCGGCGGTGGAAGGCGCTGTGCGCGGGTCGTTCTCGTCCGCCGGGCAGCTCTGCCTGTCGATGGAGCGCATCTACGTGCACCGGAACATCGCCGACGAGTTCACCAAACGGTTCGCCGCCGCTGCGCGGCGGGTGAAGCTCGGCGCCGGGTACGACTTCCGGTCGGAGATGGGGTCTTTAGTGAACGAGGCGCAGTTGGCCAAGACCCGGAGCCACATCGACGACGCGGTGGCGCACGGGGCCACGGTGCTGGCGGGCGGCACGCATCGGCCGGACCTGGGGCCGTACTTCTTCGAGCCGACGGTGCTGGCCGACGTGCCGGAAACGGCCGCGTGTTTCGGCGAGGAGACGTTCGGGCCGGTGGTGTCGATCTATCCCGTCGCGTCGGACGAGGAAGCCATCGAGAAGGCGAACGCGTCGGCGTACGGACTGAACGCGTCGGTGTTCTCGCGGTCCGCCGCGCACGCCCGGTCGGTGGCGCGACGGCTCGCGGCCGGAACGGTGAACATCAACGAGTCTTATGCCGCCGCATGGGGTTCCGTGGATTCGCCGATGGGCGGGGTGAAGGCCTCCGGGGTGGGGCGGCGGCACGGGGCGGAGGGCCTGCTGGCGTCAACGTGGGCGCAGACCATTGCGGCGCAACGCTTCTGGCCGGTCGGGGAGTTCGGACCGCTGCGCGGGCGGCGGTATCAGACGTTCATGACGGCGGCGCTGCGGGCGCTGAAAATGCTTCGGCGGCGGTAAGAGTCGGTCGGTGACTCCGCCACCCTCGGGTGCCCCTAGGGTGGACGCATGGATCTGCGCATCTTCACCGAACCGCAGCAGGGCGCCTCGTATGACGACATTCTGGCCGTCGCCCGCGCGACGGCGGCGGGCGGTTTCTCGGCATTCTTCCGGTCGGATCACATCCTCGCGATGGGCTCCGCGTCCGGGCTGCCGGGCCCGTCGGACGCCTACGTGACGCTGGCGGCGATCGCGGCGCAGGTACCCGGGATCCGGCTCGGCACACTGCTCACGTCGGCGACGTTCCGGCATCCGTCGATGCTAGCCATCGCGGCGGCGAACATCGACGACATCTCCGGCGGACGACTGGAACTCGGGCTCGGCGCCGGATGGTACGAGGAGGAGCACCGCGCCTACGGCATCGACTTCGGTGCCGGATTCGGTGAGCGCTTCGACCGACTCGAGGAGCAGCTGGAGATCCTCACCGGGCTGTGGGCCGCGCCCGCGGGCGAGTCATTCTCGTTCCACGGCAAGCATTTCCAGCTAGACGGCGCGCCCGGATTGCCGAAACCGGTGCAGCGCGGGCGAAACGGCGCACCCCGGGTACCGATCATCGTCGGTGGGCACGGGCCGAAGCGCACGCCGGCACTAGCGGCCAGGTTCGCGGACGAGTTCAACATCGCGTTCAGCGATCTGGAGACATCGGTGGTGCAGTTCGCGCGCGTCCGCGCGGCGTGCGAGGCGGCCGGGCGGGAGGCGGGCGAGCTGACCTATTCGGTGGCGCAGGTGCTGTGCTGCGGACAGACGGAGGCGGAGTTCGCGCGCCGAGCGGCCGCGATCGGGCGGGAGGCGGCCGAACTCCGCGAGAACGGAATCGCGGGAACGGTTCCCGAGGTGATCGCGAAGCTGGAGCGTTTCGCGGCGGCCGGGGTACAGCGCATGTACCTACAGGTGTTGGATCTGTCAGATCTGGAGCATCTGGCGCTGGTCGGTGAGCAGGTGCGGCCGCGGGTGGGGTGAGGCGCGGCGGATCAGTCGCGCGGCGGCGGCGCAGATCAGTCGGCGGCAGAATCCGCCGCCAATCCGAGATCCCGGGCGACAGACTGCAGCCGACGATCCGTCGTCCACAGCCTCGTGCCGGAAGTGAGCGCCGTCGCGGCGAGCAGACCCGCATCGACAAAGCCGATGCCCCGGCCGAACAGGGCATTGCGCTCGACGAAGGACCCGATCTCATCCACCGTGGCCACCACGGACGGCGGCAATCGACGCAGGTCCGTCAACGTGCGTTGACGATCGGTCAAGTTGCCCATGGCCAGTTCACCGATGATCCATGGGTGGGAACGGACATTGCTGCGCCGCAACGCCCGCGCGAGATCGGCGTCGCCGCTTCGGAAGTGGGTTATCCATACCGACGTGTCCGCGAGTATCACGCGGACCTGCGTCGCGGGGGCACCACGAGATCCGGTTGACTGCCGCCCAGCAGGGCCAACCGGTGCGCGCTCTCTCGTTCGATGAGCGCCGTCAAGGCCTCGCCGAGCAGGGCGGATGTGCCGGCAATCCCAGTCAGTTCGTGCGCAGCCGCCAGCTGGGCATCGTCCAGAGTCACCGTCGTCCGCATCTCTCGGCGCTCCCATCCGCACGGATTCCGTCATCACATGATGACGTGAACAGTGTAGCGGCGCGGGTACAGATGGGCTGAGGCTACCCTGGTGCCATGGGCATGACGCCGACGAGCCGTGCTTTGCGCGAGCTGATTGCCGCGCACCGCCGCGAACTCGACGCAGTGATGCACAAGTACGGGGCGACGAACCCGCGGCTGTTCGGCTCGGTCGCTCGCGGCGATGCGACGCAGAGCAGCGACATCGACATCCTGGTAGACCTTGATCCGAAAGACGGAAATATCCTCTTCCGGGTCGGCGGCCTGAACGACGAGTTCCGGCGCATCCTGGGGCGTGACGTCGACGTCTTCTCAACGGATCTGCTCCGGCGCCCGGTGTCCGAAGCCGCTCTGGCCGATACGGCGGCTCCGTGAGACGGTCGGCCGCCGGGGGCGTCAGAATGGGTGAGCGAGGCCCTCGATAACGGCGGCGTTGGGCAGGGCGGCGAGGTCGGCGCCGTCGATGACGATCTTGGAGGCGCGACGGCCGGAACCGATGACCACGGGGCCGGCGGCGGTAACGGCGGTGTCGATCAGGATGGGCCAGTCCGGAGGCAGGCCGATGGGGGTGATGCCGCCGTACTCCATCTGCGTGAGGCCGGTCGCGGTGTCCATGGGAGCGAACGAGATCTTGCGCACGTCAACGTGTTTGCGGACCGCTGTATTGATGTCGGCGCGGGTGGTGGCCAGCACGATCACGGCGGCGAAGCGCTCCTCGCCGGCGCGTTTACCGAGGGTGATGACGCAGTTGGCACTGGCCGCCTCCGGGACGCCGTAGTGCGCGCAGAACGCTGCGGTGTCGGCGAGGTCGGGGTCGATGGGTGTGGCAAGGACGGCGACGTCGGCGGGCAGCGCGGCAAGGGCGGCGTTCACCGTCGGGGCGAGCAGGTCGGGGCGGTCGGCGGCGGGGGCGAGGTCGAACGCGGAGAACCAGTCTGCGGACAAAGTCGTGCGAAAAACCGTCATGCCAGGAACACTGCCATACCTGGAACAATGAGCCGTGTGGCGACTCCGAACCCAGGGCTGAAGATCGGCCAGTACGACATCTGGCCGCCGGTGGAGCTGGCGCCGATGGCGGGGGTCACCAACCGGTCGTTCCGGCAGTTGTGTCGTGAACTCGGCGGCGGAGCCGGGGGGAATGTTACAGCCTGCGCGGGCGGGCTCTACGTGTGCGAGATGACGACGACTCAGGCGCTGGTGGCCCGCAACCCGAAAACCATGGCCATGATTCGCTTCTCGCCGGGCGAGTACCCACGCTCGCTGCAGCTCTACGGCATCGACCCAGCGGTGGTGAGCGCGGCGGTACGGATGGTGGCGGACGAGGATCTCGCCGACCACATCGACCTGAACTTCGGCTGCCCGGTGCCCAAGGTGACCAGGAAGGGCGGCGGCGCGGCGTTGCCGTACAAGCGGCGGCTGTTCGAGGCGATCCTGCGGGCGGCGGTGTCCGAGGCATCGCGCGCGAACATCCCGGTGACCATCAAGATGCGGATCGGTATCGATGAGGACCATCGGACGTTCGTGGAAGCGGGCCGGATCGCGGAGCAGGCGGGGGTCTCGGCGATCGGCCTGCACGCGCGCACGGCGCAGCAGCACTATTCGGGCCGGGCGGACTGGGACGCGATCGCCGAGCTCAAGGGCGCGGTCACGTCCATCCCGGTGCTCGGCAACGGCGACATTTTCCGGGCGTCGGAGGCGCTGGAGATGATCGAGGCGACCGGCTGCGACGGTGTGGTGGTGGGACGCGGCTGCCAGGGCAGGCCGTGGCTCTTCGCGGAACTCGCCGCGATGTTCGACGGCCGGGCGGTGCCCGAGCCGCCGCGGCTTGCCGGCATTGTCGAGATCATGATCCGGCACGCGGAGCTGCTCTGCGAGGAGATGGGCGCCGATCGCGGAATGCGGGACCTGCGCAAGCACATCGCCTGGTATCTCAAGGGTTTCGCCGCCGGATCGGAGCTACGACGCGCGCTCGGCATGGTGTCGTCGCTCGCCGAACTCGAGGATCTGACGGCGCAGCTGGACCTATCGCAGCCGTTCCCCGAGGCGGCGGAGGGTCCGCGTGGACGGCAGGGCGGACCGCAGCGCCGCGTGCACCTGCCGTATGGCTGGCTCGACGACCCGGACGATCTCGCCGTTCCGGAGGGCGCCGAGATCGATGGGAACGGCGGGTGAAGCCGGCGCTCGCGCTGGCGCCCCTACTGCTGGCCGCGGCATTCGCATCCGGATGCACGAGCACGGTGTCGCACGCTCCCCCGGTCACCACGCCCGCTTCCCTCGCGCTCGCGGATTCGCCCGCGGGGCAGGCCATCCGCGCCGCCGTCGACGAGATCAACGCGACGGCCGGCGGACCCGTCGCCGCGCAGCGCGCGGTGCTCGACCGGCTGGTGACGTCGGACCAGAGCGCCGACCAACGCGCGTGCCCGGTGGCGACGACCACGCTGGCCTTCGACCCCGCGTACCGTGATATGCGTCTCGCCGCGGGCGGTACCGACTATCTGTTACCTGCGTACATCACGATCTACACGAACGGGCGCATCACCGGGTCCGACCTGACGACCCTGCGACTGTGGGTGACCGCCGGGGTGGCGCGGACTGCTGCCCTGTGCGTCTCCTGACGGCGTGGGCCGTACCATCGCGCCATACGATCGCGCCGCCGTCGCGGCATTGTGGCGTCGCACCACCAGGAGGATTCGAGGCAGTGAGCACAGGCGGAGCAGACGGCCCTGACGAACCGTCGGCCCCATGGGAACGCCCGAGGCTATGGGCGGACGAGCCGGATTCCGACACCGGCATGAGTGCGCAGGAGTTGATCGCGCGGCTGCAGGACGCCAGCGCAGTCGCCGAACCGCATCGACGGCGCCGTGCGCCGGAGGAGACCGCTGCGACAGCAAGCGATCCCGATGCGACCACCGTGATCCCGGCGAGCGAGCTCATTGCCGCACTGAGTAACGACTCTGGTAGTCAACCGAGCAGCGACCCCAGCGGTGACCTGGGTAGTGAACCGGCCCCGGACGTATCGGCTGGGGACATGGCCCCGCCCGAGAACAGCGTCATACCCGGTAACGAAGCGCCATCGGACACGGGTGACACCGCTGACGTTGTTCCGGTCGCCGCTCCCCCGCCCATCGATCGCACCGACCGTGGCTGGGCGATCACCGGACGCGCACTGGTCGCGGCGCTGGCGGTGCTGCTGCTCGTGGTGTCGGGGACCGCGTACGTGATCAAGGCGCGCGCCGACGCGACGCTCAGGGGCAACCAGATCTCGGCCCTCGACCCGAACGATTCGAATATCGCCCCGACGACGGCTCCGAGCACCGGCCCAGGGGCGCCGGGAGCGGCCGTGACGACGGCGCAGGCGGCGAAAACCTATGCGGCGGAGAACATTCTGATCCTCGGGTCAGACACGCGCGCGAAAGCGGCGGACGCGAAGCTGGGCGGGGCGAACACGGATCCAGGCGGCTCGGACGTGATCATGGTCGCGCACCTGTCGGCGGATCGGTCGCACGTGACGGTGGTGTCGATTCCGCGTGATATGTATGTGCCGGCGCCGACGTGCAAGGCGTGGGATTACAAGACGGGGCAGGTGCTCGACCAGGACTACACGTCGCCGTATACGACCTGGCGCATCAATGCGACGTACGCGGCCGGCGGCCCGGCATGCACCGTCAAGGCGGTGCAGGAGCTGACGGGGCTGCGCATCGACCGGATGATGGTGATCGACTTCTCCGGATTCGCCGCGATCGTGAACGCGTTGGGCGGGATCGAGGTCGACGCGTGCCGGCCGATCGTCGACGCGCAACTCGGCACGGTGCTGCCGGTGGCCGGCGAGCAGCACATCAACGGGGTGCAGGCGCTGAACCTGGTGCGAGCGCGAAAGGTGCAGGGCGACAACACATCCGACCTCGCGCGCATCAAGCGACAGCAGAAGGTGCTGTCCACGATCCTGCGGCAGATGACCTCGGCGGGCGTGCTGCTGAACCCGGTGAAGCTCGATTCGGTGCTGCAGGCGGTGGTGAAGAACGTGCAGACCGACAATGTGACGCTGGACGACCTGATCGAGATCGCCCAGTCGCTCGGCCATCTCGACCCGAGCCACGTCACGTTCTTCACGCTGCCCACCGTGCCGGATGCCAATGGCGTGGCGCTGGACCCGGCGCCGAACGCGGAGCTGATCTGGCAGGCGCTGCAGCGCGACCAACTGCTGCCGGGGGAGGTGACGGGGGGCCTCGCGCCGTCTTCGACGACGGGTCCTGCCACGGCGTCGACCACTGGGTCGACGACGGGGCCGACCACTGGGCCGACGATCACGTCACCAAGCGCGTCACCCACCCCGGTGACCCAGCTCGTGACGCAGCTGGTGACGTCGACACCGGTGGTGCCGCAAATGCTTTCGGTGGCGCCGCGCGATGTCAACCTGCAGGTGGTGAACGTGGCCGGACGCGGCGGGGTCGCGAACCAGGCCATGAACGCGTTGGTGCCGTTGGGCTTCCGGCTGACCGGGCCGGACCTGTTGCTGCTCAGCGGGCAGAATCAGCGCGGGATCACCGTGGAGTATTCGGCGGGCAACCGTGCTGCGGCCGTGACGGTGGCGGCGGCGGTGCCGGGGGCGACCCTGGTCGAGAAGGGCGGCCTCGGCTCGAAGGTGCGGCTGATGCTCGGCTCGTCGTTCGGCGGGACGGTTCGCGCGGTGTCGGTGGGCGCACCGGTGCCCGCCGCGCTGTCCACGACCGCAAAGCCGGTGGTGTCGACGGTGGTGTCCACGATCGTGACGACGCCGGCGGCGAGCTCGGAGCCGGCGCCATCGACGACCTCCGCGACCTCCGTGACCTCGAGCCTCATGACGACCCCGACAACCACGACCGGCCCGACGTTCGCGTCTTCCGACCTGACGTCGGTGAACGCCGGAGACGCCGGGTGCATCTGAGCTGCCTACCACTGATCCGTCACTGACGCTCGGGAGCGGTCTACCGGTTCATGGTGCGGCATAGACGGTGTCGACCGCGTAGTCGGCAAAACCGAAGCGGCGGTAGAGGTTCACGGCGCGTTCATTGTCGCCTTCGACGTACAGCAGCACGGTGTCGATGCCGCGGGCGGCAAGGTGGTTGAGACCCGTTGCGGTGAGCGGGGTTCCGAGATGTTTGATGGGCGACGACGGGTCGACGCCTAGGACGTAGACCTCGCCCAGCGGCGGCGTCTCCTCGCGGTGCACCTTGGTCCAGTGGAAGCCGAGGACCGTGCCGACTGTGTTTATGGTGCCGGCCGTGTTTCCCTTCGTGACCGCGAGGAAGAACCCGGCCGGATCGAACCACGGCTGCGCCATCTCCGCCCGCAGCCCGGCCGCGTCGAGACGGCCCTGCTCCGGATGCCAGGCGAAGGCGCGAGCGTTGACGGCAAGGAACGCGTCGTCGTCCACGCCGGGCCGGAACGTGCGGATGCCGACACCCGACGGCAGGTCGACCGGCAGCGGCGTTGCCCGCAGGGATTCGACGGAGCGGCGCAGCTGCCTCAGCTCCCGGGTCGGCACCGCGCCGAACGCGGCGGCGAGATGCCTTGCGACGGGCAGCGTTCCGTGCGCCCAGATGCCGCTCGGCCGGGTGATGTCAGCGACGGTCGCGCGGGCCAACTCGCGGCCGATGCCGCGGCCGCGATACGCCGGATCCACGTAGAGTTCGGCGGGATCGGCGCCCCGGCGATAGGCCAGGCCGACCAGGGCGCCTGCGACATGCGCTGGTAACACATCGGTGTCGCCGCCGGGCGGGGTCTCCGGGGCGAGGCTGTCGTGCGCGCGAACGCGGGCGAACAGGGCCTGCGCGGCGGCCGTCTGCCCCTCGTCAAGGCCGCGCCGCCACGGGCCGATCGTCACGTCGCTGGGGATATCCGTCATGGTGTCTGCCACGGTAGTCGGCCGCTGGCCGTTATGGTGGTCTGCGTGGACATCGCGCTGGCCCTCCTGCTGATCCTGGGAGCGATGGTGCTGGCTGCGGTCGCCGGGTACGGCACGTATCGCGTCTTCCGCAGTTCGAGGTGACGGGGATGGCTGAGTTGCCGGAAACACCGGGGATGACGACCTCCGGGGATCGGGCCGTGGCGGATGCGGCGGCGCGCGCGGCAGGCACCCGCGAGGTGAACATCGACTCAGTGCCGTCGCTGCCTGTGCCGGCCGACACGGCGAACGTGCGGCTCGGTCCGGAGATCGACTCCGCGTGCCTGGCTCTGCTGCCGATGGTCGGGATCTGGCGCGGCACCGGCAGATTCGGCAACGATCCGGGCGAGCGCGCACCGCAGTTCGGGCAGCAGATCACCGTGTCGCACGACGGCCGCGCGTTCCTGCGCTTCGAGTCGGTGATGTGGTCGCTGGGCGCCGACGGTGCAGCAAGCGGACCCGGGGCGCGCGAGGTCGGCTGGCTGCGGCCGCAGGCCGACGGCACGATCGAACTGCTGCTGACGCACGCCGAGGGCCGGATCGAGGTGTTCTACGGGCGCGCCGAATCACTGACCAGCTGGGCACTGTCGACAGACGCCGTGTGGCGCACGCCGTCCGGCCCGGCGGTGATCGGCGCGACCCGGCTGTACGGCATCACCGGCGACGGGAAGCTGGCCTACGTCGAGGAGCGGGCGCTGGCCGATGCGGAGCTCGCGCCGTACGCCTCGGCGGCGCTGGATCGGATCGCGGGTTAGGGTTCGCTCCCCCGGCGCAGGGCGCGGCGCATATCCACCTGCGCGGCAAAAACCTGGCGCCGCAACGCCTTCGCTTGCCGTTCGCTCTGCGTCAACTGGATCACGACCCACATCTCGCCGTCTTGGACGCTCGCCCGCGCGCTGTGCACTCGGCCCGCGCGGCGAAACACCTCGCCGCGCGCGGTGAACGAGCACCCGACGCCGGTGCCCGCGGCCAGCAGCGGATCCTCCGGAGTCGACCACATGCTGGCCGCGATCGCGGCCTCCGATATGTCCACGAGGTACCCGCGCCGTGCGGAGGCAAGAGCCGAGGGGTCGACCATGGACCCGTCATCGCCGGGCTCGTCATCTCCGTAGTCGACATCACCAGCCGGCCACATCGCCACCCTGCCGAAGACGGGCACGCGGGCGAACTCGCGCCGCTGCTCCACCCACGGCTCGGCGGCCGCAGCGAGTTCCCAGAGCAGCACGGGCGCCTCGGCGCGCGTCGCGGTCAGGTTGGCGGGCAGGACGTGCAGCCCCGTCGGACCCGTCCACAGCACGTCGAACCGGGTGCCGATCGGGTAGGGGTATGCGGCCGGCACGCCCATGGGTTTCGCGACGGTCAGGCTGCCATGGCCGACGGACTCGACGCGGCTGATGAAGACCTTCTCGCGCAAGTCACGGAGCATCACGAGCGCGCCTATCCACAAGGTGCCGTGCACCGCTTACCTCCCCGCCCCGGGGCTCGGTCGTGACATCATCGATCCAGCACGGCCGCGACGAGCTGCTGGGCATCCGCCTGCACCTGCGCGAGATGCTCTGCGCCACAGAAGGACTCGGCGTAGATCTTGTACACGTCCTCGGTGCCGGAGGGCCTGGCCGCGAACCAGGCGTTCGCGGTCTGCACCTTCAGCCCGCCGATCGCGGCGCCGTTGCCGGGGGCGTTGACGAGCGTGGCCGTGATCGGCTCGCCGGCGAGGTGATCTGCGGTGACGTCGTCCGGCGACAGGTTCTTCAGGCGCGCCTTCTGCTCGCGGGTGGCGGGGGCGTCGATCCGGGCGTAGGCGGACGATCCGTATCGCTGCGCGAGCTGGGCATGGCGCTGGGAGGGCGTCATCCCCGTCACCGCGGTGATCTCGGACGCCAGCAGATCGCAGATGATCCCGTCCTTGTCGGTGGACCACACCCGCCCGCGCCGCCGCAGGAACGAGCCGCCGGCGGACTCCTCCCCGCCGAATCCGATCGATCCGTCGAGCAGGCCCGGCACGAACCACTTGAAGCCGACCGGTACCTCGACAAGGCGGCGGCCCAGCCCGGCCACAACACGGTCGATGATGGCCGAGGAGACCAGCGTCTTGCCGACGGCCACGTCGGTGCCCCAGTCGGGCCGGTGCGTGAACAGGTAGTCGATCGCGACCGCGAGGTAGTGGTTCGGATTCATCAGCCCGGCGTCCGGGGTGACGATGCCGTGGCGGTCCGCGTCCGCGTCGTTGCCGGTGGCGATCTGGTACTCGTCGCGGCGAGACACCAAGGATGCCATGGCATAGGGCGACGAACAGTCCATCCGGATCTTGCCGTCCCAGTCGAGCGTCATGAACGCCCAGCGCGGGTCGACCGTCGGGTTGACCACGGTCAGGTCGAGATCCAGCCGGTCGGCGATCTCCCGCCAATAGTGCACCGACGCGCCGCCGAGTGGGTCGGCTCCGATACGCACACCGGCGCCGCGGATCGCGTCGATATCGACGACCGAGTCGAGATCGCCCACATAGGAGCCGAGGAAGTCGTAGTAGCCGGTGGTATCGGCATCTCTGGCAGCCGAATACGGAATTCGTTGCACGCCTTGCAGTTTCGCTTCGAGCAGCGCGTTGGCCCGGTCGGCGATCCAGGTGGTGGCGTCGGTGTCCGCGGGGCCGCCGGTGGGCGGGTTGTACTTGAAACCGCCGTCACGGGGCGGGTTGTGGCTAGGGGTGACGACGATCCCGTCGGCGAGCCGGTCGGTCCGATCCCGGTTCGCCTTCAAAATCGCATGCGACACAGCGGGTGTCGGTGTGTAGCCGTCCTCGGAATCGAGCAGCACGGTGACGTTGTTGGCGGCCAGCACCTCCAGCGCGGTGGCGGCGGCGGGCGCGGACAGCGCATGGGTGTCCAGCCCGAGGAACAGCGGCCCGTCGGTGCCCTGCGTCGCCCGGTACTCGCAGATCGCCTGGGTGATCGCGAGGATGTGGTCACGGTTGAACGCGCCGTCCAGGCTCGAACCGCGATGGCCGGAGGTGCCGAAGACGACCCGCTGCTCCGGGACGGAGGCATCGGGATGAACGTCGTCATAGGCGGCGAGCAATGCGTCCACATCGACGAGGTCGGCTTCGGTGGCGGGCGTGCCGGCGCGGGGGTGCATGGGCCTATTGAACAGCCCGCGGGTCTACCGGGTCGAGCCCGGTGCCCCGAAAGTCCGGTCAGTCCGGTCAGCGAGGGGTGTCGACGCGGATGCCACCGCCGTCGACCTCGGCGGCGCAGGTGCCATCGGCGGCGACGGAAACGGCCAGATGACGGCCCGCGATGCGCAGGCCGGAGACGGACAGCGCGCCGATCCGGCGGCTCGGCCGCAGCCGCAGGCGGGAGTTCGGGACGTCGGCTTCGAGCCCGAGCAGCGCCTGGAGGGTGACGACGGCGGCGGCGGCCGACCACGCCTGCGGGCGGCATGCGGCCGGGTACGGCACCGGGACGGGCAGGTCCGCGCGGTCGAATCCGCCGAACAGCTCGGGCAGCCGGTCGCCGAAGGCGGCGCCGGCAGCCAGGAGGCCCTCGGCCAGCTCCGCAGCCTGGTCCGTGAACCCGGCGCGGCCCAGACCGTGTACGGCGATGGCGGTGTCGTGCGGCCATACCGAGCCGCAGTGGTAGCTGAGCGGAGAGTATCCGCCGGAATCGCTGCTCATCGTGCGCAATCCGAACCCGGTGGACATGGACGGGTGCACGAGTCGGTCGGCGATCAGCGATGCCTCGTCCGGCGTGAGCATTCCGCTGGACAGCAGGTGGCCCATATTGGAGGCGACGGCATCGACCGGCCGCTTGTCGCCGTCCAACGCCATCGCGGGGTACGGGCCGCGTTCGTCGGCGACCCAGAACTGCTCGCGGAACTTGGTGGCGAGCGCCTGGGCGAATTCGCGCCAGCGGTCGGCGCCCGGCCGGCCGAACGCATCGAGCAGGTCGGCGCCGGCCAGCGCGGCCTCATGCACGTAGCCCTGCACCTCGGCGAGCGCGATCGGGCCGGCGGCGATCCGCCCGTCGGCGAACCGGACCGAATCGCCGGAGTCCTTCCAGCCCTGGTTGGCGAGCCCGCGCCCGGTCCGGTCCACGTACTCGACGAAGGTGTCGCCGTCGCTGTCCCCGAAGTCGACCATCCATGCGAGGGCGCGTTCCGCAGCCGGTAAGAGTTGCGCCACAACGGATTCACTCATCCCCCACCGCCACGCGTCGGCCAGCAGGCAGATCCACAGCGGCGTCGCGTCCACGGTGCCGTAGTAGACGGGGGGCAGGGCGATGTCGGCAAAGGCGAACTCGGCGCGGCGCAGCTCGTGCAGGATCTTCCCGGGCTCCTCGGCGGTGGCGGAGTCCACAGCGGTCCCCTGCCGCGCGGCCAGGGTGCGCAGCGTGCCCTCGGCGATGTCCGTGCCGAGCGGCAGCAGCATCCGGGCCGCCCAAAGCGAATCCCGCCCGAAAAGCGTGAGGTACCAGGGCGAACCGGCGGCGAGGAACTGACTTTCCGGATCGGTGGCCGTGGCCATGCGCAGCGCCGCGAGATCCGCCACGGCGCGGGCCACGAAGGGTGCGAGCCGCCGGTCGTCCGCGACGATGCCGGGCGCGGCGAACTGCGCCGGGCGGGGCGCGGCTACCACCGCGGCCTGCGGGTCGGCCGCGCGGACCGACCAGGTGACGGCGTGTTCGCCCCGCCGGGGAACGGTGACACGCCAGCGCAGCAGGCCGCCGTCGTCGGTGACGGCCGCTTCCGCCGCGTCGGCCGCGTCCGCGAGGATCGACGCGGACAGCGCGGCATGGTCCAGTTCGAACCCGGCGCCGCAGGCCCGGAACGGGACGGGCGATCCCGAACCACCGGTCTTGACGATCTCAATGCCGGCGAGGTCCGCGGAGAGCCGGATCTCTACCAGGGCGTCGACGTCATGGTCGGTGGCGTTGACGAGGGTGACGGTCTCGGAGCATCCGTCCGGGGCGGCGGTCCGCGCGCGACGCACCCACACCGTGGGGTCTGCGATGGGATCGCCCAACGACCGCACCAGACCGATGAATTCGGCGGCACCGGGTCCGGTGGAGATCCCGGCGACCGGCTCCGGTTCCGCACCATCGACGGTGAGCTCGGCCCGGGAGATCACCCGGACATCGGCGATCAGCGCGCCGTGCGCGCCGGTGGCGCGGATCTGCCCGTCCGGAGCGGACAGGACCGTGGTCGGCGCGGCGACGCAGGTCACCAGATCGTGCAGGAGCGGCTGACGGGCGGCATCGGGCATGGGATCTCCTTGACGCACGTCTTGACAGGGCTTCCGACCCGTACCACACTACGACCCATCATTTGAACGATCCAAATGTGGTTTGCGACCTGATTGGAACGATCTAAGGCTTCTATCAGGGGCTGACACCCACCACCGCGGGAGGACGTCATGGCCGGTTCCACGGCCGATCGGCACGGGCCGACGGGCCGCGCCACGCTGAGTTCCGTGGCCGCTCGGGCCGGGGTGTCCCCGCAGACGGTGTCGAACGTGCTCAACTCCCCGCAGCTGGTTCGTTCCGACACGGCCGCGCGGGTGCAGGCGGCGGTGCGCGAACTCGGATACCGGCCGCACCGGGCGGCGCGCCAACTTCGCACCCGCCGTTCGCAGGTGCTCGCGCTCCGCGTGGAGGCCAGTCCGGGCGACGGCGTCTTCGACCGCTTCCTGCACGCGCTCACCGACGCAGCGACCGACCGCGACTACCGGATCATGCTGTACACGGCACAGGACGACGAGGCCGAGATCGCGGCGTATTCGGAGCTCGCCGACCGGTGGGATGTCGACGGTTTCGTCCTGACCTCCACCCATCCCGGTGACCAGCGAACCTCGCACCTCGCCGAACGCGGCATTCCGTGCGTGACGTTCGGCCGACCTTGGGACGGGTCCGGCCACCACCCGTGGGTCGATGTCGACGGGGCGGCCGGTACCCGCGCGGCGACCGACCACCTCGTCGCCGCAGGCCACCGGCAGATCGGCTTCCTCGGCTGGCCGGCGGGGCCCGGTGTGGGTGACGATCGGCAGGCCGGCTGGGAATCGGCGATGACGGCGGCCGGGCTGGCGCCCGACCGGCTCGCGCGCAGCAGCAACGACCTCACGCAGGGCCGGGCCGCGGCCGCGGAACTGCTGAACGACCCGACGATCACCGCGCTGGTGTGCGTGTCCGACGTGCTGGCACTCGCGGCCATGGCCGAGATCGCCGCCCACGGACGGAAAGTGGGCCAAGACGTCGCCGTGGTGGGATTCGACGACACCGACCTCGCCCAGGTGGCCGGCCTCAGTTCGGTGAACCAGCCGCTGGCAGAGGTGGCCTCGGCCTGCATCCGGCTGATCACCACGATCCTGGACTCGTCGGCCGATGGCCGGCCGCCCGAACGGGTACTCCTCACACCGAGCCTGGTCGTCCGGGCGTCATCCGGTGCGAGGTGAGGCCGATACCCGACCAGCACACGGAATGGCCCGTTAACAAAAGAACACCGGAAGACCAAGGAGCAAAGACCATGTCACCACGCCGAATGTCCCGAGTGGCCCTGGCAGCCACCATCGGGGCGGTCCTTGTCGTCAGTGCCGCGTGCGGGAGCAGCGGAACCGGCCAGGGCACGAGCACATCGTCATCCTCGTCATCCTCGTCGTCGCAGAGCAGCCAGTCGCCCACCCAGAGTGAATCGTCGACCGGCAGCGAGACCTCGTCCCAGAGCAGCAGCGGCACCGAGTCGGGATCGGCGGGCAGCTCGTGGACCGCGCCGGCCGGCATGCCGAAGGCGAAGCTGACGATCCTGTTCGGATCGTCGGGCACCTCCGAGACGGACGCACTCAAGGCGGCCACCGCCGACTGGGGAAAGCAGACGGGTTCGACCGTCGAGGTCACCCCGGCTTCGAACCTGGATCAGCAACTGGCGCAAGGCTTCTCGTCGAACACGCCACCGGACCTGTTCTACATGGACCCGAGCAAGCTCGGCACCTACGCGAAGGCCGGCGACCTGTGGTCGTACGGCGACCAGCTGCCCAACAAGTCGGACTTCTACCCGGCGCTGGTGAAATCGTTCACCTACAACGGCCAGCTGTACTGCGCGCCGAAGGACCAGTCGACGCTCGCGCTGTGGATCAACACCGCCGACTGGACTGCGGCCGGGCTCACCGACGCGGACATCCCCACCACCTGGGACCAGCTCGACGCGGTGGCGAAGAAGCTCTCCACCGGCGGCCGAGTGGGTCTCGCACTCTCGCCGACGCGGGATCGCGTGGACGCCTTCTTCGTGCAGAACGGCGGATACCTGGTCAATGACGCGGGCACCGCGGCCACCGTGAACTCCGAGCAGAACATCGCGGCGCTGACCTTCGTGAAGAAGATGCTCACCGACGGCGCGATGAAATGGTCGTCCGACCTGAACACCGGCTGGGGCGGCGAGGCGTTCGGCACGAACAAGTCGGCGATGACGATCGAGGGGCCGTGGATGTTCGGCGCCCTGAAGAGCGACTACCCGAACATCAAGTACAAGATCGTGCCGCTGCCGGCCGGGCCGACGGGCACCAAGGGAACCCTGGTGTTCACCAACTGCTGGGCGATCTCGGCGGCGTCCAAGAACCACGACCAAGCGCTCAACCTGGTCGAGTACCTGACCCAGCCGTCCGTGGAGATGGGCTTCGCCAAGGCATTCGGGGTGATCCCGTCGGTGCAGTCGGCCCAGGCCGAGTACCTGCAGCAGTTCCCGGACAACAAGGTGTTCGTGGACGGCATCGCGTATGCGAAGGGCGTCGTCTCGGCCCCGGGCGTCGCCCAGGTACTGGCCGATTTCGATTCGCAGCTCGGCAGTCTGGCCACCGGCGATCCGAAGACGATCCTGAACTCGGTGCAGACGAACATGCAGTCCGCATTGGGCGGTAGTTGACGGGTGGCCATCGGCGGCCGGGCCAAGCGCACCCGGCCGCCGATGGCCCCCAGTACCCCCACGACGTGCGAGGCAACCGGGGAGGCGACGACATGAGCGCGACAAGGAGCCGTGGCGGAATCCGCGGCCGCGAGGGGATCGCCGGCTGGCTCTTCATCACGCCGGTGGTCGTGATCCTCGGGCTTTTCCTGCTGCTGCCGATCATCGTGGCGATCTGGGTATCGATCTCCGACTGGAGCGGCAAGGGGTCACCGCTGAATGCCAGCTTCATCGGGGCATCGAACTACGAGACGCTGCTCGTGAAACCCGGCCTGTCCCAGCAGGACCTCGGGGCGTCGTTGCGCAACAACCTGTACTACGTGATCCTCGTGGTCCCGATCCAAACAGTGCTGGCGCTCTTCCTCGCGACGATCCTCAACGCTCGCCGGCTCAAAGGCAAGGGCTTCTTCCGCACCGCCTTCTACTTCCCGTCCGTCACCAGTTCGGTGGCGATCGTGACGGTATTCCTGTTCATGTTCACCGGCACCGGCGTGGTCAACCAGATCCTCAGCTGGTTCGGCATCCACGGGCCGAACTGGTTCAACGATCCGCGGGGTGTGCTGCGGCTCATCCTTTCCGGGTTGCACATCGTGAACACCGACAATCCGCCGGGCTGGCTGACGAGCCACGGCTTCCTCGGAATGTCTTGGTACGACTGGCTTTCCGGCCCGAGCGTGGCGATGTGCGCGCTGATCATCCTGGCCGTGTGGACGACCGGCGGCACGTTCATGCTGATGTTCCTCGCCGCGCTCCAGGACGTTCCGGACGACGTGGTGGAGGCCGCGACCGTCGACGGTGCGACGCGGTGGCAGATCTTCCGCAGCGTGACCATCCCAGCGTTGCGTCCGACCCTGTTCCTGGTGATCACCCTCGGGCTGATCGGAACCTGGCAGGTCTTCGACCAGATCTATCTGACGGGCCAGGGCGGGCCGGCGAAGACCACGCTCACACCGGCATTCCTGTCCTACCAGGCGGCGTTCGGCGACTTCAAATGGGGACAGGGCGCGGCGATCGCGTTCATCCTGTTCGCGATCATCGTGGTGATGACGATCATCCAGCGGATCGTGATGCGGGAACGCAAGACGCTGCCCCGCAGGCGACGGTTCGGCACGGCCGCGCCGGCCGGCACCGAGAACACGACGATGGCCGCGTCGAGCACCGGAGGTTCCCGATGAGCACCGGAGGTTCCCGATGAGCACCGCCGTCGCCACCCCGCCGCGCGCCCCGCTGGCGCCGCTGACGACCGGACCGAGGCCGCCTCTCGCCGGGCGCGTCATCAAGATCGTCATCGCGTACGCCGTGCTCATCCTGTTCGCGCTGATCTACATCTATCCGTTCCTCATCGAGATCGCGACCTCGTTCAAGACCGGCGCGGACGCCACCGCGCACCCGCTGAGCCTGGTCCCGAGCACCTGGACCACACAGGAGTCGTTCTCCCAACTCGAGGGCGTCAACTTCCCCCGGTGGTTCACCAACTCGGTAGTGGTCGCGCTGTTCGTCACGGTCGGGCGGGTGTTCTTCGATTCGCTGGCCGGCTACGCGCTGGCCCGACTGCACTTCATGGGCCGCAGGGCGATCAACGGGGCGATCATCGCCGTCATGGCGGTACCCGGCGTGGTGCTGCTGATCCCGAAGTACCTGGTGCTGGTGCAACTGCACATGTACGACACCTACTACGGCATGATCATCCCGCTGTTGGCCGACGCCGCAGGGGTTTTCATCATGCGGCAGTTCTTCATCTCGATCCCGGTGGAGGTGGAGGAGGCGGCGCGCATCGACAGCGCGGGCACGTTCCGGCTGTTCTGGTCGGTGGTGCTGCCGATGGCCCGGCCCGCCGTCATCACGCTGACGATCCTCTCGTTCCAGGGATCATGGAACGAGTTCTCGTACTTCCTGGTCGCCCGGGGCAGCCCGCAACTGAACACGCTGACCACCGGGGTCGCGTCGCTGCTCAGCGGACAGTTGGGTGCCGGGAACCAGTTCCCGCTGAAACTGGCCGCGGCGCTGTTGATGACGATCCCGACCGCGGTCGTGTTCTTCGTCTTCCAGCGGTATTTCATCCGCGGGGCGAGTGCCGGCGCCGTGAAGGGGTGACCGCCCGGGTCGTTCCGGGTCGCTCCGGGTCGCCTAGAGCTTGCGCAGGCGCACGTTGGTGACGGCGTGATCCGCGCCCTTGCTGAGCACCAAGTGCGCCCGGCCACGCGTCGGCAAGATGTTCTGGATCAGGTTCGGCTCGTTGATCTGCGTCCACACCTCGGTGGCGGTGGCGATCGCCTGCTCGTCGGTAAGCACGGAGTAGCGGTGGAAGAACGAGTCGGGATCGGCGAACGCCGTCTCGCGCAGGTGCAGGAAGCGGCGCACGAACCATTGCCGGATATCGGGTTCTGCTGCGTCCACGTAGATGGAGAAGTCGAAGAAGTCCGACACAGCGAGAGCGCTGGCGACCTCCGCGCCGTCATCCAACCGCGCCGGCTGCAGCACGTTCAGCCCCTCGACGATGAGCACATCGGGTTTGTGCACCAGAATCTTCTCGTCGGGGAGGATGTCGTAGGTGAGATGGTCGTACTTCGGGGCCTCAACCTCGCCGGCGCCGGACTTCACGGCCGCCATGAACCGCAGCAGCGCGCGCCGGTCGTAGGATTCCGGAAAACCCTTGCGGTGCATGATGTCCCGCTCCTGCAGCACCGCATTCGGGTACAGGAAGCCGTCGGTGGTCACCAGCTCGACGCGCGGGGTGTCCGGCCAGCGCGCCAGCAGCTCCCGCAGCACGCGCGCCGTGGTGGACTTGCCCACCGCGACCGAGCCGGCCACGCCGATCACGAACGGGGTACGCGCGGAGCGCTCCCGCAGGAACGTGGACGTGACGGTGTGCAGCATGCCCGTCCCGGCGGAGAACAGGTTGAGCAGCCGGGAGAGCGGCAGATAGACGGTGGCGACCTCGTGCAGGTCGATGGGGTCGCCGAGACCCGCGAGGCGCGCCAGCTCCGCCTCGGAGAGCGGCAGCGGCGTGGACTCCGCGAGCGCCGACCATTCGCTGCGGCCGAGGTCCACGTACGGCGTCACCCCACCGGGCAGCCCGGTCCACAGGGGCGCCGGGTTGACCTCCGTCGTGTTCTGTGCCATATGGGACGATTCTGCCGCACGATCGTGAGGGTCTCTACCGCCCCACCTACCATGACGGTGTGACATTCGTTCCTTCGCCGCTGCTCACCCGGCGCGGGGCCGTCGCCTCGCCGGCCGACCCCGAACTCGCCTGGCACTACGGGGATCCGCTGCGCGAACAGCGTGCGGCGTCGCGCGGTCCGGTGCTCTTCGATGGCTGGACCGGTGGCCTGCTCACGGTGACCGGCGCGGATCGGCTGACCTGGTTGCACGCGCTCGCGTCGCAGGACTTCGCCGGTTTGGCAGACGGGGACGCGACCGAGGCGCTATGGCTCTCGCCGCAGGGACATGTCGAGCATTGGGCGGACGCGTGCGAGATCGGCGGCACGGTGTGGCTGCGGACCGAGCCGGGCTGCGCGGCGCCGCTGGCAGAGTTCTTGCGCTCCATGCGCTTTCGCGCCGATGTTGAGATCGCTGATATGACGGCGGATTTCGCGTCGCTGACGGTGGCCGGTGCGGGTGCGGCAGATCTTTCGGCAGCGTTTTCGGGTATGACGGCGATCGCCGCTTCGCGGGTGGCACGTGTCGAGACAGGCTGGGCTGCAGGGGTTCTGGTTCGGGCATACGACGACCGGGTGGCGCTGACGGTGTCTCGGAACGCGTTCGGCGCGGTAGCGCAGCAACTGATCGATGCGGGTGCGACGCCGGCCGGGACGTGGGCGGCGGACGCGCTCCGCATCGCGGCGCGGCGACCGCGATTCGGAGTCGACAACGATGCCCGCACCATCCCGAACGAGACGCCGTGGCTGGCTTCGGCGGTACATCTGCACAAGGGCTGCTACCGCGGGCAGGAGACGGTGGCCAAGGTGGACAACGTCGGCCTCCCGCCGCGCCGGCTGGTGCTGCTGAACCTGGACGGATCGGGCGACAGCCTGCCCGTCACAGGCGATCTCGTGACCACGAAGGACGGCAAGACGGTGGGCCGCGTCGGCACCGTCGCGCAGCACTGGGAGAACGGGCCGATCGCGCTCGCGTTGGTGAAGCGCACAATCGGGCCCGGAGTCCCGCTGCTGGCCGGCGACGTCGACGCCATGGTGGACCCCGACGATGCGGTCGTCGACAGGCCGCGATTCCAGGTCGACCGCCGCACGTTCGCGGACCTCCGCAGGCGGTAGCACTGCGCGGAGGGGGCATCATGGGGACCATGGCGTTGCCGGTGGCCGAGGGCAGGCGGTGTTCGACTCGGCGACGTCGAGTGTGTATAGGACCGGGACAATTCGGGTATTCTGCTGCAGGACTCACACCCTTGGTACGGCCCGCGAGGGGGTGTTCTCGCCGCTGGGTACGACCCCCAGAAGTGTGAATGCAGCAGCATTCTGGGCGAAAAGTCCCAGTTCCATGCACACTCCCGCCGCAAGCAGCGAGCGTTCTATCCGACTGCGGCGGGCGGGTATGACGATGTTCCGGTGTCGGGCCCGTCCTGTGGGATTATGCCCGCTTGGGCGAGGATCCGGCGGCACTCCACCGCGGAAACACCCATCAGTTCTGCCAGCGCCGCGAGTGCCCCGAAGTCGAGCGTGATCGTCCGTACCGCGAGTCGTGCCCCACCCGCC
>MKSW01000021.1:97865-150925 GCA_001897425.1 Actinobacteria bacterium 69-20 | reverse complement strand
AGCCTGCCGCGAACCTCCCCAAACCTATGGGAGACACGCCCTAGGAGGATCGTGACGCCGTCATCTCGCAGGCCCACCAGCAGCTCGAAGATGAAGTCCACGATGACCGGCGCAAGGCCGAGGCTCGGCTCGTCGAGCAACAGCAACCGCGGCGCGGACATCAGTGACCGGGCGATAGCCAGTTGCTGCTGCTCGCCGCCGGAGAGCGTGCCCGCCAACTGTCGACGCCGCTCGGCGAGGATCGGGAAACGGGTGAAAGCCCGCTCCCGCGCCTCCGCCACACCGGACCGACCCTTGCCGGCGATGGCACCGAGAGTGAGGTTCTCGCCGACCGTCAAGGCCGGGAAGACCCGCCGCCCTTCCGGCGTAAGGGTCATCCCGAGCTTGGCGATCTTCTCCGTGGGCATGCGATCGATCCGCGTGCCGTCGAAACGAATCACGCCCTCCTCGCGGGGCGCCAACCCCATTAAGGCGTTCAGCGTGCTCGTCTTGCCGGCACCGTTCGACCCCAGAATGGTGACGATTTCACCCTCCGCGACCTCGAAGGTGAAGGAGCGGACTGCCCTGATCCCTCGATATGCGACGGTCAGGCCGTCGACTTCAAGAAGTGCCATGCGTGGATTCCTTGGATCAGGGCGGATCAGGAGGGATCAGGGACAATCAGGGGGCCGGAATATCGTCCGGATTCGGCGTCTTGGTCCCGAGGAGCGTGAATTTCCCGTCCTTGATCTGGACGAGATAGACGGTCTTGAGCGGGATCCGGTTCTGACCGGCGTAGGTGATCTTTCCGGTGGCGCCTTCCACATCGGTCAGGCTGTCCATGGCGTCTCGTACTTTGGTGGGATCCGTGGAGCCCGCTTTCTTCACTGCCGCCTCAACCACCTTGACCAGGTCGTAACCCGTTGCTGCGAACACACTTTCCGGGTCTTTGCCGTACTTCTTGTGGTACGCCTCCCAGAAGGCTGCGGTCGGCGTGCCCTCGGCCGGGAAGCCGTGGGTGGTGAACACCAGGCCGTCGACGGCGCTACCGCCGGCGTCGATCGTGGCTTGCGAATCCACGCCGTCCATCGAGATCACCGGGATCTGGATCCCCGCAGCGCGGAGCTGTTTGAGGAAGGTCGGCGCGTCCGGCGGGTAGGCGGGAGTGAAGATGACGTCGGGCTTCGGGGAGAGGTTGCTGATCCGGGTTACCTCACCGGAGAAATCGGCCGCGCCGAGGGTGAACGAGCCCTTGCCCGCGATGGTGCCGCCCTTACCGGTGAAGACGTGCTCGAAGTAGTCGCAGGACTTGGAGGTGTACGACGAATCCGGGGAGCACAGCAGGTAGGCGCTCTTGTAGCCCTGCTCGATCGCATAGTCGGCGCCGACGGTGGTTTGGGTGTTGTCGCCGAACACGCTCATGAACATGTAGTCGCCGACGGCACCGGGCAGCGTCGGCGACGTCGCGGCGGTGGAGATCGTCGGGATCTTCGCCTGCTGCGCGATGTTTCCGGCCGCAATGCACGGGTCGGCATCGGAGGTGCAGATCTGTAATTGGGCCTTCTTGGCCAGCAGATCCCGCGCCACGACGGCGCTTTGCCCGGGGTCGCTGCGGTTGTCCTCGATGGTCAGCTCGATCTTCCATTTGCCGTCGATGCCGCCGGCCGCATTGATCTCGTCGATGGCCATCTTCACGCCCATAGACGCCGATACGTCGGAATAGGCGAGCCCGCCGGTCTGTGAGGAGTTGTAGCCGATGCGGTAGACGTCGCCGGATTCCTGTGTCCCGGACTGGCCGGTCGGGGCGCTGGTGTCTGCCGCGCCACCGCCCGAAGTACTACAGCCGGCGGCGAGGAATGCGACCGATGCGATCGCAGTGATCGCCAATCGTGCTCTCATGGTGTCTCCTTGTCGGTGTCGGATGGGGCGGTCGGTCGATCATCGAGATCAGTGGTGGGTGGCGGAGTGGCTGAGCTATGCTTTTCTGCCCAACGTTTTCCCAAATACGCTTCGCGGACGGCGGTATTCGCGCTGATGGCTTCCGCGTCGCCCTGCGCGATAATGGCACCCTCATTGAGAGCGACAATGCGGTCGGCTACGCGCATGATCAAACGCAAGTCGTGCTCAATCACCAGGATGCCGAGTCGATGACGCTGTGCGATATTGCCGATCAATTCGGTCAGCTCAGCCGATTCCACTTCGTTGGCGCCCGCGGCGGGCTCATCAAGCAGCAGGAATCTCGGTTCGGTGGCCAGCGCACGTGCGATCTCAATGCGGCGGCGCACGCCGTAGGGCAGGGTGACCGCACGGCGATACGCGATGCCGGTCAGGTCCAGCTCCGTCATTGTCGCCATCGCGGCGTCGTGTAGTGCCGCCCCGCGTGGGCGTCCGCCACTCAGTGCGGCACCCACCGCGACGTTCTGCAGCACTGTCATGTTGCTGAACAGGCGGATGTTCTGGAATGTGCGGGCGATGCCGAGCTGCGCGATCCGGTGGGTGGCCATCTTGGTCATCTCGGTCGTATCGAGGCGCACGGTGCCACTCGTGGCGCGATAGACGCCGGAAAGCACGTTGAGCAGCGTTGTCTTTCCGGAGCCGTTCGGTCCGATGAGACCCACGATCTCGCCGGTCCGGACGTGCAGATCGACACCGCGCAACGCGCGCAGTCCGGCGAAGGAAACCTCGACGTCAACCGCTTCCAATGTGTGCAGCGCCTGGTCAGCCGGTGCGCTGGGCGCAACAGTTGTCATGGGCCGTCCGTTCGGTCGCCTGAGCCGTGGGCAGGTATCAAGATGGCGGTCAATACACTGCGTTCAGTGTGCTGTCGACAGATGAGTCTCACGATCGACCGGATGGTTGTCAAGCCCTCTGTTCCATCGTGTCCGGAATGAGACCTGTGCTGGTCAGCGCGGTGCACCGTTGTCTTTCACCGATGCGAAGACGGTAATATTCAGTCGACAAAACACGGGCAACGGCCATCCGAGAGCCGTCGCTCGATACGTTCGACATCCGATCGGGGCATGATGGCGATTCGTCGACTCAGCTTGCGCGAGCAGGTCACGGACGAGATTCTGGCGCGCCTGGCGCGTGGCCAGCTCGTGCCCGGGAGCTCCATCAACGAGGTTCAGCTCGCCAGTGAGCTGAACATCAGCCGGACCCCGCTACGGGAGGCGCTCATCGGCCTGCAACGCGACGGCGTCATCGTGTCGGAGGCCGGCAAGGGATTCTCCTGGGCGCCGGTCAGCATGCAGGAGTTCAAGGAGATCACGCCGATCATCGCGGCCCTGGAAGCGTTGGCGCTCAAGGAAACTCCTGTCGACGCCCTGACAAAGGTCGCATCGAAGCTGCTCAAGCGGGCGAAGGCCTACACCAGCGATGTGGCGGTGCACAGCGAGCTCATCAGCACCGACGATTCCTGGCACGCCATCTTTCTCGCCGTCTGCCCCAACCGCAGGCTGGTCGAGCTGATCGCCACCCAGAAGACGGCGCTGCGCCGCTACGAGCGACTCGTCGTCCCCGATGACGCGATCGTGCACCGTGTCGCCCAGGAGCACCTGGCCATCGCGCAGTGCCTGGCCGACGGGGACAAGGACGGCGCTATCGCAGCCCTGCACGTGAACTGGGAGGGTGGCCGCGACCGGCTCGTGGCGCAGCTCGAGGAGCAGATCGACTGACCCGTGGCGGTGCGGCACGCTACGCTGAATCGGCGCCCAGGTAAGGACTGTCGATGAGCGAGCCCGCGATCGGTGGAACCATGTCTGATTTCGATGTCGTGGAAGCAGGCATCAGCGACTTGCGAAGCGCGCTGGACATCGGCGCCGTTACCTCAGTACAGCTGGTCGCGGCGTACTTGAGTCGTATCGCCGCGTACGACACGGCGGGACCAGCGCTGAGCGCCATGGTCGTCATGAATGAAAGGGCCCTGACCGAGGCCCAGGCTTCCGATGCGAGACGCGCCCGCGGCGAGCTGCTCGGCCCACTCGATGGCATCCCGTACACCGCCAAAGACAGCTACGCGGTCCAGGGGCTGACCTGCGCGGCCGGCTCCCCCGCGTTCGAACACCTTGTGGCCGGGCGCGATGCGTTTGCGATCGGCCGACTGCGTGCCTCCGGCGCTATCTGCCTCGGGCTGACCAATATGCCGCCGATGGCAAACGGTGGAATGCAACGCGGGGTGTACGGCCGCGCCGAGAGTCCCTACAACGGTGACTATCTGACGGCTGCCTTCGCGTCGGGCTCGTCCAACGGGTCCGGCACGGCGACCGCGGCCAGCTTCGCCGCCTTCGGCTTGGGCGAAGAGACGTGGTCGTCGGGCAGGTCGCCCGCGTCCAACAACGCACTGGTCGCCTACACCCCCTCCCGCGGTGTGATCTCCATGCGAGGCAATTGGCCGCTCGTTCCGTCCATGGACGTCGTCGTGCCGCACACCCGCACGGTGGCCGACCTCGCCGAGGTGCTGGACGTCATCGTCGCCGACGACCCGAACCCGCGCGGCGACTTCTGGCGGGCACAACCGTGGATTCCCCTACCACGAGCATCGGCCGTTCGGCCACAATCATTCCGATCGCTACTGCCGGCCGATCGCGCGCATGCGGTGGGGTCATTGCGCGGCAAGCGGTTCGGTCTGCCTCGCATGTATATCAACGCCGACCCGGAGGCCGGTAGCGGGGCGCAGCCGGGAATCGGCGGGTCGACTGGCCAACGCATCTTCACCCGCCCATCGGTCCTAGATCTGGTCGCCGCGGCACGAGCCGACCTCGAGGGAGCCGGAGCCACCGTCGTCGAGGTGGACTTCCCGGCGGTGTCGAACTACGAAGGCGACCGAGCAGGCGCCCCCAATATCCACACGCGTGGGCTGATCACCGACGAATATCTGAACCGCGAAATTCTGGACCTGTCCGCCTGGGCATGGCAGGACTTCCTCTCCGCGAACGGCGATCCCGCGCTCCATGATCTTGCGCAGGTCGATGGCTCGCGCATCTTCCCACAGCCGCCGGGCACGCTGCCCGATCGCTACGTCGGTGACTTCGGGGACGACATCGCCACCTACCCCGACTTCATCCGCGCTCACCCCGAGCTGAGCCTCGCCGAGATCCCAGCGCTAGCAGCAGGTTTGGCCGGCCTGGTCCGCACACGGGAGATGGACTTCGACGAATGGCTGGCGGCCAATGGCCTCGACGCTGTCGTTTTCCCGGCGGCGGCCGACGTCGGACCGGCCGACGCCGACAGCAACCCCGATGCTGCCGAACGTGCCTGGCGCAACGGGGTGTGGGTGTCGAACGGCAACCTGGTCATACGGCATCTGGGCATCCCCACGGTCACCGTGCCGCTCGGGCTCATGGCGGACATCGGGATGCCGGTGGGGCTGACGTTCTGCGGGCTTCCCTACCACGACAACGAGTTGATCCGCCTGGCAGCGGCTTTCGAGAATCTCGCCGCGCGCCGAGTGCCACCACCGCGGACGCCGCCCTTGTGAGCCCGAACGCCTGAGCTCGGCCTCACGTGGCAACGGCGCGCGGAGTTGCCTCAGGTTCACCCCGGTACAGGGGTACATCGCGCCTACCATCAAAGTGCTCGACAGCGGGTATGACGGCCGAAGTCAGCCCGTGCTTGCGCCCATTCCACGGTTCAGACCCGGTGCCAAGACACCAGGCCGGTGAGGAGACCTCGACATCATGTCTCAGGAGCTTGCAGACCTCGCGCTGATCAACGG
The DNA here is from genome assembly GCA_001897425.1 of Actinobacteria bacterium 69-20. Classification (GTDB taxonomy): domain Bacteria; phylum Actinomycetota; class Actinomycetes; order Mycobacteriales; family Nakamurellaceae; genus Nakamurella. The sequence continues at coordinate 145,233 of MKSW01000021.1, read as the reverse complement.
CGCCGTCTGGACCGGTGATCCACTTGCGCCGCGCACCGACGCTGTGGCGGTACGAAGTGGACGGATCACAGCCCTCGGCAGCGACGCCGTCGCGGACCTGATCGGCCCGGACACGAGGGTCGTCGATTGCGGCGGCGGCTCCGTGGTGCCCGGATTCCAGGACGCCCATTGTCATCCGCCCCAAGCAGGCAATGCCCTGCTGCGTGTTTGGCTGAACGACGATCTGGGCCTCGACGCCTACCTCGCGCGCATCAAGAAATACGCCGATGAGCACCCTGACGAGCCCTTTATCGTCGGCGGCGGATGGGCGATGGAGTGCTTTCCCGGCGGCACGCCCCGCAAAGAAGACCTCGACGCCATCGTCCCCGATCGTCCGGTCTTCCTTTTCAACAAAGATGTGCACGGTGCGTGGGTGAATTCGAAGGCTCTGGAGATCGGCGGAATCGGGCGAGACACACCGGATCCAGCCGACGGTCGGATCGAACGGGACGCGGCGACCGGGGAACCGACCGGCACACTGCACGAAGGTGCGGCGTACTCGTTCAACGACCGGTACGTGCCGCTCCCGACCTTGGAGGATTGGCAGGCTGCCATCCTCGCCGCGCAACGGCACCTGCACGCCCTGGGCATCACGGGATGGCAGGACGCTTGGATCACGCCGGCCACGCTGGCGGCGTATCACGCGCTCGCCGACTCCGGACGGTTGACCGCGCGCGTCGTCGGGGCCCTGTGGTGGGACCGGCATTCCGGGCTTGAGCAGATCGACGGGTTTGTGGAGCAGCGCGAGCGCGGCCGTGCGGGCTCGTTCTTCCCCACCAGCGTCAAGATCATGACCGACGGTGTGCTGGAGAATTACACGGGAGCACTCCTCGAGCCTTACTTCGACGGGCACGGCGGCGCCACCGACAACCGCGGGCTGACCTACGTGGATCCGGCCGTGCTCCGCGACGCCGTAACCCTGCTGGATGCCCGCGGATTCCAGGTTCACATGCACGCCATCGGCGATCGCGCCGTGCGCAACTGCCTCGATGCAGTGGCGGCCGCGCGACAAGCGAATGGCATGAACGATCTCCGCCACCACATCGCGCATATCCAGGTGATCCAGCCCGAAGATGTCCCGCGATTCGCGGAACTCGGAGTCGTGGCCAATTGCCAGCCGTACTGGGCGCAACACGAACCGCAGATGGACGAACTGACCACCCCCTACCTCGGCGAACAACGATTCGCGATGCAGTACCTCTTCGGGGATCTCGAGCGGCACGGCACAGCCATCGCCATGGGCAGCGATTGGCCGGTGACGACTGCGAATCCGCTGCGCGAGATCGAAGTGGCGGTTCGCCGCATCGGGCCGGACCACCGGGCGAACCCGCCCCTGCTGCCCAGTCAGGGACTGTCCCTGGACAGCGCGTTGCGTGCGTTCACGTCAGGGTCGGCTTTCGTCAATCACGATCCCGACGCCGGAGTGCTGCGTGTCGGCGCCCGGGCCGACATCGCCACGATCGATCACGATCTGTTCGAGGAAGGGGTACTACCCGCGGACGCACGCGTCACGATGACGGTGGCGGCCGGGCGAGTCGTGTACGAGGCATAGGACCCGGTGCGCCGCGATGGCTTGGGATGGACACCCGGGTTTACACTCGCGATACGAATCCCCTTGGCAGGAGATGATAGGCCGCCGTGGACGCGGCTTCAGCGGCGGGACGCCCCTCAGCATGAGGCGTTCGCGCGGACGGGGACGTCCGGCGCAACACGTGAACCTCTTGAAACGACACCGGACACTGCTATCTCTCGACTCGGCATAGGTGCGCGAGACCGCATCTGACGCGGCGAGGCGAAAGGAGTTTCGTGGCAAGCGAAACCATGGAGACTGTCCGGGCTGACCCGCGCGCGGACCGCGGCACCGTCGAACTCATCAACGTGTCTCGTCACTTCGGGTCGGTCACTGCGGTGGACGGAATCAGCCTCCGCGTAGAGCCGGGTGAGTTCTTATCGCTCCTCGGCCCGAGCGGGTGCGGCAAGACCACCACGTTGCGGATGCTCGCGGGATTCGAGCAGCCGGACGGCGGGAAGATCCTGATTTCGGGAGCGTCCGTCGCCGGGCTACCGCCGCACAAGCGCGACGTGAATACGGTCTTTCAGGCATACGCATTATTCCCGCACATGACGGTCGCGGAGAACATTTCCTACGGATTGCGCCAGCGGCGCATTCCACGCGCGGATATCCGAGTCCGGGTGAGCCAAGCGCTCGACCTAGTGCAGATGAGGCCGATGGCCGACCGGAAGCCGCAACAGCTCTCCGGCGGCCAGCAACAGCGCGTGGCGCTGGCCCGCGCGCTCGTCAATCGGCCCAGCGTCCTGTTGCTTGACGAACCACTCGGCGCGCTCGATCGCAAGCTGCGGGAAGAGATGCAGGTCGAGTTGAAACTGCTGCAGACCAATCTCGGAACGACATTCATCTTCGTGACGCACGACCAAGAAGAAGCGCTCGCCATGAGCGATCGCGTCGCGGTGATGCTCAACGGGCATATCGAGCAGGTCGACGACCCGTTCTCTATCTACGAACACCCCACGACGGAATTCGTCGCCGGGTTCCTCGGCCAACAGAACTTCTTCCGCGGCATCGCGTCCGAGGACGGGCAGCTCGTACAGGACGGCAGTGTCACCCTGCGGGCGGCCGGGTCGACAACCGGCATAGCGAACGGCGCCGCAGCCGTAGCCGCGGTCCGACCGGGAGCAATTGCTGTGACATCGGGCAGCTCGCCTGATCCGATCAACAGCGTGGCCGGGATCGTCGTGGATACCGCGCACCTCGGGGATGTCGTCCAGTACGTCATCCAGATCGGAGGTGACCGCACGGTCCTTGCGCGCCGTCCGAGGAACCAAGAAACGCTGTACGGGCGCGGGACGCACGTGACGTGTACCTGGGTGCCGAATGACGTCCGCATCTTTCCATCGGCCGGCAACAGTTCGCCGACCGCCGATTAGACAGCGCTGACCGTAGGTCCGCCTTCTCACCACAACGATGGGAGCCTCATGAGCACGAATGGCAATGATCTCCGGGTCTTGGCGCCGACGTCACTCCTGCGCCAGATCAACCGCCGGCGCTTTCTCGGCGGAATGGCAGCTGCTGCTGCGCTTCCGATTCTGAATGCCTGCGGTGGTGGCGGGGGGTCGACGCCCTCGTCCGCGTCGGGTGCGGGAGGCGCGTCCTCGGGCGGCGGTTCCCTCGGCGACAAGCTGTCCATCTACACCTGGGGCGCGTACGACAACCCGAAGACATTTACGAACTTCACGACCGCGCTGGGGCCCAAGGTCAGTATTTCCAGCTACGATTCGAACCCCGAATTGATCGCGAAACTCGTGTCGGCGAAAGGGACCAGCGGTTACGATATTGTGGTTCCGACTGGCCCCTACGTCCCGCAGATGGTGGCCAACAAGCTGTTGATGCCGCTCGACCATTCCAAGCTCCCGAACATGAAGAACTATGATCCGGCCTATTTGAACAAACCCTGGGACCAGGGCAACAAGTACTCCGTGCCGAAGGACTGGGGCTCCACCGGGTACGTCTACGACACGACCGTGATCACTCGACCGATGACCACATGGAACGATTTTCTCGACGCCGCGCAGAACGAGGCGAGCGGGAAGACGTCGGTGATCGACGATCCGGACGAATTCGTCGGCCTGTATTTCTTCGCCAACAATATTAAGTGGACGACAACGGACGCAGCGGACCTGCAGAAATGCCAGGACTTCCTGGTGAAGAAGCTCGCACCGCACATCCTGAAGTTCGATGCCTACCCGGGCAGCGGAGGAGGCATGCCCAAAGGCCAGTATGCGTTGATGCAGGCATGGAACGGAGATGCGCGCCAAGGCTTTCTCGCCGTCTCGGATCCGAACAAGTACAAGTGGGTGCTCCCCAAGCCGGCATCGCACCTCTGGATCGACAACTGGTCGATCGCGGACGGCGCACCGCACCCCGATGCGGCTCACGCGTTCATCAACTACGTGCTCGACCCGGAGCATTCACTGCTCGAGATCGAGTTCATGGGATACAACACCGCAATCAACGGCACCGAGGATAAGGCGAAGTCGAGCGGTCTGAAGTTCCTCGACATGATCTACTTCACGCCGGAGCAGGTCGCCGAATTGGAGAGTGGCGAGGTGAACAGCGCGACGCAGCAACACGTCGCTATTCTCAACGCCGCGAAGGCCGCGGCTGCGGCCTGACCCGCACGGTGGTCGATCGAATGACAACCGACGTCGATGTGACGATTCCTGGTTCTACGCCCGGCTCAGGCCTACGTGGATCACGGAGCCGGCTCGCCCCAAGGCAATGGCGGACGCCCAAGTCTCTCCTCACGATGCCGGCCGCGGTGTATTTCGCCGTGTTCTTCATCGCGCCCGTGGCGCTGGTGGCCTGGTACAGTTTCGGCTTCAAGCCGGGCATATTCGGGTTCCACGACAACAGTGTCTTGTCTCTCGATCGTTATCGCGAGGCGCTGAACGGCCCGTTCGTCGCAACATTTGAAAATACGCTGCTCATCGCCGGTGTCGGCACGGTGCTGACGCTGATCATCGGCATGCCGCTCGCATATTTTATTGCCGTCAAGGCATCGCCGCGTTCGAAGCCCGTCCTTCTCGGCCTGGTGCTCGTGCCGTTCTGGTGCAATTTTCTGGTGCGTACGCTCGGTTGGCAGCTTGTTCTCTCGCCGGATGCGATTATTTCACACCTGCTGCAAAGCACCGGGTTGATATCCGCGCCGCTGAACATCATGTACACGCGCGCTGCTGTCCAGATCGGGGTCGTCTACAACTACTTGCCCCTCATGATCCTTCCGCTCTACGTCGCGTTCGAACGTCTCGATCCCGCGCTTCGCGAGGCGAGCAAGGATCTGGGGGCCAACCGGTTCCGGACGCTCACCCAGGTCACGCTGCCCATGGCAATGCCGGGCATCGCCACGGGCGTATTGCTGGTTTTCGTGCCGCTGATGGGTGACTACATCACGGCGAGCGTCCTGGGTGGGGCGAAGGGCAACATGGTCGGAGTCCTGGTCGCGAGCTGGTTCGAAGCAGGGTCGAACTGGGCCCTGGGCTCGGCCGAAGCGATGCTGCTGATCCTGGCGATCCTCGGCACGGTCGTCATCGGCGGTGCTATCTCACTGATCATTCGTTGGGCGATACGTCGCAGGCGGCGGGTGGAGCTAGTGGCCGCAGGTGAACGAGTTGAGTCTTCGGTTCCGGGCGAGGTCAACCCCGGAGGGTCCCGGTTCGGCTCGGTGATCGGACGGATCGGCGACGTCTTCCTGCGCGTCTGGCCGGTGCTCGTCTACGTATTCCTTTTCCTGCCCATCGCATACATTGTTGCGTACTCGTTCAATAACGGGCGACTGTTCCTGAATTGGGCCGGATTCGGCTTCAACGGCTATACGAGCGCATTGCAGACGCCGGAGATTACTGCCGCCGTCGCAACATCCTTCAAGGCCGCGATCGGCACGGCGGTGGTAGCGACGGTGCTGGGGTCGTTTGCAGGCCTGTCCCTGGCACGGCACGCGGGCCGATGGTCGAAGGTCTTCATCGCCATCCTCGCGTTGATCATGGTGACGCCCGAGATCATGCTGGCGATCTCGGAGTTGCCCTGGCTCGTTTCGTTGGGCGTCGACCACGGCATCTCGATGTTCAACAACGGGATCGTCCGACTCGTCGTGTCGCACTCGCTGTTCTCTACGGCCGTGGTGGCGTTCATCGTTCGTGCGCGCATGAGCGGCATCGACGACACCCTGGAATCCGCGGCAGCGGACCTGTATGCACCGCCGTTTCGCAGGTTCTACCAAATCACGCTGCCACTCATGATGCCCGCCGTCGTTGCGGGCGCCTTGATGTCCTTCACCTTGAGCCTCGACGACGTGATCCTCTCGAGCTTCGTGTCGGTGGAGGGCCAGACACCTTGGCCGGTCTATGTTTTCAGCGCCGTTCGGTCCGGCCTGCGGCCGAATATCGCGTCGATGGCCACGATGATGCTCGTGGTCACCCTGGTCGTCATGGGCCTTGCGGCATTGGTGCTTCGGCGCGCGACCGGGTCGTCAGCCAAGGCCGTCCAGGCAATGACGGGAGCCGACAACTAGAGAAAGCGCGTCGGCGCGACTCCGGCCAAGTGCTGCCCCACCGCGTGGAACGCGTTGACGGTATCGATAGTGCGCGCGGAATCCTCGGCGTCGGGCCAGGTTGAGAAGAGCACTCCGACCGTCCGTGTCGCGCGGTCGACCATGACGAACTGACCGTAGATTCCCCGGCACAATTGCACGGGTTGGTTCTGCGGCTGCGGCAGGAACCAGAACTGATTCCGGTACCACCCGCCGGGCAGCAGCGCGCTCGCCGGCGAGGCGGCGAACGCGGCGCGCACCTCCGGCGGGGCGCCCAGCGCGTCAGCGAGCCACGGCTCGGGGATCACCGCGCGGCCAGCGGCCGCGCCACCATCAAGAAGAAGCTGCCCAAAGCGGGCGAGGTCACGCGCGCACGCGCATACGCCGCCGTCATGAATGGCGGAACCCAGCGCGTCGCAGGTGATCATCGCGTCGAACTCCGCGCCCATCGGCCGCCACAGGAAGTCGGAGATGAGGTCCGCCATCCGGACACCGGCGGCACGCTCACATACCCAGCCGAGCATGTCCGTGTCGGCGGATCGATAGGTGAACGGCCCTCCGTGGCTGCCTCCACTCGACAGCGACCGGAGGAACTCGTAGAGACCGCGCGGCTCTCCGTGCGAACTAGGGCGCCAGCCGATGTGCTCCTCCACCACCCGAACATCGGCGTCCGGATCGGTGTAGTCCTCGTTGAATGCCACGCCGGTTCGCATATCGAGCAGGTCCCGAACCGTGGCGCCTGAGTACCCGCTGTCGGCCGACTCCGGAACGTACCGCTCGATGGGTGCCGCGACGTCCAACTCACCGCGCGACGACAGGATTCCGGCCACGCAACCGACCAGCGATTTCGACACCGACATCAAGAGGTGTGGTGTATCGGCCGCGACGCCGTTGAAGTACCGCTCGAAGACGATGTTCCCGTCATGCATGATCACTGCCGCGTCGACGTTACTGTCAAGAAGGAAATCCCGAAAGGTGCTGGTGCCACCGCGATGTCGCGGAACACGAATGGGATCGATATCGGCCACGCAGTCACGTCTCGGGGCCGACGGCGCATGAGTCGCCGCGGCGATTCGCTGCGTCGGTATCAGCTCCCGAACGTGCGAGAACCCCCACCTGTTGAACGGCGGATCCTGCCAGTTGGCGATCGTCACCCGAGAATCTGCGGGGACCGGGAAACCCTGCATCAACGCGTCGCTCACGGATTCATCCTAGGGACGCAGGCAACAGCCCCCGGATTGAGCACGTTGCCGATGAGTGTGACCCGGCCTTCGCAGTCTGTCGGCACACGTCGGATATGAATCGCCAGGGTGAGCTACGGAAACGCCTACCTGACCGGCGAGGGGTCGCGTGTCCACGCTCCGGGAAAGCACCGGTTCGATCAAGCTTCGAACGGGTCGAGCGAGCCCGGGAAGTGGCATGCAATGTAGCGCCCGTCATCGAGTGTTCGAAACTCCGGATCCCTCACCCGGCAGATCTCCTGCGCCACTGGGCATCGTGGCTCGAAGGGGCACGCCGACGGCCGATCAACCGGGCTCGGAATGTCGCCACGCAGCACGATGCGTCGGCGTCGCTTGCCCGCGGCGGCGCCATTGCCCACGAGATTGTTCGGGATCGCGCCGAGCAGCGACACCGTGTAGGGATGTTGCGGTGCCGCGTAGATGTCCGCGGCGGATGCCATCTCCACGATGCGGCCCAGATACATGACGGCGATCCGATCCGACATGTACCGGACCACGTCGATATTGTGGGACACGAAGATGTAGGTCAGATCGAATTCGCGCTGCAATGCGCTCAGCAGGTTCAACACCTGCGCCTGCACCGAGACATCCAATGCGGAGACCGGCTCGTCGGCCACCAGGATCTTGGGCTTCGCTGCCAAAGCCCGCGCGATCCCCACCCGTTGCCGCTGGCCACCGGAGAACTCGTTGGGGTATCGATCCAGATATCGCGGGTTGAGACCGACGACATCGAATAGGCGCGCCGCCTCCTTGCGGGCGCCGGCCGCGTCGGCGAGACCATGGACCAGCATCGGCTCGGCGACGATATCGCCGACGCGTCGACGCGGATTGAGCGAGTCGTACGGGTCCTGGAAGACCATTTGTACGTCCCGGCGAAGCGATCGCATCGTCTTCTTGGACGCCGTCGTGAGATCCCGCCCCTCGATGGCGATCGCCCCGCCGCTGGGACGCTCAAGACCCATCACACAACGGGCGAGAGTCGATTTGCCGCAACCTGACTCGCCGACAATCCCAAGCGTCTCTCCGCGCGAGACGCTGAAACTGACATCGTCGACAGCGACCAGCTCACGGCGACGGGAGCCGATCCGATGGTTGACCGGAAACCTTTTGACAAGGTGCTGCACGCGCAGCAACTCTTCGCCGCTCACGCGCGGCGTGCGCACCGACGCGTTCACGGACGTCATCGCCGATTCACCTGACATCACTACGATCCCGCCTCAATTCTCAGGTCCATCTGCGCTTGTCGCTGTAACCAACACGCGTCGAGGTGGTCGTCGGCCTGCCCCTCGCGCGGCCGCAACGCCGGCACCGTGAAGCACTTGTCGAAGGCGTAGGCGCACCGAGGCCGGAACGCGCAGCCCACCACCTGCTCCGACGGCGTCGGCGCGGACCCGTCGATGGACACCAGCTGCGATGTCAATCGGCTTGCCCCCGGCGTCGGGATAGATCCAAGCAGGCCCTGCGTATAAGGGTGCTGCGGCGCCGCAAGCACGTCGACCGTCCGCCCCTGTTCCACGACGCGGCCCGCGTACATCACCAGGATCGAATCGGCGGAGTCGCTGATCACGCCGATATCGTGTGTCACGAAAACCACGGCCGAACCATGGACAGTGCGCAGGCGACGGATCAGGTCGAGGATCTGCGCCTGCGTCGTCACATCGAGGGCCGTTGTCGGCTCGTCCGCCAGCAGGACCTTCGGGTCGCAGGCAAGGGCCATCGCAATCACGGCCCGCTGCCGCATCCCGCCTGACAATTCGTGCGGGAAGCTGTCGACCCGCAATTCCGGTGACGGGATGCCGACCTCGGTCAGCAGCTCGATCGCTCGCTCCCGCGCGGCACGGCGGGAGAGAGCCCGGTGTGCCCGCAATTGTTCCGCGATATGCCAACCCACCGTGTACACCGGCGTCAGCGCCGTCATCGCATCCTGGAAGATCATCGCGATCTTGCCGCCGCGAATCTCGCGGAGCCGCTTCGCGGGGAGCGCGAGTAGATCCTCGCCGTCGAACCATACGTGTCCGCTGACGTTCAGATTGGGGTTGTCGATCAGGCGCAGCAGGTTCATCAGCGTCATGCTCTTCCCGGAGCCCGACTCGCCGACGATCCCTACGAACTCGCCCTTCGCCACCGTGAAGGACACATCCTGAACGATATGGGCGACACCGCTTTTCGTCCGTATGTCGATGGTCAGAGACTCGACGCGAAGCGCCACGTCCGCGCCGACGGCGCGCGCGGTGGCCTGCATGGTGTCAGGCATGACGGACTCTGGGGTCGAGCCGCGCGTGCACTATGTCCACGATCGCGTTCATGAGCACCACGAAGAACGCCGCATAGATAACCGTCCCCATGATCATCGGCAGGTCCACAGTCTGAAGCGATTGGTACGTCAGGTAGCCGACGCCGGGCAGGCCGAAGACAACCTCCGTCAGCAGCGCCGCGCCACCGACGAGAACGCCGATATCCAAGCCGAACAACGCGGTGACCGGGACCAGGGCACATCGGAATGCGTGCCGCCATACCAGCCGCCGCTCGCTGATACCCTTCGCGCGGGCGGCCTGGATGAACTGCTCCCCGAGCGTGGTAATCATTTCGCCGCGCAGCACGCGTGAGTACACGCCCGCATACAGCACGGACATCGTGATCCACGGGAAAAGCAGGTGTAGCGCCCACAGTCCGATGTTGGCCGTCAGCGGCACATATCCGAGTGGCGGAACCCACGAGAACACGCTGGAGTGCAAACCACCCTGGGTCAGTAAGTTCGCGATCTCACCGAGCCAGAACACCGGAACGGAGATTCCGAGAACGGCGAGCGCCATCAGGAACGGGTCCACGAATCGTCCCTTGTGTACCGCTGAGACCAGTCCGAAGGCCGCGGCGACGACCATCGAAATGATCGCGGTGCCGAACACAAGTGAGAGGGTGATCGGCGTTGCCGCGATAATCTGCGGAACCACCTTCGCGCCGCGGTTGACGAACGACGTCAGATCGCGGGTAATGAACAAGTGCTGCATCATCTTGACGTACTGCACGGGCAGCGGCTGGTCGAGGCCGAAGGAGTGCCTGACCGCCGCCAGCGTCGCCGGGGTTGCGCTGCGCCCCGCGATACGGGCCGCAGGGTCGACGCCTGGTGTGACGAAAAACAGCAGGAACGCAATGACGCTCGTCGTGAACAGCACGACCAGCGCGGACAGCGCCCGCCGCAGGATGAACCGCCCCATCAGACGGCCTCGCGGATCTTGGCCTGCGGATCGAGGACATCTCGGATGGTGTCGCCGATCAAATTGAGTGCCACACACGTGACCGCGATCATGATGCCGGGCGCGAGGCTGACCAGCGGTCGGGTGTACAGCAGGGGCAGTCCGTCATTGATGATCGTCCCCCAACTGGCATTCGGCGGCTGCACGCCGACTCCCAGGAACGACAGCGACGATTCGATGAGGATGTTGAGCGCCACCATGATCGGGAAATAGACGATGACACTCGGCATGACGTTCGGCAGGATGTCCCGCCGAATGATGCGCCAGTTCGACGAGCCAACGGAGATCGACGCTTGCACGAACCCGCGTTGGCACAGGCTGCGCACCTGCGCCCGGAGCGGGCGCGCAATGTAAGGCACGTAGATGATAGAGATGATGGCGATGGGCAGGATCAGGCTGCTGGAGTCGATGACGATGGGTCCGAACGCGATCCTGGACGTCAGCAGCACGATGGACAGGCAGATCGCGAGCAGATAAACCGGAAATGCCCACAGCACATCGAAGATGCGGGACAGAACGCCGTCGACGATCCCGCCGACGTATCCGGCGAGGACCCCTAGCACCAGGGCGATGACGCAGCAGGCGATGGCCGAGGTGATCCCGATCAGGAGGCTGTCGCGCCCGCCGTACAGCAGACGCGACATCACGTCTCGCCCCTGATTGTCGGCACCGATGAAGTACTGACCACTCCACGTCGGTCCTATCGGTGTGACGCCGAGTTTGAGCCCCGTGGTGCTCTGTTGCATGACGGGCACGGCCTTGCCGCCGAGGGTGATCGTCGCGGACACCTGCGAACTGAAGGGGTCCGTGTGCGCCACGAACCTGGCATACAGCGGCGCGAGCACGGCGCTGAGCGTCACCAACACCAGGATGATGAGCGCGACGACGGCCTGGGGCGCGGCCAGTACTTCGCCGACGATGTTCCGCCGGCGAAGTACTGGCGCGATTTGTGTGCCGTCGATCAGCCGTGCGTCCGCTTTACGCGCGGTCGGCAATCACTTCACCCACAACTGATCGATACACATGAAGAACACGTTGCTGTAGTGGTAGTTCCCGACTCGGGGCGATAAGAAATCGACGATGTGCGGTGTGAACAGCGGGACGATCGGAGACTGCGCCATCATCTCCTGATCGACCTTGCTCCACAGCGCATTGCCGGCTGTCGGGTCATTGACCATCAGCGCCTCGGCCTGATCCATCTGCGTATTGATGCTCTTATCGCAGAATCCGGCGATGTTGATACTCGCGTCGCTACCCGGGTGGAAGCTCTGGCAGGAAAGCAGCACTTGCAGGAAGTCGGATGCCGCCGGGTAGTCCTGGTACCACTGCGTCACGGACAACTGGACCTTATTGTTGGTGTTCTGGATGTAGGTGAATTCGACGTTCTCCGACAAGAGCTTGAGATTGGCCTTGTACCCGAGCTCGTTCAGCAGACTCTGCATGTATTCGCCGATGGATTTTGCCGTGGCATAGTTCTCGGCGATCACCGTCACCTCCTGGCCCGCGGTGCCCGACTCCTTGACGAGCTCCTTCGCCTTCGCGAGATCCGGGGCAGCCCACTTCGTTCCGCCGCCCTTGGTGTACTGGCAGTTGTCGACGTGGCCGGGGAATCCAGGCGGCAGGATGGTGCACACCGGCTGGGCCACGACGCTGCCGCCGAACAGCTGGACGACCGCGTTACGGTCGACGGCCCAGTTGATCGCTTGGCGGGCCTTGATGTTATTGAACGGTGGAAGGTTCGTGTTCAAAGGCACATACCAGAACGCGGCCTGCGGATTGACGTGCACCTGGTTCGCATACTTCGTGCCGATCTCCGACAGCCGATCCGCGGGCGGCGGATCGAACATCCAATCTGCCTGCCCGTTCTCGACGGCCGACACCTCCGCCTCGGCATCCAGCGTGAACTGGTACTGGATCTCGTCCGGGTAACCCTCGGGCTGCGCCTCGGGCGCCCACACCTGGAAGTTCGGGTTGCGTACGAGATCCATCTCCGTCGTCGGGTTGTACGACTTGATCATGTAGGGACCGGTGCTGGGTAGCGCGTTCGAACCGACATCGTGCGCCGGTGAATCCTTCGGGATGATCGCCGCGAACGGCACAGCCAACTGGTATATGAACTCCGCATCCGGCTTCGTCAGGTTGAACTGCACCTGATTCGTGGTCGGATCGACGACGACGCCGCCGTCGAGGGTGCAGCTCGCCGGTGTTTTCAGGCAGGCGTCCGCGCCGACCAGCACCGAATACCAGGAGGCCGCGTTCGGGCTGGACACCTTGAACAGGCGCTGGAAGGTGGCAAGAACGTCGGCCACGGTCACCGGCTGGCCGTTGGAGAACTTGATGCCCTGCCGCAAGGTGAAGGTGTACGTCTTACCGTCGTTGGTGACTTTCGGCATCGCGGTCGCGAGGTCCGGGACCACGTCGTCCGATGCCGCCCCGTCGACTCCGAAGTGGAATTTCACCAGGCCGTCATAGACGTTCTGGAACAGCTGCCAGAACGTGTTCGTGTAATTGATCTGCGTATCGACAGTTCCTCCGCCGCCGCTGGCAAGCAGCTTCAGCGTGCCGCCCTTGTGCTCGGACTGGAACCCGGCCGGCGCCGAGCTCGCACCGGCCGAGGCAGTGGAGGACCCGGCGGAGGCCGATGTTCCGCTGCTCGTGCTCGCGCCGCTCGGCGTCGAGTTGGGGCCGTTCTGCCCGGAACCCGCCGTGGTGATCGGCGCCACGGAACTGCAGCCCGCCGCGACGACCAGCAGCACCGCGGCGAACCCCGCCGTCAACTTATTTCGCATGTGTCTTCTCCGTCCCATCATGGGCGATCAGGAAGGTGTTCAATACGTCGAGGTAGCGTGACTCTTCTTCGACATGCGGCATGTGACTTGAATTCTCGAAAACAGTCCACTCGACGTTCGGGATGCGATCGTAGAACGGCTGCATGGTGATCGCCGTTGCTTCGTCGTGCGCGCCGTTGATCAACAGCGTGGGGACGTCGATCCGGGGTATTCGATCGACGATGGTCCAGTCGCGCAGTGTGCCGACGACGTGGAATTCATTAGGCCCGTTCATCGTGTGATAAACGGTCGGGTCTGCGGCTGTCGCCTCGTCCGAAGCGACAACCTCCGGCGGATTGGGGACCACGCGGCAGACGAATCGGTTGTAGAACTCCTTCGTCGCCGCGAGATAGTCCGGGTGGTCCGTGGTGCCGTCTTGCTCGTGGGCACGCAGCACCAGCTGTGTCGACTCAGGAAGGAGGCCACGAAGGCGGTCGGCCTCCCGCACCCACAGATCCATCGACGCGGGCGAGTTCGCGATCACGAGGCTGCGCAGCCCGCGGGGTCGACGCACCGCGTGCTCGGCCGCGAGCATGCCACCCCACGACTGGCCGAGCAGGTGATAGGAGTCCGCGATACCGAGGTGCCCGAGCAGGTTGTCCAACTCCTCCAGGAAGAGCTCGACCGTCCAGAAGTCCGTAGGCTGGTTCGGCAGATGCGTGGACTGCCCGACGCCGAGCTGGTCGTAATGCACCACGGCCCGTCCCGATCTAGCCACGTTCGCAATTCGCAACGTGTAGTTGTGTGCGGCGCCCGGCCCACCGTGCAGCACGACGAGCGGTGTCAACTTCGAACCGAGAGAGCCGGTCACGCGAAACCACGTGCGCCAATCACGGAAGACGCAGGTACCTTCGATTGCCGACGGCATGATCGACATGGGACTGACGCTACGCCGCACCTGTCATCGGGGCACAAGCTGATATGACCATTCGTCATTCAGCGTGCTCTTGGCGAGTACGGAGTATCCTGCCGCGCTTGAAGAAGCAGAAGATCCGAGCCTCCATCAGGCGGCCACGGCACGTTAGGCTGAATCGGCGCCCAGGTAAGGACTGTCGATGAACGAGCCCGCGAGTACCCCGCCGGCGGACCGATCGGCGTCCGCCCGGGAGGCGATCATGCACCGCGTGCGGAGCTCGGTGACGGACGGCGTCGTGGTGGTCAACTCGGTACGCGCCGGCGATCTGCCGGATGGCGTCCTCCGGCCGGCCGGGACCAAGACGTCCACCAGGAGGCATCGACGCCACGCCGAGCAAGAGCGCATCGACTTCACGGCCTGGTCGACGATTCCGTGGCGCGACCGGCCGTACGAGGCGCGGCTGGCCGACGTGGCCCACGACATCGCCCGCGCCGTCCTGGCGAACCCGGCCTGGCACCACGACCTGCTGGACACCCATCGGGTGCGGCTCGACCCGGTGCGCGAGGCGGCCGACATCGCTTATGCCGCATACCGCCTCTACGAACTACGCCTCGAGCTAGGACCCCGGCCGGCCGGTCCGGACAACCCCGTCCTCGCCCGAGCGCAGGCCCTCTTCGGCGAGCACTTCACGGCCCTCACCATGACGTGGAACTCCCTGGTCGACCGCGTCGCGGCGTTGGCCGCCTACCAGGCGCACCTGGCGGAGTTCGCCCCGATCGTGGCCGCGCTCGCCGCCGTCCGGCACCTCGAGGATGTACGGCTCGACGCGGATATGACGGCGCTCTACACCGATGCGGCCCGAAACGACCTGGCCGCCAACGACACTCGCGATTTGCAGGGTGGTGTCGACAGCATGTCCGGGGCGCTGGTCACCGTCATGGGGCTGCTCAGCACCGACGTCCGCGACCTGGCGGCACTCAGCGGCCGCGAGCCCGGCAACGGCGACCCCAGCAGCCGAGAAGCCAGCAGCGGCAACGTCAGTGATCGCGGAACTCCTTAGGCAAGATCCCGTTCAGGCCCTTCGGCAGCACCCCGCTCGTCAGCGACGACAGCCCGCCGGCCCGCGCGCCGCGCACGCTGGTGTTGTCCGCGCCGGACATACGCGAGTTCTTCAGGTGCGTCAGCGAGCGCGAGAATGAGTCCTGGGCCTCCATATTCGCCGTCTCGGCCTTGGTCTCCGACTCGTAGTGATCCCGCTTGTCGGTGTTCCGGTAGCGCAGGTACATCGCGCCGTAGAACACGAACCCCGCGAGCATCAGGATCAACCCGAGCTTGCCGGAGTTGTTGTCCGAATTATCAGAAGCCGCTCGTATGACGATGTTCGTCAGCTGCGCGATGTCCGGCATCATCAGGCCACCAGGAGGATGATCACGCCCAGGATGATCCCGATGATCTCGACCACCGCGGACACCAGGAGCAGCCTGAGCTGGTTGATCGGGACCGATCCCATCGTTTTGCCGGTGCGGCCGTTCACCGCCACGTAGTGCACGAAGGACTTCCCGTTGGACTTCTTCTCGTAGTAGCTGTACAGCCACACCGGCAGGTACGCCGACACCCAGCGTTGGCCGACGAGGTCGATCTGTTCGTCGTCCCACCGCACGCCGCGGTCGTAGAACTGCAGCGTGTTGTTCGCCTGGTAGCGGGCGATGTCCTGCGACTGGGTCGTGACGATGGGCGCGAGATCCGTGACGTTCGTGTCGCGCTTCTCGGACGCGAATCCCGTCAGATAGTTCGAGTTGTAGGTCACCGATTCGGCCGGGTCGAACGGCATGATCGCGTTGATGATGTTGTTCGAGTTGCGCGAGGGCGTCTGATCGAGGCGTTCGCTGGACGACTCGACGGTCAGGTCGTCGATGTAGATGTCGAACGCGCGGGCGACGTCGTACACGTCCGCGTCGTAATACCGTTCCTCGTTGTCGCCGTGCTTCTCGGTGTAGCTCCGCGTCTGGTGTTCGCCCTGCCCGGTGAGCCGGATCTTCGCGTTGACGTCGACCACCATGTAGGGCATATAAACGCCCATGACGTTCTCCGGCTGGAACTCGGCCTTGAACGTGGGGTGCGCGAACGTCATCCGCTTGCCGACGAACGCGCTGATGTTCGCGACCGCGGTCTCCTTGCTGAGCTTGAACGGCAGGATCATGTCCGGCACGGCGCCGTTGGGGATCTGCTGATTCATCGACAGCGTGTTGCGGCACCAGTGGCACCGGGCCTGCATGCTCGACTTGGTGTCGATGACGACTTCCGCGCCGCAGGCAGCGCACTTGAAGGTGAGCACCTCGTCGGTGGATGGCACGATGTCCGCGGAGCCCGATCCGACGACCAGGCCGGTGAGCAGCTTCGGGTCACCGTCCAGGTGGTAGGTGGCGAGCGCGTTCGGGCTGGCCTGTTCGAACCGGCAGAAGTTGCACCGCAGGTGCCCGGTCGCGATGTTCAGCGCGATATCCGTGGAGCCGCACCGGGAACACTTCGCCAGCCCGTCCTTGGCGCCGACGTCGGTCTGCACCACCGCGGGGCCGGTTGGCTCCGCGACCGCCACGGCTGCGGGCCCGAAGGCGGGCGGGGGCGGGCCGCTGGCCGCAGGGGGCATCGGGCCGGGAGCCCCGGGAGACACCGGCGCCGACGGTGGTGGCGGCGGGCCGGCGGTATGCCACGGCGCCGGCGGCAGGGGCGCGGGCTCGGCCGGGCTCCATTGCCGTGGTGGACCGGCGACCTGGCTCTCGCCGGGAGCGGTGTCCATGGCGCTACAGCCCCAGTGCTTTGGCCTTGGCCGCGTCGTAGTCGGCCTGGGTGATGAGCCCATTGTCGAGCATGGTCTTGAGCTGCGTCAGCTTCGCGATCGGATCGTCCGCAGCCGGCGCGGCCTGCGTCGCGGGATCGGGCGCCGCGGGAGGCGGTGGCTGCGGGGGCGCCTGCCCGGGCGCCTGCGGCGGGTAGCCCGGCACGGGCGGGTATCCGGGCGGCGGCGCATAACCCTGCGGCGGGTATCCCGGTGGAGCGGCGTACCCCGGCGGCGGATAGCCCTGCTGCTGGTACCCCTGCTGCGGGTATCCCGCAGGCGGCTGCTGGTAGACGGGCTGCTGCAACCCGGACACCGCTCCACCGGCGGCGTTCATGCCCATGCCGAGGATCGCCATGCCCGCACCTCCGCCGCCGGACTCGCCGGCGGCCTGGATGCCGCGGGCCGCGGCCTGCTGCATGAACGAGTTGCCCCGCGCGCCCGCGAGCGCGTCCGCCTTCTTCACATCGGACAGCAGTGCGCGGGTGTCCTCGTCATATTCGATCGCTTGCAAGGCGACCTTGACGATGGTGAGCCCGCGGTCGGAGGTCCACTGGTACCCCTGCTCGACCGCGGCCGACAGCGACTGCGCGAACCCGATGGCGTCGCCCTGGATCTTGGCGATCCGGTTCCCCTGGCTCGGGTCGTTCGTGTAGTGCGAGAAGGCCGCGGCGAGCGAGCCGACCACCTCGTTGAACAGCTGGCTGGCGGCGTCGTTGTCCAGGTCGGTGAAGTCGAACACCCGCGGCGCGGCGCCGTAATAGGTGGCGGGCACGAATCCCTTGATGAACAGGATCGGGTCGACGATCTTGATCGTGTACGTACCGCGCGTCACCGCGCCGACCTGGGCACCGAGATACGCGTCGTCCCAATAGATCTCGGACTGTGTGCCGAATCGGTTGTTCGGGATCTCCTTCAGGTTGACGTAGAACGCCAACTGCTGCGAACCCGGTTGACCGCCGAACTTGAACCGCTCCCAGGACATCTTCACCGTCGAGGACAGGAACCCGTCGCCGGCGAACAACGACTGCGAGTTCGGGTCGTTCGACGCCCAGATGAACCCGCCCGGCTCCGCTACGAACGCGGTGAGCGCCCCGTCCTGGAACGTGACCAGCCCGTAGCCCTCGGGCACGACGATCCGGCTGCCGTTCGTGATGATGTGCTCGGAGCCCTTGGTGTTCGAGCCGCGGCCGGCGTTCTGGCCCTGCGGTACCGCCGGGAAGATCGCTGCGGTCGGCGCGATATCCGGTGGGGGAGTGAGGAAATCCTTCCACTGGTCGGCGAGCATCCCGCCGACGGACCCGGCGAACGCCTTGATGAACCCCATGCGAACTCCTTCGAGTGTTACCCGACTTTGCACATGAAGCACCGCCGTCGGCGGCGTACGGGTCCTTGCGGCCCGCCCATCGCGTCGTCGACAGCACCGTTGTCCGGCGAACTATACGGGAGCGATCAAGGTCCGTCGAGTATCCGACTGGGTATCACCGACTATGACGAGGCTTGGCGCGCTTCGCGCGCGAGGAGCGTCATCAGCGGCCCGATGGTCAGCGGGATGCGAGATACTCGGCGGCCGCGGCGCGCATCCGCGCATGCATCCCGCCGTACGCTGAGACCCCCGACCCGAGAACGGCTTTCGGGAGCTTCGCGACCATCGTGTAGTTGGTGTCCACGACGTTTCCGACGGGTGCGAGCCCGGCCTGGCTCACCACCTGCAGGGCGTCCAGCTGGGAGAGCCCGGTCAGGCCGCCGGTCCACCCGACGAGGTCGTGCTGGCTGATGCGGAACGCATCCTCGAGCGGTCGCACCGAGCCGGTCGACATCAGGAACTCGTCGGATTCCAAACGGGGCCAAGGGGTTTCGGCGCCCTTGAGCACGTCGATGACGATCGTGGTGCGCATCGCCGCTTCGAGTCCGGTGCCGCAAGTCTCGCCCTCGCCCTGGCGGCAGTGCCCGTCGCCCAGGGCCAGCATGGCGCCGGGAACGTTGACGCCGAAGTAGACCGTGGTGCCCGCGCGCAGCTCGGGGGTGTCCATATTGCCGCCGTGCGCGCCCGGGGTGATGGACATGATCACTTCGTCGGCGGCGGGCGCCACGCCGACGGTGCCGTGCATGGGATCGAGCGGCAGCTCCAGCGCGAAGTCGCCCTGCCGCGCGTGGAATACGGCGACGCCGCGGGCGACGTCGACGTCGTACCGCCAGACCACCTCGGGCAGCGCGTCGTGCAGCATCGCGGTCTGATGCGTAGTGGTGAGCGCGCCGAAGTGCGGGAACGTGGACGAGAAGCAGTAGTCGCGGGCCGGGGCGATCTCCACGAAGTGCACGGCGAGCGTGTCACCGACCTCGGCGCCTGCCACGAAGATCGGCCCGGTGACGGGGTTGAGGTAGGGGAACGCGCACACCTGGCTGGGCAGGTCGTCGACGGTGCGCACCAAGCCGCCGAAGCAGTCCTCGGTGTCCACCACGATCACGTCGCCGGGGCTGGCGTGCAGCCGCGGCTCGTGTCCGCCGAAGGAGTACGAGAGGTTGGCTTCCGCGGCATCCAGCTTCAGGACCGCCATGATCAGACTCCTTCCGTGGCCGCGGAATCCGCGGACTGATCGTCGGCCACGCCCGCGAGCCGCGGCCGCCGCCCCATGGCGATGAGCACGACGAGGATCACGATGCCGATGGCGAACCAGACGAAGCCGAGCGTCTGCGCCGCGATCTTCGCGTTGATCACCACGTAAGCGAGGATCGCGAAGCCGATGATCGGCGCGACGAGATGCGCCCACCATCGTCTGCTGTGCCGCCGGCCGACGAAGTGCACCACCACGCTCACGTGCAGCACCAGGAACGCGGTGAGTGCGCCGAAGTTGACCAGCGTCGACAGCAGCTCGATGCCGTTCGAGCGCTCGGCCATGTAGATGCCCAGCGCCAGCGAGAGCAGCGCAACCAGCAGCGTGGCGTTGACCGGGACCTGGTGTTTCGGGTTGACCTTCGACAGGAAGCGCGGTAGCTGCTTGTCGCGGGCCATCGCGAAGAGCAGCCGGGAGGTGGCGGCCTGGGCCACGAGCGAGTTCGCGAAGCCCCAGGAGATCGCGGTCGCGAATGCGGTGAGCGCGGAGAGCCATGCACCACCCGCGACCCGGGCAGCATCATAGAAGGCGGTTCCGTCGGGATCACCGGAGGCGATCAGACCGGCCGGGTCGGTGACCAACAGCGAGGCGACCCACGTCTGGACGATGAACAAGGTGCCGGCCAGCAGCAGCGCGGCGACCATCGCGCGGCCGATCGCCTTGGCCTTGGCGCGGTTCTCCTCGGCGAGCATGGAGATGCCGTCGAAGCCCAAAAAGCTCAGCACCGCAACGGAAACCGCTCCGAACACGAGCCCCCACGAGAAGGTGTGCGCGCTGAAGATCGCGTCGAAGTTGAAGCCGCGACCCCTCCCGTTCGCGAGCGCGACGATGCCGATCACGAGAAAGATGGCGAGCACGATGAGCTCGGCGATGAGCATGATTTTGTTGACGCGGGCCGTCATCTCGATGCCGCTGTAGTTCACCACGGTGTTCAAGACGACGAAGACGACCAACCACAGCCACACCGGGACGGCCGGGACCAACGAGTTCATCGCGACCGAGGCGACCAGGTAGAGCAGCGCGGGGACCAGGAAGTAGTCGAGCAGGATCATCCAGCCGGCCATGAAGCCGACGGGGGCGCCGATGCCGCGGCCGGCGTACGTGTAGACGGAGCCAGCCATCGGGAAGGCGCGGGACATCTGGGCGTAGGAGTTGGCGGTAAACATCATGGCGACCATGCCGATGGCGTAGGTGAGTGCGACCATGCCGCCGGAGCTGGCGAAGACCGAGCCGAAGATGCCGAACGGGGCGATGGGCACCATGAAGATGAGGCCGTAGATCAAGAGGTCGCTGAAGGTGAGCGATCGCTTGAGTTCCTGTTTGTAGCCGTACTGGGCGATGTCGGTGGTGCCGTCGGCGGTTTGATCTGTGCCGGCGGTGTTCGCGGTGCCGCCGGTGGAAGTCGGTCCGGTGCCTGCTGCTTCGTTCGCCATGGACTGTTCCTTCACGCCGGTCGTGCCGTTCGCTTTTTCGATGTGAAGGTTACTCCAGATCGTTCCATCTGGAAATAGTTTGGGCCTTCGCCCGACGCAAACGCGGGAGTGGGCGGGAGTCCGGCGAGGAGTCCGCTCGGAGTCAGTCGAAGGTCGCGACTACCCGCAGGTCGAGCCCATCGGCCACCGCCAGGTTCATTCGCCGCGACGGCGCACCGAGCGGGGTGCCGCGCCAGAAGTCCGCGACGTCCGTGCCGCGCGGCGTCGACACCATATGGTGCGCAACGACTGTCGCGGTCGCGGCGGTGAGGTTCCCGGTCCGGGCCATGGCCCCGGCGAGGTGGACACCGTCGTAACAACCCTCGGCGTACGCGTCGAGCGGCGGGGCAGTCGGCCCGAACGCCCGGTCAGCGGCCGCGGCCAGATCCTCGTGCCGGGGATCGGCGATGGAGGGCAACGATCGCATGCACGCGTAGAGCTCGCCGCCGTCATCCCCGCCGGACGCGAGCAGGCAGTTCTCCTCCAGCGAGCCGGACAGCCGGATCATCCGGCGGTCGAGCCCGGCCGCGCGGAAGGCCCGATTGAACGCGACGAGGTCGCTGCCTACCAGGCTCACCACCACCGCGTCCGGGCGCGCCGCGTCGAGCCCGTGCAGCAGCCGATCGAGGTGCAGCACGCCGACGGGCACGAGTCGGTCGAAGACGACGTCGCCGTACAGCTGCCCGACCACGCGCCGTGCCGTCCGGTGCATCGCCTGGGGCCAGATGTAGTCGTTCCCCACGAGCGCCCAGCGACGAATATGACGATGTTCGTGAAGCCAGCGCATTGTCGGAATGAGTTGCGCCGCAGGCGATTCCCCGAGGCGCACCGCGCGGGCAGCGACCGGCCCGCCCTCGTGCGGAGGCGTGAAGACGGACATCACCCGCCCGCCGATAGCGGTATCGACCGCGCGGCGAACGTCGCTGGTGTGGAAGCCGACCAGGGCGTCCACCAGGCACGAGTCCACCAGCGCGCGGACCGCGGAGACGACGTGGGTCGCCGGTTGCCCCGCGTCGACGGGTACCAACTCCATCGGCCGGCCGTGCGCGCCGCCGGCGGCATTGAACTCGCGCGCCGCGAGTTCCGCGTAGGCGAGCCCGGACGGCCCGGTGAGCCCGAGCACGCCCGACATCGGCACGAGCACGCCGATCCGCACGACGCGCGGGTCCGGCCCGGCGTAGAGCAATTCGGCCGGGCTGCGAATGTCCGCCGAATCCGTCATACCCGGGAGCGTATCGTGATCGGCAACCCGGCGAGGAGGAGCGGAATGGCGGCCACCACACGACCGGCCACCGCACGCCCAACCGCTGCGCCTCCGGCCATAGCGCCTCCGACAGCGGTCGTCGAGGCGCTGCTCGGCGTGCACCGGGTGGTCGTGGGTGGGCTCGGCGCGGCCTTGGCGGCGCACGGCGCGAGTCTCGATCAGTGGCGGGTGCTGCGCAGCCTCACCGAAACCGGCTGCACCATGGGCGAACTCACCAAGGCGCTCGATATCCCGCCGGCCTCGCTCACCCGGATCGTGGACTCGTTGGCCAGCAACGCGCTTGTCTACCGCCGACCGGATCTGTCCGATCGCCGGCTCGTGGTGATCCACCTATCGGCCAACGGGCAGCAACGGCTCACCCGCCTCGACGATGCGGCTGGCGCCTACCTCGGAGCCGTCCGCGAGCAGCTCGGCGCGGAGGTTTTCGACCGGTTGGGTGTCGTGCTCGACTCCGCCCGTCGCGCCATTTAGGA
The DNA here is from genome assembly GCA_001897425.1 of Actinobacteria bacterium 69-20. Classification (GTDB taxonomy): domain Bacteria; phylum Actinomycetota; class Actinomycetes; order Mycobacteriales; family Nakamurellaceae; genus Nakamurella. Next base: position 122,251 of record MKSW01000021.1, on the reverse strand, counting down.
AGATCATCTTTGGTGTGGGATTCGTTCCGAATTCCGCAACGAATCGCACGCAACAGGTGATCATCCGGGGGCGAGGAAGGCGGCGAGCGCGGCGGCGTACATGGCCTGGTCGGCGGTTCCGACCAGCTCGCGGGCGGAGTGCATGGAGAGCATCGGCGCGCCGAAATCGACTGTCTCGGCGCCGGTCTGGGCGGCCGTCATGGGGCCGACGGTCGATCCGCAGGGCAGGTCGGACCGGGTGACGAACCGCTGCAGCGGCACATCGGCCTGCTCGCAGGCGAGCACGAACGCAGCCGCCCCCGGGGCTCCGGTCGCGTACCGCAGCTGGTTGTTGATCTTGAGGACCGGTCCGCCGCCGATCGAGATCTGGTGCTGCGGCTCGTGTTTGTCGACGTAGTTCGGGTGCGTCGCGTGGGCCATGTCGCCGGACGCGATCACCGTCGCGGCCATGGCGCGGTGATAGTCGTCCCGAGACCCGCCGCGGGACATCACGATCCGCTCCAGAACGCTCGGCAGCAGGGTGGAGTTCGCGCCGCGCTCCGAGGTACTGCCGACCTCCTCGTGATCGAACAACACCAGGAGCGGAATCGGTTGCGGCCCAGTGGCTGTCGCATTTACCGCCGGGGCGTCGCAGGCGTCGATCAGCGCTCGCGTTCCGGCGAAGCTCGTCGCGAGGTTGTCCATCCGTCCGCCAGCGACGAACTCCCGCTCGGCGCCGATCCGCTGCGGCCCCTGCACGTCGTGGGTCATCACGTCCCACCCGAGCACGTCGGCTCGGTCGACGCCGATCTGTTCCGCGAGGAAGGCGGTGAAGTCCCCCGGTTCCGCGCCGAGCCCCCAGATCGGTGAGAGATGCTGCTGCGGATTGAGTTTCACGCCGTCGGTGTTCACCGCGCGGTCGAGGTGGATGGCCAGTTGCGCCACCCGGAGCAGCGGCTCGTCGAAGCGCACGAGCACGGTAGTGGCCCCCGCGGGCGCGGCATCTCCCGGCGCGGGCATCACCTCAGAAGGGTCGTCATCCTCGGCATCGGCTGCGACAGAACCAGTTGCGGAGATGACGAGGTCCCGCGCCGCGCGCGCCCGGATCGCGTCCAGTTCCGTGCCGGCCCGGATCGTCACACGCCCGGAGAGGCCGAGATCGCGGTCGAGCCAGGAGCTGAGCAGCGGGCCGCCGTACACCTCGACGCCGAGCTGCCGGAAACCTGCCCGCGCCAGGTCCGGCTGCGGTTTGATGCGCAGGTTCGGGCTGTCGGTGTGCGCGCCGACCACGCGGAAGGGGGTGGCCGGTCCGGCGGCGCGCTCCGTCGACCATGCGACCAGCGAGCCGCCGCGGATCAGGTAGTGCCGTCCTGGCGCCGTGGGCATCGGCGAGGACTCCGTCATACCCGAAAAGCCGGCCGCTTCGAGAAGCCGCGCCGATGTCGCGACCGCATGGAACGGCGACGGCGAGGCCTTCAGATACGCGATCAATCCGTCCGCGGCATCGGCAGTCATGCCCCCACTCTCCCATCCCGCCGGCGTCGGCCACGCGCGGTCCCCGCTCCGCGGGCCGCATGCCACGCTCGGCCGCGTCGGCACCCGCCTGAGACGGGATTCGCGCCGCATGCAACGGCTGCGCCCGGGTATTCCGTCTCACCATCGCAGTGACCATTGATGAAGTGACCATTCGAGGAGGGCACCATGAAGTTCCGCACCGTGCTCCTGTCCGCACTCGCCGTCGCCGGACTGGCGGCGACCGCCGCCTGCGCCGGCGCGACGGCACCCAGGAACGCGCAGGCCGTATCCGCGCCACAAGCTGGCTCGGTCCAGCAGCAGGGCTCCGTCCAGCAGGTGGGCGCCGTCCCGCAGGTGGGCGCCGCCCCGCAGACAGCACAGGCGACCGAGGCGACCGGCGCACCGGCCGACGCGCAAAACACCTTCACCAACCGCACCATCACCGCTGTCGGATCCGGCACCGTCTCCGGCACGCCGGATACCCTCACGGTGCAGTTGGGCGTGCAGACTCGCGCCGCCACGGCGAGCGTCGCGCTGAACCAGAACAACACCGCCGCAGCCAGTCTCATCGCGAAGCTGAAGTCGTCCGGGGTCGCGGAGAAGGACCTCAGGACCAGCAGCCTGTCGGTGTACGCGACCTATTCCGACAACGGGTCGACCGTCACCGGCTACGAGGTCTCCAACATGGTCACGGCCACGTTGCACGACGTCTCGAAGGCGGGCACCCTGATCGACGCCGCGCAGTCGGCCGCCGGCAATGCGATCCGGGTCGACGGGATCTCGTTCTCCTTCGCGGACGATTCGTCGCTGCGGGCGAAGGCCCGCGCGGATGCGGTGAAACAGGCGCTGACGCAAGCGAAACAGCTTGCGGATGTGGCCGGTGTGACGGTCGGCCAGGTGATGTCCATCAGCGAGTCCGGCGGCAGCGCGCCGATGCCGATGTACGCCATGCCCTCGGCGGCCGGCGCGGCGGATTCGGCGACGACGCCGGTCCTGCCGGGCAGCGCGGACCTCTCGGTGACCGTCCAGGTGGTGGTCGCCATCGGGTAGCCGGCTGGCGCGGCACGTGGCCCACGGGCGGTGCAGGCATCAATTCGGGGATATTGGTTCACCTGTTCGGCCCGGCGATGCGAGCAAGATCGACGAGGCATCCGCGGCAGAATATGCGTGTGTCGATGGACGATACGACAGGTTTGCCGCGCCCCGGTCAGAGCGTGGAGATGCACGACGCCGCCGGGAAATCCTCGTTCGGTCGGGTGCAGACCGCGTCCGCGGCGGCCATCACGATCGCCGTGCCCGCGGACGCCGCGGTCGCCGTTGCCGCCACGGACGGTGAGCGGTTGGAGCTCCGGTGGTCCGCCGGCCCGCATGCCGGTGTGCTGCCCGTGACGCTGGCCGCCCGGCAGGGCTCAATCGGCCTTCAGGTGTGGGACGTCACGCCGACCGGCCCGGCGCGGTTCGAGCAACGGCGGCGCCAGGATCGCACCGCGGCGGACGGCGCCATCACCCTCACCGTGTACACGCACCGCGACCCGCCATCGGCATCGGATGCGGTGATGGCGACGGTGACCGGCTCCCTCGTGGACGTGAGCGAAGCCGCGCTGCAGTGCCTGATCCCCACCGATCCCACCGACGCCGTCATCGTGTCGGAAACCCCGGTGCTGTGCGACTTCTCGCTCGGCGGGAGCCGCTACCGACTCCGCGGCTCGGTGCATGCCGCATGGACGGAGGACGCCCGTGCATTGGTGCGGGTAGTGGTCCGATTCGATCCGGAGCAACCCGAACTCACGGCGCTGCATGCCCAGTTGGCACTCTGAGCCGGAGCGCATCCGAACTACAGCGCATCCGAACGACATAGTGTGGCCACGACCGCGCAGCCCCGTCTCCGCCGCCGGATTGGCGCGCAGCGGAACCTCGTCGCGGGCCTGCGCGTCGGTAGTCTGGTCTGGTTCGACCCGGGAACGGCCCGGATCACGCCTCGGCCCCGGCAGGAAGCGAGCGGCATGGACAGCGTCATCGTCGCGATAGCGAAGTATCTGATCTACGTGATGGTGATCGGATTCGCGGCCGTGTGGCTGTGGGCCGAGACGCGGCGCGGCAAGGTGGAACTCGCGCTGTCCGCGGTGATCGGGCTGGTGCTGGTGCTGATCTTCATCAAGATCGCGTCCAGTTCGTACGTGGACCCGCGGCCGTTCGTCGTGAACCCGTCGGTGCCGCCGCTGATGCCGCACGCCCCGGACAACGGCTTCCCCTCCGACCACTCGGCCGCCGCGGGGCTCATGGCAGTGCTGATCCTGTTGCGCCGCAAGTGGATCGCCGGCGCGCTGTTCGTGCTCGGCGCGGCCCTGATCGCGTGGGCGCGCGTCGCGGCGCACGTGCACCACCTGCTGGATGTGAGCGTCGGTCTCGGCCTGGGTGCCGTCGCCGCGGTGCTCGCGGTCGCGGGTATGACGTTGCTCGTGCGCCGCACCCCGCTGCTGACGGCAGGCCCGCTCGGGCGCTGGGTCGCCGGGGCCGTTCCCGCCGGCGATCCCGGCGGCGACGCCGGCGTGGCCAGGCACCGCGTCCAGCCGTAATCCGGCCGGCGTCAGCCGCAGAGCGACTTCGTCACGTCGGTGACCCAGCCGCTGCCGTAAGGCAGCGCGAGACTGACCTGGCCGCCGCTTGATTGCGTGACTTGGCCGCCGCTCGTGTGCGTCTCGTACGTGACGACCAGCGGCGGATTGTCGTCGGCGACCGGGGTGCACCCCTGGAGCGCGAGGCTGATCTGCACCCGCACCATCGCACGCGGCGCCACCTCGACGGGCAGCGCCGAACCGCCGAACGGCGAGTCGCTGACCTGCGGTTCCCCCTTGTCCGGCCGAACACGCACCGAGGTTTGCGCCAACCGGGCGGCGTCGATCGACAGACCCTGCAGCGTCACGGCCTCGTCGGTGATGTTCTGCATCGAGAAGGTTAGGGTGACCGTTCGGTCGGACACGTCGCTGGTGAAGGGTCGGCCACCCGGGATGACGAACGGCGTCACCTGCCCCGGCGGGGCCGGTGTCGCGGTACACGAGGTTTGGAACGCGGGGTCCGCGCACGGGCTGCCGTACCGGGTAGGCAGGTCGGTTGCGGTACTCGATGTGCTGGCCACCGCGGATGACGACCCCTGCTCCGTTGCCGCCGGGTTGCCCTGCGGAACGGGGAGCACCGTGACATCGGGGGAGACACGCACCGACGCGACCAGTGCCGCGAGGTCGGCCTCGCTCAGGTGCGCGCTCGCGGGCACGGACACGACGGCGGTGAGCCCGCGGCCGAGGTCGGCCACCGCGACGTGCTGCTGCACATCGACCTGCGCCACGGTGTTGCCGACTTTCACAGGTGTCGGGTGCAGTTGCGAGGTCACGTCGCTGCCGTTCACCACGGCGGCCGTGATGCACGGGTCTGCGGGATTGTGATTTTCGGAGCTCGTCTGGCCGGCGCCCGGTTCGATCGACATGGACGGGCCCGCCGACGGCTCTCCCGGCTGCGGTGCGCTCGCCGAGCCGGATCCGGATGCCGTGGTGGCGCCGGTTCCATACGGATCGACTCCGGCCGGACACAGCAGGAGCATCGGGCCGGCGAACCCGGCAACCTGGGAGTAGTCGATCGAGTATTCGGCGGTGAGCCCCGGCAGCGTGAGCCCGATTCCGAGAGTGCGCATGAGGGTCTGCGGCTTCTCTGTGATGCTCTCCGCGAACGCGGCCAGTGTAGGCGACGGCTGAGAGTCGCGTGTCGGGCCGCCGGTCGCCCAGACGTGGATCCACCGCCCGTCGGAGAGTTCCCACGAGATCCGTTCCTCGGCCGGGAATCCCATCGAGTCGACGGAGCCTGCTGGCGTCGTTTCCAAGGTGGCCTGGTGACCGGCCACGGTGATCGCGGTCGTGTGCACCTGCGCCCGGGAGGTGCCACCCTGCCCGAATGTCGTCACCGTGTCGTCGCGCGTGGCAGTGATCGCGTACCCGGCGGTCCGCGACCAGTTCACGGTATCGCCGCTCGTCACGGCCATCGTGGTCGCCTGAGCCGGGTCGAACCAGGAGACGGCCAGCCGCCCCGGGCCGACCGACCATACCTGCCCCGTCAGCCCCTTCGGCGGGGTCGCGGTGACCGGCGAGGTCACCGGCTGGAGCTGAAAGCGAATGAGCTTGGTGCCGGCAGGCAGCGGCACGTCAGGCACCGTCACCACCGGCGACGGTCCGGCGGGCAGCGCCGGGCCGTGCGCGAAGAACGCACGGGTCACCCCGACCCCGCCGGCCAGCAGCACGACTGCAGCCGCGACGGCGATCAGCGCCGTGGTCCGGCGGCGCCGCGCGTGCCGCTCCATACGGCCGGCGAGCGCGGCGCGGACCTCCGCGTCGGACGGGGCCGCGGCCGCCAACGCCTCGAATTCGTCCTGCAGATCGGTGAGCGTGTGCATCTCGGTCACGATTCCTTCGCGATTCGGGGCCGTCCCGGCGCACCGTCTCCGGTCGGCGTACGGCCGAGAACGTCGTCATACTCGGATGTTTCGGCGGCGGAGATCTTCAACGCGGCCAGGCCGCGCGAGACGGCGGTGCGGGCGGCGCCCACGGTGATCCCGAGTTCCATTGCGATGTCGGCATTGTCGAGGCCGAGGTAGTAGCGCAGCACGATCGTCGCGCGTTGCCTGGGCGGGAGTCCGGCGAGCAGGGAATGCAGCGCCATGCGGTCGTCGACGGCGGTGGTGGAGTCCGGCAGCGCCACGTCCGGGAGTTCGCCGGACCGGGTCGCGGTGATGTACCGGACGGACCAGCGGCGCTTCTCGGAGAGGAAGGTCGAGGTGACCATCCGCCGGACGTAAGCGCCCGGCCGATCCATGCGGCCGATCCGATGCCACAGGGTGTGGGCGCGAAGCAGCGTGTCGGCGAGCACGTCGTGCGCTTGCTGCGGCTCCCCGGTGAGCACGGCGGCGTACCGGCGCAGGGCATCGAGCTCGCTCGCGAGGAACTCTTCGAAGGTCACCGAGCCTCCCGCTGTCGAAGACGGCGCCGTGCCGCCTGTGCCGTCTGTGCTGTTTGTGCCGCCGCTGCCGCCGCTGTCGGTACTGTCACTACCTCAACGCGGCTCGATGCGGAAGTGCACCATCCGGCGAGGCCTCAGGTTCTCGGGTCGTGTGACGGCACGGGTGGCCTGGTGGAGGGCTGTGGTCGCCCCGGAATGGTGAGCGCCGAGATGAGCCCGCCCGCTACACACAGGGCGGCGCAGATGATCATGGCCCGCGCGAAACCGGGTCCGAGCGGCTCTCCGGGCGCCGCGGTGATCGCGGCGACGGCGGGCAGCACGGCGACCGCGAGCAGCCCGCCGATGCGCGAGATCGCGTTGTTCACACCGGATGCCGCTCCGACATGGCGCTGGGGTACCGCCGCGAGGACGGCCGCCGTGAGCGGCGTCACCGTGATCGTGAGCCCGATCGCGAACACCATGACGGCCGGCAGCACCGCCGTCACATAGGCCCTCCCGGGCACGATGAGGGCCATCATGACCAGCCCCGCGCCCGCGATGATCGGCCCGATCGTCATGGGCAGTCGGGGGCCGACGCGGCCGGCCAGGACGCCCGCGGACGGCGATCCGAGCAGCATGACGACGGTGATCGGGACCGTTGCGGCGCCGGCCGCGAGCGCCGAATAACCCAGGGTCTGCTGCAGCTGCAGGGTGAGCAGGAAGCTCGACGCTCCGAGCGCCGCATAGACCACGAACGTCGTCATATTCGCTCCCGAGAATTGGCGGGACGCAAACAGTTTTGGCGGAAGCAGTGCCGCCGGCGCACGGAACTCGCGCCACAGGAAACCGGCGAGCGCCAGCACGCCCGCGATCGCGCACACCACGGAAGCCGGGCGCCATCCGTGCGCGGGGCCCTCGATGAGGGCGTAGACGACGCCCGCCAGGCCGGCCGTCGCCAGCAGCGCACCGGAAATGTCGAACGGGCCGGCCGCGGCGGCATCCCGGCTTTCCGGCACGTGGCGTACGGCGAGGTAGATGGCGACGGTCGCCAGTGGGACATTGATGACGAAGACCCAACGCCACGATGCGGCGTCCACCAGATACCCGCCGAGGAATGGGCCGAGAGCTGAAGTGACGCCGGACATTCCGGCCCACAGCCCGATGGCGCGGGCGCGGTCGGCCTCCGCGATCAGCGCGTTGATCAGCGCGAGGGAACCGGGGATGAGCGCGGCGGCGGCTACGCCCTGGACCACGCGCGCGCCGATGAGGACGATGCCTGTGGGCGCCAGCGCGCAGGCCGCGGAGGCCACGGCGAACGCGGCGAGGCCGGTGAGGAACACACGTCGGCGGCCGTATCGATCACCCGCGGCGCCGCCCGCCAGCAGCAATGCGCCGAGGGTGAGCAGGTATCCGTCGACCACCCATTGCTGGCCCGCGAGACCGGTCGCCAGGTCCTTGCCGATCGCCGGCAAGGCGACGGTGACGACGGTTCCGTCCAGGAACGCGATCCCGGAGCCCAGGACCGCGACCGCGACGAGCCATCGGCCGCGCACCGACGCGAGCGGGATCATCGCGCACCCTGCTCGTTCGGGTTGGGCCACCGAACAAGACATGCGCCTGCTGGTTTCACGATTCGTCGACCTGACACGTCACCATCATGGCCGCGGTCAGCCGACCGGTGAGGTTTCATATCCTCGGTGGGGCGCGCGATCGCGTGCGGCGAGGCGGGCGATCGCGTGCGGCGAGGAGCGTGACGGTGCGGGACGAGCATGCGCGGCATGGTGATTCGCGACGCGCGGGCCTGCCGGGAGGAGACCCGTCGAGGGAGGGCCTGCCGAACGAGGTTCTGCCGAACGAGGATCTGCCGGGCCAGGACCTCGCGGCCGCGGCCGATGCGGCGGCCGACCGCGCTGCCGAACTCGCCGACGTCGGCCGCACCGCCGAAGCCCTGGCCGGCGCGACCGAGGCCGTCCGCCGTTACCGCGACCTCGCCGGGTCCGACGCGCGGGTGTTCGCGCCCGATCTCGCATCCGCCCTGGGGCTGCTGGCCGATCTGCTGCACGCGGCCGGGCGCGACGCCGAGGCCGCGGACGCCGCCCGGGAGGCCGCGGTGCTGTTTCGGGAGCTTGCCGGCTCGGCCGCGAACAGCGTCATACCCGGTGAAGCACCCAGCAATATATCCGATGGGAACGGCGATACACGCGATGACGAAGAAGGGGACGAAACTTCTTTATTCAAACCGTATCTCGCGGCTGCTCTGAACAACCTATCCGTGCGCCTGCACGACATCGGCAGCGACGCGGCGGCTCTCGATGCTTCCCGCGAAGCAGTCGCGGTGTATCGCGAGCTTGCAGCGCAGTCGCCGGACGATGTCTCCGGCGGCCTCGCGACGTCGTTGGGCAACCTCGCGAACCGTCTCGATGAGGTGGGCACCGCGGCCGAGGCGCTCGAGATCACCGGTGAGGCAGCGCGTTGGCACCAACGACTCGCCGGGCAGGATCCGGCCACATACCTTCCGCTGCTCGCGCAGACGATGAACAACCTGGCCGTGCGGCAACGTTTGGCGGGCCATCGCACCGCCGCCATCGCGACGACGCGGCAGGCGGTGAACCTCTACCGGGGCCTCGCGGCACGTGAACCGGACTCGTACACCGGCCACCTCGCGATGAGCCTCGACAATCTCGCGAACGTTCTGCACGACGCGGGGCGCACCGTCGATGCGCTCGGAGCCACCCAAGAAGTCACGGAGATCTACCGAAAACTGGTTGAACGCAACGAAAGCGCTTACCTGGCGCCGCTCGCGATGTCGCTGAACAATCTGGCGGTGCGACTCGCCGCCGCCGGCCGGCGCGATGAGGCGCTCGCTGCGACCGCGGAGGCGACGGCGCTGTACCGGCGGCTCGCGCGGGACAACCCGCACGAGCATCTTGCGAACCTCGCCGCGGCGCTCGGCAATTTGGCGGCCGACCTGGCGGATGCCGGGCGAACGACCGAGGCCCTGTCCGCGGCACGCGAATCCGTCGATGCGATGCGGCGTCTCGCGTTCGGAAACCGGGCCGTGTACCTGCCGCAACTGGCGCAGGCGGTGTTCGATCTCGCGGTTCGGATGCAGGACGCGGGACGCACCGCGAGCGCGGCCGCCAACGCCCGCGAGGCGCTGCGGCTCTACCAGGAACTCTCGGCGCGAGATGCCGAGGGGCGGGCCGATCAGGGCGCCGACCGTCACTCGGGCAGTGACGCGGACCGGTACGCCGACGCGCTCCGACGCTGCCGCGAGTTCCTCGAGTTCCTGGCCGGTGCAGCCGGCGCGCCGAGCCCGTCGAGCGCGTCAGGCGCAGCCGGCACCTCGACCTGACCACACCCATCCCCGTCGAGCGGTGCGAAAGTGGCGACAAAACGGACGGGCGAGGGTGCTTTTTGCACCACTCGGCGACAGGGAAGCGGGCGCGTCACGCGCCGAGTGTGCGCGCGCCCGTCGTCACGGCCCGGCGACCCGTCGAGCGTTCCTGCGTGTAGGCGGCCAGCGCCACTACGATGCAGATGATCTCGACGACGAACGCGATCCATTGCAGAGTGCCCGTCCAGGCCTCCTTGTCGCCGAACAGCCCGTGCGGCAAGGCCGTCGACGTGACGTACCCGGCCGCCGTTAGCAGCCCGAAGCCGAACAGCAGGAACAGCGGCACCCAATTCCGGCGCCAGGTGACGAGCAGGATCGCGATCACCACCCCGGCCACGCCGTTGATGACGAACAGCACGCCGATCGTCGTCAACGGCGTTGCGGCCCACCAGTTGTAGCCGTTGAATCCCCATTCGCCCCAGTGCACCGCCGCCGAAATCAGCGCTGCCACCGCTCCGATGATGCGTAACGTCATCACGCATTCGCCTCGATTCCTGTCTTCAGCATGCCCCGATGCGCGCAGTTGTCAAAGGGCCGCGTCGGTTTCGACTGCTGATCGACCGCCGGATCGACCGCCGGGCCGACCGCCGTGCCGATCGTCATCTCCGCTGTGTCATCCGCCATGTCATCCACCGGCTCCGAAGGCGGCGAACAACCGGTCACGGACCTGATCCATCGTCGACACCGACGCGTTCGGGCCTGGGGCGAGCCCCGTCGTCCACCCCCACGCCGCGGCCTTCGCCGTGAGGGCCGGGTCGTGCGCGATGAGCATCGCGGGCACCTCGTGGTCGGCGCCCGGTCGGGTGATCGTGGCATTCGGCTGGTGGTCCCCCATCGCGAGTATGACGAGGTTCGGGTCCTTGCTCGCGGCCGCAAATGATGCCAGCGAGCGCAATGCGTACGAAACTGCGTCCGCATACACCTGTTTCGCGGTGTCGGGGTGTGCGGCCGGGGGCTGTGCGGCGGCGCTGTTGTACGCGGAGCCGTCGCCCACCTCGTTCCACGGCAGCAGCGGCGGCGGCTCCGTCCACGGGTAGTGGCTGGAAAGCGTGTCGACCTCCGCCATCACCGGTGTGCGGTGGCCGGGCGTGAGTTCCTGGGTGAGCAGTGCGTGGTAGATGTACTGGTCGGGCATCGTCGCGTACCCGAATGTGGGGCCGTGATAGTCGACATTGTGTGCGGTGTAGAGCTTGTCGAAGCCGTAGAAGGGCGCTCCCGGCGGCCAGGTCCCCGTGGTCGACGGGACGCTGAACACCACCCGCCAGCCGCCCTCCGCGAACGCGCGGGCCAACGTCAGTCGTCCGGCGGCGAGCAACTGGTTGTAGCGCTGCTGGCTGTCCACCCACAGCCCCGCCTCGACGGTGGAATGCGCTAGCCAGCTCGATCCGCCGTAGGTCGGCGAGGTGAGGTAGCCGCTGCGGGCCGAGAATCCCGCTGTCGCCAGGGTCGCCGCGGATTCGCGCAGCGCGGCGTCGACGGTGGGCGCGATCGCCGGGTCGTCCAGCGCCACCCGGCCGTAGCTCTCGATGAAGACCAGCAGTACGTCCTTGCCCTGCAGGCCCGCGAGACGCTGCGACGGTGGCACGGACGCATATGGATCGGCGGCGATCTGCCGGGCGAACGCCGGGCCGTCGTGCGCATCGGCGAGCCGCTGCGCGATGGTCGATCCGATGAGCCGGCTGGTGTCGGCGGTGGCCACGCCTGCGGCCGTGGTCGGTCCGGCGCCGGCCAGCGCGAACACGGCCCACACCACGACGACGACTCCGAGCGCTACTCCGGGAATGCGCCTGCGGCGGCGCAGGGCGGCCGTCGACCGCTGCGTCGCCCACGGCAGCAGCACCAGCAGGATCACCACCAGCACGATCGCGGCGACGGCCGCGACATCCGACCAGACGCGCCCGGCCACATCGGTCAGCAGATCGGCCGCCAGACGCAGGTAGTACCAGTCGCGCACCACGTCGAAACGCCGCGAGAAGGAGATATCGAAACCGGTATTCGTGAGCTTGAGCGCGACCAGCACCCCGATCAGCACACCGATCACGATCGAGACGACTTTGAGCGGCCGGGGCCGCAGCACGAGCGCGAGCGCGAGGATCACCACCGCTTCGATCGGAATCCGCGCCAGACCTACGATCCCGGTGCGGTCGAGATCGATCGGCAGCGCCAACGCGGACCAGACGAGCACGAAGGCGACGGCGGTGAGGATAGTCCGCCGGATGCGTCCGCCGCGGCTGTGCTGTGCCGCGAGCGAACTGCCGACGCTATCCGGCTCTTCGAGTGCCCGCATCGTCACGTCGCCCACAGGGTTCTTGTCACCCGATCCGTCCGCCGCTGGCCCGAGGCCGCCCGGTCCGTCCGCCATCCGCGCCTCGCATCCCGGTGTCGGTCCGCGGGGCCGGCGCCCTTGCCGAATTCCGGCCGGACGTATAAGGCTGGAAGAGGTCCGGCTGGTTTGTCGTCTATGGCCCAGTTAACGCGCCCTACGCCGGTTCGCGAAAGGCCGGCCCGGCAGCCGGACGGACACAGGAAGAGGTCGATGGTGACAGATGCTCGCGCGTTCTGGGTCGTCGAACCCGGGCGCGGTGCGATCCGGGCGGTGCCACTGCGCGAGCCCGGCGCGGGCGAGGTGCGGGTGCGCACCCTGTTCTCCGGCATCAGTCGCGGTACCGAGTCCCTGGTGTTCTGCGGCCGGGTGCCCGTCGACCAGTACGCCGCGATGCGCGCGCCGTTCCAGGACGGCGACTTTCCCGGCCCGGTGAAGTACGGCTATCTCAATGTCGGCGTCGTGGAGGCGGGCGCGGCACCCTTGCTCGGGCGGACGGTCTTCTGCCTGTTCCCGCACCAGACTTCTTATGTGGTACCGGCTTCCGCCGTGGTGCCGGTACCCGAATCGATCCCGGCTCGTCGCGCCGTGCTGGGCGGCATGGTCGAGACCGCCGTCAATGCGTTGTGGGACGCGCGGCCGCTGGTCGGTGACCGCGTCGCCGTGGTCGGTGCCGGGACGGTGGGGTGTTGCGTGGCGCGGCTCGCGCGCGACATACCGGGAACCGAGGTCACCCTCGTGGACGTCGACCCGTCGAAGAGCGCCGTGGCGGCGGCCCTGGGGGTGGACTTCGCGTCGCCGTCCGACGCCCCGACCGACTGCGATCTGGCATTCCATGCGAGCGCCACGGCCGCCGGTTTGCAATGTGCGGTGGACCTTTTGGCGCGGGAGGGTCGCGTCGTCGAGCTCAGTTGGTATGGGGAAACGAGTGTGACGCTGTCCTTGGGCGGGCGCTTTCACTCCGGCAGACTCGGCATCGTGGCCAGCCAGGTGGGCACCGTTTCACCGGCCCAGCGCGGTCGGCGCACGCATCGTGAGCGGCTTGCCCTGGCGCTGGACCTGTTGGCGGACAACGCGTTCGACGCGCTGCTGACGGGGTCGTCCCGGTTCGACGAGCTTCCCGCGGTGCTGCCGCGGATCGTGGACGGCAGCCTGCCCGCGCTGTGCCACACCATCGACTACCGGGACTGACCTACCAGGATTGACCTACCGGAATCAACAAGGAGCCGACATGTACACGGTGACCGTCCGCGACCACATGATGATCGCGCACAGCCTTCACGGTGTGGTGTTCGGACCGTCCCAGCGTATACACGGTGCGACATTCGTGGTGGACGCGGCATTCTCGGGTCGCACCCTCGACGCCGACGGCATCGTCGTGGACATCGGACTGGCCGCGCAGAAGTTGCGGACCGTCCTCGACAGGTGGGATCGGCGCAATCTGGACGACGTTGCGGAGTTCGCCGGCGCGAACACCACCACCGAGCTGGTGGCCGGGCGCATCGCGGATCTGCTCGCCGAGGAGTGCATGAGCGGCCGGATGGGTGACGCTGCAATGCATCTCGCTGCGTTGACGGTGACCGTGCACGAGTCTCCGGTCGCCTGGGCCAGTTATCGGCACGAGTTCGGGACCTGATCATGGGTGTCTCTGATCATGGGTGACGCGGTGCAGGTGATCGCCCCGGAGGGTCTCGACGATCCGTCCCGGCCGAGCGGCGGCAACCGATACGACCGGCGGGTGATCGAGGGCCTGCGCACGGCGGGCTGGCAGGTCCACGAGTCTCTGGTGGCCGGCACGTGGCCGTATCCGAGTGCGGATGCGCGCCGGTCACTCGCTACCGCGCTCGATGCCTACGGTCTCGACGTACCAGTACTGATCGACGGCATGATCGCCTGCGGCGCAGCCGATCTCGTCATTTCCGCAGCGCCGCGCCGCGCCGTGACCGTGATCGCGCACATGCCCTTCGGCCCGGTCGACTCGAGCCTCGCCGAGGGTGAGGCAGAGGTGATGTCGCACGCGCGGCGGGTGGTTGTGACGAGCGACTGGACGTCACGCTCCCTGCGGTCCGCGTACGGCGTGGCCGCCGAGCAGATCGTCATCGCCCCGCCGGGCGTGGACCTCGGCCCGGTATCCGCCCCGTCGGTCGACGGCACCAGGCTGTTGTGCGTCGCGGCGGTCACGCCGGCGAAGGGCTACCGCACCCTCGCCGCCGCGCTCGGCACGCTGATCGATGCGGACTGGGCCTGCACCTGCGCCGGTTCACTGGACGTCGACGCGGGCTTCAGCGCCGAATTTGTCCGCGAACTCGCGGCGGCGGGCCTGGCCGACCGGGCGACCCTGCGCGGGGCGCTCGGCGCCGCCGAGCTGGCCGCCTGCTACGCATCGGCGGACCTGGTGGTCCTGCCGTCGCTTGGCGAGAGCTACGGCATGGTCGTCACCGAGGCCCTCGCCCGCGGGATCCCGGTCGTGGTCAGCGATATCGGCGGCACCGCCGAAGCCCTGGGCGTCGCCGCGGACGGTGCGCGGCCGGGCATGCTGATGCCGCCCGGGGATGCGGCCGCACTCGCATCGTGCCTGCGGCGCTGGCTGCGGGACAGCGACCTGCGCTCGCGCCTTCGCCGCGCGGCGCGCTCCCGCCGCGATTCACTTCTGGGGTGGCAGGTGACGGCGGAATCCGTCGCAGGCGCGCTGCGCTCGGTTGGCCCCGCCGGTAGCCTTCGGAACATGGTGAGCCTGGTCGCCCCGGCGCGGATACGGCGCCATGAGTGACGGCGTGGCGGAGGGCGACTCGTTAGGCGACAACGCGCGGGACGGCCGCCCGTACACGGTGCTCAGTTGCTGCATGTCGCTCGACGGGTACATCTCGAGCGCCTCCGGCGGGCGGCTAACCCTGTCCAACACGGCCGATCTGGACCGTGTCGACGCGGTGCGGGCGCGGTGTGACGCGATTCTGGTGGGCGCGGGCACGATCCGCGCCGACAATCCCCGGCTGCTGGTGCGCGACACCGGGCGAGTGGCACGCCGCACCGCCGGCGGCGCGGCGGCGACACCGGTGAAGGTCACCGTCACGGCGGCGGCACGGCTCACCGCGGACGCCGACTTCTTCCGCACGGGGCTCGACAAACTCGTGTACTGCCGATCGACCGCGGTGCACCGGGCGCGCCGCCTACTGGGCGAGCGCGCGAGTGTAGTGGACGCCGGCGATCCGGTGCGGATGGGCTGGGTTTCGCGTGATCTGCTCCGGCGAGGCATCCGACGCCTGATGGTCGAGGGCGGTGGTCGGATCCACACCCAGTTCCTGACCGACAACCTCGTCGACGAAATGCATCTGGTGATAGCGCCCGTCTTCGTCGGCGACGCTCGCGCGCGCCGGTTCGTCGACGACGGGCGATTCCCGTACCGATCGCCCCGGCGCGCGCGGCTCGTCGAAAGCCGCGCCATCGGTGACGTGGTGCTCATGCGGTACGCGTTGTCCGACCGGTTCGACCCCGATGTGTTCGACCCGGCGCTGGCCGAACTCGCGGGTGTCGACACCGCAGGCATCGATATAGGGGGATCCGACACCGTGTCCCTGCGTGCCGCCTGCGCGAAGACGGCCCTCATCGACGGCGTGACGGGCCCATGAGCCTCGCCGGCCGCCGCGTCGACGCGTCATGGCTGACCCTCCGCGCCGACGAGGACGCGCGCGCCCGAAGCGATTTCGCGGCCGGGCTCGCCGACCGGCTGGCGGCCTACGCTCGCGCCACGGTCGCCGATCGCCCGCTTCGGCTCGTCGACGTCGGGGCGGGCACCGGGGGTGGCGCGGCGTGGCTGCGGCATCGGTTGCTGCCTCGGTTGCCGTTCCCGCAGGAGTGGCGCCTGGTCGACATCGACGGCGATCTGCTGGATCGGGCACCGGCCGTCCGGGGCGGCTGGGCGCATGCCATCGTCAGCGACATCGCGGACACCGCAGCACTTCTCGACGAAAAGCCGGCCGACGTCATCACCTGCCAGGCCCTGCTCGACCTGCTCACGCCCGACCAGTTGAGGCAACTCCTGATGCCCGCGATGGGCGCCGGGGCGGCCGTTTTGCTGGCGCTCACCGTGACGGGCACCGTCCGCCTCACTTCGCCGGACGACGATGACGATCTCGTCGCGGACCTGTTCAATGCGCATCAGTTACGCGCTGGGCGCCTCGGCTCGGACGCATCGCAGCGCGCGGGAGAGTTATTGCGCCGGAACGGGTATGACGTCGTGTCCGTCCACACCCCGTGGCGCCTCGGCCCCGCCACGGGGGCACTTCTTGAGCAGTGGCTGCGCGGCCGCGCAGCGGCAGCCGAGGAGCAACAGCCCGACGACGGCGACCGAATTGAGCAGTGGCTCAACCGTCGGCTCGATCTCGCCCACAGCGGCGCTCTGACGGCGATCGTCGACCATGTCGACTTGCTCGGCCTGCCGCCTGCCGTCCTCGGCGCTTCTCCGCGATGAGGAGATGCTTGCGGATCCGGCCGGCGCGCATCCACTCGGCCCAGAGCCGGTGTCCGGCGATCAGCGCGTCGATGCGCCGCACACCGATCTCAGCCGCGATGTCCTCACGGCTCTCCGCGAACTGCCGGGCGAGCGCATCCGCCACGGCGAAGTGCTGAGCGGTGACGTCGCTTGTCCACATCACGCGAAATCCGGTGCGGAGCAACAGATCCGACATCTCGCCCAACGGGACCGGCCAGACGGTGTCCGGGTCCGGCATCGCGGCACGCTCGTCGAGGGTGAGGGCATCGCCGTCCTCGACCGTGCACGCGAATCGGCCTCCCGGCACCAATCGGTCGGCGATCTCGCCGACGAGCGCGACCTTGTCGCGAAATGCCAGCAGCGTCTCCAGGAGCATCACGACGTCGAGCTGCCCACTCGGCAACGGCGGCACAGTCCGACGCGCGAACCGGCATGGCAGGCCCGCGGTCCGCCGCCGGGCAACCGCCAGCGATGCCGCATTCCGGTCGACACCCAGGTAGTCGCAACCGAACTCGCGCGCGATCAGACTGCCGGGACCTGCGGTGCCGCAACATAGGTCGAGCAACCGCGTTGCCGGCGAAAGATCGGCCCGCACAGCGAGGAGGCGAATCTCGTCCGCCGTCATGAAGCTCTCCTGGCCGATGTACTGGCCGGGCGCGAACGCGCCGACACATGCCCGATGCAGGGCCCCCTGGGCTGGGCCTTCCGGCCATGGGCCCGGTCCGGCGGCAACGTCATCCCCGCCGCCTCGCCCGCCGGTCACACCGGTGATCCCGCGTCGGCACAGTGCTCGCGCCGCCGCCACAGCCAGACCACGTCGCGGCCGAACGACTCGGCGATCAGCGCCGATCCGACAGCCAACCCGGCACGAACCAGCCTGCGCGGCAACAGATCCGATGCCGCTGCCACCAACGCGATGCCCTCGGTCGCGGTGGCGACCTTGCGCCAGTAGCGGTAGGGCAGCGGCCTGCGCAACCACGGCCACACCCATCCGGCCATGCCGAACGCGTAACGGGCGGCGCCGGCGGGCAGCACCCAAAGGCCGTAGCGTCGCGCGGCGTGGGTGCTTAATGCCGCGATGAGCACCGCGTCGACTTCGCCGTCGAATCGTGCGCCGAATGCGCTGACGCTATGCGTATGCCGCGCCACCCACCCATCGACCGCGTCGAGGGCGAGCGCTCCGGTCGCGAGGCCTGTCAATACGTTTCGAACACGTTCGCCGCGGACTCTGCGCGCCACCAGAACCGTCACCGCACCGGTGAACACGGCCCGCACGAAGGTCACACGATTCGCCGGACCGATGGGAATTCTTCGCGGCGCCACATCCTGACCGTAATCCGCCCGACGATCCTCATATCCACCGGCAACTGGCGGCTGGGTCCCGGGTCAACCGGACGCGACGGTCCGCTCGCCGGCCGCCCGACGTTTCGCGTGGTACATGGCCCGGTCCGCGCGGCGGACCAACTCGTCGGCGCTGCCCACGGCACTGTCCATGGCGGCACCCGCGACGCCCGCCTCGTCGCCCGCGATGCCCGCGATGCCCGCCGTGCCGGCACCCGTCGCCTCTCCGATCGCAGCGCCCATCGCGCTGGCGATGGCACTGCCGATGCTGATCGAGATCGTGACCAGGGTTCCATCGGGCAGCGAAATCGGTTCGCACATGGCGGTTGTCACCCGTCCGGCGATGTGGTCGAGATCCGCCGCACTGTCCACCTGTGGGCATAGGATGGCGAATTCGTCGCCGCCGAGCCGAGCCACCGTGTCGCCGGAGCGGACCGCCTGCGTCAGCCGGTGCGCGACCTCGACGAGAACGCCGTCGCCGGCGTCATGGCCGTGCTGGTCGTTGACCGGTTTGAATCCGTCGAGGTCGAGGTAGAGCAGCCCGATCAGTCGCCCATCCCGCTCGGATTGGCGCAACATCTGCTCGAGCCGTTCGAACAGCAATCGGCGGTTGGGCAGCCCGGTGAGCGCGTCGTGCAGCGCCATCATTTCCAGGAGGCTCTTAGTGTGCTCGCGTTCGGTGAGATCGTGCACCTGGACGAGTGCGAACGGCGGGCCGCCGGTGGGTTTCACCCGGGTGGCGCTCACCTCCACCCACAGCGCATCACCCGTGGCGGTGAACAGCCGTGTCTCCCGCCGGAACGATTCGGGGTGCCCGCGCGCGAACTCACGCATCCACGCATCGAATTCCGCTTCGGTCTCCGAGTCGGCCGGCGGATTCAACACCTTGCAGTTCTTCCCGACCAATTCCGGCACCTGATACCCGAGCATCGACGCGAAAGCCGGGTTGACATCACTGAGCTCGCCGACGCGACCCTCGTCGAGGCGAATCGAGTACATGCCCACCAATGCGTCGCGAATGGCGACGCGCATCGTCTCCTCGCTGTCGCGCACGTGCGCCGCGAGTTGGGCGCGGTGTCGCGTGATGAGCACCAGGACCAGCGTCGTCAGGGTCACCGTTGCAATCAGCATCTGGGTGACGACCTGCCGATCCGAGATCGCCTCCACGTCCTGGAACGTGCCTATGCCGCGGGATGTGCCGTACGCCGCGAATCCGCAGGTGACGATCGAGATCGTGGTCGCTCGCCAGGGGCTGAGCCGGATCGCGGCCCAGATCACGGGCAACACCGTCGGAAAGGCCCGACCGATCACGGCGGGCTCGACGAACACCCACACGTCGAGGGCGACGGTCGCGGCCAGCACGATGCCGAACTCCACGTTCTGGGCCACGCCTCGCCGCCATGCCGTCACGCCGGGGAGCAGCAGCGGCGCGAACGCCATCAGCCCCAGCACGTGCGTGGTCGCGTACCCGGCGACGATCTCGTGGACGGGCGCCGCGCCCGGGACGATCGCGGCGCGCAGCGCGATCACCCCGGAGCCGATCGCGATGGCGGCGGCGAAGGCCACGACGAAGCGGACTGCCTCGGCCGGCGTGTGCAACCGCAGCGACTTCGGCTCGCGCCGGTTCACCAGCAACAGCCCCGCGACCAATAGCTCGAAGACGTTGACCAGCGCGTAGCTCAGCGTGATCACCGGGCCGCCGAGCGGCCGATTCGCCATCGCATTGGCCGCGGCGAACACCAGCAGCAAGAGCCACCACCAGCGCCGCGGGCAGCGCACCATGATGGCCAGCACCGCGCCCGCCGTCGGCCACCATATGGCGCTGGCCTCGCCGGGGATCTTGAACAGGTCCAGCGCCATCCGCGCGGTGACGTAGGTGATGACCGCCACCACGAGCGCAGCACCCAACGGCGCCGCCAACCCGGCGACGCGCACGGAGCGGTGGCTGCGTCTGACCATTCCCATTCCGGACCGTCGGGGCGATAAGTGACTACAGAGTAATAGAAGTTAGCGCCTGTCTGCGCCTGCGCGATCGTCCGAATGATGTAGCCGCCGGGTCGGCGTCGGGGGTTTTTCGTTGATGACGCTGTTCGCGGCGTCCCGCCGTCGCGCTCCCACGTGGTGCGGAGGATCTGAAGACGCCCAGCCCGCGAACAGCGTCATACTCGATGCCACACCGCGAATGGGCACGCTGTTACCGTCGGGAATATGCCTTTCGCCGAACCCGTCACGCTCACCGGGAATCTCGTCGAACTCTCCCCGCTCGCCGCGACCGATCATGACGCGCTCATCGAGGCGGCGCGTGACGGGAAGTTGTGGGCGCTTCAGTACACGTCGGTGCCGTCGCCGGACGAGATGCGAAGCGCCATCGAGCGTTTCCTGGCGATGCAGCAGGCGCGAACGCGGATCTCGTTCACCGTGCGGCGGCGCGATACGGGCCAGGTGATCGGCCTGACCAGCTACCTCAACATCGAGCCCGAGCACCGGCGGCTGGAGATCGGCGGCACCTGGAACGCCGCCTCGGCGCAGCGCACCGGCACGAACACCGAGAGCAAATTACTGTTGCTGGACAACGCTTTTGAGCAGCTTTGCTGCATTGCGGTCGAGTTCCGTACGCACTGGCTGAACCGGCAGTCGCGCGCGGCCATCGAGCGGCTCGGCGCGAAACAGGACGGCGTGCTGCGCAGCCACCAGATCATGCCCGACGGCACCCTGCGCGACACGGTCGTCTACTCGATCCTCGCGCACGAGTGGCCGGGAGTGCGCGCGGAGCTGCAACGGCGCCTCGCCGCGCGCGGATAGCCCGGCGCCGGGCGCCCGCATCCGTCGTTCGTATCGTTGCGTGCTCAGGCCTGTGACAGTGCGGAACTCGTGTCTGCGAGGATTTGTCACGCCCGCGATTGTCTAGACTTGCTTGTATGACGGCGGCTGGGACCTCGCGCGAGTTTGAACTCGTCGTTGCCGAGGATGGAAGCATTCCGGCGGGGCAGATTGCTGCCCTCGGCGTGCGGCCGGGCGCGCACCTGCGAGTCGTCGCGGATCGGGAGGAGTCCTCCGGTGGCAGCATCAGAGGCCGCTTGACCGATTGGCCGGACGTGTCATGGCAAGACTTCGAAGCCGCCAGTGAACTGGCGCGAGCCGACGTCTCCGAATCGTGAGGGTCGTCGCCGATTCGCACGCTCTGGTGTGGTACGCGCAGGGATCACCACGGTTGTCGGCCATCGCGGCCGAGGCACTGCGCACCGCCGAGGCGGGAGACGGCGTCGTCGTTTCAATGGCGACACTCGTTGATCTCTGGTACGTCTCGCAAACCACTCGCGCCGTCAGTGCTGAGCAGTTGACCGAGATCCGGGACATGATCGAGACCTCGCCCGCCATCGAACTCTTCCCGATGGACATGGCCGTCACCAATGCCTTCACGTCGATCGACCGCGAGCTGCTGAGAGACCCGTGGGATCGCTTCATCGTCGCCACAGCGCGCGTGCTGGCGGTTCCGCTCGTGACCAGAGATGGGGCGATTCAACGCTCCGAGCTCGTCGCGACGATCTGGTAGCCACTTGCGCGCGGATAGCCCAGCGCCGAGCCCTGCCGCTGGGGTACCTCCCGCTTGCGGGGGGATGACGTTGTTCGACGCGTGCGGCGCTCTGCCTCTTCGCCGACCGGAAGTCCTGCAGGGTTTGGGTCCCGGAAATCTCTGCAGGACTCCCCGTCGGCGGTTACCGCCTTACAGGGCGGCGAGGTGGTCGGTCAGCTTCAGGAGCGCCTTGGCCTGCGCGATCAGCCGCTGCGCCTTCTCCGGCTGGACCGGTGTGCCGTGGAAGGCCGCCCCGAGGAGCTGGTCGGACATCTGCGCGGCGAGCCGGTCGCGCTGGTTGTCCAGCCAGGTCAAGGCGGCCTCGGTCGCCCGGTAGCGCCGGTCGTTGGTCGTGCTGCCGCTGGCGAGCCCCTTGGTGGAGATCTTCAGCGTGGTCATGTCGAACTTCCCGGTGGTGGCGAGGATTTGCTTGTATTCCTCGCCCAGCTCCCGCACGATGTCGGCATGCGCCCGCAGTGACTTCGGCAGAGCGCCGGGTGCGGCGATCTCCGTCAGCACACGGCCGTCCACGGCGTAGTCGTCGTGCAGCCCGGTGAGCGCGAGGACGGTCGGCCGCATGTCGACCTGATCGGTGAACACCGTGCGGTTGGTGCCGCGCGCCGAAATTCCCGGACCGACGTAGCCCGCCCAGATGTCCTGCATGTCCGGCCACGAGCTGCCGTGATTCCAGGCGAAGCCGGCACTCGTGGTGAACGCGCAGGCGTCGCCGGTGCATGCCGTCTTGCCGGTGGTGACGTAGCTGTCCTCGCCCGAGAACAGCGTCATGGTCGGCGTTCTCGCCGGATCGGAGCTGACGAAGTGCAGGATCTTCTCCTCGACCGGATCGGCCATGTAGTAGGCGACCGGTTCGGTGGCGCCCGTCAGCGGGTTCTTGAAGTGCAGCGAGGCGATGTCCCGCGCGAGCTGGCGCACGGCCGGATCGGTGCGGGCCGGTTGGCCCTTGACCCACAACGCGGGTGCCGGGTCGGAGTGGATGGCGAACGGCGTGGTGTTACCGGTCGCGCTGGCGAGCAGGCCCGGCAGATTGACGTTCACCTCGGAGCTGGTCGCGTAGCTGCAGTAGTTGCCGGGGGCGCCGGTGCAGCCGGTCGGCGTCGGTGCGCTGCCGGAGAAGTGGTCGCCCTCGTCGGTGGTGACGACGAACAGGGTGTTGCTCGGGGTGATGTGGTCCGTGGCCAGCCGCTGGAAGAACTGCGCGAAGGCCGCGTTGTACGCCGCCAACTGCTGCTCGTAGAGCTGCGATCCCGGCCCGAGATCTCCTGCTGAGCCGGTGTGGTCGCTGTGCACGTCGGAGACATACACATTCACGTCCTGTACGCCGTTCTCCAGCATCTGCGCGGCGTAGCCCAGCGAGTTGGTGGGCGTGAGCGAGTCGAAGCCCGGGAAGCCGACATTGCCGTATTGATCCTGAATCGTGGTGCCGTCCAGCGCCTTGACCGAACCGGACGGGCTGATTACCGGCTGGATCTGCGCGTTGCCGAACAAGCCCTTGAAGCCGTGATACCCGCCCGGCTCGTCGGGCAGCGCGTCGGTCTGGCCTGTGGCGCACAGCGACGACCTTGCTGCGCAGTGCACTGCGTACCCGACGAAGTCCGCCTGCGCCTTGTGTGGGTTGGCTGTCGCCTCGGCCGCCTCGGGCGAGTTCTCTCCGAATACGGTCGTGATGTCCGACCCGGTGTTCTCCAGCACGGTGTTGGCCATGCCTACCTCACCGACGTTGCACCCGGCGCGGGTGAACGGCACCCACGGGGCCGGCACGTTCACGTTGGTGTGGTTCGGGACGTTCCGCCGGTTCGCCGTGTACTGCAGGTTGTAGTTCGGGTCGAGCGGCGGTTGCGGGTTGGTGTAGTCGTACACCGGGTCCGTCCAGTAGGCGAAGGACACGTTGGGATGCGTGCTGCCGTCCGGCGCGTAGTAGCTGCCCGAGTTCGACTGGGTGATGGCCGTCCGGTCGGGATACAGCCCGGTGAAGTTGGAGATGAAGTTCGTCGCGGTGTGCACTAGGACGTTGTGGTCGTTGGCCATCATCACACCGTTGTGAGTGAGGAAGTCGTACAGCGCCGGCATCTGCTCCAGGTCGCTCGGAACGTTGGGGTTGTCCCGGGTGAGATGCACGTTGTCGAACATGATCTGCACGACGTGCTTGACGCCGTTGGCGAGGCTGCACGGCGCCGTGGAGTCGGTGTGGGCAGCGGGCCGGGTAGTGGGAACAGTGGTGCGCGCGTCCGCCGCGGGTGCGGCGATGACGACCCCCGCGGCTGTCGCCGCAATGGCCAGCACGGCGAGCGCCGTGCTCCGATGGGTGCGGAGTTTCATGTCAGTGTCTCCTTTGGTGCCGAGTCTCCTTTGGTGCCGACGAGGCGGTCGGCACCGCCCGGACCCGCCCGCCGCGCCGCCCAGAGCCGTCTGAACGGGCGCAACGAACGGGACGGGTCGGTGTGTCCGCGCTGCGCCGATCGGTGTTCCGTCCGCTACTGGTGGACGTGGGTCCGGGTGATCAGCGGCCACATCGGTTTGACCTGCGCGGCATCCGAGGTGTAGCCGAGCTTGCCCAGCCCGAAGCCCTCCTCGATGGTCAGCAGCATCGAGTAGTGGTTGTAGGCGGTGTTATCGGTGACGTGGTGCGGGCCGTTGCGGCTGATGACGACCATCGGCACCAGGCCACCGCCGTAGACGCCGCCCGGCCAGTCCGCGCTGATCTGCGGGTCGGCGGGCGGAACTACCGGCGAGTCGCAGCAGCCGGCGGCCGACAGATAGTCGCCGATGG
>MKSW01000021.1:0-97844 GCA_001897425.1 Actinobacteria bacterium 69-20 | reverse complement strand
AGGGGCACGGGGTATCGGCGAAACCGGGAACCGCCGTATAGATCCCGTTATGCATGTTGTGGCACTCGTCCGGGCTAATCCACACGTACCGCGGCGCGTTCCTGCTGTTCAGATCGCGCGCCATGTCCGAGTAGGGCTTGATGTTCTTCGCGATACTCGGATTGTTGTGAATGTCCGTGTAGAGGTCGAACGGGTTGTGCTTGCTCACGTACAGGGCATTGCTGTCGCTGGGCCAGCTGTCCTCGAGGTAGCCCGCGGTGGGCATGGCCTCCATATAAGCGGCCCACGGGATGTGCGCGGCCTGGAGTTCGTCGGCGATGTTGGTGTGGTCGTAGTGGTTCACGCCGAAGGTGTTGTTCCCGACGACCGTCCACTCGTTGTCGTTGTTCACCCACCAGTTGTTCCCGCTGGTCGCGGCGATGTAGTTCGGCTCGCTGGTGTGCGTGACGCCGTAGTAATTCGTGGCGTTGCCGTACGTCTTCGACAGCATCGTCAGGTACGGCATGGACAGCTTGCCCGTCGCAGGGTTGATATCGCCGATCGTGTTGTCCAGCGCATGGTTCTCCAACATGATGATGAAGACGTGACTGAGCTGCCCGCCATCGTCGGATCTGCCGCGCCAGTCGGACGCGGCGCCAACGGAGGTGGTGCCCGCGTTCGCGGTGCGCGTCGCCGAGGCTCCCGCGGGTGTTGCCGCGGATGCCGTCGGCAGCATGCCGATCACCGCCAGCATCGCGGCCACGGTCGCAGTCGTCGCCAGGATCTTGCCGTTCCTTCGCATCGTGCGCTCCTTCCGGCCTCTGAATCGGATTGCCGTGGATTGCAGGAGTCGTTCACTGCAGGAGACTCTCGATGCCGGTCGGCTGGCGGCCCGCCGGAGGCCGAATCGGCGGGGCGCGAAGGGGAGCCGTCGAGAACAGGGTGCGAGAAGCGCACGCGATCGGACGGGCCCGGCCCGGCATCGACCGATGCAGGCTAGAAGAACGGGCGATGTGCGTCGGTGTGGACGACATGCGTGTTCCGCGAAGGGCTCTCACACGCCGTAGCAGGTGCACGGCGCCGAATAAGGTGAAGAATCACGGCGTCTCACCGCCTATCCACACCCGTCACGAACCTGTCCGCTGTGCACCGATACTGCCGTGCACCCTGCCACTGCACCAATTGTTCCCGAGCGTACGACCGTTACCTGGCCGAGACAATCCCTACAGCGTCAGCGAAACGGAAAATTTCGGTCAACCGCGACGGCATATGGACTGACGATCGGAATGTGCCGGCGACGTGCGTGCGACCTGCACCGGACACCCGGGCGCAGCCCGCGAACAGCGTCATACTCGTTGCGTCGCTAGCTCTTTCGCGGTCCGCCAACTAGCGCGTGGCGTTACCGTCATTTGAAATACGGTTTACCATCGGCGCCCGGCGCGCGCGATTGGCCCACCAGGCCGGCGACGGCAATGATCGTGACGATGTACGGCAACATGAGCAGGAACTGGCTGGGCACCGGGGAGCCGAGAATGCTGAGCTCGGACTGCAACTCGTTGGCGAAGCCGAAGAGCAGTGCGGCGAACGTCGCCTTGATCGGGTGCCAGCCGCCGAAGATCACCGCGGCGAGGGCGATGTAGCCCTGGCCGCTGGAGACGTCCTCGGAGAAGGCGCCGACGGAGCCGATGGTGAAGAAGGCTCCGCCGATCCCGGCGATCGCTCCGCCGAAGGACACGCTCCAGAACCGGGTGCTGCTGACGTTGATGCCGACCGTGTCCGCGGCGCGCGGATGCTCACCGACGGACCGGATCCGCAGCCCCGTCCGCGTGAAGAACAGCAGGTAGAAGACGAAGGCGACGGCCACATACATGACGTAGACGATGGCGGTTTGATCGAACAGCACCGGCCCGATCACCGGGATCGCCGACAGGCCCGGGATCGCCAGTGTCGGAAGCGGAGTCGGCGAGTTCAGCGCCGTCGGGTGCTGCGACAGGACCGTGGAGAACAGGAAATTCGTCAGGCCGAGCACGAGGACGTTGAGCACGACGCCGACGATGATCTGGTCCACGTAGTACTTGATGGAGAACGCCGCCAGCACGAAGGACACCAGCATGCCGGCGACCGCGGCAGCGACCAACCCGGCGATCGCGGAGCCGGTTGTGGAGGCGACGACGGCCGACACGAACGCGCCCGCCAACAGCTGACCTTCGATGACGATGTTCACCACGCCGGAACGCTCCGACATGACGCCGCCCATCGCACCGAAGATCAGCGGCACGCTGAGCGCCAGCGCGCCGCCGAGCAGGCCGATGATCGGCAGTGTCTCGTCGGCCGTCGACCAGGCGAGGAATCCGACCAGCAGGATGAACGCGAACAGCGCGAGGTACCAGCGCGGCACCTTTCGGCGGGACCGGATGTAAGCGGTCGACACGACGGCCATGACGGCGGCGATGGCGGTGGCCGCAATGCCGTAACCCCACACGTTGACGGGGAGATCGGGAACGTGGACGACGTCTGTGGAGAGCGAGGTGAACGTGAACGTCGAGGTTCCGTGCCGTCCGAAGCCGATGAACAGGATCCCGACGATCACGGTGAAGATCCCGAACGCGATCGGCGTCCGCCAGTCGCGCAGACGAAGCGCGGTAGCGGTCGCAGAGGCTCCCGCGGGCGCACCGCCCGGTACGCCAGGCTGAGTCTGTTGCACAGCGGTCGTCATGCCGCGGCTCCTGTCCTGACCGCCGCGGTGTGAACCGCTTTGCGTGTGCGGTGATGGCCCGGCTCCGGCATGCGGAAGATCGCCCGGACGAGCGGCGGCGCCGCGATGAACAGCACGATCACGGACTGGATCACCAGCACGATGTCGATGTCGATGCCCTGGGCCGCCTGCATGGTGTAGCCGCCGGACTGGAAGACGCCGAACAGGATGCCGGCCCAGAAGATGCCCCACGGTTTGTTGCGCCCGAGCAGCGCGACCGTGATCGCGTTGAAGCCGATCCCCGCGTCGAGCGCGTTCGTGAAGCCGGTCGTGGTCTGGCCGAGCACCTGATACGCGCCCGCGAATCCGACGAACGCACCGGAAACGATCATGACGATGACGGTGACCCGCTTGACGCTGATCCCGGCAACCTTTGCGGCGCTGGGGTTCTCACCGACGGCGCGGAAGTGGAAGCCGAGGGAGGATCGGTTCATCAACCAGGAGGCGAAGATCGTCAGGGCCACCACGATGGCGAATCCGATATTGAGTCCGCCCGTGGTCCCGGGGAAGATCGCGGACTGCAGCGCGGGCCGGGAGATGGGGTTATTCGATCCGGGGGCCTTCAGCACGTTGGTCAGCAGGTAGCCCAGCAGGTAGAACGCGATGTAGTTGAGCATGATCGTCACGATCACCTCGTGTGCGCCCGTGGTGGCCTTTAGGACGCCGGCGATCCCCGCGGCCACCGCGCCACCGACCAGGGCGGCGATGACGGCGACAGGGATGTGCAGGATCGCGGGGATCGGGAGCGCGTACGCGAGCCACCCGGCAACGGCACCGCCCGCGAGCATCTGGCCCTGCCCGCCGATATTGAAGACTGCCGCCCGGAACCCGATACCGATTCCTATCCCGGCGGCGATCAGCGGTGTCGCGAAGCTCAGGCTGTGCAGCAGCGACTCGATACCGCCCGAGAAGCTCGATTGGCTGTAGTCGTAAATGCCGCCGCGAAAGAGCGCGGCGTATCCGCCGCCGACGGCGGAGCCGATGGCCTTGAAGGTGTCCGTCGGCCTCGCGAAGAAGTACGGGAGCGCGTCAAGCGTGCTCTTGTCGGTCACGACGATGAGGATCGCGCCGATGACGAGCGCGGCGAAGATCGCGAGAACGGTGATGGCGGCCGAACCGTTCGTCAATTCCCGTACGAATCGGGCGGAGCGCGGCTCGGGGGCGGCGGGCAGCTCCGCGGTGAGATCGTGTGCTTCCAGGGGCGGAGGCGGTGCGGCGTCTGGAGTTTCGGATGCCGCCTCGACGGTTTCCGCTGAACCCTCGGCGGTTTCGGTGCCGGCGCCGCCCGACACATCGGTGTCCTCGGTGTCTTTACGGCTGCCCTCGGTGTCCTCGCGGCCCTCACGTTCTGCTCGGCCCGTATCCGTACCGGAGTGTTCCGTGCTCATGCGGCCTGCCTCGGTCCGTCGACCGGCGCCCCGGCCATCATCAGCCCGAGCACGTCGCGGGGGGTGTCCGGCGGGACGATGCCGACGATCGTCCCGCGGTACATGACGGCGATGCGGTCGGCGAGTGCGGTCACCTCGTCGAGTTCCGTCGAAACCATGACGACGGGCACGCCCTCGTCACGTGCCGCGATGATCCGTTGGTGCACGAACTCGATGGATCCCACGTCCAGGCCCCGCGTGGGCTGGGCGGCGATGAGCAGCCGAAGGTCCCGGCTCAGCTCCCTCGCCAGGACCACCTTCTGCTGGTTGCCGCCGGACAGCTGCCGGGCTCGGGTCGTCGCGGACGGGGTGCGCACGTCGAATTCCCGGATCTTCTGATCCGCGAACTTGCGACGGAATCGCAATTGCAGGCTGCCGTGTCGGACGAACGGAGGCCCGGAGGAACGATTGAGCATCAGGTTCTCGGCGATGGTGAACTCTCCGACGAGGCCGTCTTCCTGCCGATCTTCGGGAACGAAGCCGACGCCTGCGCGGATCGCCTCCCGCGCGCCGATGCCGAGCAGGTTTCGGCCGTCGATGGTCGCGACTCCGGACGCGTCTTTCTTCATGCCGAACAGCGTCTCGACCAGTTCCGTCTGACCGTTGCCCTGCACGCCGGCGATGGCGAGGATCTCGCCGCGCCGAACGGTGAAGGAGATGTGGTCGAGCACCGGCACGTGGTTCCGGTCGGCGAGTGAGACATCCTCGACGACGAGTGCCGCGTCACCGAGTTTCGGCGGGTCCTTGACGACGGTCAGTTCCACTGCCCGGCCGACCATCATGGAGGCCATCTCCGCGTCGGACGCGCCCGGCGATACGGACCCCACGACCTTGCCCAGCCGCACCACGGTGATCCGGTCCGCGACTTCGCGTACCTCGCGCAGCTTGTGGGTGATGAAGACGATCGCCCGTCCCGAGTCCCGCAGCTGCCGCATGATCGCCATCAGCTCGTCGGTCTCCTGCGGGGTGAGGACGGCGGTCGGCTCGTCGAAGACGAGTACCTGTGCGTCGAGCGCCAGCGCCTTGATGATCTCCACGCGCTGCTGCACCCCGACCGGCAGGTCCTCGATGCGCGCGTCGGGGTCGATGTGGAACCCGAACTGGGCGGCGATCTCCTTGACCCGAACGCGGGCCGCGGCCATGTCCAGGTGGCCCGCGAACCTGGTCTGTTCGTGGCCGAGGATCACGTTCTCGGCGACCGTGAACACGGGCACGAGCATGAAATGCTGATGCACCATGCCGATCCCGGCCCGCATGGCGTCGCGGGGGCTGGTGAAGTGCTGCACGACACCGTCGATCACGATCTCGCCCTCGTCGATCGACAGTAGGCCGTAGAGCATGTTCATGAGCGTCGTCTTGCCGGCGCCGTTCTCACCGAGGATGCAGTGGATCTCGCCGGGTTCGATGGACAGGTCGATGTGGTCGTTCGCTACTAGTGCACCGAAGCGCTTCGTGATCCCGCGCAGTTCCAGCCTCATCTCGCCGCCCTTGCTGTCAAGTCCTGACTTTCTTGCCCGGCACCCTACGCCGTGAAAATCACGTCTTCATGCGCCGCGATAGCGAGCCGCCGGGGCGTGCGCACCGCACTCGGCGCACACACCCCGGCAACTCGCGGGAGTCGCTAGCCCCGTCAGGCTTTCGGTTCCGACGGCGACGGAGCCGGGATCGAGCCGTCCTCGATGCCGGCCGCGATCGTGGTGATGTCACCGGACAGCGAGGCCGGAACCTTGCTCGCGAAATCGTGGAAGGGCGAGAGGCCGACCCCACCGTTCTTCAACGTCGCGATGTACTGCGTGTTGTCGAATGTGGCCGAAGTCGCCGCTTGGGACAGTGCCGTTTGAACGGCCGTGTCGATGTTCTTGAGCACGGACACCAGGATGAGGTTCTGGTAGCCATTGGTGTCGGTGAGGAACAGGTCCGCGTCGACGCCCATCAGGACCGCATCGGCTTTGGTTGAGCGGATGGCCGCGCCACCGCCCTCGTACAGCGACCCGGCGACCGGCATGATCACATCAGCCTTCTGGTTCAGGAAGTTCGTGGTGATCGTCTTCGCGGCGTTTTGATCGGTGAAGTTCCCGACGAACGTTCCCTTCTGGGTCTGCTCGTTCCAGCCGAGCACCTTCACGTTCTTGCCGTTCTTCTGGTTGTAGTACTGCACGCCGTCCCAGAAGCCGTCCATGTAGATGGTGACCGGCGGGATCTCCTGCCCGCCCCAGGTCGCCACTACGCCGGTCTTGCTGTAAGCCGCCGCCGCGTACCCGCCGAGGAACGCCCCTTGGTTCGTCGCGAATACGACGTCCTTGACGTTGGGCAGTTTGATCGAGTTGTCGTCGACCATGATGAAGTTGACCTTCGGGTTCGCCGTGGCTGCGGCCTTGACCGCTGCCACCAGGTTGAATCCGGAGGCGACGACATCGGTGCATCCGGCCGCCACCAACTGGTTGACGTTGGGAACGTAGTCGGCAGCGGTCTTCGACTGAGCCGATTTGTAGCTCACGCCGGCCCGTCCCGCAATCGTCTTCACGGCGTTGAAGCTCTGCTCGTTGAACGAGTGGTCGTTGAACCCGGCTGTGTCGGACACGACGCACGGCAGGAACTTTCCGACCGGCGTGATCGGCCCGGTCTCGGGTGCCGAACTCGACGAGGATGACGATCCCGACGATGTCGAGGGTCCGGACGACGAGGACGATTCACTCGACGGCGACGAAGACGATGAAGACGAGCTCGGCGTCGACGACGAGCTGGATGACGAATTCGCCGCCGGCGCCGACGCGCACGCTGCCAGTACCATCGCGGCGCTCGCGACGGTGGCGACGAGGGTGAGATGTACCCGATGCGACATGTTGTGCCTCCTTGGCAGTGCAGACAATGTTCAGACAATGTGCAGATGACGTGCAGATCAACGGAATGCGTGATGGTGAACTCCGCCCGTCGGCGAAAGTGCCTCTGCGCAAGCCGATCTCGGCCGATACCGACCGAATGGCGGAGCGCCGTTCCGACGGCGCAATGCTCGGGCTATGCCGGGTGGATCAGCGGGGCGCGAACCCGCATCAGGGTCACCGGTCGTCGACGCGGTGCGTGCAGTCCGGGCAGTGAATCCACGAAGACCCTCCTCGTCTGAGGCGGGGGTCTTCCCACGGTGTCAATACAGGGCGGGGAGGCCTACCGGTTTTCGAGTTCCGCCCGTTGGCGGGCTCGGTGAACCCCATCGTAAGCACTTGCGGCTCCGGACAACGAGCGCAGATGGCCAGGAATCGCGCACACATCGGTGTCACATTCCGTACACATGTCGGTCACATTTGACGCACATCTTCCTCGTCGACGGGAAGCCTGTTGACGTGCGCGGCAAAGTCGACACTGCGAGCCTCCCCGAGGCCGCCGGTGGGGTACCTCCCGCTTGCGGGGGAATGACGAGGTTCTCAGAGTGGGCGCGTTCCGGGCAGCCCCTGGTCAGCAGCGTGTCAGAATCCGAGCCTGGCGTGTGTCAGGCGCTCGCGCGCATCGGCCGGGCCGTCGAGGCGGACATCGGCGACGGCCTGCCGGCCGAAGAGGAAGAGCAGGATCTCGCTGGGCGGGCCGATGATCACGACCCCCGGGCGCGCCGCACGAAGGGTTGCGTGCGGGCCGTCGGGCCGTTGGATGTGCAGACCGAAACCGATGTGCCGCACCATGATTCGGCCGAACGGTGAGCGCAGCCGACGCCAGAACGTGTCTTCGATCGCGGCCGGTAACTCGCGCTTCGTCCAGCCGTTGGTGGCGCG
This sequence comes from Actinobacteria bacterium 69-20, assembly GCA_001897425.1. Taxonomy (GTDB): domain Bacteria; phylum Actinomycetota; class Actinomycetes; order Mycobacteriales; family Nakamurellaceae; genus Nakamurella. The sequence continues at coordinate 89,922 of MKSW01000021.1, read as the reverse complement.
GCGCACGTCCTCGTGGTGGACGAAGAACTCCTCGGCGTTGGCCGCCGCGTCGGCACCCGGGATGCGGAAGACGGAGCCGGGCGGCGGGCCGCTGCGGAAGCGGTCGATCGCCTCCGGCCAGTCGAGTTCGCGGATGCGGGCCGCGTAGGCGCGGCGGCCCTCGAGCAGCGCAGATGCTGTCACGGACTCGCGAAGTATGAGGTGCTGCAGGAGGTCTCGCGTGTTCCAGCCTTCGCAGAGCGTGGGCTCGTCGGGTCCACGTTCGGCGAATTCGTCGGCGAGCGCCGCGCGCTCGCGCGCCACGAAAGCCCCTCGATCGCTCATGTCCTCGAGGATAGGACGGAGATCGGGCACCCGGCCGCCTCGCGGCCGCGGACAGCGTCATACTCGCTCCAAGCGGGAGGTATCCCCACCGGTGGCGACCGGCGACGCGGCCCTGTCCGGATCGCGGTGGCACCGGCGTTGTCGGTGGGATGCGCTAGCGTGGCGGCCATGTCGATGGCCATGCGCGAAGTTCAGATCACGTTCGACAGTGCGGACCCGGGTGCGCTTGCCGCGTTCTGGTGCGAGGCGTTGGGCTACCGGTTGCAGGATCCGCCGCCGGGGTTCGACACCTGGGATGCGGCGCTGGACGCCTGGGGGGTGCCCGCCGAGGAGCGCAATAGCCGGTCGGCCGCGGTGCCGCCGGAGGGGGAGGGCGGCCCGCGGCTGTTCTTCCAGCGGGTGCCCGAGGGGAAGACGGCGAAGAACCGGGTGCACCTCGACGTGCGCGCTGCCCCGGGCCTGCGCGACGACGAGCGGATGGCGGCGCTTGCGGCCGAGGCCGACCGGCTCGTATCGCTCGGCGCCCGGGTGATGCGCCGCCTCGAACCGAACGCGATCGATGCGGGGACCATCGTGATGCAGGACCCGGAGGGCAACGAATTCTGCCTCGACTGATGCGAACCCCGACGGGCCAGTGCGCCTGGGGAGGAGGCGACCTGGCTCAATTCCATGAATATCTGGGCTGTGCTGGGCATTTCGAGGCAGCAGGCATTCCGATTGCTGCACTGATCCGGCGTGCTGGATGCGGCGTGAGGAAGGTTGCGAGTCGCCTCGACGAGTCGTCGTATTGGTTCGCCAGGTCGAGCCTGCGCATCACGCGTGACGATGCGCGCAGATCCCTCCTCGCGCTGATGTCCGAAGTGTCGGTGAACCTGGCACAGACACGATCTTCGTCATCCCCGTCCGGCGGTGACCGGCCGCGCGGCAGCACCCTAGGCTGGGCCGCGTGGAGTTCGAGGCGATCGCGGCGCTGCGGAGCCGGCATCCCGCTTGGCGGTTGCTTCGTGCGCAGAACGCGCCGCTGATCCTCGCCTTTCTGGGCAACTTCTTCGTCGAGGGCAATCGCGGCGCCTGCGCTGCCGGCGAGGTCGCGACAGCGCTGGACGACGCGATCTATGCCATCAATGCACTCAGCCCGGTCGACGCGCCGGACGGGTCCGACGTGCTCGCCGGGAGCAACCGCTACCTGAAGAAACCCACGGAGTACCTAGAGGATTGGGCGGCCGGCGACGCCGGTTTCCTGCGCCGGTTCTATCCACCTGGGGACGACGAGGTCCATTACGAGGCCACACCGGCCTTCGAGAAGGCCTACGCGTGGGTGTCCTCCCTGCAGGCCCGGTCGTTCGTGGGTACCGAGTCTCGGCTGCACACCGTGGTGGAGTTGTTGCGGCAGATCGTGCATGGCACGGAGACCGATCCCGAGGCCCGGTTGGCGGATCTGCGCCGCCGCCGCGACGAGATCGAGGCGGAGATCGCCTCCGTCGAGGCCGGGCGAATGACGATGCTCGACCCGACGGGGGTGCGGGACCGCTATCAGCAGTTCTCCACGACCGCACGCGAGCTGCTGGCGGATTTCCGCGAGGTGGAGGAAAACTTCCGGCTATTGGACCGCGCCGCCCGCGAGAAGATCGCGGCCTGGGCCGGATCCAAGGGCGACCTTCTGGCCGACCTGGTCGGCAGCCGCTCGGAGATCAGCGGCTCGGACCAGGGGCGAAGCTTCCAAGCGTTCTACGACTATCTGCTGTCGCAGTCGCGGCAGGACGAACTCACGGAGCTGCTGCGACAGGTGGCGGCGCTGGACAGCGTGCACCAGGACGAACGGATGCACGGCATACACCATTACTGGTCCGAGGCCGCCGAGCGTGCCCAGCGCACCGTGCGGCAGATCTCGGAACAACTACGCCGGTTTCTCGACGACCAGGTGTGGCTGGAGAATCGGCGGGTGATCGACCTGGTGCGATCCATCGAGGCGGCGGCCCTGGAAGTCCGCGATCACCCACCGCACGCCGGCCTGCACGTCGATGCGGTCGGAATCGATATCGCGCTGCCTTTCGAACGTCCGCTCTACCGGCGGTCCGAAACGCCGGCGGTACAGAGCCTCATTCCGCCGACCGAGGGCGAGGCCGACGCCGACCTGCTCTTCGCGCAAAGCTTCGTCGATCTGGCGCGGCTTGCCGGTAACATCCGGTCGGTGCTGCCGAAACGATCCTCCGCACGCCTGGAGGACATCGTCGCGCTCTACCCGATCGAGCAGGGCGCCGCCGAGATCGTGGGCTATCTGGCGCTGAACGACGAGGAGTTGACAGTAGACATCAATGGCGCAGTCGACCGCGAGAACGGCGGCGCCGCAGTCGGTCCCGACGAGACTGAGCTGAACTACCGAGACCCTGCCGACCCGGACCTGCACCTGGTGGCGCGGCTGCCGAAAGTAACGGTGCGGCGCCGATGAACGACGATTTCGCGGTCTCGAGCGCCATCATCCGGCTGATGCAGGGCGTCGTCTACCAGGAGGCAGACGAGGTTAGCTGGCTCACCCTGCAGCGCTCTGCCGGCCCGATTCGCGATCACTTCGCCGCGATCGGGGTCGACGTCGTCGTCGATGACGTCGAAGGATACGCATACCTTCGTTCGAAGCCGGAGGTCGAGGGGGAGCCGGCCCTGCCCCGGCTGGTGCATCGACGCGCGCTCAGTTACCCGGTGAGCCTGCTACTCGTGCTCCTCCGGAAACGCCTCGTCGAATTCGAAACCGCCGGCGGCGAAGGGCGTTTGGTGGTCTCCGGGGAGCAGATCGCGGAGATGCTCCGGGTATTCCAGGCCGATTCAACCGACGACGCACGGCTTGCCGACCAGGCGGAACGGACCGTGAAGAAGGCCGCCGAGCTCGGCTTCCTCCGTGCGCTTCGCGGAGAGGCGGACCACTGGGAGGTGCGCCGCATCATCAAGGCATACGTCGACGCCCAGACCATGAACGACTTCGCGACAATGCTGCGCGACTACGCGGACGCGCGGGCCGGCGATGAGTGACGGCCTGTTCTCCGCGGTGGAGATGGAGGCACCGGGCCGCGCCGGTTACCGGCTGCAGCGGATCGAGGTCTTCAACTGGGGCACGTTCGACGGGCAGGTGTGGGCGCTGGCGCCCGGCGCCGACACGACCCTGCTCACCGGCGACATCGGTTCCGGGAAGTCGACTCTCGTCGACGCGCTGACGACGCTGCTGCTGCCGGCGCAACGCATCACGTACAACAAGGCCGCGGGCGCCGGCGCCCGGGAGCGCACGCTCCGCACCTATGTCGAGGGCCACTACAAATCGGAACGCACCGAGTCGACCGGCCGCTCCAGACCCATCGGGCTACGAACGAGCGGTGGCACGTACTCCGTCATCCTCGGTCAATTCGTCAATGATGGATACGGCGAGAGCGCGACGATCGCGCAGGTCTTCCAGCAACGCGATACGGCAGGCCAGCCGTATCGCTTCTTCGTCACGGCCGCGAAACCCCTTGCCATTGCCCAAGATTTCGCCGATTTCGGAACCAGCCTCAACGATTTACGAAGGCGGCTGCGGTCCTCCGGAGCCGAGATCTTCGACGAGTATCCGAAATACGCGACCTCCCTGCGGCGTCTCCTCGGCATTCGCTCCGAGCAGGCGCTGGAACTCTTCCACCAGACGGTGTCCATGAAGTCCGTGGGCAACCTCGACGACTTCGTGCGCGACCACATGCTCGAACCGAGCGATTCGACGAGCCGGGTGCGCGACATCATCGGCCACTTCGACAACCTCACCAAGGCATACGACGCGGTGAAACGCGCCCGCGAGCAGCTCGCCGCCCTCGATCCGATCCTCGCGACGGCTACTCGATACGACGCCGCGCTCGCCGAGCGTGAGGCCGCAGAAGTTGAGAGTTCCGCCGTGGGCCTGTATATCGCGGAACTTCGATCGGGGCTGCTGACCGCGGAGATCAAGGAGCTCACCGCCGAGGGCGAGCGACTTGGCCGGGCGCGGGACGCCGCGGTGGCGGCCGCGGAGTCCGCGACCGAGGAGCGCGAGTCACTGATCGCCGCGCGGGCCGGGGCGGGCGGGGACCGTATCGGCGAGCTGGAACGCTTGGCGAAGCAGGCACGCGAGGAGGCCGACCGGCGCCGCACGGCACGAACACGGTTCGACGCTGCTGTCGTTGACGCGCAGCTTGCCCCCGTCACGGACGCCGCCGAACTCGACGCGCTCGCGGTGTCCGTAGCTGAGCAACGCTCCCCACTGCACGACAGCAAACGCGCTCTCGACGTGGCAGTGGCCGAGGCGATCGGCGCGGAGAAACAGGTGCGGGCAACGATGGCGGCGCTCCGCGAAGAGATTGACAGTCTTCGACACCGGACGAGCAACCTGCCGCTGGCGCAGGTCGAGATCCGCGAGCTGATGTGCGCCGACATCCGGGTGCCGATCGGCGAATTACCGTATGCCGGCGAACTTCTCGACGTCCTGGACGATCACGCGCAGTGGCGCGGTGCCGCCGAGCGCGTGCTGCACGGGTTCGCGCTCTCGCTGCTCGTCCCGCAGCGCCACTACGACGCCGTATCGCGGTGGGTCAACGATCGGCGCCTGACGGTGCGCGGTCGCGGCGGGCAGCAGGTCGGCGCGAAGCTCGTCTTCGAACGTGTCCCGGCACGACAGGTGTGCGTGCAATTGCCCGGCCACGACGGGCTGCTGCTGTCCGACTGCCTGGATGTGAAGGACGGGCCCTTCGCCGACTACCTCACCGGAGAGCTGGTCCGGCGCGCCGACTTCCGCTGCGCGATGACCCTAGACGAGTTCCGCGCCGAGCGGCGCGCCGTGACCCGCGAGGGGCAGGTCCGCTCCGGGGAGCGGCACGAGAAGGACGATCGGCACCGTGTCGACGATCCCCGTCGATGGGTGCTCGGCTGGGCGAACGAGAACAAGATCGCGGCTCTGGAGGATGAGCTCGTCGACGCGGAGAGCCGCGCGGCCGCGGTGGTTTCCGTGATGGCGGAACTGGAGTCGGAGCGGAGCGCGGTGCAACGCAAGCTGGATGCCTTGTTGCGTCTCGACGAGTTCACCGTCTGGACGGATATCGATCCGATCGAGGCGGAAACCCGCGCCGCCCAATACGACGCGGAGCGCTCCCGGCTCGCCGGCGGCTCGACGCGGCTTGCCGAGATCGAGCGCGCGTTGGCTCGCAACAAGCAGCAGGCGGACGAGATCGCCAGCACCGTCACCGATCTCACCGGCACGATGGCGAACGCTGCGCGCGATCTACGCACGGCCAAGCAGCTCAAGGAGCAGGACGACGCGCGGATCGACGCGTATCCGGCCGAGGAACTCGCCGCGGCGCGCCGATCGTACGCGGCGCTGGCCGACCGACTCGGGCCCGCGCGACCGACCGAATCCGCCGCGTGCACCCAGGCAGAGGCGACGCTTGTCGCAGCGTTGCATCGGCGGATCGAGCAGCTGTCCAAGGATCTGGCGACGCTGGGGCAGCGGCTCGTGCAACTGATGAACGCCGTTCTCGGTCACTGGCCCGAACTCGGCGCCGATATGGACGCGACGGTCGACGCGCGCGCCGACTTCCTGGCATTCCGTGATCGGGTCGCCACCGACGATCTGCCGCGGTTCGAAGCCGAGTTCAAGGAGCAGCTTCACAAGAACGCGATCCAGGAACTCGCCGGGTTCAACAATTGGCTGGGCCGCGAAGCCGCCGGGATCGACGACCGCGTGGCGCGGATCAACGAGGGGCTCAAGGCGGTTCCGTACAACCCGGGCCGGTACCTTCGCCTCGAGAAAGAGCCCACCGGCAACTTTGACGTCATACAGTTTCGCCGCGACCTGCGGGACCTGACCGACGACAGCCTGGTCGCGGACGGTGACCCGTATTCGGAGGCCCGGTTCGCGGACGTCAAGCGGATCATCGAGCGATTCCGCGGCCGTGAGGGCTCTGCGGATGCTGACCGGGTCTGGACGCGGCGGGTCACCGACGTCCGGAACTGGTTCGTGTTCTCGGCCTCCGAGCGCGACCTCGACACCGATCAGGAATGGGAGCACTACAGCGACTCCGACGGAAAGTCCGGCGGTCAGAAGGAAAAGCTGGCGTACACGATCCTGGCCGCGTCCCTCGCCTATCAGTTCGGTCTGGAATGGGGGGCCGCGAAGTCCAAGGACTTCCGTTTCGCGGTGATCGACGAGGCCTTCGGCCGGGGGTCCGACGCGTCGACCCGTTACGCGCTGGAGCTCTTCGCCAAGCTCGGCCTGCAGCTGCTCGTCGTCACACCGCTGCAAAAGGTGCACGTGATCGAGCCGTACGTCCGGGCCATCGGGTTCGTCGACAACGTGACCGGCATGTCCTCCCGGGTGCACACGATGACGATCGACGAGTACCGCGAGCAGCGTGACGCGCGGCGGTAAGAGCGGACATTGTGGTGAGGCCGATGCGTGGTGAGTTCAGTGCCGGATGAGGGCAGCCGCAGCGCGGATGCTTCGGTCGGCGGGGCACGCTGGTCGACGTCGGCCGACATCGAGGCGGCAGTGCGACGTCGCTGGGATGACGGCACGTTGCTCCGCGCCCACGCCGCGGGCGGCTCGCTCGATCCGATCACTGTGCTGCTGCGGGGCCCGAAGCCGTCCCAGATCGGCGACGATCTTGCCGCGGCTCGCGACTGGGTGGCAGGGCTCGAAGCCGGTGGTCTGGGCGGCCGAGCCTACGAAGTGGAGTGGGCGGCCATCGGCGGTCGGGCCATCGGCCGTAACCGGATTCCGGCCCGCGCGGTGATCACAACGCTGGATCAGGCGTGGACCCTGCTGCGCGTTTCCGGCCCGGTGCGCCGGTTCGACCGGATCCTGACGGCGGTGGCGGACAGCCCGGCGGTGCGGGCATGGGTCGTCGCGCATCCGTGGCGCGCGCTGGAACTGGCGAGTGACATTCCGCCGCTGCTCGCGGCGTTCCACTGGCTCGATGCGCATCGCGGGTCAGGCCGCTACCTCCGCGAGATCAGCGCGCCGGGCGTGGATACCAAGTTCGCCGAGGCGCATCGCGGTGTGCTTGCCACGCTGCTGGGCGTCTCCGCGACAGCAGCCGGGTTCGTGACGGATCTGGGGCTGCGCCACAAGCCCGAGTTCGTCCGAATGCGGGTGTCGCCGTCGCTGAACCTCGCGCTGGGCACATCGTCCGGCACATCGCCAGGCGAATCGGCTGGCTCCGCTCTGGAGACGGCTGCTCCGCTCAGCGAGATTGCCGTCAGGGCAACGGAGCTCGGGTCGTTGCGGCTCGCGGCTCGGTCCGCCCTGGTGATCGAGAACGAGATCACCTATCTCAGCGCACCGGTCCCTGTCGACGGCGTGGTGCTGTGGGGAAAGGGGTTCGCGGTTGACCTTGTCGGTCGGTTGCCATGGCTGGCCGACGCCAACGTGCACTACTGGGGCGATCTCGATACACATGGCTTCGCGATCCTCGACCGGCTGCGCGCCGGGCTTCCCCGGACCCGGTCCGTGCTCATGGATCACGAAACCCTGCTCGCTCATCGGGATCGTTGGGGCTCCGACAGCCATTCCACTGCAGCGTCTCTCACTCGGCTCACGACCGCGGAGCGGGATGTGTATAGCGGGCTCGTGTCCGATGTCTGGGGCGAACGCGTGCAGCTGGAGCAGGAGCGCATCGATTGGACCTGGGCCACCGACCGACTCAACGCCGTGACGCGCTCCGCATGACGTCACCGCTGCTGCGGCGAGCACTGCCGGCGCAGGCGCGATCTCCGCGCAGGGCAACATCCTCGGCGCCGTCATCTTCGGTGCCTCAATATGTCTAGGTCACCATTGACGCACTGTGTCAATGGCGCAGTAGACTTTGGAAGGGAAGCGACGGGAGCTCATCGCGCAGATTTCGGCGCTGGCACGGACGCACGGCATGAGTTGGCAGCCGCGGCCGGGGCGGCAACGAGGGCCGCACGAGGTCTTCCTGCTCGGCGGTCAGGTGGTGCCCATTCCTCGGCATCGCGAAATCGGGGAGATGCTCGCACGGTCGATCATCCGACAAGCGGAACGAATCATCGGAGAGGTGGAGTGATGAGCGGCGAGAAGGCCCGGCGGCGATATCGCGTCGCCGTCCGGCGCGATGGAAAATACTGGTTCATCGACGTCCCGGAGGTACAGCGGGCGACCCAGGCCCGACGCGCGAGTGACGTCGAGGGGATGGCGCGCGACCTGATCGCCGTCATGACGAATCAGGATGCGGCGGCGGTGGCCGTCGACATCGCATGGCATCTCGAGCCCGCCGTGGAGGCGCACTTGGAAAGGTCGCGGGACCTCCGCGCAGAGGCCCAGCGTGCCAATAGCGAGAGCGCGGAAGAGGCCCGACTGGCCGCGCGAGCACTCCGGGCGACCGGGCTCAATTCCACCGATATCGGGGCCGTGCTGGGCATTTCGCGGCAGCGGGCGCACCAGCTGCTGCACTGATTCGAGGCATCGGGCGCGGCAGGGGTTTCCGCCGTGCTCCCTCCTCGGCGGCGTCATCTGCGGTGTACCAATCGTAGATCGACGAACGGTGATTGAGGTCAATCGCGATGATGACAAGTTCCCCATGCCGGATGTCGAGGATGACGCGCCAATCCGCCCGCGCGCGGACGTCACAGGCCCCCGAGTGGTCCGCTGAGAAGCCTTGAAGACGCGCACCACGGCCGGATCGAGCGGGCAACATCGTGAGCGGTCATCAAGCTCCTCCTGACTACATGTAGTCAGGCTGGCAGTCGGACGTCCGACGGGGTGGGGTTCGCCGATCGCAAACAGGATGTCCCTGCTCTGCGCTGAGGCTGTGTGCGCCCACCCCCTCATGATGATCCGAGGTGGACATATCGATATCGCTTTTCTCGGAGCATTTCGAGTCGCCGCGAACGGAGACCTTGCGAACCGGGCAACCGGGGCCCATTTAGTGCTTTCTGGGCGTTGTGGATCGTGGCGAGCGCTTCGGCGAGGTCGGGTGAGGGTGGTTCGGAGGCGGCGAGGGCTTGGTCGCCGACGCGAATGTCGACGGTTCGATCGCGTCGCACGTCGGTTGACGCCTACGCCGGCCCGCGGCGCACACGCCGGCGACCGATACGGAGGAACCCGGCGCCGATGATCAGCAATGCCGACGCGCATTCGAGCGCGCGCACGACGTCGACGCCGGTGTACGCCAACGGACGCGCGTACGTCACGGTGACGAGGCCCCTGGCTTGCTCGCCGTGCGCGCCCATCACTTCGTATGTGACCGGCGTCGGGTCGCCGCCGAATCCGCCCTCGGGTGTGAAAGTGATGGACTCGTGCACACCCAGCACCCAGATTCCCTCGTCCGGAACCTCGAGCCTCGTCACGAGCCGGCCGGTCGCCGGATCGACGATACGGAGGGTGCCGGGGACCGCACCGCTGCCGCTGGTCGGAATCGAGACGCTGGCCGCACCGCCGGGAGCGTTCCCTCGTGAGCTGACATCCTTCGCGGCGATGACGGGGGGAGCGGCGATCTTCTCGTACTGATAGGTAACGGTCTGTGCGGCGACGGCGTACTTCCCGGTGGCGTTGCTCGGGGTCGTGACCGGCTGGTAGCCGGGGATCGCCGCGGCACGGGCAATGTAGAGCTTCCCGATGTCGCCGGTGAGGGTGGTCGGTGCCGTCAACGCTCGGCCGTCACTGTCCTGGTACCTGACCGTCACCCTGCCTTGCGCGGCCGGAAGCTTCTCGTACACGTAGGTGACGGTCTGTGGGGCGGCGGTAAACGTTCCGCTGGCATTGTCCGGAGCCTTGGTCAGTTTGTAGCCGGCGACGATCGCCGGTGCGGTGCTGTAGGAATCGCCCACGGTGCCCGTCTTCACGACGGACGGGGCAACCGTGGCGCCGTTGCCGTCGACGTAACTGACCGTCGCGGTGCCTGTCGGATTGCTTGTCGGGGAGGCGGGGGGCGCGGGGTCGGCCGGCGGCGGAGGCGGGTCGACAGGTGGCGGCGATGCCGGCCGGTAGGTGATCGTTATGGTTGCCGGGTTGGATTCCGCGCCGTACTTGTCCTTGAGCGTGTACGTGATCGGGCTGGGGTTCCCGGTGAAGCCGGGCAACGGGCTGAAGGTGATCTTGCCCGTCGATGTGTCGACGGACCACGTGCCCTCGCCGGGCACCGTCAACGAATCGCCCGGGTTCGCCGTGCCGACGATCCGTACGGAGGCGGGATCCAGGCCGTCGCCCATACCACTTCCGATGACTTCTACCGTGACCGGGTCGCCGATGGCGTTTCCGGACGAGGAGTCACTGCCGGCGAGCGGCTTGTAGGCGACGGTGATCGTCGTCGCGCGTGATTCGGTGCCGTTCACGTCCTTCACGGTGTAGCTGATCGGGCTCGGGTTCCCGGTGAAGTCGGCCAACGGGGTGAACGTGATCTTGCCTGTCGCCGTGTCGACGGACCACGTGCCCTCGCCGGGCACTGTCAACGGGTCGCCCGGATTGGCGGTGCCCACGATCTGCACCGAGGCGGGATCCAGATTCTTGCCGCCGTCGTTGCCGAGCACGTCGACGGTGACCGGGCTGCCGATCACGTTCCCCGTCGACGAGTCGTCGGTGGGCAACGGAGCGACGTTATGAATCGTGCAGACGACGTCGCTGCCTTTCAGTGCCGTCGGCTGCACGAAGCTCCACGACGATGTCGCGTTGTCCCAGGTAGCCGTGATGGTTGCCGCCGGGTCGAGGTTGTCGACACAGTCCAGGGCGAGGTGATAGTTAGCCAGGTCCGCGCCGCTCGCGCCCGTTTCCGAAACCTTGATCGTGAGGCCGCCGCCGACGAAGACGGGGCCGGCGAACCTGCTCTGCACCCCGATGCTCGTGCCGACCGTGGTGGCCGTGGCCGCGGCGACACCGTTCAGGAAAGCGGGTCCGCCGATGGTCAGCGTGAACTGGTCGGTGCTGTTCACCCGGCCGGGGTCGATGGCGGCCCTCAGCGTCACGGAATTCGGATACGCGCAGCTGGCCATATCCGTCGGGCTGAATGAGATGGGATAGGTGCCATACAGAGTCCCGGTCGCAGGATCGACCTCGGTAATGCTCTTCGACGGGGTCGCCGCCGTGACGAAGATGTGGCCGTTGTTGCCGAACGATATCCCGTTGCCCATGACCCCGCCCGGCATGGTGGTGATGAGTGACGTGGTGAACGCGACGTTGCCGGCCGTCGCCGGGATCGGCTCGTTGACTTTGTAGATGTTGGAATCCGCGACGACGATCAGCTGACCGCTGGACGTGAATGCAAAATCGCCGTTGGACCCGCTCATCCCGGCGATCGTCCCGACCTTGAAGGCAGTGCCGGTCGCCGGGTTGTAGGCGCCCAGATACACCACCGGTGAACCGCTGTCGGCGTAGTAGTACAGGCCGTTGGCCGGGTTGACTGCGCCGCGAATGATCGTGGCCGGTGCGCCGCTGTCGCCCAACTGGCTCGGGCTGATGTCGCCCGTGCCCACCTGGTAGACGCCGAGCCGCTTGGTCGCGCCGCCCGTGCCGTTGTTCAGCGTGTAGATCACGCTGCCGTCGTTGCTGAGGCCGAGGCCATTGTTCTGCTGGCCGGTGAGCACCGCTGCACCGGCCGCGTGGGTGACAACGTCGAACGGGTATACGTTGCCGTTGGCGTCCTGCGCGTAGACGACGGAGCCGTCACATTGCAGCGGCGCGGCAGGTGTCGTCGCCCCGGCAGCCGGCGCACTCCCGATCACCCCGATCGCGGCCATCGCTATCGTCGCCGAAACGGCAGTCAGCCCCGCCGCCCAGTCTCGTAACCGAAAACGCATCGACAAGGCGATGTGGGAGTTCGATCGGATGGCGTGGGACGGCACCGGGGCTCCTTCGACGTCGGGCTGGTCGCAGCCGATGCGGCGGGACCGCCGAAACGTTTATCGACGGCCGGTTACACGAGTTGAAGGGCGCGGGTGAAGATCTCCTCCGCTTTCAGCGCCGCTGCCCATCGACTCTGCTAATCGCGTGATCGCGGCGCCGAGACCGGGTTCGCGTAGGCGCGTCGCCCCCTGCGCTTGCCGTCGGAGTCGGTGGTTCCCGCCTACGGCGCGAACGGCGTCACACTCGAAGACTCAGGGCTGGTCGGTGCGCGAGTAGGCGGTCCGACGCATCCCGTGGCCACGCTGACGGTCAGTTCGTATCTTCGACCGGGAATGTCAGCCCCACGTTCACGCCCAGCGGCACACCGACCTGGATGGTGACCTGGCTGGCCTTCAACGCCTGCCCGATGCGCTGCGCCGCCTCGCGAAACTTCCCGACAGCCGCCGCCAAACGATCGGGCAGTCCACTGGCCCGAGGCGTGCTCGCTGGCGCTGACGGCCGGTCACTCATGGCCGCATTGATCGTGGCGGCGACGCTGAGCAATTCGGCCAGTGCAGCGTCTGCGTTGTCAGTCGTCAAGCTTGAACTGAGGATGCGATCCAGCGTGGTCTCCGCCTCGGCGATGTCAACAGTCATTGCGCAATGATCTCCGACTCTGCGTCGTCGTGCATGGACGCGCCGCCTGCCACGAAGTCGGCTCCGGTGGAAAGGCCCGGGTGGGCTGCCGCGCCGACCAGCGACAGGCCTGAATCCGCCCGCGGGTTGGTTGAAAGGTTGGTGATCTCGCGAGCGGGTACTCGTCGGGCGGGTCAGGTGAGGCAGGCGGTGGGGAGTTCGAACCAGCGGAGGGCTTCGAAGTCGTCGGAGAGGGTGGTCGCTGCGGTGGAGGGCGTGAAACGTCCGGCGTGGCCGCCGGTTTCGGGGTCTGCCGGGTTGTCGGTGGGGGTACCTCCCGCTTGCGGGGGAATGACGCTGTTCGCGTCGCGTGCCGCGACGATGGCCCTGGCCTGGTCGAGGTAGCCGGCGAGGGCGGATTCGTCGGCGGTGGCCTGGTGGTGCGGATAGCGCATGGCGCCGGACTCGTCATAAACGACCTGGTGCAGGCGCAGCGGCGGCTCGATGGGACCGGACTTGTGCCGCCACAGGCCGGAGCTCGGGTCGAAACGATAGTCGGGCAACAGTTTCCAGCCGTCGATAGCGATCAGGGTGACGGCGTCGATGATGTAGTCGACGACGGTGTCCGAGACGAAGTAGTTGAAGTTGACGCGGACCCAGCCCGGTTTGATGCCCTCGCAGCCGCCGGTGACTTCCCGTTCGTAGCGGTGTGACTCGGTCAGGTCGATGCCGAGCAGTCGGTGTCCGTACGGTCCGGCGCAGGAGCAGCCGCCGCGGGATTGGATGCCGAACAGGTCGGAGAGTAGCGCGACCACGAAGTTGTGGTGCAGGTATTTGCCGCCCGGACGGCGCACTACGAAGGAGACGATCGAGAGCCTTTCCGCAGCAAGGTTTCCCAGAATCTCGATGGTCGGGACTTGCGACCAGGCGGCCACCGCGCGGCGCAGCAGCCGCTCCTCCTGCGCGCGGATCGTCGCGGTTCCCACGGCCGCTTTGAGTTGGAAGACCAGCCCGGCGCGGATCGATTCGATGATGGCCGGGGTGCCGCCCTCCTCCCGGTGTTCGATGTCCGCGAGGTAGCGGTGCTCCTCGGCGTTCACGTAGGCGACGGTGCCGCCGCCCGGCACTACCGGGACGGGGCTGGTGAAAAGGGTTTTCGCTGCCACTAGGACGCCCGGCGTGCCCGGCCCGCCGACGAACTTGTGCGGGGACAGGAATATTGCGTCCATCCCCGCCTGCGGATGCTCGGCGCACACCGGGTGCATGTCGATGTCCACATAGGGGCCGGCGGCGGCGAAGTCCCAGAACGAGAGCGCGCCGTGCCGATGCAACAGATCCGAGATGGCGCAGGTGTCGGTGACGATGCCGGTGACGTTCGAGGCGGCGGAGAACGAGCCGATCTTCAGCGGCCGATCCTGGTATGCGGCGAGATGCTGTTCCAGCGCGGCGATGTCGATGTGCCCGTCGCGATCCTCACCGATACGCACCACATCGGCGATCGACTCCCGCCACGGCAGCTCGTTCGAATGATGCTCGAACGGGCCGATGAACACCACCGGCCGCTCGGATGCCGGGATGTGCTGGGACAGGCCGTATCTCGCGTCGAGTTCGGCCGGGATACGGATACCCAACGCCCCGATCAGCTTGTCGATCGCTGCGGTCGAACCTGAGCCGCAGAAGAGCACCGCGTCCTCGTCGGTGCCGCCGACCGACTCGCGGATCACGCTCCGCGCGTCCTCCCGCAGCCGCGTGGTCTGCAACCCGGTACCGGACGACTCGGTGTGCGTATTCGCGTACCGGGGCAGGATCTCGGTGGCGATGAACTCCTCGATGAACGCCAGCGACCGACCTGACGCCGTGTAATCCGCATACGTCACCCGGCGTGGCCCGTACGGGCCCGGCATCACCTGATCGTCCCCGATGACGGACTCACGAATCCGGGCCAACAGGGCGCTCGACGGTGGTTCGGCGGGGGGCGGCGTCATATCCGACAGGTTAATCGGTGACCATGCGCGCTGATCACGTGAAGGATCGGCGTCTCGTTGCGCGCCGGTTCCCCGTTTCGGCAGCTGGCGTCCATCTTGAATGGTGCCGATTGTCCGCAGATCCGCGGTGCCTGCCCTAGTTCTGCGGCTCGATCGTCACGCAACACCGGCCAGGGGCCGGCCGGAGTTGCAGCGCATCCGGGTCCGCTCCGCACGCGCAGGCCGCACCGCGCAGCAGGTGCAGATTCATCGTGCACACCGTCGTCGGATGGTCGGCGACGAGTTGGTGGAACGGGCAATTGCCCATCACGACCGTGCCGTCCGGTTCCGTGCGTGGCTCGAAACCGTTGGCCTCCAACACATCCGACAGGCTGGTTGCGTCCGCGCCGAGCGCCGTGCCGGCGGCGTGCGCCGCCTGCGCGAGTGCGTCCAGGACGCCGATCGTGCCGTCGCCGGATCGCTCGACCGCAGTCGCGAGGAGTTCGGCGGCAAGATCGTAGTGTCGTTCCGGAACACTGACGGTAATCTCGCGGGAGGCTCGGCGGTACAGCTTGGCGGGGCGGCCGGAGCCCGGGCCGGTGCGTCCCGACAGCCGCTTGAACTCCACCTCGAGCAGACCCTGGTCGGCAAGGCGGTCCAGATGAAACGCGGCGGTCGATCGCGGCAGACCGAACTCGTCGGCTACCGCATCGCGGCCGACAGGTTCCGGGCTGCGGACGACGAAGCTGAGCACCGCGCGGCGGGTCGGATCATCGAGCGCCGTCACCGCGGCCAGGCGCTCGTCGAGCGGTCGCTTCTGCACAAGCCCATTCTATCAACAAATTAACTTGACGAAAGAGGCTTTTCGGCCGTACCGTGAGGACGTGAGCTTGCTAGACGAGAATTCAATGCCTGATGTGAGGCCCGATGCGATGGTCGGCGATATGACGTTGCATGACGTCGCTTCGAGCGGCAAGGTGCACGAGGTGCACGGAGAGTTTCGCGGCGGCGCGCGCGAGGCGCGCGAGTTGCACGATGCTCGCGACGAGATCCACGGCGTGCGCGACACCATCGACCGGCACTTGGATGGCACCGTCGGCGCGGTTGGCACGGCCGGCGCAATCGGCGCGGCGGGCACCTTCGGCGGATCGGTGACGCCGTTCCGTCGGCGGATCCGGCGTACCACGGGCGTCGCCAAGCCGGACCGTGCCGCCGCTCAGCGCGCCGTCGCCGAGCTGCTGACGGCACTCGGACGCGACCCGTCCAGCGAACATCTCGCCGACACGCCACGGCGGGTGGCCGACGCGCTGATCGAGATGATCACGCCGAAGGAGTTCGATCTCACCACGTTCCCCAACGACGAGGGTTACGACGACATGGTCGTAGAGGTCGGCATCCCCATCCATTCGCTCTGCGAACACCACATGTTGCCCTTCCTCGGGGTCGCGCACATCGCGTACATCCCGGGTGCCCGGATCCTGGGGATCTCGAAACTGGCCCGCGTGGCCGAGATGTTCGCCCGCGACCTGCAGGTTCAGGAGCGACTCACCGCGCAGATCGCCGACTGGCTGGACGAGAATCTGCAGCCGCGCGGGGTCGGCGTCGTCATCGAGGCCGAGCACATGTGCCAGTCCCTGCGCGGCGTCAAGGTCGCTGGGGCGAAGACCGTGACCTCCGCGCTGCGCGGAATCCTGCGCACGGACGGCCGCTCCCGCGACGAGTTTCTGTCCCTGGCCCGGACGGCCTGCCGCTGACCCTCCTGGGGTTGTCCCACCGCCTATGACGCTGTTCGCGCCGCGCGGCGGCGCCGGCTCTGTCGCGGCCGATGTACGCGTCGATGACGACGCTTGTGACCATGCGCGTGGCTGTGTCAATGCGCCCGTCCCTGACTGTGCGCCCGGCGGTGACGGCGTTCGTGCCTATGACGGCGTGGCGGCCACGAGGTCGGCGTCCGCCTCGTGCGCGCGGATGTAGTCCCGCACGAACCAGCACGCCGGCACGATCGACCAGCCGCGAGATCGCGCTACGCCCAACGCTTCCCGCACCAGGACCGTGCCCAGCCCACGACCGCCGAACTCGCCGAACACCTCCGTATGGAACATCGTCGCGACGGTCCCGTCGAGCTGGTACTCGAGGACGCCCGCAGCCCGCCCGTCCACGAAGAGGTCGAACCTGCTGTGCTCCTCGTCGTGCCGGATCTCGATGTTCGTGTCCATGTGTTCAGCATGCCCGATCGCGATGCCCGCTCCCTGGCCGGGCACGCTGAACGGTGTGAGTCCTGCAGCGCGCACCCGGCGTGTCGCCCTGCTGGATGCACACCCCGGGGGCGGCGTGCGGGTGTGGGCTCGTGCCGCCGGCGCCACGCTCCTGTCCGGGTCGCACCCCCGGCCTCCATGAAGGGTGTGAGTCCTGCAGCAGGTGCCCGGCGTGTCGCCCTGCTGGATGCACACCCCGGGGGCGGCGTGCTGTCTGGCCCTTGCGCCGCGGCGGGAACTATCGGGGGTTGCGCGGCTTGAGTCGACCGCCCGGCATGCGCGGCGCCGGCAGGGGTGGGCCGTTGTAGCCGAGCACCGTACCGAACCGGGTCGCATCGCGCGGCTCGCCGGACACGGTATGGTCACGAACGTCGTCATACTCGATACTCGTTGCACGGGAGGGTATTTCGACGCCGATCTCCGCCTGCCACGTGCTACGCGCCGCCACGATCTCCTCGTGCGTGCCGCCGACGAAGTTCCACCACATCACGAGGTCCGATTCCATGGGCGTGCCGCCGATCAGCAGGATCCGGCAGGGCACGTCCCCGGCCGTTAGCCGCAGCCGGTCCCGACCGACCGGGAGAGCGACGAGATTTGTTGCGGCAACGTCGATTCCGTCGACTGTCGGTGATCCTTCGTCGACGAGGACGCCGTGTTCGAACTCCGGCTGCAGGGCGATCTCCGCGCGGGACCCGGCGGCCATGGCCAGTTCCGCGCCGAGCAGCGGGGCGGCCGTCGGCACCGGGGAGGCCTGCCCGCCGAGTTCGCCGAGGAACACCCGCCACGTCACGCCGGAGTCGACGGCGCCGAATAATGCTGGAAAGCCGTTGCCATGTCGCGTTTCTCGCGAGGCAAGGCGACCCAAAGCTGGACCCCGTGCAGGATACTGGTCGCCGGCGTGGAGACCTCCGAATGCGCGATGCCGTGCCCGGCCGTCATCAGGTTGAGCTCACCGGGGAGCACCAGGGCGTGCGTGCCGAGGCTGTCGCGGTGCTCGATCTCGCCGCGGAAGAGCCAGCTCACGGTCTGCAGGCCGCAGTGTGGATGCGGCGGGACGTTCATGCCGCCGGTGTGTGCGACCTCGCCGGGGCCGTAGTGGTCGAGGAAGCACCAGGAGCCGATGAACGGCCGGCCGCGCGCGGGCAGCGTTCGGCGGACGGTCATGGCGCGGATCCCGCCGAGCGGGACGTCGCGCGGTGCGATCACCTCGGCGTTGCGGTGCGAGGCTGCGCGGCAGTCGATCTCGGCGGGGCGGATGTCCAGGTTGGTCATGGTGATTCCGAGGGTAGGCGGGAGGGTGGCCGGGCACATCTCGAGCGGTTCCGGCGTGCGTCGGGAATTCGCGGCGCCAACGTGGACGCAGCCGGGGTCGACCGCGGCGGAGTTCGGCCGTCGACCGCTGGGCGTCGTGATTCCGGCACGATGACGGTATGACGTCGTCCTCGAAGCCGAGTCTGTTCGCGAAGAGCTATGCCCGGTTGGCCCCGCAGATGGATGCGCGCGGGGTGGCTGAGCATCGCGCGGAACTCGTCGCGGGCTTGGCGGGATCCGTGGTGGAGGTCGGCTGCGGGCCGGGCGGCATGTTCCGGCACTATCCGCCGGCGGTGACGTCGGTGCTCGCCGTCGAGCCGGACGCCTACTTCCGCGATCTCGCTATCGGCGCGGCCGGTGAAGTGAATGGGCACGGTGGGACCGCACGTGTCGCGGTGGTCGCGGGCGATGCCGACTCATTGCCTCTCGAGTCGGGATCGGTTGATGCGGTGGTGTTCTCGCTCGTACTGTGCAGCGTCCCGGACCTGGCCGTAGCACTCGCGGAGGCGCGTCGGGTGTTGAAACCCGGTGGGGCGCTTCGGTTCTACGAGCATGTGCGGTCGGATTCGCGCATCCTGGGGCTGATCGAGGACGCGATCACGCCGCTCTGGCGCCGGGCCGCGGCCAACTGCCATCCGAACCGCGACACGGTTGCCGCGATCAGCGCCGCAGGGTTCGAGGTCGAGGCCGTGCGGCGGTTCGGCTTCGCGCCGGCGCCGATCGCGCCGGGAATCGCGCACGTGATCGGCTCGGCTCGGCGGGTATGACGACGGTTGGCCCGGGCTCGGTAAGGGCTCTCCCGGCGCCCCGACCCCCGATGAGGACCCGGTCCCGGTAAGGGTGTGAATGCTGCAGCACGTGTTCGGCGTGTCGCCCTGCAGGACTCACACCCCTGGGTGGGCGCCGGAGCGGGTATCCGCGACACAGTGCTGCGGCGCCCAAGCCCCGAAGGGTGTGCATCCTGCAGCACGTGCTCGGCGTGTCGCCCTGCAGGACTCACACCCCGGGCGCCTCGCCCCGACGCCCGTACGCCCGGCCCTCATGACGGTGTGCATCCTGCTGCATTCTGTCCGGAACGTCCCGGTTATACGCACACCCCTGCAGGACTCACACCCCGGGCGCCTCGCCCCGACGCCGGCACCCGCGCTCGATCAGGACGCGCGCCGCTCCGCGGCCTCGGCTGCGGCGGCCTCGACGTGCTCCGCACCGCCTTCCGACCCGCCCTCCGCCGGGTGCTGCCCGGGCAGCAGGTCGACCTCACTCGTGGCCCACACCGGCGAATCGCCCGCGACCTCCACGTTGAAGCCGTAGTCGAACACCAGCGACCCGCCGTACGTCGCGCCCCACGCGATGGCGGCGGCCGTGATGATCGACAGCACCATCGACGTCGCCGGCGTCGACGCGTCGCCCCAGAACGCCGTCAGCCGCAGGATCAGGTTCACCAGCGCGATCGTGGTGACGGACAGCATGATGATCGCGTGCGCGTTGATCGTGCGGCGGGCTTGGTTGCCGGGCTCGGACGAGCGGTGCCAGTCCGCCCAGCCGGTCAGCGCCGCGAGCAGCGACACCACGACGCCGCCCAGGATCAGCCAGGTGCTCACCAGGAACAGCGCGTGCGCACCGCTGCTGGCCCCCATGGCGAGCGAGATGATGTCGAAGACTGCGGCGAAAATATATGCGCCGACGGGAATGTCGGTCAGTGGTGGATGGAACGGCTTCCCCGCGAACCCGCGGAGGCCGTAGTTCTCCCGACCCTTGATCGTGATGGACGGACGGAACGCGAAGTGACGCATGATGGCACCCTTTCTCGTGCGGCAATGCCTGACCATTCGCAGCGCGGTCGACTTCTCCGCTGCTCTCTACCAGCAACACGCATTGTTTCTAGATTGTTCCGTCGCGCATCCCGTGTCAAGAACTTCCGTTCTGTCCGATGCCGGCCGAGTATGACGCTGTTCTCGGGCCGAGCCCGTTCGCCGTCGCCCCGCCCCACGGCCCCGTCCGAAATTGCCAACCTGAACGTTGTGAAAGTCACGTCCCCAGGTTAGGCCCATCGAGACGCTCAGGTTAGGCTGTCCTTATGTTGCGGCTGGATGGCGTCGACAAGACGTTCGCGGTGCGGCGCGGATCGATCCGCGCGCTCTCCGACGTGTCACTCACGATCCCGTCCGGCCGGCTCACGTCGGTGCTCGGCGCGTCGGGCTCGGGCAAGACGACGCTGCTCCGCGCGATCGCTGGCTTCGAGCGACCCGACCAGGGGAGGATCAGCCTGGACGGCCGCTACCTGGTCGGGCCGGGCGTCTTCGTCCGACCCGAGCAGCGGGGAATCGGCATCGTCCCCCAAGACGGCGCACTCTTCCCACACCTGGACGTCGCCGGCAACGTGGCGTTCGGGCTCAACCGGACCGTCGCGGACAGGTTGTCCCGCACGCATCGGCACGCGAGCCGGGCTCGTGTCGAGGAACTGCTGCACCTGGTTGGGCTCGACGGCTTCGAGCGGCGGCGGGTCGATCAGCTGTCCGGCGGCCAGCAGCAGCGGGTCGCCCTCGCACGGGCACTCGCACCCAATCCGGGCGTGATCCTGCTCGACGAGCCCTTCTCGGCCATCGATGCGGCGCTGCGCGCGGAGCTCGGCGCCGAGGTCCGCGGACTGCTGCGGGACCTGGAGATCACCACGGTCCTCGTGACCCACGACCAGGAGGAGGCGCTGTCACTGGCCGACCAGGTCGTGGTGATGCGCGACGGCCGAGTGATCCAGGCCGGCAGTCCCCGGGATGTGTACGAGAACCCGGTCGACGTGGCCACCGCCCGATTTGTCGGCGATGCCGTGGTGCTGGACGGGACCGTCGTCTCTTGCACCGAGTGCGAGGCTCGCGTGGAGTGTGTGCTCGGGCGCCTGACCGGTTTGCAGGGTCAAACAGCTTCGCAGGCAAGGGATCTCACGGCGCTCTCGGAATCTCCGATTCCGGCGGGCGGAGCGTGCCACGTCGTGATCCGGCCGGAGAGTCTGCGCATGGGGATGTCCGGTGCCCCGGCCATCGTCGTGTCCAGCGAGTACTACGGGCACGACGCGATGACGACGCTCCGCCTCGGCGCGGCCGGAGATGGGCCCACGATCCGGGTGCGCACGTTCGAAGCCGGGAAACTGCCCGAACCGGGCACGGCAGTCGGCATCGAGGTCGCGGATCCCGTTCTCGTAGTGCCGACTCCGGCCTGACACCGGCGTGACGCCCACCGTCCGGCCGGTGTCAGGGCTTGCGAGAACTTAGGTTAGGCTAACCTACAAAACCATCGCCCTCCGGCCCGCTCGATCCAGCCCGAAGTATCCGAAAGGGATGACGTGTCCAGAAGTCCGATCCACTCCGGCCACCGCAGGTCCGACGACCCGGAGCATCGTGCGGCCCGCCGCCCAACCGCGAGGCTGATCGCCGCCGGTGCCGCCCTCGCTCTCCTCCTCGGCGCCGCGGCCTGCTCCTCCGGCGGCACCGGCAACGCCGGAACCTCGGGCACCGCGGGCAACGCCAACAACGCGGGCAGTACGTCGGCCTCCGGCCAGTCCGGACAGGGCACATCGGGGCGGAGCGATTCCGGATCGAGCACAGCAACGAACACCGTCATTCCCGATCAACCCGTCGGCAACGCCACGCTCACCATCTATTCCGGGCAGCACGAGGCGCTCGTCCAGGCGCTCACCGCGGCCTTCACCAAGGCGACCGGGATCAAGACCACCATCCGGGCCGGCGAGGACGCCGAACTCGCGAACCAGATCATCGAGGAGGGCGCCGCCTCGCCGGCGGACCTCTACCTCTCCGAGGAGCCCGGGCCGGTGGGCCTGCTGGACAGCAAGGGCCTGCTCGCCAAGGTCGATCCGGCGACGCTCCAGGAGGCCGACCAGCGGCTGGTGCCGTCGACCGGGGACTGGCTGCCGTACGCGGCGCGCTCGCGGGCGCTGTTCTACGACCCGAAGCTGATCAGTGAGGCCGACTTGCCGCACAGCATCATGGATCTCACGCAGCCGCAGTGGAAGGGCAAGTTTGCGTACGCACCCTCGGGCGCCTTCACCGCGACCGTCAGCTACCTGATCGACACCATCGGCTCGGACAAGACCCTCGACTGGCTGAAGGGCATCAAGGCCAACGGCATCAACGAGCAGACCAACGGCAAGGTGCGCGATTCCGTCGAGGCCGGCCAGCACGCGTTCGGACTGTCGAACCACTACTACTGGTACATCCTCGCCGCGCAGAAGGGCGGGGCGGACAAACTCGCCAGCCGCGTCTACTTCTTCGACCATCCGGACGCGGGCGGCCTGCTGTTGGCCTCGGGCGCCGGGGTGATCAAGGCGTCGAAGCACCAGGCCGAAGCGCAGGAGTTCCTGAAGTGGTTGGGCTCGGCCGACGGCGGCCAGCAGGTGATCGCCGGCGCCCAGGCCGCGCAGTTCCCGGTCGCGCCCGGTGTGGTCAGCAAGACGCCGGGGATGCCCTCGCTGGCCGATCTGAAGGCTCCGAACGTCGACTCCAGCATCTACGCGGACACCACCGAGGCGCAGGCGCTGATCATCAAAGCCGGTATGTCATAAGGGCTGTGGTGATGATCGAGGCCGACAGAGATCGCCCGGGTTCCGAGTATGACGCTGTTCGCGCCTGACGGCGGGCAGGATCGTCCGTGATGTCTGAGGCAACCGAGTCTCCGCTGGCCGAGGCTTTGTACGAGCCGCAGCCGCGGGGCACCCGCCGCGCGCCGCGGTCAGGGCGGCACGGTCGCGCACCCCGACTCGTCCTGCTCGCGGCAGGTGTGGTCGCGGTGGCGTCGCTTGCCCCCGCCGCCTATCTGGTGCTGCGCGAGGGCTTCAGCATCGGGCTGCTTTGGCGAGCGCTCGACTCCCCGTCCACGCCCGAGTTGCTGTGGCACACAGCGGCTCTCGTCCTCACCGTGGGCGCCGCGTCGATGCTTCTCGGCGTAGGCCTGGCCGTGCTGGTGGTGCGGACATCGCTGCCCGCGCCGCGGCTGTGGATCGTGCTGTTCACGATGCCGCTCGCCGTGCCCGGTTTCGTGTCGGCCTATACATGGGTGGCCGCCAGCTTCCGCTACGCACCGTCGTCCACGGCGATCTTCGGGCTGGGCGGATCGACGCTGGTGATGTCGCTGGGGCTCTTCCCGTACGTGTTCCTCCCGACGGTGGCCGCGCTGCGCGGTGTCGACGCGGCTCAGGAGGAGGTGTCCCGCGGGCTGGGGCGCTCCGAGTTGCGCACCTTCCTCACCGTCACCCTGCCGCAGCTCCGGGTCGCGATCTCCGCGGGCAGCTTGATCGTTGTGCTGCACGTGGTCTCGGAGTTCGGCGCGCTGCAACTGCTGAACTACTCGACCCTCACCACGGCGATCATGCAGCGGATGCAGGTGCTCGGCTCGCCGGAGTCCGCGCGGGCGCTGGCGGTGGTGCTCGTCGGCGGTGCGGCGCTGTTGCTGCTGGTGGAGAAGATCGCGCGCGGACGGCAGGCGCCTGCCCGGGTCGGCCGCGGCGTGCTGCGCGCACCGGTTCGATGGGGTCTCGGCCGGGCCCGCTGGCTGTGGGCGCTCGCTTGCGCGGCTGTGTCGCTGCTCGCGCTCGGCGTGCCGCTGTACATCGCGATCGTGGGCCTGGCCGACGGGCTGTCCGGCGCCGGCGCCGCCGGTGCCGATGCCGCGCTCGACGGCCAGGTCGGGATCGATTGGGCCGCACTGGGTTCCGCGGCGCTGAGCACCCTGGAGCTGGCCCTGGCCGCCGGCGTGGTGGCGACTGTAGTCGGGCTGCCGATCAGCTGGCTCTACGCCCGGCACCCGGGCCGCTTCGCCACCATCGCCGAACGCTCCGTCTGGCTCGCGCACGCGTTGCCCGGCGTGATCGTCGCGCTCGCGCTGGTCTACCTGGGCGTGCGGTGGTTCCGGCCCGTCTACCAGACGCCGCTCATGCTGGTCGCCGCGTACGTCGTCCTGTTCCTGCCGCTCGCCGTCGCCTCCCAGCACGTGGGCCTGCGCGCGGCCGGGCGTCGCCTGGACGAGGCCGCGCACTCGCTGGGCTACGGGCGCCTTCGGGTGCTCGTCCGCGTCACGCTGCCGCTCGCCCTGCCGGGGGTGGCCGCCGGCGCCCTGTTCGTGCTGCTCGATTCCGCAAAGGAATTGACGACCACCCTGCTGCTCATTCCCACGGGGATGACGACGCTCTCGACCGCACTCTGGTCGACGACGAATGGTGAGGTGCTGGACTTCACCGCGGCGGCCCCGTACGGCATTGCGCTCATCCTGATCGGCGTGCTCCCGGCCTACCTGCTGGCCCGCCGCACCGTCCGCCTCACCGCGTAGCGGTGGCGACCGGGGGCTGGGCCGTGTCCGGGGCTGTGAGCGCCGGTCAGGGACCGACGACGTCGTGGCTTGCGGGCTCCTCGTCATCCCCGGCCGCGTGCCTCGCCAGCACGAATACCAGGTCGGACACTCGATTGAGGTAGGCGCGGACCTGCGGATTGATCGCCGGGTGCTGGTCTGCGGTCATGGCGGACAACCGCCGCTCGGCGCGTCGCGCGGTGGAGCGGGCTTCGTCGAGGAGCGCCGATGCCTGGTTCGCGCCGGGCACGATGAACACCGGGCGCAACGGCTTGGCAGACATCAGCCGGTCGATGGTCGATTCGAGATCCGCGACCATCTCCGCCGTGACGAGCGATATTCGGGGCGTGAGCTTATCGCGGGCTCGTGGATTGGCCGCGATATCCGCTGCGGCGACGAACAAGTCGCGTTGAAGCGTCAGAATGATGGACGCCGTCGCGCTATCGGTGCACACCGCGCGGGCCGCGCCGAGCGCCGTCACCGTCTCGTCGATGGAGCCGACCACGTCGATGACGAGACTTCCCTTCGACGTGCGCCCGCCGAACAGCAGCCCGGTGCTGCCGTCGTCTCCGAGCTTGGTATAGATGCGACTTCGGTCGGTCACTGCACGATCTCCTTCGGCTCGTCCCCGGTGGGGAGCGGGGGCATCACAGCGCTCCACGGTTGTGGATCGACAAAGAACTCCTCGGTATGTATCGCCGCGCCGGCGCCGAGTTCTCGGGCGACGCGTGCGCAGCGGGTGACGAATCCCGGCGGGCCCGAGGTGAAGACCTGCCACCCGGACAGGTCGGCGAACATCTCGGGCACCAGTTCTGGCACGTGGGCATGGTGAGTGGTTGTCGGATCTCGCGTCAGCGTCAGCACGTAGTCGAACGTGGGGTCGTCGCGATCCCACGCCTGCAATTCCGCGCGATCGATGGCGTCCACGGCGGTGCGCCCGGAGAACACCAGGGTGAACCGGCGGCCTGCCGCTGCCGCCCGAAGCTCCTCGGCTATCGCCTTGACCGGAGCCAGACCCGAGCCTGCGCCGAGCAGTAGAACGGGTCCGGTGCTCTCGTCCGCAAGGGTGAACGTCCCGAACGGGCCCTCCACGAGAACATCGTCACCGGGGCGGAGGCCGTGCGCCCAGGTGCTCGTTGCGCCGTTCGGCACCAGGGTCACGAGGATTCGCAGCGTGCCGTCCGGCCGCGGCGCGTTCGCCAGCGAGTACGAGCGTTGCGGTACCCGGTATCCGGCGTCGCTGAGCAGAACGTATTGCCCGGGCAGGTACGGCAAGGAACGCCGCCGCGGTGTGAGCCATAGTTCCCGCACCACCGGCGTCACCATCGCCGCCGACACAACCCGGTAGGCGTATGGCTCCCAGATCGACGACTCGGTCATGAGATGGTCCTTCTCCGTTCAACATTGCGCCAAGGCGGGCTAGGTACCTCGGCCTCCGCCGCTCCGAGGCGGGTTCGAAGACCTTGTTGACAGCCGGTGTGATGCGCATTACCCTAACTATCGTTAGATAGGTACACAACCCCAGAGGCCCATGTTCAGCCCCGCGACCGCGGGTGCCGATAGCGGCGAGGGCGTCTCGGTGGTGGAGGGCGGCACTACAGGGCCGGCAGCGGAGAGCATCCGCGTCGGCACCAGCCGAAGGACGAGTCACCGAATCTGATGAGGACAGCCCTATGCAGCCTGATGTCAAAAGCCGTGCGGGGAAAGCGGCAGTGGCCGAGCATTCCCCGGGCCCGGAAGCCCCCGGAGCCGCCGCCGTGTCGCCGCGCGGGCAACTCGATGTTCACCGACCATCATGGGTCGCGCGTCTGGTTCGCGACC
Source organism: Actinobacteria bacterium 69-20 (assembly GCA_001897425.1). GTDB lineage: Bacteria > Actinomycetota > Actinomycetes > Mycobacteriales > Nakamurellaceae > Nakamurella. Next base: position 63,445 of record MKSW01000021.1, on the reverse strand, counting down.
CGCAATACGTGACGTATCTCGGAGTCGTGCTGCTGGCGATCGTCCTCGCGCTCGTCTTCGGCAAAGAGAAAATGGCGCAACTCACCGTCTTCGGGCTCGCCGAGGGCGCGCTGTTCTCGCTCGGTGCGGTGGGCCTGACCCTGGTGTTCGGGGTGCTGAACCTGGTGAACTTCGCACACGGCGAACTCATCACCTTCGCCGCGTATATGACGATCATCTTCAACGTCGCGTTGGGATTCCCGCTAGTGTTCGCGGCGCTGATCTCGATGGCGCTGACGGCCGTATTCGCGCTGACAACCGAACTCGCGATCTGGAAACCGATGCGCAAGGTCGGCGCAGGCATGTTCCAGACGATGCTGATGTCCATCGGGCTGATGTTCGTGGTGCGATACGTGATCCAGATGGTGAGCGGGACCAAGATCAGGCAGTTCAACGTCGATCCAGCGGCCACGTATTCGATTCTCGGCCTGCATGTCGGCGAGTCGCAGGCATGGACGATCATCATCGGGCTTCCGGCCCTGGTCGCCATCGGCCTGCTCCTGAAGTTCACCTCCATCGGCAAGCAGATGCGCGCGATCTCCGACGATCGGTCTCTCGCCGAGATCGCCGGAATCAACACAGCCGCCACCATTCGATACATGTGGATTCTCGCCGGCGCGGCCGCGGGTATCACCGGAGTCCTGGGTGGGTGGTTGTTGTCGACCTGGCCGGAACTCGGCTTCAAGCTCTTGCTGCCGATATTCGCGGTCGTCGTGCTCGGGGGTGCCGGGAACGCGTTCGGCGCACTCGCCGGAGGCCTCCTGCTAGGCTTGATGATCGAATGGTCGACGTTGATCATCCCCTACTCCTACAAAATGGTGGTGGGCTTCGTCGTGTTGATCATCGTCATGGTGATACGGCCGACCGGCGTTCTCGCAACGGCGAAAGTCAAATGAAATGACAATATTCGGTATCGACTTCAGCCCGCTGTTCAGCCCGGGGTTCCTCATCGGTATAGTCTTGGTCACCGCCGGGATCTATACGATATTCACTCTCGGTTTACAATTAAATGTGTCGCAAACCGGAATCATGAACTTCGGACAGGTCGGGTTCGCGGCTCTCGGCGCGTATGGCACCGCGCTGTTCATTCTGCGCGCAGGGTTGCCTACGATTCTGGCGCTGGTCCTTGGGATCATCGTCGCGAACGTCTTCTCCCTGCTGATGAGCCTGACGGCGCTGCGACTCCGCGCGGATTTCCTGGCCATCGCGATGCTCGTCTCCGCGGAGGCAATTCGCCTCGTCGCGCTGAACTGGCTCGACGTGACGCACGGCGACAACGGCGTCGCCTGCGACGAGAGCAATGTCTGCTTCGACGACGGCTGGAATGCGCTGGCGGGTCGAATGATCGACTTCGCACACTCGCTCGGGTGGACCAACGTCGACCCGATGGTGCCGCTGGTCGTCGTCGAATGGGCGTCGGCGCTGGTCTTGACCGTGCTGCTGGTGTACCTGAAGAAGAGCCCGTGGGGTCGCGTGCTGCGCGCCATCGCGGAGGACGAGAACGCCGCCCGCGCGGTCGGCCACAACACCCTCGCCTACAAGATGCAGTCGATGGCCATCGGCGGTTCGCTGGGCGCGCTGGCTGGGTTCTTCATCGCATTGAACCTGGCGTCCGTATCGCCCACTCAGTTCAACCCGTTGGTCACCTTCCTCGGATTCGTCGTGCTGCTGATCGGTGGGCTGGGCAATTACTGGGCCATTCCGTTGGCCAGCGTGATCACCTGGTTCGTCATCGCCGGCACCGAGCAGATCGACCTGGGCATGGCGCCCGACAAACAGGCCGCGATCCGATACATCATCGCCGGCGTCGTGATCATGGCCCTGATGGCTTTCCGCCCGCAAGGATTGATGGGCAAGCGAGAGGAGATGGTCCTCGGTGACTGAGGTACAAAGCTCCGTTTCCCGCACCGACAGCGACGGATTCCTTGGAAACGACACGCTGTTGTCCGTGCGGAACGTCTCGCTGCGTTTCGGCGGAATTCACGCGGTGGACGGCGCCACGTTCGATGTCGAGAGGCATTCCATCACCTCCCTCATCGGCCCCAATGGGGCCGGCAAGACGAGCGCGTTCAACGTTATCGCGGGCTTCTACCGAGGGAAGAGCGGTTCGGTGCTCCTGAACGGCGAGGAGATATTCCGGAAGCCGCCGTATGAGATCGCCCGGCAAGGCCTCATCCGCACTTTCCAATTGACGAGGGTGTTGAATCGGGGAACTGTTCTGGACAACGTCTTGCTGGCTGCGCAGGCACATCCGGGCGTTCGGCTCCGCAACCTGTTCTTCCGCCCTTTCGCGAGTCGGGCCTATGAACGGCGCGCTCAGGACGACGCGATGGACATCCTCGAGATCCTAAACTTGAAGTCTCACGCCAAGGCTTACGCGGGGACATTGTCCGGAGGCCAGCGGAAATTGCTGGAGATCGCTCGTGCTTTGATGGCGAAGCCGCACCTGCTGCTCCTTGACGAGCCGATGGCAGGTATTAACCCCACGTTGGGTAAGGAAGTTTTCGAGCACATTCGGAATCTCAACGCGTCGCTCGGAACGACCATCCTTTTCATCGAGCACGACATGGGTGTCATCATGCGGAACTCCGACCGGGTGATCGTGATGTCGGAGGGACGGGTGGTGTCCCAGGGCACCCCGATGACGGTTCGTCACGATCCGGCGGTCATCGAGGCGTACATCGGCAAACGTGCGGCGACGGCAACCGGCTCCGACCGAGTCGGGGGTGCGGCCGCCGTCATCGCCAGGCACACAGCGCCCGGGCAAGCGGTGTCCGGGCGAGCGGTGCACGCCGACCTTGCGGGAGGGAACTGATGTCCGCCCCGGCACCGGTCCTCACCGTCACCGACGTGGTGGCGGGGTACGTGCCCGGCGCCGACGTGCTCAACGGACTGTCGCTGGAGGTCCACAAGGGCGAGATCGTCACGCTCATAGGTCCCAACGGCGCCGGCAAGTCGACCGGCATGAAGCTGATCTTCGGGCTGCTGCGGCCGCGGCGCGGCACAGTGCATTTGCGAGATCGGCTGATATCGGGGCTCGAGCCGCACAGCATCACGCGTCTCGGTATGGCCTACGTGCCGCAAGTCGCGAACGTCTTTCCCAGTCTCACCGTCATGGAGAACCTGGAAATCGGGGCGCTCAAACATGCCAAGGCCGCCACACGGTTGACCGAGGTCCTGGATTTGTTCCCCCGGTTGGCGCAGCGGCGGCGACAGGTCGCGAACACCATGTCGGGCGGTGAGCGCCAAATGCTCGCGATCGGCCGAGCGCTGATGAGCGGCCCCGAAGTGCTGCTACTGGACGAGCCGTCCGCGGCTCTCTCGCCAGCGTTGGTCGACGTCACATTCGAGTTGATCCGTGACGTGAACAAGATGGGCGTCACGGTGCTGATGGTCGAGCAGAACGCGAGCCGAGCGTTGGAGATCTCCGATCGCGGTTACGTGCTCGAAGGCGGCGCCACCCGGCTGAGCGGCCCGGCGGCCTCGCTCCTGGAGAACCCAGAGGTCGTGGACCTGTATCTGGGAGGAGGCCACGTCGACGACTAGTCAATCCCCGGACGGGAACCGCCCGGGGAGCACGTCCATGCAAGAACTCATCGAGGAGGTCAAGCAGAGTGTCGAACAGAAGTCGAAGAAGGACCGTGTGGCTGGCGGCCGCGGGATGCGTGCTGGTGACCGTCGCAGCATGTGGCACGTCGACCGGAACAGGGGGAGGCACCAACTCCTCGCAGAGCAGTAGCCAGTCCAACGATTCGGCCGGCGGTAACACCACACAGGGCGCGAGTACGGGCGGATCCGGCAAGACCCTCAATCTGACGATCGGCCAAGCGCTCGCCATGAGTGGCGACCTGGCCGACTTCGGGCCACCGCTGGCCAAGGCGGACAAGCTCGCCGTGCAGCAGATCCAGGCGGCGCTCAAGGAGATCGGCAGCGACTCCACCGTGAAGCTCGTCAGCGCCGATACCGGTAGCTCGCCGGAGATCGGCGTGCAAGCGGCACGCACCGTCGTGTCCAAGGGCGCGAGTTGCATCATCGGCGATATCGCATCGTCCGGGACGCTCGCGATCGCCAGGTCAGTGACGATTCCCGGCGGCATCCTGGAGATTTCACCGTCCTCCACGTCGGACGAGATCACGAAACTCCAATCAAACGGCCTGATCAACCGGACGGTGGTCGCGAACATGTTCGAGGGCCGCGCGCTGGCGCAGATCATCAAGGAGAAGATCGGCGGCCCGAAGGGCGTCACGATCAACGTCGGCAGCCGCAACGATGCGGGCAACCTCAGTATCGCCGAGAACTTCCAGAACCAGTGGAAGGAGTGGGGTGGCACCGTCGGCAAGTTCGTCACCTACAACCCGGGGCAGAACAGCTACGACGCCGAGGCGGGCGCGCTCGTCGAGGGGAACCCGGCAGGATGGGTGATCGCCGACTTCCCGGAGACTTTCAGCAAGTTCGGTCCGGCGCTGGCTCGCACCGGAAAGTGGGATCCTGCAAAGACATTCACCTCAGATGCCCTCGCGTCGCCGCAGCTCCCCGATAGTGCGGGGAAGACCGTCACCAACGGCATGCAGGGTCTGACTCCAGGCGTGCCCGAAGGCACCGATCTGAGCACGGAGTTCTCGAAGCTGTACCAGTCGGAAGACCCGGACATCAAGATGGGGTCCTACGTCGGCAACGCCTTCGACGCCACCATGCTCTGCTTCCTGTCGGCCGTCGCGGCGGGCAGCACGAACGGCACCGACATGGCGAAGAAGATCCATGCCGTGAGTGGTCCGCCCGGTAAGAAATACACGTACCTGCAACTCGCCGACGCTATCAAGGCGCTGCAGGCCGGCGAGGACATCGACTACGAGGGTGTCTCCGGCGCAGTGAACCTCGACGAGCACGGCGACCCGCAGGCCGGCACGTTCGATATCTACACGTTCAAAGACGGCACCATGAGCACCGTCGGCCAGATCTCGTACAACCCTGATGCCCAGGGCGGCGGGGCGACCGGCTAGGAATCCATCGACGTGACGGCGCGTTGCCGATCCGCTACTAACGTGTCACCGGTACACCGGTGGTAGTGGTTCGGCAACGCCCGGCACAACGATATTCGGGTCGGTTGGCGACCGGGAAAGGAGAGGAGATCACCATGAGCACGCAATTGGCCGCGCAGTCGACCGAAGAGCGAGTCTTCGCCGTGGCCACCGATATGCTTTTCGAGTACGGCTATCACGGAACCACATTGCGCGCATTGGCTGAGGCCGTGGGTATTACGACGCCGAGCATCTATTATCATATTCAAAGCAAGCAGAATCTGCTGTACACCATCATGAAGCGGATCCTGACGGACGTTCATTCCGAAGTGCTGGCTGCGACGGCCGCGGTCGACGATCCTTGGATGCGTCTCGAGGCAGCAATCGAGGCGCACATCACCATGCATGCGGAGCGGCGAAAGGAAGTGTTCATCGCCGATTCGGAGGTGCGGGCACTGGAGGGCGACTACCGCACCGAGATAGTGGCCATCCGAGACGAGTACGGGCGCTTCTACAAGGAACTCGTCCGAGCGTGTCTCGACGAGGCGCACGTCTCGGGGCCGGACGTCGACCTGATGAGCTACGCGATATTGAGCACGTGCACGGGGGTGGCGTCGTGGTACTCGCCGAAGGGGCGGCACGCCATCGAGTTCATCGCCCGGCAGTACGCAACGCTCATCCGGTCCGGGCTCGCCAGCTATGACGTCAGGCCCGCCCACGATCAGCAGTGAAGAACTAGGGATGAAGAACTCCGTCGTTCCCGCCGCTCCGGACATCGGTGCGGGTGATCTCGTGATGTAAGGCGCCCGACGAAGTGTTGTATCAATGACATCGAACCAGTAAGGAAGAATGCCCGTGACGCAATCGGAAGTAACCACATTGGAGAGCGAAGATTCGCACGTGAGCGCCGACGGATGCATTCGGGTGCGCATTGGTCCTACCGATTTGAGCTACATGGGTTCGATTGCTTCGGGCGCAAAGGTCATGTCGATCTTTGCGGATGTCGAGACCGAGATCGCACTGCGAGTCTTCGGTAACGAGGGCCTGTGCGCCGGTTACGAGTCCGTGGAATTCCTGTGCCCGATTCGCAGCGGCGATTTTCTGGAAGGTGTCGGTCGGGTGATTCACGTGGGCCGGACCAGCCGCAAGGTGGAACTGACGCTCTACCGCCGGATCACGCTGACGCCGGAGGGCCGCGCGGACCTCGCCGACCCGACGACCGTGGTCGCAACGGCGCGGGCCACCATCGTGTCCGCCGACCGTCTGGCGCGCTAGAGCGACGGCCGGACGGTACGCAGCGAAAACTTGCTAACGGTTCTGCCGGAAGCGGAGCCAACCGTGCTGCCAGCGCAGCGGAGAGGTGCGGATGGAGTGGACGAGCAGCTGAAGGCCGCAGGGGGGGTCGCCGGCGAGATCGCCGAATACCTTGTCGCGCAGGGCATCCAGCGCGTGTACAGCCTGCCGGGCTCGCACATGAAGCCCATCTGGCACGAACTCGATGCCCGCGGTGTGACGGTCGTCAGCACGCGTCATGAGGTCGCGGCGGTGCACATGGCGCAGGCGGAGGCCGAGCTTCGCGGACAGGTCGCCGTGGCGATCGTGACGGCCGGGCCGGGCCTGACGAACGCGGTCACCGGGCTTGCTTCGGCCTATGTCGCGCGATCACCAATCCTGGTGATCTCCACCTCGCCGCCGGCGGAACAAGCCGGGATGGGCGCGCTGGAAGAGGTCGACCAGATGGCGCTGGTCCGCCCGGTCTGCCGATTCGCGCGGTCTGTGCGGTCAGCGCGGCACGTCCTTGACGCGCTCGATCAGGCAGTCAGCGCGGCGCTCGGCGACGACGCAACGAGTGGTCCGGCGTTCGTCGAGTTCGACAGTCGCCTGCTGCGCTCACCTCGCGTGCGGCCGTATGCGACCTATCCGCGGCGCGCCCGCGCCCCGAAGCACGCAGACCCGGCCGCGGTCGCGGACGCCGCCGCCGTGCTGTCGGCGAGCACGCGCCCGCTCGTCGTGGCCGGCCGGGAGGCGCTCGGCATACCGGACCTGGTGTCCGCGTTCGTGGAAGCGACCGGCGCGCTCTACCTCGATACCCGGGAGAGCAAAGGCGCGCTCACCGACGCGATCCCCTCCAGTGTCCCGGCGATGCGCGCCAGGGCCATGGCGGAGGCCGATCTCGTCATCACGATCGACCGCGCCCTGGATTTCGAGGTGGCCTACGGCTCCCCGGCGGTGTTCCGCGGCGCGCGGCGCTTTCTGCGCATCGGGCGCAACTCGCAGCAGGTACTGGCCAACCGTCGCGGCGATGTCGAAGTGCGAGCCGATGCATCTTCGGCGTTGCACGCACTCCTTCGGGCGAACGCCGCACCGGTTCACCTGGACCGCACGTGGCGCGACGAGCTCCTCCGCGGCAACGCGGACAAACGTGCGTCACTCGCGCGGCGCATGCGCGAGTCGGTGGCCGACCCCGCCGGCGGGCTGCACCCGTATCAGGTGATCGATGCGGTCAACGCACACGTCACCGATGACGCGATAGTGATCGTGGACGGTGGCGACATACTCTCGTGGGCGCGGTCGAGCTTGCGGGCCCCCACGTATCTCGACGTGGGGCCGTTCGGCTGCCTCGGCGTCGGCGTCCCGTCCGCGATCGCCGCCGCGGTCAACTACCCGGATCGGCGCGTGATCGCCCTGGTGGGTGACGGTTCGTTGGGGTTCAACGTCATGGAATTGGAAACCGCGGCGCGGGTCGGCGCTCGCATCGTCGTGGTGGTGGCGAACAACAGTGCTTGGAATATCGAGCGCGCCCACCAGGTGTTGAACTACCGCGGCCGAATCATCGGTACCGAGACCGGCTACTGCGCCTACGACCGGTTGGCCGAGAGCCTAGGTGTCCGGGGTTTCCACGTCGAGAACGCGAGCGTGCTGCCCGGCGTGCTGGCCGAGGCGTTCGCGTCGGCGCCCGCCGTCGTGGACGTGCGGGTCTCGCGGGATCCGGCATCTCCGGATACCCGCAGCGGCTTGGCGGAGATTCCCGAGTACCACGCGCTCGCTGCCTGGGATGACGCGGAGCGCGCATGGCTGTGTGACGCTGTCGGCGGCACCGACGGCGGCACTCATAGCGACACTCGTAGCGGCTCCGCCGACGACGTGACGCCCGACCGGTACCCGTCATGAACGGACGTGAGGCCCCGTACATGAAACCTGTGGATTCGGTGATCGCGCAGGTCGGCGCCGTCGCCCGCGCCCACCCGAACGATCCGGCGCTGATGGCGGATGGGTGCACCTGGACCTACCGCGAGCTGTGGGCGCGGACGGAGACCTATGCCCGGGCCGTGCTGTCGTCGGGCGCGGCACCAGGGGATGTCGTCGGGTTGATCGGCAGCAACGAGCCCGCCTATCTCGCGGCGTACCTGGGCATCATGCGGGCCGGCTGCGCCACGGCGGCGATCAGCACGATGATCGCGCCCTCGTCGGTGCGCGCCCAGCTGGCGGCGGCTGGTGCTCGGGTCGTGATCACCGGCCGACTCGCCGACGACACGCGAGATGCGCTGGCCGGCGACTACCTGCTCCTCGACCTGGCGGAGCCGCCGACGGGAGCCGGCGCGTTCGATCTACCGGAGGTCGGCCCCGACACCACCGCCATCATCATGATGACGAGCGGATCGAGTGGCGAGCCGAAGGGCGCGCAGCACACCCATGCCTCGTTGTTCCACGCCGTGTGGCAGATGGCGTCGGCGTTCCCGCACCATCGCGGCGATAGGGGTGTCGTCTTCCTGCCGCTCTACACCTGCACGCCGGAACAAGCGCTGCCGACGCTCTGCACGGGCGGCTCCCTCGACATCCTGCCGGGTTTCGATCCCGAGCGGGTGGCGGATGCCTGCGTCCACGCCACCACGTTCGACGCCGTGCCGACCATCATGAGCCGGTTGCTGGAACACGCACCACTGCACAAGCTGGCGAACCTGCGGTGGATCCTGTTCGCCTCGGAACCGATGCCCGTGCATCTGCTGCAACGATGGTGGGATGAGCTTCCCGGCGTCGAGACGCACCAGTTCTACGGGATGACCGAGCTGCTCACGTTGACGGCGGCTCCGCATGCGCTGTTGCGGCAAGTGCCGTCGACGGTGGGACGCGCCTTTCCGAGCACGGGCATCGTGCTGGACCCGGTCGAGGGCCATGGGAGCGACGAAGGCGAGATCGTGGCGTCGAGCCCGTCGTGCATGCGCGGCTATCTCAACAATCCGGCGGCGACCGACGCCGCATTGACCTCGGAGCATGCCCTGCGCACCGGCGACATTGGCAGGTTCGACGAACGCGGTCTGCTGTATCTGACGGGCCGCGTCAAGGACATCATCATCTCCGGCGGTTTCAACATCGCCCCCGCCGAGATCGAGACGGTGGCGTTCGCCAACCCCGGGGTGCGCGAGGCGGTGGTGGTCGGTATTCCCAGTGACCGGTGGGGCGAGACGCCGGTGGTGGTCGCCGTTCCCACGGCGGGTAGCGCGCTGACCGCGATGGACCTGTTGCGCGATTGCCGAGCCCGGCTGTCCACCTACAAGCGACCGTCGGCGGCCGCGCTGGTGCCGACCCTGCCGACCACCGGCATCGGCAAGGTGGACAAGGTACGGGTGAAGAAGATGATCGAATCCGGCGAGATTCGCATCACCACGCCGTAGCAGTTCAAGCCATCGCGCCGTAGTCGTCGGATCGAATCGACGACTACGGCGTGGGCTTCAGGTGAACTCTTGGCAGGTCAACTCTTGGCAGTGGCGCGGGCGTGCTCGAATACGAATGTCACCAGGGTTTCGGTGGGGGTACCGGGGCCGAAGACCTCGTCGATGCCATAGTCCTTCAGGACCGCGGCGTCTTCCGGAGGAATCGTGCCGCCGACCAGGAAGAGTACGTCGTCGCGTTCGTTCTGGCGGAGCAGATCGGCGACCGCCTGTGCGTACTCCATGTGCGCGCCGGACAGGCTCGACAACCCGAGCACATCCGCGTCCTCCTGGATCACCGCTCGAACGATCGATTCCGGGCTCTGGTAGATGCCGGTGTAGACCACCTCCATCCCGGCGTCCCGCAGAGCCCTGGCCACCACCTTCGCGCCGCGGTCGTGTCCGTCGAGGCCGGGTTTGGCGATGACGACCTTCAGCGGGGCGACGGTCTCAGAATTCGGATTCATGATGATCCTTCCTCGCACTCACAAGCATGGCTGCCAACTGTCTGGAACATCCCGATACGTCGATTCAGAACACGGTGGATGGCTGGTGGTGCCCCCACACGCCGCGCAGCACGTCGCAGATCTCGCCCACGGTGGCGCGCGCACGGACGGCGTCTTCGATCAGCGGCATGAGATTCGTGTGTAGGTTCGGTGCGGCGTGCTCGATGGCGCGCAGGGTGGCGGAAACCTGACGATCCTCCCGCGAACGCTTGACCTCGGCCAGCCGCTCCATCTGTCGCTCCATCACCCCGGGAATGGGTCGATCGATCTCGATCTCCTGAGTCTCGTTCTCATCGACATAGTCGTTGACCCCGACGATGATCGACTCCTTGCTCTCGATCTTCATCTGCTGTTCCCACGACGAGTCGGCGATGAGCTGGATGGCGTATCCGGACTGGACGGCCTCGATCATGCCGCCCTGTTCATCGACGCGGCCGATCAGGTCCATCGCCTGCTCTTCCAAGGTGTTCGTTAGGGACTCGACATAGTACGAGCCGGCGAGCGGATCGACGACGTCCGCGGCTCCAGTTTCGTGCAGCAGGATCGCCTGGGTGCGGACCGCGATCTTGATGGCGCTTTCCGAGGGAATGGAGAGCGCCTCGTCCAGCGAATTGGTGTGCAGCGACTGGGTTCCGCCGAGCACGGCGGCGAGCGCCTGCACGGCGGTTCGGGCGATGTTGTTGTACGGCTGTTGCGCGGTGAGCGAGACGCCGGACGTCTGGCTGTGCGCCCGCATCAGCCATGATCGAGGGTCTTTGCAGCCGAGGCGTTCTCGGGTGAGTCGCGCCCAGAGTCGCCGAGCCGCGCGGAATTTCGCGACTTCCTCGAAGAAGTTGTTGTGCACGTTCCAGAAGAACGACACCCGCGGCGCAAGCCGATCGGCGTCGATCCCGCGCTCCTTGGCGTGCTCCAGGTAGCACAGGGCGTTCGCGATCGTCAGGCCCAGTTCCTCCACGGCCGTGGCGCCGGCGTCCCGGATGTGGTAGCCGCACACGTTGAGCGGATTGAACCGCGGCATCACGTCCGCGCCGTATTCCATCGTGTCGACGACCAGTTGTACCGCCGGCAGCGGCGGAAAGATGAATTCGTTCTGAGCGATGTACTCCTTGAGGATGTCGTTCTGGGTCGTCCCGGTCAGGGCGTTCGCCGGAATTCCGCGTTCCTCGGCCACCACCCGATACATCGCCAGGATGACTGCGGCCGACGGGTTGATCGTCATCGACGTGGAGATCTGGTCGAGGGCGATGCCGTCGAAGAGCGCATGCATGTCGACGACCGTGTCGACCGCGACGCCAATGCGACCCACCTCGCGGCGGTACACCTCGTGATCCGAGTCGTAGCCGAGCAGGGTCGGCAGATCGAAGTCCGTCGACAGGCCGGTTTGACCGGTCTTCAGCAAGTATTTGTAGCGGTTGTTCGTGTCCTCGGCCTGACCGAAGCCGGCGACCTGGCGGATCGTCCACGGCCGCCCGCGATACATGGTGGCGTGCACGCCGCGGGTGAACGGGTATTCGCCGGGCAGCCCGATGTCCGTCACCGGGTCGGTCCCTGCCAGGTCGGCCGGGGTGTAGATGTCCTGCACCGGGATACCGGACATGGTCGTGTACTCGGTGTGGCGCGGCGGGATCCGCTCGTAGTCGGAGGCGACCTTGCTGCGTTTCCACTCTCGAACACGGTCCTGCCAGGCGTCTCTGGTCAGCGAGTCCATTGGCTCAGTGCCTCCTTCAAGATCCGGTCAACGGAGTCGTGCATGGTTGCGTGCGGGTCCAACGGGATGGTCTTGGCGCGGTCGGACACCCACGCCTCGGCCACCAGCGCCGCGTCCGCCCCCCACTTGTGGCGGCGCAGCTCGGTGAGCCGATCGTCGGCGCGCAGGGCGTCCCAGCGCTGCTGCAGGCTTTCGCGGACGCCGTCGACGCCGGTGCCGTCCAGGGCGATGGTCTGGTGCACGACGCCACGCTTGTTCGCCACGGCGAGCCGCAGGTGCCGCGCGGTCTCGGCCGCCCCCGAACGGTCCGCCATATTGACGACGAACAGGTCCGCGATCTCCATCAGGCCCGCCTTGATGGCCTGTACCGCATCACCGAGCCCGGGGACGGTGACGAGGACCACGGTGTCGGCGATCTCGACGACCGCGACCTCCGTTTGACCGGCGCCGACCGTCTCGATCAACACCACGTCGAACAGGCCGGACAGTTCCATGAGGCGAGCGATGTTGCGGGTCGATCCGGCGACCGCGCCGTGCGAGCCGCGACTGGCCAGGCTGCGGACGAACACGTCGGGCCGACTGTCGAGCTGCACCTCCATTCGCAGCCTGTCGCCGAGCAGTGCGCCGCCGGTCAGCGGGCTTGACGGGTCGATGGCGAGCACCGCCACCCGTTGCCCGGCGTCGCTGAAGGATTCGATGAGTCGACCGGTCAGGGTGCTCTTCCCGGCTCCCGGCGGTCCCGTGATGCCGACGACGTGGCACACCGTGTCGGCGCGTGGGACGGCCACCTCCCACGGCGGATTGTTCTCCACGATCGACACCGCGCGGGCAAGCGCGGCCCACGAGCCGCCGCGCGCCTTCGCCAGCAGGCTTTCGAGTCGTTCGGAATCGAACAAGACCAACCTTCCTGTCTCTCGTCTCGCGCGCGGCCACCTGCTCCGCGGCGAGCCAGCGTGTGGCGTCGTGGTGGTGGCCGGTGCGCGGCGGACTGATCCGGGTCAGAAGCCTTTCTGGGGCGGGGACGCGAGCGCGTTTGCCGTGGTGTCGGCTGCCGTGGTCCGAGTCGTCGTGGTGCACGATGACCTCGATCGACCCCCGCGCCAGGGCGGCTCGACGGATGCGTTGAATTCGTACCTATCTAACGATAGTTAGGGTAATGCGCGTCACAAGCGGTGTCAAGTGCGCAACATCGGCGTTCCTGGTGGTCGCGATGCGGGTCGGCGTAGGCCCACTGTCACACGTCCGCGGCCGTCGCGCGTCTCGGCGGCGACCCATCGGGTATGACGATGTTCGCGGCTGCGGGGCGGGGCCCGTGCCGCCCGCGATGCGCAATTATCAGCATATGAAAACTATTCGGCCAGGCTGTGGAAATGATGTGGCACGCTGAAGATCAGCCTGATCGCGCCGTCCCCGCCGGAATCGCCCGCGGACCGCGCCGGGTGCGCTCCTCGATGCCACGCGCCGCCTGCGGAGTCGTGACCGCCCAGCCGCTCCCGGCCCGTCCGCCCGCGTGACCGGATTGCCCCGGCGCCGTGTGCCTTCGCTCGCGGCGTCACCGGGTCGGCCGACACTCCCGATGGATATGGAGGATTCATGAACAGAGCACGTGCGGGGCGGATGGTCGCGGTCGCGGCCGTTGCGCTCATGGGCATCTCGGTCGTCGCCGCCTGTGGATCCAGCGGCACGACCTCCGGAAATCAGCCGAGCTCGGGGAGTTCCGCGTCCGGCGGTTCCGGCGGCGGGGCCGGTGCCTCGGGCGGAACGATCAAGATCGGATTCTTCTCGCCGCAATCCGGCATCGAGGCCTCCGACGGCAAGTCGGCGCTCGACGCGGCGCAGCTCGCCGTCAAGGACATCAACGCCAACGGCGGGCTGGACGGCAAACAGATCGAACTCGTCCAGTACGACGACGGCTCCGATCCGAAGCAGGCGGTGTCCATCGCCACGAAGCTGACCACGCAGGACAAGGTGGCCGCGGTGGTGTCCGGCTCCTACAGCGACCAGACCCTGGCCGGGGCGTCGATCTTCCAGCGCGCCGGCGTGCCGATGCTCGCCGCCTACGCCGTCAACCCCGGAATCCCGGGCACCGGTGACGCGATCTTCCAGATCGCCACCTCCGGGCCTGTCGAGGGCAAGGCCGGCGCCGTGGCGCTGACCAAGGACCTCGGCGCCAAGAAGATCGCGATCGTGGCCATCGACAACGACTTCGGCAACGCGTTGGTGAAGGGCTTCAAGGACGAGGCCGGGACGCTCGGCGCGACGGTCCTGTCCACGAGCATGAACCAGTTCGGGGAGAAGGACTTCGGCCCGGTGATCGACAAGGCCGTCGCCGCCGGAGCGGACGGCTTCTACCTCGTCGAGTACGCCGCGGAGGGCCAGCAGTTCCTGACGGCGTTCCGGCAGCGCAACCTGACCCAGAAGATCGTCGGCACCGAGGGCATCGACTCGACGCAGCAGTTCATCGAGCCGAACGGCAAGCTCGCCGACGGCATGGTCTTCACCACGGTCCTCAACCGCGACAGCACCGATCCGAAGACGCAGGCCTTCCTCAAGAACTTCGCCGCGGCGTACTCGCACGCGCCAGACATGGTGGGCGCCACCACCTATGACGCGTTCATGGTGCTGCAGGCGGCGTCGAAGAGCGGCACATCCGCGAGCGACCTGAAGACCGGCATCACCAACCTGAGCAATTTCCAGGGCGTCACCGGCACGATCGAGAAGTTCACCAACCGCGTGTCGGTGCACCCGGTGGACCTCGAGGTCTTCAAGGACGGCACCGTGCATCACTACGGCGTGGTCGACGATCCGAACGTCATCAATCCGTGATCCGGAGATGACGTTGTTCGCCCCGACCGGCGTGCTGCTGTTCACGTCGGTCGGGGCGCGGCGCCGGTCGGGGTGTCGCGTCACCTGACGGTGTTACTCGAGGGCAGCGCACTGCCCGTCATACTCGTTGCTTTTCCATCGTGGCGGCCTGCCCGTCGACAACGGACCGGTCGCCGCTCACACTGATGTGACCCCGGCGATCGGCGACGCGCACCGTTCGCTGCTTGACACTTCGGCGAGTTCCAGGGAGGGGGACCATGTTTCCGGCGTTGGTGGATGGCATCACTGTGGGCGCGTTGTATGCGTTGCTGGCCTTGGGTCCGTCGCTGGTGTACGGCTTGCTGCGGGTGTTGGATATCGCGAACGCGGCGGCGCTGGTGCTGGGTGCCTATATCGGGGTGACGTTGTTCCAGCATGGTCTGCCGTGGTGGTTGGGTGCGTTGGCGGGCATGGCCGGCTCGGTGATCCTCGGACTTCTGTTGCAGCGCTTCTTGTATCGCCCGCTGCTGGACCAGGGACCGCTGGTCGTCCTGGTGGCTTCGATCGGCGTGTTCATCGCGATGGAGGAGGCCTTCCGGCTGATCTGGAAGCCATATCCGCGCCAGTTTCCGGTGACAGTGCCGCTGCCGCACGGCACGATCGCGGGGACCCCGGTGACCGGTGTCCAGGTGCTGATGCTGATCCTGGGCGTGGTGGTGTTGCTCGGCAGCTGGTGGGTGCTGGGGCACACCCGGCTGGGGTTCACCTGGCGAGCGACGGCGCAGGATCGGGAGACGGCCCGGGCGATGGGCGTCAACGTGAACCGTGTCGTCGCAGGGATTTTCGCGGCCGGGTATGCGTTGGCGGCGTTGGCCGGGGTGTTGTTCGCGATCCGGTACAACACGGTGACCCCGGACATGGGGGATGTGCCGGCTTACAAGATGTTGGCGATCATCGTGTTGGGGGGATTGGGCAATCCGATGGGCACGATCCTGGCGGCGTTCGTGATCGGCCTGGCGGAGTCGATCGTCAACACGTACTGGGGTTTCATCCTGCCGCGGGACACGATCGCGTTCCTGGTGTTGATCGCGATCTTGTTGATCCGTCCGGCGGGGTTGTTGCCGAAGGGGTTGACGCGGGCGTGAGCTATCTGCTGGTGGTCGCGACGACCGTGGTGATCTACGCGGTGTTGTCGGTGGGTTTGAACATCGCGGTCGGGTACGCGGGGCAGCCGCATCTGGCGCAGGGCGCGTTCTTGGGGATCGGCGCCTACATGGTGGCCGTGTTCTCCACCCGGTACGAGCTGTCGTTCTGGGTTTCGATGCTGATCGCGATCGCGGTGACGGCGGCGTCGGGGTTGCTGCTGGGGGTGATCAGCCTGCGGCTGCGGGACGACTTCCTGGCGATCGTGACGATCGGCGTGAACTTCGTGGTGGTGGCGATCTTCCAGTACGTGCCGTGGTTCGGCGGGGCGACCGGGGTGTACGCGATCCCGCTGCCGTCGATCGGTGGGCAGCAGTTCGGCAACGGCGAGTTTCTGATCCTGGGCCTGGTGATGCTGGCGATAGCCGTTGCGGTGAGCGGATATCTGGCCCGCAGCTGGCTGGGTTTGGGGTTGGCGAGCCTGCGTGATGACGAGCTGGCGTCGGCGTCGTCGGGCACGCCGGTGGCGCCGTTCAAGATCACCGCGTTCGTGGTGTCCGCGGCGATCGCCGGGATGGCGGGCGCGTTGTATGCGCCGTTCCTGTCGGCGGTCACACCGACGAGTTTCGGGTTCACCGAGTCGATCGTGATGCTGGCGATGGTGATGTTCGGCGGGGTGGGCACGATCCGCGGCGCGATCCTGGGCGCGGTGGTGCTCGGCGCCCTGCCGGAGATCTTCCGGTTCGTCTCGGACTACCGGCTGCTGATCTTCGGCGGAATCCTGGTGCTGGTGTTGCGTTTCCAGCCGCAGGGCATCATCGGCACGGACAGTGCCGCGGCCGGGTGGTGGAGCCGGTTCCGGAGGCCGGGTCACAGCGCCGATGACGATGGTAGCGGCGGCGGTGCCGGCCCGTACGGGGCGGTCGGGGCGGCGGGCGGTTCGCTTCCCGGGCCGGTGGACGCGCCCGGGGCCGGAAGCGCGGGGGAGTGATCCGGATGCCGCTGTTGGAGATCGAGGACCTGACGGTCCGGTTCGGCGGTGTGACGGCGCTGTCCGGGATCGACCTGTCGCTGGAGCGCGGTGAGTTCTGCGCGGTGATCGGGCCGAACGGTGCCGGCAAGACCACCCTGTTCAATGTGATCGCCGGCGTGATCCGGCCGAGTAGCGGCCGGTTCCGGTTCGACGGCGCGGTTGTTCATCGGGCCCGCCCGGCGACCATGCGGCATCGCGGGATCGCCCGGACCTTCCAGGTGTCAAGGGTTTTCGGTTCGTTGACGGTCGCCGAGAACGTGGCGATCGCCGCGGCGGGGCGTCGGCTGCTGCGGCCGCTCGGTGCGCTGCGGCGCTACCGCGCGGACAGCGAGGTGTCGGATCGGGTGGCGCAACTGCTGGCCGACACGGGCCTGTCCCGCCGTGCGCGTGACCGGGCGGATGCGCTCAACATCGGTGACGTGCGCCGCCTGGACATCGCTCGCGCGCTTGCGGGCGATCCGGCGCTGCTGCTGCTGGACGAGCCGGCCGCCGGTATCGGCGTGGACGGCATGCGCAGCCTCGGGGAGCTGATCTCGAGCCTGCGCGGCCGCGGCGTGTCCGTGCTACTGGTGGAACACTATGTGGGATGGGCGCTCTCGCTCGTCGACCGGGCCGTGGTGCTGGACATGGGCGAGAAGATCGCCGAAGGGCTCCCGGCCGATGTGCGCGCGAACCCGCGGGTGATCACCGCCTACCTCGGCCACTCCGGCCAGGCCGGCGCCGCCGAGGGTTCCGCCGCGAGCGGTGGCCGGGACGGAGCCGAGACCGCCCCCGCCGCGCTGCCGCCGTCCGCCTCGACCGCCGCCGGCCCGCTGGCGAATAGAGCGAGAACCGCTGCAGCGCAGCAGGAGTCGTCCACGGTCGGCGCCACCCCATCCGCCCGCGCCGATGCCCGGACCGTCGCCCCGCCGACCACGGACGGCGCCGCCCTGCTGCGCATCGCGGACCTGTCGGTCACCTACGGCCACGTCTCCGCCGTCCGCGGCGTGAGCCTGAACGTGCACCCCGGCGAGTTCGTCACCGTGGTCGGCGCCAACGGCGCCGGCAAATCCAGCCTGCTCAAGTGCGTGATGGGCCTCGTCCCGGGCGCCGGCACCATGATCTTCTCCGACCGGGATCTCCTGTCCGAACCCGCCCATCGACGCGCCGCCGGCGGTATCGGCTACGTCCCCGAGGGACGCCGGATCTTCCCCGGGCTCACCGTGGAGGAGAACCTGAAGGTGACCGCCGGCGCCCACCCCGACGGCGCCGCCCCCATGATCGACCAGGTCTTCGCCATGTTCCCCTCCCTCGCTAGGCGGCGACATCAGTTCGGCGGCAACCTTTCCGGCGGCGAACAATCCATGCTCGCCATGGGCCGGGCCATGATGACCCAACCGCACCTGCTCGTCGCCGACGAGATCACCCTCGGCCTCGCCCCCGTCGTGGTCGACGAACTCTTCGAGCACCTCACCCGCATGGCCGCCTCCGGCATCTCCGTCCTCCTCGCCGAACAGAACGCCGCCGTCGCACTCGCCGCCGCCGACCGCGCCTACGTCATGGAAGTCGGCCACATGACCATGACCGGCCCCGCCGCCGACCTACGCCAAGACCACCGCGTCATCGCCGCCTACCTCGAGATGTAGCGCCGCGCGCCGACGATTGCCGCGTGGTGATCACCGCGTTCTCGCATTCTAAGAATTGGTTTTGCACATGTTGGTAGTCGGTTCATAACCTTCGCCCATACGCGGACCGGTCAGACCCCGCTCACAAGGCGCGGACCCCCGCGAGAACCGGCGAAAGCCGCTGGATAGCACCGCATGTCACTGCCCACTTCTGCATGTCCGATGCGAAGGAGAACACCCATGTACGGTCCGGTACGTCATTCGCCGCGACGGCTGCTCATGCTCATCGCCGGCGCCGGCTGCGCCGTCGCCCTCGTCGCATGCGGTTCTGCTGGGGCCGCTGGCGGCTCCGGCGGCCAGTCGTCGAGCTCGTCCGGGACATCTCAGTCGTCTCAGTCGTCCTCGCAATCATCCTCGACCGACTCGTCCACCGACTCATCGCAGCAGTCCGACACCGCGGCGAGTGGCTCCGACACATCGAGCTCGGCAGTCGCGGCCGATCCCAAATCGTTGCTGCCCGCGGATCTCGCCGCGAAGGGCACCATCGTCGTCGGCAGTGACGTCGAGTACCCGCCGTTCGAGGCGTACGCGGCCGACAACAAGACCGTCGTCGGCCTCGACCGGGACGTGGCGGACGGCCTGGAGAAGGAACTCGGCGTGAAGCTGGAGTTCCAGAACGCCGCATTCGACTCGCTGATCCCGGGCCTGGTCTCCGCTCGATACGACATGGTCATGTCGGCCATGACGGACAACAAGGACCGCGAGAAGCAGGTCGACTTCGTCGACTACGTCAAGGCCGGTGGCGGCATCCTGCTCCCCGCGGACAATCCGAAGGGCATCAAGACCCCGGACGACCTGTGCGGGCTGAACATCGCCGTCGACAAGGGCACCACCGAGGTGGACGACGCCACCGTGCAGAGCGACAAGTGCGTCAAGGACGGCAAGAAGGCGCTCAACACGACGGTCTACCCGGGCAACAACCAGATGATCCTCGCCCTGCAGACCGGTCGCGCCGACGCCGCGATGATCGATTCTGTGTCCGGCGCGCAGGTTGCGAAGGAGTCGGACGGCAAGCTGATCGCGCTGCCGCCGTACAACGCGTCGTACTTCGGCATCGTCTTCCCGAAGGGGGCGGACCAGCTGGAGAAGGCCGTGCAGGCCGCGCTCCAGGCGATGAAGGCGGACGGCAGCTACCAGAAGATCTATGAGAAGTACGGCCTCGGTGACGCCACCGTGGATGAGTTCACCATCAACGGCGCGATCACCACCGGCGGAGGGCTCGGAAGTTGAGCCCGCGGGGCACCTCGATCGGTGGGGCGGGCGCTTCGGAGCAAGCGCCCGCCCTGCTGGCACTGCCGACCGAGGATGACGAAAACCTCGTGGTGAAGTCGGTCCGGCACCCGTGGCGCCTGGTGGCGGTCGCGGTGATCGCCGTGCTGGTGGCGATGGCCGTGCACATGCTGGTCACCAACGAGCGGTTCCAATGGAACGTCGTCGGCCACTACCTCTTCGCCGAGCCGGTGTTGACCGGTGTGCTGAAGACGCTGGAACTCACCGCCATCGCGATGATCATCGGCGTGGTGCTCGGTGTCGTCGCCGCGATCGCCCGGTTGTCCCCGAACCCGATCGTGTCTCGCACGGCGCTACTGTACGTCTGGTTCTTCCGGGGCACCCCGCTCCTCGTCCAGCTGCTGTTCTGGTTCTTCCTTGGGGCCCTGTTGCCACGGATCTCGATCGGCATCCCGTTCGGGCCGGAGTTCGCGTCCGTCTCCGCGAACACGTTGATCACGGCGTTCTTTGCGGCGATCGTGGGGCTCGGCATCAACGAGGGCTCTTATATGAGCGAGATCGTGCGGGCGGGGATTCTGTCGGTGCCGCGCGGCCAGACCGAGGCGGCACTGGCCATCGGCATGTCGCGGATGCAGGCGATGCGGCGGGTCGTGCTGCCGCAAGCCATGCGCGTCATCATCCCGCCGACCGGCAACGAGACGATCGGGATGCTCAAGAACACGTCCCTCGTCTTCGTCATCGGCTACACGGAACTGCTGACCTCCGTATCGCTGATCTACGCCCGCACCTACGAGACGATTCCGCTGCTAATCGTCGCGGCCCTCTGGTACCTGGTCATCACGGCGGTGCTGTCCGTCGGTCAGCACTACATCGAGCGCCACTTCGGGCGGGGGTACCAGGTGCTCACCACCTCGCGGAAGGCGCGCAACCGCCTCGTCGCCCGTGAGTCGCTGCAGGAGCTCCAGGCGGCGGAAGTCCTCGGTGAGACGCTGAGTTCGGGCGGGGGTCACTCATGAGTTCGTCTGTGCCGCAACCTGTTCCGGCAGTGTCTACGGTGCCTACAGTGGCTACAGCGTCTACGGCGCCTACGGTGCCGATGTTCCGCGCCGACGCGGTGCGCAAGTCCTTCGGCCACGTCGAGGTGCTGCGCGGTGTCAGCATGACGGTGCAGCGCGGTGAGGTCGCCTGCCTGCTCGGCCCGTCGGGTTCCGGGAAGAGCACCTTCCTGCGGTGCGTCAACCACCTGGAGAAGATCGACGGCGGCCGGATGTGGGTGGACGGCGAGATGGTCGGCTACCGCCGATCGGGCCGGGTGCTGCACGAGCTGAAGGAACGGGAGGTGGCCCGACGCCGCGCCGGCATCGGCATGGTGTTCCAACAGTTCAACCTGTTCCCGCATCGGACCGCGCTGGAGAACGTGATCGAGGGCCCTGTCATCGTCCGGCGTCGACAGCGCTCCGAGGTCGCCGGCGTGGCCATGGAACTCCTCGATCGGGTGGGGCTCGCCGACCGCGCGAACCACTACCCCAGCCAACTGTCCGGCGGCCAACAGCAGCGAGTGGCGATCGCGCGGGCGCTCGCCATGGAGCCGTCGCTGATGCTGTTCGACGAGCCGACGTCCGCACTCGACCCCGAGCTGGTCGGCGAGGTGCTCGATGTGATGAAGGACCTCGCCGCATCGGGGATGACGATGATCGTCGTGACCCACGAGATGGGCTTCGCCCGCGAGGTCGCCGACGCGGTGTACTTCATGGCGGACGGCGTCGTCGTCGAAAGCGGAACTCCCGCAGCGGTTCTCTTGAGCCCGCAACAGGAACGCACGCGCAGCTTCCTGGCAAAGGTGCTGGCATGACGGTGCTTTCGGGCCGCGCCCGATCCGGAGGGTGAGGTGCGCGCGGCCGAGCTCAAGGAACTGCTGCAGTTTCGTCGTCCACAGCTGCGCCGAACCGAGCGGGTGCTGGCGAACTGCGTCACCGTCGACGATCTGCACCGAGCTGCGATGCGGTACTGGCCGCGTGGGGTTCGCGGGTATGTGGACGGGGGCGCCGACGGCGAGGTGAGCCTCACCCGCAACCGGGCCGCTTTCCAGGACTTCGATCTGGTTCCGACGGTGCTGCGCGATGTGACGACCGTCGATACCAGCACCACGTTGCTGGGGCGGACGAGTCCCATGCCGTTCGCCTTAGGCCCCACCGGATACACCCGCATGATGCATCCGGACGGGGAGTGGGCCGTCGCCAAGGCCGCGCTGGCGACCGGCATCCCGTACACGCTTTCGACCATGGGGACCGTCTCGCTGGAAGATGTTGCGACCGTGGGCGGCGACCTATGGTTCCAGCTCTACATCTGGCGTGACCGAGACCTGATGCGCGAGCTCATCTCTCGCGCGGCGTCAGCCGGATACCGTTGCCTGATGGTCACCGTCGACACGGTGGTGAGCGGCCTGCGCGTCCGCGATCATCACAACGGGTTCACCCTGCCGCCGCGGCTGAGCCCGGCGGCGGTGGCCGACATGGCGCTGCACCCCGCCTGGTGGGCCGGGCTGCTGGCCGGCCCAGGTATCACCTTCGCCAACGTCGAGCGGTCGGCCGGAGCGGCCGGCGAGACCGTGATGGCCTTCGCCGCGCGCCAGTTCGACCCGTCCGTGACGTGGGACGACATCGCCGAGGTGCGAACACGATGGCCGGGGCCGCTGCTCCTCAAGGGCGCGTTCTCGCCGGCGGACGTGCGACGCGCGCGGGAATGCGGCGTCGACGCAGTGGCGCTGTCCAATCATGGCGGCCGGCAACTCGACCAGGCGTGGACCCCGATCCGGGCCCTGCCCGAGATCCGCGGGGCGATCGGGGCGGACTTTCCGCTCTTCGTCGACTCCGGGATCCGGCGTGGCACCGATATTGCCATTGCACTCGCATTGGGCGCGACCGGCTGCTTGATCGGCCGCCCCTATCTGTACGGGCTGGGTGCGGCGGGTGAGCGCGGGTGCGCCGCAGCCATCGGGATGCTGGGCGACGGGTTCACCCGCGCGATGCAATTGCTCGGCGTGACAACGGTTTCCGAGCTGCAGCAGCGCGGTGCGGAACTCGTCCGCAGATATTCTGGTCGGACGCCGTGCGGAACCTGACCGGCTCGGCTGCACCTCCTCGGTGCGCCTATCGCAGCTACCCTTCAGGCGCTTCCCGACTGGACCACGGCCGGCGGATCGGGAGTGCCGCCGCATTGCAGCCGTTCTGTCGCGGTCATGGGGACCGTGCCGACCGCGAAGCGGGCGCGAACTACGTCATATCCGGCGCGTGATGGGTTGCCGCGTCGCCGAGGGTCGCCGTCATGGAGTGAACGGCGGCGGCGAGTTCGCGACGCGCGGCGTCCCGCCAGGCGACCCCGCAGCGGTTCTGCGGACCGGCGACGCACACCCCGGCTACGGCGAGACCGCCCTTGAGCACGGGCATCGCGATGGCGATGGATGCCGCGTACAACTCGCCGCGGGAGAGCGCGTAGCCGTCGGCGCGGATTCGGGCGAGCACCCGGCCGAGCTCGCCGCGGGTGGGGGTGTTGGGCGTGCGGGCGCGGATGTCCCCCTGTAGCACCGCGCGCTGGACGTCATCGGGGGCGAAGGCGAGCAGCACCCGCTGGCCGGCGCCGGCGTACAGCGGCAGCAGCTGGCCGAGCTCGAAGGCGAGCCGGATCTGGTGTGCCGATTCGACCTGGCTGACGCACACCGCGTGCAGGCCGTGCCGGACGGTGAGCACGGCGGTCTCGCCGGTGACGGCGGCGAGGTGCTCCAGGAAGGGCGCTGCGACGGTGGAGATGTTGGTGCTGGGCAACCCCGAACCGTGACCGGCCAGGCGCCGGCCGGCCTGGTAAATGCCCTCGTCGTCCGTCACGAATCCGGCATCGCGCAGGCTGCGTAGGAAGCGGTACACGCTGGACAGCGGCAGCCCGACCGTCTCGGCGACCTCGTCCGCGCGGATCCCGTCGTGATCGAGGATCGCGCCGAGCACACTGAGCCCCTTCGCGAAGGACGTGCCCTGGGTGGCGGTCGCGGGTTGCTGTGTTTTCACTTTCTGAGAATAACAGTTTGCAACATATGAATATCTACATAGCGTGAGGGCGATTCCGAGACATAGGGAGGTCACATGGCCGCAGCCGTAGCGATCGGTGCCGATCGGCTGACGCTCGAGCAACTCGTGGCCGTGGCCCGCGAGGGCGCTCGCGTCGAGCTCGATCCGGCCGCGGCTGGGCGGATGCAGGAGAGCCGCGCCTGGGTGGAGCACGCGATCACCGACCGGTCCGGGCCGAACGGCGAGATAGCGCCGATCTATTCGATCAACACCGGCTTCGGGTCGCTCGCCGGGCGAGCAGCATTCCAGAACCCGGACCAGGCCTCGGATCTCTCGCGCCGATTGATCGTCTCCAATGCCTGCGGAGTGGGGCGCTATCTGGACCCGGATGTGGTGCGTGCGGCGATGCTGATCCGCGTGTCCAGCCTGACCCAGGGATACTCCGGCGTCCGCGTCGAGGTCGTTCAGACGCTGATCGACATGCTCAACGCCGGGGTGACGCCGGCCGTCCCGGAGATCGGAAGCCTCGGCGCATCAGGCGATCTCGTTCCGCTGGCGCACGTGATGCTGGTCGCCACGCGGCCTGCCGGTGATGAGGACCTCGAGGCCGACAGCGGCGAAGCGATGGTCCACGGCGAACTCGTCTCCGGACTCGCGGCGATGCACGACGCGGGCATCCCGCGGATCGTGCTCGGGGCCAAAGAGGGCCTCGCGTTGACGAACGGCACGTCGTTCTCCACCGCGCTCGCGGCTCTCGCCGTCTATGACGCTGTTCGCCTGGTGGAGGCCGCCGAGATCACCGCGGCCATGTCCATCGAGGCACTCCTTGGTTTCGGTGATGCATTCCTGCCGCAGATCCACGACGCCCGCGGCCAGGCCGGGCAGATCGCCGCCGCCGCGCACATCCGAGACCTGTTGGCGGGCAGCACATTGGTGGACGGCAGCGAAACGACCGACCCGGTGCGGCAACCCCCGCAGGACGCGTACTCGTTGCGCTGCATTCCGCAGGTGCACGGCGCGGTGCGCGACACGCTGGCGTTCGGGCGGCAGATCGTCGAGAACGAGATCAACGCGGCGACCGACAACCCGCTCATCTTCCCCGGCCTGCCGGACGCGCGGCGCCTGAAGGCGGTGTCCGGCGGCAACTTCCACGCCGAATACCTGGCCTTCGTGTCCGACTTCACGTCGATCGCCGTCACCGAGATCGGATCCATCGCGGAACGCCGACTCTTCCGCCTCGACGACGGAACGCTGAACCGGGGCCTGCCCGACATGCTCATCGACAGCGTCGACGTCGGTATGGATTGCGGCTACATGCTGCCGCAATACGTTGCGGCAGCGCTGGTCTCGGACTGCAAGACGCTCGCGCACCCGGACAGCGTCGACTCCATCCCGACCTGCGCCAACCAGGAGGACCACGTCTCCATGGCCGGCAACGCCGGCCGGCACGCCCGCGAGATCGTCGAGAACATCACCCAGGTGATCGGAATCGAGCTCGCCATGGCCGCGCAGGCGTTGGAACTACGGCTGGCCCAGCCCGAGCACGCGGGCGCGAAACTCGCCCGGGCGACGCGGGCGGCTCTGGACCTGGTACGCGGCACCGCCACCGGAAACGGCGGCACCATCGACCATCTCACCCGGGACGTCGTGATATATCCGCGGCTGCGGGCCGCCGCGGACCTGGTGCGCTCCGGAGCAGTCCAACGCGCCGTCGCCGGGCGCTGAAACCCACCATCGCAACCCTGAGAGGATTCCTTCGACATGGCCACCGATACCGCTGCCGCCACCGGACACAAGACAGAGTTCATGTCCGTGAGCGACGCGCCGTTCCAGCCGAAACCCGTCGTCAAGAACATCACGGCCCAGCGCGGCGACGCGATGCGTTGCAAGGGCCCCAAGCAGGAGACCATCCTGCGGATGCTCGAGAACAACATGGAGGTCGCCGAGTACCCCGACAAGCTCGTGGTGTACGGCGGAATCGGCAAGGCGGCTCGCAACTGGGAGTCGTACCACGCCATCGTCGACTCGCTCAAGAACCTGGAGAACGACGAGACGCTCGTCGTCCAGTCCGGCATGCCGGTCGCCGTGTTCCAAACCCACGAGCTGGCGCCTCGCGTCGTGATGGCCACCACGAACTTCGTCCGGCCGACATGGGAGCAGTTCTACGACCTGCAGGACAAGAACCTGACGATCTTCGCGCAGTACACCGCGGCGCCGTGGGAGTACATCGGCACCCAGGGCGTGATCCAGGGAACGTTCGAAACCCTGCGCTCCGTCGGCAATCTGCACTTCGGCGGATCACTGGTGGGCCGTCTGCTGGTGTGCGCCGGCATGGGCGGTATGGGCGGCAACCAGCCCCGCGCCATGACGATGCTCGGCGGCGTGTCCATCTGCGCCGACCCCGACGTGCGCATCATCCAGCGCCGGATCGACGCCGGCTACTGCGATGTGCTCGCCGAAAGCCTTGATCACGCCTTCGAACTCGCCCGCGCCGCGCAGTCCGAGAGCAAGCCGCTCGGCATCTCCGTGGTGGCCAACGCCGTCGAGATCTTCGAGTACTGCCTGGAGAACGGCATCAAGCCGGACATCGTCACCGAGATGACGCCGGCTCACGACCCGCTCGCCTATATCCCGATCGGCTATACGCCGGACGAGGCAGAGGAGTTCCGCAAGGCCGATCGCGACAAGTACATCTTCACGTCGCGGGAGTCGATGGTGCGGCAGCTCACCGCCGAGAACAAGCTCTACGACCAGGGTGTCGCCGTCTTCGAGTACGGCAACCAGATCCGTCGCGAGGCGGAGCACGGTGGACATGCCGACGCGTACCACATCCCCGGCTTCGTCGCCGCCTACCTGCGTCCGCTGTTCCTGGAGGGCCGCGGCCCGTTCCGCTGGACCTGCACCTCCGGCGACCCCGCCGATCTGGCTCGCCTCGACGACCTCGTGCTGGAGCTCTTCCCGGACGACGACATCGTCACCCGCTGGATCCGGCTCGCGCGTCAGCACGTTCCGATCGAGGCCCTGCCGGCGCGGGTGTGCTACCTCGGATTCGGGCAGCGCAAGAAGTTCGGCCTGGCCGTCAACGAACTGATCCGCAAGGGCGAAGTCAAAGGCCCCGTGGCGTTCTCGCGGGACAACCTCGACTCCGGCTCGATCATCAACCCGACGTTCGAGTCGGAGAACATGCCCGACGGTTCGGACGTGATCTCCGACTGGCCTTACCTGAACGGGCTGCTGAACGCGGCGTCCATGTGCGATCTCATTGCGATCCAGGCGAACTACGCCATGGGCGACTCGGTGCATACCGGCGTCACCATGATCGCGGACGGCACCGAGATCGCGGACTATCGACTGAAGGCGGCATTGACCGTCGACTCCGGCATCGGCGTCGTGCGGCACGCCCAGGCGGGGTACGACCGGGCTCGCGAGGTCGCGAACACCGTCGGCCCGCAGGAGGGGCTGAGGGTGCCGCTGTGGTGGACCCGGCAAGCGACGTTCGGCCCGGACGACGAACAGTAGCTACGTTCCGGTGCGGCACAGGAGGTTCCGAATATGACGAAGGTTCCGCCGCAGCACGGTCCGCAGACGGTGGACCTCGTCATCTCCGGGGCGGCCGAGATCTTCGGCGCCGCAACCGATCCGGCCGGCGCAGATGGCGCGCCAACGAGTGGCGGCGTTGCCGTGGACGGCGGCCGCATCGTGGCGATGGGTGACGTGTCGGCGTATTGCGGTCGCGAAACCCTGGACGCCGCAGGCGGTGTCGTGATGCCGGGATTTGTGGACGCACACACCCACGTGGTGTTCGGCGGGAGTCGGGTCGCCGAGTACGCCGCGAAGGTGGCCGGACGTCCGGTGCCAGACGGCGTACCGGCCGGGATCGTCGGCACCATGACGGAGACTCGCGCCGCGAGCGCCCGAGAGCTCGTCGAACAGTCCGGCGCTCGCATCGCAGAGATGCTCGCGCACGGCACCACGACGCTGGAATCCAAGACGGGGTACGGGCTCTCGGTCGAGGCCGAGCGGAAGCTGCTCGACGTCAACCGCCTGCTCGCCGAGCGCAGCCCTATCCGCATCCTGTCCACCTACACCGGCGGGCATGCGTTCGCGCCCGGCGTGGACCGCGATGGGTGGGTCCGCCAGGTCGCCGACCAGGCGCGACGAGCCGGGGCGGACGGGCTGGCGGAGTTCAACGACGTCTATTGCGAC
The DNA here is from genome assembly GCA_001897425.1 of Actinobacteria bacterium 69-20. GTDB lineage: Bacteria > Actinomycetota > Actinomycetes > Mycobacteriales > Nakamurellaceae > Nakamurella. The sequence goes on along the minus strand of MKSW01000021.1, from coordinate 35,326 downwards.
GACGGCTATTTCGATCGTGCACAGACCCAGACCATTCTCGAGGCTGGGCTGGAGTCCGGGCTTCGGCCGCGGGTGCACCTGGACGCCTACAGCCACACCGGCGCGGCCGCGCTCACAGCGGAACTCGGCGCGGCGAGCGCGGACCATCTCAACTACACCACCGACGCGGAACTCTCCCGGCTCGCCGAAGCAGGCACTGCGGGCGTCTACCTGCCCTGTCTCGAGTACGCCGTCAGACACCCGAAACCGCTGGACCCGCGCCGGGTTCGCGATGCCGGCATGACGCTCGCGCTCGCCACCGACATCTGCCCTGGGTGTTGGACGGTGAGCATGCAGATGGTCGTGGTCATGGCGTGCCGGGCCGGCGGGCTGTCGGTGGCGGAGGCGTTGACGGCGGCCACGCATGGATCGGCCGTCTCCCTGGGCATGGACGACGAGATCGGGTCTATCGCGCCGGGACGGCGCGCGGATCTCGTCATACTCGATGTTCCGAGCCATGAGGACGTCGCCTACCGTATCGGTCGGAACAATGCGCGAGTCGTGCTCGCCGGTGGGCAGGTGGTCGCGGTACGCGATGCGGACGACGCTGCGCGCCCGCTGCTCACTCGACAAGGAGAGATGTGATGACGCAGATCTACCACTGCGAGTACGCATGGCTCGGCGGCGAGACGGCCGAACGGGACGTGCGTGTCGAGATCGCGGATGGCGTCATCCAGGCGGTGACGGCGGGCGCCGCGGTCGATCCGGCGGCAACAAAACTGGACGGGCTCACCGTGCCCGGGCTGGCGAACACGCATTCGCACGTGTTCCACCGGGCTATCCGCGGCCACGCGCAGTCCGGCGTTGCGGACTTCTGGCGTTGGCGAGACCTGATGTACCAGGTGGCATCTCGGCTGAATCCGGACTCGCTGTACCGCCTGGCGCACGCCACCTACGTCGAGATGGTGTTGTCCGGGATCACCAGTGTGGGCGAGTTCTTCTACCTGCATCACGGGCCGGACGGTGCGCGCTATGCCGACGCGAACGAGATGGGCCGGGCGGTAGCGCGGGCGGCCAACGACGCTGGCATCCGAATCACGTTGCTGGACACCGTCTATCTGCAGGCCGGGGTGAACGGCGAGCCGCTGGCCGGCGCGCAGCTCCGGTTCACCGACGGCACCTGGCAGGCCTGGGCGGGCCGCGTGGACCAGCTCTCCGACGGGCCGATGTTCCGCGCCGGGGCCGCGATCCACAGTGTGCGAGCGGTGCCGCAGGAGGCGATGGCACCCGTCGCCGCGTACGCGCGCGGTCGCGGTATGCCGCTGCACGTGCACGTCTCCGAGCAACCTGCCGAGAACGAGGCGTGTTTCGAGCGGTACGGGCTAACTCCGGTCGGCCTGCTCGCCGCCGAGAAGGCGCTCGGTCCGGCGACCACTGCGGTCCATGCGACGCACCTGACCGATGACGACATCGACCTGCTCGGGGCCAGCGAAACCGCGATCTCGATGTGCTGCACTACGGAACGGGATCTCGGTGACGGGGTCGGGCCCGCCGCACGGCTCTATGCCGCAGGTTCGCCGCTGTGCGTCGGCTCCGACGCGCACATGATGATCGACCTGTGGGAGGAGGGCCGCGCGATGGAGCTCGACGAGCGGCTGGTCTCCGGCACCAGGGGGCACCTGACCGCGCGGCAGATCGCCGCCGCGATCTCGGTGGACGGTGCGGCGGCCATTGGCTGGCCGACCACCGGGATCGCGGTCGGTGCGCCCGCGGATATGGTCACGGTGACCTTGGAGTCGGTGCGCACGGCGGGGGCGCGGTCGGGGGATGTGCTGGCGCACGTCCTGTTCTCCGCGACGGCGTCGGATGTGGACAGCGTGATCGTGGGCGGGCGGCGCGTGGTGGACGGCGGGCGGCATCACTCGGCCGACAAGCCCGGCGCCACACTGGATTTCGTGATCGGCGAGCTTCTGCGCTGATCCTCTGCTGATCTCCGAGCCCGGCTTGCGGCGACCGCCGCGGATCACCGACGAGCGTCCGTGAGACGCCACATGCGGGCCACATCGATCACCGCGTCCAGCGCCTCGGGCTCGCCGATGGTGATGCGGACGCCCTCCCCCGGGAACGTCCGCACGCTGATGCCCGCCTGCCGGAGCGCCTCGTCCAGGTCGCTCGACTCGCCGCCGAGCGGAACCCACACGAAATTGGCGCGGCTGTCCGGGATCTCGTAACCGGCGGCGCGCATCGCGGCCGTGAACGCGCTCCGGTGCTCGATGATCTGGGCGACCCGCTCGCGCTGCCGGGGCCAGGCTTCGAGAGCTGCCACGGCGGCCGCCTCGGCGACCGCGCTGACGGTGAACGGCAGGCCGACCTTGCGCATCGCGTCGGCGACGTGGTCGGGTGCCACGCAGTAGCCCACCCGCATGCCTGCCAGTCCGTACGCCTTCGAGAACGTGCGCAGCACAGCAACATTGGGATGCTGCTGTGCGATCGCGATCCCGTCCGGCGCGTCCGGATCGTCGTTGAACTCGTGGTAGGCCTCGTCGATCACCACCAAGCAATTCCGCGGTACCGCGTCGATGAACTCGTCCAGCTCGCTCGCGGACATCGCCGTCCCGGTCGGGTTGTTCGGGCTGCACACGATCACCATGCGGGCATGGGTTCGCCGCACCGCGTCGGCCATCGCCGCCAGATCGTGTCGGAAGCCGGTTAGCGGCACCGGGACGGGCATCGCGTGGCACACCGGAATCACGATCGGGTAGGCCTCGTAGGAGCGCCAGGCGAACACGACCGCATCGCCTTGGTCGGCCACCGATTGGGCCAGTAGCTGCACGAGCGAGATCGACCCGCCGCCCACCACGATGCGCTCCGCCGGGACCGAGAGACGCTGCGCCAACGCCGATGTGAGCCCGGCACCGATCGCGCTCGGATAGCGATGGGCGAGAAGCGCGGCCGCCGCGACCGCGTCCACGACGGCCTGGTCGGGCCCCCACGGCAACTCGTTCGACGAGAGCTTGAACGCCGGACGGCCGTCGACGGCGCGTGCGGGCTTCCCTGCGACATACGCGGGCACCGCTGCGATGTCGCGCCGGAGGCGCACGGAATCCATGGAGACATCGTCTCCGGCGTCTCGAAATACGGAAGCGACATTCTCAGCATGCAGCAATGGCATGCGCGGGCGAATCTGCGGGTCTCGTTGTGGCAGGAGGAGGCAAAGATCGCATGCGCGGCTGGTTCGTCGGACCCCCGCCCGCCGGGTGCCTCACTCGTCGCGAATGTCCGCGACCAGTTCCGCCGTGAGCTGGAGCCAGGCCTCCATCGACGTCGGCCGTCCCGGGATCCCCGGCCGCATCTGCCAGGGCTCCGGCCCACTGAGATGACGATATTCGACGCCGACGGCGTCCAACCTCTTCAGATGTTCGGTAAGTCGATCGGCGAACTCCGGGAAACGGCGCTCCCCGGTCGTCCACAACGCCTCGGCCACCGCACACAATCGCGGGAACGCGAAGAAGTCCACGATCCGCGCCGAGTCCATGTACTCGGTCCAGATATTCGCCTGGGCGCCGAGTACGTGTGCGGCCTGTTCCGGGGAGAGCTCCGCGGGGACCGGCTCGAACTCGTAGGCCCGCTCCAGGGTCAGCGGAATCGCGACCGGGATCGGCTCGTCCGGACCGTCCGACTGGCGGAAGTCGAGATAGACGTAGTCGGTCGGGCACGAGACCACGTCATATCCCTTGCGGGCGGCCGTGATCGCGCCTTGCATACCCCGCCACGAGGAGATCACGGAGCCGTCCGGGATGGTGCCCTCCAGGATCTCGTCCCAGCCCACCATGCGCTTGGCGAGCCGGGAGAGGTGCTCGCCGATGCGGGCCATGAACCATGTCTGCACATCGGCCTCGCGCGTGATCCCGCGCTCCCGCATCAACTGCTGGGTGCGCGGATCGGCCGCCCACTGCTCCCGTGGGCATTCGTCCCCGCCGACGTGCACGAACCGGCTCGGGAAGAGCTCGGCCACCTCGTCCAGCACGTCGCAAAAGAATTGCACCGTACGGTCTTCCGCGTTCGCGACGTCCTCGATGATCCCCCACCGGGTGCCGACGTCGATGGGCTTACCGGTGACGCCGAACTCTGGATACGCCGCCAGTACGGCCTGCACGTGACCGGGCATCTCGATCTCCGGGACCACGGTGATGTGCCGCTCCGCGGCGTAGGCGACGATCTCGCGGATGTCGTCCTGGGTGTAGAAGCCGCCGTGCGGCCGGCCGTCGCCCGGGCGCTCCGCCCCCGCGCCGACCTGAGACTCCTTGCGCCAGCTGGAGATTTCCGTCAGCCGCGGGTAGGCGCGGATCTCGATCCGCCATCCCTGGTCGTCCGTCAGATGGAAGTGCAGCACGTTCAGCTTGTGCATGGCCATCAGGTCGATGAAGCGCAGCACGTCGTGCTTGGGCAGGAAGTGCCGGGCGACGTCGAGCATCACGCCCCGCCAGGTGAAGCGCGGCGAATCCTGCAGCGTCACCGCCGGAATCGACCATTCGACGCCGGAAACCGTTGCGCGCCGGAAGATCTCGGGCGGCAGTAGTTGGAGCAACGACTGGCAGCCATAGAAGACCCCGGCCGGATCGCGGCCGGCGATGCGCACGACCGTCGGGTCGACGGACAGCCGATATGCCTCGGCCCCCAACGCCTCGTCGAGCGAGAGTTCAATGGTGCCACCGGTCTCGCCTATGACGCCAGTCGCGAGCGGCAGCCCCGTCGCCGGCCGAAGCGCCCCCTGCAACCAAGCCGCGGTGCGCGCCAGCTCGGTCGGCGCGGCGATCGCCGTCGCCACGGTCAGCCGGAAGGCGCCGTCGCCGCGCACGAACGATTCGGGGCGAGGAAGAAGCATCAGGCACTGCCTTTCACGGTGGTCGGTGTCGCCGTCATGAGCGTCGTTCGAGTATGCATCGCCCGTCATCGCCGAAGCCCCGGCAGCACCGAGTCCCGCCGCAGTACCCGGCCCCCGCAGTACAGTTCCCTGATGCCGCCGCTCAGCAATGTCCTTGCCTTCGCCGTCACCGTCGTGGTGATCGTCGCCGTGCCCGGCCCCTCGGTGCTCTTCGCGATCAGTCGCGCCCTGACCGTCGGCCGCCGGGCCACCCTCGTCACCGTCGCCGGGAACGCTGCGGGCGTCGCGCTGCAGGTGGTCGCCGTGGCGTTCGGCATGGGCGCCGTGGTCCAGGCATCCGCGGTCGCGTACCGCGCGATCACGTACGCCGGCGCCGCCTACCTCTGCTACCTCGGCGTGCAAGCCATCCGGCACCGCCGCTCCATGGCCGCCGCCCTCGCCGCGCGGGTCGTGGCGATCTCGCCGTGGCGGGCCGCGCGCGACGGGTTCGTCGTCGGCGTCACCAACCCGAAGACCATCGTCATCCTCGTCACCGTCATGCCGGCGTTCACGGCGCCCGCCGCCGGCCCGCTGTGGTCCCAGATGCTGTTGCTCGGCGCGCTTTTCCCGGTGACCGCGCTGGTGTTGGACAGCGTGTGGGCGATTGTCGCCGGTACCGCGCGCGACTGGTTCGCCCGGTCCCCGCGCCGCGCTGCGGCCGTCGGCGGCGCCGGCGGGGTGATCATGGTCGGCCTCGGGCTGGGTATCGCCGTCGCCGGTCGGCCCGGGTAACGGGATCGCCCGCGTCGCAACGAGTATGACGCTTTTCGCGGCCGCTGCGCGGCCGTCTTGGTCGACGTCAGCTGACGAACGTGAAGGCCACCGGATAGCGGTACCACTCGCCGCGATTGGCGCTCATCGCTGCCATGATCGCCAGCACGATGCTCAGCACCCAGGCCGCCGCGATGATCAGCAGCCCGACCACGACGAATATCAGGATCACGCCGACCACATAGGCGATGAGGATGGTGATCTGGAAGTTCAGCGCCGCGGCCGCGTGAGCCCGAACGAACGGGCCGCGGTCCTTGAACACGAGGTACCCGATGAGCGGCGGCAGGACACCGAAGAAGATCCCGCCGACGTGGATCAGCGTCGCCCACATCTTCTCGTCGGACGGACTGAGCGGCTGGCTCGGCTGGGAACCGCCGTAGGGCCCGGGCGGCCACGGTGTCGTCACATAATGAGCGTAGGCCACCTGGATCCGCCGCGGGCCGATCTGCTGGGAATTGACGTCTAGATTAGCCGGTCGCCGCGTTTTTGCAGGTGAAGTTGATCTTGGTCGCGTCTGGACGTCGATTTTCGGCTGATCGTCACCGGCACGCCCCAGCGAACCGTGGGTTACAGCCGTCCGCCGTCGAGGATGCGGCGCAGGAAGCGTTGCGTTCGCGGATCGGTCGGGCCGTCGAAGATCTGCTGCGGCGAACCCTCTTCGGCGACCTCGCCGTCGGCCAGAAAGACGACACGGTCGGCCACCTGCCGGGCGAAGCTCATCTCGTGGGTGGCGACGAGCATCGTCATACCGTCCTCGCGCAACTCGGCGAGCAGGTCGAGCACCTCCCCGACGAGCTCCGGATCGAGTGCGCTGGTCACCTCGTCGAAGAGCATCAACAGCGGCTTGCCGACGAGCGCGCGGGCGATCGCCACCCGCTGCTGCTGGCCGCCCGAGAGCTCGTCCGGCTTCGCGGAAGCCTTGTCGGCCAACCCGACTCGTTCCAGCATCGCCATGCCGTCGGCCTCGGCGGCTCGGCGGCCCACCCGGTGGACCCGGCGCGGGGCGAGGGTGATGTTGTCGAGGACCGTCATGTGCGGGAACAGGTTGAACGATTGGAACACGATGCCGACCGTGGTCCGGACCGTGTCGCCGTCGACCCGCGGATCGGTGATGTCCTTGCCCTGCAAGAAGACCTGTCCGTCCTCGACTACCTCGAGCAGGTTGATGCAGCGCAGCAGCGTGGACTTGCCGGAGCCCGACGCGCCGATGAGCGCGACGCATTGATGGTCCGGGACGTCTAGCGAAAGGTCCCGCAGGACCACGTTCGAGCCATATGCCTTGCGTAGGTGCGAGATCCGCAGCAACGCCGCGCCCGCTCCGCCGTCGCTCACGGTGCCCGATTCGTTCGCTCCACTCACGGTGTCCAATTGTTCGCTCGGCACTCCGCTCGCCGGGCCTGCCGCTTCGCGGCGACGGCCCTGGCTCCCTCCGACCTCGCTCACGGTGCCCCTCCGGCGCCGGTCCAGCCCTGTCGGCGGGCGACCCAGTCGGTGAACCGCGTCATCGGGATCGTGAGCAGCACGAACAGCAGGCCGGCGACCACGTACGGCGTGTAGTTGAACGTGGCGGCCGTCTCGATGCGCGCGTTGAGAACCGCGTCATAAATGACGCCGAGCACGGAGATCAGCCCGGTGTCCTTCTGCAGCGACACCAGATCGTTGAGCAGCGGCGGCAGCACGCGACGCACGGCCTGCGGCACCACGACGTGCCGCATCGTCTGCCCGTGTGACAGTCCCAGCGAGCGGGCGGCCGCGCGCTGCGACGGGTGCACGGACTCGATCCCGGCGCGGAAAACCTCTGCGACATAGGCGGAATAGCTGAGGACCAGCGCCACGCAGCCCCAGAACAGCGCCGACGACGGAAGCCACGACACGCGCAACGACGGCATGCCGAAGCCCAGCATGTACAACACCAGGATCAGCGGCAACCCGCGGAACAGGTCCGTGTACGCGATCGCCGCGGCGCGCACCGGGAAGAAGACCGGGCCGCGCAGTGTGCGTGCGAGCGCAATGGCCATCGCCAGCGCCAGGATCACGATCTCGCAGACGACCATCAGCCGCACGTTGAGCCACAGCCCCTCGGCGATCTGCGGGAGCACCTGCCAGCCGTACTTGATGTCGAAGAAGCTGTCGCGGAACTGCGGCCAGCCCGGAGTGTTGATCACGACCAGGATCCCGACCGCGAGCAACACGATCGTCGACGTCGCGGCGATCAACGCCGACCTGCGCGTCCGGGTGCGACGGTAGGCCAGCCGCTCTCGCTCGATCGGTGACGGGGTCCAGCCGTCGGGCACGTAGGGCTACTTCAGCTCGGGGGCGCCGGCCTGCGCCAGCCACTGTTCGGCAAGCTTGGCCAGCGTGCCGTCCGCGCGCAGCGCATCCACCGCGCCCGATACGCAGGACGTGATGGGCGAGCCCTTCTCGATCAGCAGGCCGAACTGTTCGGGCTGCCCGGTGTCGGCCGGCAGCTGGCCGACGATGACGCCGTTGTCCAGCTGGGCGCCGGACATGTAGAACGCGGTCGGCAGATCCGTCACCACGCCGTCGATCTGGCCGTTCTGCAGCGCCTTGACGGCGTCGTCATTGGTGGTGAAGACGGCCGGCTTCACTGACGGCTTGATGATGTTATTGATCGCGTTGAGGCTCGTGGTGCCGATCTGCGCACCGAGGGTGGCGTTCTTGAGGTCGGCGAGGCTCTTCGCGCCCGCGATCTTCGACCCCTTCGTCGTGACGACGGCCTGCGCGACATCGTAGTAGCCGCTGGAGAAGTCGACCACCTTCGCGCGCTGCGAGGTGATCGAGAACTCGTTGATGTCGAAGTCGAACTCCTTCGGCGCCGGGGAGATCACCGAATCGAAGGAGGCGCGCATCCAGGTCACCTGGTCCTTCGAGTAACCGAGTTGCTGGGCGACGGCGTAGGCCACCGCGCCCTCGAATCCCTTGCCGTTGGCCGGGTCGTTGTCCACGAACCACGGCTCGTAGACGGGCTGGTCGGTCGCGATGGTGAGCGTGCCCGGTTTCTTCGTCTTCAGGTCCGCCGGGGAGCACGCCGTCGTGCCGGTCGAGGGGCCGTTCGAGATCGACTCGCTCGATGATCCGCCCGAGGTCGATTCGCTCGGCGATTCACTCGAGGGCGATGTGCTCGACGATCCCACCGAGGCGCTGGACGACCCACCCACCGACGCAGAGTTCGACGCTGAGTTCGACGGAGAGCCGGAGCCCCCGGTCGATCCAGTCGAGCTGCACGCGGACAGCGCGAGTCCGGCCGCGAGGACGGCTGCGACGATCAGTGACGCGGTTCTGCGAGCGTGCATGGCATCTCCAGGCGAGGGTCGGCAGCGGTCCGATGGACGGCCGCAAGACGGATGCGTGCCGATCATACGGGCTCGGACCGAGGGCGCGGGCCTCGGGAGATCCTCCGAAGTTCCTCGCGAGATCACAGCCCACCTGCCGTGGCGCACCACACGACGGCCCGACATATGCCACGATCGGGCGCAGAAGTCCGCCACTCAACGCCGGCGCGACGAACGCCAAGGAGGCGCGCATGGAAGACCCGAGCGACGACGCGCTCGGCGGTCCCGCGACCACCGGTGGCCAACGTCTCGGCGATGCGGCGACCTTCGCACTTGCCGTCGACCCAGCGGTCGACCGGCCACTCGAACCGCCGCCCGGCCCCCCAGCCGATCCGCCACCCGACCCCGCACCCGACCCTCCGCTCCCCGCCCGTCGCATCATCGCCGCACCCTTCCGCACCGGCCTGCTCGTGGGTTTCGGTCTGCTCGTCGCCTACGCCGTCTACCTCTCGCTGGCCACCATCCGGACCACCCTGGTCGTGCTGGCGATCTCCGCGCTGCTCGCGATCGGGCTCGATCCCGTGGTGCAACTTCTCATGCGCCGCAGGCTGCGTCGGCCGTTGCTCCCGTCGATGCGCCCGCTGATGCGCCGCGGAATCGCCGTCGCCATCACGTATCTCGGCATGCTCGCGATACTGGCCGGCGCCCTGTACGCGATCATCCCGCCGATCGTTCAGCAGGTCGCCGCGCTGGTCACCACCCTCCCGAAGCGCCTGCAAGCACTGTCCAGCGACCCGACGATCCGCTCGCTCGACGACAAGTTCCATCTGATCCAACGGCTGCAGACCTACCTCGAGAACATCGGGCCCGGCGCCGCGAGCGGCGTCTTCACCGCCGCCGGAGTGGCCGTCGACCTGCTCGTCGTCCTCATCCTCACGCTGTACTTCCTGGCCGGGCTGCCGCGGATCACCGAAGCCGCATACGGTCTCGCGCCGCGTTCCAAACGGGCCCGGATCAAGGACATTGGCGACCGCGTCATCAAGCAGATGGGCGGGTACCTCGGCGGCGCCACGCTGATCGCCATCCAGGCCGGGCTCGTCGCCGGCATCTTCTCCTGGATCGTCGGCCTGCCCTATCCGCTCGCCATCGGCGCCGGCGCCCTGGTGCTCGACTTCGTACCCGTCGTCGGCCCGGTGATCATCGGGGTCAGTATCGCGCTGCTCGGCTTCACCCAGTCGCTCGTGATCGGCATCGTCGCGGGCGCCTTCTACATCTGCCAGCACCTCTTCGAGGCCTATTGGCTCTACCCCCGCATCATGCGCCGCACGGTCCACATCTCCACTGCCGCAGTGATTGTCGCGATCGTAGTCGGCGCGGCACTGCTGGGTGTGATCGGCGCGATTCTGGCCGTGCCGGTGGCGGCGGCCGCGCAATTGATCGTCCGCGAGGTCTTGCTCCCGCGTCAGGAGCGTTCGTAACGCCTATGACGCTGTTCGCGGCGCGCACGCGCGCCGCCGGGCCCTGTTCGCACCGCCGCGCCCCGCCAGGGGCGTGCCGCCTCGCCGCACATGCCTTGTCGGCGCAGTATTTCCGTCGACGCCCGACCACGCACTTCGTCATGTCCGTTGTCATTTCGGTGTCATTGACGCCGACCGCAGCCGGCCCTACACTTTGTTTTCGTGCACCATCTGCACTCTACGTTGCATATATCGCAACGACTGACCGACCGGCTGCACGCCTCCGCGGCGACGGACCGCAGGTGGCGGGCCGGGTAGAAGGTGGAGCCATGACCGCGACGACCGCCGAACACGCGGGTGTACCGGAGGTGCTGTGCGTCGGAGAGGCGATGGTCGCCTTCGCGCCGGTGGTCGGCAGCCTGCGCACGAGCGACGAGACGCGGATGTTCGTGGCCGGCGCCGAGTCCAATGTCGCCGGTGCGCTCGCGCACCTCGGTCGGCGCGTCGAGTGGTTCGGTCGCGTGGGCGACGACCCGTTCGGTGCCCGGGTGCTCGACTCGCTCCGGGCCCGCGGCGTCGACACCGCGCGGGTCGTGATCGACGAGACCCGGCCCACCGGAATCTATTTCAAGGACCGAATGGGTGCCGCGAGCACCATGTACTACTACCGGGCCGGGTCCGCGGCCAGCGGCATGGAGCCCTCCGACGCGTCGCTGCTGGCGCTGGGCGAGCGGCGGTTGATCCATTTGACCGGCATCACGCCGGCGTTGTCGCCGGGCTGCGACGCGTTGGTTGAGCGCATCCTGGCGCAATCCGGCGACGCGCACGTGAGCTTCGACGTGAACTTCCGCGCGAAACTCTGGCCGGCCGACGTGGCGGGTCCGCGCATCCGCGACCTGGCCCGGCTCGCGAACATCGTCATCACCGGTCGCGACGAGGCACATACGTTGTGGGGCACCGAGACTCCGCAGGATGTCCGCGAGCTCTTCCCCGATGTGGCCACGATCGTGGTGAAGGATTCCGATATCGGTGCGACGGAGTTCCGTGGGGGCCGGGAAGTCTTCGTGCCGGCACTGCACGCCGAGGTGGTCGAACCGATCGGCGCCGGGGACGCGTTCGCGGCTGGCTACCTGGCGGGGCGACTGGAGGGCCGCGACGCGGAGTTCAGCCTGCGGCTGGGGCACGTGCTGGCGGCGCACGCGCTGAGCGATATCAGCGACAGCCCCGCGCTGCCGAGCGTCGCCGCTCTGCACGAGCTGGCCGGCCGGAGCGACGAGGCATGGTGCCGGTCCGGTGCCAGTTTGACCGACAATGCCTATGCGGCAACGAGTTCGGAGAGTGGTCGACGGTGACACGAGACGCAATGACCTCACACGCATCGACAGCGACACCGGCGGCGACACCGGCAGGAACGGCCGCGGCGGCGTCGCCCTTCGACAGCCTCTTCGCCGGCGCCCCGGTGATGGCCATCTTCCGCAATATGCCGACCGCACAGTCGCTCGCGCTCGCGAACCAGGCCTGGGATCTGGGCATCGACCTGGTCGAGGTTCCGATCCAAACACCCGATGCTGTCAAGACTCTCGAAGCGGTGGTCGCGGCCGGGCAGGAACGCGGCAAGGCGGTGGGCGCCGGGACGGTGCTCGATCGGGAGCAGGTCGCCGTGGCGCACGCCGCCGGCGCGGCCTTCACCGTCGCCCCTGGCCTGGACCTGGACATCGTCGTCGCCGCGCGCGAACGGAGCCTGCCGCACCTTCCCGGCGTCGCCACCCCCACCGAGGTCCAGGTGGCGATGCGGGCCGGGCTCACCTGGCTCAAGGCATTCCCCGCGGTCGCCCTCGGCCCGGCCTGGTTCCGGGCCATGCACGGCCCCTTCCCGGCGGCGCGGTTCGTCGCCACCGGCGGCATGGACGCCACGAATGCGGAGAGCTTTCTTGCGGCCGGCGCGCGCGTGGTCGCGGTGGGGTCGGCGCTGTCCGATCCGGACCAGATCCCGCTCCTCGCAGCGGTTCTGCGAAGGGGATCGGGCAGCCGGGCCTAACGCTTGCAGCGCGTCGATGGACCCGGCAAGTGTCCGATAAAGGTCCGGCAGTCGAGCATCGGAAGGGCGCATCGTGTCGCAGACCATCCAGCGGGCCACCGAGATCATGGATCTCGTCGCCGACGGTCCGCGCACGCTCAGCGAGATGGCCGTGCATTTCCAGGTGCACCGTTCCACCGTGCTGCGCCAGGTCCGGCCGCTGGAGCAGGCCGGGTACCTGTTGCGCCGGTCGGACGGGCAGTACGTGATCGGGCCGCGCATCATCGCCATGGCGCAACAGGCCCTGGACGGGATCGACCTGCGGCGCATCGCGCACGATGAGCTCCGGGAGCTTCAGGGCCGTGTCGGCAATACGATCCATCTCGCGCAACTCATCGAGAACAGCGTCATCTACGTGGACAAGGTCGAGGACACGGCCGGGCTCCGCATGTACTCGCGCATCGGGAAGATCGTGCCGCCCCAGTGCACCGGGGTCGGCAAGGCCGTCCTCTCCCGGCTCGCACCGCGGCGACGCGACGAGGTGCTCCGCGATGTCGATTGGACGAGGCACACGGCGACGACGCTGACCACCCGCGCGGACCTCGACCGTGAGCTCGACCTGATCGCCGCGCGCGGTTGGGCTGCGGACGACGGCGAGTTCGAGGACTTCACGAACTGCGTGGCGGCTCCGGTCGGCAATGCGACGGGCACCATCGTCGGCGCGATCTCGATCACGTCGATTCGGGTGGTGCACGATCTGGCGGCGCTCGGCGAGCACATCGACGACCTGTTGGCGACCGCGGCGAGCATCTCCGCCCAGCTCAGCTGACCTGGGCTGGTAGGTCGCGCGTCATCCTCGTCCGCCCTGCCCTCTCAGCCCCCAGCCGCGGAAGTCGTGGTCTAGTGCGGCCGCTGCTCGCGCGGCTTGCGCAGGGCGATGACGATGGCGGCGGCCACCAACGCGGCGGCGACGATGGCGATGATCCACAACCATCCGCCGAGGCCGCTCGCCGTGCCGCCGGTGGCGACCGGCCCGGTCGGGGCGTTCGTTTGCGCGGTGGGCATTCCCGTCGCGGATCCGGCTGCGCTCGCACTCAACTCGAAGATGATCTGCCCGGTCACCGGGTGCCCGTCCGCGGACACGATGCGATAGACCGCACGGTAGGCGCCGGCCGGCCCCGCGGCGAAGGACGCCGAGACCGTGCTGCCGTCGACGATGGGTGCGCTCGTCGCGAAGTCATGACCGTTGGGGCCGAACACCTTGAGCGCCGGGTCGAAGTTCTCGATCGGCTGGTCGAAGGTGAACGAGACGGCCGTCGGGGCCTTGTCCAGCGTCGCACCATTGGCGGGATCCGACGACACGAGGACGTTGTGGGCCGCGGCGGGCCCGGCGAAACCGAGCATGGCACCGCCGGCGATGAGCACGGCGATCGCCGCGCGCCGCAACCAGCCGGTGGCACCGGCGCGGTCGCGGCGGCCCGGTCGGCTCATGACGTGCGTTCGGTGGATGACGCCGCCTCCGTCACGGCCGTGGAGCCGGCGTCCGTCGCGACGCCCGACGTCACGAGATCCGGAGCTGCGTCAGACACAGCTGCGTCGGACGGAGCCGCACCGCGTTGCGGCCTTCGCCGCAGGCCGATGACGGCGACCAGCAGGGCGATGGCGGCCAGGATGAGGGCCGACGCGGCGAGCCACTGTGCGGTCGAGTCCGTGGTCGCCGTGCCACCCGTACCGGAAGCACCGCTGGCACCCGCTGCCGCGCCGTGAGCGTCCCCGACGGCGGTCTTCGTCACCGTGAGCATCGGCGCCGGATGGTCGGGTTCCGCTGTGCCGTCATGGCCGGCCGAATCGTCATGGGCGGCCGAGGTGACCTGATCCCAGGAGACGACGGAGCCGTCCGAGTACGTCTGCTGCGCGGGCATGGCCAACGATGCGACGTCGGGCACCGGTCCGACGGAGATCGAGAACTCCATGAACTCACCGGGTTTGATCCCGACGCCGTCGGCCGCTGTCCACGTGATGGAGTCCGTTGCCTCGTTCAGCGTGAACTTCCCCTCGGTGACGGGCGGGTCCAGCGTGACCGTGTGCGGAGTCGCCGTCCAGCCCGGGATCGGCATCAGCGACACGCTCGGGAACGGGTGGTCCGTGGGCAGCGACACCTTGACCGACACCGTGCTGGCGGTGGCCGATTCGTTCGGCACGCGGAAGGTCAGCTTGGCCCACGAGCCGGCCGCTACCTCGTTCGGATTCACCGAGACGTGCGCGAACGCGACGCCGGCGCCGAGACCGAAGAGCAGCACCGAGGCCGCCGTGATGACTCCCGCCCGGCGGGCGAGGCCATGCCGGGATTCGCGAGGGCGGGTCGCTTCACGGGTCGATTGACGGGCGGCGCGGCGGGGGGACAGGCGAGCGGAGATTCGGGCCATGAGGGTCACGTGGCCACCATATCGGCACGGCCGGTTGGTGCTACCGCTCGGCCGATCCCATGAGATGCGCAACGAGGTCGGCGTCGATGTCGTCGAGTTCGCGACCCACGGCGTGCAGCACCTCATTGCGGCGCGCCCTGGGCATCGTCGCCGACGCCTGCACCGCCGCCGTGAGGTCCTTCAGCCGCGTGCTCGCGACCTCCGCGAACCTAGTGATCTGGAGGTCGTTCGTCTTGCGACCGGCCAGCTCTCGGACCGCCAGCGTGAGCCCGGTGATGCGCGCACCCGCCGGGCCGGTGGGTCCCCGGAAGGCCGCGACCTGGTCGACCGATACGCCTAATTTCCGGGCGCGGGCCTCGTCGAGCATGTGCCGCGTGCCCACCGTCGCCTTGATGAGCACCGGTGCCAGAGCGGGCGCCACGATCTTCCCGATCGTCACGGCTCGCTTCGCGATCTTGGGGTCGGTGATCTTCCCGATCATCCGCGCGGGGCGCGTCGCCTTCGTCGCGGCTTCCGCCTCGCTCGCCTTCACCGAGGCCTTCGCCGCCTTCGCCTCGGCCCGGGACGCCTTCCGCGACGCGCGGGTCTCGGACTTGCGGTGCTTGCTGTCCGCGGCCGATGTCTTCCGCTCCTGCTTGCCGGCCACTTTTGCGGCCTTCGCCGCGGCCTTCGATTCGGCGCGGGCTGCTCTGGACTGCGCCTTCATCGCTCGCGTGGTGTCGGCTGATTCCGGCGGTGCCGTGGTGACCGCAGCCGTCCGGCGCTCCTGGGCGTGCGCGTCGGCGGCGGACTGGGTGGAGCGTCGAACCATGGCAAGAACTCCCCTCTGACGGACCGGCACGCGCCGGTTCGAAGTACAGCTCGCAGGACACCGCCTCAACGTAGGAATAGCCTACGGCCGGGCGCAGGGCGCCGCAGCGACGTGCCCCGGCGCCGGCGCTGACGACGTACCGATCCGTAGTCTGATGGCGTGACGCCCCAGCCCGACCGCCCCGCACCGACGGAAGCCGAGCGGCCGGTGCGTCTCGGTCCCGTCGCGGCGGGTCGTTGCCGGCGGAGGATCCACCTCGATCACGACCCGGACGCCGATCGCACCCGTCAGCGCGCGCCGGATCCGGGGTTGGACCTGCGCCGCCGGAATCTGGCCGGCCACCGCTCGGCGATCCATGATCGTCTCGCCGCGACTATGACGTTGTTCGAGGATGTGCCACCGACGGACGGCGAGCGGCCTACCGTCATCTGGGCTCCGCGGTTGGTCTTCGAAACACGTTTCGCCACACCGGATCTGCTGCTCTTGGACACTGACGGCGGGTATCTTCCGGTGCTGATCCGCGGCCATCGGACCACGGATCCGGGCTCCGGCGCGGAACTCACGGGTCTGGGCGTGCTCGAGTCATGGGCCGCTGCCTCGGAGCAGCCATGGGAACGGCGACCGCAGAACGGGTCTCGCGAGTTGTCTGCGTCGTCATCTGCGCATCGGTTGGCGGAGAACGAGTTCGGTGCACCCGTCGCGAATGGCGGCACCGCATCATGGGCCGTGGCGCGCCGCCTGCCCATCGAACGGTCGACGACGAAGCGGGCCCGCGCGCATTACGGCGATGCGCTGGCTCTCGCGCACGTGTATCGCCTGCTGCAGAGCCTCGGCCTTGCGTCGCACCGAACCCTCGGCGGCATCATCGGTTTCGGCGGGCCATCGATGGAACCCGACTGGAGTGACGGCGACGTCCTGGTGTGGCATCGGCTGGATGCGTCGGCGAACGGCAGCGGGCGCACCGTGCTCGAGGATTACGACGAGCGGTTCGCGGATCGGCTCCGGGTTGCTACGGCAGCCGCCGAGCGGCGGCCTGCGCTGGCGCACCCGTCCAGGATCAGCGAATGCCGCCTCTGCCCGTGGTGGCCCGTCTGTGGGCCGGAACTTGAAGCAGCGCACGATGTTTCACTGCTCGTCGCCGGGAGCGACGTGGAGATCCTGCGGGATGCCGGCGCCGCGACCTACGACGATGTTGCCCAGATGAGCGAAGCGGAGATCGCGGCGCTCCCCTTGACGGGGATTCCCGCGGGCGAAGCACGTATCCGGGCTCGGGCGATGGGCGCCGGGGTGCCATTGGTTCGGCGCGGAATCGTCGACCCGGTGCGCGCGGACGTGGAACTCGATGTCGACATGGAGTCGTACCTCGATGACGGCGCCTATCTGTGGGGTACCTATTTGAGCGGCGCCCCGGTCCCCGGATTCGCCGCCGGCTACCGGCCGTTCGTCACCTGGGAGCGCCTCGACAGTGACGCGGCGGCAACGAATTTCGTGAACTTCTGGGAGTACCTGTCTGCGATCCGGGCGGCGTGCGTGCGAGCCGGCCGTACCTTCGCGGCGTACTGCTACTCACGCCACGCGGAGGAACGGTGGCTGTACGGCACCCCGGCACGGTTCCCGGATCACACGGGCATGCCGACGCGCCAGGAGGTCGCGACGTTCTGCGCCTCCGAGCAATGGGTCGATCTTTACCGGGAGATCAAGAGGCTGTTCGTCGTTCCGGGCTCGCTACGGCTCAAGGCGATCGCCCCGGTCGCCGGATTCGCGTGGCGCGACCCGGAACCCGGCGGTGAGAACTCTATGGCGTGGTACCGCATCGCCACCGGGCGCGACGGAGCATCGCACGACGACATCGACGCGCACCGCGACCGCATCCTGCGCTACAACGAGGACGATGTGCTTGCGACACTACGTCTGCGGCAATGGATGTCGGAGCAATCGGACGCCATGCCGACGGTGGCGCAGCTGGATGCGCGCTTCGACACCGCCGCGGCGCGCTGACCGTCTTCGCGTTGGGGCCACGGGGGACGCCGCGGTGGTCGGTCGGCCGGCAGGCCGCGAACAGCGTCATAGGCGGCCTGTCGCGACGGTGACGGCATGGATCGGGATCTGGCGACGGGATGCGGGGGAGGCGCCTGAACGGGCGGGCTCGGCTCAGAGCCGGTGCGGCCAGGTCACGTCGCTTCCGGTGCGGTGCAAGGTGTTTCGGTCGGTGTGGTGCATCGTCTGGTCGATCGCGGCGAGGGTGAGCTGGAGATCCGAGGTGTAGCTGAACGTTCCGTCGTCGTGCACCGTGTACTCGGAGACGAACTTGCCGCCGGTGCGCGCCCGCTGGGCGAGGTACTTGTTCTGCACCAGTCCGAAGGTGGGATCGCCGGGCTCTGCGATGAACGTCAGCGACTTCGAGTCCGGCCGGGCCGTGCCGCCCGCCAGGATCGCGAGCCCGCGCGGCACCGCGAAGCAGCGCAGCACGGTGCTCGTGGAGGGCTCCCACAGCAGGTAGCCGACCTCGTCGTGGAACGGGTCGAGCTGTTCCTCGCCGTGCCGCCAGGCCGTCATCTCGTAGTTCAGGCCGTGCATGGTCTGCTGGCCGTTCTCCACGATCGGAATGGGCGTGAACCGGGCCTTCTCGAAGTAGCCGGTCTCGGCTGTCTCGTCTTCCTTGTTGTGATAGGAGACGTCGACGCCGACGTTGCCTTCCCAATAGCCGAGAAATTGCTCCAGGGGTCCCAACTCGTCGCTCATGTCCTCATGCTTCCACTACCGTCGCGCCCCTCGCATCCTGGACCCTGTTGAACCCCTGGCTGGCCTTCCCCGGGTGTGTATGTAACTGGGACATTTTGGACAGACTGCTGCAGGATGCACACCGTCATGGGGGCCGGGAGCGCTGACTCCGGCGCCCGCCTAGGGGTGTGAATCCAGCAGGGCGACACGCCGAACACGCGCTGCTGGATTCACACTGGGCCTTTTGGGAGTGTGCATCCTGCAGCAATCTGGGTGATTTGTCCCAGTTACATGCACACTGCAGCTGCGAAGTGACGCGAACGGAGCGAGCCCGATGCGCGCGCCCGCCGCATCCTGGACCCCCACCGACCCACACGGGGGGCTCGCGCCGGGGCGTCAGTCTTCCGCGCGCCGCGCGCGGCGGTGCCGCAGACACCGTCGCAGGATCAGTACCGCGACCACCGCCACGACGAGGGGCACGACGCGCTTGATGATGGAGCCGCGGGCAGACGCGAGCAGGTCGATCGGCTCCGCCGCCGGAGCGGTGCCCGGCGCCCGGGTGTACGTGGATGCCGGACCGGCCCCTCCGCCTGTCGCCGGGCCACCACCCGCAGCGTGGGCACCGGCCGCCGCGCGCGCCACCCCCTCCGCCGCCCCCGCGGCTGCGCTCTTCGCACCAGTGGCTGCCCCCTCTGGGACCGCGCCTACGGCCGCCTCCTCCGGAGCCGTGCCTTCCGCCGCGTTCGCGGCGCGAGAAGCGTCATACTCGGTGGAACCTGCTGCGGCACCGGCGGTTTCGGAAACGGCGGCCTCTGCCGTGGCCACTTCACCCGGCGCCTCGCTCGCTGCCAAGGTGGACGCCAGGCAGTCGGCGAACCTGCCGAGGATCTTGTCGCCCACCTCGACCATCACCCCGCGGCCGAACTGTGCCGGGCGGCCCGTGATCGTCAGGTCCGTCTTCATCGTCACGGCGGTCCGGTCGCTCGCCACGGATTCGGCCGCGGCCACTACCGTCATCGACGCCGTGGACCCGGACCGTGCGGCGTTGCCCGACGCCTCGATGGTCGCCGTGTGTGTCGCTTCATCGGCCGAAACGATGCGCGCCGAGCCCGCGTACGTGAGCTGGATCGGTCCGAGCTTGACCTTCACCGTGCCGGTGTACTCGGAACCGTCCGCGCTGGACAGCGTTGCGCCGGGGAAGCATGCGGCGACCAATTTCATGTCGAGCAGGTGCATCCATGCCTTGTCGATGCCGACCGGCACTTCGAAACGGTGTTCCAGTTCCACGACGGCCCTCCAGCGCAGGCGACTTCGGTAGGCCGATCCTACGGCCGGACGGTCGAAACGGCAGTTCGGGGCGAGCGATCGCCGGTCGCACCGCGCAAAGCCGCACAGGTTCCGGCCGACGACGCGCCCCGATTCGTTGGGTGCGCCTCCGATCGGGAGCGCATCCATCGAATCGGAGCGCATCGGAGCGCATGGTGAGGCACGTTTTTGATGTACGGCCGCGCCGACCGTACGTCCGACGGTAGGCAGGCAAATCGTCGGAACCCCGCGCCGTCGTGCAAAACACGTTTTCGTGTCAGGATCGAGGAAAGCGCACCCACCTACCACGCCCGATGCGACCGGCGATCCCGGCGCAAGGCGACACGCGAAGGAGTCTGCATGGCACCCGATCGGTGGATCAGAAACCCAAGGACAGGACCGGATGCTGGAATGGATGCAGCCGGGCCGGGCACGTCCGGCGTGCCGACCGCGGAACAGATGGTGCACGGTCTGCGGCAGACCGCCCACGGAGAAGGGCTCGTCGAGCTGCTGACGCCCGAGGGCGAGCTGACCCCCGACCCCGATTACCCGCTGGACGTGACGCCGGACCTGTTGAAGGGTCTGTACCGGGACATGATGCTGGTGCGCCGGTTCGACCGCGAGGGCAACGCGCTTCAGCGCCAGGGCCAGCTCGGCATCTGGGTCCCGCTGCTCGGCCAGGAGGCCGCGCAGATCGGCGCCGGGCGCGCGATGCGGCCGCAGGACATGGCCTTCCCCTCGTACCGCGAGCACGGCATCGCGTGGTGCCGGGGCGTCGATCCGACCGAGCTGCTCGGTATCTTCCGCGGCACCGACCACTCCAGCTGGAATCCGAAGGAGAAGGGCTTCCACGACTACACGATCGTGATCGGGAACCAGGCGCTGAACGCCACCGGCTATGCGATGGGGCAGCGTTTCGACGGCAAGGTCGGGTCGAGCGGCCCGGATGCGCTGGAAACCGATGAGGCGACGATCGTCTTCTTCGGCGACGGCGCGACCAGCCAGGGCGATGTGCACGAGGGCATGGTGTATGCGGCGTCCTTCGATGCGCCGGTGGTCTTCTACTGTCAGAACAACCAGTGGGCAATCTCCGAGCCGGTGGAGACGCAGTCCCGCGTGCCGCTGCACAAACGTGCTGCGGGATACGGGTTTCCGGGCATCCGCGTCGACGGGAACGACGTGCTGGCCTGCCTCGCGGTGACGCGCTGGGCGCTGGATGAGTGCCGCTCGGGGAACGGCCCGGTGATGATCGAGGCCTTCACCTACCGGATGGACGCGCACACCACCTCCGACGACCCGACCCGTTACCGGCTGGCCGACGAGACCGAGGCGTGGAAGATGTTCGATCCGATCGAGCGCGTGCGGGTGCTGTTGACGCGGTCGGGTTGGGCCGATGATGCGTTCTTCGCGTCGGTGCAGGCGGATGCCGATGAGCTGGCCGCGCGTTTCCGGGCGTTCACGGTGGCGATGGAGACGCCGCCGCCGACACGCATGTTCTCGCACGTGTTCTCGGCGCCGAATCAGCAGTTGGAGCGGCAGCAGGCGGACTATCTGGAATACCTGGCGGGTTTCGCGGATGGCGCCGGCGGTGCCGCGGATGGTGCGGCCCACGGAGATGACGCTGTTCGCGCTGACGCGCATGCCGTCTCGGCAGCGGGGGGTGCACGGTGACGGCCTCCGGCGCACCGAGCGCCGCGGACGTCGAGCTCAAACCGATCACCATGGCCAAGGCGTTGAACATGGGCCTGCGCGCGGCGATGGACGCGGACCCGAGGGTGCTGGTGATGGGGGAGGATGTCGGCACGTTAGGCGGCGTGTTCCGGATCACCGACGGGCTGAAGAAGGACTTCGGCGCGCACCGGGTGTTGGACACGCCGCTGGCGGAGTCCGGGATCGTGGGCACCGGCGTGGGTTTGGCGTTGCGTGGGTATCGGCCGGTGTGCGAGATGCAGTTCGACGGTTTCACGTTCCCGGCGTTCGACCAGATCATCTCGCAGGTCGCGAAGGTGCAGTTCCGGTCGCAGGGCGCCTGGCAGATGCCCATGGTGATCCGGATCCCGTTCGGCGGCGGAATCGGTGCGGTGGAGCATCATTCGGAGTCGCCGGAGTCGCTGTTCTGCCACATCGCGGGGTTGCGGGTGATGTCCTGCTCGACGGCGGCGGATGCCTACTGGATGATCCAGGAGGCGATCGAGTGCCCGGACCCGGTGATCTTCTTCGAGCCGAAGCGCCGCTATTGGGAAAAGGGCGTGGTAGACACGTCTTCTCGCCCGGAGACGGTCGCGTCGTCGATCGTGCGCCGCGCGGGGACGGACTGCACCGTGGTCTCCTATGGTCCGTCGATGCCGGTGCTGATGAAGGCCGCGGCGGCGGCCGAGGCGGAGGGGCGGTCGCTGGAAATCATTGACCTGCGCACGCTTTCGCCGCTGGACATCGACCCGGTGCTGGCATCGGTCAAGAAGACCGGTCACCTGGTGGTGGTGTCGGAGGCGCCGCGCGAGGCGTCCATCACCTCGGAGGTCGCGGCCCGCGTCACCGAGGAGGCGTTCTACTCGCTGGCGGCCCCGGTGCTTCGCATCGCCGGGTTCGACACCCCTTATCCGCCAACAAGACTCGAGGAAGAGTATCTGCCGGATATCGACAAGATCTTGACCGCGGTCGACCGTTCGCTGGCCTACTGACAATCCGGGAGACAGACCGATGACTTCATCGCGCTTGCAGACGTTCCCCCTGCCGGATGTCGGCGAGGGGTTGACCGAGGCGGAGATCCTCGAGTGGAAGGTGGCCGAGGGCGACCTGCTCGCGGTCAACCAGATCATCGTGGAGATCGAAACCGCCAAGGCCGCAGTGGAATTGCCGTCGCCGCACGCCGGCCGGGTGCACAAGATCCTGGCCGAGGTCGGCGTGACGATCGAGGTGGGCACGCCCATCATCCAGATCGACACCCAGCCAGACGCCGGACCGCTTCCGGATGACGCCGGCGGCGAAACATCCGGTGCCGTAACGGGTTCCGGCTCGGGAACCGCAGATGACGACGTTCGGGCCGGTGCCCCCGCGTCCAGCGTCACACCCGCGGAGGCCGGGGCCGGAGCGGCTGAGGCCGGCTCATCCGAGAGCGGGGCGAAGATCGGCGAGAAGACCGCGGACGGTCGCGTCGCGACCCTGGTCGGCTACATCGCCGCCGAGGGCGGGGCGACCCGGCGCGCCCGGCGGGGTGGAGGCGAGCCCGCGGCGACAGTGATGCAGGTGGCAGCAGCGCCGGCGGCTGCTACGACGGTGCCCGAGGCCCCGCAGCAGGCGCCACTGGCGACACCGCCGGTGCGGAAGCTGGCCAAGGACCTCGGCATCGACCTGCGCGCGGTCACCGCGACACGGCCCGACGGGGTGATCAGCCGGGGTGACGTGGAGGTAGCCGCCGGAACGGCGCGAACAGCGTCATACTCGGAAAATTCGCAGACCACGGGCGCGTCAGAGACGGGCGTGCCTGCGCCTGCGCGCGCGGTGATCGTCTACGACCCGGCGACCCGGGAGCGGCGGGAGCCGATCAAGGGCGTGCGGAAGATGATGGCGCAGGCGATGGTCGAGAGTGCCTTCACCATGCCGCATGTCACCGAGTTCCTGAGCGTCGACGTGACGCCGATGATGGAGCTGCGGGACCGCCTGCGACGGCTCCCGGAGTGGGCGGGCGTGAAGCTCTCGCCGCTGACGTTCGCGGCGCGGGCGGTGTGTCTGGCCGCGCGCCGGACACCCGAAGCGAACTGCACGTGGGACGAGCGGGCCGGCGAGGTGGTGTTCAAGCAGTACGTGCACCTGGGGATCGCAGCGGCGACGGCCCGCGGGCTGATCGTGCCGGTGATCCGCGACGCCGACCAACTCGACCTGATGGGCCTGGCACGGGCGCTTACGGAGTTGACGGAGACGGCGCGGTCCGGGAAGACGCCGCCCGGGGACATGACGGGCGGCACGTTCACCATCACGAACGTGGGCGTGCTCGGCGTGGACACCGGGACCCCGATCATCAACCCGGGCCAGTCCGCAATCCTGGCGCTCGGCTCGGTGAAGGACGCGCCCTGGGTGGTCGACGGGCAACTCGCCGTGCGCAAAGTCTGCCAACTGGCGCTGTCCTTCGACCACCGAGTGATCGACGGGGAGAAGGGCTCCCGATTCCTCGCCGACGTCGGCGCACTGCTGGCCGACCCCGGGCTCGCGATCACGTACTGACGGGCCGTGCCTGGGCCGGACGGGCCGGTGTCTCTGTGGCCGACCCGAACCGTCCTCAGCGCTGTGCGTTTTCTATCTGGATGCCCGGATTTTCTTGATCGTTGAGCAGGATCGATTCAGTTCATGATCACCCGGATAAACGATGGTCCAGAAAGATCAACGCCGTAGATTATCCGGATTGTGAGGCAGTTCACCGGCGATTGCGGTAAACCTCGGGCCGCGTTGGGCGTCTAATAGGTGTAAGCAGTTGAGAACCCAACCAGTAAGGACTGATTCGTCATGACTCGCCTCGCGAAGGCCTTCCGTAGCCACCGTGAGATCTCCCGCACCCGCCGCGCTCTGGCCGCCGCGATCGACAACGCCGCTACCCCGGCGATGCGCGACGAGCTGATCATGATCGCGCAGCGGTCCATGTCGCGCTCGAACTGACGCGGCCTCCTCTCCGGCGGCGATCCCGACGGAGAGGACATCAACCATCCGGGCACCCGCTTGAGAATCCTCAGGCAGGTGCCCGGAGGCGTATCCGGAGGCATATCCGGATGTGCGCACCGCGGCGATTAGGCTTCTCCCGTGGCCGAATCCAGTGTTCCCATTCAGATGCTGCACGACCGCGTCATGGTCAAGCAGGGCGGCGGCGTCGGCGAGCGGACCACACGGGCCGGCATCGTCATCCCGGCGACGGCGGAGGTCGCCAAGCGTCTGGTGTGGGGCGAGGTGGTCGCGGTCGGCCAGCACGTGCGATCGGTCAAGACCGGCGACCGGGTGCTCTTCAGCCCCGAGGACCCCTACGAGGTCGAGGTGGGTGGCGAGACCTACCTGGTGCTGCGCGAGCGTGATCTTCATGCCGTCGGCACCGACCACCCGGGCGCGAAGACCGGCATGTACCTATAGGCTGGCGCCGCGCTGCGGTATCACCGGCGCCGCTACGAGCGGTGTTCTCCCACCGGGGCGGACGGCAGAACACCGTCATGGGCGGTGAGCGCCGCGCGATGCCAGGCCCTGATCTGCCGCAGTCGGGCGACCAGCCGGCGTTGCACCTCCGGCGTGATCGCCCACACCACCAGCAGCACGATCGATCCGTTGAGCCAAGCGCCGACCACGTCGGACAGCCAATGCGTGTTGAGCGCGACCGTGCCGAAGCCGACCGTCACGGATAGCACGATCGCGGCCACGGTCGCCAGCTTGCGGTATGCCAGCGGCACCAGCAGGGCGATCAACCCGTACATCACCACGGTCCCGGTGACGTGTCCGGACGGGAAGATGTCCCCGCCGTCCCACACGGTGTGCGCCACGTCGGTGTAGCGCGGGCCGATGCGGCCGGTCATGTACTTCATCGCGAGGACGCTCGCCACGAACCCGGTGCCGGCCATGGCGTACATCAGAAGCGGAGTCCAACTGCGCGTCCGCCGAGCGCGGTACAAGCAGTACAGACCGGCAATGATCATCGCCGGGACGCGCTGCCCGAGAAAGACCCACAATTCGACCGGCAAATGCAGCGGCGATGTCGGCGGGACCAGATCGAGGTCGTACCAGAAGGAGTCGAACTCGGTGATGCCGGACCCGGCGAGCACGAGCAGCGTGAGCAGCGTATACGCCGCGGTCGCCGCGATCAGTGCAGGTAGCCACCAACTCGGGACGTCACGGCGCACCCAGGACGACACGCGCCCATGGGCCACCCAGTGAGTTCCCTTCTGCTGCAGCACACCCTCTATGATTCCCCAAATTTATGTGTGAAACCCGGGAACCGGTGTGATATTGGTTGATTTCGGATAACGATTATGTAATGCCATAAAACAGTAATGAGTTGCTCATGAATTTCTAATATCCAACGCGTTGGGCGACGTGCTGCGGTCACCGCGTCGCCGCCGGCCGACGAGTATGACGCTGTTCGGGGGACAATGCCCCTGTGCTGGTGGCGGTCACGATCCGGAACGGCGGGGTCCGGGCCGTTCGCATGGCCGATGTGGTGGCCGATGGGGCGGTCGGTGACGTGTCGGCGGATGCACCCGTCGCGCACGCGGCTGCCGAAGCCGTCGGCGGTGCGGCCGCGGTGACCGAGGTAACCGGTCCGGCTGAGCTGGCCGAATGGGAGCAGAGCTACGCCCCGCGGTGGATCTTCGACTTAGCCGCCGAAATGTACCCGGCATTGCTCGCTCTCGGCATTCGGGTCCGTCGCTGCCACGATCTCGCGCTGACCGAGCGCATCCTGCTGGGCCGCGAGGGCCGTTTCGGCGAGCCCTGCCGGGCGGCGGCGATCCTCGCCCGCGCGCACGGCGAACCGGTTCCCGCGGATCCCGTACCGATCGACGGCGGTGCCCGGCCGCATGTCGTCGAACAGCCGGGCCTGTTCGACGACGCCGTTGCCGAGGCGACCGAGACCGATCCGAGACTCCTCATTGCCGCCTACCGCGACCAGATGCGGCGGGTAGACCGGTCGGCGGGTGGACCGGAGGCCACAGCGGCCGGGATCGACGTGTCGGCCGGCGCCTTACGGCTGCTGATCGCCGCCGAGTCCGGATCGGCATTGGTCGCCGCGGAAATGAGCCGCCGCGGTCTGCCGTGGGACGCCGATGTGCATCGACAGATCCTAGCCGACGCTCTCGGCACGCGGCCTACGGACGGCGCGAGGCCCGCGACGCTCGCCCGACTGGCCGAGGAGATTTCCACGGCGTTCGGCTTCCCGGTCAATCCCGATTCGCCGGTCGACCTTCGGGAAGCGTTCCACCGCAGCGGATTCGACATCGAAACCACCCGCGCATGGGTGTTGCGCGAGATCGATCACCCCGCCGTCGCGCCACTGCTGCGCTACAAGGACCTCGCCCGGCTGTTCACCGCGAACGGGTGGAACTGGCTCGACGACTGGGTGGTCGACGGCCGGCTCGCGGCACAGTTCCTGCCGGGTGCCGTGGTGTCCGGGCGGTGGGCGACGCGGGGCGGCGGGGGCCTGCAGCTGCCGACGTCGATGCGGAGGGCCGCGATCGCCGAGCCGGGGCACGTGCTGGTGGTCGCCGATGCGGCGCAGCTGGAACCGCGTATCTTGGCGGCGGTCTCCAAAGACCCTGCGCTGACGGCGCTCTCGGGTGACGCCGACCTGTACGCGGCGCTCGCGGCGGACGGCTTCGGCGGCGATCGACGGCACGCGAAACTCGCGATGCTCGGCGCGATGTACGGCCAGACGTCGGGCGAGGCCGCCCGCCTGATGGCCACCATGCGGGTCCGCTACCCCGCCGCGGTCGCGTGCGTGGAGTCGGCGGCGCGACGGGGCGAGGCCGGCGGCGTGGTCGCGTCGGTCCTCGGCCGGGCGTGCCCACCACCGTCCGAGGGATGGCGGCGTGCGGTCGGGGCAGGGGGAGCGTCGGACGAGAGCCGCGCCCGCCGAGTGGCGCGTGACCGCGGGCGCTTCACCCGGAACTTCGTCATACAAGCGTCCGCGGCCGACTGGGCGGCCGCATGGATGACGACGCTGCGCCTCGCGCTTCTCGACGAGGTGCCGGCGGCGGAGATGGTGCTCTTCCAGCATGACGAACTGGTGATCCACGTACCTGAGCCCTACGCCGAGCAGGTGTGCGAGCTGGCCGTCACGGCCGCCACCACCGCGCGCGACCTCGTCTTCCCGGGCTCGTCGGTGCACACACCCGTCCGCCCGGTCGCCGTGCGCTGCTACGCGGATGCCAAGTAACGGACGTCATGTAGCAGACCCCGAGTAGCCAACGGGCGCCCGCCGGCAGGTTCGGACCGCGACCGGAGCTAGTGCGACGGCACCGCGATCTCCCCGGCCAGCGCCTTGGCCGCGATGTCGGTGCGATGGTGCGATCCGCGTATCTGCACGCGAGACACCAAGGCGTAGGCGGCATCTCGCGCCTCGGAAAGGCTCGCCCCAGCGGCTGTACAGGAGAGCACGCGACCGCCGGCGGTCACCAGGTTCCCGGCGTCGTTCCGGGCGGTTCCGGCGTGCAGGATCCCGTCCGCGTCGGCGCCGGTGATCACGTCGCCGGACGCCGGTTTGGCCGGGTATCCCTGGGCCGCGATCACGACGGTGACGGCGGAGCCGCTCTTCCACTGCAATGCCGGCAGGGCCGAGAGGTCGCCGGCGGCCGATGCCCAGAGCGCCGCCGACAGCGGCGTCTCGAGCAACTCCAGCACGACCTGGGTCTCGGGGTCGCCGAACCGGCAGTTGAACTCGATCACCTGCGGCCCGGCCGCGGTCAGTGCGAGGCCGGCATAGAGCAGCCCGGTGAAAGGCGTTCCGCGACGGCGCATCTCGGCGAGCACCGGCTCGAACACCTGCTGCTGGACGGTCGCGACCAGGTCCGGCGGTGCCCACGGCAGGGGCGCGTAGGCGCCCATTCCGCCGGTGTTCGGGCCGGTGTCGCCGTCGCCGACCCGTTTGAAGTCCTGGGCCGGCAGCAGCGGCACCGCCCGAACGCCGTCACACACGGCGAACAGGCTGACCTCCGGCCCGGACAGGAACTCCTCGACGAGCACGGGGCTGCCGCTCGACAGGACCGCCCATGCGTGGTCGATGGCGGTGGCCTTGTTCGTCGTGACGACGACGCCCTTGCCCGCGGCCAGCCCGTCATCCTTGACGACGTACGGCGACCCGGTTTCGGCAAGCGCTTGTTTGATGGCGCCGTAGTCGGTGACGGTGATGCTGCGTGCCGTCGGCACACCGGCAGCGGCCATGACGCCCTTCGCGAACGCCTTGGATCCCTCGATCTGCGCGGCCGCGGCGGACGGGCCGAAGACCACGAAACCGGCATCGCGCAGAGCATCGGCGACCCCGGCGACGAGGGGGGCCTCCGGGCCGATGACGACGAGGTCCGGCGCGATTTTGCGGGTGAGCGCGAGCACGGACTCCGCATCCGACGCCGAGACCTGGTGGTTGGTCGCCAGTTCCGCGGTCCCGGCATTGCCCGGTGCGACGTGCAGGTCCGTGACGGCCGGGTCCCTGGCGAGCGCTCGGGCGATGGCATGCTCCCGCGCGCCGGAACCGATGATCAGGATGCGCACAATGCGACAGGGTATCGGGCGGCCCGGATCGGATGAAATCCACGGCCGCTCGGATACGGTTGCCGGCCGTCACAGCCGGCCGACCACCCCTACGTCGGCAAGCACCATCGGTCACCCTGATGCAGTAGCATCAGATGCATGCGCACCACTCTGAGCATCGATGACGACGTCCTGCAGGCCGTGAAGGAACGGGCGCGTTACGAGAAGCGCACCGCTGGGCAGGTGCTCTCAGACCTGGCCAGGGAGCGGTTGACGGGGCAGGGTGCGAGGCGTGAGCGGGAGTACACCATGGTGGACGGCTTCCCGGTCTTCGGGCCGACAGGTGACGTCGTCACCAACGAACTGATCGATCGCATTCGTGAGGAAGAAGGCATCTAGTGCGGGCGTTGCTCGACGTCAGCACTTTGCTCGCGCTCGCGGACGCCAACCACACCCACCACGGGCGCGCCCGCCGTTGGTTCCGTGAAGTAGGCCGCGCCGGATGGGCGTCCTGCGCCATCACTGAGAACGGTTTCGTCCGGATCTTCAGCCAGCCTGCCTACCCCGCGATGGCATCGTCGCGGGCGGCCGTCGACGCGCTCGAAGACGCGTGTCGCGCCGGCGATCACGAATACTGGCCCTGCGATGTCAGCCTGCGTGACCCGGCCTCGGTGCATCGAGCGAATCTGCTCAGCCACAAACAGGTGACCGATGTCTACTTGCTCGCTCTCGCGGTCGCGCACGGTGGCCGGCTCGTCACCTTCGATCGCGGCATCACGCTGGCGGCCGTGCCCGGCGCCACCGCCGAGCACCTCGTCGTGCTGTAGTCCGGTTCAATCGCCCGTGACGCAGCTCGCGGCGGCAGGCCGCCGTGATTCCGGTTCCGGCGAAACCGCACTGGTGCGGCGGATCCGGGTCGTCCCGAAGGCTCAGGCGAGCAGGTCGTTCACCACGATGGTCTCGTTCTGGCCCGGACCTACGCCGACCGCCGAGATGCGGCACCCGGCCAGTTCTTCCAGCCGATCCAGGTAACGGCGGGCATTCGCCGGTAGGTCGGCAAGGGTCCGCGCCCCGGTGATGTCCTCGGACCAGCCGGGCAGCTCCTCGTAGATCGGCTTGGCATGGTGGAACGCGGTCTGCGTCATCGGCATCTCGTCGAACCGGACGCCGTCGACGTCGTAGCCCACGCACACCGGAACCGTCGACAACGACGACAGCACATCGAGTTTCGTGATGAACAGGTCCGTCAGCCCGTTGACCCGCGTCGAGTAGCGTGCGACGACGGCGTCGAACCAGCCGCAGCGCCGGGCCCGCCCGGTCGTCACACCGCGCTCGTGCCCGGTCTCGCGCAGATACTCCCCGGAGGCGTCCAGCAATTCGGTGGGGAACGGCCCGGAGCCGACCCGTGTGGTGTACGCCTTGAGAATGCCGACGACCGTGGTGATCCGGGTCGGCCCGATCCCCGAGCCCGTCGCCGCACCGCCCGCCGTCGGCGATGACGACGTGACGAACGGATACGTGCCGTGGTCGACGTCGAGCAGCGTCCCCTGCCCGCCCTCCAGGAGCACGTTCTCGCCGCGGTCCACGGCCTGGTCGAGCTTCAGCCGGGTGTCGGCGATGCGATGCTTGAATGCCTCGGCCTGGTCGAGCACGGCGTCGATCACCGCCTGCGGGTCGAGCCCCTTGCGGTTGTAGATCTTGACCAGCATCTGGTTCTTGACATCCAGTGCGGCCTCGACCTTCTGGGCGAGGATCGACGGGTCGAGCACGTCCTGTACCCGCACGCCCATGCGGGCGATCTTGTCCTGGTAGCAGGGCCCGATACCGCGCCCGGTGGTGCCGATCTTGGACGAGCCCAGGTAGCGCTCGGCGACCTTGTCGATGGCCACGTGGTACGGCATGATCAGGTGCGCGTCGGCGGAGATCATCAGGTTCGAGGTGTCCACCCCGCGGTCTTCCAGTTCGGCGATCTCCCCCAGCAGCACGCCCGGGTCGATCACCACGCCATTGCCGATCACGTTGGTCACCTGCGGGGAGAGGATCCCGGACGGCACGAGGTGCAGCGCGAACTTCTGTCCGTCCGGCCGCACGACGGTGTGCCCCGCATTGTTGCCGCCCTGGTAGCGCACCACCCACTGCATGCGCTCGCCGTACAGGTCGGTCGCCTTGCCCTTGCCCTCGTCGCCCCACTGGGCACCGATCAGCACCATCACCGTCATGGCAGACTCCCTGGTGGTTGATGTACCAGCACCGCAGAGCTGCGGCACGGTACGTCACGCGGTATCCCACGCCGTTGAACGTGGCGGCGCGACGCGGTTCGCGCCCATTGAAGGGTAGTCGCTTGACCGAACTGGACGGACCCGGCGGTATCACAGTGCTGTGCTGCCGCACCGAAGGCGAGTCGATGCCGGCGCTCGCCTACGGGGATGACGCTGTTCGCGCCGGGGCGCGAAGCGGCCGCCGCACCCGGGTGGCGACCGATGCGGGCGGAGCCAAAGCCGGCACCGCGGACGCCGCGGGCATCGGCGCGATCCTCGCCGCCTGCGGCGGCTATCCGACCCATATCGTCGGTCGTCGGCCGAAGAAGGAGGTCGACCCGCTGCTCGCCGGTCGGGTTCTGGTGGTCGGCGACGATTCCGACCTGAACGCCGTCGTGCTGCGCCTCCTGCGCAAGGATCTGCTCGGGGCCGTCGAGGTCGCCTACGCCACGCCGCACCCCACCGCGTTCACCGACATCTACGCTCTACCAACGGGTCCCGAGGCGGTCCGCGCGGCGACACGCGCCGAGGTCGACCGAGTGCCGCTGGTCCGCAGCGACGCAGGCGGGGTGTTGCTCGGTGCCGCGCAGCTCGCCCCGGTCACCGGGACGTTCTACGTCGACGAGCAGCGCATTCCGGGCGGCAGCGCCAAGGTGATCGAGGTGGAGCCCGATGCCCGCAGCGGCGTGGCCGTCACGGTGGTCCGCAAACGGATCCTCGGGTTCGGGCGCCAGCCGGCCACCTACCGCGGCCGCGCCGTCGAGTTCGGCCTGCTCCCGGGCAGCGGCACGGCGATCTGGTACGACGGCATCCGGCACCCGCGCGAGGTCAACCGCTGGGTGTTCTACCAGCACACCCAGCCGCTGCGCCTGGTCCGCGGCGTGTACTGAGCCCAATCACCGACTGGGCCGCCACTCGCGGATCGGGCGCTCACCCGGCGAATTGCGCGGCGGCAGCGGCGTCCACCTCCCGGTACGTCTGGGCCGCCGAGTCGACCGCGTTCGCCAGGGCCTGCAATGTGACCTGCCGATCGGCGGCCGACGCGTCCCAGCGTGCCTTCAGGCCCAGGTACGAGGTCAGCGCCTCCGAACGCATGTCCCCGGTCGCGGCGATCGCGGCGTCGAGTTCGGCGAGGTGCGCCTCGATGCGGGCCCAGGTCGCGACCAGATCCTCGTGGCCGGCGCTCATGGCCCCGTAGTTCACCCTGATCTCCGTCATCGGGCCACCGCCGGCGTTGCGGCCGCGATCGCGCCTTCGGCCTGCTCGAACGTGCGGGACGCCGCGGCCAGGCTGGCGCCGTGACTGATGAGCGCCTCGGCCAACCGCCGGGCGTCGTCCAGGTATCCGCCCATGGCCGCGGCGAACCGCGGCCCCGCGGTCGTCGAATGCCAGCCGGCGCCGATGTCCGCCAAAGTCCCCTCCATGGCGGCGATCTCGCGATGCAGCGATGCGCCGACCTGATCGACGCCGGACGCCGCCGCCTGGATCCGGTCGGTCGCGATGTCGAACCCGTCCATCTGCCCTCCTCGCGGTGTTGGAAATTGCGGTGTTGGAAACAGGTCCCCAGCATGCGGAGATGACGCCGTTCGCGGCAACGCCGCTTCACCGCATGTGGATGAAAATCGGTCAGGGGGACAACTCGCCGCACAACCGGACCGATGCGGCTCGCTGCAGCCGTCAGTCGGGCCTGGCTAGTCGGCTGCGGGAAGCGTCACCGTGAACCGCGCCCCCGGCTTGTTGTCGCCGACCCGGACCGAGCCGCCGTGGCCGCGCACCACGTCTCGCACGATCGCGAGCCCCAGCCCGGCGCCGCCCGCATCCCGGGACCGCGCGTCATCGAGCCTGGTGAAGCGCTCGAAGATGCGCTCGCGATCGGCCGGCGCGATGCCCGGACCGTCATCGGAGACCGTCAGGGTCACCGACCTCCCGTCGCCGCGCAATCCGACGACGACGCGGCCGGCGGCGTGCCGCACGGCGTTGTCCAGCAGGTTGCGGACCACCCGGGCCAGGCCGGCCGGATCGCCCAGCACCCGGCCGGCCGAGACGGCGCCGGCGTCGATGGCGACGCCACGGCCCTGCGCGCGCCGCACCTCGTCGAGCACGAGGTCGTCGAGGTCGATGGTCTGCCGATGGATCTTCGGGTTCGCGTCGAGCCGGGCGAGCGCCAAGAGGTCGTTGACGAGGCGGGTCAGGCGCCGGGTGTCGGCGATCATCCCGGCCGCCCATTCGGCCCCGCGCGCATCGCCGGCGCGGTCCGCCCGCCGTCCCAGGATCTCCAGTTGTGCGTGCAGTGACGCGATCGGGCTGCGCAGCTCGTGCGCGGCATCCGCGATGAACTGGCGCTGCCGGCCGGTGGAGGCCTGGATACGGGAGAGCAGGTCGTTGAGCGTCGCGGCGAGGCGGCCCAATTCGTCCTGGGCCGCGGGCACCTCGAGTCGCCGGCGCAGGTCCGAGGCCGGGATCGCCGCCGCCTGGCGGCGCAGCGCCTCGACGGGTTGCAGCGCCCGCCCGACCAGCAGCCACGCGACGACCGCCAGCGCCACCACGACCACGGGCACACCGACGGCGAGAGCGGCGCTGAGTTCGGCGGTGCTGTCGGTGACCGAGTCGGTCTGCAGTGCCGCGTAGACCGTCACCGGTCCCTGTTTGGTCGTGACGGTGAGCACCGCGACCCGATACCAGGTCTTGGCATCCGGGCCGAGGCCGGTCGCCCTGGTCGTCGCCGTGACCGCCTCACCTTCCGCGCCCGCCAGGGTGAACATCCGCCCGCGCTGCCGCAGCCCGTTCGAGGCGGCGATCACCTGTCCGTCGGCCGACACCACCTGCACAGCGGGTCCGCCGTCCTCCAGATTCGGCATGTGGGCCTGCAGTTCGCCGTTCTGTGCCTGCGCGGCGACGGACTGCACCTGCTGGGTCACCGCGGTGTCGAGCCCCGCGATGAGGGAGTTGTGCACCTGCCAGACCAGCAGCACCGACGCCACGGTCATGCCGACGGTGAGTACGACGACCGTCGCCGCGGTCAGCCGGGCGCGCAGCGACCTTCTCGCCCACCATGACGGCCGCCGACCCGGCTCGGGACCGCGCGCGTCTGCGGCTGGCCCTGCCCGATCCGGCCCTGCTCCATCCGGTGCAGCTCGATCCTGGGTGTCGCGACCCCGCGCCGCACGGTCCTGGTTCGTAGCGTCGGTGGTGCCCGAAACGCCGGAAGCGTCAGAACCACTAGCGGCATCGGAAGCACCCGCCGCATCGGAACCGCCGACAGCACCGCCGGCACCCGCGGCGCCGGAACCACCGAGAGCCCCGGGCCGCGCCGCCGCCGGGACGGGTTCACCCACCGTCGCTCCGCAGTCGGTAGCCCGCCCCGCGCACCGTCTCGATACTGCGGCGGTCGAACGGTGTGTCGATCTTCTTGCGCAGGTAGCCCACGTACACCTCGACGATGTTCGGGTCGCCCTCGTAGAACTCGTCCCACACATTGGCCAGTATGTCGCTCTTCGACACGACCTCGCCGCGGCGCCGCAAGAGATACTGCAGCATGGCGAATTCCCTTGGCGTCAGCGAGATCTCGTCATCGGCGCCGCGCTGCACCCGGCGGGTGGCCGGGTCGAGGATCAAGTCGCCCGCGGACAGCACCACCGGCCGCGCCGGGGCGGCCCGCCGGACCAGCGCCCGCAGGTGCGCGAGCAGCACGACGTAGGAGAACGGCTTGGTCAGGTAGTCGTCCGCGCCCAGGTCGAGCGCGTCCGCCTGGTCGTATTCGCCGTCCTTGGCCGTGAGCATCAGGATCGGCGTCCACACCTTCGCGGCGCGCAGACGTTTGACCACCTCGTACCCGGAGAGCTTCGGCAGCATGATGTCCAACACGATGACGTCGTAGACCCGCTCGCTCGCGCGCCACAGCCCGTCCTGCCCGTCGTGTGCGATGTCGACGGTGAAACCGTCCGCTGCGAGGCCGCCGGCGACCGCGTCGGCCATCCGCGCCTCGTCCTCCACCAGTAGTAACCGCACCGTCGTCCTCCCTTCGGTGCCGAGTGAATCGCGCGCCTGCTGTAGCGAACCTGAATGAACCTGAACGCGTCCTTACATTGTCTCAATCGAGGCTTAGGGCCTGCGCGTAAATTACATGAACGTTATTTGGGTGTCAGGGTGTAGTT
>MKSW01000020.1 GCA_001897425.1 Actinobacteria bacterium 69-20 | reverse complement strand
CGCTCAGCAGCCGTTTCCCGGTTTGGCCCACAAACCGGTATCTTGTCAACCAATATCTAATACACTGAATGTTAGATGCTCAGGGCACGAAGGGCGCACGCGTCTGAAAGAGCTGTCCGAAGGAACTCTCCAACCTTATGGCGCGCAGTGCCTTCCATAAGCTCCCGATTGCGGCAATACCGCAATATGGCACTGCCGCGTTGTCTCATGTCGCGATTGCCGAACCACCCAAACACGGAAACACCGCGACTGGACAAGATCGCAATCCCGCAGAATGCGAACCCATCAATACCGTAACAACCGCTTCCGATATCGCGACAATGACGCAGCACCGCATTTGCGAAATGCCCGATTGGCCCATCAGCGCCTTGCGGCAAGGCGGCAATCGCGATCTACCGAAAAGAGATAATGCGTGATTGCCGAACGTTCATTATTTTGTATGTTGTCGTTCCACACACTAATTAGCGAAGCGCCGAACGGAGGTCCAAGTGCCAAGCATTTTCGCCGTGGCAAACCCGAAGGGTGGGAGCGGCAAGACGACCGTCGCGATCATCCTCGCCGGCGAGTTCGCCAAGCACGGCTATTCGGCCGCCATCGTCGATGCCGATCCGCAGGGGTCGTCTTACCAATGGCATGCGTCATCGATCGCGCGGGGCTTGAGCCCGCAGGGCGTGGACCTCGTGCGCGCGCCTGATGAAAAGGCCCTCGCCCCGGCGATCGATCGTCTGGACGGCTACGACGTCGTCGTGATCGACACCCCCGGCTATTATGGCGACGTCCTGATTCAGGCGACACTGCGAGCTGATCTCGTCGTCTTGCCTTGCAAGGTGCACACCTTCGATGCCTCGCAGGTCGTGCGCACCATCCGCAATCTCGAACAGCATGCGGCCAGTTCAACGCTGCCGATGAGCCAGCATCGCGTTCTGTTCAACGAATATGACAGCCTCGACAGAAACACCCGCCCCCTCAAGGAGGTCGTCGCCTATTTCGATGCAGAAAAAGTTCCCGTCTGCGCCAATGCCCTGTACCGGCGCGTCACCTATCGCACCATGACAAGTGGACACGGCACGTTGTACCAGATGAGCAACAAGGACGAATCGGTCCGCAAGGCCCGTTACAACGCCGATCAGGTCGTCCGCGAATTGCTCGCGGCAAGCCAGGGTGCCGGCGAGGGCGACAGCGCCGCATGACGGATCCCGCCTCTGCAGAGAAACCCGATCGTCCTCCCCTGCCCCGCGACGCGTTCCGCGCTCATCGCGTAAACACGGCGCCGACCGATACCCCCGCGGCAAAGCCGGTCGTCGTGACGCCTGCGTATGAAGATCAGGTCGCCGCGCCAGTAGCGCATTCGACGTCGACGGATAGCGCGTCCGCACGCACGCCGTCGCGCCCTCAGAAAGCCCGCGATCGAAATCCATTCGATGCCTATGGCGAGCGATCCTCATCGCGACCTTACGCGTTGCGCTTCCCCGATGCGATCGACCTTGTGGTCCGTCAAATGGCCGCCGAGGAGCGAACACATCCGCTTCGAATCATCGACCGCATTGTCTACGACCACCTCAAACGGATCGGCCGCTTGCCGCCGTCGCGCGAAACCTGACAGAGATGTCCGCGCTGAGGCCGCATGTTCGCGGCCACGCGACGCACCAAA
>MKSW01000019.1 GCA_001897425.1 Actinobacteria bacterium 69-20 | reverse complement strand
GAGGCGATCGGCAGTTCCTGGCAGATCGGTTCCACTCCGAACTCGGACTTGCGCGCGTCGATGTAATCGACCACCAACTGTGTGGACGGTCGAACTCCGCCGCGAAGAAAGCCGAGGTGAACTCAACCCGTCAGCGCAACACCATCGATGATCATTTCGGAGGTGTGGTGTGGCGAAGATCGGGAGACCGGGGTTGCCGTCGGATCGGCGGCAGCAGGTTTGGGAGTTGTGGAAGACGGGTGCATCGATCAGCGAGATCTCCCGATCGGTGGGGTCGCCGCCTGGGTCGATCTTCTCGATCCTGTTGCCATTCGGCGGCTTCTATCAGGCGCCGCAGCGCCGCCGGGAAGGGACGCTAACCCTCGCCGACCGCGAGGAGATCTCCCGGGGTCTCGCGGCTGGTGAGTCGTATCGGTCGATCGGCCGCCGGCTCGGCCGGCCCGCGTCGACGATCAGCCGCGAGGTCGCGAAGAACAAGGGTCCGCGCCGGTATCGTGCCGTCGATGCCGATGATCGCGCCTGGCGACGTGCGCGGCGTCCGCAGCGGTGCAAGCTCGCTCGCAACCCGGTGCTGCGCGGTTACGTCGCCGCTCGCCTTCGGGAAGACTGGTCGCCCGAGCAGATCGCCGGCGCGCTCCAGAAGCGTCACCCGGCGGGGAGCGGGATGCGGGTGTCACACGAGACGATCTACAAGTCCCTGTTCGTGCAGTCCCGCGGTGTTCTGGCGAAGGAGCTGCAGAAGCATCTGCGATCCGGGCGGCCGATCCGGCGCAGCGTCCACAACAACGTCACCGGACAATGGCGATCCCAGATCAAGGATGCAGTCTCCATCTCCGAGCGCCCCGCTGAG
This sequence comes from Actinobacteria bacterium 69-20, assembly GCA_001897425.1. Classification (GTDB taxonomy): domain Bacteria; phylum Actinomycetota; class Actinomycetes; order Mycobacteriales; family Nakamurellaceae; genus Nakamurella. The sequence continues at coordinate 803 of MKSW01000019.1, read as the reverse complement.
GCTGAGGATCGCGCGATCCCGGGCCATTGGGAGGGAGACCTCCTGCTCGGGCGCCATTGGACGCAGATCGCGACAGTCGTCGAGCGCGCGACGCGGTTCACGGTCCTGGTCCAGGTCGATGGCCGTGACATGGAGTCCGTCACCGCGGGGCTCTCGCGTGAGATGAATCTGCTGCCGGAGCAGTTGCGTCGCTCACTGACGTGGGACCGCGGGATGGAACTCGCCGACCACAAGACCGTCACGCGCAACACCGGTCTCGACGTCTACTTCGCCGACCCGCGCAGCCCCTGGCAACGCGGCACGAACGAGAACACGAATCGGCTGCTGCGTCAGTACTTTCCCAAGGGCGTCAGCATGAGAGACCTCACCCAGTCCGACCTCGACGTTGTCGCCGCCCGTCTCAACTCCCGCCCGAGGAAGACTCTCGACTTCGACACGCCAGCCGATAGGCTCCAAGCACTGTTGCGCTGACGGGTTGAGTTCACCGACGCACTGCGCAGGATCGCGTTCGCTCTTCGCAACTCCCGAACCTCGCGTTCGAGCTGCGCGATATGCTCCGCATCATCGGTCGACCGACCAGACCGCAGGCCACCGTCGACCTCCGCACGGTGCACCCAGCCGCGCAACGTGTCGGAAGGGATCCCCAGCTGTTGACCGACCCTCGTGCACGCGCCGCGCCGGCCGCCATCCTCACCACGCGCGGCCAGAACCAGCCGCACCGCCCGGTCCCTTCAACTCGGGCGGACACTTCCTCAACTTCGACAAGCTCCCCATCCTTTCGGGATGTCAGCGCCTCCACCAGA
>MKSW01000018.1 GCA_001897425.1 Actinobacteria bacterium 69-20 | reverse complement strand
GTGGATCGCGCCGACGAGGGGGAGGATGCCGCGCAGGTCCGCGGCATCCGACCGCCCGAAGCGGACGAGCAGGTCCATGAACATCGTGTGCACCTCGGCGGGCACGCGGTCCGCACGCAGCAGGTCGATCACGGCGTCGGTCGTCGCCGGGTCGCGCCAGTCCGCCGCGATCCGGTCGAGGAAGGCCGCATCGACGCCGCCCGCGCGCAGCCGCGCGAGGTAGCTCGGGGGGAGCGAGGGCATCAGCATGCTGATGTCCACGAGCGCGCGCACGTGCGGGTCGTCGATATCGGCGATCGCGTCGAAGGCGGCGGCCGTCGCCGGGTTCTGCGGGCTCTGCTGCCCCTGGGCCTCCTCGTACAGCACGAGGTCGAGGTCGTGGAGGACCGGCACGAGCCGGCGCAGCAGGGGCGTCCCCGCCTGGCCGATCGGGAGCCGCACGGCGGCCGCGCCGACGCGCCGCGCCGCGTGCAGCTGCGGGATCAGGAACGCGAGCCGCTCGTCGTCGTCGCGGCGCCGCGCGGGGCCGAGCCAGTCGTCGAGGCTCGCACCGACGATGCTCACCGAGCCGCCGACAGCCTCCAGGTCGCGGCGGAACGCGTCGACCTCGGCGTCGTCCGGGTCGGGGAAGGAGCGCCACAGCTGCCCGGCTTCGAGCTCGATCGCCGACACGATGCCGTCCGCGACGATGCCCACCTCGATCTCGGCGGCGTCGCGCTCCGCGCGGACCACCTCGGGCGTCCAGTTGAAGGCGGATGCCGTCAGGGTCCAGCCCGCGGGCACGGCCGCGCGCGGCTCGACCGGGCGCTCGCGGAGGGACGGAGTCCGTGCTGACGCTGGACCGGAGGCCGAGGCATCCGCCGTGAGCGTGCGCTCGAGGTGGAACGGGAGCGTGAGCGGTCCGTCGGGGCCCGCCTGCAGGTAGGGGACGACGAGGCGGAAGGTGACCGCGACGACATGCGGACCGGGGGCGAGCTCGGTGCTCCCGCGGATCGTGAGCCGATCCTGCAGGAACCACCACGTGTCCTCAGCGCCCAGGGCCGTCGGAGCGACCCTCCGGCCGTCGAGCTCGATCGTCACGTCCGTCGCGGACTGCCCGTCGACGGCGACGGAGAGGTCGACGAGGGATGCGACGGGCAGGGAGCGGATCCACGGCAGCCCGAGGAGCAGGGTGAAGCCGTCCGGCGCGGTGCGGAGGGCATCGTCTCGGAGCGCGGTCACGGTCATCGCGGGCACATCCTCGTGTCTGTCGAGCCAGGGCAGCCGGAGGGGTAGCGGCTTACGACGAGAACCTACACGCTTAGGTTGGAAAAGGAAAGAAGTTCGGCGGATCGCTCCGACGGACGGGCTCGACCGGGGCAGAACTCCACGGATCTGTCGCCGAGAGCGAGGGAGACGCCCCCCTGCCCCCGGTTGCGCGGGGATTCCGTGGACTTCTGCACGAGCGAACTCCTCGAGGACCGGGCCGCGGGAGGGATCGGGGCGCCGGATCCCGCGGGGCGTCCTCCGGATATGAGGAGTTGGCAACCTGTCGCGGATGTCCGGGGCCGTGGCTCGGGTGCGCGGCTCGGGTGGCCGGCCGCCCCGGCTCGACGCGGGCTCTACGCGACGGGCTCGAGCTCGGCGCCGCGGATCGCGCCGATCGTCGGCCGGCCG
>MKSW01000017.1:86025-95327 GCA_001897425.1 Actinobacteria bacterium 69-20 | reverse complement strand
AAGATCAACTACCTCGATTCAAAATCACCGGGCCGGTCGATCCACGGTCTGAGGCTAAAGCAAGGTTTGCCTTGCTGGAACGGCCGCGCCGGACGTGCCACCCTTGACACATGGTGACGAGCGAAAAGACCCCCGCGGCCGATGAGATCGACCACCAGGAGCCGATGGGAGGCTCGGTGGCCGGCAGGCTCAACTGGCTGCGCGCCGGTGTGCTCGGCGCCAACGACGGCATCGTCTCAACGGCGGCGCTCGTGCTCGGCTTCGCCGGTGCCACCACCGCCCGGGGGCCGATCCTGCTGGCCGGCGTGGTCGGCCTGCTGGCCGGGGCCATGTCGATGGCCGTCGGCGAGTTCGTGTCCGTATCCACCCAGCGCGACACCGAACGCGCCGTGCTGGAGCAGGAACGGCGTGAACTGGTCGAGATGCCCGAGCAGGAGCTGGCCGAACTCGCCGGCCTCTACCGGGACAAGGGGCTCGACGCCGACCTCGCGCATCAGGTCGCGATACAGCTCACCGCGCACGACGCGCTCGGCGCGCACGCGGAGGCCGAACTCGGCATCGACCCCAACGAGCTGACGAATCCGTCGCATGCGGCCCTCGCGTCCTTCATCGCGTTCGTGGTGGGCGCGGCGGTCCCGTTGCTCGGTGTCGTGTTCTCGCCGCGCGCGTGGATCGCGTGGATCACGGTGCTTGCCGTCGGCGCGGCGCTCGCCGTCACCGGCTGGCTGTCCGCCAGGCTCGGGCAGGCACCGGCCGGCCGGGCGATCGCGCGGAACGTGATCGGCGGCGTGCTCGCGATGGCCGTCACCTACGGCCTGGGCCGCCTCGTCGGCGGTTGGATCGGCTGACCCGGGAGCCCGCCGGCTGACTCCGCCCGCCGGTCCGCCGACCTGCGCGCCGGTCCGCGCGGACCGCCCGTGGCGGAGGCCCTACGCTTGTTCGGTACACCCCACCTCGACCGGATCGGCCCCATGCTGCGACGAATCGACCTCACCACGACTCTCGGCGCGGAGCCGACCGCTGGACTCGGTTCCGGCCTCGGCACCGCCGCGTTGCGGAGCGTCCTCCCGCGTGCCGCCGGTTCGGCGGCGCATGCGGCGGACGAGGCGGTCGCCCCCATCCTGGCCGACGTGCGTGCGCGCGGGGCAGCAGCCGTCCTCGACTACTGCGAGCGATTCGACCATGTGCGGCCGGAATCGCTGCGGGTCCCGAACAGCGTCATCGACGAGGCCGCGGCGTCGCTGGACCCGGCGCTGAAGGACGCGCTCACCGAGTCCATCCGCCGCGCCCGCGCCGGGCACACCGCGCAGTTGCCCACCGAGCAGCGCATCGAGCTCGCCCCCGGCGGCGTGGTCACACAGCGCTGGGTCCCGGTGCGGCGGGTCGGCCTCTACGTGCCCGGCGGACTCGCGCTCTACCCGTCCAGCGTGGTGATGAACGTGGTGCCGGCGCAGGTCGCGGGCGTCGAGGACATCGTCGTCACCTCCCCGCCGCAAGTGTCCGCCGGCGGCTGGCCCGATGCCACCGTGCTGGCGGCCTGCGCGCTGCTCGGCGTCAGCGAGGTGTACGCGGCCGGAGGGGCGCAGGCGATCGCCCTGCTCGGGTACGGCAGCGAGTATGACGCCGCTCGCGGCCTGCCGGCCGTCGAGCCCGTCGATGTGATCACCGGACCAGGCAATGTGTACGTGACGGCGGCCAAGCGGGCGCTACGCGGCATCGTCGGCATCGATTCCGAGGCGGGCCCGACGGAGATCGCCGTCATCGCCGACGATTCCGCCGACCCGAGATACGTTGCGGCGGACCTGATCTCGCAGGCCGAACACGATCCGAACGCGGCGAGCGTGCTGATCACGTCGTCGGCGACGCTCGCCGACGCGGTCGACGCGCTGCTGCCCGGAATGGTCGCGGCCACCCGGCACTCCGAGCGGGTGCGCGCCGCGTTGACCGGTCCGCAGTCCGGCACCGTGATCGTCGCCTCGCTCGACGACGCCGTCACGGTGGCGGACGCCTACGCCGCCGAACATCTCGAGGTGCAGACGCGTGGCGCCGCAGAGGTCGCGCGGCGGATCCGCAATGCCGGCGCGGTGTTCGTCGGGCCGTACTCACCGGTCTCGCTCGGCGACTACTGCGCCGGATCGAACCACGTGCTGCCGACCTCCGGTGGGGCACGGTATTCCTCGGCGCTGAACACGACCACGTTCCTCAAGTCGGTGCAGGTGGTCGAGTACACGGCCGCCGCGCTGGCCGAGGTGGCCGGGCCGATCGGTGCGCTCACCGCGGCCGAGAACTTGCCGGCCCATGGCGAGGCCGTCGCGATCAGGCTCGAACCATGACGGGCGCTGCGATGAGGGACGGTGTGGGGGGCGCAATGCGGGGTGCCGTGGGAGACACGGTGGGGGACGCCGTATTGGACGCGGTGACGCTGGCCGATCTCCCGCTCCGGGACGATCTGCGGGGCAAGTCCCCTTATGGCGCACCACAACTCGACGTGCCCGTGCGGGTGAACACGAACGAGAACCCGTATCCGCCGAGCGACGCTCTGGTGCGCGACATCGCGGACGCCGTGGCGGCCGCCGCGGCGGGCCTCAACCGGTATCCGGATCGCGATGCGGCGGTGTTGCGCGCGGACCTCGCGTCGTATGTCACGGCGGCGACCGGTGTTGCGGTCACCGCGCGAAACGTCTGGGCCGCCAACGGATCCAACGAGATCCTGCAGCAGTTGCTGCAGACGTTCGGCGGCCCGGGCCGCACGGCGCTCGGCTTCACCCCGTCCTATTCCATGCACCCGATCCTCGCCTCCGGCACGCAGACCACCTGGATCGCCGCGCCGCGGCGGGCCGACTTCTCGCTGGACGTTCCGGCGGCCGCCGCCGAGGTCGCGCGCCGCCGCCCGGACGTGCTGTTCGTCACCAGCCCGAACAACCCGACCGGCGGCGCGCTGGGTCTGGACGAGATCCGGGCGCTGGCCGATGCGGCGCCCGGCATCGTGATCGTGGACGAGGCGTACGCCGAGTTCGCGGCGGTGGTCGGGGTGCCGAGTGCGGTATCGCTGATCGCGGAGTTCCCGGCGCGGCTGGTGGTCTCGCGCACCATGAGCAAGGCGTTCGCGTTCGCCGGGGGTCGGCTCGGGTACCTGATCGCGGCCCCGGCGATCGTCGATGCGGTGCAACTGGTGCGGCTGCCGTACCACCTCTCCGCGCTCACCCAGGCGGCGGCGCGCGCCGCGCTACGACATGCGGATGAGACGCTGGGCAGCGTGGCACGGCTCGTCGCCGAGCGGGATCGCGTGGCAGAAGCGTTGCGCGGCAAGGGCTACGCCGTCATACCGTCGGATGCCAACTTCCTGTTGTTCGGCCGTTTTGCCGACGCGGCGGCGAGCTGGCGGGCTTTCGTGGACTCCGGGATCCTGCTGCGCGATGTCGGCATCGCCGGCTATCTGCGGCTGACGATCGGTACGCCCGGCGACAACGACGCGTTCCTGGCGGTGTGCCCGGACCTTCCACCTGCCCCGACAGTGAGTGAGGAGCACTGAGGATGACGCTTCCTGGACATGCGGACCCCGACGGCAGCGATGCCCTCGAAGGCCTGGCCCGAACCACTCGCACCGCCCGGATCCAGCGGACGACGAGCGAATCGTCCGTGCTCGTCGCGGTGAACCTGGATGGCCGCGGGCAGACCGAGATCTCCACCGGCGTGCGGTTTTTCGACCACATGCTCACCGCATTCGGGGTACACGGCTGCCTGGACCTCACGATTCGGTCGGAGGGCGACGTCGACATCGATCCGCATCACACGGTGGAGGACACGGCCATCGTGCTCGGGCAGGCGATCGGGCAGGCGCTCGGCGACAAGGCCGGAGTCCGGCGGTTCGGCGACGCGTTCGTCCCGATGGACGAGACGCTGGCGCACGCGGCGATCGACCTGTCCGGGCGGCCGTTCTCGGTGCATACCGGTGAGCCCGATGCCGTGCTGCCCGCGGTGGTCGGCGGCAACTACCCGGTGGTGCTGAACCGGCATGTGTTCGATTCGCTGGCGTTCCATGCGCAGATCGCGTTGCACGTGCGGGTGTTGTACGGCCGCGACCCGCACCACATCTGTGAGGCCCAGTACAAGGCTGTGGCGCGGGCGCTGCGCGCGGCCGTCGAGTTCGACCCGCGGGTGGGTGGCGTGCCGTCGACCAAGGGTGTGCTGTGACCTGGCTGGTGGTGCTGCTGGTGGCGGTCGCCGGGTTCCTTGGTGCGGGCACGGTATCGATGTGGCGGACCGAACACCGTTACGCGGCAGGGGTTCTCGCGGCGGTTGCGGCCGTGATCCTGGCGCTCGCGATCATCGCGATGGTGGGCGAGTTCGGGAAGGCCGCATAGTAGGAGTGACAAGCACAGCATCAAGAAAGCAGTGTGACGGCCGCAGGATGAAGAGCGCGAGATGAAAAGCATTGCCGTGCTCGATTACGGGTCGGGCAATATCGCCTCCGCGCGCCGCGCGCTGGAGCGGGTCGGGGCGGACGTCGTGGTGACTTCGGATTTCGAGGCCGCCCTGGGCGCGGACGGCCTCGTCGTCCCGGGCGTCGGCGCGTTCGCGGCGTGTATGGAAGGGATCCGCGCGGTGCGGGGCGAGCGGATCATCGGACGGCGGCTGGCCGGCGGCCGCGCGGTGCTCGGCATCTGCGTCGGCATGCAGGTGCTTTTCGAGACGGGCGTGGAACACGGGGAGCGGACCGAGGGGATCGGGGAGTGGCCGGGCACCGTCGAGCGGCTGATTGCGCCGATCGTGCCGCACCTCGGGTGGAACAACGTCATCCCCGGGGCGGGATCTCGGCTGTTCGCGGGCTTGGACGCCGACACGCGGTTCTATTTCGTGCACTCGTATGCCGTGCGGCGGTGGGACATGGTCGCCGCGCCCGGCGGAGCCGGGCCGTTGAAGGCGCCGATTGTGACGTGGGCCGAGCACGGCGGGGACCGGTTCGTCGCCGCCGTGGAGAACGGGCCGCTGTCCGCAACCCAGTTCCATCCGGAGAAGTCGGGGGACGCGGGGGCGGAACTCTTGCGGAACTGGCTCGCGATGGTGTGATTCCGCGCGAACTGGCCCGCGACGGTGTGAGCCCCCCGGGGCGTGGGTTGACTGGGGCGTGTCCGGAAAGGCGGAGCTCCGTGCGGGGCTTATTTGCGGTGTGAGTCCTGCAGCATTCTGTCCGGATTGCCCCGGTTCTATGCACACGCTCCCGCGGAGCCGCGTTTTCATGCGGTGGGTTGCGCGGGCGCGAGGGTGGCCGATGCTCCGGGCGGTCAGGCTTGATCCCTCGCATCGGCCACCCTGCGCGCCCGCTCGTGCGGCAGGGCCGCGCGAACTGGCTCGAGACGGTGTGAGCCCCCGGGGCGTGGCAGGGCAGGGGCATGTCTGGAATAGCGGGGCCACGTTCGTGCAATACGTTTGGGTGAGAGTCCTGCAGCATTCTGTCTGGATTGTCCCAGTTTTATGCACACGCTCCCGCGGGAACGGATGCACTGCGGCGGGCCGCCCTGCGCGCCCGCTCGTGCGACATGCGCCATGTGGCGCCTCGGCGACGGTGCGGGCAGTGATCGCATGGCTCGCATTTCGGCTGGTTCGGTAGGCACTGTCGTATGGCGTCACTACCATTGCGGGCATGTCGAGGGCGATTATCAATGACCGTCGGGCGTCGTGGTCGGATGTCGATCGGCGGCGCTCTGAACTGCGGCGTGTGGCCGCCGAGTGCGGGCTGACGGACGTGCGGCTGCGCGATGATGGTGCGCTGATTGTGCATGCCATCGACCATGGATATCGGTCCACCGGACGGTTCGCGGTGGCAGCGGCCGGATTGGTCGGTGCCTACGTTCACGTGATCACGGATGATGTTCCGGCCGCGGGTGGCGAGGCTGTGCCCTTGTGACTCCGGACGAGTTGCTAGGTGGTCTACTTCGCACTCTTGACGAACTCGCCGATCTCGCCGCGCACGGTCGGCAGCGTTACGACGCAGATGTTCTGGTGCGCCTGACAATTCAGCGCCTGTGGATCACCGCGGGGAACTACGCCGAGAACTACCGCGTTTCAGCGGGTCTCGAGTCGGCGAAGTCGCCGTGGTCGGATCTTTACGGGTATCGGAGCGTTCTAGCACATATGCTCCCTGAGGAGATCAACGACGATCGCGTGTGGTTCGAGACGGTCGAGGGCGTTCGGCGAGTTCGCGCTGAGATTCGCGATGCGGGCCGTTCCTGAGCCGATGATCGCTGGTGTGAGCCCCGTGGGCATGGGCTGACTGGGTCATCTGCTGGAGGGTGGGGCTCCGTGCGGGGCTTTGTTAGGGTGTGCATCCTGCAGCATTCTGTCCGAATCGTCCCAGTTTTATGCACATGCTCCCGCGGGAACAGATGCACTGCGGCGGGCCGCCCTGCGCGCCCGCTCGGAAGGCATGGACGGCTCGGTGGCCTCGTGTGGCCGGAGCCGAGTGGCGATGTCGGTGCTCGTGCTTATCATCGAACGTGTGTTCGGCGATGATGGCAGGCTGGAGCGTTCGGCGGTGGTGGCTGATCTGCGCCGCAAGCTGGATGCTGCGGGCGGCGCTGTCGGTGTCCGCTCTGCCGGCCGCTTCGCGCGCGCTGAGTCACGCACCGCGGACGCGGTTCTCGCCATGCCGGCGCCGCTGGCCGATGTACTGCCGGCCGGGGGAGTGCCGCATGGCTATGTGGTGAGCGTGGCGAGTTCTGCGCTGGGCGGCAGCGGGGCGACGAGCCTGCTCCTGGCGCTGATGTCGGCCCAGCCCGAGGCGTGGGTTGCGGTAGTTGGCATGCCCGATTTCGGGGCGCTGGCCGCGGCCGAGATGGGTGTGGACCTGTCTCGGCTGGGGCTGATCCCGGATCCGGGACCGGATCTGCTGCAGGTGATCTCGGCGCTCGCCGACGGGGTGGACGTGATCGCGGCGGTCTCGCCTGTGGAGGGTGCGGTGGGCCGGGCTGTGATTCGGTCGATGGGTTTGCCGCCGGCTCGGCAGCGGGTGCTGACCGGGCGACTTCGCCAGGGCGGCGCGGTGCTGCTGGTTGTGGGCCGCTGGCCGGGGGCGGATCTGGTCTTCACCGTGCGAGAGGTGCGCTGGTCGGGGATCGGCCAAGGCTACGGGCGGCTACGGGATCGGGAGTTGGACGTACGTGTTGCCGGTCGCAGGGCCGGCGGCGCCCTCGGGGCGACCGTGACGCTACGGCTGCGCGCCGGCCGGAACTCCGTCATGGTCGAAGCGCTCGAAACCGCCGCACCGCCGCTGGCGATTCCGCTCCCCGCTGTCGCCCAGGCCGACGCCAGCTGACCGGCCGCGACGATGCGCCAGCGCTGAGATGACCTCGCCGACCTATCGATGCTGAATGTTGTCCAGTTGTTCCCGCGCGATTTCGCGGATCACTCGGCTCAGCGCAATTCAATCAGTCGATTCCCCGACGCAGCCAGATCGACGATGCTGTCGACGAGCGGTTCGAACCAGTCGAGCAACGCGCGGCGGCGGGTATTGCCCACGCGAATCCACACAACGACCGGCGACGGACCACCGAGCAGCACCATGTCACGAAAATCTTCATCTTTCGTGACGAGTACGGCGTCGTGATCAAGCGCGTACTGCCACAGAGCGTGATCAGGCGCGTCGCCGGGACCGATGTCGGTGACGTGTTCTGCGCTGTGGCCGAGGTCGATCAACATTCGCGCGCGTGCCGGAGGCAGCTGTGCATCGATGAGGAAGCGCACAGGTCACGAGGCGATCAAGATAGCGTGATTAGCCTGCGCTGCCGCGTACTCCAAGCATGCCTTGATGTCATCTGCAGTGAGATACGGGTAGTCCTGGAGGATCGCGGACTCGGAAGCGCCTGCTGCAAGGAGAGATAGCACATCGGCGACCCGCATGCGCGTCCCGCGCACCACCGGGCGGCCGTGCACGACTTCCGGATCGACAACGATTCGTCCCAGCAGAGACATAGCGCCATGATATCGGGTTCCCGCGTGTGCGGCTCGCCTCGCCTCGCACCGGTTCAATCGCCCATGGCATAGTTCTCGCGCCTGCCGCCGGCTGACCGGCTGCGGCGATCCGGCCGAGGCATCGGCGTGACGCATCGTTATCGAACGCGATTGGTTGAGGTCGAGAATCACTCGAAAGAGATGATCAATCACTCTTATGACGGCTTAACCGGTCACATGGTGTGGGCTACGGTTCTCGGAACACATGCGACGCAGGGGGAGCCACGCATGGGGCAACTTCCCGCGCTGCCAATGCAGTTTCCGACAACGTGAGGTGGAAACCATGAGCCGAACCGGACATCCATCGGGGCTCCGTCTGAAACGCCCGCTCGCTCTCCTCGCTGCCGCGGCCATGACGGCGGCCGTCGCTCTCGTCGCCATGGCCGGGACTGCGTCGGCAGACAAGCCGTCCGGCTCTACTGGCGATGGGTCGCAAGGCAACCCGTACACCAGCGACGCGAAGATCACGATCTGCCACCGGGACAGCAATGTCAAAAAGCCTTACGGCCCAAAAGCGATAACGGTCGACTACGACTCAATTATCGGCAACAACGGCCATGACGGACACGATGGGCCTGTTTGGACCGCTGGCATGACGTCAGGCTGGGGCGACATCATCCCCTCGTTCTGGTACCTCGTTGATGGGAACCCGGTCCAGTATCTCGGCAAGAACTGGCCTAGCGGGACATCATTGCTTGAAAATGATTGTCAGATTCCGACGCCACCTCAGCAGAGCACAGCGATCCTCACGCTCGCCAAGAAAGTTGCTGATGCCAGTGGTCACGTCATCAATGATGCCGACGTTTCGCTCTGGACTCTGACTGCCAGCAGCGAGGGACAGTCATCGGTCAGCGGCACGTCCCCGGTGTCCGGTACGGTGACTGCCGGCGTTTCCTACAACCTTTCTGAGAGCCCCGGCTCGATCGACGGCTATGAAAATGGCAGCCAATGGAGCTGTGTTGCGGATAAGGGCAGAGATAAGAGCAAGGACGACGACGAGGACAAGACGCCCGATTTCACGATGAATGGGAACTCGGTGACGATCAAGAAGGGGAAGTCCGTCACCTGCACAATTACCAACACCAAACTCGATGAGCAACAGCAACCGGGCCATCTGACTCTGGTCAAAAAGGTGGTGGACGAAAGCGGCAACCCCGTGGACGAAAGCCTCACGCAGTGGACCCTCGTGGCAACGAGCGAGGGCGGGCAACTTCAGTTCGCATCCGGCGACACAAAGAATGTGGTCGCAGGCGCCCCGTACGGCCTGTCCGAGAACAGCATCAGTGGCTACA
>MKSW01000017.1:9742-86009 GCA_001897425.1 Actinobacteria bacterium 69-20 | reverse complement strand
CAACCCGCCGGCGGAGAACAACCCGCCGGCACCGCAGGTGGTGACACCGGCGCCCGTGATCGAGGTCCAGGGCGTGCACGCGGAGGTTCCGCCGGTCGCGCCGGCGAAGCCGGTGGTCGAGGTCGCGGGGGTGTCGCAGAATGCGGCGCCGTCGGCGAACGCGCACACCGGACAGGGCCAAAGCCCGTGGGTGTATGTGCTGTTCGGACTTGGTGCACTGCTGATGGTGGGCGCCGTGCGGACGCGTCGGAGTCATGGCGCGCAGTAAGACGCACAGTGAGAACAGCGCCACGGTCGCGCTTCCGGTAGGCGGGGCGGGTGAGTCGGACACCACCGGCTCGCCCGCCCCGGGCACCATCTCCGGCGTGTGAAGGTGCGTCCGCCTCTTGGCAGTTCAGGGGAATCTCACTAGGGTCTTGACGCAACGTGGCGTTGTGGTCGGCGATGGCCACAAACTTTCACTCGATTGGCCGAATATCGGCCAGCGTTCTGCGGCAACGGAGGGGAATCATGAAAGCTCACACCGGACGGCTTGTCCGACTCTTCGCGGGTCTCATAGCCGCCGCCATCGGGCTCGTCCTGATGATCACCACCGCGCAGGCCGCGTCGGCGGGACCGGACAGGCCTTTGACACCGTCAAATGACAAGGGAGCCACGACGACACTGTTCTCGACCAAGACGGTGACGTCGACAGTGCCGACAACGGTGGTCTCGACCAAGACTGTGACGACGACAGCGCCGACAACAGTGGTCTCGACCAAAACGGTGACGACGACAGTACCGACGACGGCATTCACGACCAAAACGGTAACAACGACAGCGCCGACGACGGTGACCTCGACCATGACCGTGCCGACCACCGTGACGACCACCGAACACGCACGCAAGACCACCACCGTCACCGAAACCGTGACGCAATCACCTCAGACAGTCACGGTGACCCAATCCCCGGAGACGGTCACCGTGACCCAATCCCCGGAGACGGTCACCGTGACCCAATCCCCGGAGACAGTGACCGTGACCCAATCCCCGGAGACGGTCACCGTGACGCAGCAGGGACCCACAGTCACCGTGGCCGGTAGCAACGAGACCGTCACCAGCCCGGTCACCGAGACCGTGACGTCCACCGTGACCAGCACGGAGAACAACATGATTCAGGTCGAGGGCTCGAGCCAGTCGGTTGGTTCGAGCTCGGTCGGTGAACCGGCGCAGAGCTCGGAGCCGATCGCGGTGCTGGGCGAATCGTCGGCGATAGGAGCCGCGCCGTCGGCCAATGCGCATACCGGTCAGAGCTGGGGAATCCTCCCGTACCTGCTGTTCGGCGTGGGAGTGATCCTGATGCTGACCGCCGTCCGACTGCGCCATGCGAAGCACTCCTGACCGTCGAGGCTTCTCGCGCCTGCTGGCCACAGTGGGCCTGATCCTCATGGCCACCACCGCTGGGGCCTTCCTCCCTGGCTCCACGGTCGCCCAGGTGCCGGATTCGGTGCTCGTCACCGGTCCGGCACCGGGCGTCACCGCCGACGTGGGCGAGTCGGGCACCACCGGCTTGCCGACGTCGGGCCAAGCGCTCGGACCATCTGCAGACGCAGCAACCAGCGGGGCGCCAACAAGCCCAGCGAGTAGCCCCACCGTGCTCGCGGGTGCCCCGGCCGGTCTGCGTGCCCTCACCATGCCGACCGAAGATCAGACCACAGGCGCACCGGCCCTACCCACCATCGCCCCATCGCCCGTGACGCGCCTACAGGTCCCGGCGATCGGTGTCGACGCGCAGGTTCTCCCTGTCGACTCCACGCCGACCGGCAAGAAGAACGCGTGGGGTGGTCCCATCTACAGCACGCTCGAGTTCCCGGTCGACAAAGCCGTCCGGCAGTGGGTGCGCCGAGGCGACCCGAACACGTTGCCGCCGGCCGAATCACGGGGCAACGTCAAGGCGTTCGACCGGGTGCTGCTCTACGGCCATGCCAGCGACATCGGTCACCACCTGGTGTTCCAGGATCTGTCCGCCCTGAAGGCGGGGGACACGATCATCGCCACGACGGCGCTCGGCACCTTCACGTATCAGGTGACCCTCGTCGCCACCCGCGCGAAGACCAACCTTGACAACCTCGCGGCCCTCTACGACTATCCGGCGAACGGCGCCAAGGAAGTCGCCCTCGTCGCGTGCCTGCCGAACACCACGAGCAACGCGGTTGTTATCGGCACACTGGTCACAGCCGTTGCGGCCGGCTGACGCCGATCCAAGCCGGGCGTCACATCGAGCATGGTGCGAATTGCCCGCGCTCTGCCCCAGGAATCGTCACGGAAACGACCTGGTTCGCTACTCGTTGTCAATGAGATCGGGCACATCGAGACGGCGGGATCGGCACCGAAACATACGCGCGTGAACCTGTGATTCTCATCTTCGGCGCGCCGTCGCCCAGATCGGCATTCGCGACCGTTCGGCTGGTAATAGTTAACTTCGGTGATCGTCTGCCGAATGTATTACCGAGTAACCTGCGCGGGGGGCGCGGACTCTGACAGAGTCGCAAGGAGGCGCCCCGATGTCGGCTATTACCGCGGCCGTCGGGCGTCAGCCTATCGTCGATCGGCGTCTCGATCTGGTCGGATACGAACTCCTGTTTCGCCCGCTGCCGACGAGCCTATCCGCTATGGACCCGCTGGCGCCCGGTGATCGCGATGGCGACCGAATGACGAACGACGTCATATTCGGGACGTTGGGTATCGGGGTTCAGCGCCTCGTCGGCGACCGGAGCATATTCGTCAATGCCGATCGCGGGGTGCTGACCGGGCGGGTTCCGGTGAGTCTTCCCCCGCGGCAAACAGTGATCGAGGTGTTGGAGACCGTCGCCGTCGATGACGAAGTCCTGGACGGTTGTCGCGCGCTGAAACGGGCCGGATACAAACTCGCCGCCGACGACTTCACCTGGTTCGCCCGGGCCGAGGAGCTGCTGGAACTGGTCGACATCGTCAAGATCGATGTGCAGGCGGTGCTCCCGGCGCGGGTTCCCGCGCTCATGGCGCTGTGCCGGCCGTTCGCGGTGAAACTCCTCGCCGAAAAGATCGAGACCGAGGAGGAACTTCGCGCCTGTCAGGCATTGGGGTTCGACCTTTTCCAGGGATATCACGTCGGAATGCCGAAGACCGTCAGCGGTCCGGCGCTCAGCCCCACGAGGGTGGGCGTGGTGCGTGTGGCCAGCGCCGTTTTGGATGACGACGTCGATTACCGTGAACTCGAACGAATACTGCGCACGGAGCCCGCGCTGAGCTATCAATTGATACAGCTCGCCAGCATCGGACGTTTCGGCGAACTGAAACGGGAGATGCTGACACTCCGTCAGGCGTTGGTCTGGATCGGCCTGAATCGACTCCGCGGATGGATTCCCGCGTTGCTGCTTCGGCCGGCAGGTAAGGCGGCGGATACCAATCTGCCGACAGTCCTCGGCCGGGCCCGGACGGCGGAAATTCTTGCTGGCCATCTCTTTCCGCAGTTGGCCGACGCGGCATTCACCGCGGGAATGTTTTCCGCACTCGACCTTCTGCTCGGCGTCCCGAATGGGAAGCTGCCCGGCATGCTCGAAATCCCGCCGCATCTGCACGATGCCATCTTCAATCGGGAAACCCCGGTCGGCAGGCTGCTCGGGCTCCTCATCGATTACGAACTGCACGGAACACCGCCGCCCGCGGACTCCGGCATCGACTCCGGCCTGATGGCCGACGCGAGCGTCCGCGGATTCGACTGGGCCATCGCGCAGACCGCCGTCATCGACGAAGCGGCGGGCAGTAGCGCCCGTGCGCTCGCACTGATGGCCTGACTTGCCGGCCACGCCGACCCCGAACGCCGCGCGAAGCGGTCCTATCGGTCGACCAGCAGCGGAGGCCTATCGGCCGACCGGCAGCGGAGGCCTATCGGCCGACCGGCGCCCCGAGGGCGAGGCCGACGGACACGGCGCTGGCCGATCCTGCGTCATCTCCGGATGCGGCATTGCGCGCGACAGAGCCGCGGGATTCGCCGACGTGCCGAAGCGGCGCCACGACCTCAACCGGCACCGCCCATGTCGCGGCGCACATTCCGGCGAGGCCGGGCAGCGCCGCGGTGCCCCCGGTGAGCAGCACGCGGTCCACGGCACTGCCCACGGTGGTGACGAAATACCGCAGGGACGACTGGATCTCGGCGAACAGCGGCCGGGTTTCGTCGCGGCACTGGATCGCCGGAGCGCTGTCGCCGATCACGCCGATCGAGCGTTTCATCATCTCCGCTTCCGCCTCCGGCACGCCGAACGCGTCCGAGAGGCGTGAGGTGAGCCGACCGCCGCCGAACACAATCACCCGGACCACCTGTGGCACCCCGTGACGGTGGATAACGATGGTGGTGAGCTCCGAGCCGATGTCCACGATGGCCTCGACGGCACTGCCGCGGGTTCCGATGGCGCGCAAGATTCCGAACGACGACAGGTCGACCCGCGACACCCGCAGACCCGCACCCTCCACAGCTCGTACGGCCGCGACGACAGGCTCGCGTGGCGCTGCGGTCAAGAGGCCCGCCATCGGCTCGCCGGCCTGCGCCGGATCGCCGTCGGCCGTCGAATGCGGCAGCGGGCTGAAGTCGAGAACCGCATCGCTCACCGGGAACGGGATAACGCTGCGCGCCTGGAACGGCAGTGCCTGGCGCATCTTGTCCGCCGACATCAGCGGCAGGGACATCGGGCGGACCACGATCTGTGGCGTGTTGACTCCGACGACGACCTGGTACCCGTGCAGCCGATGGCGCGCGATGAGGCGGCGCACCGTGGCGGTGACGAGTTCCGGTTCGCGGACCGATCCGCGGAAGACCGCGCCGACCGGCAGCGGCTCCGAGAATGTATGCCGCACGGTGACGCCGTGAGCCTCGAATTCACCGGAAGGACCCTGCCGGACCTGTGGCCGCCCCGCCGCCCCGCGGTGCCCGAACTGTTCAGAATGCGCCGTGTGCGCACCGCCCTGGTGTCGCCCGGTCTGCGGCGCGCGACCCGTGCCGGGGGACAGGACCGTTGCGCGGATCGCGGTCGCCCCGAGATCCAAGCCCATCAGCCCCGCCCCGCCATGTCGGGAGATGGTGCCGACCGATCGAAGCTTCATGCCCATCACCGTCCGTGTGCGGGGCCGTGCCCGCACCGTCTCGATGGGGTCGACCGACCAACTCCTTACCGTGACGGTAACAGTCCGTATGCGGGATGAAAGGGCGTCAAGGCACAATTCATCCCGTTGAATCTGGATTCATCCGATCGGCGTAATAGGCCGCGAAAGCGACAAGGATGGTGCAAGATCGGTTCTAAACGGTGACTCGGATTACCTCGTTCAGGGTGGTCAGCCCGGCCCGCACCTTGCTGAGCCCGTCGTCGCGCAGCGTCACCATACCTTCGGCGCGGGCCACCTTTGCGATCTCGCTGGACGCTGCGTGCGTCACGGTGAGGCGTTCGATCTGCTCGGATACCGGCATCACCTCGTTCACGGCGAGCCGGCCGCGGAAGCCCGTGTTCGCGCAGGACCGGCAGCCGACCGCGCGGAACAGCTGGTCCGGCTCGCCGAGGGTGTCGAACGGCCAGCCCGCGGCCGCGAGCTCGTCGTGGCCGGGCCGGTATGCCTCCTTGCACCATTCGCACAGCCTGCGCACCAGGCGCTGGGCGAGCACCGCGTCGACGGACGACCCCACCAGGAACGGTTCGATACCCATCTCGACCAAGCGGGTCACCGCGCTCGGCGCGTCATTCGTGTGCAGCGTGGAGAGCACCAAGTGGCCGGTGAGCGCCGCCTCGATGGCGAACTGCGCGGTGATCCGGTCCCGGATCTCACCGACAAGCACCACGTCCGGGTCGCATCGCAGGATCGCCGGCAGCACCGCCGCGAACGTCAACCCGGCCTTCAGATTCACCTGCACCTGGTTGATGCCGCCGATCCGGTACTCGACCGGATCCTCCACGGTGATGACGTTGACCTCGGGCCGGGCGATCTCGGTGAGCGTGGCGTACAGCGTGGTCGACTTGCCGGAGCCGGTCGGCCCGGTGACCAGCACCATGCCGTGCGGTTTGCGGAAGCTCGCCGAGAACCGGCTGTAGTTGTATTCGGTGAAGCCGAGCTTGTGCAGGTCGAGGTCGATGCCGCCGGTGTCCAGGATCCGGAGCACGATCTTCTCGCCCCACACCGTGGGCAGCGTGGCGACGCGCAGGTCCACATGCCGCGCGCCGACGTTCATGGTGATGCGCCCGTTCTGCGGCACGCGGCGCTCGGTGATGTCCAACCCGGACATGATCTTCAGCCGCGAGATGAGCGCCCCTTGAATGCCGCGCGGAGCCGTGTCGACCTCGTGCAGCACCCCGTCGATGCGCAGCCGCACCTTCAGCTCGTCCTCGCTCGGCTCCAGGTGGATGTCCGATCCGCGGGAGGTGATCGCGCGCTCGAGCAGGCCCGACACGAACCGGACCACCGGCGCGTCATCGTCGGTGTCGACCAGCGTGTCGGCGGGGGATTCCTCGATGGCCATCTGCGCCGCGGCCTCGTTGAGGTCTGTCGACGCCCGCGAGTAGCGATCCAGCAGCCGGTTCAGGTCGTCGTCGGTCACCACGATCGGTCGTACGGCCTGCCCGGTCGCCGCCCGGATGTCGTCGATCGCGAGCACATTGCCGGGGTCGGCGAGCGCGACGGTCACCACCATGCCGTCCGCCGCGATCGGCACTACCCGATGCCGCCGCGCCAGCGTCAGCGGCAGCAGGCTCATGGCCGCAGGGTCGACCGCGAGCGTGTTCAGCTCGGCGGCCTGCAGACCGTAGGCGTCGGCGATCGCCGAGGCGAGCTGGAACTCCGTGATGAGCTGGTCGTCGACGAGCACGGTTTGCGGGTTGCGGCCGGTCTGCTCCGCCGCGGTCACGGCCCCTTGTAGTACCTCGTCGCTGACCCCCCGGTCGCGAAGCGCCGACAACACCGTCCGGGTCATGGAGTCCATACCAGTGTTATCGCCGCGAGCGGGGTGGACTTGAGGCTGGGGACCGCCGTGCGACGCGAGTGGGCGGCGCGGCGGGATGTCGCCGCGTGTTCCGCGGGTCTGCCGCGTTGATGACAAATATGACGACCGCCAAGCCCTCACCCGTTCGGGTGAATTCTTGGCGTCCGGCAGCCCGGCCGTTGAAGTGGCCGCATCCATCGTCCGATGGCATGTGGTACAGAGCGATCCGCCCGGCTCGGCCGGCGCGATGCCATATCCCACGGAAGGGCTGGCGCAGTGACCATACCTTTGACCACACCCATGACCGGGCCCATGGCCACACCGGAGGCGCTGATCGATCCCGGTCTGCCACAGCAGGGCGGCTACCGCGCCGAGGCTCCCGGACGGCACTCCGTCGGCGGCGCCGATCCGCAGAACCTCGGGCCGGGTGGCTCGGTGGTCGCCGGCGAAACGAGGCCCGCGGCCGCGACGGCGGAGATCGACGCCCTGCTCACCGAGATGGTGGACGCCGGTGGATCCGACCTGCATATCACCGCCGGCATCGCGCCCAGCGTGCGCGTCGACGGCGAACTGCGGCCGGCGCCCGACAAGCCCAGGCTGCTGCCTGCCGACACCGAGCGAATGGTGCGGTCGTTCCTGACGGACGAGCAGTGGGAGCGATTCTGCACGGACAACGAATTGGACACCGCCTACACCATTCCCAGCGTCAGCCGGTTCCGCGTCAACGTGTTCCGGCAGCGTGGCTCCGTGGGCGCCGCCTTCCGGTCGATCCCGCACCACATCCGCAGCCTGATGGACCTCGGCGTGCCGAGCTCCGTCGAGCAGTTCTCCCAGCTGCCGCGCGGTCTGGTGCTGGTCACCGGCCCGACCGGATCGGGCAAGTCCACCACGCTGGCCTCCCTGCTGGACGTGGCGAACAAGACCCGCTACGCGCACATCGTCACCATCGAGGATCCGATCGAGTACCTGCACCGGCACGGCACCTGCGTGGTGAACCAGCGCGAGGTCGGCACCGACACCGCCGACTTCTCCGTCGCCCTCAAGCACGTGCTGCGTCAGGACCCGGACATCATCCTGGTCGGCGAGCTTCGCGACCTCGAGACCACCTCGGTCGCCATCACCGCCGCCGAGACCGGCCACCTGGTGCTCGCCACCCTGCACACCAAGTCGGCCGCGCAGACCATCGACCGGCTCATCGACATCTACCCGCATGCGCAACAGCAGCAGATCCGCGCGCAGCTCGCCAACGCCCTGGAAGGCGTTGTGACGCAAGCGCTATTGCCCAAGCGAAACGGCGGCCGGGTCGTGGTGTGCGAGGTCATGGTGTCCACGCCGGCTATCCGCTCGCTGATCCGCGAGGACAAGGTGCACCTGATCCCGAGCTACGTGCAGTCCGGCAGCGACGTCGGCATGATCAGCTTCGACCAGCACCTGGCCGACCGCTACCGCGAGGGGCTGGTCACCAAGCACGTGGCGCTGGAAATGGCCCAGGACGCCGGCGAATTCCGCCGCCTCGCCGGGCTGGTGTAGACGATGGGAGCCAGCGCACCGGCCACCTTCGCCTACCAGGCGGTGGATCAGGCCGGCAAGCAGGTCAAGGGCACCCTCGAATCCGATTCGATCGAGGCCGCGCAGCAGACCCTCGCCGCGCAGAAGCTGATCCCGCTGTCGGTGACCCCGTCCGGCAAGGGCCTGCAGCGGGAGCTCAAGATCCCCGGCCTCGGCGGGAAGGTGAAGCTGAAAGATCTGGCAGTCTTCTCCCGCCAGTTCGCGTCGATGACGTCGTCCGGGCTCTCGCTCCTTCGATCGCTATCGATCCTCGAGGACCAGGCGACGAAACCCGCTCTGAAGAAGGCACTTTCGCGGGTACGGATTGACGTGCAGGGCGGCGTGACGTTGTCCACGGCGCTCGGCCTACATCCGGAGGTCTTCCCGCCGCTCATGGTCAACATGATCAAGGCCGGCGAGACGGGCGGCTTCCTCGACGGAGCGCTCGCCCGCATCGCCACCATGTACGAGGCCGATGCGAACCTGCGCGCCAAGATCAAGGGCGCGATGACGTACCCGGTGATCGTGCTGGCGTTCTCGCTCCTGATGGGCGCCGCGGTCGTCATCTTCATCGTGCCGGTATTCGAGCGCATGTTCGCGTCGCTCGGCGGGAACCTGCCGCTGCCGACCAAGATTCTGGTCGTGGCCTCGCACAACATGTGGTGGGCCGGGCCGCTGTTCTTGATCGTCGTCGGCGTCGGCCTGAAGCTGTACCGACAGACCTATCGCAACAACCCGGCGTTCCGGCTGAAGGTCGACGGATTGAAGCTGCGCCTCCCGGTGTTCGGGTCGCTGTTCAAGAAGCTCGCGATCAGCCGCTGGGCGCGGAACCTCTCGACCCTGCTGCATGTGGGCGTGCCGGTTCTCCAGGCGTTGGACGTGGTGGGCGGCACGGCTGGCAATGCCGTGGTCTCCGCCGCGATGGAGGACGTGAAGTCCGCGGTGCGGATCGGCCAGGCGATGTCCGTGCCGCTCGCGCACCAGGACCTCTTCCCGCCCATGGTGGTGCAGATGATGGAGGTCGGCGAAGAAACCGGGCAGATCACCGACATGCTCGACAAGCTCGCCGATTACTACGACCACGAAGTAGCCACCGCTACCGAATCGCTCACGTCCGCCATGGAGCCGCTTCTGGTCGTGCTTCTCGGCGCCGTGATCGGCGGCATGGTGATTTGTTTGTACCTCCCCATGTTCACCATCTACCAGAACATCGGCCAATAACGCGCTCATCCCCTGGGTGATATCGCCGATAAATGAGACAGAGGAGCAACGCGCAGGGGCGCGGCGCACTTCGCCGGGAATTCGAGGAATCGTATCCCGCGAGCAGTACCCGACGGGCCACCCGGCCCGACGGAAAAGGGGGCGGCCGGCAGGAAGCCGAGCCCGGAAACAGCCAAGGAGGCTGACATGCACACCACTCTGCAATCCTTACGGGCCCGGCGCGCTCGTGGTGAGGACAACGGTTTCACCCTCATCGAACTCCTCGTCGTCGTCGTCATCATCGGCATTCTGATTGCCATTGCCATCCCGGTCTATCTGAACTACCAGAAGGGTTCGCACGACAAGGCTTCGGAATCCGACCTCCGTGGGGCGATCTCCACCATGGAGCAGTGCTATTCGTCGGTGGGAAGCTACCCGTTGGATTGGACTCCGCTTGTGGGTGGTGCGACTGGAGATTCGGCCACCTCTGCTACCTGTGCCGACCAGAAGATCAGCCTTTCTGCCGGTACTACATTGACGGTCGCTGCGAGCGGCAAGGGTTACAAAATGACCTCCACCAATGGTGATGGATCCGGCAAGATATACGTCTATGACAGCACCGTCGGTGGCGCAGTCAAAGTCCAGTAAAACTGGCGGCCACGTATTGCTGAAGTCTGTTTTACGAAATCCCTGAGGGAGATGTTCGATGAAGCACCGCGTGAATAGCATCAACAAAGTAGGTCTGGTCAATTCCGATGGCCACGTCATCGGACTCGACCTGGGTGCCACCGCGGTGCGGGCGGCGGCGCTCGCGCCGGGCCTGCACGAGGGCCGTCCATCGGTCAGCGTGCATGGCCTCGGCGCGGTGCCGCTGCCCCCGGGCTCCATCACCTTCGGGGCGGTGACGAACCCGGGGGCGGTGACCGCAGCCATCAAGCAGCTGTGGGCCACGGCCAAGCTCAAGGACACCAAGGTGGTCCTGGGCATCGCCAGCCAGCAGGTCGTGGTGCGGGATCTGACCATGCCGGACATGCCGGCCGAGCAGATCCGCGCCGCCTTGCCGTTCCAGGCTCGCGATGTGATCGCGCTGCCACTCGAGCAGGCGCTGATCGATTTCTGCCCCCTCGGCCCGGCCGGGCCGAACGGGGCGGGTATTCCGGGCCTGCTCATCGCGATGCCCCGCAAGCCCGTCATCACCGCCGTCGAGGCCGTGGAGAAGGCGGGTCTGCAGGTCGCCCGGGTGGACCTGGCGGCATTCGCTGCGCTCCGGTCCACCGCGGGCGACCCGGGAGCCGTGGAGATGGTCGTCGATATCGGCGCGCAGCTTTCCACGGTCGTCATCCACCGGGCCGGTGCGCCCAAGGTGGTGCGCATCATCGCCCAGGGCAGCGATGCCGTCACCGAGGGCCTCGCCGACCGGGGCAGCATGCCCGTCGAGGAGGCCGAGGCCGCCAAGCGCACCATCGGCGTCGGCGACGGGAGCACGGGCGATAGCGGTATCGCGCGCATCGTGCGAGACCTGGTGCGGCCGCTCATGTCCGAGGTGCGCGGCTCCGCGCAGTTCTACAACAGCACCAACGCCGACGCGCCGATCGCCAGCATCGTGCTCACCGGCGGCGGCGCCGCCATGCCCGGCCTGGCGAACAGCCTCGCCGAGCAGCACGGCGTACCGGCCAGCGTCGTCACACCGATGCGGCACATCCGCAACCGGTTCTTCGGTCAGGGCGGCGACACCGAGGGCGACGAGAACGCCGCCACCGCCGTATCGATCGGTCTCGCGATGGGGGCAGCGGCATGAGAATCGTCAGCCCGGTCTGGGCCATGGACGGCGCGCCCCCCGGCTGGGGCATCGTCGCGGACCTCACCCCACCGGAACTCATTGCGGACCGGAGGCTCAAGGTCGTCCGCCGGTTCATCGCCGTCGGCCTCGCCCTGGTGCTGGGCCTGTGCGGCGTCGGCTACGGCTACGCCGTCTGGCAGGGATCATCGGCAGCCGATGGGCTCACCGCCGAACAGACCCGCACCGCCACTCTTCTTGCGGACCAGCATCGCTATATCGGCGTCACCGCGGTCCACGCGGCGATCACGCAGGTGCAGCAGCAGCTCGGCGGGCTCATGGCCTCCGACGTGAACGTCGACAAGATCACCGCCGCGATCGTCGCCGCGTTACCGCCGACCATGACGATCGACAGCGCCACCGTCACCCTGACTGGCGTCGCCGGCGCGGCGTCCGGCGGTAGCACCGACGACAAGACAACCGGCGTCGGCGGTCTCGACACCTCCGATGCTCACCACGTCGGCACCGTCACGCTGTCCGGAACCGGAGCCCAGCTCACCGACCTGGCGGCATATGTGGACGCGCTACGCCGTGTTCCCGGCGTCTTCGAACCGTACCCGCTCAGCAACCAGGCCACCGGGGCCGATGCGTCCGCAGCCGGTTCAGCGGGCACTCCGGCAGGCGGCCCAGCAGGCCCAGCGTCCGGGGCGACAGCCGGCACCACCTACAGCCTGCAGCTCACGCTGACCGATGCGCTGCTCACCCACCGCTTCGACGAGGGAGGCGACGGATCATGATGTCGAGTCTTCGCGCGGATCGCAAATGGATCGCCGGCGGCGTCGCGGTCGCCGTCGCGATGGTCGCCGCGTCCTGGTTCCTCGTCATCAGCCCGAAGCTGGACGACGCGGCCACCGTCCGCGCCAACGCGGCGGCGGCGGCCGACCAGAACGACGCGCTGCAGGCCAAGGTCGACAAGCTGCGCGTCGAATCCGCCTCGCTGCCCAAGCTCGTGAAAGACCTCGACACCTTGCAGGTGGCACTGCCGCCGACCAGCTCGCTGGACGCCTTCACCCGGCAGATCACCCAGCAGGCCGCCCACGCGAAGGTGACGGTGACGAGCATCGTCATCGGCACACCGACCGCGGTCAAGGCGGACGCTGCCGCGAAGCCGGCCACGGCGGCCGGTGACACTGCGAGTAGCTCCACCAACGCTGCGAAGGATGCGGCATCGGCAGGCACCGGCGCTGCCGCACCGGCCGCGGGCTCGGCATCCGGTGCCGACGTCACGTCCGGGTCGGGTGCGGCCAAGGCGTCTGCGGCTGGCCTCTTCACGATTCCCGTCACGCTCATCGCCGACGGAACATTCGGTGATCTGCAGGCGCTCCTCGGGAACATCCAGACCGCGGGTGCGCGCAGCGCACTGATCTCTTCTGCACAGTTCGCCCCGGTCGCCGGCGCTGATGGCAGTGCCGCGTCGGCGAACGCGGCCGGACCGGCCGCAGGTGCCGGAGCAGTGGCGCCGGCCTCGCCCGCCGCCGGACCCGCTGCCGCCAAGGCGTCTCAGATGACGATGACCGTGCAATTGGCCGTGTTCGTCGCCCCGCAGACGCCCCAGGCCGCCGCAGCCCTGCACCAACAACTCGGCGGCTGAGCGCGGGGTCATGCCATGTGGTGGCCACGTCATCCGCGCAGCCGGTCCGCGGTCGATACCGCGCCGGCTGCGCGGCCTGTGCGGAAGCCGTCGGCGCGGCACGCCGACGCGTCCGTCGCAGGCCGTGCCGACGGCCGTCCCGACGGCCGGGCCGACGATCGAGGATTCATCCTGCTCGAATCGATCGTGGCGATCGTGATCATCACGATCCTCATGACCGCGCTCACCACCATGTTCATCACCACGATGCACGCCACGACGAACCAGCGCGGCGCGCAGAACGCCATCCGGATCGCCACCGATGAGATCGATCAGGCCCGCGGGCTCAGCTACTCCGGCGCGCTCGCCGGGCGCGACAAGACGAGCGTGCTGGCGCAGTTCGGCGCCGCCCCCGCAGCGGTCAAGGCATGGCTCAACACGGCGGGCGACCAGGCGTTCGACACCGGCGCTGCCGTCAACGCCGGCAAGACCCTGTGCGTCGGTGGTGCCGTCACCGGATGCGCTCACCTGCCCACCACGCCGGTCACCAGGACGCTGAGCAACACGACGTACCAGGTCAGCTACTACGAAGAGTGGTGCTACCGGAACGCCGCCGACAAGACGACGGCAGACTGCATCACGAAATCCGCGCAGATCGGCGGGGTCACCTACCGGCAGTACCTCCGGGTTGTCACCGCGATCTCGTGGGCCGATGCGACCTGTCCCTCCGGTACCTGCAGCTACCTGTCCTCGATCCTGCTGAACGGCACCGCGGAGCCGCTCTTCTACTTCAACGACTCGCCGCCACCGCTGCCGAGCGTCACCGGATGCGCGCCACCCGCGATCGCCGTCGGCGACACCTTCAGCGCCGAGGACCCAACCCACCCCGCGTTGCCGATCGTCGGCGCCGGTGGTTTCTGCGCGCTCACCGGGGGAGTGCCGCCGTTCACCTGGGCAGGCAACAATCTGCCGGCCGGGCTTGCGGTGACCAGCGACGGGACCGTCATAGGCAGTCCGACCACGGCCGGCACGAAGACCGGCGGGAACTTCGTCATCACCGATGCATTCATCCGGCCCGGCACCAGCAACAGCTTCAGTTGGCTCGTCTATCCGGAGCTGAAGATCACGGGTGCCGCAGACCAGAACGGCGTAGCCGGTACAGCCGCGAAGAGTCTCGTTCTTTCGGCGACCGGGGGATCCGGCGCGACCTACGGCTGGAACGCACAGGGCCTGCCACCCGGGATCACCGGGACCGCGAGCGGAACGGGCAAGACCACCTTCACACTCGGCGGCACGCCGACGGCTGTGGGCACCTACCCGGTGACGGTGACGGTCAACGACTCGTCCGTGAAACGAACCACATCGGTGACGTTCCAGTGGACTGTCGTCGAACCGCTGGGATTGCCGGCAACGGGCCAGCAGGTGAGCCGGGTCGGTTTCCCGATCGACCCGGTACCGCTCGCGGTCAGCGGCGGGTCCGGGCACGCTGCGATTACCTTGGCCCCGGGCAATGCGCTGCCGAATGGGCTCACTTTGACGGGCGACGCGACATCGGGGTATTCGGTCACCGGCACCCCGACGGCCACGAGCCCGGCGAAGAATGTCACCTTCAACGTCAACGACCCGGACTCCGGCCAGAAGTCGACGATCACCATCAACTGGACGGTTGTCGACAAGCCCGTCCTTACCATTCCGGACCAGTCGATCAGCAAAGGCGCCGCTAGCTCCGTCAACATGAACTCGTTCGTGACGGGTGCCATCGGAGCCGTGACTTTTGCACAGAGCGGGAACCCCATGCCGAATGGGCTGACGCTGAATCCAGATGGATCCGTCACCGGAACGGCGGGTAATCCGAAGCAGGCGTTCCCCGGGATACAGGTACAGGTCACCGATTCGACAGGCGCAAGCAATACCGCAACCTTCACCTGGACGGTGACGAAATGACCACCGCGCCTACGCCATTTCGTGGACGGGGCCTTTCGTTGGGCGGCTTTCGCGCCAGGCTCACGGTCCTGCGCCGCCGCCCGCGGCACGGCGACGCCGGTGTCACGTTGATGGAACTCGTCGTCGGCATGACGATCATGACGATCTTCATGACGATCTTCACCGGGTCGGTCGTGATGATGTACAACTCCACCAGCAAGTCCGAGGCCATCGCGGACACGTCGTCACAACTGAGCATTGCCTTCAATCGGCTCGACAAATCGATCCGGTACGCGTCGGCGATCTCACCGCCGGGCAAATCCAGCGGCGCCTGGTATGTGGAGTGGGAAACGACCTACACCGGGACCCCGCAGTGCACGCAACTGCGCCTGAACCCCACAGCGCAGCAGTTGCAGCAGCGCACCTGGACGGTCTCGGGTGGATCGGCGACGAATGTGAGCAACTGGCTGCCGCTCGCCTCCGGCGTCACCGACACCGATCCGACCACCGGTGCCGCCGTCACGCCGTTCACGTTCACCATGTCCGACGCCGCCGTGCCGTACGAGCAGCTCGATATTCGGCTGGTCGCGGTGTCGGTGGGCCGTTCAGGCACCACGACATCCATCTCCGACGTGACGTTCACCGCGTTCAACTCGCGGCTGACGACGGCCACCACCGGAATCTGCGCCGAGAAGGGGCGGTCATGAACGTCATCCGGTCGCGCTTCAGCGTTCGCGGAACCGACCGCGGATCGCTGCCCATGGCGATGCTCGTCGCCGTCATCGGCATTGCGCTGGCCGCGCTCATGGTTCCGCTCGTCATCAACCAGGCGCACACCACCACGTTCGACACCGCACGCGGGCGCACCTTGCAGGCCGCCGAATCCGGCATCGACGTCGCGCTCGGCCAGGTGCGCGCGGCGACCAGCCCGAACAAGGACGGCGTCATGCAGGGCGACGCGAAGAAGCTGCCCTGCGGCCCGCTCGCGGGGTCGGTCGGCAACGGGAGCAACGACCGGTATTCCGTCGACATTGCCTACTACACCGCCGATCCCAATGCGCACGACACTCAGTGGGGGATCGACCACAAGATGATCTGCGTCTCTGGGTACGGCGTACGCGACACGGCCACCAACTCCTACACGCCCAGCTATGTGGTGCTCACGTCCCAGGGCAGCGACACGGCCGGTGAATCCCGCACCCTGGTGACGACCTACGTCGTCAAGACGACGAACACGAACATCCCCGGCGGGCCGATCCGCATCTGGCCGGCGGGCAGCGACAACTACTGCATGGATGCCGGCAGTTCGCCGGTCGCCGGTAGTGCGGTGAAGCTGAGCCTTTGCCCGACGGGCAACCAGGCGCTGCCCAAGGGTATGAGTTTCATCTACAACCCCGACCTGACGATTCAGCTCGCGGCCACCATCGGCGACACGACCGTCAACGCGAATGGCTACGGCCTGTGCGTGTACTCCGCGGGGTCGAGCGGTAATGCGGTGACACTCGCGAAATGCAATGCGCCCGGCAGCCCGCCCTACCAGCAGGTGTGGAGCGTCGACGACAGTTCGCATTTGCGGAACTCCAACTCCGGGAAGACGGATGTCGGCGGACAGTGCATTACCGCCGCGTCGCAAACCGCCGGAACCGCGCTGGCATTGACGAACTGCGCAGGAGGAACCACCGATACGGCGCAGACGTGGATCCCGTCGCCCGCGGTCGGTGCGGGCCAGGCCGGTGCCACCAACTCCCAGTTGGTGAACTTCCAGCAGTTCGGGCGGTGCCTGGACGTGACGAACCAGAGCGTCAGCGGGGCGAACTCGGGCGCCCAGTTCCTCATCCTGTATACGTGCAAACAGAACCCGGACCCCACCAAGGTTGCCTGGAACCAGAAGTTCACGCCGACCCCGGCTCTGACCACCGGGTCCGCCCCGCAGTCGAATCAGTGGGTGACCAACAACGGCTCCAAGTACTGCCTGACGAGTCCGGGTACGGAGGGCGGCTACGTCACGGTGACCCCGTGCGCGAGTTCCGGCGCGACCAAGACGGCGCAGACGTGGACCACATACCAGACGCAGGATGCGTCCGGCAACGAACTCGCGTACAAGGACAAGTTCACCATCCGCGACTCGTCGAGCCCGGGCCGATGCCTGTCGCTCAGCAAGACGACCGACCTGTACAACAACCAGTACCAGAAGGCGATCGTGGAAACGTGTGACGGGTCGTCGCAGCAGAAGTGGAATGCGCAGGCCAACGTGCAGGAGCCGGTGCTGGAGAACATGCACGAGCAGTAGCGGTCGCGCAGGATCCCGATGTGTTCCGGCAGCTGACCTGGCTCGCCCGGCGCCTCGGTTTCGTCCGAGTATGACGCTGTTCGCCGCCGCGCGCGGCGGTGCGACGGTGGCGCGGCCACGAGAGTCGTCATAAGCGGTTCTCCTGTGCCCCTCGCCGATGCCAATACCCATCCCGATACCGGCGACGCGGGCGTCGACGGGGAGTACTGCAGAGAGATGGGCGCCCGAAACTCTGCAGGACTCCCGGTCGACGGGAAATCCGGGTGTCTCGATGTGAGCAAGACACGGACGTCGGGGGTCGGGGCATTCTGGAAGGCGATGACCGACGACAGCGAAACCGGATCCGACGGCGCGCATCCCGGTGAGTCCGGCAGCGAGCCCGACCGTATTGCCGGCGGCCCGGGCGGCGAGCCCGACCGTGAAGCCGGCGGCCCGGGCGGCGAACCCGGTGGCACAGGCGAACCCAGCGGTGAAAGCGGCGGCGTAGTTGAGCCCGGCGCCGAGCAGGTGTCGGACGGTGCTGCGGCAACCGCGCGCGGCCCTGCAAAAGGCGCGCCTAGCGGTGTACATCGCGTGGCGCGCGGGTTGGCGACGGCGGCGCTGGTGCTGGTGCTCTCGGTCGGTGCGGTCGCGGCGTCGCTGTGGCTGACACCGATGCAGCAGGTGTCGACCGCGGGCCAGACCGTCGGGGTCGGGGTCACCGGACCGTCATGGAGCCTGTCCGGTCCGGGGGAGGTAGACCTGTTCGGGCAGCAACTACCGACGGTCGTGGACTTCGTCGGCCCGGTGCGGCCCCGGCTGGAGCTGCGGCGAATCGCCGTCGGCGAACAGCTCGCCCAATTCGCGGCGTCGGGGTCGAAGGAGGCCGTGCAGGCGCTCCAATCGGCGCTGTTGCACGGCTGGGTACGGTTCTTCATCTGGCAGCTCGCGGTGGCCGTGGTGATCGCGGTGCTGATCTCCGGGGCCGCGGCGGGCTGGCTGCGCCGCAGGTGGGGGCGCACGGTCGGGCTGATCATCATCGGGGTGGTGGCGACGCTGGTGATCGACGGCGGCGCCGTGATGGTCACGGCCTTCACCGCGCCGGCGAAGCTGAAGTCCGTCCGCTCGTTGCAGGATCTGGCCGGGGCGACGCAGCTGCCGGATCTGCCGTCGACCGCGGCCGTGGACCGGAGTTCGATCAAGAAGGTCGTCGTCATCGGGGACTCCACCGCGGCCGGCTTGGGCAATCCGATCGTGGCCGACCCCAGCCGGGCGGATTCCGTCTGCGGGCGCAGTCGCGACTCCTTCGCCGCCGTTCTCGCTGCCGCGAATGGGTGGGAGGTGACCAACCTCGCCTGTTCGAAGGCGACCATCAGGACCGGGCTGCTCGGGCCGGAGCCCAGCCTCAGCATGACGTTGCCGCCGCAGGTGGGCGAGCCGGCAGTGTCGAAGGCCGATCTTGTCATCGTCAGCATCGGTGCGAACGATGTCGACTGGACGAACATCCTGCGGATCTGCTCTGTCAGCGACAATTGCGCGAACAGCGCCGAACAGGCCTACTTCCAGCAGCAGCTCGCCCATTTCAGCACCGACCTGCTGCAGTTGGTGGCGGCGCTGCAGCAGCTGCCGCGCCATCCGGGCGTCATCATCAACCAGTACTACGACCCGTTCCCGGACGACATCTCGTGCCTCGCGAACCGTGGCATCACCAAGGACAAGCAGCAGACCCTGCAATCCGACCTGGCGGCCTTGAACGCCGTGCTGGCGGCGGGCGCGAAGGCTGCCGGCTTCAGCACCGTCGGGCCGGATTTCACGGGCCACGGGGTGTGCAGCACCTATCCGTACGTGCAGGGGCTGGATGCGGTGGCGCCGTTACACCCGACTGCGGCCGGGCAGATGGCCATCGCGCTGGCCGATGAATATGCGACACGGGCCGTGCCGCGGTGAGCTCGTTCGGCCGAGAACACCGAGAACACCGTCATATCCGATCGGCACTGACCAGGGCGGGCTCAGCATTGATGCGGTGCGCGGTCAGCCGTGACGGGCCGGACGGGTCGCCCGGGGTGCCGCCTCGCTCGGTCTGCCGTGCGGGCTGGTGGGCGGGTAGCGGATGGTGACTGCGAGTCCGCCGCCGGGGGCGTCGTCGAGTGTCAGGGTGCCGTGGTCTGCTTCGGTGAGGCGTCGGGCGATGGTGAGGCCGAGGCCGGTTCCGCCGTGGTCGGCGTGGTCGGTGGACCAGCGGCGCAGGGCATGGTCGCGTTGTTCGCTGGTCATGCCGGGGCCGGTGTCGCTGACGGTGATGGTCGGCCCGGCCGGGCCGGTGCTGGCGGTGATGGTAATGCGGCCGCCGGGTGGGCTGGCGCTGATGGCGTTGGCGATCAGGTTGTCCAGGATCTGTTCGAGGTGGCTGGGCGTGATGTCGGCGGCGGTGGGTGTCAGGTCGGCTCGCAGCTCGACCTGTTCGTCGCTGGCGACCGGGCGCCATACGTCGACGCGGTCGGTGACGGCGGTGGCCAGGTCGGTTCGGGTGGGGTCGGCGGCGGTGGCCTCGGCGCGGGCGACGGCGAGTAGCCCGTCGAGAAGCCCGGTGAGCCGGTTGGTTTCGTCGATCATGGCGGTGATACCGGCGGCGCCCGCGTTGGGCAGCTCGTCGCGGTGCAGCTCGAGCTTGAGGCGCAGCGCGGCCAGCGGTGTGCGCAACTGGTGCGAAACGTCGGCGGTCATGTTCCGCTGCGCCGCCAGCAGGGCCGCAACCCGGTCGGACATGGCGTTGAACGACGCGGCCAGCTCGCGGACCTGCGCCGGGCCCGCGCGCTCATCTGCGCGGACGATGGTCCCGGCGTCGCCGGTGCTGTGGTTCGTTCCGTGATCGGTGCTGTGATCGGGGCTGTGATCTGTGCCGTGATCGGCGCGATAGCCGCCGGTGCCGTGGCCGACGCTGTGAGTGGCGCGCGCCAGCCGGGTGATCGGACGGGCGATCCAGCGGCTGATGAGCCAGGCGATGACGGCGCCGGCGGCTATCGCGCCGATGGCGGCGACCGCGAGCAGGCCCCATAGCTCGCGGCGGCGAGTGTCCATGGCGCTCGTGTCGCGGGTGACGACGACCCGGCCGAGCAGCGCGTTCCCGTCGCCCACCGGGGTTGCCACGGCGACCAGGTCGTCGCCTTGGGGCAGCGGGCCACCGGTGGCAGCAGCGCGGAGCACCGACTGCGGTGCGGCCGCGCCGGCGGATGCGACGAGATGTCCACCCGCGTCGAGCACGGTGCTGTTGTAGCCGTTCGCGGCGAAACGGGCGAGCACAGTCTGTAGGCCGGCCAGCTGGGCGTGGTCGTCGAGGTGCTCTTCGGCGATGTCGCCGATCGTCTGGGCGACGCGGCCGGTTTGGTCGACGAAGTCGCGGGCCTGCTGCCGGGTGACGATGACTCCCAGCGGGATGACGACCGCGGCGAGCACCGCGACGAGCACGGACATGAATCCGGCAATGATGCGGCTGGTCATGGTGTTTCGGGTGTGGCGAGCCGGAAGCCGCGGCCGTACACGGTTTCGATCAGCGCGGGGTCGCCGAGCTTGCGGCGCAGCGCGGCCATATGCACATCGAGGACCTTCCGCGGGCTGTACCAGTGCTCGTCCCAGGCACGATCGAAGATCTCCTCCCGACTGACCACCCGGCCGGGGTCGATGGCCAGGCAGGCGAGGATGTCGAACTCCTTGCCGGTCAGCTCCACGACCGCGCCGTCGACGCGCACCCGTCGCGCCGCCGCGTCGATGCGCAGCCGTCCCCACTCGACAGTGTCGGTTCCGCCGGCGCGGCGCAGCACGGCCCGCATCCGGGCGGTGAGCTCGTCGAACCCGAACGGTTTGACGATGTAGTCGTCGGCGCCGGCGTCCAGTGCCGCCACCCGAGCCGGCTCCGCGCCGCGCGCGGTGACCACGATGACCGGCACTGCCGAGCGGCGCCGAAGCGCGACGCACACGTCCACGCCGTCCATGTCCGGCAGGCCCAGATCCAGCAGCACGAGCCCGGCATCGCCGTCTTCGAGCGCGGCGGCGCCGGTGCCTACTTGCCGTGGTTTGCAGCCGACCAGGGCGAGTCCCTTGACGAGCTGCGCGCCGATGGCCGGGTCGTCCTCGACGACGAGGACGTGCAGGCCCGCGAGCGGCAGGTTGCGAGGGTGCGGCATCGTCACCACACCACGGTAGGGGACGGGGTGCGCGGACCGGGGTGTCTGGGCCGGGGATCGGAACGAGTCGTGAACCATCACCGTTAGGCACTGGCCGGCGCGGTGGTGAGCGCGACCGGGCTGGCTAGCATGGCTGGCGGCGGAGTCGTCATGGCCGCCTGCGGTCGCGGCGCGACAGCCTCTCGAGACGGGCCGTCGTGATGCGGTCGGCGCGTTTCGCGATCCGGATCCCGAGGATCATCCCGCCGGTGGCGAAGAGCACGATGCTCACGCCGAGGAGCATGCCTCTGGCTAATCCGTGGAACGGGCTCGACCCAAGGGTGCAGGCAGCAGCTATCAGGAACAGGGCGGCGCTGGTGAGCGCCGCCCTCGTGCTGGGGGAGATGCCCGGCGGGTCGGGTGATTCCTCGTCCATGTGCCAACGATATGTGGGTATCGACGATAGGTAGTCGGTGGCCGACGATGTCGTGGCGGCACCGGTTGATCCGGGACCCGTACGCTCGGTACGACATCACCGTTGCTCGGCGTCGCACACGGCCGTCATCCGGCACCGCCCGCACTCTGCTCGACAGGGGATCGACATGACGCGCCTGACCCTCGATCACCGGACGATGCCGACGGCCGATGTCGGCGCGCCGAACCCGTTCCCGCCGATCCAGGGCGATGCCAGTCTGGACAAGTCCGCCGACCTGACCGCCGCGACCGAGACGATCCGCACCCGGGCCCGCTATGGGCGAGTCGCCACGATCAGTCCATATCTGATGCAGGACGGCTACTCTCGCGAGCGCGCCCCACAACGGCACCCCGTGGCCGTGCTGGAGAACGAGCACCTGCGTGCGACCTTCCTGCTGAACCAGGGCGGCCGGATGTGGTCGTTGCGCCAGCTGTCGACCGGCCGAGAACTGTTGTACACCAACCCGATCTTCCAACCCGCGAACCTCGCGCTGCGCAACGCCTGGTTCGCCGGGGGAGTGGAATGGAACACCGGCACCATCGGGCACACGCCGCTCACCTGCGCGCCCATGCATGCCGCTCGCGTCCTCGGCGATGACGGCGTGCCGGTGCTGCGTCTCTACGAGTTCGAACGGCTGCGGCGCGTCGTCTACCAGCTCGACGTCCATCTGCCACCCGGCTCGGAGGCGCTCTTCGTCCATGTGCGCATCTCGAACCCCAATGAGTACGACGTCCCGATGTATTGGTGGAGCAATATCGCTGTGCCACAAGACGTCTCGACGCGCGTGTTGGCGCCGGCGACGCACGCGTGGAACTACTCCTATGACAGCATCCTGCGGCACGAGCCCGTCGCCCCCGGCGACGCATCCCCCGTCGATGACGAAGTGCCCGACATCTCCTATCCGGCACGGTTCTCCGATGCCGCGGACTTCTTCTTCGACCTCGACGGGGTGCGGCAGCCGTGGATCGCCGCGGTCGACGGGCGCGGCGCCGGGCTGTTCCAGACGTCGATGGCGAACCTGATCGGGCGCAAGCTCTTTCGTTGGGGAACGAGCCCCGGCGGACGGCGCTGGCAGGAATGGCTGTCCGGGCCGCTGGCCGATCCGGCCGGCGGGTACGCCGAGATCCAGGCGGGGCTCGCGGCGACCCAGTTCGAGCATCTGCCGATGCCGGCCGGCGCGGTGTGGTCGTGGACGGAGGGTTACGGGCCGATCGCGCTAGGCGCCGACACCGCCCACGGCGCATGGCATTCCGCGCGGGCCGCGGCCGAGAACTTCGTCATCTCCGCGGTACCGCCTACGCGCCTCGCCGAGATCGACGCGGCCGCAGCGGCTCTCGCGACACGTGAGCCGGATGCGTGGCTGCACACCGGATCCGGCTGGGGCGCGTTGGAGCGCCGGCTGCGCGCGCTGTCCGGCGAACGACCGCTGGATCTGCCCGGAACCCCGTTCCCGGACGGCACTCTCGGCGACGAGCAGCAGCCGTGGGTCGAGTTGCTGGAGACCGGCCGGTACCCAGACCCGGCGGACGGCGAGTTCCCGAACTCCGTGCACCTGCACCCGGTCCTCGTGGGGGCCCTGACGCGCTCGCCGGGCTGGGCCGCGCCGGCGCTCGCCGGTGTCGCGAAGGCGAGTTCCGGCGACTGGGTGGGCGCGGCGGCGGACTGGGAGGAATCCGTTACCCGGCACGACAACGCCTATGCGCACCGCAATCTCGCGCTCGCCGCGCGACGCGACGGGGACACCCAGGCGATGTCGGACGAGTACTTGCGGGCGCTCGCGCTCAGCCCCAGCCCCGGGCTGGCCGTCGAGGCGCTGGGCGCGCTCGTCGGCATCGGGACGAAGCACGGTGCCGCCCTCGCCATGGCGGCCCTGGACAAGCTACCGCTGGAGTGGCGTCTGGGCGGTCGCCTGCGGGTGCTGGAGGCGCGAGCCGCGCTCGCCGCCGGGCTTGCGGAACACTGCGCCGCGATTGTGACGGACCCGACCCTGGAGGTCGCGGACCTCCGGGAGGGGGAAGAGTCGCTCGACGATCTCTGGTTCGCCTGCCAGGCGGCCCGGCTTGCCGCAGCGCGGGGTATCGACGCGCGGGACGAGCACGCGCTGTCCGCGCTCCGCGCCGAGGCCGAACGCACCATCGCGCTACCGCCGCACCTGGACTTCCGCATGAAGCCCGGTTCGTCCGGCGGTTGAGTTTTCAGTGCAACGGCCGAAGAGTGTTGCCGCCCATAGGATCTGACCCGGCCGACGGTCTCGGGCGCGTCGTAGGCTGCGTGTGCGCGTCCCGCAGCGGGGCGCCGAACGCGCCGCGCGACCGCCCGCCCGACCGACCCGGCACGGAAGGCGCCAGCACCGCGACCAGGAACTCCGACTCCGCATCGAACGGCAGCAGGTTCCAGCCCCGGAACGTCGCCTGCGCCTCCCAGCCCGTCGCCGCCACATCCTCGAAGAACTCGTCGAACGGGTAGCCGCGTCCGGCCCCGAACCCCACGGCCGCCCGGCCGGCCGGCGCCAGCACGGACCGTAGCCGCGAGAGCACCTCGCGGCGGGTCGACGGCGCCAGGAACGGCATCACATTGCCTGCGGCGACGGCGATGTCGAACCGCTCCGGCGCCCCGGCCGCTGCGAGAAACCCCACCTCCAACTCCGCGAGGTCGCCCACCAGCCAGGTGGCACCGGGGTAGTCCTCCTTCGCGGCGTCGATCAGCACCGGATCGACGTCCACGCCGACCACGCTGTGCCCGAGCCGGGCGAGCGGTCCGCCGGTGCGCCCCGAGCCGCAGCCCGCGTCGAAGATCCGCGCGCCGCGCGGCGCCATCGTGTCGACGAAGCGCGCCTCGCCCGCGATGTCCTGCCCGGAGGCCGCCATGTCGCGGAACCGTTGCAAAAACCGCCGCGAGTGCTCCGGCTCGGCCTCGATCTTGCGCGCCCACAGACTCTTGTCCACCACCGGTCCATTGTCGCCGACGCGCCGCCGGCCGGTTTCGACGGGCGTGCGGCGGGCGTGTGACGGGCAGCGGCCGCGCCCCCTATCCGCAAACTGCGTCAACCTTCGCAAGGTCCATTGGCGCGAGCCGAATCGCTCGATAACGTCCCGGGACATGGCCGTGACGCTCGCGGCCGACCGTCCGGAATTCGAGGGGTGTCCATGCGCACGAGATCTGCCGTGACCAAGCTGGTGGCGATGGTGACGTCGGCGCTCGTCCTCGTGTCGGGGTGCACGGCGATGACGGCCGGCCACCCGACAGGCACGGGCGCAACCGGTGGATCGAACTCCGGGTCGACAACGGCGCCAACCCAGAAGCCGTCGGAGGGCAACCTGTCCGACGTGGCCAAGGATTTCCTGGCCGCGGTCAAGGCCACCCCGTGGCCGATCCGGTCGGTCGATTTCGCGGCTCCGCTCACTACGGTCGGCCTGGCCGACGACGATGCCGTCACGAAGACCGTCGGTCCCGCCGGCGGCGACGTGAGCCTGACCGCGAGCGGCGTCACCTACACGCTGCACCTCCCGAAGGACGCCCTGGTCTTCGACACGGCGATCACGCTCACGCCCATCACCTCGATCGGCGCCTTCAAGGATCTGCCCGACGGCACTCTGCACGGGGTGGACATGCAGCCGCACGGCCTGCAACTCGCCGCGATGGCCCAGCTCGAGATCACCGGTCTGCCGCAGCAAGACGTGCTCGGCTTCGCCTACACGGGCGCGGGTTTCGACCTGCGGCCGGCGCCGATAGTGCCGGACCCCGACCGGACCGCCGTGTACGTCTCGCACTTCTCCGGGGGTGGCGTCGGGCCCTTCGGCGCTGTCTCCGAGGCGCTGAAGAACGCCGGGCTGGACACAGGTCCGACAGCCGACGCCGCGCGCAAGACCGCCGACATCCACAACAAGAAGCCGGGCAGCTCGCTCGACCAACTCGCCGACCTCTTCACCGAGATGGTCGGCCATCTACGAAAGCTGTCGCAGGCCGCCAACGACAAGTGCGGTGAAGTCGTGCTGGACATGGACGTGATGGACTGGCTGACGGCGCCTTTCGTGACCCCGGAAGGAACCCGCACCGACGACAAGGCCCTCGTCCGCGGCCTGGTGGACACGCTCGTCAGCTGCTGGGGAGAGCGCTGGCACGATGGTTGCATCACCCCATCGCCCGCCATGATCCGTGAGCTCCAAGCGATCAAGGCGCTGCTCATCCGATGGAAGGCGCTCGATCAGGCGGCGGTTCGCACAGGCAAGCGCAACATCGGAGACAGCGCCTATTGCAATGGCGGCGGAACGATCAACTACAAATACAACGATCGCGGTTCGTCCATCACCGCAAGAATCGACTTGTCGTTCGACGAGTCGGCGGACGGCACGGGCTTGCTCCTCGAACGCAGCTACTACGAGATCGGGGAGCGCACTGTTGGCAGCGACTCCCAGTGCCCCTCCCTGCAGACGGGCTATGGCGCGTTCAGATTCGACGAGACGCCACCCGGCTCCGAGGTGGCACCGTCGATCGGCTTCAACCAGGCAGACGACGATCACGTCGCTATGGTGGTCAACCCCATCTACTACGTGAAGTCGCACAGTTGCAACAGCGACGTCGAAGGTTGGGAGGCCGGGCTCGCGCTCGGGTGCAGCCCAGACGGGAGCACTCCCGACAGCCTCATCGGCACCTACGCACCCGACTTGCACAAGACGGTCATCCTGTTCGAATGCGACGATCCTGCAGACCACGCGAAAACCAGCGGCATTCTGATACTCGGCAACGCCATCGACCGGATCATCCCGCCGAGCCTGTGGGATTGACACCGGATTTGGTTGACGTCGCATCCGCCGGCCGGGAGGCCGGTGCCGGACCGCCCATGACGTAGTGTCTGTCCGTGCGCGCACTGGAACTGACAGACTCCTGGCCCGTGCCGCACGTGGCGGCCGCCGCTGTCGACCGGGACGGCGTCATCGCCACCCGCGGGGACCTCGATCGCGTCTTCCCGCTCGCATCCGTGACGAAACTGCTGACCGCGCACGCGGTATTGCTCGCCATCGAGGAGGGCGTCCTCGGCCTGGACGAGCCGGCGGGCCCGCCGGGGGCGACGGTCAGGCACCTGCTCGCGCACGCGTCCGGGCTCTCCTTCCGGGGCCCGGACATCCAGAGCGCGCCCGGACGCCGGCGCATCTACTCGAACGCCGGATACGCGGTGCTCGGCGACCTGGTGGCCCAACGATCCGGTTTCGCGTTCGCTGACTACGTTCGCGAGGGCGTCACCGGCCCGCTCGGCATGGCGCGGACGTCGCTCGAGGGTCACGCCGGGCACGGCGGGCTCTCCACCGCGCCGGACATCGCGACGATCGCGCGCGAGCTGCTCGCACCGACGCTGCTCGCACGCGAGACTCATGCGCAGGCAACGACTGTCGCGTTCCCCGGCCTTAACGGCGTGCTGCCCGGATACGGTGTGCAGCGCCCGAACGACTGGGGTCTCGGCCCCGAGATCCGGGGCACCAAGCATCCGCACTGGACGGGCGCGGACAACTCGCCGCGTACGGTCGGGCACTTCGGGCAGTCCGGTACCTTCTGCTGGGCCGACCCCGAGGTCGGGATCGGGCTCGTCGCTCTGACCGACCGGGACTTCGGCGACTGGTCCCGGCCGCTGTGGCCCGCACTCTCCGACGCGGTGCTGGCAGAATGGGCGGGTTGACCGCGGGCGCCGACCGTCGGAACGTCCGCTGCGGCCGTCATAACCGGGAAGGCGACGCGACAGCGACGCTCCGCGACGTGACGACCCAGACCCGAAAGTGAGCAAGGCATGCGCCTGCGCGCCCTGGCAGTATCCGCCGTTCTCGTCCCCGCGCTGGTGACGCTGTCGGCGTGCGCCGCCGGTACCTCGAACCAGTCGAACTCGTCCGACACCGGAACGTCGTCATCCTCGACAACCGGCCAGACGGATACCGCCACCACCTCGACGTCCGCGCCGACCACCACATCGTCACCGGTCCCGGCGGGGCCGGAGATCCCCGCGGACACCGCTGTCGCCGCTCCCGTTGCTCGCGACGCAATGCCGCAGGCGACAGGCACGTTCGGCGAAAAGCCGACCATCACCGTTCCGAAGACGGCCGCGCCGCAGAGCCTGCAGCGGGTGATCCTGAGCGAGGGCGACGGCCCGCAGTCCAAGGCCGGCGACACCGTCGTCGTCAATTACCTCGGCCAGGTGTGGGGCGGCCAGGAGTTCGACAACTCCTACGACCGCAAGGCCGTGTTCACCACGCAGATCGGCGTGGCGCGGCCGCAGGTGGTCGCCGGCTGGAACGTCGGTCTGCAGGGTGTGAAGCAGGGCAGTCGGGTGCTGCTGAGCTTCCCGGCGTGGGACGGCTACGGCGCGGCCGGCAGCCCGCCGAAGATCCCCGGCGGGGCCAGCCTGATCTTCGTGATCGACGTGGTGGGCGTGTACGCGACGAACGCCGCGGCCGATCTGACGGCAACCCCGCAGGACATTCCTGCCGGGTGGCCCACGGCCAGCGGAAAGCTCGGAGAGGTGCCGACGATCACGGTGCCGAAGTCGCTGCCCGATCCCGCCCAGCCCGGTGTGACGCTCGTCGCGAAAGGCCACGGGGCGCCTGCGCAGGCCGGCGACGTGCTCGTGCAATACGTTGCCACCGCCTGGGACGGCAGCCAGACGCAGCAGAGCTGGCCCGATCCCACCGGCAAGAACCCGCAGGCCGGCACCGGTCCGCAGGCCTTCCCGCTCAGCTCCAGCTCCCCGTTCGCGGCGCTGGTCGGGGTTCCCATCGGCAGTCGGGTGCTGATGCGCACACCGGCGAATTCCACCAACGGAGTCCCCTCGGTGGCCTGGGTGATCGATCTCATCACACAACTGGACGTGGCGCCGGCCTCGGCGACCACCTCCAGCGCGGGGTAACGCGCAATCCGGGCGGATCTCACATGATTTGCACATCGCGATCGGTACGGTAAGGGGTGTGCGCACATCTCTGACTGTGGGCCGCCACCGGCTGTGGGACCTGGTCGGCCTCGCGGCGCGGCTGTTGCTCGGCGTCGTCTTTCTGGTCTCCGGGATCATCAAGGCGTCGGACCCCGCGCAGACGAGGGTCGCCGTCAAGGGCTACCAGTTGCTGCCCGACGGGCTCGCCGAGACGGTCGCCGCGATCCTGCCGTATCTCGAGATCGCCGTGGGGTTGATCCTGCTGGTGGGTCTCGCGACCCGGCTCGGTGCGCTGCTGTCCGCACTGCTGATGCTCGCGTTCCTCATCGGTGTGATATCCGCTGCGGCACGCGGATTGTCGATCGACTGCGGATGCTTCGGCGGCGGGGGAGCCGTGCAGACCGGCGCCACCGAATACACGCTGGAGATACTCCGGGACACCGGCCTGCTGATCGTCTCGATCTACCTGCTGGTGCGGCCCTCGTCGTGGCTGTCGGTCGACCGGCTGGCGCGCGGACGGGTCGAGGATGACGCCAGTGATGACGGCGACGACGGTGACGAAGCCGCCGCCCATGACGACGTTCGCGGCCGGCCGGCCGACATGGACACGCCGGCACGCCGGGCATAGATAACGCATAGATAGTCTGACGTGGTCGCGCACCGGGTGGTGCGCGACGGATGCGCACTCAAGGAGGGCATCTCGTGGCCAAGAGCGGTCGGGGTCCGGTTCCGGGCCCAGCGTCCGGCGGACCCAAGGGCACCAAGGGCAAATCCGGCAAGGGCGGCCGCGCATCGGTCGCTGCCGCGCGGCGCAGCAGCGGCGACCGGACGCAGCTCATCATCGGCGGTGTCGCGATCGTCGTCATCATCGCGGTAATCGCGATCGGGCTGGTGCTGCATTCCCGGAACACGGCCCAACAGGGAGCCGGCTACGGGACCTCCACCAAGTCGGTCGCGACCATGGACGCGAACGGCGTCATCACCGTCACCCCCGTCGGCAACGGCAGCCCGGGCGTCGTGCTGGACGTCTACGAGGACGCGCTCTGCCCGCTCTGCGCCGACTTCGAGCACCAGTTCGGACAGCAGATCGCCAAGGCCGTCGACGACGGTCAACTCGGCCTGCACTATCGCATGGTCGACTTCCTGGACGGGTCGTCGCACTCCGGCACGTACTCGACCCGTGCCTACGGCGCGCTCATGGCGGTCGCCAAGGGCGACGGCTCCAAGCCCGGGGTGTTCATGGCCTTCCACACCGCGATCTACGACGCGAAGAACCAGCCGAAGGAGAACGGGTCCACGGATCTGTCCAACGCCGAGCTTGCGAAGCTCGCCGGGCAGGTGGGGGCGTCCGCGGCGACCCAGAAGCAGATCTCGGACGGCGCCGACGTGGAGGCAGCGAAGAAGGATGCACAGACCAATCTGACCTCGCTGACGGACGTCGCCGCCAAGGTCGGCAGGCAGGCCGGCACCCCGACTGTCGCCAAGGACGGCGTGCCGCTCAACACGAACGACGTCAACTGGCTCACGAACCTGCTGCCCAAGAGCGGTTCGTCGTCACCAGCGCCCACCAGCTCCGGGAGCTGAGCCCGAGTCGGCGAACCTGGATTCGACCCGGCGGTATCGGTGGGGGAGAACGGGTATGACGGCGCTCGCGCCGCGAACGTCGTCATACCCGGGCCGCGATTAGGACTGCGCGTGGCATGTTGCTAAACTTGTCGAGTTCGACCTGCGGCCGGACACCATCCAGCAAGGGGCTGTGGCGCAGCTGGTAGCGCATCACACTGGCAGTGTGAGGGTCAGGGGTTCGAGTCCCCTCAGCTCCACCCATTTCCGTAGGTCTCGGCGCCGTCGCACGTTCGCGTCGACGTATCTTGCAGCCGGTTTTCCGCCCGTTCAGGCGTCCTTGCACACATCGTCCACGTTCCCGGGAAAGTGTTCGCTGTCCATCGGTAAGTGAGAACACTCGTCGCGCTTAGTATCAGTTGTTCGCTATCTGACAGTGCTGGCCACCGACGTGCTGACCCAAGCGCCGGGCGCGTGGGCCACCCGACACACCGGCGATCGTCCCACGCCAGCCCTGAGGCCAACCGCGCTGAGCACGCTGAGCCGAGAGCGAGTGCGACCAGCGCCGGTGCCCATGCGTGGAAACGCCATCTCCTCGAGAACAGGCTCCCACCGCTCAACCAGGGGTAATCCGTTCGCGGATTCGCTTGTGCGACCGAGGTGTATTCTTGCCTTACTGCGGGTAAGGAGGCCGGTCATGACGTCTGCGACAGTCACCAGCAAGGGCCAGATCACCATCCCGGCCGACGTACGTGCCAAGCTCGGCCTCCATCCCGGATCCCGGCTGGACTTCGTTCCTACCGGGACGGGCGGCTATGAGATCCATCGTCAGTCGGCGTCGGTCAGAGACTTAAAGGGTTCGGTTCCACCACCGACGCGGCCCGTGACGGTAGCCGACATGAACGACGCCATCGCGGCCGGCGCAACGGACGTCCGGTGATCGGGCTCGACACCAACGTCGTTGTCCGCTACCTCGTTCAGGATGATCCACGGCAGTCCC
Source organism: Actinobacteria bacterium 69-20 (assembly GCA_001897425.1). Classification (GTDB taxonomy): domain Bacteria; phylum Actinomycetota; class Actinomycetes; order Mycobacteriales; family Nakamurellaceae; genus Nakamurella. Next base: position 54,575 of record MKSW01000017.1, on the reverse strand, counting down.
CGATCGCGTCGGCCCTCATCGAGGATCTGACCGAGGCGGACCCTGGTTATCTGAGCCTCGTGACAGTTGTCGAGGTGTACTGGGTTCTGCGTCGCGCCTACAAGGTACCGGGCGCGCGCTGCGTCGAGGTGCTGAACGGCTTGCTGGATGCGCGCGAGTTGCGAGTCGAACGAGACGAGGTCGTGCGTTCTGCCCTGGCCGAATGTCGCAGCGGGGTGGACTTTGCGGACGCGGTGATCGCCGAACTCGGCCGAGCGGCTGGCTGCCAACGCACGGAGACCTTCGACCGGCGGGCGGCGCGACACCACGCCATGCACCTCATCGACGAAGGCGCCGCCGCCCCGAACCGGCCCGAGCCCGCTGCCACGTCATCTACGTCATCGGAGAAAACGGGGCTGGCGTCGACGACGGCGCCGGTGCACACGCGGACGAGCGGGTAACGAACCGCAGACCAGGGCCCGCGGCCAGCGAGAACCCTTCGGGCTCACCGGCTTCGACGTCGATGACGAACTGTTCTTGGTGCCAGGCGGCATCGAGGCGCCGGTCGATGTAGAACGGGCAGCCGTCGATGTCGCCCAGCAGAACATCGATGTCGCCCACCAGGAACTCGCCGTCCGGATAGCACATGGGCGTGCTTCCGGCGCAGCATCCGCCGGACTGCACGAACATCACCGGACCGCCCGTGGCGGCGCGCAGGCGAGCGATCGCCTCGCGCGCCGCCGGGGTGGCAGCCAACCGCACGGGAAACTCGTTGGCCGGCATGTCAACAGGCACGTCAATAGACCTAGAACAGGCCCATCGGCTTGGAGCTGTACGAGACCAGCAGGTTCTTCGTCTGGCTGTAGTGCTCGAGCATCATCCGGTGGTTCTCCCGGCCGATTCCGGAGATCTTGTAACCGCCGAAGGCGGCACCGGCGGGGTACTGGTGGTAGCAGTTCGTCCACACCCGGCCGGCCTTGATGGCCCTGCCCATCCGGTAGGCGCGGGACCCGTCGCGGGTCCACACCCCGGCGCCGAGCCCGTACAGCGTGTCGTTGGCGATCGACAGCGCGTCCGCCTCGTCCGTGAACGTGGTCACCGCCAGGACGGGGCCGAAGATCTCCTCCTGGAAGACCCGCATCTTGTTGTGTCCCTTGAGGACCGTCGGCTGGAAGAAGTACCCCTCGGCGAACTCGCCGGGAATCTCGGCCCGCTGTCCACCGATCAGTACCTCAGCACCCTCGTCGCGTCCGATCTGTACGTAGGAGGCGATCTTCTCCAGCTGCTGCGCGGACACCTGCGGTCCGAGCTGCGTCGTGACGTCCAGCGGATTGCCCTGCTTGATCGCGGCGATCCGGTCCAGGCAGCGCTCCATGAAGCGGTCGTAGATGCTCTCCTGGATCAGCGCCCGGGACGGGCAGGTGCACACCTCGCCCTTGTTGAACGCGTACAGAACGAGCCCCTCGACGGCCTTGTCCAGGAATCCGTCATCGTCGTTCATGACGTCGGCGAAGAAGATGTTCGGGCTCTTGCCGCCGAGTTCGACGGTGGACGGGATGATGTTCTGCGCCGCGTACTGCATGATGAGCCGGCCGGTGACCGTCTCGCCGGTGAAGCCGATCTTGGCGATCCGCGGGTTGGTGGCCAGCGCCTTGCCGATCTCGCCACCGGGGCCGGTCACCACGTTGATGACGCCGGCAGGGAGCACGTCCTCGATGACCTCCATCAGCTTCAGGATCGACCACGGCGTCGGCGACGCCGGCTTGATCACCGAGCAGTTGCCGGCGGCCAGTGCCGGGGCCAGCTTCCAGGCGGCCATCAGCAGCGGGAAGTTGAACGGGATGATCTGGCCGACCACGCCCAGCGGCTCCTGGAAGTGGTACGCGACGAGGTCCTTGTCAATTTCGGTGGTGCGGCCTTCTTCCGCGCGGGCAGCGGCGGCGAAATACCGGAAGTGGTCGACCACCAGCGGAATGTCCGCGTTCAGGGTCTCCCGCACCGGCTTGCCGTTTTCCCAACTCTCGGCGACGGCCAGCATCTCCTTGTTCTTCTCCACGGCGTCGGCGATGGCGTTCAGCACTTCGGCGCGGCCGGCGGCCGAACGTTCGCTCCAGGCATCCTTCGCCGCGTGGGCCGCGTCGAGGGCGAGCTCGATGTCGGCGGGAGTCGATTCCGCGACCTCGGTGATCGGCGCGGCGGTAGCGGGGCTGAGGTCGGTGCGGTACTTCCCCTCGGTCGGCTCGATCCACTTGCCCCCGATGAAGTTCTCGTACCGTGGCTGCACGCTGACGATGCTCCCGGTCTTCCCGGGTGCCACATACACCATTTCGGTCATCCCTTTCCTGGATACCGCGGCTGGCGGTCGCGGCCTGCTGCCGGCGACCTCGTCACATCCATGTCGCACCCGCGTGCGCGGCCGAAACGGTGAGCCGAAACGGTCAGTGGGCCGGTGCCGGTCGCGCACGACGCCTCACGTCCTCAACGTTCCTTTGGCTGCCTTTCGGTCGCCAGTGCCGAATGTCCCGCCGCGTCGTATGACTTTGGGCCCCGTCGGCGTTTCGGGCGCTTTTCGGACATCGGAGGCGCGCCGTCCGCCCGCCCCGGATGTCGAAGCCCGCAATTGCCGCGTGACGGGCCGTGAGAATGGCCGCTGGAAAAGCATGAGAAGAGCCATGAGATAGCCCACATCACCGCATGCCCGATTCCGCCCGTTCGGGACGTTCGGCTCCGTGATGGGGGACGTTGGCCGTGCGCGTCATCTCCCGCGACATTCGATGATCGGAAGCGGAAGTCACGGCGTGATGGCCGGAGCCCCGACATCACGGATCGTTCGGAGGTCACCCATGGATCCGGTCGCTGTCGCTCGATGGCAGTTTGCGATCACCACCGTCTATCACTACTTTTTCGTGCCGATCACGATCGGCCTCGCAATGGTGGTAGCCGGGTTCGAGACCGCGTACCTCCGCACCAAGAGACCGGATCTGCTGCGCACCACCAAGCTGCTGGGCAAACTATTCACGATCAACTTCGCGTTGGGTCTGGCCACCGGCATCGTGCAGGAATTCCAATTCGGCATGAACTGGAGCGATTATTCGCGATTCGTCGGGGATATCTTCGGTGCGCCGCTCGCCATCGAGGCATTGTTGGCGTTCTTCATGGAATCCACCTTCCTCGGCCTATGGATCTTCGGCTGGGGTCGGCTGCCGGCGAAGTTGCACAATCTGTCAATGTATCTGGTGGCGATCGGGACAATGTTGTCCGCCTATTTCATCCTGGCGGCGAATTCGTTCATGCAGAATCCCGTCGGCTACACCTACAACCCGGTCACCAAACGTGCCGAGCTCACCGACTTCGGTGCCGTCCTCACCAATAAGGTGCAGCTGATCACCTTCCCGCACGTGATCGTCGCCGCGTATATGACGGCCGGAGCGTTCGTCCTGGCGGTCGGTCTGTGGCACATGCGCCGGAAGAATGTCGGCGAGGATCTGCCCATGTACCGGACGGTGACGCGCGTCGGGGCCTGGGTGACCGCCGTGTCCGCCGTGCTCGTGATCATCACCGGGGACATCCAGGGCAAGATCATGACCGAAGTGCAGCCGATGAAAATGGCTGCGGCTGAAGCGCTTTACAATTCCGCGTCGGGCCACGCGCCCTTCTCCCTGTTCACCGTCGGCTCGTTGAGCGGCACGTCGGAGAAGTTCGCGATCACGATCCCCGGCCTGCTCAGCTTCCTGGCGACGGGCAGTTTCTCGAAACCGGTCGCCGGCCTGAACGATCTCAACGCCCAATACCTGCAGCAGTTCGGCCACGACCCGCTCGGGCTCGCTTCGGCGGCCTCGTACATGCCGTACGTCCCGCTGTCCTACTGGTCGTTCCGGCTGATGATCGGCCTGGGCATCGTCGCGCTGATCATGGCCGTCGCCACCCTGTGGGCGACGCGGGGCAAGCGCGTGCCGCAGGCGCGCTGGTGGTTCCTGGCTATCGCGATCGGGCCGCTGATGCCGCTGCTGGCGAACTCCTTCGGCTGGATCTTCACGGAGACTGGCCGCCAGCCGTGGCTCGTGTTCGGTCTGATGGCGACACCGAGCGGCGTGTCCCCGGGAGTGGGTGCGTGGACAGTGCTCACCTCGCTCCTCGTCTTCACCCTGCTATACGCGGTGCTCGCCGTGATCGAGGTGAAGCTGACGCTGCGCTACGTGCGCGCCGGGGCCGAGCCGTACGAGCCGCCAGCCACGTCGGACGGCAATGACGGCGACGCGGCCGAAGCGCCGATGGTGTTCGCGTACTGACGGCCCCGATCGAAGACAACCTCCACCACACCGGAACAAGGGATCTGATTCATCATGGATTTGCCTGTCATCTGGTTCGTTCTGATCGCAGTGCTCTGGATCGGGTACCTGGTGCTCGAAGGTTTCGACTTCGGCGTCGGAATGCTGTTGCCGGTGCTCGGCCGCACCCCAGCCGATCGCCGGGTTCTGCTGAACTCCGTCGGCCCGTTCTGGGACGGTAACGAGGTCTGGATCCTGACCGCCGGCGGTGCCATGTTCGCGGCATTCCCGTATTGGTATGCGACCTTGTTCTCCGGGTTCTACCTGGCGTTGCTGTTGATTCTCGTGGCGCTGATCATCCGTGCGCTGGGTTTCGAATATCGGGCCAAGATCGACGACCCGCAGTGGCGGAAGCGTTGGGACATCGCGATTGTCATCGGTTCGGCCGTGCCCGCATTGCTGTGGGGGGTGGCGCTCGCCAACATTGTGAACGGTGTCCCGATCGACGCGCATGGGGAATACACCGGGACGCTCTTCACCCTCCTCGGTCCGGTGGGCCTGCTCGGCGGGCTGACGACGGTGGCCCTCTTCCTGACGCATGGTGCACTGTTCGTCGCGCTCAAGACCGACGGCCCGATCCGGGTGCGCGCGCGCCGCATCGCTCTACGTACCGGCCCGGTCGCCGCGCTGCTGGCCGTGGTGTTATTCGTCGTCCTGGGCAGCAAGCACGGCAGCGTGCAGTCGTGGACCGCGGCCGCCGTGGCGGCGATCGCCCTGCTCGCTGCTCTCGCCGCGGCCGCCCGCGGCCGGGAGGGGTGGAGCTTCGCGGGTACCGTACTCACCATCGGCGCGGCCGTCGTCGCCATGTTCGCCATGCTCTACCCGAACGTCATGCCGTCCACCCTGGACCCGGCGTGGTCGCTCACGATCCACGGCGCCGCCAGCAGCACGCACACCCTGGGCATCATGACCGTCGTCGCGCTGATCTTCACGCCGATCGTGCTGATCTACCAGGGCTACACCTACTGGGTGTTCCGGCGCCGCATCTCCGCCCAGCATGTCGACCCGACGGTCCCGGTCGGGCTGCCGTCCGGCGATGCCACGCGGGAAGGCTCCGCGAGGGCGGCGGGTTGACCGTGCGGCCCTTCGACCCGCGACTGCTACGGCTGCTGCCGCAGTGTCGCGGACCGGTCGGCCTGCTCGGAGCGCTCGGGGTGCTCGGCGGCGTCGCCGCGGTGGCGCAGGCGTTCGCCGTGGCGGCCCTGGTGGTAGCGGTCGTCGAGCATGCCTCTCCCACCGGTGCGGCCTGGGCGCTGGTGACCGTCGCGGCCGTTCGAGCAGTGATCGCGGCGGCAAGTGAGATCGGTGCGGCGCGGGCGGGTGTGACGGTCTCCACGGCGTTACGTGAGCGGCTGCTCGAGGTCATGCTGTCGCGCAGCGACGGGGGGTCGGCGCGCGACCCGGAAGGCCAGCCAGCCACGCCTGCCGTGGACGCCTTCACCGTGGCGACCAGCGGCGCCACCGCTGTCGAACCGTATGTCGCTCGCTATCTTCCTGCGCTCATCGGTGCCGGCGTACTGCCGGTGCTCACGATCGGCACAATGCTGTTCGTAGATTGGCCCAGCGCGCTGATCGTCGTGCTCACCGTCCCGCTGCTGCCCGTCTTCGCGGCACTGATCGGGCACGCCACCGCGGACGCCACCAGGCGCCGATGGGCGGCGCTGGCCGGCCTATCAGGCCAGTTCCTGGACGCGGTGCGCGGGCTGCCGACCCTCGTCGCCTACGGCAGGGCGCGGCGCCAGACCGGGCAGGTGCGCCGCACCGGCGACCGGCACCGCGTGGCGACGATTGCCACGCTCAAACTCGCCTTCACGTCCTCGGCGGCGCTGGAACTTCTCGCGACCATCTCCGTTGCTATGGTGGCGGTCGCCGTCGGGCTACGGCTCGCGGCCGGATCCATGCCGCTCGGCACGGGCCTCGTCGCCATCCTGCTCGCCCCCGAGGCGTACTGGCCGATTCGCCGGGTCGGCGCGGAGTTCCATTCCGCGGCGGACGGCGCTGCGGCGATTGATGATGCGCTTGGGCTCCTCGAGTCGGCGGCGGGCGGTGCCCCGGTGCCTGCCGTGCCGGCGCTCGGCCGCATCGTCGCCGACCGGCTCCGGTTCCGGTACCCGGGCGCGCCCGTCGACGCGCTGGCCGCGATCACGTTCACCGCCCCGAGGGGGCTGACCGTCATCACCGGAGCGTCCGGCAGCGGCAAGACCACCTTGCTCACGATCCTGGCGGGACTGCGGGCTCCCACCTCCGGCACCGTGCACGCGCCGCGTACGCATCTGGTGACCCAGCGGCCGTTCCTGCTCCCCGGCACCGTCCGCGAGAACCTGCTGATCGGAGCGGGCGTCACCGCCGGGCCGGCGCGCACCGACGGCGAACTTGCTGACACGCTCGACGCGGTCGGCTTGCTGGACCAGTTGCCCGCCGGCCTGGACACCGTGATCGGCGACGACGGCTTCGGCCTGTCCGCGGGGCAGCGGGCCCGGCTCGGGATGGCGCGGGCCATGCTGGACGACGCACCCGCGCTCGCCTTCGACGAGCCGACCGCACACCTCGATGGTCGGGCGTCCGAGGCGGTCCATGCGGTCCTCGCGCGCCTCGCGCGCGAACACATCGTCATAGCCGTCACGCATCGCCGGGATCTGGTCGATATCGCGGACACGCACATCGAGATCGGCCCGGATGCCGCGCCCAGCGAGATCGATGCCGCAGCAGGCGATTTGCTCCCGGCAGGGGCGCGGTGATGGCGCGCATCGACCTGCAGCCGCCGGACGCACGCCCGCTGCCCGGCCCGACGGTTCTCGCTCACGAGAAGCCGGAAACGGCCGAGATGCGGGGTGCGTGGCGCCCGAGCGGTGGGGTCGTGCGCTCCGGCATCGTCGGGGGACTGGCCGCCGCCTGCGGCATCGCGCTGACCGCTACCGCGGGGTGGCTGATCGTCTCCGCGGCGGCGCGCCCGCAGATCCTGACGCTGATGGTCGCGATCGTCGGGGTCCGTGCCTTCGGCATCGCCCGCCCGGGTCTTCGCTACGCGCAGCGGATCGCGTCCCACAACACCGCGCTGGCCGATCTCACCTCCCGACGAGCGCGGCTCTTCGCCGCCCTCATTCCGCTCACCCCGGCGCGGTTGGGCCGCCGGCGCCGCTCCGAGATGCTCACCTCGATCGTCTCGGACCTCGATGACGAGGTGGACGCGCAGGTCCGCGTGACCGTGCCGATGATCGCGACCGGAGTGGGCTGTGCGGTGGCCGCCGGCGTCGCGGGACTGCTGCTCCCGACTGCGGGGCTGGCCATCGCCGGTCTGCTCGTGGTGGTGGCCGCGGTCGGGGCGGTCGACTGGTGGATTCAGACGCGGGCGCAGTCCGCCGTGCTGGCCGGGCGTGCGGCGGTCGCGGAGTCGGCGCTGCTCGCCGCCCAGCATGCCGACGAGCTGCGGGCGATCGGCGCCGGGCCGGCGATCCTGGCGCGGCTCGCGGCCGATCATCGTGCGCTGCGCGGCGCGGTGCGGCGGCAAGCGGCCGGCCGCGCGATCGACACGGCGCTCACCACGGTTGCGGTCGCGGCGGCGACCGTGGCCGTGGCGGTGATTGCGTTCGCGGCGGCCCGGCACGGCGCGGTGACGGCACCGGTGGCCGCGCTGCTGGTCGTGACGCCGATCGCGCTGGGGGAGGTCCTAGTGGCGGTGCCCGACGCGATGACGTCGCTGGCCCGGTCGACGGCCGCGCGACATCGCGTGCGCCGCTTGCTCTCTCAGCCGCCAGCCGTGGCGCAGGCTGCGGTGCCGGACGCGCTCACGGTGCCGGGCCCGGAAGCGGCGACGGTCACAACACCGGAAGCGCAGGCGGCAGCAGCGGCGACGTCGCATGCCCGCCAGCCCGCGCCCACACTCGAACTCATCGATCTCACCGCATCGTGGGGCGTGCCGGACGCCGGGTCCGACGCTCACCCCGGTGCGGGGAACCGACCGGATCTCGGCCCGGTGCGGCTGCGCCTGGACCCCGGCGAACGCGTCATGATCATCGGGCCGTCCGGCTGCGGCAAGACCACGCTGCTGTCCGTGCTCGCGCGCGGGCTGGACCCGAGCGCCGGGAGCTACACCATCGACGGGACCAGCGCCCTAGACCTGGACCTCGAACAGGTCCGCGCGCACTTCGCGATCCTCCATGACGAGCCGCACGTGTTCGCCACGAGCCTGCGGCAGAACCTGCTGCTCGCACGCCCCGACGCGACAGATGCGCACCTGCATCGCGCCATCCGCGACGCCGGGCTCGCACCGTGGTTCGCGCAGCTGCCCGAGGGCCTGGACACCATGATCGGCGCCGACCACCGCGACCTGTCCGGTGGCGAGCGGGCACGGCTCGGCCTCGCTCGCGCCGTGCTCTCCGAACGTCCGGTGCTGCTGCTGGACGAGCCCGTCGCCCACCTCGACCATCCGACCGCGATCGCTGTGCTGGCCGATGTGGTCGCCGCCTGCCCCGACCGCACCATCGTCATGGTCTCGCACCGCGACGACGCTGCCACGGTCTGTGATCGCGTCATCGACCTGGGCCATCGCCCATGACGCAGTTCGCGCCTCTCGGCGACGTCGCCGTGGTGCCACCTAAGGCCATTCGACTCGCTTCCGGCCCTTCCCGAGCCTGTGCGGGATTTCCCTTGGCAGACTTCGCTTTACGATCTCGGTATGACGTTGGCGCAGGCGGATCTCGATGGACTGTGGGACTTCTCGGACCCGTCGGGTTCGGAGCGGCGGCTGCGAGACGCGGCGGAGACAGAAGACGATGCCGTCGCCCGCGCCGAGTTGCAGACGCAGGTCGCGCGGGCGCTGGGCTTGCAGGACCGCTTCGGCGAGGCGGACGCCGTCCTCGATGCGGTGTGCGCCGCCGCGCCCGTCGTGGCGGTGCGGGTTTCGCTGGAGCGTGGTCGGGTGCGCAACTCGGCGGGCGAACCGGCGGCCGCAGCGCCGCTGTTCCGGACGGCCGCCGATGCGGCCCATGCGACGGGGCTTACGTTTCTCCACGTCGATGCGTTGCACATGCTGGCGATCGCCGAGCCGAACGCGGCCGCGTACTGGACGCAGCACGCGTTGGAGATCCTTGAAGGTGTGTCCGACCCCCGCACGCTCCGCTGGCGGGTCAGCCTGTACAACAACCTCGGCTGGTCTCGCCTCGCTGCCGGCCGACGTGCCGAGGCGGTCGCGGCGTTCGAACGAGCACGCGACGCCGCCGGGCACTGGGGGACCGACCAGCAGGTCGCCTGGGCCGACGAAGCACTCGCGGAAGCGCGGGCCGTGCCGCCGCCCCTCTGACAGGCGATCACACGACGGTGCTGCGCTCGCTCAGCTACGCGCCCGTCGCAACCATTCGCCGAATGCCGCGACGCCCTCGATGACGGCGTCGAACCGCGGCGAGCAGAAGAGATCGAAGGAGTGCTCGCCGCCCGGGAGGCGGAAGTACACGACCGGGCTCGCCGAGCCCTCGCGCAGCCGTCGCACGAAGTCGTCCGCATGCTCGACCGGGATGAGCGGATCATTCTCACCGTGCGCGACCACGAACGGGGGTGCGTCCCGTCCGATCCATCCCACGGGTGAGCTGGCGAGTCCTCGCGAGGCGCCCCGACCGCCGTAGTACCCGTACAGGCATACGGCCGCCGCCACCGACGTGTCGGCATCCTCGAAACCGGGCTGGAACTTCGCGGTGTTGGCCGTCAGTGCGGCCATCGACGCCAGGTGCGCGCCGGCCGAGCTTCCCGACACGATGATCATTCCGGGATCGCCGCCGTATTCCGAAGCGTTCGAGACCGCCCAGTGGACAACCTTTTTGGCATCGATGAGCGAGTGTGGAAATCGGCCTGCGGCGCGGAGCTGGTAGGTGGCGCTGATGCACAACCACCCCTCGCCGGCAAGCCGGAAGAGCAACGCACGCGCCTCGCGGCTCTTGTGGCCGATCTGGAAATGCCCGCCATGAAAGTGCACTAGCACCGGACCGGGGTGGCCGCCGGAACGGCGGTAATACACGTCCAGCCGGTTGCGGCGCCCGGCATGGCCGTATGCCACGTTTTTCACGCGTCGGATGCCCGGTGGCCGTACCGGAAACGGCCCGAGGAGATCACGGGCGAGGCGACGGCCCGACCATCCGCGGTGGATGCGCGACGACCACGCGCCGGCTCCGAGTTCCGTCTCCACCGCTCGCGCCACGACCGTGCGCGCCGCGAGTCCGCGCCTCATGACGGCGATGAGTCCGACCGCGCTCAGCCCGGCAAGTACGAAGAAGACCAGGTCGCCGGGTGAGGTGGGCGCCCCTACGGCGACGGAGAGCACGGTGCCGACGATCAATGCCGCCAGGGCAATACCAGGCAGTTCGTTGATCAGGTGGCTCACGAAGAACGCTATGACGGCGATAGCCGGTGGGCGTCGCGGTGGCCAGAGGGCCAGCGCCGTGTACGCGCCGACGACTAGCACCAATGAGACATATACGCCGAACACCACTCATTCGCCTCCTACGTCGTCTCGTGCCGACGGGCGCAGCGTGCAGGCAGCCGCCGGACGGCGACCATTCTCTTCGCTGTGCCTTCTTCGGCTATCCATCCGATGCCCCGCCGAAACGCTGGGACATACTGGCGTTCGTGCCAGAATTCACGACTCGTCCGGAATTGCAGGGCCATGTCGGCATGGTGGCCTCGACGCACTATCTCGGGTCGGCCGCCGGCATGGCGATCCTGGAGCGCGGCGGGAATGCGTTCGATGCGGCGGCCGCGGCCGGGTTCGTGTTGCAGGTGGTGGAGCCGCACCTGAACGGTCCGGGCGGGGACATGAGCCTGTTGTTTGCGCAGGCGGGCCGCCTGGTGCAGGTGCTGTGCGGCCAGGGCCCGGCGCCGGCCGCGGCGACGGTCGACGCGTACTGCGGGCTTGGGCTCGCCGAGATCCCGGGCTCGGGATTGACCGCGGCGGCGATCCCGGGCTCGACGCTGGCCTGGCTGATGCTGCTCCGCGACCACGGAACCATCGATGTCGCAACGGTTCTCGACGCGGCCATCGGCTACGCGGAGCGCGGCTTCCCGGTGCTGGCATCGATCGAGAACTCCGTCATCTCCGTTGCGGAGCTTTTCGGGACGGAGTGGACATCCTCGGCGGCGCAGTACCTGCTGGGCGGGCGCGCGCCGCGGGCGGGGGAGCGGCTGGCCAATCCGGCGCTCGCGGCCACCTACCGCCGCCTGGTGGAGGCCGCGGCGGGCAAGGCGCGCGAGGCCGGTATCGACGCCGCGATCCGCGCGTGGCGGGAGGGGTTCGTCGCGGACGCGATCGACGCCTTCTGCCGCATGCCGGCGATGGACTCGACCGGGGATCGGCACCCGGGGTTCGTCACCGGCGCCGACCTGGCGGCCTGGCTGCCGCGCTACGAGGAGCCGGCGACCGTCCGGTTCGGCGACTACACGGTGGCCAAGACCGGGCCGTGGGGGCAGGGGCCGGTGCTGCTGCAACAGCTCTCCATGCTCGACGGTGTCGACCTGGAACCGGACAGCGCGGAGTTCGTGCACATCGTTGTCGAGGGAGCGAAGCTCGCCCTCGCCGATCGCAACGCGTTCTACGGGGACAGCGCGGAGGTGCCGCTCGCCACGCTGCTGTCGGCTGGCTATGCGGCTGCGCGCCGTGCGTTGATCGGCCAGGCCGCGAGCCGGGAGCTGCGCGCCGGATCCCCGGACGGACGGACGCCGGTCTTCCCGTCGTACGCGGCCGCGGCGACCTACGGGTCGGCGTCATCGGTGCGCGCCCATCACCCCGATGACGCTGCTCGTGACGCTGTTTGCGACCCCACCCAGGGCGAACCGACGGTGCCCGAGGCGCGGCCCGCGGCGGCGGAGGCGCTCCCGGAGGCGCTGCATGATGCGCTCCCGGACGCGCGCGGCCGGACCCGCGGCGATACCTGCCATATCGACGTCGTCGACCGGTGGGGAAACATGGTCTCGGCCACGCCGTCCGGCGGGTGGCTGCAATCGTCGCCGCTCATCCCGGCGCTCGGCTTTCCGCTTGGCACCCGGCTGCAGATGATGACGTTGGAACCCGGTCTGCCCACCACGCTCCGACCCGGCCGGCGGCCGCGCACCACCCTGTCGCCGACCATGGTGAGCGTCGGCGGCGACGCGGTGCTCGCCTGTGGCACGCCCGGTGGTGACCAGCAGGACCAGTGGCAGGTGCCGTTCCTGTTGCGTCATCTCCGCGAGCGGCGGAACCTGCAGGAGGCGATCGACGCGCCCACGTTCCACACCACGCACGTGCCGAGCTCGTTCGCCCCGCACGACGCCCACCCCGGACAGCTCGTCATCGAAGATCGTTTCGACGAAGCGGTTCTCGCCGAACTCCGGAGCCGTGGGCATGAGGTGGTGCTCTCCGGGCCGTGGTCGCTGGGACGGCTGTCGGCGGTCTCCCGCGACCTAGATACGGGAGTGCTGCGCGCGGGCGCGAATCCGCGGGGGATGCAGGGGTACGCGGTCGGCCGGTAGTCCTTCGACACCCCGGCGTGTACGGGCCCGACCCGGCCGGGTGCCGTCGGTGCGGCACGTTAAGCTGACAACCTGAACGCACCGCCCTTGGTGAGTGCACAGCCCTGTGCCCGCGCACCGATACGGATGATCTGGAGGCTTTCGTGACGGCCGTCGCTCCACGACCTGTGGTCACTCGCCCCTTCCCCACGCAGCGGGCACCACGGGGCTCGAAGTTCCTCGGCTATTTGCGGACGACCGATCCGAAGCAGATCGGCATGATGTATGTCGTCACGGCGCTGTCGTTCTTCATGATCGGCGGGTTCCTCGCCATGTTGATGCGCGCGGAGTTGGCGCGGCCGGGCATGCAATTCCTGTCGTATGAGCAGTTCAACCAGCTCTTCACCATGCACGGCACGATCATGTTGCTGTTCTACGCGACGCCCATCGTGTTCGGCTTCGCCAACCTGGTGCTGCCTCTGCAGATCGGCGCACCGGACGTCGCGTTCCCACGGCTGAATGCCTTTTCCTACTGGCTGTACCTGTTCGGGTCGATCACGGCGATGCTGGGATTCGTCACCCCGGGTGGGGCCGCGGCCTTCGGCTGGACGGCGTATACGCCGCTGTCCGATTCCGTAAACTCCCCGGGCGCCGGCGGCGACCTGTGGATCATGGGCCTGGCCCTCGGCGGGCTCGGCACCATCCTCGGCGCCGTCAACATGATCACGACGACGGTCTGCATGCGTGCCCCGGGCATGACGATGTGGCGGATGCCGATCTTCACCTGGAACATCTTCATCACGTCGATCATCGCGTTGATCGTGTTCCCGGTGCTCACGGCGGCGCTGCTGGGGCTGGAGGCGGATCGCCAGTTCGGCGCCCACGTCTTCGATCCGGCCAACGGCGGGGCGGTGCTGTTCCAGCACCTGTTCTGGTTCTTCGGGCATCCCGAGGTGTACATCATCGCGTTGCCGTTCTTCGGCATCGTGACCGAGGTGATCCCGGTGTTCTCCCGCAAGCCCGTGTTCGGCTATCGCGGGATGGTGTTCGCCACCATCGCGATCGCCTCGCTGTCCACCGCCGTGTGGGCGCACCACATGTTCTCGACGGGTGCCGTGCTGCTGCCGTTCTTCTCGTTCATGTCGCTGTTGATCGCGATCCCGACCGGGCTGAAGTTCTTCACCTGGATCGGCACCATGTGGCGCGGCCAGATCACCTTCGAGACGCCGATGCTGTTCGCCGCCGGGTTTATGGTCACGTTCCTGTTCGGCGGGCTGACCGGCGTGATCCTCGCGTTGCCGGCGCTCGACTTCCACGTCACGGACACGTATTTCATCGTGGCGCACTTCCACTACGTGCTGTTCGGCACGATCGTGTTTGCGACGTTCTCGGGGATCTATTTCTGGTTCCCGAAGTTCACCGGCCGGTTCATGGACGAGGCGCTGGGCAAGCTGCACTTTTGGGTCACCTTCATCGGCTTCCATGGCACGTTCCTGGTGCAGCACTGGCTGGGCAATATGGGCATGCCGCGCCGGTACCCGGATTATCAGCCGTCCGACGGGTTCACCTTCCTGAACACGTTCTCCACCATCTCCGCGTTCGTGCTGGGCGCCTCCATGCTCGTCTTCGTGTGGAATGCCATTCGCTCCTGGCGGTACGGCGAGGTGACCACCGCGGACGATCCGTGGGGGTACGGGAACGCGTTGGAGTGGGCGACGTCGTCGCCACCACCCCGGCACAATTTCACGGCGTTGCCGCGGATCCGGTCCGAGCGTCCGGCGTTCGACCTGCATCACCCGTGGCTGGCCGAGCGGCTCCTCGCGGAGGCCGAGCACAGCCCGAAACGCGAGTGGACGCCGATCACCCAGCAGGAGATCGACGAATACCTCGCGGCGAATATGGAGACCGTGCGCTGAGCGGAACCGGCCCAGCGGCCGAATCCGCGGTGTCCGGTGCCGGGCGAATGGTCGGTGGTGACGTCACGGACGGTGCGCTTCGGTGGCGGTTGCTGGTTTGTGACGTCGACTCGACGCTGATCACCGGCGAGGTCATCGAGATGCTCGCCGATCGTGCGGGCCACCGCGCGGAGGTCGAGAGGGTGACCGCGGCCGCCATGCGCGGCGAGTTGGACTTCGAGGCGTCGCTGCGGCGACGGGTAGCACTGCTCGCCGGACTCGACGCTGCGGTGTTCGCGGAGGTCGCTGCCGAGATCCGGCTGACGCCGGGGGCGCGGACCCTGATGACCACCCTGCAACGGCGCGGGGTGCGCCGCGGCATCGTGTCAGGTGGATTCACCCAAGTCACCCGATACCTGGTCGAGGATCTGGCGCTGGACTTCGCGGCGGCGAACACGCTGGAGGTGGTCGACGGCGTGCTCACCGGCGTCTTGCTCGGGCCCATCGTGGACCGAGCCGGAAAGGCCGCCGCGCTGCGCCGCTTCGCCGCCGAGTGCGCCGTCTCGCTGGACCGGACCGTGGCGATCGGCGACGGCGCCAACGACATCGACATGCTCGATGCGGCAGGCTTTTCCATCGCATTCAACGCGAAACCCGTGGTGCAGCGGCATGCTTCCGCCGTGCTGACCGGACCGTCTCTCGAACCGGTCCTGGCGATGCTCGGCATGGGTGCGGATCATGTGGGCGGCGGGGTTCGATGACGGATTCCGAAGCGCACCCGCAGCGGCGGGATTCCGCCGGAGCAGCGCCACGGGGCAGCGCACTCGCCCCGGTCCGGCAGCGGTACGCCGATTGGCTGCGCCTCGATCACGATGCGGTGATCGCAGACCGGATCGAGGACCCCGCCGAGATCCGCGCGATGCAGATCATCGTCCGCATGGAACGCGACCATGGCCCCGACTGGTACACGGCGCTCGGACTGGCGGCGCGCGGGTGCGCCGCCGTGTGCCTCGATCCGCGCAGCGAACCCGGCGGGATCTGGTATGACGACGTTCGTGCTTACGCGCTCGGCCACATTCGCAAGGTCACGCGCCGCGCACGCGGAAACCAGTGGCACGAGGCCGGATCGGTGCCGGGCATCGGTCTGTCCTCGGGCGGTACGGACGTGTACGTCGCCGTCCCCGGGCTCGCCTCGCGGCTGGACCATCGCATTTCTCGATTGCAGGTCGGCGGAACCGACGCGCCGCGGGTGGAACCGGACGAGTGGCCGGAGATCGGCCCCGACACGCTGGTGGTGCACCCGAATCCGGCGGTGCCGATGACGCTGGGCAAGGCGATGGCGCAGGCCGGCCACGCGGGAATGATCGGCGCCGCACTGCTCGCCGGCGACCGGCCGCGGGATCTCGTGGCGTGGATCGACAGGGGCCTTCGGGTCGCGGTGCGCCCGGTTGCGCCGCCGGAATGGGAGCGGCTCGCGCAGGCGACGTCCGCGCCGCTCCGGGCGTGGCGGGAAACGGGCCTTCTCGCTGTCCGCGACGCCGGTTTCACCGAGATCGATCCGGGAACCGTCACGATGATCGCCCGATGGGCGTCTCGCACGTAGGGGCAATTAAGCATTGACCGGACACGGCCGATTGGGTCGGTGTCCGGATGTTGCCGCACGGGGCCGCACAAGCGGAGCAGCCGCATCCAGCGACCGCGAGGTCGCCGTGACAAGTCCGGTTTTCACCGGCGATATAGGGAGGGGCCGTCATGAATCTCTTGCGGGTACGACGGCTGTTCGCCGGTGAGCGGGTCGCCCGGTTCGGTACTACCGGACCGGGCGACCGTCCGCATATCACGCCGGTGCCGTTCGCCGTCATCGACGACGGCGACGAGGGCGTTGTCGTCTGTGCCCTGGACGCGGTGCACATCGGTGAGCCGCAAAGCATCGCCTCCGCGGCGCGCGTGCGCGACGTCTCGGCCCATCCGCGCGTATCGCTTCTCGTGGATGGTGCGACGGACGCCGGTGCTCGGTGGTGGGTGCACGCGGACGCCGTCGCCGAGGTGCTGCGATACCGAACGGCCGACCCGCGGTTCGATATGGCTCTGGCCGCCCTGGATACGCGCTACCGGGGAAGTGGGCAGTTGGTTGCGGGGCACACCATCGTGTGGTGCACGGTTACCGCATGGACCGGCTGGACCGCCGGCATGGCGATGCCGGAACGCGCCGCCTGATGGCGAGCCTGCCCGATCACAGACGGGCCGGATGACGGGCCCGCCCGATCACGAACCTGCCTCATCAAGAACAGTGACCCCCGCCTCACGCATCGCGGCGATCGCGCGCTGCGTGTCGCCCTCCTGCAGTTCGACGAACCGGGTCAACCGGAGCGGCACCGTCACCGAGTAGCCGAGGCGCACGCCGTCGATGGCGGTCGCCTTCACGCACCAGTCGCCGGCGATGCCCACGACCGTGATGTCCATGACGCCAGCCTCGTCCAAGATCGTCGACAGGTCCGTACCCTTCGTCGCACCGGTGGCCAGGTCGACCTCGGAGAACCCGGAATATCCGTCCTCGGTGCCGGTGCCCTTCCGGAGCAGCGGACCGGCGACGGGAAGCCCGGGCACCAGGGCCGCGCCGGCCGACTCCGCGACGCAATGGACGGGCCACAGACCGCCGTCGGTCGCGAAATGCGGCGTGTGCGCCGGATGCCAGTCCTGTGTGTAGACGACGGTGGCGCCCGCATCACGGGCCGCCGTGATCTCCGCCGTGATGGGCCCGACGATCGTCTCGCCACCACGCACGTACAGTGACCCGGTCGGATCCGCGAAATCGTGTTGCATGTCGACGACGACCAACGCGCTCGACGGTGTGTATTCGGCGTTCACGGTGTGCCTCCCGGCGGGTCCGGCGCGGGTCTACTCGGCCGCGTACATGGTGGTCGGGATGGCCGGGTCGCCCTTGGCGAGGCTCAACCCTTCCCACGGCAGGGTGATCAGCGCTGCGGTGAGCCTTTCGCGGGCGTCGGCCAACGTTCCCAGGCCCGGCACCACCTGCCCGGAACGCATCAGCGCCACGGGGATCGTGCGATCCCCGGGTGCGGCCGGCGGGAGTTTCCCGCTCACCCGGTGGACGACTTCTTCGGTCGCGGTGCCCGACGCGCGGTGGCGCCGTAGCACCGACTTCCGGCCGCCGGTGGTCTGCTTCTGGGGGCTGCGCTTCGCGACCGGCTGGCCGTCGACCTCCACGAGTTTGTACACCATGTTCGCCGTCGGGTACCCGGAACCGGTGACCACCGAGGTTCCGACGCCGAACACGTCCACCGGGTCTCCGCGCAACGCGGCGATGGCGTGTTCGTCGAGATCCCCCGACAGCACGATCCTGGTGCCGGTGGCGCCCAACGAGTCCAGCTGTTCGCGGGCGGCGCGCGCCAGGACCCCCAGGTCCCCGGAGTCGATCCGGATGGCGCCGAGCCCGGGACCGGCGACGCGGACGGCCGTGGTTATCCCCGCCGTGATGTCGTAGGTGTCGACGAGAAGCGTTGTTTCCGCTCCGAGCGCCGCCACCTGGGAGGCGAACGCTTGCGCCTCGGTCTCGTGCAGCAGTGTGAAGGCGTGCGCCGAGGTTCCCGTCGTCGGAATGCCGTAGCGCTGCCCGGCTTTCAGATTCGACGTCGCCGCAAAACCCGCCAGATAGGCCGCCCGCGCCGCCGCCACCGCGGCCACTTCGTGCGTGCGCCGCGAGCCCATCTCGATGAGCGTGCGACCATGCGCCGCCGAAGCCATGCGTGCGGCCGCCGTGGCGATGGCGCAATCGTGGTTCAGGATCGACAGCAGCAGGGTCTCCAGCACCACCGCCGAGGCGAACGTACCGGTCACGGACAAGATGGGCGATCCCGGGAAGTAGAGCTCCCCTTCGGGGTAGCCGTCGATATCGCCGTCGAAGGAGAACCGGGCCAGATGGTCCAGGGTCCGCCGGTCGAGGACGGGTTCGAGGTGGCTGAGCGCCGCGTCATCGAAGCGGAAATCCGCGACGGCCTCGAGCGCTCGCTCGATGCCGGCGACCACACCGTACCGGCGCCCGCCCGGCAGCCTTCTGGCGAACACCTCGAAGGTGCAGACCCGATCGGCGGTCCCGTCGGCCAGTGCCGCTTGCAGCATCGTCAATTCGTATTGATCGGTGAGCAGGCCGGTCGGCTCGGACATCGTCACACCTGGAAGCCTATACAGCCGCATGAGACACTGGACCGGTGACCAGCGCGGCGTCGGCGATGACGCTTCCGGTATCCGACAGCGAGGTCGGATCACTCTCGGATACCGCCGAAAACGCGCCCTGGGTCGTGATCGTGTGGAACGACCCGGTGAACCTGATGTCGTATGTCACCTACGTGTTCCAGACGCTGCTCGGACACCCGCGCCCGGTGGCGGAGAGGCTCATGCTCGACGTCCACCACAAGGGCCGGGCGACCGTCGCGCACGGGCCCCGCGATTCGATGGAGTCCATCGTGACGCAGCTCCATGGCGCGGGGCTCTGGGCGACGATGGCCCAGGATCGCTGACGTGCGTCCGTTCCGATCCCGGCTGGGGCGTTTCACCGCTGCCTTCGACCCGGCGGAGGCCACCTTGTTGGCCGACCTGGTCGACCAGGTCCGGACCCTCTTGGCGCAACGCGGCGGCGGAGCGGAGGACGACCCGCTGGCCGGGCTCACCGGCATGGCCGTCGGACCGTCGACACCGCCCGGCGATCCCGCGGTCGCGCGCCTGCTGCCCGCGTTCCACCGTGACGACGAGGGCCTCGCCGCGGGCCTACGAATGTTGCGTGAACCCGAGGTCATCGCCGCAAAGGACGACGCCGCGGTGACCCTGCTCGACACGCTGCCGCGCGGCGGCGGCACCGTGCGGCTGACCGAGCAGACCGCGCGGTCCTGGCTCGTCGCCCTCAACGACGTTCGCCTCGTGTTCGGGGTGCGCCTGAACATCACCGACGACGCAACCCCGCCCGCCGCCGCGGCGGCAGACCCGAGAGGACCGGAATACGCCATGTACCTGACCTACCGCTGGCTGTCTACGATCCAGGAATCGCTGGTACAAGCGATGCTGGGTGATGCATGATGGCCACCGGCAGCGCGCCCGTCACACCGGAGCCCGGCCGATCGGTCGCGCGCCGACCTCCGGCGATCATGGCACCCGGCAGGGTGAAACCAGCAGCGATCACGATCCTGATGGGCGCTGCCGTACTCACTCTCGTCCAGATCGTGAACTGGGCGATGGATTACCGGCTCAACGCCGCCGGAATCAGGCCGCGCACCCTGGGTGGGTTGTGGGGTATCGCGGACGGCCCGCTGCTGCACACCGGGTGGGGGCATCTGATTTCGAATCTGGTGCCGTTCGTCATCTTCGGATTCTTGATCCTCGTCGGCGGGCTGCGGCAGTTCCTGGCGGTGACGGTGCTGGTCTGGCTCGTTTCGGGGCTGGGCGTCTGGCTCACGGCGGGATCCGGAAGTCTGACCGTCGGGGCGTCGGCGTTGGTGTTCGGCTATTTGGCATTCCTCGTGCTGCGCGGCCTGTTCTCCCGCCGGTTCGCGCAGATCGTGATGGGCGTGGTGCTGTTGGCGTTGTGGGGCGGCATCTTCTGGGGACTGCTACCCGGTCATGACGGGATCTCGTGGCAGGCGCACCTCTTCGGTGCGATCGGCGGCGCCCTGGCGGCGTTTCTCGTCGCCCGGGCCGACGCGCCGCAGCGCTCCAGGCGTGCCCTGCCGAGCGCGTGAACCGCTGAATCGGTGCCGCAGCGCCGCCGTCAGGCAGCGGCGTAGGAATCGATCAGCTGCGTCGCCTGAACTGCCCAGCTGAAGGCGTGAGCGGCCGCGTGACCTACCCTGTCCCGCCCGACGCCGGGGAAGCAGGCCGGGTCTGCGCCGTGCCGCTCGTACTCGATGATGTCGCCGATCAGGCGCCCGATCGGGGTGTCGTTGCCGAAGGCCGCCCGCTGCAGGTCGACGGGGATGTCCAGGATCGAGGCGAGGTTCTCCCGCGGCACCCCGAGCAGCAGGTCGAACGCCGAGAGCATCGCGGCCGTGAACGCGAAATCGCTGTCCCGCGGGAAGAGATCCATGGCCAGCAACTCCGCCATGCGGGCGCGCGTCAGCACAGCGGGCAGGTTCGTGTCGATCGCACGCCCGGCCGGGCGCAACAGCAGTGCCGGGATCCATCCCCGCA
This sequence comes from Actinobacteria bacterium 69-20, assembly GCA_001897425.1. GTDB lineage: Bacteria > Actinomycetota > Actinomycetes > Mycobacteriales > Nakamurellaceae > Nakamurella. The sequence continues at coordinate 33,706 of MKSW01000017.1, read as the reverse complement.
GCCGGCTGAGGCCGATCCAGACGAGGGCCTCCCGGACACTGCGCACGCCCCTCTTGGTCTCCCCGAACCTTCCGATCGCGGCCAACTGGATCAGCTGGTAGCTGAGCGCCGGCTCGGCGCGCAGCAGCCGATCGATGGAGTCGTAATCGATATCGTCGTCCAGCACCGCCGTCGCCAGCCGCAGCACGGCAAGGCGCGACGTCCCGAGGGCCGGCCCGCTGACCGTCGTCGGGCGGCCCAGGAAGTAGCCCTGGAAAAGGTCGAAATCAAGCTCCAGGCACGCGGCGAATTCCTGCGCGGTCTCGATCTTCTCGGCGATCACCTGCACCTCGAACGGCCGGCAGCGCGCGATCAGCGCCGCGGCGGCGTCCAGCGGAGTCGCACGTAGATCGATCTTCACGATGTCGACGATCTCGAGGAGTTCCTCGGCACCCGTGATCCAGAGGAAGTCGTCGGCGGCCAAGCGATAACCCGCGCGGCTGAGCGCTCGGCAACCCGCCAGGACCTCGTCATCGATGGTGACGGATTCCAGCACCTCGATGACGGTCTGTCTCGGCGGCAGACTGACCGGGATCTGGCCGGTGAGCACACCGCGGTCGGCATTGCAGAACACGGTCCGGCCGCCGGTGAGCCGGTCGATACCGAGCCCGAGGGCGCTGAAGATCACCTGGTTCGTCATCTCGTCGCCGTCGAACGACTGCGCGGCGTAGGGATCTCGTGCCGTCTCGCTCGTCGGCAGCGGGCGGAAGAGCAATTCGTAGCCGACGACGTTGTGCGCACGGTCGATCACGGGTTGGCGCCCGACGACCGCCGTGCTGACCGGCACCTGACCACTCCTCCCGGCAGGCCGTGGACGCGATTTCCAGGTGCCGGACGGCCCGTCACGAGATTCCATTCGTCACATGCACATTCAGCTTTACTATTTCACGCGCTCCGGTTCCGATCGCGGCATTGCGAAGCGGCGAGTTTCGGTGCCCGCCCACTGCCCGGTTCCGGCCGATCGGTAGCGTTGTGACAATGACGACAAGTGGCCTTCGGCCGGACGGACGCGCCGACGACGAATTGCGCCCGATTCGATTCACCCGCGGTTTCCAGCTGCATCCGGCCGGGTCGGTGCTGGTGGAGTTCGGGAACACCAAGGTGCTGTGCGCCGCGTCCGCGGTGCGCGGCGTACCGCGGTGGCGGCAGGGCTCGGGTCTGGGTTGGTTGACGGCCGAATATGCGATGCTGCCGTCCTCGACGCACGAGCGGACCGAACGCGAGTCCGTCCGCGGGCGCGTGAAGGGCCGCACGCAGGAGATCTCCCGGCTCATCGGCCGATCGCTGCGCGCGTGCGTCGACCTGGCGGCGCTGGGGGAGAACACCATCGCGATCGACTGCGATGTGCTGCAGGCCGACGGCGGGACCCGCACCGCCGCGATCACCGGTGCCTATATCGCGTTGGCGGATGCGGTCACCTACCTGCGCGCGGCCGGTGCGCTCGCTGATCCCCAGCCGATCTCGTGCCAGGTCGCCGCCGTCTCGGTAGGGGTGGTCGACGGCCGGGTGCGCCTGGACCTGCCGTACGAGGAGGATTCGCGCGCGGAGGTGGACATGAACGTCGTGGCCACCGAGACGGGGACGCTGGTGGAGGTGCAGGGCACCGCGGAGGGCGCCACATTCCCCCGCTCGACGCTGGACGCGCTCATCGACTCGGCGCTGGCGGGTATTTCGACCCTCGCCGGCCTGCAACGGGAGGCGTTGGCGGCTCCGTATCCCAAGGCCTTGCCGGGAAGCGGGTCGTGACGAGTATGACGCCGTCCTCGGGGAGTGGTCCGCGGCTCTTATTGGCCAGCGCCAACCGCGGAAAGCTCGCCGAACTGCGCCGCCTGGTGCCGCCGGAGGTCGCCGTGCTGGGCCTCGGCGACGTACCGCCGTATTCTCCGCTGCCCGAATCCGGCGCCACGTTCGAGGACAATGCGCTGATAAAGGCGCGGCAAGCGGCGCAGGAGTCCGGCATCCTCGCACTCGCCGACGATTCCGGTCTCGAGGTCGATGCCCTGAACGGTATGCCGGGGGTTCTGTCCGCCCGTTGGTGCGGTCGGCACGGCGACGACGCCGCGAACAATGCGCTGCTGCTCGGTCAGTTGGCCGACGTCCCGGACGCTCGGCGCGGTGCGGCCTTCGTGAGCGCGGTCGCGCTGGTCGATCCGGCCGGTCGGGCGGAGGTGGTTCGCGGGCGCTGGCCCGGCCGGCTCATCCGAGAGTCGCGTGGTAGCAACGGGTTCGGCTACGATCCGTTGTTCGTCCCGGCGGAGAGCGACGCGGACGGCACCGGCCGAACGAGCGCGGAGCTGGCGCCGGAGCGGAAGAACGAGCTCTCGCATCGTGCCCGGGCCATGGCGGCGATCCTGCCCGCCGTGCTGAGCCGTCTCGGCCTCTGCAGGTAGCGCGCGCGGTGCTATTTCGGCAGCACCTGAAGGATGCCGTGCTCGCCGTGCTCGGCGTTCGTCATGATGTGCGAGACGAACGGGTAGTGGCCCGCCTGCGGCAACGTCAACTCCACGAACCCGCCCTGCGACGGCGCGAGCGAGAGCGTTTGGCTGCCACCGGATTCCGCGTTGCCTGCGCGCAGCAGATAGGCGCCTTCCAGGAAGACCGTGTCGAACTGCCCGCCGACCACGTGGAAGGCCAGCGGCTCGTTCGGGCCTGCGTCCAGCACCCAGATGCGCACCCGCTCCCCGACGGTGGCGGTGAGCGGATCGGCGTCATATTGGTTGACGTAGCCGTTGAAGACGAGCGCGTCCGGTTTCATCGCGGCGACCTTGTTGACATCGACGCTGCCGTCCTGCGGGCCGAGGTACAACTCGGACGCGACGAGCACGTAGCTCTTGTCCACCGGCGCGAGGTCGGGCGGATCGATCACAACGGCCCCGAACATTCCGTTGGCGATGTGCGCGCTCATCGGCATCGTCGAGCAGTGGTACATCCAGATCCCGGCACGGTTCGCGGTGAACGTGTAGTCGAGCGACTGCCCCGGGTTGATGGTGCGCATCGGCATATCGGGGGCGAGTTCCCCCGCGTGGAAGTCGACCGAGTGCCCCATATCGCCGTCGTTGACCAGGTGGATGACGAACGTGTCGCCGAGCTTGCCGTGCAGCACCGGGCCAGGCATGGTGCCCGACTGTCCGTTCTCCCCGTAGGTCCACAGGGTTTGGCGGACCCCGGGTGCCACCTCGGTGTCGGTGTTCTTGACGGTGAAGGTGATGTGGTGCACCGTGCCCGGCAGCACCGGTGGCAGCGTCGCGTCGTGTGCTTTGAAGCCCTTCGGGGGCGCCGCCATGAAGTCCAGATCCGATGCAGCGGAGGCACTGTCGGCGCTCGTGCCGGTGTGCTGCATGCCCGGCATGTCGGCACTCGCCGACGGTGTCGAGGTCGTGCCGGCGATGGCGCCGGCCTCGTTGCCCGCGCCGACCGCGGTGATATGCATGACCATGCCGAGCTGGCGGTGGCCGACGATGGAGCACCAGCCCTCGATCGAGCGGCCGACGACGCCGGCATCCACGGTGGCGGACTGCCCCGGTTGCAGGCGCCCAGAGGTCACCCCGGTGTCCAGCACCAGGTCGTGGACCATCGTGTCCGTATTGGTCACGTCGATCACCAGGCGATTCCCCACCGGCACCGAGATGTTCTCCGGGTGGAACCGCATGCCGTAGGCCTGCACCTTCACCACCGTGGTTTGCCCGGTGGCAGCGGCGCCGCCGGCCGCGGAGTGCACCGGCGCAGCGCCGACATCCGCGGGATTGAGAGCGACGGCCGCCGCGACGGCCAGGGCGACGATCGCGAATCCGGCCGCGGCCGGACCGGCGAACCGTCCGGGCCGCGCCAGAGCCGCGGTGGCGTCGGCCGCCTGCTCGCGACGCTCGGCCAATGACGGGCCCGGCGCGGTGTCGCGGCGGGCCTTCATCGATGCCCGGAGCGCGAGCCCGAGCAGCGGCAAGAAGGACGCCAGCCCCACGAGTGCGGCCGCCGAACCGACCACCGCGACCAGGCTCGGCACCGGGGGCGCCCAGACGGCGATGCCCACGCTGATCACGCTGATCCGCCACGCGGCGCCACGGTCGAGGACGGCGGTGGCGGCCCGGACCGCGACAGGCCCGCCGCCGGCGACGACCGGAAGGAGGTAGCTGAGCGCGCCGAGCAACACCTGCGCCGCGAACCCTGCCGCGAGTGGGCCGACCACCACCCCGAGATCCGCCGAGAACGCCGACCAGGTCGGCGATATCGCCGCGAGCACGCCGAGCCAGACGAGGGAGACGACGAGCCAGCTGACGCCGGCCGCGACGGAGTAGGTGGCGTAGCTGTGCGGCGGCTTGGCCCGCGCCTCCTTGACGAGCGGGACCGCGGCGACGGTCAGCCCGGCCAGGTATCCCGCGATGCCGATCACGCCGACCCATGGAGGGGCCCAGAGCGCCGCGGCGGCGATCGCAAGGACGGACGCCGGCAGGATCCACAACGCGCGGGCCGCGGCGCGTTCGGCGCCGTCCACGATGCGGGTGCGCAACATGGTCGCCCACAGGGTGACCAGCGTGCCGATCACGGTGATCCCGACCCAGCCGAGCACGTTGATGGCCATATGTGCGACGACGAGCCGGTCGTGGTCGACGTCCCGCGCCAGCAGGATCCCGGCCGCCGCCCCCAGCGGCAACAGGCCGGCAGCCACCAGGTAGTACCGCACCGTGGGCTTGAACCGCGCGGGCAGCGACCGACGCATGCGCACGGCCAGCGCCGCACCGTGCCAGAGCACCACCGCACCGATCAGGATCCCGCCGATCAGCACCGAGAACCATTGCGGGATCGTCATTCCCGCCACCACGGCGGCGACGCCCAGGTTGAGCAACCACAGCCGCGCCGTCTGGCCCGCGACACCCCGCCGCGACGGGCGGGACCGCAGCACCGAGTCGGCGAAGTGGGTGCTCCACACCACGATCGCGTTGGTGACCGCGCCGAGCAGCAGCAGATGTACGAGAAGCCACGTCGGTGCCGGCAGGAATCGGTGGGCGAGCGTCACGACGAGCAACGCGAGCAGCCAGAACATGACGCCGGCGTTCGCCTTGAGGTGCCATGCGGCACGTCTATTCGGCACCCGGCGTCACCTCCCGGGCAGTCGACGTCTCCAGGTGCACGGCGCGGTTCGCACGGGTTCGTCGCCGCCGCGCGGCGAGGGACGCCGTCATACCCGTCGCTACCGCGGTGATGACGAAGGCGAGGACCGCGATCACATTGCCCACTCCGCCGATCTGCCACACCAGATGGGCGCCTCGGAGGTCGCCGCCGACCACGCGGACGGCCAGCGCCACATGCAGCAGCGCGGCGGGGAGGTACATGACGGGGTGGTAGGGGAGCGGGCGGCGCAGCACCGCGGGCAGGATCACCGCCGCGTGCGCGAAGATCATCGACATGGTGAAGCCGAGCATCACCGAGTGCACCAGCGCGTCGTAGGCGCCGCCGTCGAACGGATGCGGAATCAGTACCAGGATGCCGCCGGCCACCGTCAGCCACACGTAACCGGCCATCAGACAGGCCGCGCTGAACCGCGGCAGGCCGGTGGACCGCAGCATCTTGCGGGCGACGTCCACATTGGTCAGCGCGGCGACCATGGCGAGCAGCGCGAGGCCGAGCACCGGGGCCGCCCAGCCGGGGAAGAGCAACAGCAGCACGATCGCCGCCAGAAGCCCGACACCGCCTGCGAGAACGGCCCTTTCGGCACGGTCGTCGGATCGGCCGAGGCGCGCCAGCTCCATTCGCTCGCCGGAGATCAACAACACCACATAACCGACGAGCCAGGGCAGGAACGACGCCGTGGCGACCCCGCCGGTGAACAGGATCGCCGCCCCGAACGCGCTGACGGTGCCCAGCGACTGCACGAGCACCGCTGCGTCGCGGCGCCGCTGCCACAGCGGGATGAAGATCGCCGCCTGCAGCCCGGTTGCCGCCATGAGAAGCAGTCCGGCGGTGCGGAGGGGGATCGGCGAGATCAGCGCGATGCCACCGAGGCCCATCAACGCCGGCGAGGCGAAGCCCCATGTCCGGCCGAGCGCCACAGCGCGTTCCAGTGCTATCACCGTGCCGATGAAGCCGAGCACCATCAGCATCCCGTGCACCGACGCGAGCCGCTCGGTCGTCACCGGCGCGGCGACGCCCAGCAGCAGCAACGCGGCGTCCAACCCCGCGAGCAGCGCGATCCCGCCGCCGACCATCAGCGCCAGGCGCACGCCCATGGGCCGTGGCTTGGCCGGAACTCGGACGCGGTCGGTTCTCGGTGGGCGGTGCGGAGAGGTCGGGGGCGGCGCCGGCGTGGTGTCCGGCGGGGCCGGTTCGCTCATCGCACTTCCGAGAGCGTCAGCAGGCACGCCCCGGGTTCCGCGAACGCCCGCAGATCCGCGGTGTCCGGGTCACCGCCCAGGCACGCGACGGCGCCCCGCACGATCCCCAGGTGCACCTGGCACACGACATCCGGATGTCGACGGGCAGCATCCAGGAACGGGCACGTGGTGAGCCGCATGGATGTGGGATCGTCCCCGATACGCGGCTCGAAGCGCAGGTCGCGCAGGATCCCCGCCACGGAGCCGACCGCGTCGGAGTCGGTGTGCGGGTTGGCGTCCCGATACCGTGCGGCCAACGTGCGGCCCCAGCGCTCACCGGCCCGGCGTGCCAACGCTCCCGGGTTCGGGCTGGAATCCGAAACCTGGTCGATCAGCGCGACCGCGAGTGCGATGTACTCCTGGCCGTCGGTCGCGAGCGCGCTGTCGCCGAGCAGCCCGTCGTCATCGCCCGCCCTCGCGTGACCGATGGCACGGTAGAGCCAGGCGGGACGGCCGCGGCCGATCGGGGTCGACCGGGTGCGGCTCGCGCGCCCGTCGGTGACCAATGCATCGAGATGCTCGCGTACGGTATTGGGGTGTTGCCCCAACTGGTCGGCCAGCGCCGTCACGGTCACGGCGGCACGCGCGTTGGTCAGCGCGCGCAGGACTGCGGCGCGGGCACCCGACAGCTGCGGGGCCGCGGCCAGCGCGTATCGCGGCCCGAGCGGAAGGGACTCCGCGGGATTCTCGCGCGCCGTCGCGCCGACGCCAATTGTCACGAGCATGACTGTAATAAACTCGTCTCACGCCCGCTACTGTCGGGGCCGGACCCGACCGGAAGGTTTGATCAACTATGACGACATCCCTTGCCGTGGCGACCAACGAGGCCGATTCGGCCGCGCTGGACGCGATCACGCAACATCACGCGGAACTGGTGGGCACCGTGGTGGCACACGCCACCGCGCTGCTGGACGCATCGTCGTCCGGCAGTCTCGAGGGTGCTTCGAACGCGCGCCGCGACCTCGTGCTGTTCTGCCGCGGTGAGCTGTTGCCGCACGCGATCGCCGAGGAGGACACGCTCTACGCCTTGGCACGCGAACTGCCGGGTGGCGCGTTGCTCATCGATGCCATGATCGCGGATCATCGCGTGCTCGCCGAGCTGATCGACGACCTGGCGGGCGCGACGACACCGCTCGGCGCATCGGCCGCTGCGCACGCGTTGCGCGTGCTGTTCGAGTTGCACGTCGAGAAGGAGAACGACTACGTGCTGCCGGCGCTCGCCGCGGCGGGCGAGGTGTCGCTGGCCGCCGGGCTGGAGCGGATGCACGAGCAGTTCGAGGAGCTGCGGTCGGCCGCGACCGGTGGTGGGTGCGGCTGTGGTGGCGGCGGCTGTGGATGCGGTGGCGGCGCCGGGCACGGCCATGCGGAGCCGGCGGGGCAGGCCGGCGGCTGCGGCTGTGGTGGCGGAGGCTGCGGAAGTGGTGGTGGGTACGAAGAGGCAGACGCCGCTGGCGGCGGGTGCGGGTGCGGCGGTGGAGGCTGTGGGTGCGGCGATAGCCACGACGTCAGCGAAACCGCCGCCTATGACGACGTTCCGGGCGAGGCCCCTGTGGCGAGCCGGCCGGTGCTGGATGCCCGTCAGGTGCCGCACCACATTCGGCACGCCACGGTCTTCGGCGCACTGGACGCCGTCCGCCCAGGCGCCGGGCTGGAGCTGATCGCTCCGCATGACCCGTTGCCGCTGCTCGCGCAGATCGAGGAACGCGACCCGGGTGCCTTCGAGATCTCCTACCTGGAGCGCGGCCCCGAAGCCTGGCGCATCGCCCTCGACCGGCGGGTGACGGCAGCCGCGGCTGTCTGAGCGCTGGCCGGTGCGGCTGTCTGAGTGTTGGTAGCGCGCTGATCGGAGCGCCCTATCGACTGGTTCGGTCGGCGGCCGAGACTGCGCCGCTACGTGGGCCTTTCCGGGGCCGGTCGCTCAGCGCCCGGCGACTACTGGACCGGCAACTACCGGACCGCGGGAAGCGCGTCGCGAACGCGGCGCGGATCCGGATTGGTCCATACTTCGCTGCCGCCGATCACCACGGTCGGCACGGTCTCGTTGCCGTCGTTGACGCTGCGCACGAACGCTGCCGCGTCCTCGTCCGCCCAGATATTCACCCACAGCACCTCGTGCCGCCGGGTCCCCAGGCCGCGGCGTAGCCGGGCGCAGAACGGGCAACCGGGCCGCCAGTAGACGACCACCGCGCCGTCGGCCCCGGCCCGGTGAACGGCCTCCGCATGCGTCATACCGGGGGACCGGTGCAGCGGGGAGATTCGCCACGCGACGATCACGGCCACCGCGATGATCACCGCTGCGCCCACCGCCCCCGGACGCAGCGCGGTCAACAACGCCACCGCGCACCCGGCGACGCCGAGTGGCTGCAGCCACCAGGACAGACGCACACCTCTCACGCCTGTCCACGGTAGTCGGCCCTGGTCGGCGCGGCAGCCGCACGGCCCGGCGTTCCGGTCGTGTCTGCCGGCAGGGTGGCGATGCCGGGCGTCGAGTGGGAGTGCTGCAGGGAAAATGGCGCCCGAAACCCTGCAGGACTCTCAGTCGACGAGAAATCCGAATATCGCGACGTGCGGCAAGACACCGCACGCGAGCCGCGCCGGTGGTGTCTACGCCGGGAGGGTGGCGACGCCCGGCGGCGAGAAACGCTGCCCGACAACCTGTTCCGAGACACCCTCGCGGTCGAGGTACGGGGTGATCCCGCCCAGCCAGAACGGCCAGCCGGCGCCGGTGAGCATGGCGAGGTCGATGTCGGCGGCCTCCGCCACCACGCCCTCGTCCAGCATCCGGTGTGCCTCGTCCGCCAGCGCCGCGAGCGCCCGGGCGCGCACCTCGTCACCGGTCGACGGCGCGTCGCCCTGCTGCCAGAGCGCCACGATCGCCGGGTCGAGTGATTGCGCCCCGGTCTCGTCGAAGGCGACCAGCGTGCGATGTCCACCGTCGACGATCCGGCGCAGGTTCGCGCTGACGGCGAACCGGTCCGGGAACGCCGCCGCGAGGGTCTCCGTGACGTGCAGCGCGACGGCCGGGCCGACCAGCTGCAGCAGCATGATCGGCGTCATCGGCAGGCCCAGCGGGGCCAGCGCCCCGTCCGCAACGGCCGGGTCGGTACCTTCGTCGATCGCCGCGATGATCTCGCCCATGAACCGGGTAAGCAGCCGGTTCACCACGAACGCCGGCGCGTCCTTCACCAGGATCGGACCCTTGCGCAGCGCCTTCGCCGTCGCGAACGCCGTGGCCAGGGCGGCGTCGTCGGTGTAGCCGGCCCCGCCGGCCCGAGGCGACGGCGCAGCCCCGCCGGCCGGAGGCGACGGCGCAGCCCCGCCGGCCGGAGGCGACGACTCGGCCCCGCCGGCCCGAGGCGACGGCACCGTGCGCACGATCTCCACCAGCGGCAGCACCGCGACCGGGTTGAAGAAGTGGAACCCGACCACCCGTTCCGGGTGCGCGAGGTCAGCGGCCATCTCCGTCACCGACAGGGACGAGGTGTTGGTGGCGAGCACCGTGGTCGGCGGCACGTGCCGCTCCAACTCCGCGAAGACCTGTTTCTTGACGCCCATCTCCTCGAAGACCGCTTCGATGACGAAGTCCGCATCGGCGAACGCCGCGTAGTCCAGCGAGCCGGCGACGAGCGCGGCCAGCCGGTTCGCCTCGTCGCCGCTGATCCGGCCCTTGGTCTTGAGCGCGTCGATCTCGCGGCGCACGCCGGCCAATCCCTTGTCCAGCCGTGCCTGGTCCACGTCGGTGATCACCACCGGCACGTGCAGCCGCCGCGCGAAGAGCAGCGCCAGTTGGGTCGCCATCAACCCCGCGCCGATCACGCCGACCTTGGTGACCGGCCGGGCCAGCGCGGCATCCGGGGCGCCGGCGGGACGGCGGGCGCGCTTCTGGGTCAGGTTGAACGCGTACACGCCGGCCCGGAACGTCTGCGAGCAGATCAGGTCGGCCAGTGCGTCGCCCTCGGCGGCGAACCCTTCGTCGAGGTCGGCAGTGCGGGCGAGGTCGATCATCTCCAGCGCCCGGTACGGCGCGGGGGAGGCGCCATGCGTGCGCATGTCGGCGATCATCCGGCCCTGCGCGACCGCAGCGGACCATGCCGCTTCATCGGCGCGATAATCCTTGCGCGGCACAGCGATCGAGCCGTTCAGCACGCCGGCCATCCAGCTCAGCGAACGCTCCAGGTAGTCCGCCGCGTCCAGCACCACGTCCACCACGCCGAGTTTCAGCGCCTGATCGGGCCGGAGCATCCGATTCTGGTTCAGGGCGTTGTCGATGATCACCGTCACCGCCGCCTCCGGACCGGCGATACGCGGCAGCAGCTGGGTGCCGCCCCACCCGGGCAGGATGCCGAGGAAACATTCCGGCAGGGCGACCATGGCGGCGTTCGACGCGAGGGTCCGGTAGTGGCAGTGCAGCGCGATCTCGACGCCGCCGCCGAGCGCCGCGCCGTTCACGAAGGCGAAGGTCGGGATCGCCGAGTCGCGCAGGCGCCGGAACACCCGCCGGCCGAGATCGCCCACGGCATGGGCGATCTCGCGGTCGGTGATGGTGCCGATACCGGACAGGTCGGCGCCGGCGGCGAAGACGAACGGCTTGCCGGTGATCGCGATCGCCGTGGGCGCCGCAGCGAACGCCTGATCCAGCGCCGCGTCGATATTGGCGAGCCCCTGCGGGCCGAAGGTCGTCGGCCGGGTGTGGTCCATGCCGTTGTCCAGCGTGATGAGCGCCACCTGTCCGGCGACGCCGGGAACGCTGATGAGCCGCACGTGCGCCGCGGTCACGACCTCGCCGGGCAGGGTCACTGTGCGGGCCGCGGTAGTCGCTGAGGTGGGGACCGCAGTGCTCATGCCGCTTCTCCTTCCGTCGTCACGGTGGCCGATGCGGCGGCGTGCCGTGTCGCGTCGGCCGCCGTGCCCGTCGTCATGTCCGCTGCCGGATCGGCCGCGCCCGCGCCGGTGTACTGCGGGTTCTCCCAGATCACGCTGCCGCCCATGCCGAGGCCGACGCACATCGTGGTGAGCCCGTACCGCACGTCCGGCCGCTCGGCGAACTCCCTGGCGAGTTGGATCATCAGCCGAACCCCGGACGAAGCCAGCGGATGCCCGACGGCGATCGCTCCGCCGTACGGGTTCAGGCGCGGGTCGTCGTCGGCGAGGCCGAAGTGGTCGGTGAACGCGAGCACCTGGACCGCGAACGCCTCGTTGATCTCGATGAGCCCGATGTCGTCGAGCCCGAGACCGGCACGGGCCAGCGCCTTCTCGGTTGCCGGGATCGGCCCGGTGCCCATGAGCTCCGGATCGACGCCGGCGAACGCGTACCCGACCATGCGCATGCGCACCGGCAGCCCGAGTTCGGCCGCGGTATCGACGGAGGCGAGCAGGCAGCCGGTCGCGCCGTCGGTGAGCGGCGAGGCATTGCCCGCTGTCACCCGGCCGTGCGGCCGGAACGGGGTGCGCAGGTCGGCGATCCCCTCGGCGGTGGTGTCCGGCCGGGGCAACTCGTCGGTCGTCGCCAGCCCCCAGCCCTGCTCCGTCGACCGTGTCGCGACCGGAACCAGATCGGGCGTGATCTTCCCGGCGGCGAGCGCCGCGGCGTACTTGTGCTGGCTGGCCGCGGCGAAGGCGTCGGCGCGCTGCTTCGCCAAGCTCGGCCAGCGGTCGTGCAGGTTCTCCGCGGTCGCGCCCATGTTCAGGGCCGACGGGTCGACTAGCCGGTCGGCGACGAACCGCGGATTCGGGTCCGCCCCGTCGCCCATCGGATGATGTCCCATGTGCTCGACGCCACCGGCGATGGCCACGTCATAGGCGCCGACCGCGATACCGGACGCGACGGTCGTCACGGCAGTCATCGCGCCCGCGCACATGCGGTCGATCGCGAAGCCGGGCACCGACCGGGGGAGGCCCGCCAGTAGCGCCGACGTGCGTCCGATGGTCAATCCCTGGTCCCCGGTCTGCGTGGCTGCGGCCACCGCGACCTCATCGATCCGTTCCGGCGGCAACTCCGGGTGGCGCCGCAGCAGCTCGCGGATCACCTTCACGACCAGATCGTCGGCGCGCGTCTCGGCGAACTGGCCCTTCGCGCCGGCCTTGCCGAACGGCGTGCGCACGCCCTCGACGAAGGCGACATCCTTCAGGGTTCGGGCTGTCACGCGCTCACTCCCTTGATCGTTGGGTGATCGACGGCAGATGCCTCGGATGCCTCGATGCTAGCGAAAAAGCTACTGATCGGTAACTTCCGCTCGGCGGCCGCCCGGCATCGAGTATGACGACGTTCGGCCGACAGCCCCGTCAGACCGGCGAGACTGCTCCCGCGAGTGCCGCCGCCAGGGTCGGCGCCACCAGTTCGACCTGCCATGGTCGGGCTCCGCCGGTGGCAAGGACCTCCGGCAGATCGACCGTCGTCGGGGGCCGCCACAGTACGTCGCGCACCAGCTGCGGACTCATCATGTTCTCCACCGGGATCGCGAGCCGTTCGGACAACTCGGCCAACCCTTTTCGCGCCGCATCGAGCCGGGCGGCTGCGGCCGGGTCCTTGTGCTGCCAGCGCCCGGGCGGTGGAGGCCCCTCCGACGGCAACCGGCGCGGCGGTAGATCGGCAGGCGGCAGGGCCCTCGCGCGTTCCAGGGCGGCGAGCCAGCGCGGCGCGGCTCGCCGCTGGGCACGGCCCGAAAAGACGGGTAGTTCCGCGAGCTCCGGTGCTGTGCCGGGCAGTGCCGTGGCGGCCGCGATGATTGCCGAATCCGGCAACACCCGGTGCGGTGCGAGGTCCCGCGTGCGGGCGAGATCGTCTCGCGCATACCACATCTCGCGAATCGCCGCGAGGGTTCTCCGGTCGGTGACGTGATGGATCCCGGAGGTCCGTCGCCACGGGTCCGGCCGTGGTGCGGGCGGCGGCGCCGCCACGAGCGCCGCGAACTCCTGCGCTGCCCACTCCGATTTGCCCTGTTCGGCCAGCAGGGTGGCCATCGCATCGCGGAGTTCGATAAGGACCTCCACATCTAACGCCGCGTAGTCCAGCCAGTCGGCCGGCAGTGGCCGGCGGGACCAGTCGTCGGCGCCGTGTCCCTTGGTCAGCCGGAGTCCGAGTATCTGCTCGACCAGTGGACCCAGGCCCACCCGCGGCAGCCCCGCCAACCGCCCGGCCAGTTCGGTGTCGAACAGGCGGCGCGGCCGCAGTCCTAGTTCGGCCAGGCAGGGCAGGTCCTGGCTCGCGGCGTGCAGCACCCATTCGCCACCGGCGAGCGGAGCGGCCAGCGGCGCGAGATCGGCGAACGGCACCGGGTCGATCAGCGCGGTGCCCACTCCTTCCCGGCGCAACTGCACCAGGAACGCTCGGGACCCATAACGGAATCCCGAGGCGCGTTCCGCATCGAGGGCGATCGGCGCGTCGGACGCGCCAAGCACGGCGGCCAGATCGGCCAACGCCGTCGCGTTGGCGATCGGCGCGGGCGTCCCGTCGCGCGGGTGGAGGAGCGGCACGGCGACCGATACCCCAGCGGCCTCGCCATCGGACGTCGGGCAGGACGGCCGATGCCCCACGGGATCGTGGGTCGTTTGCTGATCGGACAAGATGGCGGGCTCAGGTGATGACGCCCGCGCGGAGCGCCAGCGCGACAATGTGAGCGCGATCACCGGTGCCGAGCTTGCGCCCGATGCGCGCCAAGTGGCTCTTGACGGTCAGTGCCGACAGGTCGAGCTGCTCGCCGATCCACTTGTTCGACCGGCCGTCCGCCACCATGCGGATCACCTCGACCTCTCGGGCGGACAGGTCGTGCACACCCGCCGGAAGCTGCCCGGAGGTGGGATTCGCGCGGCGAGCGACGACAACTCCGGTGGCGCCGGCCGCCATGGCGTCGATCGCGGGCTCCGGCTCGGCGGTCGTCGCGAGCGCGAGGACGCGCCGCCAGCCGCCGAGACGCAGCGCCCGGATCGCCGCAATCGCGCGTGATCCGAAGCGCAGGCTCACCACGGCGAGACGGCTTTGCTGTCGGGCGATGTCCTCGATGTCGTCGATGTTCGTCGCGACGCGGACGGGGCCGAGCCCGACGGTCACCAGCTCATCGTTCAGCGACATCAGCGCGGCCTGATCGGTGTCCATCAACAGAACGCCGCCGGCCTGGCTCGCGTCGCCCGATTCGCCCGGGCGCCCGAGTGACGCCACAGCCGATGCCACAGTCGACGCACGCTGCGCCGGTAGGTCACCCGACCGCGAGTCGGCTTCGGGCCGGCGCTCGGCCGTCGCCCCGTGGGCGCCGACAGCCGAACCTGTCACGGTTGCTCCTCTCACGCCAGGTCGCGCTCATCACGCCCAGCATCGTCCGCTGAGTGTGAATCGACCAATCGGCCCGAGTCAAGTGCCTGAACCTCATACGCATCGAGCGCTGACTAAGACAGATGCCCTGCAAATGGGTGAGGTTGCTCACGGATGGCTGTGATGCCCACCGGCGGTAGGCCGGCGGCGGTGGCGAGGAAGTCCGCGAAAGCAGCGAGATGAACACCCACGTGCGGCCCGGCCGCGGTCCACGACGCGCGCAACTCCAGCTCATCGATGCGCGGCGGGCCGGCGATATCGCCGAATCTGCAGGACGAGGTAATGGTCACCGTGCCGCCGAGCGCACGGTAATCGACGCGGTGGGCGGCGAGCCGCTCGGTGAGCCAGGACCACGCGACCTCTGGCAACAAGGCGTCGGAGGCCATCGACGTGTCGATCTCGCAGCTTCCGAAGACCACGATGCGGTAGGTGCCGTCCCACGCATCCACCCCGTCCGGATCGTGCAGCAGCACCAGCCGGCCGGACGCCGCTTCCGCGTCGTCGGGCGCCGTCACCGTGACCGCGACGGCATACGTATAGGGCGCGAGTTGGGTCGGCGACGGCAACTCCACGACGTCCGCGCCGGGACGTAGCGGTGCATGGAACAACTCCGCGACCGCGCGGCGGAAAGCCGCCGGAGTCGCCTTAGTGGTGGAGCCCACGCTGCCCATGCTTCGAACGATACGGCGTCGATCCGACAGCGCCCGGTCACCACGCCGATGACGTCGGGCAAGCCCGCTCGACCGGGGCCCGATCGCGCCCCGATCAGCCCGTGTTCAGCCCGTGTTCAGCCCTGGTCGGGGCGGCGCCGCAGCGTCAGCGCGATCGAGTTGATGCAATACCGCTGGTCGGTGGGGGTGTCGTACCCCTCGCCCGCGAACACGTGGCCGAGGTGCGAGCCGCAGGACGCACACCGCACCTCGATGCGTTCCATGCTGAGCGTCGCATCACGGTGCAGCGTCACGTGGTCGGCGTCCGAGGGGGCATAGAAGCTGGGCCACCCGCAATGCGACCGGAACTTCGTCATCGACGTGAAAAGTTCGGCGCCGCAGGCACGGCACGAGTACACGCCTTCGGAGAACTCGTCCGTGTATTCGCCGGAGAAGGGCCGTTCGGTGGCGGCCTCCCGCAGCACGGCGTAGGCGGCCGGGTCGAGCTGTGCGCGCCACTCCTCGTCGGACTTCACCACGGTGGGATTTGTTTCGCGCCCCATGGAATCACTGTACGCAGCACCCGACGGCGCCGGCGCGTCGCGCAATCGTCATGGCGGGCACAGCGTGCCGCGGTCGGGCACCGTTGCATGGAGCAGATAGTCGTCCACGATCGATGCGATGCACCCGCTGGCCGGGTACGCGCCGTCGCGACCGGACTGCCACGTCACCAGGGTCGCCGACGCGAGTTGGCTAGCCACCGACCTCGCGGCCGCGAACGGATGCACAGGATCGTTCACGGACCCGATGACGATGATCGGCGGTGCGCCTGCGCCGGAGAGCCTGCCGAGCGCCTCGTCGGGCGCGGGCCAGGAGGCGCACAGCCCGGACAGCGCAACCGCGTACGGGCCGAGCATCGGAGCGGCCGTGCGCGCCGGCGTCACCGCGCCCGCCACGTCGCGGAGGTCGAGCCGATCGGTGGTGTCGTTGCAGTCGTAGATGACGCGGGCGGACAGCCGAGCCGTGAGATCCGCGCCGCCGAGGGCGCCGGTGACGAGGTCGGCGAGCGGCCGCGCGTTGCCGTCGCCGAGCGCGGCCAGGGCGTCCGCGAGGGGCGGCCATGCGGTCGGGTCCGGCAGGAGTTCGATGAGCGAGAGGAGCACACTTCCCGCGGTCATCACCCACGGCCCGGCGTCGGTTCCACTGGTGGCGAACCGATGGACGAGAGCAGTAATCGCCGCGACCGGGTCGTCGCCGAGTGGGCAGCCGCCGGTGCGTGCCGTGCAGGCGGCGGCGAAGTCGCGAAGCAGCGTCTGCGCGGCGGTCGCGGTCGCGACGGCCCGATCCTGCAGCGTCTGCGTCGGATCGGCGGGGGAGTCGAGGACCATGGCCGTCACCCGCCCGGGGTACCGGTCCGCGTAGACCGCTCCGATCGTCGCGCCGCCGCGCGCAAGGATACTGAGCCGGTCGACGCGCAGGGCCGAGCGGAGCGAGTCGAGATCGTCGGCGGCGTTGGTCGAGTTGATCTTCGTCAGCGCCGGGCCGGCCGTGTCCCCGCAGTCGAAGGTGAGCTGGCGGGTGATCGATGTGAGCTGGGACGTGCCGGTCGGGGTTCCGGGGTCGGCGGCCATGCCCAGAATCGCGCGGGCCGTGCTGGCCGAGACGCAGTTGATGGGTGTCGACTCGCCGGTGCCGCGCGGATCCATGGCGACGATCGTGTAGTGCGCGCGGATATCGGCCGGTAGCGCCGCCGCGGTCGCCGCAATCGATGCCTCGCTGACCGCACCCGGGTCACCGAGCGTGACGACGAGAGGTGGTGCGCCCGGCGGTGTCTCGGCTGCCCGCGCCTGCGCGACGTGCAACTCGATCGACCCGCGGTTCGGCTCCGGATACGACGTCGGAACGATGAGCGTGGCGCAGCGCACGGTGAAGGTGGTCCCGTCGGGCGCCGTCCGGGGGGTCGTCGCCGGGCAGTCGCCCCAGGCCAGCGGCCGCGCGGTTCGGCCGGGACCGCCCGGCCCCAGCGGCATGGGCTGACGGTCTGATGTCCGCGTCGGCGCGGTGGTGTTGCCGCCCGATATCGCCAGATCGGGCCTGCGCGACGGGCCGATGGTGCAGGACGTCAGCACGAGTGTGGCGACCGTCATGATCGCGATGACCACAGTGATCACGGCCCGCCGATCGCGATCGCCGACCGTGCCACCGGGGATTCTGTCGGCGGCGCGTCGCATGGTTGTCGATGGTATCGGCGCCGGTGTGCCGTGCCGGCCGGTGTCGACTGCCGTTGTCGGCGGGCGGTGTCGACTGCGGTGTTGATGACAGGGGACCCGCGAGCGGGGCGCGTCGCGGGGTGGTGACAATGTGAGATGTGAACCCCGTTCCGGTCGGCAGTCAGGTTTGACCGGGTATGACGCTGTCCTGGCTGGTGCTCGTTCCGATCAAGTCCACTCGCATCGGCAAGTCCCGGATCGCACTCGATCCTGAAAGCCGCAGGCGGTTGGCGCGGGCCATGGCGCTCGACACCGTGACGGCCGTCGCGGCCGCAGACCGCGTCGGGGGTGTCTGGGTGCTGGTGGACGATCCAGCAGACGGGGACCTGTTCCGGGGCATGCCGGGCGTGTGCGCCCGCCGGACCGGGGTCGTCGGCCTGAACGACGTGATCCGCGAGGCATGCGGGGCGCTCCCCGCGATGGGCGGCGATGATTCCCGTCCGGTCGCGGTGCTGCCGGCGGACCTGCCCTCGCTCGAACCCGGGGAACTCGACGATGCGCTGCGGCAGGCCGTGGCCGTGCCGCGAGCCGTGGTCCCGGATCGCCAAGGCACCGGAACGACCCTGCTCGCGGCTCGTGACGCGGCCCAGCTGCGACCGCAGTACGGACCGGGATCCTTTGCCGCGCACCGGGTCTCCGGCGCGGCCGGGCTGCAGCTCCCGGACGATTCGGGCCTCCGCTGCGATGTCGACGTGATAGCGGACCTGGCGGGCGTCACCGGTCGATACACCCGGAGCGAGGCTGGCGACCTGGTCTCCCCGGCGACAGACCGCCAAGGCGTCGGATGACCCGGTACCGTCGAGGTGTGTCGCGCCGCTACCTCCGACCGGGTGTGCTGGTCGGCCATGTGCTGGTGCTGGCCGCCGCGCTGACCTGCCTGCGGCTGGGCTGGTGGCAGTGGAACGTGTTCGAAGCCGCCCGGGGCACCGCCCAGAACCTCGGGTATGCGCTGCTGTGGCCCGTATTCGCCGGGTCGTTCATCTACATGTGGTTGCGTTTCCTGCAGCTGGAGTCGACCCGGGAGGCGCAGATCGGCGAGGCGGCCGGCATCGATACCGACAACGACGACGCCGATGACGCGCTGCCGGTCGACCATGACGAGGCGGACGTCTCCGCGCCGGACGCGCCCGCCGGGCCGGAGGATTCCGACACCCGCGTGGAACACGAACAGCGTCATACTCGATCGTCGAATCCCGAACGGGAGGTTTTCACCGTCGGAGTGGGCTACATCGACGACGCCGACGATGACGACGATCCGGAACTGGCGGCGTACAACCGTGCGCTCGCCGCGCTTGCAGAACAGGACGAACGACGTGCCCGCTGACACCCAGCCGAGCCTCACCAGGACGCTGACGCCCAAGATCGCGGCCGCGCTGCTCCGGTACCGCATTGCGTCGTTCGTGGTCGGCGTCGGGCTGCTGCTCCTCGTCTTGGCCATGGTGCTCAAGTACGGGTTCGACGTCGGCTGGGCGGTGGCGGTGTGGGGGCCGATCCACGGCGTGCTCTACGCGATCTACGTGCTGCTCGCGTTCGATCTCTCGTATCGCGCACGGTGGAAGCTCACGAACCTGCTCAAGGTGCTGCTGGCCGGCGTGGTTCCGGTGCTGTCCTTCTACGCCGAGCATTGGGTGAACCGGAAGATGCTGTCCGGCGAGCGGATGTGACACCAGGGTCGAGGGTTGGCCCGCGGTGGTTTTGGTGGTGGGGTAGCGGTTTAGGACAGTCTGCCTACCGCGATCCGGGCCGGTACCGCGGTGGCGGTGGTGCCGGCTCCGGTGGTGGGTGCGTGCACTGTGAGTACGGACGCGGTCTCGGTCAGGCGGTGTGCGGCCCTGTCGGTGGCTTTGGCTCGCCGTCCCGTGACGATGAGCAGGTCCCCCGGCTGGAGGTGTTTTCGTGCGGCCATGAACCGCTGTTCCCGTGTGGCGGTGACGGTGATTTTGCCGGCGTTGGCTGTCTGGAGCGCCCAGTCGCGTCCGTCGGTGGGGGTGATGACGACGACCGGGGTGTCTCGGCCGGCGCAGCGAGCACCGATCCGGACCGCTACCGACGCTGCCGCGCTGTAGCGTTCGAGATCCACCTTGTCCAGGACGACGAGCACGCGTCGATAGCCGTCCTGGGTGCTTCCGGCGAGGATTGCTGTAGGGACCGCTGCCGCGCGGATGAACTCGGTGGCGTCGGCTGGTTCCAGGATCGCGTCTTCGGTGTCGAGGATCACCAGGCTGGCCTGTTGTTCGATGCTCTCGGACTGTAGGCGGCGGCTGCGGTTTGGTCGACTCGCAGCGCTGGCCGGGTCTCGACGCCGAGTTTGGCCAGGCTTGCGGCGGCATCGGCGAGGGCCGCACGTGCCTTCGGCACGTGCGTGGGGTCGGCGCGGTCGAGCACGATCCGCAGCGGTACCACCAGGCCGTGCGAGTTGGCGGCCAGCCGTGCCGACAGTGCCGCGACCGCACCCGATTCCCGATCGGCTGACAGCGGCAGCAGCACAGCCGACCCGATGTCGGGTGTGTCGACCGCCGCGGTGGTCAGCCGGGGCGCGCACCGGCTGACCAGGATCGAGGAGATCAGGATGCTCACGACGATCACGACGATCACCGCGTTGACGACGCCGGCGCCGTACAGGCCAAGATCGCTCCCGACCACCGTTGCGGCGAGCGTCGCGGCGGCCTGCGGCAAGGACAGCGAGAACATCGCCGCAATCTCGACAGTCCGCATGCGGAACAGGGCGCCCGCGATCAGGGCCGCGGCGGCCTTGCCGACGACGAGGGCAACGAGGAAGAGTCCGGCCAACCGCAGGGTGGCTGTGGACGCGAGCAGTACCGGATCGACGAGAGTTCCGACCCACACCAGGAATGCGGGCACGAAGATGGCCGAGCCGACGAACTCGACTCGTTCCATCAGCGCGCTGGCAGCGGGCACCAGCCGGTTGATGCCGAGCCCGGCGAAGAACGCCCCGACGATGCCTTCGATGCCGACGACCTCCGCGAGCAGGGCCGCCGACGCGAACGCGGCCGCGGTGAACACGAACCGCGCCACGGCCTCCTGTCCGACGCTGCGGAAGACAAGCCGGGCGATGCGCGGCAGCACCCACAGGCTGTAGACGACAAGGATGCCCAGCCCGGCAAGTATCTGGAGCGCCAACACGGCTCCAGGGCGGGAGCCGGTCTGCAGCCCGGCGATCACAGCCAACACGATCAACGCCAAAGTGTCGGTGATGATGGTCGCGCCGACCGTCGCGGCGACGGCCCGGTTACCGGACTTGCCGCGGCGCCGGAACTCCGGGTAGGTCACCAGAGTGTGGCTGGCCCAGAACGAGCCGATCAACACGGCGGCCGCCAACGAATACCCTGCCCACCACGCGACCGCGAATCCGGCCAGCAGCGGAAGTGCGAAGGTGAGCAGGCCAAACCCGAGCGCGACCCGGCGAAGCGCGGCGAAAGCCCCCAGGTCCAACTCCAGGCCGGCCAGGAACATCAGATACAACAGGCCGAAGCTTCCCACACTCTGCAGAACGGCCGGATTGCTGATCAGATCGAGGCCGTGCGCTCCGATCAGCGCTCCACCCACCAACAGGCCGATCACGCCGGGCAGCCGCACCCGTTCGGACAGCCACGGGGCGAATACGATCAGGACGCCGACGAGCATCCAACCCAAGGCCGGCCCGTGCGTGGAGTGGAACATGTCAGCCCTCCAACCACGCCGCGTCACCCGGCGGCGAGGCCGGCCCGTGCTGGGCTCGGCCGACCTTTTCTACCACGAGCCCACCTCGCCTACCCTTCGGGCGTTGGCGTACCACTATCAACCTCTGCGGGCTGGCTTGGTGTCGTGATGTCGTCTCCGATCGCCGATTTCGAGCGTGTCAGAGCCAGAATTCGGTGAGTTGCTCGGCGAGGGCTCTGCCTTGGTCGTATCCGGCTCGGGCTGCCGGCGGGCGCAGCGAAAGGTCCATGGCATTGGCGCCGAACATGTGCTCGGAGTCGGCGTCCGGGAAGATCGTTTCGACTCGGCTGCCGCGTAGACGGAGTTCGTCGACCTGCGTCGCGAGATACATGCCCCATTCCGGCGGTGTCAGTGACCTGCCGCCGAAGGGTGACAGCACCAGCACCCGTGCGTATCCCGCCGCCAGGTCCGCGTTCTCGGCGTTGGATCGGAAACCGCCGTCGATGTATCGGCGGTTTCCGATCCGGTGTGGCAGGCCGCTGGCACAGCTGGCTGCGACAGCGTCCACCAGGGCTATGCCGCTATGGCGGTCGAACACGACAGGTTCGCCGGTCTGCGCATCGACCGCTGTGATAAGTACCGTTCGCTGCGGCCAGAGCTGACTGGGCAGCCGCGCAGCGACCGTGGCGCGCCACCGTGATGGCCAGGAGCCGTCGGACATTGCTTCCATGTCGACCTCCATGGCAAGCGCGGCCGCGCCCATCTTGCGGCGCATCTCGGCCGCATCAGCGGCGGAATCGATGATCTTCCTTATCCTGGCCACGCCGTCTGCCGCCGGCCTGATCGGAACCCGTTCTCGGTCGGAATCGACCGGGTCGGGTCGTTTTTGGGGAGGATCGGCAAGGATGGCGGCGAGCAGTTCGGTCGGGCTCGCGCCCGCAATCTGAGCCGCGGCCGTGGCCCCGGCCGACGTTCCGACGGTCAGGTCGGCCGCGGTCGCGTCGAGCCCGGCCTCGAACAGGCCGGCGAGGACGCCGATCAGCCAGGCGTTGCCTGTCGATCCGCCGCCACCGAGGACCAATGCCCGCTCGCCCGCGACGCGCGTCCGTGTCGCGGCGTCAGTCTGTAGCTGGTCCCGCTCGGGCTTCGACCGACCGGAGACCGTCGTCGAGGTGACATCCGAAGTTGAGGAAGGTGTTGTGTTCATGGAGTCGCCTTTCGGAAGTGCTTGTCGGGCGCTCCCGGCGGCGACTATCTCAGTCGCGCGATCGTGGACTGCAGGGGAGCGCCCACTGTGCATACCGCGTTCATGGGTCCCACCTCCTGCCGACGAGTCACGATTGAAAGCACTTTACCGCCATGGCAACGACTTCGTAGTGCTGCGCTCGCGGAAGCCTAGGACGAGATACGAACGTGCGGTAGCGGATTGGCCCGTGGTACCGCGGGCGCTACGGTTTGGGCGGCAATGAGCGTGCGTACGTGACGCCGCGCGCCACCCATGGCCCGAGCTGCCGCTGGGTGCGTACACCTTCGGCGGAGATGTGCAGCCAGCCGCGCATCTCCCGGCCGTGCATCTGCATTGGCTCGACATGGGGTTTGGCGGCAAGGGCATCGGTAGCCTCGGGGTCGATTCGCACCATCAGGCCTCCGCGGCCCCTGGCGGCCACCGCCATGTTGCCGCTGACGAGGAATGCCAAACCGCCGAACATCCGCCGCTCAGCGATCGCGGACTCACCGGCGAGCAGCGCTCGGATGCGGTCGGCGAGGTCCTTGTCATAGGCCACCCAGGAAGCGTATCGACTGCTCTTGGTGGCATCACCCGGAATCACGCTGATCGCTGAGGTTTGTGGGCAATATGTGAGCAACGAAAGCGGTCGCCGTCACTGCGACACGAGCCAAGAGTTTCTGCAAACCTCTGCCTGCGAATACCTGGTGGGCGATACTGGGATCGAACCAGTATTCGACCGATCCGGCGTTACTGTGTTCCAGGTGCTGAAATACGGTTTGACCTGCTGTCATTCGACACAGTATCGCTGAATTCACCATGACACAAGAGGACGCATGCTAACGTTGCTGGTGCACGCCGGGGGCACGACGACAGGGGTTCGGCATGGCGACACGGCGAGGGTTCGGCAAGGTCCGCAGGCTTCCGTCACGGCGCTATCAAGCGTCGTATATCGGGCCGGGCGCCGACGGTAAGCGGTCCACCGCTCCGGCGACGTTCGACACCGCCGAGGACGCCGCTGCGTGGCTGCGCAAGATCCATACGGCGATCGCCGAGGGCGTGTGGACCCCGGCGACGGGGCAGGGCGGGCAGATGAAGACCGCCGGGCGCACGTTCGGCGATTGGGCCGAGACCTGGATGCGCAAGTCTGCCGACTACGGCCGCAAGCCGCGCACCCTGGAGCACTACCGGCACCTACTCGACCGGCTGATCCTGCCGACGTTCGGCGACCGGCCGATCCGGTCGATAACGGCCGATCAGGTCGACGCCTGGCACACGATGCTCGGGACCGGGACACCGACGATGCGCGCACACGCCTACAGCCTGCTAAAGACGATCATGACGGCCGCCACGGAGCCGCACGTCCGGCTCATCGACTTCAATCCCTGCGCGATCCGCGGCGCTGGAACCGCGAAACGGGCACGCAAGATCAGGCCCGCCACCCTGCCCG
>MKSW01000017.1:0-9688 GCA_001897425.1 Actinobacteria bacterium 69-20 | reverse complement strand
TCCCGCCGCACCTGATCCCCGCCGTGAAGGAACATCTGCGCGGGCATGTCAACGGCCGTAACGGGCTGCTGTTCCCTGCGGCGGATGGTGTCTCGCACCTGGCGCCGTCGACGTTGTACCGCTCGTTCTACCCGGCCCGTGCCGCTGCCGGCCGACCCGACCTGAGATGGCACGACCTCAGACACACCGGGGCCGTGCTCGCCGCATCGACCGGGGCGACGCTCGCCGAACTCATGGCACGCCTCGGGCACTCGACCGCGGGCGCGGCGCTGCGCTACCAGCACGCCGCCGCCGGAGCCGATGCGAGGATCGCTGCGCGGCTGTCGGAGATTGCTGGGGGTGGAAAGTGAGTAACCGAGTAAATCGGAGCCGCGGATGGTGGGGCGACGCACCCGGCGACGATCCCATGCTCGGCGAGCGCGGGGTCGTGAACGGTGTCCCGACCGAGATTCAGGCCGGCGACCATCAGACCTTCGTCGTGCGGATCAAGTGCTGGTGCGGGTCTCCAGTCGGCATCGTGCGCTACCTGGATCGGTCCGTCCGCGGCCTCCCGCCGCTGTACTTCGCTGCGGTACAGGTGATCCGGGACCGTGCCGCCCGGCCCGTGCGCACGACGATGATTCGACGCAGGGTGGACGGCGCTGATTTACATGCCGCCTGCCCTGCACATGGCGTGCAGACCGCGGACGGCGCGGCAATCCTCCGGCTAGCCCGCGATATGGTGCAGCGCTTGACGCTGGACAAGGTCACAGCTGGTGAATCGCGTGTCGCGCAATATGTCATCCCGCGTGTCGCGCCCATTGTCCGCACTCGTCCGGTAGAGTCGTAATCGTTCAACGCGCCCCGCGTATGCGGGAAGCCCGGAGAGTTGCGCGCCGGCAGATCCGAGAGGTTCTGCCATGCGTGCGCCAGTACCGCGTTACGTCTCAATTGAGATCGCCGCCGAAATGCTCGGCGTCACCGTCCGCTCGATCCGAAGATGGATCGCCGACGGAACAATCCCCGCGAGCCGGATCGGTTCGAAGGTCGTCCGTATACGCGAGGATGACCTACTCGCTGCCATGCGTCCGATCCCCGCGGCGAGTGATGCGGCATGACCGCGCCGCCGGGTTCGACCCGGTTCCCCAGCATCACGGCCCGTCCCGCCGACAAGGGGGCCAAGCAAAAGGGAGATAGGCCGCCCGGAAATGCCGCCGCCCCCGGTGCTGGCAACACCGAGGGCGAGCAGGAAAACAACCGTGCAGGTTGGAATCAGGATACCGCAGACCTGGCCGCTGAGCGGACGTTTATCGGGGCGCGCTTGTGGTGCCCGGTCGGAGACGGCCGTGAGGCCGACGCGCTGGTGCGGCCGGAGGACTTCACCGATCCGTTCCTGGCCGATCTGTACCGGGTGATCCGGCGCATGGCCGACGAGGGCGTGCCGATCGACTCGACCACGCTCCCGCCGTTCGCCCGGTCGCATGGTCTGGTCAAGCCGGGCCCGAATCAGGTAATGCTGGCATCCCGCGTCGCCGAGCTGGCGAGTGATGCCCCGGTCGGTTGCACCGTCGTGTTCCATGCCGGGATCGTCGCTGAGCAGGGCATCCGCCGGCGGGCCGCGGACGAGCTGCACCGGCTGGCCGCAATCTACCTGCAGGCGGATATCGACGCTATTCCCGGCGAGCTGGAAAAGGTCACGGCATCTCTGCGCGCGGACCTCGACCGGATCGGGGGCGGGCGATGACGGCGACCGTGACCGAGATTCCCACCGCCGCAACGACTACGGCGCCCGATAACGTGCTGCCACCGCCTACCGCGCCGATGGCCGTCGCCCGGGTGATCCTGCGGGAACACCTCGACGCGGACGCGGTGCAAACCCTGCGGCATTACCGCGGCGGTTGGGTGCGCTGGACCGGCGCGCACTGGGCCGACGTGGAAGACCGGCAGATCCGCGCGGATCTGTACAAGCGGGTAGAGCACGCCCTGTTCGTCGACGAGAAGAGCAGCGAGCCGAAGGGCTGGAACCCCACCGCCCGGCGCGTGTCCGACCTGTCCGACGCTCTCGCCGCGGCGACGCATCTGCACGAGGACATCGACGCCCCGGCGTGGCTCAGCCGCACCGCCAGCGACCCCCCGGCTCGGGAAACCGTCGCCTGCACCAACGGGCTGCTGCACGTTCCCACACGCACCCTCAACCCGGCGACACCCCGCTACTTCACCCGCGTATCGGTCCCGTTCGCCTACGACCCCGCACCGCCCGAACCGCGGCAGTGGCTGCGCTTCCTCGCCCAGCTGTGGCCCGACGACCCGGACGCGATCCGGCTGCTACAGGAATACGTCGGATACGTGCTCTCGGGCCGCACCGACATGCACAAGATCCTGCTGCTGATCGGCCCGACAAGATCCGGCAAGGGCACCATCTCCCGCGTGGTGACCGAGCTGATCGGCGCCGGCAACGTCGTCGGCCCGACCCTGGCGAGCCTGGGCACCAACTTCGGGCTGGCGCCGCTGCTGGGCAAGTCCCTGGCGATCGTCGCCGATGCCCGGCTCGGCGGCCGCGATACCCGCGCCACCGTGGAGCGGTTGCTGTCCATCTCGGGTGAGGACGCCCTGACCATCGACCGGAAATACCGGGACACCTGGACCGGCCGCCTGCCCGTGCGGTTCATGATCGCATCGAACGAGTTGCCGCAATTCGGCGACGCGTCCGGCGCCGTCGTCAACCGCTTCCTGGTGCTGACGATGGCCCGATCGTTCCTCGGCCACGAGGACCACCGGCTCACCGACAAGCTGCTCACCGAGCTACCCGGCATCCTGCACTGGGCACTCGACGGACTCGCCCGCCTGGTGGAAAATCGCGCGTTCACCATCCCGGCATCATCCGACGACGCGATCACCGGCCTGATGGACATGGCAAGCCCCGTCGAATCGTTCCTACGCGAACGAACCGCCCCCGGAGGGGAGGTCACCGTCACCGACCTGTACGCCGCGTGGAAGGCCTGGTGCGACCTCAACGGCCGCGAGCATCCCGGAACCGCGGCGACTCTCGGCCGGGACCTGCGAAGCTGCCGCCCGACCGTCAAGACGATCCAACCGCGGATCGACGGCACCAAGCGCGAACGCGCCTATTCCGGCCTGCATCTGATCGGCACAGCCCACAATGCACCGGACCGCGTGCCACCGCGTGCCAGCGACCCCGAAGACGATCCGGCACGCGATGGAACGCGTGAAAACCCATTGTTACCTCTACCGGATCGCGCCTGCGAACGCTGCGGCGCCGAGGTCCCGCCCCATCACGTCCTGTGCTCCGACTGCACCGCCGCGCTGATGGCGGACGCGAGGGCCGAACTGTGACCACCCCAACCCTGCGCCACGCCCGCTGGTGCGCCGACCCGACGGTGCGCGTTTCAGACCTGCCGTTCGACCGCGGCAAAAAGCGATACCGCTGCATCACCTGCCAAGCCGAAGCCATCGTGATCGGCGCACCCCAACCCACGAAGGAGAACTGAAGTGAGTGACTACATCGTGACCGACGACAACGGCGCACCCGAGGCCGTCATCGACATGGACCGGATCACCGATGCCGGCACCAAGCTGGCATTCCGGCTCGCCGCCGAACGGGACGAGGACAAGCGCATGGCCATCACCGCACAGGTGATGACCGAGGTCGGTTCGGCCGGGTTCGGCTACGTCGCCGCGTGCGCCATGCAAGTGCTCGCCCGCGACCTGTTGCACCCGGTGCTCGAGGTCGCGGACGCCGGTGGCATTCACCTGCGCCCCGGCATCGAGGCCATCGCCGAGGGCCGCGACCCCATGGCGGCGAACCGGTGAGCGCGATCGACGACGCGGCCCGGCGGACCGTGGGCAAGCCCATCGCCGAGTGCGACACCGCGGACCTCGATCGCATCATCGCCGCCGGGTTGGTCCGGATCGCCGAGCTGACCGACGATGCCACGCTCGCCCGAGCGTTACGCGACCGGAATGCGCGGTAATGGCCACACTCACGATTGCGATCCGGGCCGACGCGATGGACGCGTGGACCGAGCTGCAGCGTGCCCTTACCGACGCCGGGCCGGTTCCCTGCCTGGCCGACCCGGCCGCGTGGACGAGTGACGCCGCCGAGGTTCGCGCCTACGCCGCGAGAGCCTGCCGGCGCTGCCCTGTGCTCGCCGAGTGCGCAACGTTCGCCGAGGCCAACCGGGAGCCGTTCGGTGTCTGGGCCGGGCTCGACCGGGCCAACGGAATCAACGAGAGGAGGAAAACGGCATGACCACGTTCATCGAGGCGCCGCGCGTGCACACCGAGCCGAGATCACCGACCGAGCATGACGACGACTGCACCCATTCCGGCTGGGCGATCCAGCAACAGATCATCCCCGGCCGACTGATCGCCCACTGCCGCGGATGCACCGCAACAAGAACAGTCACCACCAAACCGAAAGGGAACAACCGATGACAACCAGCGACGAACGCCGGCAACAACAGGTATTCAAAACCTATGTGGAACTTGAACGGCAGCGCGTACTCGGCGAAATGTTCGCCGACGCCATCCGCCGCGACATCGACACGAAGCATGACAACACCACCGACGAAAGGACAAACCGATGAACGACCAGATCTACCGACCGAATCCAACCGGCAATATGTTCGACCTCGAAAATATCGACGCCGCATACAGACTCGCCGGAATCCCCGTACCCACCAGAGGCGCCGAGGTATTCGAACTGATCGAATCGCAGGCCGCCGTCGATGAAGTGGCCGTCGCCGAATTGCGCGCCGGCCTCGAAGCCGACGACCTGACCGCATGGCTGGATCGGGCCATCGCCGTCACGTCCCGAGCCCTCGCGGTGAAGACACTCCGTGACGGACTCGCCAGTGCCCGGTCCGCCGTCATGGACGAGAAGCTGCCCGAACTGCGAGCGGGCGCGGCGAAAGACCTTGCACCCGCGTTCGCCCGCACCTGCAGGGCGTTGAGCAAGGCTGCCGCGAAACTGCCGGCCGGGCACGATCCGCTCGACCTGGACGCCGTTGTCGAAGCCGACGCAACCCGCGAGATGAAGGAGGCACGTGCCGCGCTGGCCGACCTTGCCGTGTTCGCGGCCATCGTCCCCGTGATGCAAGGCGGCCACGTGCCGCCTCGCGCCGACACACTGCTGCCCATCGTCGGCATCCCGGATGGCCCGGTCGAACGGGTCACCGGCTGGGCCGGACAGGACGTCATAGGTGACGGGCACAGCATGCAACGCCGCGCGGTCCGCACGTTCGCCGGAGACGCACAGGAGCACGGCCCGGACCGGGCACTGATCGGCCTAGCCCGCGGAGAGTATTCCGGTCTCGCGTTCGCGCTCGCCGACTCGGTGGACGAAGTCCTGAGACGGCATACCGCTCTCGACGACGCACTGCGCCGCGAGTACGTGGAGATGCCGCACGGCCGACGTGGCGTGGTCGTGTTCTAGAGATGGAGACCGCCCGGCCGCGGGGTGGAGGAACCGCGGCCGGGCACCCACCCCTCGACCCACGCACGCCGCGGTTCCCGGCATAGGCGAGATGTATCCCCGCAACCGAAACGAAGAGCCCTATACGGGCGATAGGAGGCGCTGAAATGGCCACCAACAAGACGAAACCGCCGGACCCGCCCAAGGGCCTGCAGGCATCTGGCCGCGCCCTGTGGCGGGCCGTGCTTCGTGACTACGAACTCGACGAGCACGAGACCGTCATCCTGCGCGAAGCCTGCCGAACCGCCGACCTGTGCGACACGCTGCAGGCACAGATCGACCAAGACGGCATCATGGGCGAGACCTCACAAGGGCCGCGCGTCAATCCCTGTGCCGCCGAGATTCGGCAACAGCGCGTCACGTTCGCCCGACTATTGACCGCACTACGCATCCCGCAGGGCGAAGCCGACGGCCGCGCCCAAGTGCGCGGCACCGTGCGCGGCGTCTACGGCATCACGGGCGTGGCCTGATGCGCCGCCGCGAGAAACCGACCGACACACCCGCCGAGATCGCCCGCTACCGGGCTGCCGACTGGCCAACTGGCTGCCACCCGGAGTGCGCCTACTGGGCAGCCGTGATCGCGTGGAAGGACACACACCCAGACGGCGCGCTGGACCTCGACCCAGCCGCGCCCAACACTCCGTTTCACATGGAGCTGATATGAAACGCCGACGCCCCGCGATCCTGCGCACCGACGCCGACGCGATCGCCCTCGCCGAATCACTACCCGGATACGGTGCGCCCTGCGGTTCCGCCGCCCGGGACATGCTCGACGCCGAACTCGCCACATAGGGGATCAGCCTGGTGGACGTGATCATCGCGCGCTATCGCGAACGCATGCGCCGCACAGTGCGCCGTTGAGCGATCGGCAACGCATCGCCCACAGCTCACCCCCCGGGCGAAAAACGAAAGAGGCTCCCTCTCGGTCGCCTATGCCGGGAACCGCGGCGCATGCGCCAGTGGGGTATTCCCCCCACCCCCGCATGGTCAATCCGACCTCAGAGACAGCGAAACGCCCCGGCCCACATCACACTCGGGCCGGGGCGTTACTCCCTCTACGGGCGTCTCAGGACGCCGTGATCACGTCCAGTTCATCCGCGGCCGCGAGCAACTGTCGGGCGAACGCGCGAGCATCATCGGCCGTCATGTCGTCCGGCCGCGGATCGCCGAGCCCGATCAAGACCGCTCCCGGCTCAATCACGCAGCCCCGCGAATGCACGAGCTGGCTTATCTCGACGCTCGCCGGGCCGTCGATCCGTCGCGCATGGAACAACGAAGTCGTGCCGTCGAAGTCGACCGATTCCCAGCCCATCCGGTGCGGCGCCGCACACTACGGCGGGCACTGCGGCAACGGGATCGTGTCGATCTGATCTGCCAGCGGGGCGCTCATGCCGTCACCGCCGCGTCGTACGCCGCGGGCAACGTTGCCACCAGATCGGCGCCGGCTCCGGCGTAGTCCCGAGCCTGCTCAAGGTCCATCGTGACGCTCGTCGGTTCCGCCGGTGGCACGGGGTCGGAGTACACGGTCACCGAGACCTCGCCGCGTGCGATCGCGACCCCGGCCGCGCACTGCTCGAACTCGTCCGACTGCATCATGTACGCGAACAGGTCGCCGCGCCGGACCGTGTTGTCGTGATCGATGATCCCGCCGTACATCTGATCCGACGTCGTTGCCCACTCGGGCCGGGGAATCGTGGCAATAACGGTGCCCGCCGTCTCGGTTGTTGTCATGCCGGCACTCCATCACGGACCACCGACAGCGCCTCGTCGACCGCCATCTGCGCCGTGACCATCGCACGCACCGCCGCTTCTTCCTCGTCGGACGCCGTCTTGTAAGCATCGTTCTCGACGCCGTTGTAGGTCCAAAGCACGCGGTAGATGGCTTGCGTCGCCTTCCGGTAGCGCTCGTGCGCCTCGCGCTCGACCGCGACGAGCGCCGCGAGCTGATGGGTAGTGACTGCTTGCATGGTGGGCATGTCTGCCGCCTTCCGATCGTTCGGAAGGTCAAACCGTGGTGCACATATGAGGCACGGAGTCGGTTCGTCGCAGCGTTTCCGCTGGTCAGGATGGTGGGCGATACTGGGATCAAACCAGTGACCTCTTCGGTATGAACGCCTTCAGGGCCGATTTCTGGGGCGTTTTAGCAGGTCACAGGGTGTCCCTGAGACCATGCAATCCGCCCTCGGGGTGATTTTGGGGTGAGCGGTTTCTTCAGTCAGTCGAAATGCTGCTCGGGTAGGTTCATCGCGTCGTGCAGCAAGCGCACGACCTGGACAACTTCACCGACCTTTCGATAGACCACGAAATGCCGAGGGCTCGAGATCCGCCGGACGGCAGGACTCACATGGTTGCGGCATGCGCGCAGGTGAAGCGTTCGCAGGCCGACCGCAAGGTCGGCGCGTTCGCGTGAACCCAGCACGGTCGGATCGTCTCGGATCAGATCGAAGGCTGCGACGATCAGCGCTTCGTACCCTTCTCGAACGAGGTCGCCGAAATTCTTGACCGACCAGTCAAGCGTGTCAATGATGTCGGCACGTGCGGCCGGAGCGAGAGAAAGTTCGTAGGTCACGCGGTGCGCCGAGCACCACGATCAGCAGCGATCTGGCCGAGCCCGCGGATGTACTCACCGATCCCGTCGGCAGGAACGCGAATTCCCTCGCCGCGATCTAGCTGCTCGATGCCTTGATCGACGGCTGCGCGAAGCTCGGCGTAACGAGCCTTATCGGATTCGCTAGTGGTTTCGAGCGTAGCGATCAGCTCGCGCGCAACCTCGGCGCGCTCGGCACGCGGGAGGGCGCAGGCCGCGTCAAGAACTTCTGCGAGCGTCGAATTCATGAGCCAATTCTACAGTGGGCAGGGTGAAACTGGGCAGCATCCGTGTCGGCGCATGCGCGGTTCAGCGGGTGCCTCGCTGCTCGCGCTCGGCGACCCGAACGCCGAGGTCGCGATCGCCTACCGGATCAAGGAACGACTTCGCGAGCCACTTAAGGTCGGTAGTCGCAGATCAGCGCCACTATTTCGTGGTGGGCGATACTGGGATCGAACCAGTGACCTCTTCGGTGTGAACGAAGCGCTCTCCCGCTGAGCTAATCGCCCGGGATCGGCCGCAAGGCCGCGCGATCAAGAATACCCGACGATGGTGCCGGCACGGACCACAGGCGAGCTGGCTGCGCTGTGTGAACTCGCGTCACCGAGCGTGCAACGCTCCGTCAACTTGTTTGCGCCAAATGGATGATTTTTCGCGACGCGTTCTGCATAAGGGGTTACTCAACGTCTCGTTGATGACACGATGAGGCTACAAAGATCGGCGATACCGGACATGGCGCGAGGAGTCACGACGATGGAATCGCAAGGGGATGCGACGCATCGGCACGTCTGCGCGAACGTGGCAATGCGTCTGGTGTCGGGCCCGGACACGGATGCTCGGGTGGCGGCCGCACTCGATTACACGACGCGGGACCCTTATGCACTTCGGGCGACGTTCACCAGGGCGTGCCACACTCCCGTCGTCTGGGTGTTCGCACGGGAACTGCTGCTCATCGGCGTTGCACGACATGCCGGAACGGGCGACGTGCAGGTTTATCCGTCAGGTGATGACGTCATCCTCGAACTTAACTCCCCGGAGGGATCTGCTCGCCTAGCCGCGTCGTCGGCCGACCTGCGTCGGTTCGGTGCGCAGATGCTCGCGATCGTCCCGCCGGGTGACGAGTCTGCGTTCATCGACGTCGACGCCGAACTGGCGGCGCTCGATCCGGCGGTTTTCGCACGCGGCGATGCATGACATGCAGGCGTTCACTTCTCCGCAGTGTGGCCCGTTTGGAACGCGAGCGAACCTTCGGATACAGTGGTCGTCGCACCCCGGGCAGTGACGGGGGACGTTCGCGGACGTAGCGCAGTTGGTAGCGCATCACCTTGCCAAGGTGAGGGTCGCGGGTTCGAATCCCGTCGTCCGCTCGGTGAGGCACCGTGTGCACACGCGGCGAGCCTCCTCGGTGGGATGGCCGAGAGGCGAGGCAACGGCCTGCAAAGCCGTGTACACGGGTTCGAATCCCGTTCCCACCTCGCACTGCCACATTCGGGCGATTAGCTCAGCGGGAGAGCGCTTCCCTGACACGGAAGAGGTCACTGGTTCAATCCCAGTATCGCCCACCACTCTGATACGCAGATTCGGTTAGCTTGCTTCGGGTAGTTGGCGTTCCTGGTGGGGTGTGAGAG
>MKSW01000016.1 GCA_001897425.1 Actinobacteria bacterium 69-20 | reverse complement strand
AGCCTGTTCTCCTTCGTCGAATTCGCCCTGTGGAATGCCTACGACGACCAGACCAACTACCAGCGGAACCTGTCCATCGGCGAGGTCGAGATCGAGCCGTCCACCCCGTCCGGCGGCTCGGCGATCTACCACCGCACCGAGTACCGCGAGCGCCGCAACCACTACGCCGTCTTCGGCGTGAACGTGCCGGCAGCCGGCTTCGACACCGACCGGGACACCTTCCTCGGCGGACCGTACGCGAGCTTCGCCGACCCGGCGGTGGTCCGTGCGGGACGCGCCGGCAACTCGGTCGCGTCCGGCTGGTACCCGATCGGCTCGCACCAGGTCGACCTCGACCTGGCGCCGGGCGAGTCCCGCGAGCTCGTCCTCGTCCTGGGCTACGAGGAGAACCCCGAGGACGCCAAGTGGGCGGACGACGCCCACCAGATCATCGTCAAGGACGGCGCTCATGCGCTGCTCGCGCGATTCGCGACCGGATCGGCCGTGGACGCGGCGCTGGCCGAACTGGCGGCGTACTGGAACGACCTGCTGTCGACCTACACCGTGGAGTCCACCGACGAACGACTCGACCGGATGGTCAACACCTGGAACCAGTACCAGTGCATGGTCACGTTCAACATGTCCCGGTCGGCGTCCTACTTCGAGACCGGAATCGGCCGCGGGATGGGCTTCCGCGACTCCAACCAGGACCTGCTCGGCTTCGTCCACCTGGTGCCGGAGCGGGCGCGCGAGCGGATCATCGACATCGCGTCCACTCAGTTCGCGGACGGCAGCGCCTACCACCAGTACCAGCCGCTGACCAAGCGCGGGAACAACGACATCGGCTCCGGCTTCAACGACGATCCGCTGTGGCTGGTCGCCGGCGTCGCGGCCTACCTGAAGGAGACCGGGGACGACTCGATCCTCGACGCCCCCGTCCCGTTCGACAACGAGCCGGGGACGGAGGTGCCCTTGTGGGAGCACCTCGTCCGCTCGTTCGAGTTCGTGCTCAGCCACCTCGGCCCGCACGGCCTGCCCCTGATCGGACGCGCCGACTGGAACGACTGCCTCAACCTGAACTGCTTCTCGGCCACCCCGGGGGAGCCGTTCCAGACGACCGAGAACAAGGCTGGAGGGGTCGCCGAATCGGTGTTCATCGCGGCCCAGTTCGTGCTCTACGGAGGCGAGTACGCGACGATCGCGCGGCGCCGGGGCCTGGCGGACGTCGCCGAGCGCGCCGAGGCCGAGGTGGAGAAGATGCGCGCCGTCATGCTGGAACACGCCTGGGACGGCGAGTGGTTCCTGCGCGCGTACGACTACTTCGGCGAGCCGGTCGGCACGGGGGCGGACACCGAGGGACGGATCTGGATCGAGCCGCAGGGCTTCGCGGTGATGGCGGGGGTCGGAGTGGGCTCAGGCCCCGACGACACGGCAGCGCCGGCGGTACGCGCGCTGGACTCGGTCGGCGACCTGCTCGGCTGCGAGCACGGCCTGGTGCTGCAGTACCCGGCGTACACCACGTACCGGATCGAGCTGGGCGAGGTGTCCACCTATCCGCCGGGCTACAAGGAGAACGGCGGCATCTTCTGCCACAACAACCCGTGGGTGATCATCGCCGAGACCGTCGTCGGACGCGGCGAGCGCGCCTTCGACTACTACCGCCGGATCACGCCGTCGTACCGGGAGGAGATCAGCGACGTCCACAAGCTCGAGCCCTACGTCTACGCGCAGATGATCGCCGGCAAGCAGGCTTCCCGGATGGGCGAGGCGAAGAACTCCTGGCTCACCGGGACGGCTGCGTGGACGTTCGTCGCCGCATCGGCGTATCTGCTGGGGGTCCGTCCCGACTTCGACGGTCTCGTGGTCGACCCGCAATTGGGTCCCGACGTGCCGTCCTTCACCGTCACCCGCAAGGTGCGCGGCGCCACCTACCGGATCGAGGTCACCAACTCCGGCGTCCCAGGTTCGCGGGCCCGGCTGGAGGTCGACGGGAGGCCGATAGACGGCAACCGGGTTCCGTACGCGCCAGCCGGGTCGGTAGTGCGGGTGCGCGCGACGCTGTAGGTCACTAGCGACCGAATTCGCCCACCCGATGCCTGGCGTGGGCCGATTCCGCGCCCGGTCGTCATCCACGGGCAAATCCGGTCGGCCGGTACCTGTGGATGATGACCCGATCGGGCCGCGGATGCCGATTAGTACGGGCATGCATCCACACATTGAGGCGATCCTGACGACCACCGGTGTCGTCAGGTCCTCCGATCATCCCCACCTCGTCTCCGCACTGGCCAGGGCCAAGCGCTCGGGCGAGATCGTGAATCCGCTACCGGGCATCTTCCTCCCTGCGAAGGAACGGACCCGCGACCAGTGGCTCCAGGCTGTGTCGGCCTGGGCCGCTCCG
Source organism: Actinobacteria bacterium 69-20 (assembly GCA_001897425.1). Lineage (GTDB taxonomy): Bacteria > Actinomycetota > Actinomycetes > Mycobacteriales > Nakamurellaceae > Nakamurella. Next base: position 312 of record MKSW01000016.1, on the reverse strand, counting down.
CTCGGAGTGATCCATGAGTGTCCGCGGCAGCGCTCTGGCTCCCCAGCGCGGCGCCTGCTGTGGTGCACCTGGCTCATCCAACCCTTCGTCCGCGCCCCGGAGTGACGGTGACACGTCGACTCATCCCGCCCGAGTTCGTGAACGTGATCTCCGGCGCCCGCTTCGCGAGCCCGGCCTTCGCGTCCGTCGAACTGGCTGCGGAGGACGAAGGACGGGCCATCTGCGAAGCCCTCAGACTCCGTCTGGTCACCGTCGCCGAGTTGCCCGAGGTCCTTGGCGCTCTCGAGGGAAGCCGCGGCCAGGCGGCACGTC
>MKSW01000015.1 GCA_001897425.1 Actinobacteria bacterium 69-20 | reverse complement strand
ATCTGCGCCCGCCACAGCGGACACCCGAGCCCTACGATGCTGACCAGCATCATTGACATTCTCACATGGCGCGGCTGGAGATCAGCCGGTTCGGCAGTGGACGCACCGTGGAATTTCCTGCCGCAGCAACGATCCGCCGGACGACCTCCCGAGCCGCTCGACTCCCTATCCTTGGATCCGATATGACTGACCGTTCCGGGCCGGAAGCCCCTGCTGCGCCGGATGATGCCGGTGTGCCGGACGATGCTGCCGTGGCGGGTGTTGCCGCTGTGGATGCTGAGGTGCCGAGTGCTGCGGTCGCGCCTCGCGATTATGACGGGCAACGCGATCACAGCACGACAGGCGACTCGGCCGGACCGAACTCCTCCCGGCCGAAAGGCGCCGGGCGGAACCGTGCCGAGACGCACTCCGCCGGGACCACGACCAGCTCCCCGGCCGACCTGGCGCGACGCATCGCGCAGGTGTCGATCGACGACGCGCATCGATTGCGCCGCACGCTGACCCGGATCCGCGGACTCGACGGCGGAGCGCGCGGCCGCGAACTGGCCAAGCTCGCCGACCGCGTCGCTCGCGCGGAACGCCGCATCGAGCTCCGGCGCGGCGCGCTGCCGCAGATCCACTACCCGCCGCTCCTTCCGGTAACCGCCCGCGTCGAGGAGCTCGCGGCGGCCATTCGTGACCATCAGGTCGTGGTGGTGGCCGGCGAGACCGGCTCGGGAAAGTCCACGCAGCTCCCGAAGATCTGCCTGGAGCTCGGCCGCGGCATCCGCGGGCTCATCGGGCACACCCAGCCGCGGCGCATCGCCGCCCGCACCCTGGCCGAACGCATCGCCGAGGAGACCGAGACCATCGTCGGCGGCGCCATCGGGTACAGCATCCGGTTCGGCGACCACACCGGCCCGCGCACGCTCGTCAAGCTCATGACGGACGGCATCCTGCTCGCCGAGATCGCTTCGGACCCAGACCTTTTGCGCTACGACACGATCATTCTCGACGAGGCGCACGAGCGCAGCCTCAACATCGACTTCCTGCTCGGCTACCTCGCGCGCCTGCTGCCGCGCCGACCCGACCTCACACTCATCATCACCTCCGCCACCATCGACCCGGAGAAGTTCTCCCGGCACTTCCGCGGCGCACCGATCGTCGAGGTGTCCGGTCGCACCTATCCGGTCGAGATCCGTTACCGCCCTTACGGTCCGGACGAATCGAGCGAGGATGAGGCGGCCGATGACGATGTGGTTGACGACGGCGATGACGAGGCAGCTCATGGCACTGCCGCTGCTGGTGATGCCTCGCGTCGTGGCTCCGTGCCCGGCAGTGCCCGTAAAACCGCCCATGACGTTGTTCGCGGGCCCGCCCCGACCGGAAGGGACGCACTCGATCTGCCCAGCGCGATCATCGACGCCGTCGACGAGTTGCTGCCCGCGGGCGACGGGGACATCCTGGTGTTCCTCTCCGGCGAGCGCGAGATCACCGACACGGCCGATGCCGTGCGTGCGCACCTGAAGGCCCGCGGGTTCCACGCCGCGACGATCGAGGTGCTTCCGCTCTACGGCCGGCTGTCGATGGCGGACCAACACCGGGTCTTCGCGCCGAGCGGTCGGCGCCGCATCGTGCTGGCGACGAACGTGGCGGAGACCTCGCTCACCGTCCCGGGGATCCGATACGTCATCGATCCGGGCACCGCGCGGATCTCGCGATACTCGTCGCGCACCAAGGTGCAGCGGTTGCCCATCGAGAAGATCTCCCGAGCGTCCGCCGGCCAGCGCGCCGGTCGCTGTGGACGCGTCGCGGACGGCATCTGCATCCGGCTGTATTCCGAGAGTGACTTCGACGCGCGGCCCGAGTTCACCGACCCGGAGATCGCGCGGACATCGCTGGCGTCGGTGATCCTCCGGATGGCCGCGCTCGGCCTGGGTGACGTGCAGAACTTCCCGTTCCTCGATCCGCCCGACACGAAGCAGATCACCGATGGCATCACGGTTCTCACCGAATTGGGGGCGCTGGACCGTTCCGGGCCGGCGGCGCGCGGCGGCGCGGTGCGGCTCACCGACATCGGCCGGCGGATCGCCACGCTACCGGTCGACCCTCGGCTCGCCCGGATCCTGGTCGAGGGCGACCGGCGCGGGTGCCTTGCCGAGATTCTCGTGATCGTCGCGGCGCTCGCCATCCGGGACGTGCGGGAATATCCGCTCGATGACCGCGATCGGGCCGCAGCGGCACACAGCAGATTCGTCGACCCGACGTCGGATTTCGTCTGTCTGGTCAACCTGTGGCACTACCTCAAGGACCAGGCGAAGGCACTGTCCGGCAACGGGTTCCGCAAGATGTGCAAAGCCGAATACCTGCACTACCTGCGGATCAGGGAGTGGCAGGACCTGCACGCGCAACTCTCGTCGGCCTGCGGCTCGCTGGGTATGGCCATCGACGCGTCCGCGCTGGTCTCGTCCCCGTCCGCACCGCGACCGAGCGCTGGCTCTGAGCACCAGACGGAAGCAGACACCGCAGCTGGTGCTCAGACGGAAAAATCAGTGCTCAGTCGGGGGAAGGGTGGGGGCGGCGGTGAGGGTGCGGCCACGCAGGGCGGCCGGGGTTCACTCGCCCTCCCCGTGGACCACCAGGCGATCCACACCGCCCTGGCCGCCGGCCTGCTGTCGCACATCGGCTCCCGCATTGAGCGCGAGCCGCGATCCGGCCGGGGCTCCGCGGGCGATCGCCGCCGGCCGCTGCGCGAATACCAGGGCACTCGTGGCACCACCTTCGCCGTCTGGCCGGGGTCCGTGCTCGCCAAGGGCGGCGCGCCCTTCGTGCTTGCCGCGGAACTCGTCGAGACCTCCCGGCTGTGGGCGCGCACCGCCGCGGCGATCGACCCCGCATGGATCGAGCCAATCAGCGGAGACCTGCTGCGCCGCAACTACTCCGAGCCCCGGTGGAGCGCGAAGCGGCAGGCCGTGCTGGCCACCGAGAAGGTGATGCTGCTCGGCGTGACGCTGGTGGCGGCGCGCACCGTGAGCTACGACCGGATCGACCCGGTACTCTCCCGCGAGCTGCTCATCCGGCACGGCCTCGTCGACGGCGAGTTGACCTCGCCATTGCCGTTCCTGGCCCACAACCAGGCCGCGCTTGCCGAGGTGGCCGAGGCGGAAAGCCGGGTGCGCCGGCGCGACATTGCGATCGACGACGATGCCCTGTTCTCGCTCTACGACGCCCGGATACCCACCGACGTCACAACCGGGCGGCGGTTGGAGTCCTGGTGGCGCAAGGCCTCTCGCGAGGAGCGGGGCGCCCTCACCTTCACTCCCGACATGCTGATCGCGGCAGGCGCCGAGCTCGCGCGGCGGGAGGAATATCCCGATCAACTCACGGCGGACGGCGTGCAGGTCAATCTGGCGTACGTGTTCGAGCCCGGCGCCGCGGACGACGGCGTGTCGGCGACCGTGCCGTTGGCCGCGCTCGCCTCGATCGACCCGGCGTCGTTCCCCGCCCAGGTCCCCGGACTTCGACGAGAGTTGGCACTGGCGCTGATCAAATCACTACCGAAGGGGCTCCGCCGGTCCTTCGTCCCCGCGCCGGATTTCGCCGATGCGGCGTTGGACCGCATCGGCGACGATGTCGGCGCGCTGCCGGAACGGCTCGCCGGCGCCCTCACGCAGTTCTCCGGGGTCACGGTGCACGCCGCCGACTTCGACTACTCGAAGGTGCCCGACCACCTGCGCATGCGGTTCACAGTGGTCGACGATCGGGGCCGGACGGTCGCCACCGGCAAGGACCTCGGCTCCATCCAACGTTCGCTGCGCTCCGACACCCGCAAGGCCGTCGCAAAGGTCTCGTCCACGCTCGAACGCGACGGCCTCACTGAGTTCCCGCCACGCGCCCTGCCACGGCAGACCGGCGGCACGGCGGCCGGGCAGACCGTGACCGGCTATCCGGCCCTGGTGGACGAGGGCGACACCGTCGCGGTGCGCGTGTTCACGGATGCCGCCGATCAGGCGCGGGCCATGCACGCGGGCACCCGCCGCCTCGTCGCGCTGGCGCTGCGCGATCAGATCGCGGCCCTCCCCGGCCGGATCCGGCAACTCGCCGCCCCCCGCGGCCCCTCCGCACCGGGCGCGAAGCCGGCGCTCGCCCCGGCCGATCTGATGCGGCTGGCCACCGCTCCGCACGGCTCCCTCGAGGCGCTCATCACGGACGCCGCCACGGCCGCCATCGACGCCCTGCTCGACTGGGCGGGCGGACCGGCGTGGGACAAGCCCGCGTTCGACGCGCTCACCGGCCGCATCGCGGCCCAGTTGGAGAACGCGGTCGTCGACATCCTCGCGGCCACCGCCGACGTGCTCGCGGCCAGCGCGCGGGCCAACGCCGAGATTTCGGCGATGTCGGCTTTCGGCTCCGCAGCGGGGGCACAGCCCGGAACAGCGTCATACTCGCTAGCCGCGGACCTGAAGGCCGAGCGCGATAGTTGGCTGCGCGCCGGCTTTATCACGCAGGTCGGTGCGGCACACCTGCCGGACGTGGCCCGCTACCTCACCGCGCTGGCCGTCCGTGCACAGCGCGCGCGGGAGCACCCGGAGCGCGATCGGCAGCACGCGGCCGAGATCGACGAACTGGGTAGCGCCGTGGACGCGCAGGTGGCGGCGCTGCGGCCGGAACGGCGTGCGGACGACGACGTTCGTCATCTCCGTCGGATGCTGGCGGAGTACCGGATTGCCTTGTTCGCGCAGCCCATGCGGACGGCGATACCCGTGTCCGCCAAACGGATTCGCGCCGCGGTCGCGGCTCTGCCCGAGTAGGCGGCTCTGCCTGATGAGCCGCCCGAGTAGCGCGCTCCGCGCGGGTTACTTGTTCTCGCCTGCGAGCTTGTCGACGAGCCCGCTGATCGCGCTCTCGGCCTTGTCGACCTGCTCCTGGTGCCCGATCTTGTCCGCGACGAAGTCGCCGGCCTTGTCGACACCCTGTTTGATCTGGTCGGAGTGCTCACCGACGAAGTCCTCGGCCTTGTCCTTCAGTCCGTCGAAGTCCACCATGTCGGCCTCCCTGGGGTCGTAGGGGTGGGGATCGCTAGCGTACCCGCTCAGTCAGACCCTCGCTGCGCACGAACAATCCGTCGCCGTCCACCAGCATGTGGCGTTCGCCGTGCGGGCCGGAATACGCGATGACGACGCCGTCGTCGGTGATGGCCTCGGTGCGCCCGCGCCGGACGACCGGCGTCACGTTAAGGTCCGGCAGGCTGATCGACGCCACCGTGACCTCGGCCTCGGCGCCGACCGTCCGCTGCAGGCCCAACCGGCGAACCGGCAGGGACGCGGAGAACGCCGACTCCGCGACATACACATCGACCGCATCACGCAGTGCCGGCTGCGTAGCGGACCCGGCGACGCTCTCGGCGATCCATGGGCCGCCCGGGCTGCGGGTGAGGGTCAGCGATCGCTCTCCGTGCAGATCGTCGCTACGGACGGTGATCCGCCGCGTGCGGCCCCCGCTGTCGACGACCACCGAATAGGAGGCGCCGAACGCGGGCTCCCGCGTCGAAACGATGTATCCCGTGGCGCGCATCGCCAGTTCGTTCAGTGCGACCCGGACGGATTCGACCGTGCTTCCGTCGGGCGAGGAGTAGCTGAGCATTCTCGCAGTCATCGGCTCTGTCACGTGGGCTACGGTAGCGCCCTTTGGCGGTCCGCGTGGCACCGGTCCGTGCGACGATGGGTGGCATGACGGATCGCGCGACCTCTGCCGGTTGCTCGCCGCCGGATTCAGCTCCGGAGATGACGTCGTTCGGTGCCGTGCCCGGTCCGGAGGGCGATGCGCGGATCCGGTTTGCCGGGATGCTGCGCCGCGGCGGGGTGTTCGCCGCCCTGGTGGTGGCCGCCGGGGTGGTGGCCGTGGTGGTGGGGTCGGCGGTGACCGAGCCGCCGGTGATCGCCGGCCTGGTCCCCGGACCGCTGGTGCGGTACGGCATCCCGGTCGCCCGGGTGCTGCTCGATTTCGGCGCGGCGGCCGCCGTCGGCTTGGCGCTGGTGCCGAAACTGCTGGGCTTCGACCGGCCGGAGCGCACCGAACCCGTGCTGGCGCCCTCCCGCCGATACGCGGTGTGGGCCTCGGCGCTGTGGACCGTGACGGCGCTGGTGTCCGTGGTGCTGCTCACCGCCGAACTCGCGCCCGGCGAGCTCGTGACGCCGGTGGCCGTGTGGCGCTACATCGGGTCGATCGCGGCGGGCAAGGGTCTGCTGCTGTCGGCCGCGTGCGGCGCGATCTCGTGGTGGCTGTCGCGGCTGTCCGTCCGGCACGGGGAGAAGGTCCCGGCCGAATTGCGCGCCGGCGTCGCCCTTTTCGGTCTGCTGCCGCTGCCGCTCACCGGGCACGCGTCGAACTGGTACTACCACGACCTGTCCATGGTGTCGATGGAACTACACGTCACCGGGTCGGCCGCCTGGGCGGGTGGCCTGGCCGCGATCGTGCTGCTGCTCTCCCGGCATCGGGACCTGCTCGCCGAGGCGCTGCCGCGGTTCTCGAAGCTCGCGACCTGGTGCGTGTTCGTGGTCGGACTGTCCGGGATCGCGAACGGACTGATCGAGCTGTATCTGTCGCCGATCACCACGCTGCCGTCGTCGCTGTGGGAAACGCGTTATGGCGTCCTGATTCTCGCGAAGGCTGTGTGTCTCGCGGCGGTCGCGCTCATCGCGATCCAGGTCCGCCGTCGGGTCATGCCGGCGCTTGCCGCGGGCCGGCGGGCGCCGTTCGCCGCGTGGTGCGGTTGGGAGGTGACGGTGCTCGCCGTGGCATTCGCCGTGGCCGTGGTGCTCACCCGCGCCGAGGTCGCGCCGTTCTGAGGCCGGCGGTCCGGCGCGCCGGCTTGACGATCTGTCCTGACGCGCTCGCTATGGCCCCAGCGCCGCCAGCGACACGACGGCGATCCCGTCCTTGCGGACGTAGCTAGGGCCGGTGGGCACGACGACCGCCAGCGCCGCGGCCGGGCCGGTGGCGTTTGCGTCCACGACGTCGGCGAGCTTTCGCAGACTCTTCGCACCCTGATCTATCCGGCCCGGCCCGAGCTTGACCTCGAACGCTGCCCAGCGGCCGTCGTCACGCTGCACGATCGCGTCGACCTCTAGGCCGCCCTTGTCCCGGTAGTGCAGGACCTCGGCATCCTGCAATGCAGCGTAGGCACGCAACTGCTGGACCACGAAGGACTCGAACAGGATGCCCAGGGTTTCCGGATCGCCCATCAGCCGGCCCACGGAGCCGATCCGCAGCGCGGCGCAGGCCAGCGAGGTGTCCACCAGATGCCGCTTGGGAGCCCCGCGCAACGGGGTGCGGGTGCGTAACCGCGGGCGCCAGGCCTCTTGAATCTCCAGAACGAAGATGCGTTGCAGCGCCGTCAAATACCGAGACACCGTATCCGGATGAAGCGGCCCAGAAGGGCCGCCGGCGTCCGCGGCCAGAGTGCCGAGCGTCGCTTCCGAGGCCGATGTTCGAGCAAGCGACCGCAGCAGCGCGGCGATCTTCACGGGATCGTGCTTGATCGAATCGGCCGCGGCGATATCGACCTTCGCGGTTTGGTCGAGATAGCCCTTGGCGTATCGAGCCGCCTGTGGGAGCGGAAGATCGTGGCTCGCGGGCCATCCGCCGATGATGAGGCGCTCCGCGACGTCCACCAGTGTCGCCTCCGGCCCGACGGCTCGAGGTGCAGTTCCGTCCATCAACGCCCGCAGTGAGACCTCCCCGGTGGAGTGCCCCGCCTCGAACATCGTCAGGGGATACAGGCGCAGCCACGAGAAACGCCCGGTCCCGGTATGCCGCGTCTCGTCGTCGCACGGTGTTGCCGAGCCGGTCAGGATGAACTGCCCCCTGTCCCGGCGTCGGTCGACTTCGTGCCGCACGGCGTTCCACAGCCTGGGCACCGTCTGCCACTCGTCCAGCAGTCTGGGAGCCGCGCCGTCCAGGACCAGCAGCGGGTCGGCGAGTGCGAGCTGCCGCAGGCTCAGGTCGGTGTCCAAGAAAGCATGGGAGCTGGCCAGCCGCGTGCCGGTCTCGGTCTTTCCCACCGCCTTCGGCCCGTCCACCACGACTGCGCCCGACCAGCGGAGATGCTCCCGTAAGGGGGTTTCGAGACTTCGCGGGAGGTAGGTGGCCATGCGGTCAGGGTATCAACTATTAGGTGGTTTGGCGATCCGCTATTAGACCGTTCGGCGATCGTCTGCTAGGTTTTTTGGCGATGGGTCATGAGGTGATGCGGCGCGTGCAGCGGCATCGGGCACCCGCGCGATTGCACAGTACGTCGCGACCGATGGTGTGCTGGAGAGTCGGCCGGAACTGGCCTCTGCCCGGCCGGACCTGTATATCGGACCAGCGCGCGGCGGCATCGCGCCAGCTGACGTCGGGTGGATCGTGGCGCGGTCGGGGCGTCAATTCTCGGCGGACACGGGCTCCGGGGAGTCGAATCCGGCGAGGTAGCCCTGCGCATTGCGGCGCGGCTCCGGCGCGTAGACCGTTGTCTGTGCCGGCGGGCGGGGCGTGGTCAACCCGACAGTGCGCTGCGCGAACAGCGTCATACCCGCCCAGGTGACGGCGAGAAGCAGTGCGGCCCACCACCACGATGTCCAGTCGACGGGCGGGGTGTGCAGGTTCGCGCCGGACGCGTGAGCCGCGCGCATCTCGTCGATCGGCAGCTTCGCGAGATCGACCGGCGTGCCCTCCGCGACGGTCTGCAGCAGTAGAGCTCCGTAACCGGCTGCCGTGACGAGCGCGGCGCCCAGGGCCGCGCGCACATACGGATTCGCCGGGATCACGAAGGCGAGGTCGACCGCGAGACCCACGGCGAGCAACCAGAACGGGACCGACGAGGGCGGGAAGATCGTGTAGTAGAGCACCGGCCAGATCAGCATCCGGTAGACCACGTACGCCCCCGCGACGACGGTGGCAGTCCAGGCCCGGCCGACCAGGATGCGCGTGAGAACCAGCACCGCGGCGCACAGGGCGATGGTCCACACCGGGTAGACCCAGGCCGGGATGGGCAGCGAGAAGTGCTGCACGGCAACGGCATCGACGGGGTGGCCGATCTGTTTCGCGGCGAAGGCCAACAGGCTCGGCTCGGCGTAAGGCTTCCCGTCGAAGAAAGCGCCGATCGAGAGGATCCCGTACTCCTGCTGGTAGTTCGGGAAGAAGGCGTTCTCGAACATGAATGCGCCAAAAGCGGTGAGGCCGGCCGTGTATTGCCAGCCGAAGCGCCCGGTGCGCGGGTAGTTGATCCACCAGTTGCGCCACACGCCGGCGATCATGATGGCCGTGCCCGTATAGAGCAGCATGTGCGACGGCGACCAGGAGGTGATGTCCAGCCCGTTGATGCGGTGATTGATCACGTCGATCGGGCCGGCGATCACGAACACGATGGTGCCGGTCTGGATGATGCGCAGGCTCTTCCGGTCCGCGCCGTACCCGGTGAACGTGTGCACCAGCACGAGAACGATCGCGATGCCGGTGCCGACGGTGTTGAGCAGGTGCGGCGGGGCGAAATCGTCGCGGATCCACTTGAAATGCCAGGAGACGTCCCAGGAGGAGCCCAGCACCTTGAACGCGAACGCGACCAGCCACCAGCGCAGCATCAGGACGGTGGCAGACTCGGGCGTCGGACGTCCCGGAACGCCGCGCGTCCAGTAGGTGCGCAGGAATGCGGCCAGGCGTTGCATGGGGCCCAAGTCTAGGCGATCGGGCGATCATCGCTGGGGTTCGTTCGGCGTCGCCGAGCGGCGTCACCGCAGTCACGGGACGGGGCCGGTCATCACCCCCGGGCGGCGGCGTGCACCAATGGCCCTGTGCGGTAGGCGATCTCCTGCGTCAGCGAGATGACGGTGGAGGTCCGCAGCACCGACTCGTCCGACACCACCAGGTCGATGACGCGCTGCAGGTCGGTGTTGTCGCGAGCGACCAATCGCACCAGGATGTCGGTGCCGCCGGTGACGGTGTGCGCCTCGATCACCTCGGGTATGCCGGTGAGGTGGGACACCACGGCGTCGCGGCCCTGATGCTGCGCGATCTCGAGTGAGAGGAAGGCCGTCACCGGGAAGCCGAGGGCGGACGGATCGATCTGCGGTGCGAGGTCCTGGATCACGCCGGTACGCTGCAACTTGTCGAGCCGCGCCTGGACGGTGCCGCGTGCCACGTGCAAGCGGCGGGACGCTTCTAGGACGCCGACCCGTGGTTCGGCCGCGAGCAAGTCCAACAAACGGACATCCAAGCTGTCGATCGGCATGAGCGAACCTCTCCTATGACCTGACAATCTGTCTAGTAAACCACGTGGTGTGCAGCGCAGTATGTGCACAGTGTCGACGATTCTCCTAGCTTCTTGCCGGGGCCGCGCCCGCGCTGCACGCTGGGGGCACACCACGGGACACACCCTAACGAGGAGGCCGCCATGAGCCCCGACGCCGCCATACACGCCGCCGCAGGCGCTGCCACACACACGGCACTGACCAGCGACGAGAAGGCCGCCCACCTGACCGCCGACGAATTGGCCCGGCTGGTCGGGCTCGTCGATTATGACGAGAGCCGCGACCCGTTCCCCGTCAACGGCATGGACGCCGTCGTCTTCGTGTGTGGGAATGCCACCCAGGCCGCGCATTACTACCAGTCCGCCTGGGGGATGGAGCTTGTCGCCTACTCCGGCCCGGAGACCGGCAACCGCGACCACAAGGCGTTCGTGCTGAAGTCCGGCTCCGCCCGCTTCGTGCTGACCGGCGGGGTGGCGCCGGATTCGCCGGTGCTCGACCGGCACCGCCGGCACGGCGACGGCGTGGTCGACCTGGCGATGAACGTGCCCGACGTGGACAAGTGCGTCACCCACGCCCGCGCCATGGGCGCGACGATTCTCGAAGAGCCGCATGACATCTCGGACGAACACGGAACGGTGCGCCGGGCCGCCATCGCGACCTACGGCGAGACCCGTCATTCCCTGGTCGACCGCAGCCGCTACGACGGGCCGTACCTTCCGGGTTTCGTCGCCGCGTCGTCCAGCTACGTCAAGCGAGAAGGCGCGCCGAAGCGGATCTTTCAGGCGCTGGATCACGCGGTCGGCAACGTGGAACTCGGCAGGATGGACTATTGGGTCGAGTTCTACAACAAGGTCATGGGGTTCGTGAACATGGCCGAGTTCATCGGTGACGACATCGCCACCGAATATTCGGCGCTGATGAGCAAGGTGGTGGCGAACGGCAACCACCGCGTCAAGTTCCCGCTCAACGAGCCCGCGATCAGCAAGCGCAAGAGCCAGATCGACGAATACCTGGAGTTCTACGGCGAGCCGGGGTGCCAGCACCTGGCCCTGGCCACGAGCGACATCCTGCGCACCGTCGACATTCTCCGCGACGAGGGCGTCGAGTTCCTGGACACGCCGGACACCTACTACGAGGACCCGGAACTGCGCGCGCGGATCGGCACCGTCCGGGTCCCGGTGGCCGAACTGCAGAAGCGCAAGATCCTGGTCGACCGCGACGAGGACGGCTACCTGCTGCAGATCTTCACCAAACCGATCGGCGACCGACCCACCGTCTTCTTCGAGATCATCGAACGGCACGGTTCTCTCGGCTTCGGCAAGGGCAACTTCAAGGCGCTGTTCGAGTCGATCGAGCGGGAGCAGGCGCGCCGCGGGAACCTCTAAAATCGTTTATGACGGCTATGACGACGCTCGTGGCCCGGGCCGTGTCTGCCCCGGTGAACCCGCGTCGGCCCGCGCCGGCCGAACGGTGCCGCTGACGGCGCCCAGCTCGATGCGCCCTCCCGAGATCGACGGTGCCGTCGCGACAATCGTGACAGTGTCACCGTCTTCCAGGAATGTGCGGGTGGATCCGTCGGCCAGCCGCACCGGGTCCCGCCCGCCGCGGGACAGCTCGATGAACGAGCCGACCTGGTCGGGCTCCGGCCCCGAGATGGTGCCCGACGCGTAGAGATCACCCGGCCGGACGGTGGCGCCGTTGATCGTGGTGTGCGCCAGCATCTGCGCGCCGGTGTAGTACATCGACGCGTATGGCGGCTTCGAGACCACGGTGCCGTTCCACTCGATTTCGAGCGAGATGTCAAGCCCCCAGGGCTCTTCCGGGTTATCGGCCAGATAGTCGAGAAGCGGTACGGTACGCGGCGGGGGCGCGACGCGGGCGGACCTCAGGGCGGCCAGCGGAGTGATCCACGGCGAGATTGACGTGGCGAACGACTTGCCCAGGAACGGCCCCAGCGGCACGTACTCCCAGGCCTGGATGTCCCGCGCGCTCCAGTCGTTGAGCAGCGTGACTCCGAACACAGTGTCCGCGAAAGCCGATGCGGCAACGGGAGTTCCGAGCTTCGAGCCGGTGCCGACCACATACGCCAACTCCGCCTCGATATCGAGCCGCGCGGTCGGCCCGAAGATGGGCCGATCGCCGTCGGGCCCGCGCCGCTGTCCACACGGCCGGATGATCGGTGTCCCGGAGACCACGACCGTCTGCGACCGGCCGTGGTACCCCACCGGCAGGTGTTTCCAATTCGGCAGCAGCGGTTCCGCGTCCGGGCGGAACAGCCTGCCCAGGTTCGAGGCGTGGTGCTCGCTCGCGTAGAAGTCGACGTAGTCGCCGACCCGGAACGGCATCTCCATCGTCACGGTGTCGATCGGCAGCAGGTGGGGTTCGATGATCCCGCGGTGCGCGGGGTCGGTGAGGACCGTGGTGAGCCAGTCCCGTGCGAACGCCCAGACACGCGGACCAGCCGCGAGAAACGGCTCCAGCGACGGTTTGTGCCACAGCCCGGCGACGTTCATGCCCCCGGCCGCTGCGGCAGGCCCGGCGGCGAGCACGAACCCGCCGATGCGCACGCCGACGCTCGGCTCGGAGCCTTCGGCGCGGAACACGCCGAACGGCAGGTGATCCGCGTCGAACCCGGACCCCGCGGCGCCCGGCACCCAACTGGCTGTCATTGCGACGTCCCTTCGACGGGTAGCGGCAGGGGCGCGGCCGGCGGCACCTGCGCCATCTGAGGAAGCACGCCGAGGTCGGCGAGTTCCGCGAGCGGTTCGAGGACACCGCAACAGCCGAACGAGGTGAAGACCGACCGGACGGCCAGTGCTTGGGTTCGATCGAGCGACAGTGCCTCGGCCGCAAGGCGATCGGCGTCGATCTGCAACAGCGTGTCGACAAGTGCGCGGCCCGGAACGTCGTCATAGTCGGAGGTGTGGAGTGCCGCGTGGACCGCGGCGATGATGTTGAGAACGCCGTATTGGCGGCTGCCGCTCGGGCCGTGCGGACCGGTGACGGCGTGGTGCAGCCCGGCGGTGAACTTGATGGGCAGCCGGAGGCGCGCCGCCGCGGCGATCACCGCGGCCAGCGTGTCAGCGGATGGGGAGTCTGCCGGGGCGGTGCCGCCGGTGCGGAATTTGCCGCGGACGTCTCGGCCGGTCGCCTCGCGCGCCGCGGCGATCGAGCGGAGGGCGAGATCCGGTTCTGTGTCGTCGATCTCGACGGAGATGCGCTGGTCGGCAGGAAGGGTCTCGGCGAGCGCGGCAACGGTGCCGGTCGCATCGGTCGCGCCCGCCGGCAATGCGGCCTCGACGCCGACCACACGCAGCCCGGCGGTGTGCGCGAGACCGCTGGCGGCGTCGCATATGTCGGCAAGGCTGTCCCCGCGCCTGTTGATCAGGACCACGTCGAAGGCGCCGTCTGGCTCGGCGTCACGCTCGATCAGCGGCGGGAGTTCGCGCCATCGCGACGCACTCAGCAGGAATGGCCCGACATAGCGGCCTACCGCGGATCCCCGGATATCGCGGTGCCGGGCAACGGCGAGATCCAGCGGGGCGAGGCCGGGCGGGAAGATCGCCGCGTCGTCGATCAGCCCGTCGAAGAGAGCCCCGGAGTGAGCGCCGCTGTCCGCCCTTCGGGACGCAGGGTCGTCCACACTGGACACTCTGTCCACCTCCTGCCGGGATCCTCGCGGCGATCTGCTCAATCGTGGAACACTTTTAGTGACGCCTTGACACGTTCCTCAGCGTAGCGAATGGTCAATACAGAGGACACAGCAGTTCATGAGACACAGCAGTTCAGACACAACAGCATGCCCCGACGAGGGAGAGCGACATGGCCTACTACCGCAGCGTCGGCGAGATCCCGCCGAAGCGTCACACCCAGTTCCGCGCGTCGGACGGAACGCTCTACGCCGAGGAACTGATGGGGGAGGAGGGATTCTCCTCCGATTCCTCGCTGCTGTACCACCGGCGCAATACCTCGGCGATGGTCGACGCGCGCGTCTGGGACCTGCCGGACCTGGCCACGACGCCGAACCATCCGCTCAAGCCACGGCACCTCAGGCTGCACGACCTGTTCCCGGGTTCGGCGCCCGGTGCCGGAGTCGATGCGGTGACGGGCCGTCGGCTGGTGCTCGGCAATGGCGACGTGCGCATCGGTTACGTGGTGTGCGACACGCCAAGTCCGTTGTACCGCAACGCGATCGGTGACGAGTGCGTGTTCGTCGAGGCTGGTGCGGCGATCGTCGAAACCGTCTTCGGGGCGCTGTCCGCGCGGCAGGGCGACTACGTGCTGATTCCGCGGGCGACAGTGCACCGGTGGGTGCCGGACACCTCCGATCCCGCGGCCGGGCCGTTGCGGTTGTACGTGATCGAGGGCAACAGCCATATCGGCCCGCCCAAACGGTATCTGTCGAGATTCGGCCAGCTGCTGGAACATTCGCCGTACTGCGAGCGTGATCTGCACGGGCCCACCGAGCCGCTGCTCGCCCCGGCGGCCGACGCCGAGTCGGATACCGAGGTGTACGTCAAGCACCGGGGCAACGGCCCGTCCGGCGTGGTCGGGTCGATTGTCGTGTCGCCGCACCACCCGTTCGACGTGGTCGGCTGGGACGGCTGCCTCTACCCGTACACGTTCAACGTCGCGGATTTCGAGCCCATCACCGGGCGGATCCATCAGCCGCCGCCGGTGCACCAGGTGTTCGAGGGGTTCAACTTCGTGGTGTGCAACTTCGTGCCGCGGAAGGTCGACTACCACCCGCTCTCGATCCCGGTGCCGTACTACCACTCCAACGTCGACTCCGACGAGATCATGTTCTACGTCGACGGAGATTACGAGGCGCGCAAGGGATCTGGCATCGGCAAAGGATCCATCAGCGTCCACCCCGGGGGACATTCGCACGGTCCGCAGCCGGGGGCGGTGGAAGGTGCGCTGGGCAAGGAGTACTTCGACGAGCTGGCCGTGATGATCGATACCTTCCGCCCGCTGGAGTTGGGCGAAGCCGGTCTCGCCGCGGACGACGGGCGCTATGCGTGGTCGTGGTCGGGGCGCGGCCCGGACGGGCCTGTCGGCTGAGCCCTGAAGCGTCTATCGGCAGAGCTGGAGCAGGCCCCCGCCGAGTGCGCCCCGCCGGGCCGCCGCGGTGAGATACGAGTTTGGGCAACGAAAGTCGTCATACTCGATCATTCGTCGCGTGGATACATCGCTTCGACGGACAGCCCGTCTCCGACGCCGGAGACGCCCGCCACGTAGCCGCCGACGGCGCCGACGGACAACAGCTGGTCGACCAGGTCGCCTCCGGTCAAGGTGAACGGTTCGAGGTCGTCGAAGCGGCGGGCGAGCGCCTCGCGGGCCTCGTAGCCCTGTGATGTGATCTTGGCGAGCGACCCGCTGGAGGCGAGCGACCCGCGGGCCACACCCAACTGCGCGAGGGCCTCGTCCATGGCCTCGATCAGGTGCTCGGCGTTCGACTCGCACATCGCGCGCACCAGCTCGGGGCGGGTGGCCGCGACCCGGGTGCCGTCCGCGAACGAACCCGCCGCGAGGGACAGCGCGAGCGGCCCGCCCATCGCGCCGACCTGCGCGAGCGCGGCCGCCATGAGGTGCGGCAGATGCGAGATGCGTGCCGCGGCGTCGTCGTGGGCCTCCGCCTCGCAGGGCACCACGCGCGACCCGATCGTCAGCGCCAGGCCGGCGATCGGCGCCCACAGGTCGGCGTCGCTGTCCTCCTCGAGGGTGGTGACCCAGGTCCGGTCCGCGAACAGGCCCGCGGAGCCGGCGGCCCAGCCGGAGTGCTCGGTGCCGGTCATCGGGTGCGATCCGATGTACCGCGCGCGCGGTGCGAGGGCCGCAACCTCCACTGCCACAGGACTTTTCACGCCCGCGACGTCCGTCAGTCTTGTTGTCGGCGCGGCCTGGTCGACGGTGCGCAGCAGCGCCGGGAAAGCCGTGACCGGTGCGGCCAGCACCACCAGAGCGTCCGTCTCGGTCGCGCGGCGCAGCGCGGATTCCAGGCCGTCCGCCACGGTGAACCCGTCGGCGGCGGCCGCGGCCCGGGTGTCCCTGCCGGGCGACCAGCCGAAGACCGGGACGTGCGGCGCGGCGGCGCGCATCAGCGAGCCGCCGATCAGGCCCATCCCCAGCACGCACACCGCGGGGGGGAGTGGTGTGTCTGACATTCGGTGCCTCCGGGGGGTGCTGCGGGGTGTGGGTGCCTGGGTGCTGGTGGTCGGTGGTGCGCCTGGTGCCCGGCGGGCCGGTGCGCTGGGCGGTGAGCCGCGCCTCGATCATTCCTGTTTCACCCGTCCAGTGCAGCATCGGCGCGCCCGGAATTCCGCGCGGCAGGGCAAGATTCGTGCGCACGTAGCAGGACGCGCGCCGCTGCCGTACCGTTGCCACCGTGGACACCGAAGGGTTCGCGATCGCGGTCGCACACGAGAACGGCGGTTGGCGCTGCTCCCAGCTCGACGACGAGCTGGTCGATGACCTGGACGGCCTGCTCACCGCGTTGCGCAGGCTCGCCTCGGGGGGTGGAGCGGTGTTCGCCATGGTCGGCGTCGACGACGAGTTCTTCGCCATCGTCCGACCGGCGCCGGGCGGGGCCGCGCTGCTCGTGTCCGATGCGTCCGCCGCGTTGGACTACGACCTCGCCGCCGACATCCTCGACCTGCTCAACGTGCCGACGCCGGACGAGGACGACGCCGACGAGCCTTGGCCTGAAGGCGATCTCGCGATCCTGGCCGACTTCGGCGTCTCTGAGCAGGAGATGCAGATCATCGTCGACAACGAGGACCTCTACCCCGACGAGCAGCTGCAGATGGTCGCCGACCGGTGCGGATTCGGCGAGAAGTTCTCCGCGCTGGTCGATTTCGACCACGACTAACTCGTTTTCGGGCTTGGTGGAACCGGGTATGACGCTGTTCGCGGGCGGCGAGCCGCCCGAGCGGCCGGTTCGTGATGCGGGCGGCAAGGGGTGCCCTCCGGAGGACTGCCCGTCGAGTTTGCCGCTAGGCGGTGAGGTGGCCGGTGCGCACGGCGGCGAGCCCGTGCACGAGTCGGCGCGCGGGTCGGTCCTGCAGCGAGCGGATGTCGCGCTCATGCGGCTCGCGTTGGCCGAAGCGACCGTCGCGCCTGCGAGCGGCGATGTGCCCATCGGCGCCATTGTGGTCGATGCGACCGGCGAGGTGATCGGGCGCGGACACAACATGCGTGAGGCCCTGAGCGACCCGACCGCGCACGCCGAGATCCTCGCCCTGCGCGCGGCCGCTGCCCTGCTGGGGACCTGGAACCTCTCAGGCTGCACGTTGGCCGTCACCGTCGAGCCGTGCACCATGTGCGCCGGCGCCGCCGTCGCCGCGCGGCTCGACGCCGTGGTCTTCGGCTGCTGGGAGCCGAAGACCGGCGCGGCGGGGTCCCTGTGGGACGTGCTCCGTGACCGGCGGCTGACGCATCGCGTCGAGGTGCGGCCCGGGGTGCTCGCCGATCGGTGCGCCGCGCTCTTGGCCGAGTTCTTCGCCGCCCGCCGATGACCGGTCAGCGCTGATTGGCCCCCGCACCTCGTCAAGGTGTCCGGACTTGCCGTCGACAGGGAGTCCTGCAGAGTTTCGGACGCTATTTTCTCTGCAGGACTCCCTGTCGACTCCCTGTCGACGGTGGCGGTACGGTGCGGCTCGCCGCATCCGGTAACCTTGTTCGCGGTAGCGTGTCCGAGCGGCCTAAGGAGCACGCCTCGAAAGCGTGTGAGGGGGCAACTCCTCCGTGGGTTCAAATCCCACCGCTACCGCCAAGGAGCCTCGGACAAGCGAGCTTGCTCGCTTTTCCGAGGCGACGCAGGCGGTTGAGGGAGCGAAGCGACCGATCACCGCGCCAGGGAGCGACAAGCGAGCCTGCTCGTTCTTCCGAACCGACGCGCGCGGTTGAGCGGCGAAGCCCGGACTGGCGATGTGATCGAGGGCGATCGCCACGGCATCTACGCATAAGTTGCGGCATCGACAGAGGTTATCTGCGGCCCGGCTCGGTTTAAGAATGCAGCGCCGTGCGGCCCTACCCGAGAAGTTCGATCTCGATAAAGGTGATCGTCTGGTTGGTGTTCGGGTTTCCTATTTCGTGTTGCGTGCCGACCGGCCGCGAGTAGCTTTCGCCTGTTCGCAGCTGTGTGGTCGCACGTTGTCCGGTGGCATCGGTGACGTCCATGGCTGCTGTGACGAGGGGCACGACGATGTAGGGGTGGTCGTGTCGGTGAATCGGGATGGAACCGCCGGGGTCGATGGTCCATTTGGTGACGCGGAAGTGATCTCCGGCAGCCTGGATTTCGCTGTGTGATCCTGTCATTCTTCTTCTCCTTGAGTGTCGGGGGCGAGCGCGTCGGGGGGCGCCTGCGGTGCGCCAACAGCAGGTCGCCAATCGTGTATAGGGCCGGGCTTGGGCAGGAATCGCCGGTCTTCTGACCCTCGTGGACTCGCCTGCGGGTGCGTGGGCTCGCGGATCATGACGGCTGACTATGTCGCAGTCCATCTCTGTCTGGACGCCTCAAGAGTGCTGCCGGCTTCCTGCCAGAGTCGCTGGACGAGTTCGCCTGCCGGGGGAATGTCTCGTATAACGGCGCAACTCTGGCCTGCGTAGAGGCACATTTCGGCGATGTCGCCGTCCCAGCCGTCGAGTGGTTCGTTGTCGTCGTATCTTGGCACGGGGATTCCGGATTCGGTGTGACCGAGAATGTCGCCGGCACCTGGCCGCGAACCGCGATCGTCGGGCGAGGCCAGGGCCATATGCACCGTGTTGTTTTGTAGCGTGCGATGGAACACGCCGGGCCAGCCGCGGTCGAATATCTGGCTGCGGATCGTGTCGGATTCTGCGGCGGCGATGATCGCCTGCTTGTACAGCGGATGTGCCCCGGATTCGCGGGTCGCGACGAATCGTGTGCCGATCCATGCGCCCGCAGCGCCGAGGCAGAGGGCGGCGGCGATGCCGCGCGCATCGCCGATGCCGCCCGCTGCGATCACGGGGATCGATACGCGGTCGACCACAGCGGGTATCAGCGGCATGGTGGCAACGTGCCCCCACACGTGGCCGCCTGCCTCGCGGCCCTGGGCGACGATCACGTCGACGCCGCTGTCCTCGGCCTGGTGAGCCTCTTCGGCCGTGCCGACGGTAGCCATGGTCACAATCCCGCTGCCGTCGAGGCGGCGCAGGAACGGTCGGATGTCACCCCACCAGAGGGAGATCGCCGGCACGCCTTCTTCCATACAGACGGTGAGCAGCTTCTGTTGCGCATCCGGCCAGGGCAACGTCAGGTTGACGCCGAATGCCCGACGGGTTCGGTCGTGTGTTTCACGGATCAGGCGCCGCATTTCTTCCGGTGTCCGCCACGAGCCGGCGAACATGCCCAGTGCTCCGGCATTGCTTACGGCGCTGAGAAGCGCTGGCGTGCATGCATTCCCGATCGGAGCCTGCACGATCGGAATGCGCAGCTGCAGCTGTTCCAGCCAGTTCATATCGCATTCCTTGACGCGTGCGCGGCGGGTTGCTCAGTTGGTGAATATGACGCCGCCGGCGGGTGGGCGTCGCCTATTGACGGTGAGGTTGAAAACGTCGGGGCGCGAGTAGTGGCCGGCGACGTCGAGGTCGAGTGATTCCTCGTAGCGGCGGCCCAGGTCGAGGTCGGCGGTGATGATGCGGGCTTCGGCGAACACGGGTGGCACGATCCAGTTCCCGTCGGGTCCGGCGATGCTCGATCCGCCGTCGAACAGCCAGCCTTGGTCGGGCGCGTCGGGTCCGATGCCGGCTCGGAACGGTTCGAGAAGGTCGGCGGGCACGTCGGCCGTGTCGAGGATCTGGGCCGCGGAGATGACGAAGCAGCGTCCTTCCAGCGCGTAGAAGCGGGCTGCGATCTGGTGGCTATCGGCCATGTCGGGCCAGTGCGCGACGTGGATCTCTTCGCCGCGGACGTGCAGGGCCTGCCGGGCGAGCGGGTTGAAGTGCTCCCAGCAGATCAGCGACCCGATGGTGGCGCCGTCGACGTCGACGACGTCCAGCCCGGCACCGTCGCCGGCCGCCCACACGATGCGTTCGGTATGGGTGGGGGTGAGCTTGCGATGCAGATTCGCCGTCAGCCCGTCCGGCCCGATCGTCAGGGATGAGTTGAACAGCGTGCCACCGGTTCGGCCGGCTCGTTCGTTGACGCCGATGACGACCGTCACCCCGGCCTTCGCGGCGGCGGCGCGGATCGGTTGCACGTCGTCATCGACGCGGTCGGCGGGGCCGATGACCGGGCTTTGCTCGAGCAGCAGGCGATGCCAGTGTTGCGCGGCCGGGTCTTTCCAGCCGGCGAGGCCGAACACCCATGCCGGGTAGCCGGTGAGCCAGGTTTCCGGGAAGACGACGAGCCGGGCACCGTCAGCGGCCGCGCGGGTGACCGCTGTCGCGGCGCGCCGCACCGATTCGGCAAGGTCCAGCAGTGCCGCGGGCTGTTGCACGATGGCCACGGTGAGTCGGGTCATGGCAGCCATGCCCGGTACAGCTCCGGTCGGCGGTCGGCGTGCACGTCGTTGTGTGCGCTGATGTGCTTGTCGCGGGCGGCCGACAGTCTGAGGTCGGCCAGCAGCGTGGTGGGGGCGCCGAGCGTGGGTCCGGCGACGGGGTAGCCGTCGGCGTCGATGATGACGCTGCCACCGGTCCACTGCTGGCCGCGTTCGGTGCCGGCCCTATCGGCGACCGCGACGAACATGCGGTTGACCGCCGCGTTTGCTTGCGCGCGGATGATTTCCCCGGGCCGTTCGCCCGCGGGCCGGGGGTAGAGCGGCCAGTTCGCGGGCACGCACAGAAGGTCGGCGCCGGCCAGGGCGGGTAGGCGCACCCATTCCGGGAATTCGGCGTCATAACAGATCATGACCGCGATTCGCCCGTGCGCGGTTTCGATGACGGGCGGTTCGTCATCACCGGGGGTGAAGCCGACCGTCTTTTCGCTGTCCCATAGGTGTGCCTTGCGGTAGACGGCTCGCAACTCGCCGGCGTCGATGAGGACCGCGGAGTTGAACAGCTCGCCGTCGTCCTCGGCTAGGCCGGCCACGACGACCAGGTCGTGTCGCTGCGCGAGGCCGGCCCAGGCCGTCACGGCGCGACCGTCGCGCTTTTGGGCGAGTGAGCGCAGCTCCGCCTTGTCGCGGAACATGTAGCCGGAGCTTGAAAGCTCCGGTAGCACCACCACGTTCGCGCCTCGGGCGGCTGCGTCTTCGATGGCGTCTACCGTGCGCTGCAGGGTGGATCCCGGGTCGTCGACATCCGGGCAGATCTGACAGACGGCGACCCTGGTTTCGCCCGCCTGTGCGGCGTCCGTCATATCACCGCGGCCTCGCCTTCCAGTTCGAGGCTGCTGGCTTTGACGGCGGCGGCCTCGGCGTCACGGTCCAGGTTCCGGCTGAAGATCAGATACAGCCCGCCGGAGACGACAAGGCCGATCGCGAAGGAGAAGTCGGCACCGCCCAGCGCCTTGGCGACCGGTCCGGTGTAGAAGCTCAGGCTGAAGAACGGGATCATGACGAGAAATCCGATGCTGTAGGCGGTGACGCCGCGCCACGCCCAGCGGCGGTAGAACCCGTCGGGCCGCAGGATCTCGGCGATGGCGTAATGCCCGTGTCGCACGAAGTAGAAATCGACCAGGTTGACCGCCGTCCACGGCACCAGGAAGTACAGCATGAGCAGCACGAAGCTGTTGAAGCTGTTCACGTAGTTGTCGGGGATCGCCAGGGCGACCACGAGCGTGACGCCGCCGGCGATGATCAGCCCGACGATCCGCAGCGTGCGCGTCGGGTGGACGCGGGCGAACGCGTCCACGGCCGTGCTTCCGGTCAGCATCGCCCCGTAGGCGTTGACGCCCATGATGGACACGAGCGCCAGGACCGACACCACGACGGTGATCGTGCCGAAGCCGGGGAACAGCAGATCGCCCACGCTGCGCAGCGAGGCGATCGGGTCGGCTTCGGGGATGTAGCTGGCCAGGAGCGCCCCGAGCGACATCAGCCACACCGCGGAGAAGGCGGCGCCGATGTACACGGACGTGATCAGTTTCGGGGCCGACACCTGCGGCGGCAGATAGCGTGTGTAGTCCGACACGTACACGGCGTAGCTGATGTTGTAGCCGGCGGCGAGCGAGAACTGCACCAGGAAGCCGACCGTCGTCCACGCGGCGGTGGCCGCGGCCGCGCCGTGCACCGGTGTGGAGCCGGAGAAATGCGCGATGGCTACGATCGTAGTGATCGCGAAGACCAGCACCAGCGCGAACGTGAGCCACCGCTGCACGAAGTGCAGAAGATCATGCCCGATGACGGCGATCACGATCGACACGATGATGATCAGCGGATACCACAGCAGCTTCGCGCCGGGCAGCACGTTGATGCCCTGGGTGGCCAGGATCGTGTCGAACACCATGAAGCCGATATAGACGAACACGGTCGCCGCGAACGGCACGATCGCGCCGCGGCTGCCGAACTGGGCGCGGGACTGGATCATCTGTGGCAGGCCCATGCGCGGGCCCTGGTTGGCGTGAAAAGCCATGAAGAACGTGCCGAAGCAGGCTCCCAGCGTGACCGCCAGAACGCTGTACCAGACGCTCAAACCCATCGATGGGCCGACGAACCCGGTCACCATGGTCACCACGACGAAGTTGCCGGTGAACCAGAACGGACCCTGATGCCAGATCTTGCCGTGACGTTCGGCGAACGGGATGTAGTCGATCGAGTGCTGTTCGACCACGGGGCGGTGCTCCGACCGCTCGACAGGTGCGGACATGGCTGGCCTTTCCATCGGCTGGGCCCGGCCGGTCAGGCCGCGGGCCTCGGGGTCATCGCGGAAACGATCTCGTACACGACATGCGCGGCGGCGATCCCGGTGATCTGGGCGCTGTCGTAGGCCGGTGCCACCTCGACAACGTCCGCGCCGACAAGGTTCACCGCGCGAAGCGCCCGGATCATCGCCAACAGCTCCCGGCTGGTCAGCCCACCGGCCTCGGGCGTCCCGGTACCGGGGGCATGCGCGGGATCCATCACGTCCACGTCGACGGACAGATACACGGGGCGGTCGCCGAGACGGCCGAGCATCCGCTGAATCGCCCGGGGCAGACCCTCGTCCTGGATCTCGACGCTCGAGATGATCGCGAACCCCAGCCGCTCGTCATCCCGCAGGTCCTCATCCGTATACAGCGGGCCGCGCGTACCCACGTGCGTGCTCGCCGTCAGGTCGATCAAACCCTCCTCGGACGCTCGGCGAAACGGGGTGCCGTGCGTGATCGGCGCGCCGAAATACGTGTCCCACGTGTCCAGATGCGCATCGAAATGCAGCACTGCCACCGGTCCATGCCGCCTCGCGGCCACACGGATCAGCGGCAAGGCAATGGTGTGATCACCACCCAGCGTGACAAGCCGCGTTCCCGACGCCGACAGCTCACCCGCGGCTGCCTCGATCTGACCCACCGCTTCGAGGATGTTGAACGGGTTCGCGACCACATCACCCGCATCCGCCACCTGCTGCGCCGCGAACGGAAGCACATCCTGAGCCGGGTTGTACGGGCGCAACAGCCGCGACGATTCCCGGATGTGCGCCGGACCGAACCGCGCACCCGGCCGGTAGCTGACACCGCTGTCGAATGGCACGCCCACGATCGCGATATCGGCCGCGGACACCTGATCAAGCCGCGGCAGCCGCGCGAACGTCGCCACCCCCGCGTACCGCGGATTGATGCTCGCATCCGGTGGACCGACGATTTCCCGGTCGCTCACGCAAAACCACTTCTCTTCTGTAACCTGCTAGCAATCAATTGATGCATGATAGGAAACCTGCTTGTTGCGAGTGTGCGCTGGGGCACACACGCTGTCAAGACACGCCGTTATATTCGAGGTGACCGATGAGGCCGATCCAGCTCACAGCGTCCACCGGCCGCCCGCTGCTCGGCGCCCGGCTGCGCGCGCGGCGACAGGCCCAAGGCATGACCATCGAGCAAGTAGCTGCGAGCGCGAATCTCAGCCGCGGATTCCTCAGCCGAGTCGAACGCGATGCCACCTCACCCAGCGTCGCTACCCTGGTCGCGCTGTGCGAAGTACTGTCATTGCCGATCGGGTCTCTGTTCGAGAACGCCGACATGCAAACAGTCCGGTTGGCCAACGCGCCCCGCATCAATTTGGGCGGCCGCGGCGCCACCGAATGGCTTGTCACCCCACGGGATGAGCCCCGAGTGCAGGTCATCCGATCCCACCTCGCGGAGGGATCCGACGGCGGCACAGAGCTGTACACGATCAACTGTGGCGTCGAGGTCGTGCATGTGCTCAGCGGTCAGTTGACGATCGACTTCGCGGGAGGCTCCCAAACGCTCGATGCCTCAGATACCCTCACCTTTCCCGGCAGGGAACCCCACACCTGGCGCAACACCGCGCAAGGAACCACAGAAGTCACCTGGACCCTGATTCCCGCCGCATGGAGCGGATCAAGCTGAGCAAGTCCGACGCACACGGCCGCCGATCTGCTTTCAATGACTCGTCTCGGGTTCTGGATCACCCGTCTCGGGTTCTGGCCGCGCGCTCCACGGTCGGATGTGTCCGAGCGTTTGTCCCCGCCGAGTTCGGAGTACCTGCAGTGCGGCGGTCGAGATTTCCTCTGCAGTGTGCCAACGGCTGGTGCCCGACCCGGTGCGTGCCCATCCCAGAAGCAACTGTAGGTCGCGCCCGTCGTCGACAGGCGGGTCGATTCCGGGGCGTCCTGCTTCGCTGGTGCACACGTGGACCACAGTGCCGCGCACGTGTGCCCCTATAAGTGTTATGACGCCCGGTGCGGCGGTGGGGGCGTAGATCAATGCCTGGTCAAGCGGCTCTGATGCACGCAATGCCCGGCCCAGGAGTTCGCTGTCGCGATAGTCGACGGGTACGGGAATGACGTGACCATCGCTGGCGGCCACAAGTTGGCCCAACCGAGCCGTGTCACGTGCCAAGGCGACAACGGTGTCACCGGCTGTCGCGAGGTCGATCGCGGCCGGCCGCAGCGCACCCGTCGCGCCGACGACAAGGATGTGCCGTGCGGGCTCAGAACGCTTGACGGGGGAGTGGTGCACCGCTATTGCCTTGGAGGAAGTCGAAGTCGGCCCCTAGCTCCGCTCCTTGCACGTGGTCCACGTACAGGCGCAGATAGCCGCGCCGCGCATCTGCCAAGATCGGTGGTCGCCATTGGCTGCGCCGTCGCTCGAGTTCCGCTTCGTCGACCAGGAGATCTAGGCGCCGTTCCGGAACATTGAGTTCGATGACGTCGCCGTCGTGGACGAGCGCGAGCGGACCACCTACCGCGGCCTCCGGTGCCACATGCAAGATGACGGTCCCATAGGACGTACCACTCATTCGCGCGTCCGAGATCCGGATCATGTCGCGTACCCCTTGCCGAAGCAATCGTTTGGGTAACGCGACGTTTGCGATCTCGGGCATGCCCGGGTAACCACGGGGCCCGGCGTATCGGATCACGAGTACGTCGTCGGCCGTGATATCGCAGTCGTCTCGCTCTGCCTCGGCAAGGTAGTCCTCGACGCGATCCCACACTCGTGCGCGACCGCGATGCCGCAATAGATCCGGCGTGGCGGCCGACTGCTTGATGACGGCCCCGGCTGGCGCAAGGTTGCCACGCAGCACCGCAATGTGCGAACCGGCGGGTTTGACCGGGTTGTCCAGACTGCGGATCACTTCGTCATTCCAGCACTGTTCGCCGGCACAGTTCTCGGCTAAAGATCGCCCAGTGACTGTCAATGCTGTGCTGTCGAGATGTTCGGTGAGACGGTTTACCAGAGCGCCGACCCCACCGGCGTATGCGAATTCCTCCATGAGAAAGCGGCCGGCCGGCATGAGGTCGACCAGGGCAGGGACGTTGATCGCAAGCTTGTCAAAATCGTCGAGGCTGAAATGAACACCGAGTCGGCCGGCGAGGGCGAGCAGGTGTACGACGGCATTGGTGGATCCGCCGAGCGCCGCATTCGCGCGTACGGCATTCTCGAATGCCGTACGCGTGAGAATACGTGACAGGGCCAAATCCTCGCGCACCATCTCTACGATGCGGCGCCCAGTCAAGTGGGCCAGACGCCTCCGTCTCGAGTCGTTTGCGGGTAGCGCTGCGCCGCCCGGCAACTGCACGCCCATGATTTCCGTCAGGCAGGCCATTGTAGATGCCGTACCCATCGTCATACAGTGGCCGTTGCTACGTGCCATGCATCCCTCTGCCTCGGCCAGCTCGGCGCCGCTGATCTCACCGGCCCGGAAGGACTCGGTCAAGCGCCAGACCGACGTGCCTGAGCCGATATCAGTGCCCCGGTACTTTCCATTGAGCATCGGCCCGCCGGTGAGCAGAATCGTTGGCAGATCGACGCTTGCGGCACCCATCAGGTACGCGGGAGTCGTCTTATCACACCCGCTGAGCAGCACGACGCCGTCGAGTGGGTTGCCGCGGAGCGTCTCCTCGAGGTCCATCGATATGAGATTGCGCAAGATCATCGCGCTGGGGCGGACGAGTGGCTCGCCCGCTGACGTCGTGGGAAACTCGAAAGGTACTCCGCCGGCTTGCCAGACGCCTCGTTTGACGTAATCAGCCAGCTCTCGCAGGTGCGCATTACAGGGCGTCAATTCCGACCAGCTGTTGGCGATGCCGATGACCGGTCGGCCTTCGAATGAGTCGTCCGGTAGACCTTCCGAGCGCAGCCATGAGCGATGCATGATTCCGGTCTTGCCCTCGGCGGCGAACCAGCCCGCCGAACGCAGTGCCCGCGCACTCACCGGAACCTCGGCAGATTCATTTGGTGCGCGGCGATCAATTCTTCGGTCAGGCGCGCCGCCGCGTCAGGATCGGTGACGGCGCCGTCCGCGATGATCGCCTCGACCACCAGATCACGATTTCCAGTCATTGCAGCCTCTGTCGCGAGGTAGACCGAGCTGAGCCGGCGCATGAGGATTGCCGTGAGTGGCCTCGACAGGTCAGGAACGGCGATGGGGCGAATACCGCGTGCGGTCGCGACGCCAGGGATCTCCAGCGCCGCGTCGGCGGGCAGCGCCGGGACCGCACCGCGGTTCAGGACGTTGCATGAAAACATTTGCCGCGTGTCATTGATGACCGAACGGATGATGGCGATGAGCTGCTCCTGTTCACCGCTGGACCGGTCGAAGATCGATTCGTCGAGCGGCATGGTGCCGTCGGCCTGTGCCACCATGGCCTGGTAGCGGTTTTCACCCCACTCGAGGATCTCCGGAACTGAGAACGCGTCGACACCGAGCGTCTTCCCGTAATACGCGCCACCGGGCCAGCGCTCCGGGAAGAATTCCGTGACGTGCCTATCTTCCGCGGCGGGGAACGCGCCGTAGCGTTGGAAGAGTTCCCACGAGAATGGGTTGTTCCACGCTTTGGTGCCGTCCGCGAAGATGTCACCAAGATCGTCAGGATCGGCCGGCTGCGCCAACTCGCGTTCGACCTTCTCACGGACCAGCGGCCACGCGTCTTGGCCCCGCCAGCGGAAGTCGTAAATGAAGGTCAGATGGTTGATGCCCGCGTAGAGTGTCGATGTCTCCTCGTAGGGCTTGCCGATGAAAGCCGCAAGGTGGTGCTGCACGTGATGCATGCCGTGGCACAGGCCGACCACATGCTCGGCATTTGCCCAGCGTGCCATCGCCATGACGTTGGCTGTCATCGGGTTTGAGTAATTGAAGAAGTGCGCATTCGGTGCGAGGTCGAGAACGTCTTGGGCGATCTCGACCAGGATCGGCGTGGTGCGCAGCAGCCGTGAGATACCGCCGGGCATCACCGAGTCGCCGACCGGCTGATAGACACCGTGCCGCATGCAGATCTCGTGGTCTGTCTGCCAACCTGGACGGCCGCCGACGCCGACGCAGGTGACCACGAAGTCAGCTCCGGGGAGCACCGTGCGCCGATCAGTCGAGCCAACGACGCTGATGTGCGCGGTTGCCTTTCGGGCCGTGATCATCTTCTCTGCCAAGGCGACCGCTTTGGCGAGCGGATCCGGTGCGACATCGACCAGGCGGATCTGCCAGTCGCCCAGATCGTGGGCCGAGATGAGGTCGGCTAGAAGGCCTCGGGTGAATACGGCGCTTCCCGCGCCTATGAGTACAAGGACATGACGGTCGGCCATCTGCGGTTCCCTTCAAACGAGGCGCGCCGGATTTGGTTCCTCTTGGTTCCTCGGGTCGGTGGCAAGAACCTTTGCATCGATACGAGCATAATCGAGCACGTTGCTGCTTGACAATGGCTAGTTGTGCGTGATTATGGTCAGATGGACGTCCAGCTCCTGAGCCAGTCACTGCCTTCGGTATGCGGCCGTCCCGGCCTCACCCAGGGTGTCTACGGGGATCGAGGGAACCTTGAACTTGTAGCGCCAGCTGAGGACGGCGGCATATGGGTGTTCTGGTTCAACGCCGACGCCATCGACCGGCGGTCGGGTCCGCCGCCGGGATCCTGGAGCGGCGGCTTGCACTTCGCGGGCGTGCGGCCGGTGCGGGCGGTTGCCATTACCCAGGTTTCTCACGGTCCTGACTTCCTCGAGGTCATGGTGTTGAGCGATGCCGGGGCCGAGCGGTACTACTGGACTCCCGCCGCTGGGTTCATCGATGCGGGCATCTTGATCCCACATGCTCGTGCGATCTCCGCGCTTACGGTCAATGCCGACGGCAGTTCCTTTCGTCTCGCGGCAGTCTCGCCCGCGGGAGAGGCGTTGCGATTAACGGCTCAAACCACGTCCTACCCGCATCTGGATTGGCTCATCGAGCCCGCGGGAAACGCAACCGAGGCCGTGGTGCTCGATGTGGCGGATGGCTCCTTGGGCATGCTGGTCGCCGATCACGTCAGCACGCCAGCGGGTGCCGTGCCCGGCTTCTGGTCGACAGTCAACGGCGTATCCGGGGCGGAGGGGCACCTCGTCGGCATCGATGCGCGCGGCTGCGTCGTGTTCAGCCAGCGGGGCTCGTCCGGCTGGTGCGGGCAGCGCCAGCCCTGGCCGGACCTGCGTGTCGACGCCGTCGCCGCCGCGCGCACCAATCTTGACGACGGCGGACGGATAGACGTGGTTGTGCGGCGCGGCGCGGCGCTTTATCACGGTTGGCTCAGCTGTGACCACGATGCGGTGCGCGCGCCCCGACGGATTTATGCGCGCGCATGGGCGCAGCCGGGCACCTCTCTACATCGACGCTGACGCCACGATGGCGTCTTAAGCGATTCGGTGGATCATGGTGTTGCTAATTTGGTAACGGTACCCAGCTTGCTGCAGCGCTCGATCGTGCCGTTCGCTCATCCCGTGCTGGGTACCGTGCAGCCACACGAATGCCGGCGCAGACTGCCCCGTTACTGCGTCCATCTTTCGCTTGGGCTCGAAGATCTCCCGGTCGAATTCTTCTGCCGTGTTCACGTCTGCGATTCCGTAATGCGACGCGGTGTGCGGGGTTACCACATGCCGCTGTGACAGCGCAGCTATCTCGTCCCAGGTCATCGCCAGGCGGGCGCCAGGGGTTTCGAGATCCTCGGCAACCAGCCCGATGTGGTGCGACCGCGCATAAGCTTCTTGCTCTGCTGTCGGGCAGTCGACAAAACCAGTGCATATCGGGAACCAGCCTGTCAAGCCCAGTTCGTCGCACACCGGTCCGGCCACCTGTGCGCTATTGCGGTAACCCTCGTAGAAGACCGGTATGAAACCAGGGCGTTCCTGACGCCAGCGGCCGGTGGCGAAAAACTCGTCGAGCTCAGCGAGGGTGATCGAGGCAAACCGCTTCGAGTACCTTTCAAGTTCTTCTCGCAGAGCTTTGCGGCTCGAAGCTGGCGTGTTGTGGTAGTTGACGACTCGAATGAACCGTCCGCTGGCGATAGCGTCGCGGTGCGCGGTATAGGTGAGCGTCACAGCTGACCCCCTTCGCGCCCGAAGTCGGCGTACGAGCCTACTTGCAGCACGGTTATGACGCAGCCCATATCGTCGTTGCGGCTTTGCGGAAGTAGCGCGGCACGGAAGTTGTCGAGCTTAGCGGCGATTTGTTGCCCATCGGCGCGAGCCCAGTCCTGGACGGGCGACGGCTGCTCGTGTACCTCGTCGACCAGGCTCAGCACCATGGGAATGCCCTCGCGCTCGAGCGCGCGATTCTGGCATTCACGGAGCAATTCCAGCTCTGGGCTCATTGACGTTTGCTTCCTTTCCGATCGTCGTCGCAGACGACGACCTCGACGCCGCGTCGACTTAGTTCCTTGAGAGACTCGGATGGGGCCGTATGGTCCGTGATCACGCAATCAATTTGCTCGACGCTGGCCAAGCGCACCGGCCCCTTGCGGTCGAACTTGGATCCGTCCGCGAGCAGGATCAGCGAGTCTGCTGCCGCGAGCATCCGCCGGTCCGTCCCTGCCTCAGCGACGTTGGCTCCGGACATGCCGTCATCGGCGCAGATACCGAAGGCGCTCGAGAATGCAACGTCGACTCGAAACTCGGCAAGTACTTGCTCCGCGATCGGCCCGAGCAGTGACATTTCGTCGTGCCTGAGCACGCCGCCGAGAACGACGACTGAAATTTCGGGATAACGTGCCAAGTGGTAGGCGATGTTGAGACCGTTGGTGAGGACAGTGAGCCGTTCGCTCCCTGCCAAGAAGGGCAGCATCGCTTCAGTGGTGGTGCCGCCGGTGATCAAGATCGTGCTGCCGGATGGAACGCGGCTCGCAGCCGCCTGGCCGATGCGGCGTTTCTGTTCACTGCGCTCCGCTGCCCGGGAGACGAGTAGCGGTTCGGTGACAGCGTCCAGAACGCTGGCTCCTCCGTGGACTCTGGCGAGCAGTCCACGCTGATCCATGTGCCGCAGGTCTCGGCGCACCGTCGACGGGCTGACGCCAAGAATGTCAGCAAGTTCGACGACGTTGCCGTACCCATTGGTTCGTACGAGTTGCAGGAGTCGTCGCTGGCGGTCGAGGCTGAGCATGTCAGTATCCTCGCGTCCGGTCGACGAGATTGAGGAGCGGCTTCCCGGCCACGAACCGGTTGAGGTTCTCCGCTGCGATGTCCAGCACCTGTTCCGCGTATCGTGGCGCCAGGCCCGCGACATGCGGTGTGACGAACGCGTTTGGCTCACTCCACCACGGCGAGTTGGGCGGCAAGGGCTCCTCCTCGAATACGTCCAGTACGACGGTTGAGACCGCCCCGCTATGTAGCGCCTCAAGTAACGCGGACTCGTTCACGATGCCGCCTCTGGACACGTTGATCAACGTCGCTCCCGGCTTGATTGCGGCGATCATCTCACGATCCAGGAGGCCGCCCGTCTGCTCCGTGAGCGGGACAACGATGACGACGAAGTCACAACGCTCCAGCACCTCCTTCAGGCGATTCGATGCGAACAACTCGACGTCAGCTCCGCTGTCGGCACCGCTGGCGAAATTGGCCTGGTCCGTGCCTCGGGCGACAGAGTGCAGGCGCCCGGTGCGGTTCACCGCAAGCACCTGCATTCCGTGCGCCCGGGCCAATCGGCCGATTTCCCTTCCGATACGGCCGTAGCCGACAATGCCGATCGTCGCACCAGCCACCGGCCGGGGCAGCATGGTTTGCCACCGCCGTGCGGGCGTCGGCCAGTCATGTCGGTTCTGTACGTCCAGCAGCGCCGGCAAGTGATGAGCTGACCCCAAGACGGCAAACATCACGTATTCGGCCAGCGGCACCGGCGAGACCCCGCCGATCGTCGTAATCGCCAGGTCGGAGTGCCACAGCGGCGTCCCACGAAGATGATCCACGCCAGACGTGTCGAGTTGCACCCAGCGAAGGCGTGGTGCGGCGGTGAGATCCGGGAACACGGTGGAGGTGTGCAGGACGTCCACGTCTGCCCAGACGCGGTCCGGGATATCACCTGCCCGCTCCGCGGGAAGCTGGGTGACCTGCACCCCTGGTGAGCGACGCCGCAAGGCAGCAAGCCACTCCTCGTCGAACGTCAGCGTCGACAAGTAGTTGACGCTCATTTCAGACCACTTCGAGCCAGTCCCTGGACGAAGAACCGTTGGAACGCGACGAACAGGATCACCATCGGCGCGATCATCAGCAGATTCATCGCCATCAGTGCCCCGTAGTTCGACGTGTACTGCCCCTGTAGGTCGGTCACCATCCCGATCGGCAAGGTGAACAACTGATCGTTGCCGAAGAGAACAACCAGCGGCCACGCGAAAGAATTCCATTCGGACAGCATCGTCAGCAGGGTCAGGACGGCGATCAGTGGCTTACAGAGCGGCAGCACGATACTCACGAAGATTCGCAGTTGGCCGGCTCCGTCGCTACGCGCAGCCTCGATGAGTTCGTCCGGAACGGCGAGGAAGAACTGCCTCGCGAGGAAGATGCCGAACACGGTAGCGCTCTCGGGCAGGATCACGGCCCAGAGATTGCCGAACAGGCCCAGATCGATGGACAAACGGAACTGCGGGACCATAATGGCCTGGACCGGGATCATCATGGTCGACAGCAGCAACAGGAAAAGCGCGTTCCGCCCACGGAACCGCAGCTTGGCGAAGGCATAGCCGGCAAGCAGGTTGGCAATCACTGTAATAACGGTGACCGCGATGGTGATCACCGCCGAGTTGCGGAACCACTGCCAGACGGGAAACTGCTTGATCGGGAGGGTGAAATTGTCCCAGGTCCAATGACTGGGCCACAGATGCAGGCCGCTTTGATACAGATCCGCTCTCGGTGAGACCGCCGTCATGATCATCCAGTAGAGCGGGAAGACCATCACCAGCGTGATGACTATTGCCAAGCTCAGCCGAAGTCCGAAGAAGCGGCCCCGCGCGCGGCGACGAACATTGCGCGCCCCTGGCGTATACGCAGGCGTGAGAATTGCCATTGTTCCCTCCTGCTCAGCCGGCTTCGTCGCGGGTGCGGCTGAATCGCCACTGAATGACGGTGATCGCGAGCGTGATCAGGTAAATGAACACGCCTACGGCGGCGCCGTAGCCGAGTTGCTGTGGCCCGTGGTCGTCGAACGCCTCGCGGTAGGCGTAGGTCACGACGGTCGTGGTTGAGAAGTCCGGGCCACCCCGGGTAAGCGCCCAGACCGTGTCGAAGACCTGGAACGAGTAGATGATATTCATGATGAGTAAGAAGAAGGTCGACGGCCCGAGCAGCGGCACCGTCACATGCCGGAGTCGCTGCCAAGCGCTCGAGCCGTCGATTTTCGCAGCTTCCAGCAGATCCGGACTGATACCTTGTAGCCCTGCAAGGTAAATGAGCATGTCGAAACCGACGCGCTGCCACAGCGTGACCAGGATGAGCGAGATCATCGCCCACTTGCCGTCGGACTGCCAGGCGGGACCAGTGATGCCGATCGCGTGCAGAAATTTATTGAAAAAGCCGTTGTATTGATCGAACATCCACGATCCGAGGACACCGGTGGCCACGCCCGAGATCACGAGCGGCAGGAATATGATCGACCGGTACAGCGTGCGTCCAGGGAGCACGCTGTTGAGTAGCAGAGCAACACCAAGACCAATGACCATGCCGACGGGAACCGTAAAGATCGTAAAGACTGCTGTGTTCCAAACCGTCTCCCAGAAGATGGTGTCTCGGAACAGAGTGATGAAATTGTCGATACCGATATACTGTGGCGAACCGAGCGAGCCCAGCTTCTGGGTGCTGATCACGAAGGCCAGCACCAGCGGTACGAGCAGGAATAGGCCAACCAGGGCGAGATTCGGCAGCAGGAACAGTGAGGCGGCCGCGGCCTGGCCGTGCGTGTACGCACCCCGCCGACGCGGCTTGTAGGACGTCCCTCGCGGCACCAGATCAACTCCTGCCCTGGTGACGGTCGCTAGAGCCGAGCCTGGGGCGGCATTTGTATGGGTCACCATCGTGTCACTTCTACGACCCGACTGCTTGGTTTACCTTTGTCGCAATCGCGTCCAGCGTTGCCGGAGCGCTTTGGCCGTGGAAGGCCAATTCGAGCTGGTCCTCCAGCGCGGTGTTGATGTCGGCGAAGCCGGCGATGGTGCACTCTTTCACGATGGTGTCGCTGATCGTGGTCGCCTGCTGAGCGCACACCTTCACGACGTCGGGCCGGAAGGCGTAATTCAGCTGCTCGTTCACCAAGGTCTTCAGGGTGGGCAACTCTACGGCCTGCTCGCAGAAATACTTCATGATGTCCTCGCTGACAAGGAACTTCAAGAACGCGGCAGCGAGATCAGGATTCTTCGTGTTCTTGAGGGCGACGATCGCATTACCACCCAAATCGGACGCCGCAGCAACATCGCGCGGCATGAAGGTAGCGCCCCAGTCGCCACCCTTGTATCCGTTCGCCGGGTCGGCCAGTTCGGGCACCAAGAAGTCACCGACGAACGTCATCGGCACGGTCTGGCTGAGGAAGAAATTGTCCGAGTAGGTGCTCGTCTTGATGGTGCTGTTCGCCGGCACCCACTTCTTCGCGAAGAAGCTCTGGGTGTACTCGAGCGCCTTGGTTCCGGCACTGCTGGGCAGAGCGCACTTACTCAGGTCGGGCGTCAACAGGGTCCCACCGGCCTGGTACAGCCAGGAGAGCCACCGGAAGGCGCCTGCCTGTGTCCAGTCGTAGGCGAATGGAAATTTGTTGTGTGGCAAGGTCGACTGCAGCTTCTGCGCCACTGCGGAGAACTCGTCCCAGGTCCACGCGGAATCGAGAGAGGTCGGGACGGACGTGATGCCCGCTGTCTCGAACGCCTTCTTGCTGTACACCACACACGTCGTGTCCGTCTGATGCGGCACACCATACGGCACGCTCTGGTATTTGATCGCGTCCCAGAGCGCGGGGAGGAACTGATCGATCTCGGCGTTCGTGAAGTACGGACTGACGTCGAGCAGGACACCGTTCTTGCTGTACTTGCCAATGGTCGTGTAGTCGACGCGGAAGATGTCCGGTGCGTTCCCCGCCTGGATGCCGCGATCGATGCCCGAGAAGAATCCGTCATATGGGACGACCTTCAGATTGATAGTGGTGCCGGGATTCGCGGCTTCGAACTGCTTCTTGGCGTAGGTGAACCCGGCGGTCTCGCCGGCGCTGCCTCCCCAGAATGCGAAAGTCAGTGTCCCAGTGGGCTTTCCGACGCTCTTTGTGCTCCCACTGCCGGTACTGCTTTGCCCGGCCGACGTCTGGCCGGTGCCGGCGTTGGAGTTCGGTGAACTGCACGCGCCGAGGCCCAGCAGCGCGGCAGCGCCTAGCGATCCGCTGAGGAACGCGCGACGCGAAACGGTCATGGTTTGCCTCCTGATCAGTGTGCGACGGCCTCTGGCGCCGATCGCGGTCTTGACGAAGAAGTGTGCACCGGGCGAACCAGTCAGTCAAGAGTGAGCGAGGAATTGATTAATTATGGCTGAATTGTGCTCGGTCGTGCTTGACCTGGTGCCTCGGCTGGCCGTACTGTCCGATCGCCGAGACTTTCCTGCGTTCGAATGCCCAAGGACGACGCCATGCCTGCCGCACACCTCGACGTGCTTGTCCTCGCCGAGCTCAACCCCGACGTTGTCGTGGCGTGCGACGGACCGCCGGTCTTCGGGCAGGTCGAGCAGCTCGTGGCGCGGGCGCGCATGACCCTGGGCAGCTCCGGCGCTATCACGGCTGCCAGCCTTGTGGCCCAAGGCATGGACGTTGCGCTTTGCGCGACGGTCGGCGCGGATGAAGCTGGTGAGTTAGCTACCCGTCTCCTGGCCGGACACGGTGTCGACACGTCCGGAGTGCTGGTCCGCCCGCAGGTCGCCACGGGTATGACGATCGTTCTCACTCAGCCTGACGGCGACCGAGCGTTGATGACGTTTCTCGGAGCGATGAGCGAACTGCGTGTGCAGGATGTTCCGGAACATCTGCTCTCCCGAGCACGCCACGTCCACGTAAGTTCGTTCTATCTTCAGTGGGGGTTGCACGCTGGACTTCCAGAGTTGCTCGCGAAGGTACGCGCCAGGGGAGGAACGACCTCGCTGGATCCGGGGTGGGACCCGGCCGCGGACTGGATGGCCGTCGAAAGCCTGCTCCCACATCTGACCTACTTCTTGCCGAATGCAGCGGAGTGCCAGCAACTCGCATGGCGGCTCGGCCTATCGACCGACGATCCGATTGAGGCGGCTCGCTTCCTAGCGGCGCGTGGCCCCGGCGTCGCCCTCAAACTCGGCGCGGAGGGCGCCGCATGGGTCACCGAGCACGAACTGATACGTGAATCCGGACGCGTGACTGAAATCGTCGATACTACCGGGGCTGGCGACAATTTCAATGCAGGATTCCTCGCGGCGGTGCTTGCTGGCCAACGTCCGGATCGTGCCCTTGCCCGTGGAGTCGCGTGCGGAACCGACGCCGTGAGTGCGATGGGCGGCACCGGTCACCTGCGTACGCCCACTCGACTGCACGCCGGCCACGGCACAGCATGCGCGACCGAACCTAGGGAACAGGAGCACCAACGATGACAGTAGAGGGGAAAGCGATTCTCCCGGATGCCCGCCCGCTCGGGGCGATCACACAGGCCGAGGTGGCGAGCCAACCAGACATCTGGAGCAGGGTCCTCGCGGAGGCCGGCGATACGACGCCGCTGCTTCCGGCGGCCGGCGAGCCGGTTCTGTTCGTCGGGTGCGGAACCTCCTTCTACATCGGCGAGGCCTACGCACGTCGTCGCAATTCCGCAGGGCTCGGCCGTACCCGTGCCGCGATCGCATCCGAAATCCCTTACGTTGATCCGGCCGAAGCGCTTGTCGTTCTATCGCGATCAGGCACGACCAGTGATGTGGTGAGAGTCGTCGAACAATTCCACGGGAAGACCGCCATTGTCGGTATTGTCGGGGAGCCGGGCACACCGATCGCGACTATGTGCGACCAGACGATATTGCTGGACTACGCGGACGAGCAGTCGGTTGTCCAGACTCGATTCGCAACGTCGGCTCTGACCTTGCTGCGCGCCAGTCTCGGCGAGAATCTCACCGATCTTCCGGATCAGGCGAGGGCTGCCCTCGATTTGAAAATGCCCCGAGTATTACCCTCGCACGTGGTGTTCCTCGGGACCGACTGGACGATCGGACTTGCCCACGAGGCAGCACTCAAGTGCCGCGAAGCGGCGGGAGCATGGACCGAGGCATATGCGGTCATGGAGTACCAACATGGGCCCATCTCCGCTGCGGGGCCGCACACGCTCGTGTGGTCACTGGACCCGCTACCCGCTTTCGTCCGGGAGTCCGTTCAGTCGACAGGCGCCACCGTGTGGGAACCCGACATCGACCCATTGGCCCAAATTGTCGCGGTCCACCGGCTCGCGCTGAAGCTCGCCGACAGCGTCGGGCGAGACTCGGACAGACCACAGCACTTGTCCCGTTCGGTGCAGCTGAGCTGACGATGCCATTCATCACCGTCACCGCAGAGCCCCCGCTAGGGTCCACAGCGAGAGCATGCACGCACATCGCTAGGACGGTGGCCGAAGCGCTCGGACTTCCCCCAGGGGGTGCTTTCGCCCAGCATGTCAG
Organism: Actinobacteria bacterium 69-20; assembly: GCA_001897425.1. Lineage (GTDB taxonomy): Bacteria > Actinomycetota > Actinomycetes > Mycobacteriales > Nakamurellaceae > Nakamurella. Next base: position 43,984 of record MKSW01000015.1, on the reverse strand, counting down.
CGCTGCTGCTGCTTGCGACGGCGACGGCCACACGACGAGATTCGTCGTCGTAGACATCTACGGTCGAAGCCGGCCCGAGAATGCGCGCTCCGCCGCAACCACGGCTCTGCGCACGAGCGTTGCCGAACTATGGGAATGCCCGGCGGACAATGTCCACGTCCAGTGGCACACTGTCGCATCCGATTCGCCGTAGGAATCCTCGGCGAAAGCCGACTTCGCGTGTGAGGCGCGCCTATGACCCAGCGGCGATGAATTGAACCGCTGGCAGTTGGCGCGTCGGCCACGTGCGCTCTGGCCAACCGCCCGGGGCGTTCGTGTTCCGAGACAATTGTCAAGGAATTGCGAATTCACGAGCGCGAAAATCTCATCAATGTTCTTGATGGGGCTGTCATGGGGACGGTGTCACCTGTCCGCCGTGCCGGTGAGGTGAGGCCCGGAGCCTCGTATCGGCGATTCGTCTGTCTGGCGCCGAACGCATGCTGGCAGCTCGATGCGACCGAGTACGTCATGACCGTGGGCGCAAGTGCGTGATCTTCCAACTCGTCGACGGCCCCTCCTGTCTGGCGATCGCTGCGGCCGGGGGCTTGACCGCCCCGTTATGTTGCGGTCCTGCGTGCATGCAAGCGCGTACCTGCCGGCGAAATCGAATCTCCCTCTTGCGCGACCGCCAGAGGTGATGCTAGACATTGGTACTCGAAACCTGAGTTTTCATATGTGAACTTACCTCGGACGCATCCAGTCGCAAACGTCATATCGCAAGGGCAATGAAACCAACCAGGAGGAGTCCTCTGTGAAAAAGTCAAACGCCATTGCAGTCGCATTGGCAGCCATCGTCGCGATGACCGTTGCGGCCTGCTCGAGCTCGGGCGCGCCGGCATCGACGTCGAACTCATCGGCAGGGAGCAGCTCTGCCGGTTCAACCTCGTCGGGTTCCGCATCGGAAACCCAAAGCGCGAGTTCGTCTTCGTCCGGAACGACCGCGAGTAACGTCTCGAGTGTCTGCGAGGGCACCCCGACGCCCGGCGGCACGTTGATCGCGGCGCGCCAGAATCAGACGCTGTCTCTCAGCCCCTACAACACACCCGGCGGCTGGGGCGACGGCGAAGCCATCAATCTGATCTACGAGGGCCTCGTCCGGATGGACCCGAGCGGCAAGAGCTCGGACATCGTTCCTGCCATAGCCGACAAGTGGACCGTCGCGGCCGACGGGCTGTCGTACGACTTCCACATCCGCGACAACGCCAAGTTCTCCAACGGGGACCCCATCACCGCTGAGGATGTCAAGTCCACGCTCGACATGTGGGCAGATCCGAAGCAGGATCAGTGGGCCGCGTTCGCGGCGGGATACAAGTCGACCGATGTACTCGATCCATCGGACGTGCGGATCAACCTCAGCGAGGTGACCGGTGGTTTCCTCTATCAGCTGGCGATGGTTGCGGCGGTAATTCTTCCCGCGAAGCTGGTCAAGGCGCAGGGTGCAGCGTTCTTCGAAAAGCCCGTGGGCAGCGGCCCGTTCATGCTCGACTCGTGGAAAAAGGGTTCATCGATCACGTTCGTGAAGAACCCGAACTACTGGCAGCCGGATCGGCCACTGCTGGACAAGGTCGTCTTCAACTTCGTGACGGACGACAACACGCGAATCCTCGCGCTCAACGGCGGGCAGGCTCAGTCGATCGACTCGGTCCCATGGTCCCAGGTCGAGGCACTCCAGCACACGAACGGCGTGATGGTCGACGCGTTCAAGATCCCGTCGTGGATCCTGCTGTCGGTCAACCACAAGAAAGCAGAATTCAAGGACGTCAATGTGCGGCAGGCGCTCAATCTCTCGATTGATCGCGACGCTATCAACAAGAAGATCTACCAGGGGCTGGGCACGGTGCCCAACAGCTTCCTGCCCCAGTTGCACTATGACGGCAACGATTCCGCCGTGCCCCCGTTCGCCTTCGATGTCGCCAAAGCCAAGTCGCTCATGGCTGGGTCCGCATTCCCGTCGGGCTTCAAGGCCACCCTGGAGTTCCCCAGCGGTAGCACCGCATTCCAGGCGCTGGCGGTGGTACTGCAGGCCGAGTGGGCCGAGATCGGCGTGACGGTCGAGCTTCGCCCCGAAGATCAGGCAACGCTGAGCAAGAACTTCACGGGAGGCACCTACGACATCATGCTTCCCTATGCCCTGGCGGCCAGCGACGTGCCCATCCCGGACGAGTTCGCCACCTTCTACGGGATGCCCGGTAGCACCAACGGTTTCTTCACCTGGTGGTCGGATCCGACCATCGAGTCGATGGTCAAGGAGTTCATCCACACGGCCGACGACGCGACGCGAGCGCAACAATGGCCGAAGATTCAGGCTGCGATGGCCGAACAGCTGCCTGCGCTCAATGTCCTGGACCTGCCCCTGGTGAAGGCTCGCGCAGCGAACGTGTGCGATGACGTCACCAACCCGATCGGGTACGACACATTGCTCACGGCGTGGATCGCGAAGTAGCCGGCGTCGGACAGGAGTAGTGAATGTCCGGTTATTTCCTCCGGCGGCTGTTATCGGGTCTCGTTCAACTGGTCATCCTGGCAATCATCGTGTTCCTGATCATGCAGTTGGTTCCCGGTGACCCTGTTCGAACAATGCTCGGCGACCGCGCAGACCCGACCTATGTCGAGCAGGTGCGCGAGCAACTCGGTCTCAACAGACCGGTTCTCGCGCAGCTGGGGGCCTTCCTGGGGAAGTTACTCACCGGACAGTTCGGAGACTCGTTCACATTCAACGAGCCGATCGGGTCGCTGATCGGCGGCCGCCTCGGCCCGAGCGCGCTGTTGATCACCTACAGCCTGGTGATCACAGCGGTGCTCGGTGTTCCGCTGGCAATGGCCGCCGCTCTGCGGCCCGGCGGGGTGGCCGATTACGTGATCCGTATCCTGGTCACCGCGACGTTCACCATGCCCGCGTTCTGGGTGGGGCTGGTACTAGCGCTGCTTTTCGGCCTGAAGCTCGGATTGTTTCCCGTTTCCGGGTACGGATCCACCTTCCCGGAACACCTGTGGTCGACCACCCTGCCGGCTTTCGCGCTGGCACTCACACTGCTCGCGATTGTCGTGCGCACTTTACGGGGGAGTATGCGCGGGGTACTGAATACCGAATATGTCGAGGCCGTCACAGCGCGCGGCTTCAGCTCGATCCGGATCATCGGTCGCCATGTGGTCCGCAACGCCGCGATGCCGACCCTCTCGATCCTCGCGATCATTATCGGCGCCCTCGTCGGCGGCACCGCCGTGATCGAGCAGGTCTTTCAGATTCCTGGCGTGGGTTCGCTTTTGATCCAGGCGGTGCAGCGCCGCGACTTCCCCGTCATCCAGGTGATTGCTGTCTTTGCCGGGGCGGTTGTGATCCTGACAGGTCTGGTCACCGACATCATTCACATGCTCATAGATCCGCGGGTCCGTCAGGCGGTGGCGGATGGTTAGCATCACGGTCCCGACCGCCCGGCTGTTCACCTGGGGGCGACGTCTGCCCCACGAGGTGCTGGTGGGCTCGGCCATCGTCGTGATCATCGCTGCGGCGGCGCTGCTCGCGCCGATCATCGCGCCGTTCGACCCGAACAAGCCCGACGTGCTCAACAGCCTCGAACCCCCATCGCAGCTGCATTGGATGGGCACCGACGATGTGGGTCGGGATGTGTTTTCCCGCGTTCTCTACGGGACGCGCACCGACCTCATCGTCGTCGTGATCGTGGCTCTGATCAGTTTCGTGATCGGCACGCTTCTCGGTTCGATCGCCGGCTACTTCGGTGGCTGGGTCGACACCGTCATTTCGCGGGTCGGCGATACCGCCGTCGCCTTTCCGTTCTTGGTCGTGATCTTGTCGGTCGTGGCAGTCCTGGGCGTCGGCACATTCAGCGTGTGCCTCGGCATCGTATTGGTCGGTTGGGCCTTTTACGCGCGATTGGCCCGGACGGAGATGCTGTCATTGCGGGAGCAGGAGTTCGTGCTCGCGGCGCGAGCCCTCGGCTACACGAATTGGCGGATCGTCCTGCGTCACGTTCTGCCGAATGCGGTCCAGCCCGGATTCATTTACGCAACCATGGACTCGGTCTCTATCCTGGTGGCCCTCGCGGCGATGTCCTATCTCGGCTTCGGCGCGCAGCCGCCCGCCGCGGACCTGGGCTCAATCATTGCCGGTGGGCAGCCCTACCTGCTGACGGCCTGGTGGATCTGTACGCTGCCGGCCTTGCTGCTCGTAGCGTTGGGGATAGGTGTCGGGCTCATTGGGGATGGACTTACCGGACGCGACTATGACGGGTCGGGACGGTGACCATGTCTCAGCCTGTCGCGCCCATCTTGTCCGTCAACCATCTGCGGGTGGGATTTCGCAAGCGGGGCGTTGAGACCACCGCGGTCCACGACGTGAGTCTTACCGTCGACCGCGGCGAGATCGTCGGACTCGTAGGGGAATCGGGCTCAGGCAAGAGCCTGACCTGCCGCGCTGCGCTGCGTCTGATGCCCCGCGGCGGCCGCGTCACCGCCGGGTCTGTGCACGTCGACGGCCGCGACGTTCTTGACATGTCGAACGGCGAGTTGCGTGCCCTGCGGGCTCACACCATCGGAATGATCTTCCAGGATCCATTCACGTCGCTGAATCCGACTCTGCGCATCGGCAGGCAACTTGTCGAAACCCTGCGCGTCAACGCCGGTATCGCCGATCATGCCGCGCACGATCGCGCTGTCGAGCTCCTCGGACAGGTCGAGATCCCCGATCCGGCAGCGAGGCTGCGCGTGTACCCGCACGAGCTCAGCGGTGGAATGCGACAACGCGTCATGCTCGCGTTAGCGATCGCGGCGAACCCGCGCCTGTTGATAGCCGACGAGCCGACGACCGCGCTCGACGTCTCCACCCAAGCTCAGGTGCTCGCCCTGATCAAGCGCCTGCGCGAGGAGAGCGGGATGTCCGTCCTTCTCGTATCGCACGACTTCGGTGTGATCAGCGCAATGTGCGATCGCGTGGTCGTCATGTACGGCGGCTTCGTCGTCGAGTCGGGCACGATTGCGCAGGTCTATTCCGCCCCCCGGCACCCGTATACCCGGGCGCTGCTGGATGCGGTGCCGGACCTGACGATCCCGCAGCCCGGCTACCGTCGACCGACCATCCAAGGCCCGCCGCTCGGCACCGTCGCGTACCAAGGCGGGTGCCCCTTCGAACCGCGTTGCCGCTTCGCGCGACCGGAATGTCGGCACGTGGACATGAGCCTGCCGGGTCGAGACGACGCGCACCTGAGCGCCTGCCCATTCGTCGATGCCAGTCACGTCGCCGACATAGCGGCCGCCGTGCCGACCGGGGGGCGACAATGAGCATTTTTGGCGAAGTTCCCGGTCCGCCATTGCTTTCGGTGACCGGGCTCGTGAAAGAGTTCAGCAGCAGGCGCACCGTCGGTGACTGGCTGCGGCGAGTTCCCGCCAAGATCCTCCGCGCCGTCGACGACGTGTCGTTCACCCTGCGACGCGGTGAGATTCTCGGTATCGCAGGCGAGTCCGGTAGCGGCAAGTCCACGACGGCGCGGTGCATCACCCGCATGATCGAGCCCGATGCAGGTGAAATCCAATTCCGCGACATCAATGTCAGAGCCATGACTGGCGCCGGTTTGCGCGATGTGCGGCGCCGGATTCAAATGGTCTTTCAGGACCCGTACGCCTCGCTCAATCCGCGCCTGTCGGTGGGAAGCGCGATCCTGGAGGTGGGCCGAGTGCATCGGCAGATCGGCTCTCAGTCGCCCAAAGGCTTCGTAGCCGAACAGCTCGGGAACGTTCGGCTACCCGCCTCCTTCGCAACCCGCCGACCCCGGGACCTGTCGGGTGGCCAGCGGCAGCGCGTGGCCATAGCCCGCGCCCTGGCTGCCGGGCCCGAAATCATCATTGCGGACGAGGCCGTGAGCGCCTTGGACGTCTCGATCCAAACAGAGATCGTCAACCTCTTCCTGGATCTGCGCGACAGTCACGGCCTGGCCATCGTTTTCGTCTCACACCAACTTCCGGTTCTTGCGGGGATGGCTGACCACGTCGCAATCATGCGCGCCGGGGCGGTCGTCGAGCACGGGCCCACCGTCGACGTTTTCGAAAGACCCCAACACCCCTACACAGTCGCCCTGTTGGAGGCGTACCCGCATCCCGATGTCACCAAGGACGGGATGGCCGGCGCAAAACCACGAAATGGCAAGGAAATAAGCCGATGACGACCGCGCCAATGAGCTGGGCCGGACAGGTGATGACCGTCCGTGGCCCCGTCTCACCGGACCAGTTGGGGGTCACCCTCAGCCACGACCACGTGATGATCGACGCATGGGACTTCCAGAAACCCCGCTACGACGTCATTTTCGATGACGAATCGATCATGCTTGAGGAAGTCAATCTCTACCGAGATGCCGGTGGCGGAACCATCTGCGATCCGACGAACATAGGCATCGGGCGTAATCCGCGGGCGCTGCGGCGAATCAGCGAGGCGTCGGGCGTCAATATTGTCATGGGGGCCGGCTGGTACCGGGAGGTTGTCTACCCCAGATACATCTACGAGACTTCGACGAATGATCTTGCGGCGCTACTGATTCGGGAAATCCTGGACGGTGTCGACGATTCCGGAATTCGCCCTGGATTTGTCGGCGAGATCGGAACCGAGCGTGGCGCGCTCAGCCCGGCGAACGAGCGCGTTTTCCGCGCTGCTGGGCGGGCGCACATACGCACCGGCTGCCCGATACTCACCCACACCACGCATTGGGGAGAGCTGGCCATCGAGCAGCTCGACGTTCTCGCTGAGGAGGGAGTTGCCGCCGAGCACGTCATCATCTCGCACCTCGGCGACCGGCGAGGCATCAGCTGGTGGCTTCCGATCGCCGAGCGAGGCGCGTGGCTGAGCATTGACAACCTCGCGTTCATCGACGGCTACGCGCCACTTGAATTCCGCGTCGACAATGTCGCCCGTCTCTGTGCGGAAGGCCTGGCCGGCCAAATCATGCTGGCGAACGATATCTGCGAGCTCGGCCAACTCCAGACGTATGGCGGCGTCGGCTACGCCAACGTGATCGCGAACTTCCTACCGATGCTGCGTGACCGGGGCGTATCCGAAGTTGATATCCATCAGATGACGGTCCTTAACCCCAGCCGCGCTTTCCAATTCTCCGAGCCGAAGGTGATCCGATGAGTCTGACCGTCATAGTGGGTGCCGCGCGTGGGATTGGGCGTGCTATCGCCGAAGAACTCGCCGGTGCAGACCCCGCGCGCGCCCTCCTGATTGCCGATGTCGACGCGGAACATGCGCAGGACGCGGCGCAAGCCCTGGCCGCACGGGGCGTTGACGCATCCGCAGTGAAGGTCGACGTGCGCGACCCGGATTCGGTAGCGGACCTCGTCGCACAAAGTTCCGCGGCTGATCGCGTCGCCATCGCGGCGGGCATTTTCCGCACCTCGCCGGCCCTCACCACGCCGGTATCCGAATTCGAAGAGGTCCTGCGGGTCAATGCCATCGGGTGCTTCCATGTCGCCCAGCAATACGCGGCCGCGATGGCGCGATCCGGCGGCGGTGCGATCGTCGGAGTCGCGTCGATAGCCGCACGCATGCCGCGCATGCGCCAAGCCGCGTACTCGGCGTCGAAAGCCGCACTGCGCCAGGCGCTTCGGGTGCTTGCCATGGAGGTCCTCAGCGACGGCGTCCGGATCAACACGGTCTCGCCCGGCGCTACCGACACCGAGATGATGCGGCAACTCGCCGGAGATCACTCCTCGGTCGCAGACCTCGCCGATGGCAGTCTCGAAGCCCTCCGACCCAGAATCCCGGCCGGACGCGTCGGCACGGCCCGAGACATTGCGAGCGTCGTGTCGTTCCTCTTGTCACCGGCCAGCGATCATGTCGCCATGCAGGACATCGTCGTCGACGGTGGCGAACTGCTCGGAATGTGAGGAGATGACCGTGATCCGCCTTGGGATCCTCGGCGCCGGCATCATGGGTCGACGAATTGCGGCGGCAGCCGTCGATACCGGCAGATTCGATGTGACGTCGGTGGCCGACGCGAACCTCGACCGTGCGACCGAGCTGAGTGGCGCATACGGTGCCGCCGGATATCGCACCATGGAGGAGCTCTTCGACGGGCCTCGAATTGACGCCGTTTACATTGGGCTGCCGCATCACCTGCATCTGCCCGCGTGTCTGGCCGCAGCGCGATCCGGCGTCCACGTTCTGGTCGACAAGCCACTGTGCAACACGCAGGACGAAGCAGACCAGATCGATGCTGCCGCAGCGCATTCTGCGAAGGTCTGGATGGTCGGCTTCAGCTATCGCTTCCGGTCCGAGTGGCGCCGTGCCCACGAAGCGGTGAAATCCGGAGCCATCGGCAAACCCTATTTCGTCTCCGACGTGGTCGTCGAGGCGTACCGCACGACTCCGACCTGGTATTGGGATCTTGCCGCCGGTGGCGGAACGCTCCAGCTCCAATCGCATCACGCTTTCGACCGGATCGGCTGGCTCCTTGACAGCAGGCCGAGCCGGGTCGCCTGCCAAGTGGTGCAGCTTCCGAGCGGCGCGGACAAGTCGGCGCAGATCTCCGCCGAGTACGCCAACGGCGCCGCGGCAGGGATCTCGCTGTCCTTCGGGCTCTCCTACAATGCCGCGCCGCGAACGCTGTTCGTGGTGCAAGGTGAGTCCGGGATGATCCACATCGACGAGTCGCGGACGCTGCACATCGCAACCGCCGATGGCGCGACAACCGAAGATCACTCCGCCGATGACTGGTTGCGCCGGGAACTGGCGGAATTCGCCGAAGCCGTCGACGGCACCGTCACCGGCTACCCGTCGATCACCGACGGCGTGGACGCCCTGCGCTGCGCCCTGGCCGCGGCACGCGCCGTCCGGCTGCACAGCTGGGTGGTTCCGGGTGAGTGATCCCACCGGCTCGGTGATCCGTGGGGGAGCGGTGTTCGACTCCGCCCGCGCCGCGATTGTGCCCGCCGATGTGTACGTGCGACGCGCGCAGGTCGTCGAGCCGTTCGAGCCCGCACGTACCGACACGGTGATCAACGCAACCGGGCTTCTCGTCACACCCGGATGGATCGACCTGCACACCCACATCTTCGCGGGACAAGACCTCGGAGTGGACCCCAATCTGCTCGGGCACCGCACCGGTGTCACGACGATGATCGACGCAGGTTCCTCCGGCGCCCACCTGTACGAAGCCTTCGCGTCGAGTGTGCTCCCGACCGCTATCCCGAGGATCCGCTCGTTTCTGAACGTGTCGAGCATCGGCACCACCAGCATCCTGTTGGCCGGGGAACTGCGGCAACTCGACTACGTGGACGAACGAGCCTGCATCGAGGTCGTCGAACGTCATCCTGACCAGATCATTGGCGTCAAGGTGCGGGCATCGGCGAACGTGGGCGGCGCCAACACCCGGGAGGCGCTGCGCCGCGCCCGTACCATCGCGGACGCAGTGGCCCTGCCGCTCATGGTTCATGTCGGGCCGCCGCCACCCAGCTATGACGAGGTGCTGGCTGTTCTGAACGCAGGCGATATCGTCACGCACTGCTTCACCGGTTACACGAGAACACCGATCGCCGACCCGGACCACGGCGACCGACTCCACGAAGCGGCCGTCGCCGCCCGCGAACGCGGCGTCCTTTTCGATGTCGGTCACGGCGGCGGAAGCTTCGACGCCAGGCGGGTCGCCGCCGCGTTGCGCGCCGGATTTCCGCCCGACACGATCAGCAGTGACGTGCACGCCTATGTGGATCTGCCGGCAGGTGGCGATGTGGCCCCTGTCGTGGCGGACCATCCGGTCGCCGAGACCTCCCTCATCGAGCAGGGTCTGCCCTTGGTGGCGACCAAGATGCTCGCCCTCGGCATGAGCCTGGAGGACACGCTGCTCCGAGTGACCGCAGCACCGGCCGCAGCGGCCGGGCTTGCCTCCCTCGGAGTCGGCTCGCTTGCACCCGGATCGCCGGCCGACATTGCTCTGTTCCGCGTCGAGCACGAGCCGATATCGCTGGCAGATCCCAGGGGGTTCGCGTTCACCGGTGACCGCGCATTGCGGGCCGTCATGACCCTGCGGGCAGGATCGGTCGTGTTCGACGGGACAGGCGGCGCTGGCGTATTGCCTAGGAACGAGGATGGGTGAGGACGTGGGGATGTACCACGACTTGGGATTGCGCTCGATTGTCAACGCGGTCGGGCCGGCCACCAGACTAGGCGGGCTGCCGCTGTCTGCGACGGTGCTTGCGGCAATGTCCGAGGCCGTGGCCGCCAACGTGCGCATGGACGAACTCGAAGAGGCCGCTGGTGCCGAACTGGCCCGGTTGCTCGGCGTGCCGGCCGTCTACGTGACCAGCGGTGCATCGGCCGCGCTGACACTGGCGGTCGCCACCTGCGTGGCCGGTACCCGTCCCGGTGCCATCGAGGCGCTCCCATTCAGCGCCGCGGGACGACGCGTAATAGTCCAGCACGCCCACCGCGACCCTTACGACCATGCCATTACCGCCGTCGGCGTCACCCTGACCGAAATCGGCTACCCAGGGTCGACCTACCCTGACGAGCTGGCCCGCGAACTCGACGATTCCGTCGCAGCCGTGCTGTGGCGACCCGGGCGCGAAGGCGAACTGCTCTCGCTACGTACCGTCGCCGAACTCGCCGGCAGTGCAGGCGTCCTGGTGGTGGTCGACGCGGCCATGGATGCCCCACCGGTCGACCGGCTCCAACAACTAGTCTCCGACGGCGCCGACCTCATAGCGATATCCGGCGGCAAGGCATTTCGTGGGCCGCACACCGCTGGACTGCTCTGCGGAAATGCCGACCTGGTGGCCGCTGTCGCGCTGCATCACCAGGACATGGACATCCGCGCTCAAACCTGGCAGCCGAGCGAGATCACCGGAGCCCAGCCCCTACGAGGTCGACACGGGCTGGGACGGGGCATGAAAGTCGGGCGCGAACAGATAGCCGGCATGCTCGCCGCGGTCCGCGAATTCGTCACAGAGCCCACCCGATGGGATGCGCACTACGCGTCCGAACTCGCCGACTGCGCGGCGAAACTCACGCAATGTCCGACGCTGAGTGTCGCCCACGGGCGAAATGATCATCTCAACGTCCCCGTGTTGGAGATCGGCCTTCCCGGCGGGCCACCCGAGGCCGACAGAATCGTTCGGCTGCTGGACGCGGGCGAACCACGCATACACGTCGACGAGGGTGCCGCCTGGCGCGGTGTGCTGACGATCAATCCGATGGGGCTGCACCCCGGCGAGGGCACGGTCGTCGGGCAGCGGATCGCGGAGATAATCATGTCTGCCGACCATACGGAGGGCCCGTGAGCACAGAATTCCGCCTTCACGCGCTACCGGCCGGCACACTGCCGATCCCGACCTGGGCTGCCATTTTCGGCGCCAACAGCACGACGCTGACAGATCTCGGCTTTTACGTCTGGATTGTCACGGACGGAACCACCATCGGATTGATCGACACTGGTCTACCTCTCGACCCCATCGAAGCCGCGGCTGTCAGCGATGAGAATCGTGTCTTCGACCAGGGCAGCTATTTCCGTCATATCCGGTTGCTTCCCGAATTGCTCGCCGACGTCGGACTATCGGGTGCGGACGTCGACTTCGTGGCCATTACCCAGACCGTCACTTACCACACCGGCGGGATCGACGCCGAGCTGTTGCCGCGCGCTCACTTCTACCTGCCCTATGACGGCATCCGCGAAATGCTCCTCGATCCGCCGGGTCATCCGGCCACCGAGTTCTACTTCACCGAAGGTTCCTGGTCCACATTGCGACAATTGGCCATCGAACGCCGACTACACCTGATCGACGGACCGGTGGAAATCGTGCCCGGCGTGCACATCGAAACCACCGGCGGCCACCATCCGGGCTCGGCCGCGCTCAAGATCCGCACCAGTGCGGGCCTGACCGGACTACTTGAGACTGCTTTCCTACAAACCAACCTCGAACGCGAGCAGCCCATCGGCATCGCCGAAGACATCGCCACCTGCCGTGCGGTGATCCGCCGCTACCGACGCGAATGCGACGAGGTAGTCGCGATCCACGAGCCCACCAATGCGAGCCGCTTCCCACTCGCCGGTTTCCGTGCCGTCTCCGCGGACAGAATGGACGCATAGGAGCTGCGATGGCAGAGGATGGAATTGGCGGGGTCAAATCCGCTCGCCGCGTGCTGGAACTGTTGGAACATCTGGCCGAACGCCCCGACGGTGCCACGTTCCCGCAGCTGCTCGAGGACTTGTCGTTGCCGAAAAGCAGCCTGTACGGACTACTCACCACGCTCGTGGACCAAGGCTGGGCATATCTTCACGAGCCGACCCGGCGTTACCGCATCGGTTTGCGGCTCTGGCATGCGGCGCAGGGTTTTTCGCAGTTTGACGCCCTGGCGCAGATCGCCCAGAAACACCTCGAGGCCGTGCGAGACGAACTCAATGAGACCGTGCAATTGGCAGTCCTCGAGGGCACCGACAACGTGTACATCACGAAGGTCGAATCGGACCACCCGCTGCGGCTGGTATCGCACGTCGGGGCGAGACTTCCGGCCTACGCGACTGGATTGGGCAAAGTGCTGCTCGCCTCCCTCGAACCAGACGAGTTTCGCCACCGAATGTCCACGGTCACGATGCAACCGTTCACGCACAACACGGTGACATCCGTGGAGGAACTCGACCGCCAGCTCGCCACGATCCGCGCCAGGGGCTACGGCGAAGACGAGGGCGAATACACGGTCGGTGTCTACTGCCTTGCCGTACCGACCTTCGGAGCGAACGGAGAAACCATCGCTGCGATGAGCTGCTCGGTGCCCAATGTTCGGTTCGGCGGAACCGAGCAAGAACGCGCGAAACTGCTCAGCTCGCTGACCCGACACGCGAAGGCGCTCTCCGAGGAGTTCGCGGCCCCATCCGCGCACCGCAGGTAATGCTCATCCGGCCGGGACGCCGCGCCGGATATTCAGCGCAGGGCGTGAGTTTCGCTGCACGGCTGCGAACCCGCCGGTCCCCCAGGGAGCTGTGCGAGGAACTGCGCGGCAAGGGGTCAGCAGGAATGGACCGGCCTGTCGCGGAGAATGCGGGTATTGCGGATCTGGTTCAGCGCGAGTCGGGCAAGCCGGGCGGGGCTGGTGCCACTGGTGCGGGAGAGCCGCAGTATCGCGTAGCAGGTCACGGCCAGGATCGCGAGCCCGCAGGCGGCGAGTCCGCCCCGGGCTCCGATGTATTCGACGAGGTACCCGATGACGGGACCGCCCGCCCCGGCGGCGCCCAGGACGGCCAGCATGTAGACGCCCATCACTCGGCCGCGCATGTCGTCGCCCGCCGCGAGCTGGATGGTGGTGTTCGCGGTGATCCCGAACGGTACGCAGGCCGTTCCGGTGACGACGAGCGCGACGCAGAGGGCGACCGTGCCGGGCATGGGCGCCGTGAACAGCAGGGTGGCGGCGATCGCCAGGGCCAGCGCGGTGAGATGACGGAGCCGCGTGTGCGGACGCCGCGCGGACATCAGCGCGCCCATCAGTGATCCGGCCGCGAGCGAGCAGGTCAGCAGGCCGTATCCGCCCGGCCCGAACGACATCTCCTTGGTGAACGCCACCAGTACGACCGGGAAATTGGCCGTGACGAAACCGCAGACACCGGCCAGGAGGATCGGCCAACGCAACTCCGGCCGGCGGCGGATCTCCTGCAGCGCCGATCTGACCTGGCCGCGCCGGCGCGGCGGCACCGGTGTGCGGAAGAGCCGCGCCTTGTCGATCACGAGCAAGGCGGTGATGACGACCCCGAAGGACAGCGCATTGGCGGCGAAGGAGTAGCCGATCCCGATGGCGGCAATCAGCACGGCGCTGACCGCGGGCCCGATGAGGGCACCGATCTGGAATACGGCGGAGTTGATGCTCACCGCATTTCCCAGATGCCTGGCGCCGACCATGTCGTGGACGAAGGCCTGTCGGGTCGGGTTGTCGAAAGCCGCCGCTGTGCCGGTGGCGACAGCGAGGATGAGGACCTGCCAATACTGGACGACTCCCGCCAGGCACAGCGTGGCCAGAACCGCCGAGCAGGCCGCCAAAGTCGTTTGGGTCGTCAGCAATATCCGCCGCTTGTCGACGCGGTCGGCGGCGAGCCCGCCGATCATGCTGAACAGGATCGATGGCGCGAACTGCAGCGCCGTGGTGATGCCGACGGCCGCGGGACTCCCGGTCAGCGTGAGGACGAGCCAGTCCTGCGCGACACGTTGTGTCCAGGCGCCGCTGTTCGACACGATCTGGCTGGCGGCGAAGATCCGGAAATTGTGGATCCGCAGGGAGGAGAACGTGCCGACGCGGTCGGGCGGTGTAGGTGTCGCCGGCAGTCGGGTAGGGATTGCCGTTGCCGTATCGGACGTCATAAGAGATGCCACATCAATTCCCGGGTCGGTGTGGTGATTTCAGCCAGTAGCGCTTGACGTGATCTATCGTCACCGACCGCCGCCTATTACAGGAGTAAATTGATAAAATTGGTGTGATTGCGTTCCGTGATAGGAGGGTGATGTACGACCCCGATCAGCTGCGAACCTTCGTCGTGCTAGCGGAGACGCTGAGCTTCACCCGCGCCGCCGCGGCCCTCAATATCGGCCAGTCGACGGTCAGCCAGCACATCCGGAAGCTGGAGCAGTCCGTCGGCCGGCAGCTGTTCGTGCGGGACACCCGTACGGTGATCCTCACCGCGGACGGCGAGAAGATGGTGGGCTTCGCGCGGAACATCCTCGCCACGCAGGAGCAGGCCGTTGCGTATTTCTCGGCGTCGGGTCTGGCCGGACGACTGCGATTCGGAGTCGCCGACGACCTTGCCCTCTCGCCACTTCCGTTGATCCTGCGCGATTTTCGGCGCCTCTACCCGCGTATCGATCTGGAGCTGACGGTCGGGCAGAGCGGCACCCTGCACCGGCGTCTGGAATCCGGGCACCTCGATTTGGCCTTCGTCAAGCACCACCCGGACAGTGGGGCGGCCCGGGTGGTCCGCCGCGATACCTGGGTGTGGGCGGGCACCCAAGGAACGGTCCTGGAACCGGACAAGCCTGTTCCGCTCGTTGTCTACGCGGCGCCGAGCCTGAGCCGGTCGATGGGTGTGCAGGCCCTCGAAGCGCAGGGCAGGCCCTACCGCGTCACCTGCACGGTCCGCGGTGTGAACGGCGTACTCGCCGCCGTGCGTGCCGGCCTCGGGATCTCCATCTTCGCGCGCAGCCTCATGCCGCCGGACCTGGTGGAGATGCCGGCGACGGCCCAGCTGCCCATACTCGGAGATATCGACTTCGTCCTGCTCACCGGCCCGCGGGCACCGGGCGAGGCCACCGAGGCGCTCACCGCAGCCATCATGTCCGGCGGCAGGCTCCGGACATAACCCGGGCGCCAACATGTTTCATTCCCAAAGCCCGGACCCTGCAGCCGCCGGTCGATGATGAACACCCAGGTGCCATCGACACGGACTACCGAGTGACTTCAGTGCTTTCGGACACGAGGTAGAACTTGAAGTCGGTGCGGCCGGCGGGGCCACGTTCCGGTGGGAGCGGGTGGTCGGTGAACCAGTCAAGGTATTTCTGGTAGGCGAGTTCGTTGGCGTAGTGCATTTCGGCGATGCGGTAGAACGTGTAGCCGGGCGGGATCTCGGCCGCGCCGCCGGACGTGTGCCGGACTGGTCGGAGGATCTTGTTGAAGACGATCCTGTCCAAGTAGGGGTTGGCAAGAAGGTCCGGCGCGTGAATGTTGAAGAGCCAGTCCTCGTATTCCTGTTCGCTGACGCCGGGGACGATGTCGTAGCCGACGAGAAGTTTGATGCTCACGGCGCACCTCCGAGGGTGGTAATGGTGAAGTCGAATGATTGCGCGCCGTCGCCAAATCCCTCCAGTCGAACCCGGTACGGCGCGAGATGCACTGCCGCAAGGTCGCGTTCGACCTCGTCGCGATTGCGAAGCGGTGCCTTGGTGAATCCGCGTGCGCGCTGCGCTTCGATCTCGCGGCGATAGATGCGCTCGGTTTCGTCGGCGTCGAGGAAGGATACGGTGCCGCGGATGAACACCGCGCGCGGCGGTAGGGTATCGATGTCGAAGACGTGGGGGTGGTCATTCGTCGCGCCGATAGCTGGTGTGCCGACCCATGTCACCAATGCGTGCGGGTCTCGATGCCATTGGGCCAATCGCGCATGCTGCCGGCGCTGCACGAGATCTACGGACCAGTCCTGATTGAGGAATGCCGTCATGGTCCTGCCGGTGAGGTGGCCGTGCCGGTCGCGCGAGACGACCTGCGCGAAGCCCGCTTCGTCGGAAACGAACCGACGCGCAGTCTGCTGGGCGTCCTCCAGCGTTCTGTCGACCATCGAATCGCTCACGTTCGTGTGCTCCTGTCGGCTGATTTCGTTCACGTCCGCTCCTGCGCCAGCGTGTTGGCGTCGAGGGCGATGATGCGTTCGGCCTGTCGCCGCATGGCGGCGTCAACCATGCGGCCGCTCGGCAGGACCGCCACGCCGGATCCCGCAGCCGCCGCGTCATCTAAGGCGGCCAGGACGGCGTGGGCGTTGTCGATCTCTCGCTGATCCGGTTGGAATGCTGCGCGGATGACGGGTATCTGCCGCGGGTGAATGGCGGCGCGGCCGACGAATCCGTGCGCCTTGCCGGCCGCACACGAGGATGCGAGACCGTCCAGGTCGTTGACGGCCGTGTACACAGACATCATCGGGGCCGGGAGCCCCGCGGCCCGCGCCGCGACGACTGTACGGGACCGTATCCAGGCGAGACCGTCCGGGTCGGTGATGCCTAGGTCGGAGCGCAGGTCGGCGTCGCCCAGACCGATCGAGGCGAGATTCGGAGCGTGTGCAATCTCGTGCATGTTCTCCACACCGACTGCGGACTCGATCAATGCGTGGATCGGCACGGCCGGTAGCCGCTCCGCGATCCTCCGCACCTGTGCGGTGGTTTCGACCTTCGGCACGCGTACGCCCGCGAGGTGCGCACGCCCGGCCATCGCGTCGAGATCGTCCTCGCCCCAAGGCGTATCGATGCCGTTGATGCGCACCACCACGGGGCAGCCCGGCCGGTCGGCCAGCAGCGCCACGGCAGCGTCGCGCGCCTGTGCCTTGTGCGCCGGCACGACGGCGTCCTCTAGGTCCACGAACACGACATCCGCGCCCGCGCTCATCGCCGTGCCGAATCGATCGGGCCGATCGCCCGGCACGTACAAGGCGACCAACGGCGGGTTTGGCGTCATCGATGGATTGTCCTCGCGTTGTGGCGATGTGTTCAGGGCTTCGGGCGGGCGTCAGGGCGGCGGATATACCGTCCGCGGGGCTGGCCGACTACCTTGCCTTCTGAGTAGGTGGCTTCACCGCGAAGGTAGGTGTCGGTCACGGCCGCCGTCATCTCGAACCCCTCGAACGGCGTGTACTCCTGCGACGACTCGGAGTCCGCGGCGTGGACGGTCCACGTCTTGTGGTCGTCCACCAGCGCGAGATCGGCGTCGTAGCCTTCGGCGATCGTGCCCTTGGTGTTCAACCCGAAGCGCTGCGCCGGGTTCCACGAGACGAGCTGGGCGATCGTTCGGTACGGCAGACCGCGCTTCCGGCCTTCCGAGACGAGCCCCGGCAGCAGGTACTCGGTGCCGCCGAATCCCGACTTGGCCACCCACACGTCATCGCGCGGGTCGCCGAACTTCACTTCGTCACGGCAGCACGCGTGGTCACTCGCGACCCACGACACGTCACCCGCGAATACGTGCTTCCACAAGGCCTCCACGTCTTCGCGCGGGCGGATCGGTGGATTGACCTTCGCACCCAATCCACTCGCGGTGTCGATGTCGGCCAACAGGTGGCCGATGGTCACCTCACGCCGGAAGTCGATGTGCGGGAAGGTTTTCGCCATCAACATGGCGGCCTCGATCGCCTTGCGCGACGACAGGTGCAACAGGTTGATCGTCGGAAGTGCGGTCTCGTAGGCCAGGTATGACGCGATCGTGACTGCGAGTCCTTCGGAATGCGGTGGTCGCGCGGCACTGTACGCGGCGAGACCGGACAGCTTCCCTTCCTCCCTGACGATCTTGGTGTAGGCGCGCATGATCTCGGCGGTCTCGCAGTGCAACGACAGCGAGATCTGGTCGGCGATGTCCGGTCGCTGCTGCCGGGCGGTCTGGATGGCGCGCATCACGAACTCGAAGTGCGCGACGTCATATGCCTCGCCGTCTTTGAGCATGAGGAATTTGGCTTGATCGCCGGAGGTTCCGTGCAATCCGTAGGCGCCGTAGAACATGAAGATTTTGAATGACGAGACGCCGAAAGAGTCGATGAGCGTGCCGATCTCGCCGAGATGCTCCTGGTTGATCGGCGCGACGTGGTAACCGTAGTCGATGTACGGGCGCCCCTCGGTGGCCGCGAGCACCTCCGGGAAGATGTCCGAATACGGCCCGGTTTTGTTCATGTAGTAGGCGCCGGTGCGGATGTATGTGATCCCGGTGGTGACGCCGCCCTGCGCCGATGCCTTTGATTCGGTGGCACAGTCGTCGCTCAGAGGGCCGTAGATGCCCCAGTGCTGGTGCGCGTCGACCGCGCCCGGGAATGCCAACTTGCCGCCGCCGTCCACCACCGAGGCCGCTTCGGAAGGGTCGATATGATCGGCGATCTTCGCGAACTTCCCGTCGCGAATGGCGAGATCCCGTGTCGGCACTTCATCGCGGTCCGGCCGCACCACTCGGACGTTCCGGATCAGTGTGTCATACGTTGCCATGTCCTCTCCTTGCTTTTCCTTATTCAGTCCGCGGTTCCCCCGGTATTCGACTTCAGTGGGGTGACATCTGCTGATCGACGGGCGACGCCTCCCACAGCTCGTGGTCGATTCCACCGAGATCGGCGACGAGTTCGCCGATGTCAGCCAGCATGTCGACGCGTCCGCAGCTGTCGCGGAGGGCGATGATGTCTGCCTCCGGCAATTGACGTGCGGCATTGTCGGTGAACTTCACACCGAGTTCGTCGAATGTGAGCGGGCGGTCGGGCCCGCCGCGGTTCGTCAACACTTCCTCGGTGAGGGTGCGACCGTCACGCGTCTCAACGGTCACGATCGCCGGGAACTGATACGGAAAGATCGCTGTGCATCGATCATCTGGGATGACGTCCACCAACGTCATCAGGCGACGGCGATACGGATCCCGGGCGAGTTCGTCGGTGAAGTCGGCGAGCCCGACGCCGAGACCGGAACCGCCGAGCAGGCCTGCCACCACCGTGTAAGGTCCGCTGAACTGCGCCATGTACGCGGTTTCCGGATTCCTCTTCACGTCGATCGGCGCAC
Organism: Actinobacteria bacterium 69-20; assembly: GCA_001897425.1. Classification (GTDB taxonomy): domain Bacteria; phylum Actinomycetota; class Actinomycetes; order Mycobacteriales; family Nakamurellaceae; genus Nakamurella. The sequence continues at coordinate 24,685 of MKSW01000015.1, read as the reverse complement.
CGATCGTGCGATGCGGCGCTGCGGCGACGCGGAGTTCGATCCGGGTGATGTCCTCGGGACGGACGCCGCGCTCGCGAAGTCGAATGGCGGCGTCGATTCCGGTGTGGGTGAAGTGGTTTGCGGGGTAGGGCTTGAAGAAAATGCCGGGCACGAGCCAGGTGTCACCGAGTCCGTCTATGACGGCGGCCTCGTTGATGCGGCTGCCGTGCAGCCACGCTTGGAGGAACCCGAACCTGCCTTCGAGGACGGTCGGCGGCCCCGAAAAGCCGTATCGGACCAACTCCGCTGCGGCGACACCGGCCGACGCCGCCCACCCGCAGTGCATCCGTTTGACCGTTCCGCCGGTGCGGTTCGATTCAAGGATCCCCGAAGCCATGGACGCGGCGACACCGATGGTGTTGACGATGTCGGTTTCGCTCATGCCGTGCAGCAGAGCCGCCGATACCGCGGCGCCCATAGTGCCGCAGATCGACGTCGCATGCTGACCGAACTCGAAGAACGTGGAATTGCCTGCCTCCTCGTCGAATCCGGCCATGCCGAGTCGAACACAGACCTCGAGGCCGACGGCGATCGCTGCCGTCACCTGGGCTCCGGACGCACCGGTAGCCTGACCGGCCGCTAGTGCCGCAGGGATCACACTGGCACTCGGATGCAGCACCGATGGCAGGTGCGTGTCGTCGTAGTCGAGAGAGTGCGCGAGAACGCCGTTGACGAAAGCCGCCGAGCGGGCCGGGAGGCGCTCAGGCACGCCGATCGCTGTTGCCCGGGGCGTGCCGCCGCCATCGCGGGCCCATCGGCGTGCGGCGCGAGACGTGTCGAGACTGCTTGCGGCGACGCAGATCCCGATCGTATCCAGGACGCGTTGCCGCACGCTTTGCGTCACCGCTTCAGGGAGGCCGAGGCGCCGCGCCGTGACGGCGAATCCAGCGATCCGCTGCGCGAGTGTCCCTGGGGGTTGTGTTGCCATCGGGTGTCCTAGGCCGCGGTGACCGCGAGCGGCCGCACCGGCGACCCCGTCGCTCCGACGATCTTCAGCGGCACCAGCACGAAGGTGAACTCGTGGACTCCTGCCGCGGCCAGGCCCTCCAGGTCCAGCGCCTCGATGACGTAAATGCCGGCGTCCACCAGCAGCACGCGGTGCGCCGGTAGCGCGCTGTGGCCGGCCCCCGCGGCGAGGTGCTCGAAGGCGATCGTGTCCGCTCCTGCTGCGTGCACGTGCCGCCCGGCCACCCATTGCGCGCCGGCCTCACCGATCCCCGGCACGCCAGAGTCCTTGCCGCGGTAGACGTCTGCGCCGTCATCGAAGTGCCGACCCCAGCCGCTGCGGATCAGCACGATGTCGCCGTCGCCGACCGTCGCGCCGGCGAACCGTTCCGCAGCGTCTAGGTCGCTGGGTGTGATCTCGTAGGCGGCCGGACAGCCATCGGGAGATCCGAGCGCCGCTGGCACGTCCAGCAGGACGCCGCGCCGGATGATCGGAGCCACCGTGTGGACCCCGAGATCCGTGTATCTGCCGCCGATCCCGGCCGCGACCGCATCCGCGCCCCCGTGCAGCTTGCCGTCTTGGGAGACGTGCGCCAGCGCATCGATGTGCGTGCCGACATGGGTGCCTGTGACGATGACGTCGTTGGCGGCGGACCCACCATCGGCTCGCACCATGTCCCCGTGACGACGCGGCAACGAATGCCAGAACGCGGGATGATTCGGCGACTGCGGCATACCGTTGAAGAGCGGTCTGCCTAGATCGATCACCGTTATCCCGCGGCGTACCGCGTCGAGTAGTGCGTCGCTCATCTGTTGATCCCGCCCTTCATGCCACTGCGGCTTCGTCCCGGAGCGCTGCGATCTCCGCGTCGCTGTAACCGATTTCGTGGAGAATCTCGTCCGTGTCCGCGCCGAGGGCGCGCCCGGTGAACCGGATCGAGCCCGGAGTCCTGGACATCCGCCACATGACGTTGTGCATCAGCATCCGGCCGAGATCCGGATCGTCCACCTCTTTCAGCATCTCGGTCGCGCGGATGTGCGGGTCCTCGACGATGTCTCGCGCGTCATAAATGGGTGCGATGGCCGCGCCCGCTTCCTCGAATGCCGCGAGCACCTCGGCCCGGGTGCGGGCGCCGATCCACGTCGAAAGATAGCCATCCAACTGGTCGACGTGCTCAACCCTGCCCCGTCCGCTTGAAAACCACGGTTCATCGATCACTTCGGAGTGGCCGACGAGTCGCAGGACGGTCTCGGCGATGCGCTGCGCGCTGGTCGACACCGCCACCCACGAGCCGTCTTTCGTCTGATATGTGTTGCGCGGGGCGTTGTTCGTGGAGCGGTTGCCGTGCCGCAGCTCCACGATGCCGAGCTGGTCGTACGTCATAGCCGCGGGCCCGACGGCCGTCATGATCGGTTCCAGGATGTTGATGTCGATCACTTGACCGCCGTCGCCGCGGTCGCGGACTCGCAGGGCCATCAGGATGGCACTCGACGCCGCGATCCCGGCGATGGAGTCGGCCAGCCCGAATGAGGGCAGAGTGGGCGGGCCGTCCGCGTCGCCGGTCATGGCAGCGAAGCCGCTCATGGCCTCGGCGAGGGTGCCGAAGCCCGCGCGCGCGGCGTACGGGCCGGTCTGCCCGAACCCGGTGAGCCGCAACGTAATCAGGTTCGGGTTGTTGGCCGCCAGGTCCGCGGGGTCGATGCCCCATCGCTCGAACGTTCCGGGACGGAAGTTCTCCACGACAACGTCTGCGGTCTTGGCGAGTCTGCGGAAAGCCGCGGCACCACAGGGCGTGGAGAGGGACAGCCCGAGAGTGCGCTTGTTGCGGCTGATTTCCTTCCACCACAACGGGACTCCGTTCTTAGCGCGGCCATGCCCGCGCATCCCGTCGCCCGCAGTGGGGTGTTCGATCTTGATGACATCCGCGCCATAGTCGCCGAGGATGCGGCAGCACAACGGTCCCGCCAGGATGGTCGAGCAATCCAACACTCGGATTCCATCCAGGGGAGGGCGGAGTCCCGCGTGGTCGGCGGCCTGTGGAGATGTCGTCATGAACCGGCGCTCGCAAGATGCTTCGACGGAGGAGGGTACGGTCCCGACCAGCCCATGCGCCGGGAAACCTCTCGGGCTGCGGCGAGGACGAGTTCGGCATGCGCGGCGACGGTCGCGTCATCGAATCGCCCGACCGGACCACACACGCTCAGCGATCCGATCACCCAGCCGTCCGCCCCGAAAACCGGCGAAGCGACCGACCCGGCGTCGTGCTGCCGTTCGCCGAGCGAGACCGCGTAACCGCAAGCCTCGACGTCGCGGAGTTCGTCACGCAGCCGGTCAGGGTCTGTGATCGTCGCCGGCGTCACCCGTGTAAGACCGCGCTCGATGAGCTCCTCCTGACGCTCAGGCGGCAGGAAAGCCAAGATCGACTTCCCACTGCCACCGGCGTGCAGGGCGTGCGGGCGGCCGAGTTCGACCGTCATTCTGATGGATTGGCGGGACTCGAACTGGTCGAGGTATACCCGGCTGTCACCGACAAGCTCAGTGAGAGTCGTTGTCTCATCGGTCTTATCGCGCAGAGCCTCGAGAACTGGACGTGCGGCCCGGCGCATGTCCAGGTCGCGGAGCGCACGCGCGCCCAAGGCGGTCGCACTGGGGCCGAGGCGATACGAACGCGTGCCCGGGTCGACCTGGAGGAACTTCCGGGACACGAGAGACTGAAAGATCCGGTAGACGACGGCCTTGCTGACATTGAGCTCGCGCGCGACTTCGCTGACGCCCAGCGATGCGGGGCCCGAGATGAACGCGAACAGTACATCAGCGACTCGATCGGCGGTCGTCGTACCACCCGTTGACGTTGAATGTTCCGTCAGCGTTGTTTCGCTAAGCGAAACAGCCTGTTGCTGTCCCAACGTGCGAGCCTCCTCCCGAGTGCTGCCAGCTGTGTGTCAGACCAACTTCTCGCGAAAGAAATCCCCTGTCAAGTAGGGAATTTGGTCTTGACCCGGCTTGGCTCTGATGCCAGACTCGGCGAAACAAGCCGTTTCGGCTACCGGTACACGCGGACCAGCAAGACTCCGGCCAAGCATCCGCGCTGTAGGGAGGTGATCGAGCGACTCCTCGACGCCCCGTGTACAGGCACGGGGCGTGCGCCCAGCGCGACGCCACTAGTGATCCGTCCATCGGGTTCGAACAGAAGGGAACCGACTCGCGATGAAGAAGCATCGCACGACATTTGCGGCACTCGCCGCATGCAGTTTGGTGATCGCAGCCTGTAGCAGTGCCGGAACGTCGACCGGATCGAGCAGCACCGCACCGCCGAGCCAGTCGCAGGGCTCGGGTTCTTCGTCTGCTGGGGGAGGCGGTGAGACGTCGGCGTCAAGTGCCTCGCAAGCGTCCACCGAATCCAGCGGAAGCACCGCGTCGGGCTCCGGTTTCACCGGCGAGCCGTTGAAGATCGGGTTCCTCGACACCATGACCGGTGCGAATGGCAACGTCGGACAGCTTGCCTTGCAGGGCGCGCAGATCGCTGTGGACCAGTGGAACGCGCAGGGCGGCGTCCTCGGGCGGAAGATCGAACTCGAAGTCAAGGACGAGGAACTCTCGCCGGACAAGACCGTCCAGCACATGCGCGAGTTCGCGTCGGAGGGCATCAACCTCGTCACCGGGTTCACGTCGAGCGCCGATGTTCTCGCCGCGAAACCGCTCGCCGAACAGAACAACCAACTGATCGTCACGGCCGGCACTACGGACACCTCGCTGACGACCACACAGCACAGCAAGAACGTCTACGAGGTCGCGGCAAACGTCCACATGATGAACGTTGCCGCCGCGCACCTCGCGGCCACCGAGTGGAAGGACACGAAGGTCTGGGACGGCGTCGCTTACGACTATCTCACGGGCCATGATGCGTGGAACGAGTTCGGCAAGTTGCTCGCCACGGCTAACCCGAATGCGAAGACAGGAAAGACGGCGTTCGTTCCGTTCACGGCTACTCAGGACACCCCGTTCATCAACTCGCTCCTCGCCGGTAATCCGGATCCGCAGAGTTCCGCGTTGTACTTCTTCCTCTTCGGCGGTGGCGCCGTACAGTTCGCCAAGCAAGCACACCCGCTCGACCTGTTCAAGCAGTACAAGGTGGTCGCGGGTATCGGGGCGGGCGAAGAGTTCTCGTCGGCGTTGGGTGCGGAAGGACCCCACATCTACTACGTTCACGACTACTTCTACCAGGGCTACGACAACCCCGTGAACCAGGCGTTCATCGACGCGTGGAAGAAGCTTCCGCCCTTCCAGGGCCTGAACCTGTACGGTCCGCACGAATGGACCTATGAGGGCTATACGGCGATGCTGGCGTATCTCAACGCCATCAAGACAGCCGGCAGCACAGAGACCGACGCGGTGCGCACCGCGCTGTCGTCGATCGAGTTCGACAGCCCGATGGGCAAGGTGAAGTTCGATCCGTCGAACATCCTTGCGGCGCCTGTCACCGTGTGGCAATGCCAGGGCGACTCAACGGCGCAGTTCGGGTACAAGTGCTTCGGTGCCGAGTCGGTCGGGCCGGACGTGACACTTGCGAAGTGACAGCCAACCGTAGGTGAACGAAGAGTGGAAAGGAGGCGAATCGGGCTGTGCTTGGATCGGTCTTCGCGGGCATCGGCGATGGGTTCTTGCTGTTCCTCATCGCGTCCGGCCTGACATTGATCTTCGGCGTCATGCGGATCTTGAATTTCTCCCACGGCGGATACTTCATGCTCGGCGGGTACTTTGTCTACCAAGCAGTTGCATCCGGCAGCCCGATCTCGCTTCCCCTTCCGCTCTTCGTGCTCGCCGTCGTCGGCGGGGCACTGGCTGTCGGAGTCGTGGGGATAGCCACCGAACGATTGATATTCCGGAAAATCTATCGATTGTCCGATATTGCGTCCTTGCTTGGAACGTTCGGCCTCCTCCTCGTCATCGAAGGGGTCGCCGAGATCATTTGGGGCGTCAACCCCATGTCCGTCCCGTTCCCAACCGCACTCGGCAGATCCATCGTCGTCGGCGGCGTACGGGTCGGGACCTATTCGATCGTGCTCATCGCAGTGGGAATTGTTGTCGCGGTGGGGCTTTGGGCGCTGCTGTGGCGGACCGCGTTCGGGGAGCGGGCCCGCGCGGTGGCCGAAGACCGGTACGTGTGCGAATTAGCCGGGGTGAATACCGCGCTCGTTTCGACGTCGGTCTTCGCGCTCGGCACGGTTCTTGCGGGACTTGGCGGGGCATTGGCGACACCGCTCATCGCACTGACGCCCGATGTCGCGACCGCCTTCATCATCGAGGCGTTCGCCATCGTCATCGTGGGAGGCCTCGGCTCGATATCGGGTGCGATGATCGCCGCTATCGGGTTCGGCGTGGCCGACAGCCTCGCGATCACGTACTACCCACCGCTATCCGGCGTCATTTTCTTCATCCTGATGTTCGTGGTGTTGCTTGTTCGTCCGCAGGGGTTGGTGAGCAATGCGCGCGGTCTTGCCTGAGCGCCGAGCCGGCGAGGCGACGGTGCTTGGCTTCGCCGGCCCACTGATCGCCATCGCGGTCGCGGTGATCCCGTCAGTCGTATCCGGGGCGACCATGTTCCTGATGGAGCAGGTCCTCATCCAGATCCTCTTCGCGACCAGCACCAACTTCCTCTTCGGGCGTTCCCATATGCCATCGTTCGGCCAGGCGGCATTTTTCGGAACCGGGGCCTATACCGTGGCGCTGTTGTATTCGCATGTCCCCGTGGCCGCACTGCTCCTTCTCGCAATGGCCTTCTCGGCAGTCTGCTCGGCGCTGATCGCTGCGGTGAGTGTCCGCACCCGTGGCATTATCTTCGCCAACGTCACGCTCGCGCTTGGCCAGGGGATGTATTTGCTCGCCTTCAAGACCAGCTGGGTCGGCGGCGAGAACGGGATACCCGGAATCACGGCGGGCTCTTTGTCGACGCGGGGGATCTGGTACCTCACGGGTGGCGTGGTGGTTGCGGCTGTTGCGGTGTGCTGGGTGATCTACCACTCCCCGTTCGGTGTCACCCTGCAGGCGCTGCGCGAAGACGCCGTACGGCTGGAGTTCCTCGGCGTCCGAGTCGGGCGGTTCCGCCTCGCGGCGTTCACGCTCGCCGGCGCGGGTGCCGGTCTCGCTGGCGGCCTGTTCGCGTACACCGCTGGGATAGTCACGCCCGGAACGATGTACTGGACGCAATCGGGCTACCCGATTCTCATGATCCTGGTGGGCGGGATGGGCTTCTTCTGGGGGCCTGCCGTCGGGGCGATCGGAGTTACGTTGCTGCTCAACCAGTTGTCCGGACACCCCGGCTGGGACCTCGTCATCCTCGGCCTTGTCCTCATCGGAGTCCTTCTGTTCGCTCCCAGAGGGCTCGTCGGGCTATTCGGATCGTGGTTCGGGCGATTGTCGCAGAAAGGCTTGGGGGTGACCGCAGGTTCTTAGAGGACCCCTCGGTAAGCGTCCAGGTCCGGTGGATGCCGTTTTCCAATTGTGTTGCACACTTCGAAAGGGCGTAATGGCTATGAATGAGTTCGGTGATGATCTTGCGGCGAAAGCCGACCGCTATCTGGTGCTGTGCGAAGAGCGCCGTCTGGATGAGGCGGCGCGGTTCCTCGCCGCCGATCCGGTATTGACATTTCCCGGGCCTGTTCGCTTCACAAATCTGCGCGATATGGTCGCCGACGCCGCCGAGCGCTATCGAGAAGTGCGGAAGCACCGAACGACGTACATCGTCGGAAAGCGGGTTTCCGATGGTCGCGACGTCGTGATATCGACGGGGACGTTGGACGGCATCGCGCTCGACGGTACCGAATTCAAGAACGTGCGGTACTCCGACATGTTCGTCTTCCGTGATGGCCTCATCGCAGAACAATACGTATTCAATGATCTTGCGGAGTCTGGTTCGGCGCCGAGCTGGGCAGAGCGCCATCGCACGAGTACAGCGAGCTCATGACCGGCGCGGCGCACCGACATCGATCGTCGCTTGAAGTCAGGTGACACGGTGAATCGTCGAGCACTGAGGAATGTCGGGTGCATCTTCGGCCCGGGCCTGGAATTTCGCCCGGGCGTGGACATCGTCATCGAAGACGGCCTCGTTACCGAGGTCGGAGCCGGTGCCGCCCGCGACATCGGTGACGACGCAAGCGATCTGGTCGCCGTTCCGGGGCTGATCAACGCGCACACCCACCTCGGTGATGCGGCTCTCGCCGGTCGAGGCAATGGCATCGATCCTGATGCGCTGCTGTGGCCACCCGATGGACTGCGACATGTCTGGATGGCGGACGTGGGTCGTGAAGCCGTCGTCGCAGGCATGCGCGATGCCGCGAGGTCCATGCTCGCAGCCGGCACCGTGGCGTTCGCCGATTTCCGTGAGGGGGGCGTCGACGGTGTCGGCCAGATCCGTGAGGCTCTGGACGGGCTGCCATTGCACGCCATCATCTTTGGGCGTTTTGGCAGCTTTCCCCTGCACTCAGCATCGGCCTTGCTGCAGAACTCCGATGGCATCACTGAAGAGCAGCTGTGCGAGATTGACACGGTTCTCGATGTGGCTGAAGGGTTCTCGCCGTTGTGGGCGAACGACACGACCGATCGCGGTCTGGCGCAGATCGCGGACCGCGTCCGCGCGAGATCCGGTCGGCTTGCGACACATGCCGGCGAGACTCCGAAATACCGCACGTTATCGATGTCGCGGACTGGTGCCGGCGATGTCCAGCGGATCGCGAGGTACGTGAAGCCGGACTTCATCGTGCATATGACGGCTGCCACGCCCGCCGAATTCCGGGTCCTAGCCGACGATGACATCCCGGTCGTCATGTGCCCGCGCACTCAAGCGTCGCTCGGCAACGGTATTCCGCCAATGCTGACTGCCCTGGATTGTGGTGTGACCGTCGCCCTCGGTACCGACAACGCGATGGTCTCCTCTCCAGACATGTTGGCGGAAATGACTTTCTTCAGCCGTGCACTGCGCGCCGAAGCCCGGAACGCGCGACGACCTACCGCTGCCGAAATGCTCGCGACGACGACGACCGCTGCCGCACAGGCCCTCGGCATCTCGTCCACGCACGGGCACATCGGCCTCGGGCGTCCGGCAACCTTCTTCCTGCTGGACATGTCGTCGCCGCGGCTTCGGCACTTTCTCGACCCGGTCGTCGCGCTCGTCACAGCCGCCGAGTCGGGTGACGTTGCCGCGACCTTTGTCGATGGGGCGCTTGCCCATGCTTTGCCGCGATGGCAGCGGAGGGCAGCGGAATGAGCGCGCCCGGATCGGTCCTCGCCGAACTCGTGGAGGTGTGGAAGGAATACAGCGGGAACTGGGCGCTCCAGGGCGTGACGATGACGGTCACCGAAGGTCGGGTTCATGCCTTGATCGGGCCGAACGGTGCTGGCAAGAGCACGCTCTTCGGGGTGATTTCGGGCGAACACCGGGTCAGTCGCGGATCCATCGAAGTTCTCGGCTCTGGTGCGCACCGGCGGCCCGCGCAGCTGGTACGGGCCGGCCTCGCCCGCGGATTCCAAGTGGCGCGGGTCTTTCCGACCATGACGGTGCACGACAACGTCCTCGTCGCCGTCGCTGCGGCACGTCGGGAATCGGCCGTGGTGTGGCGTCCGCGGTACAGCAGACAGGTCACCGGAGCGGCTGCCGATTTGATCGACGCGGTCGGCCTCGGCCGGATTCGGGCGACGCCGGCCGGGATCCTGGCTCAAGGGGATCGGAAGCGCCTGGAGATCGCGATGGCCTTGGCCTCGCAGCCGCGGCTCCTGCTGCTCGATGAGCCGACTGCCGGTATGTCGCAGGAGGAGACTGACCAGACGGTCGCACTCGTCGGCCGCCTGTACCCGGACCATCACACCACGGTCCTGATCAGCGAGCACGACATGCGGGTCGTCTTCGCGCTGGCTGACGAGGTCACGGTGCTGCATCAGGGGACGGTCCTGTGTACGGGCGACCCGCAGACCGTTCGGGCCGACCCCCGCGTCATCGCCGCGTACCTCGGTGAGGAGGGCTAGATGACGGAGGCAATGCAGCCGGATCCGGCTCGTACCCAGAACCCACTTACAGTCAGTGATCTCAACGCCTATTACGGACGGGCCCAGGTACTGTTCGATATCGCGATCGAGCCGGTGGCAGGAGCGGTGACAGCATTGCTCGGACGCAACGGCGCAGGCAAGACGACGCTGCTCAAGTCCATCGCAGGCGCCGCGGACGTCCGCAAGGTCGGCGACATCCGGTTGGACGGCCGGTCGATTGATGGCCTGCCGGCGCACGAACTCGCCGGCCACGGCGTGGTTCTCGTGCCGGAAGATCGCCGCATCCTGGGAAACCTGTCGGTCCGCGGGAACCTGCGTCTGGGCAGGCACGCTGCGTTGCGCGGGAAGCGCGAACCGATGACGATCGACGACGTTGTCGAACTCCTGCCGAACCTCCGCGCCCTGTTGGACCGTGGCGGCACACGGCTGTCCGGCGGTGAGCAGCAGATGGTGGCCATTGGGCGTGCCCTGATGGGTCGACCGAGCCTGCTTCTGATGGACGAACCGTCAACAGGTCTGGCACCCGTCGTGCTAGACGACCTACGGGCAGGGATACAGCGCCTCGCCGAGAAGTCGTCGATGACGATCCTTCTGTCGGAACAGAACTCCGCGTTCGCACTCGGTATCTGCGCGCACGTTGTCATCATCGATCGAGGCCGCATCGTCTTCGCGGGCACGCGGGATGAATTCGTGACCGACCCTGAACTCGCGCGGAAATACCTGGCCGTGTGACCGATGGGGCGCGGCAGCGGGAACGGCACGATTCTCATCACCGGCGGTGCCGGCGGTATCGGTCGAGCTACCGCTGCGGCGCTACACGCGGCAGGCTTCGAGCCCTTGGTGATCGACATCGCCGACGGTGTCGACGCGGCCGATCCGGCTTCGGTGCGTGCCTTCCTCGACGCGTCGGCCCCTTCGACGCTCCGCGGCATTGTCGCGTTGGCAGGCGCTGCCGGTGCCGGAGGCGTGGACGAGACCGACGTCGATGGCTGGCATTCCGTCATCCGCTCGAACCTCGACACCGCGTATGTCGTTGTGCGCGAAGGGCTTTCCAGGCTGCGTGCCGTAACCGGCGATCGGAACATCGTTCTGATGAGTTCCGTGAACGGTCGCAACGGCGGTAACACCCTGTCCGGCCCGGCCTACGCGACCGCCAAGGCCGGAATCATCGGCCTGGCCCGTCACTTCGCGCGCACGCTCGCGCCGGATGGGATCAGGGCCAACGCCATTGCGCCCGGCCCGGTCGAGACCGCCATGTATCACCGATTGTCGGCTCGGCAACGTGAAGGTCTCGTCGCGCAAATACCGTTGGGCAGGACCATTGACCCCGCTGAGGTGGCAGGGGTCGTCAGCTTCCTGTATTCCGGCGCCGCTCGATCCATCACCGGGGCGGTGCTCGACATCAACGGCGGCCTTTGGATGGGCTAAGACGTACGGGAGAACTGCGCGATCGGAGGGAATGGCGGATGCCGAAGATTTGGTTTCAAAAGCACACGATTCTGGGAAGATTCCCGTGGTTGGATGCGGCGTACGACGCGCACTTCAAGGCCTTGCTGCCTGAAGACACAATCGTGCGCCAACAAGGATTGCCGGGCCGCGCGTTTGCGGATGCGCTGCCGGTGAACTACGTAGAGTTCGGCCAGGCCGAAGCGTTCTTCGGCTGGGAATTCGCGCGGCAGAGCCTGGAAGCGGAACGCGCAGGATACGATGCCTATGTCATCGGGACCAGTCAGGACCCGGGCCTCAGCCATGCGCTGTCGCTCACCTCGATTCCCGTGATCGGATACGGTCGACAAACATTCTCATTGCTGGCATCCCAGCGCATCCAGTTCGGCATCGTCGGCTTCATTCCGGCGCTCGAGGCCCCCATCTCCGCGAACATGCGCACGCAGGGTGTGTCCTCCTCATGCGTGGGATTCGAGTACATGCCGGGCGCCAAGGAGGTGATCGGCGATGCGTTGGCGAACAGCGGAGATGTACGTGAGCTGGTCAGCCTCATGGACCGTGCGGCCGAGAAGCTGAAGGCCCGTGGAGCGGACGTCGTCGTGTGCGGGGAGGGTCTGGAAAACGAGCTGCTCTGGGCAGCTGGTGTTCGTGAGACCGGAGGCCTGCCGGTCATCGACTCGAACGGGCTCACGGTCGTCATGGCCGACGCGTTGGCGCGCGCCCGGGCTGCGAAGGTGTGGGATGTTGGCGCGAACTCCTACGAGCGACGGCGCCTCGCCCCCAGCGTCGTGCGCCATCTGCAAGAGGTGTTCATGCCCTGAGCCACCTTGTAGCGGTACACGGATCCAACAACAAACCAAGTAATGAACGAGGTGCGATTCTGATGGTCAAGGGCCCTGGTGGAGTCACCGAAGAAGAACGCGAGAACGGCATCGCGTGGGTGAACGACTACCTGCTTCTCTGCGAGCAGCGCAGATTGGAGGGCGCGTCTGCCTACCTGGCCCCGGGCGCGAAGCTCACGTTCGCGGGCGGATTCATCTATTCCAATCTCACCGATATGGTCGCCGACGCGGCGCGACGGTACAAGTGGGTCAGGAAGAACAGGACGGACTTCGACGTCTTCACCAATCTCGACGAGGATATCGTGGTGGTATCGCGCGGCACCCTCGAAGGGCAAAGCCTCAGCGGGCGCCACTTCTCCGGCATACGCTATCAAGACAGGTTCGTGTTCCACCACGGAAAGATCATCGATCAGCAGGTTTGGAACGACCTCGGCGCGTCGGGTGTCCTGGATCCATTGGCATATCTCTACGAATTGCATGCCTCGGATCGCGTCGGACATTGAGCGTGGTCGGCAGTAGCGCTCAGGAATAGAAGAAGTCGGTCGCGAAGTGGAAAGATCGCTACCTTCGAGAATCCTGCTTAAGAACGCATTCGGCGTTATTTTGCCGGATCTACGGATCGGCCGTGATCTCTCCGTGTACGTGGTCGAAGGCAGCATCAGAGGAATCGGAAGCCCGAACACATTCCCCGAATGCGCCGAAATCGATGTCTCCGGCAAGCTGATCGCACCCGGGTTCATCAACTGTCACACCCATATAGAAGATGCGGCGTTCCCCGAACTCCTCTTTTCGACACCGCCGGGTATCGATGTTCTCTATGCGCCCGGCGGTCGGCGCCATCGGTTGCTTCGCGAACTCGACGCGGAGCAGTACCGGTCGGCGGTATCCAGGGCCGCGGCGCAGATGCTCGCGTCCGGCACCGTCATGGCGGCGGATTTCTGCACCGGTGGCGCTGACGCGATCGTCGCCCTGCGCTCCGCGCTCTCCTCGTCGCCGATCGAATGGCTGCATTTCACCGGGCACTCGACGTATCCGGTGCAGAGCGCCGAGGCCCTGTCGACGAATTCCGGGGATCTCGATCCATCGGTCATGGAGGACATCGCGGCCGCACTTGACGTCGCGGACGGCTTCGCACCGGTCCACGTCAACCACACGACGGATGCGGGCCTCCGAGCGATCTTGAGGCTGGTCCGTGGAACTGCCGGGAAACGCTTGGCCACGCACTCTGCCGCATCGATCGAATACGACGAGTTGTCTCTGCGCCATACCGGTCGGGGGGAGATCGAACGCGCGACCGGCATTCTCGAGCCGGATTTCCTGGTCCACTTGACCTACGCGGACGTGGCCGATCTGACGCGCGTGCGGGATGCGGGGATCGGCGCGGTGATGTGCCCGCGAGCCATGGCCTGCCTAGGCAGGACGTCACCGCCGTTCTTGGTCGCGGTCGATCTGGGCCTGATGGTCGGACTCGGCACGGACAATGCCATGACCTCCACTCCATCGATGCTCGACGAGATGGGCTTTTGCGCACGGGTGCAGAGCGCCTCGGCCGAGGCACGCCGCCGAAGCATTCACGCGTCATATGACGCGTGCACCATCGGCGCGGCGCGAGTACTGGGGGTCGCGGACAGGCTCGGTTCGATCGAGCCGGGAAAGGATGCGACATTCGCCGTCTTCGACATGCACGGTGACGGATTGCAGTCATCCACGGACGTCATCGCGTCTCTGGTGCTACGTGCGTCCCGCGCCGATGTCGCGGGCGTGATGATTCGCGGCCAGATTGCTTACGGCGCACTCGGCCTGGCGTGCGCGGCTTGACGCGCAACGCGTGAAGGGCCCGCGATTCCGCATCACCGACGACTGCCGGAAACGTCTCGCGGCGCCGGCACCGGCCCGTCCTTCTTCGCCGTCCCCGCAGTTCGCCGCTCACCCGGACTTGTCGACGATGCCGTTGCGTTCGACCCCGAGGTCGCCCAGGCCCACCAACATGCTCTCGTGTAGCGCGTTCATGAATCCTCCCGGGTTTCGTAGAGGGTTCTCGCCGGAAGTGGTGTCGCCGCAACTGATCTCGACAGGGCGTCGGAGGGAGGAGCCCCCGGCGGGCATTACAGGCCGATAGCCGTATCCCGGCGGCGGCGAACAGCGTCATAGCCGGGGAGCACGGCACACCGCGAGCGCGGTAACTCGTTGGGCCGGTGAGTGGATCGCGAAGTGGGTCCGGAAGTCCCGGCGGCGCAGTGACGTTCGGCCCTAGCGGGCCGTGCGGCAGCAGCAGTGTCCTGGATGCATTGCCGTCGAAGGAGGCCCCAGATGTGGGTGCTGATGTCGTCGCCTGGTGCGGTGTTTCCGGCCGCGGGGCGTTATGTGCACTGGGGTGTCGTCCAGCTCTCGCTGACGAACCTGCTGATCATCGCGGCGATGCTGGTGGTCTTCGTGCTGGCACTGCTGCTGCCCTTTCCGGGCGGCCGTGAGTCCGAGCGGCGGGAGCGGTCCGGTGTCCGGCGCTGAGGCCGGCACGGCGACAGGCGCTGCGACCGGCGCTAACACCGGCACCGCGACCGGCACGGCCACCGCCCCGCGCAGCTGGACGGTGCGGTTCCGGCACTGGCTCACGCGGGCGGTGCCCGAGGGCCAGTGGCTCCCGGATCGGCAGCCCGCGTACGTGCGGTCGTGGGTGTACGTGTTCGGCGTGGCCACGCTGGCCGCGTTCTTGGTCGTGCTGCTGTCCGGGCTGGTGCTGACGCTGGGCGGGGCAGCGTGGTGGCACGTCTCAAGGGTCGGGCACTTCGTCAACTCGACCCACCTGTGGAGCGTGCAGTTGTTCTTCGTCTGCATGGTGATCCACCTGTGGGGCAAGTTCTTCATGGCGGCGTGGCGCGGCAAGCGGGCGCTGACCTGGATCACCGGCACCGTCGCATTCGTCGGGTCGATCGGCACCGCGTTCACTGGCTACCTGTCGCAATCGAACTTCGACTCGCAGTGGATCTCGACCCAGGCCAAGGACGGGCTCAACTCGATCGGCGTGGGCGCCTATTTCAACGTCCTCAATCCGGGGCAGATGCTGCTGTGGCACGTGATGTTGCTGCCGTTGGTGGTGGGCATTCTGGTGGTGCTGCACATCGTCCTGGTCCGCAGGCATGGGGTGGTGCCGCCGTTCGACGCGGAGCCGCCGGATGACGTCGCCGCCGCGCAAGCGTCCAACGTGCCGCCGCAGCGCGAGGCAACAGAGCGAAGCGAGGCAGCGTGATGAGCAGCACAGCCCGCCGCGGCCGCACCCCGGATTCGCACCTCTTCCCGACCCGCCCGTACGACCTGGTGCGCGAATTCGTCATCGCCGCAATAACAATGGTGGTGCTGACCGTCGCGCTGGCCGCGGTCTTCTCCTCGCCCGACGAGCACGCGATCACCCTGTCGGCGTGGGCGAAGGCCGCCCCGGCCGACGTCATCGCCACCGCGACCGCCGAGCTCGCCGGGACGACGACGAGCGCCGGCTACGGCGCCCCCTACAACACCGCCGCGGAAGGGCAGAAACTCGGCCCGCTCGCGCTGCAGAGGTGGGCCGGCGTCCGGATTCCCGTCGACAGCGCGAACGACCTGGTGATCAGTCCGCTCCGGCAGGCCGCCGCCGGCGACCAAACCTTGACCACCGCTCTGGCCACCTGGACCTCGGCCCCGGCGGCGCAGCAGGCCTCCTGGGCCGGCGACTACAGCGACGCGCTGGCCGAGGCGCCCGATTCAGACCCGGCGAAGGTCGCCGCCGGCAGCTATGGGCCCGTCCCGCAACTGGCCGCCAGCTACCTGTCCCTGGCCCGCACCGGCGCGCTGCAGAGCGAGCTCACCTCGGGCGCGTTCTACCCCACCGATCAGACCAAACCTCTGCTGTTGCTGGCCGACGGCGCCTACCTCGAGGACCAGGCCCGCGCCGAACACCTCGGCGGTGACCAGTGGGGGATGATGAACGAGACCGGCAACTACCCCGGCCAACCCTGGATGTGGTTGTACACCTTCTGGTATCAGATCCCGCCGTTCTCCACGTCCGGCAACGCGGATGCGCTGGTGTGGGGCGTGATGGCGGTGCTCACGCTCGGCCTGATCCTGCTCCCGTTCATCCCCGGCCTGCGCGCGCTGCCCCGACACCTCGGCGTCCACAAGCTCATCTGGCGCACGTCCCGCTGATCCGGCGCGCCCCGCGCTGGGCGGCTATCCGGTTCGCGTCGGCGCCGGCGAGTGGGTCGGCGCGCGCCGCGTCGTCGGTTCCGTCCCGGGTATGACGGATATGACGATGTTCGTGTCCGCGCCGTGTGGGGGTGGCCCTACATCTTCCGCGGTAGGGAAAGACGCATCCGCGGGCCGATGTGCGGGCGGCCCGGCGGGCCGCACCATGGCGCCATGGATGAAACAGATGCCCCGATCATTCTGGATCGGGTGACCAAGAGGTTCGGGTCGCTGACGGCCGTCGATTCGCTGAGCCTGCGGATTCCGCGCGGGCAGATCGTCGCCCTGCTCGGGCCGAACGGCGCGGGCAAGTCCACGACCGTGTCGCTGCTGATGGGCCTGGCCGCGCCGGACGGCGGCGAGGTCTCGGTGTGCGGTGAGCGGCCGGGGGCGGCGGTGTCGCGCGGGCGGGTGGCGGCGATGTTGCAGGACTGCGGCCCGATGCCGGGCGTGCGGGTGGCCGAATTGGTCGAGCTGACGCGCCGGATGTACCCGGCGCCGTCGCCCACGGCCGCGGCGATCGAGGTGGCCGGCCTGGCGGACATGGCGCAGCGCCGGGTCGATCGGCTGTCCGGCGGGCAGCTGCAGCGGCTGAAGTTCGCGCTCGTCGCGGTGGCGGACCCGGAGTTGATGCTGCTGGACGAGCCGACCGTCGCGATGGATGTGCAAGCGCGGGCGGGGTTCTGGTCGGCGATGCGTACCTACGCGGCGGCCGGAACGACGATCCTCTTCGCCAGCCACTACCTGGACGAGGTGGAGCGCAACGCCGATCGGGTGGTGGTCATGGCACACGGCCGGGTCGTCGCGGACGGCACACCCGACGAGGTCCGCGCCGCGGGCGGGGCGGCGATCGTGCGGTTCCGCCTGCCGCAGCCGGCCGCGCTGCCGAGGCTGCCCGGCCGGGTGACCTTCGCCGACGGCTGGGCCAGAGTCGACACCGCGGACCCGGATCTGACGGTCCGCATGCTCGCCGCCAGCGACGTGCCGTGGCGCGACTTGCGGGTGTACCAAACAAGTTTGGACGAGTCGTTCCTCGCGCTGGTCGGCACCGACGGCGCGGACGGCACTGCAAAGGAGATGGCGTCATGACCGGCTACTTCGCACGCCTCGAGTGCCTGCGGATGCTCCGCGACCCTCGATACCTCGCCCTCGCAGTGGTCGCACCGATCGGCTTCTACCTGCTGTTCGCCTCCCTGTTCGGCGGCGGGATGCCGGGGCGGCTGCCCGGCACGGTGGAGATCATGGTGGCGATGGCCGCGTACGGCGCGATCTGGGGCGCGCTGTCGGCAACCGGGCCGCGGATCGCGCACGAACGCGCCGGCGGCTGGCTGCAGCAGCTCCAAGCGATGCCGGTGGCCGCCCGCCAGGTGATGGCCGCCAAGCTGGCCGCGGGGATGACGGTGACGCTGCCCGCACTCGTTCTGGTGTGCCTCACGGCGGCGGTCGTGAAGGGCGTCCGCCTCGACACCTGGCAGTGGGCAACACTTCTCGCCGTGATGTGGGTGGGCAGTCTGCCGTTCGTGGTGATGGGGGTGGCCATCGGGTTCGTGGTCGGGGCGGAGGCCGCCTTCCCGCTGAGCTACGGCCTGTACATGGCCATGGCGGCGCTGGGCGGCCTGTGGGTGCCGCCGGCGCAGCTACCGGCCGCGCTGCGGCAGCTGGCGGGTGCGCTACCCAGCTATCGGCTCGCCGATCTCGGATGGCGGATCGCCGCCGGCAGTGCGCCCAGCGCGGCGGATGTCGCGATCCTCGCCGCATGGACGGCCGGGCTCGGGTTGCTCGCCGCGCTGGCCTACCGCCGGCGGCCGCGCCGCCGTCTGGGCTCCGGCCCGCGGCCCGGCCCGCGCCGCCGTCACGCTTCATCGCCCGCGGCGGCATGATGGCCGTGTCATGACCATGACTCGCGTAGCCAGAACGGATCTGGCGTTGGTCGGCGGCGGCGCCGCGTTCGGCTGTGCCGGCGCGTGGGTCGAGTTGCACTACGCGACGCGGGCGGTGCCGTGGCCGCCCGGCGCGTATCTGCTCACCCTCGCGGCGGCCGTGCCGCTGCTGTGGCACCGCCGCCGGCCGGTGCCGGCCGCGGTGGCGTGCCTGGCCTGTGTCGGCGCCTACCACTGGGTCGGCTATCAGGGGCTCGCGCCGGCCGTGCTGGCATTTCTGGTCTGTTACGCGCTGGGGGCGTACCAGCCCCGCTTCGGATTGGCGTACGGGCTGGCGGCCGCGGCGTTCGTCTGGGTGGTCCTCGCGCTGCCTCCGCACCGGCTGCCCTGGTACGCCGTCGACGTCTCGATGCCCGCGGTGACGTACGCGGCGGCCGCCGCGGTCGGCGCCGTCGCGCGCCGCGGCCGACTCGAACGCGAGGCCCGCGTCCGCGAGCAGGCGACCGTCGCGGAGGAGAGGCTGGCTCGCCGACTGGCCGAGGAGCGCCTGACGATCGCCCGCGAGCTGCACGACGTGCTCGCACACACCATCGCGGTCGTCGCGGTGCAGTGCAACGCCGCCCTGGACTCGCTGTCCGACGATCCCGCGGCGGCGCGCCGGGCGCTCCACCTGGCACGTGACGCGGCCAAGCAGGCGATGCCGGAACTCCGCGCCACGCTCGGACTGCTCCGGGGCGGCGGCGATACGCCCGACCCGCGCCCGCAACCGACCCTCGCGCAGCTGCCCGACCTGGCGGCGCAGGTACGGCGCAGCGGTCTGGACGTCGACCTGAGCGTCGACCCCGACCTCGCGCAGACCCCCGCCGTGGTGCAATTGACGGTCTACCGGATCGTCCAGGAGGCGCTGACAAATGTGCAACGCCACGCCCGGGCCCGGCGGGCGGACGTGGCGATCCGCAGGGCGGCACACGGACTGACCGCGCAGATCGATGATGACGGGATCGGCGCGGACGGCGCGCCACCGGGTTTCGGGTTGACCGGGATGCGTGAGCGGATCGAAACGCTGAACGGCACGTTCCGCACCGGCCGCGGCCCCCGCGGCGGCTTCCTGGTCCGCGCGGAATTACCGTGGGACACCCGATGATCAGCGTGCTGATCGCCGACGACCAACCGCTCGTCCGCGCCGGATTGCGCACCGTGCTCGACCGGGCGGAGGACATCCGCGTCACGGGCGAGGCGTCCGACGGAGCGCAGGCCGTTCAGCAGGCCCAGCTACTGACACCGAACGTGGTGCTGATGGACGTGCGGATGCCCGGCATGGACGGCATCGAGGCGACCCGGCAGATCGTCGCCACCCCCGCGCTGGCCGACACCCGCGTGATCGTGGTGACCACTTTCAAGCAGGACGAGTACATCCAGGGGGCGCTCCGTGCCGGAGCGAGCGGTTTCCTGCTGAAGGACGCCGAACCCGACGAGCTGCGCCACGCCGTGCGGGTGGTCGCCGCGGGCGAGGCGCTGCTGGCGCCCAGCGTCACCAGACGCCTGATAGCCACCTTCACCCGGCAGGTCGCCGCCCCGGCCGTCGACCGCGACCGCCTGGCACAGCTCACCGAGCGGGAACGCGACGTCGTCGCGTTGGTCGGTCGGGGCTTCAGCAATGACGAGATCGCCGAGCAGCTCGTCATCAGCCCGGCCACCGCCAAGACCCACGTCTCGCACGCCCTGACGAAACTGGCGGCCCGGGACCGGGCGCAACTCGTGATCTTCGCCTACCAGGCAGGGCTGGTCTAAGCCGGCGGGGCCTCGTCACGCAGGTAGATGGCCATGGTGCGGACGGCGGTGAAGCCGACGGATTCGTAGAGTGCGCCGGCGCCGGTGGGGTTCGCCGAGTCGACGCTGAGGTCGGCGGAGTCGAACGTGCTGAGGTCGACGGCGCGCTGCAGGGCCGCGGTGATGCAGGCGCGCGCGAGCCCCCGGCCGCGGGCCTCCGGCCGGGTGCCGATCTGCCCGAAGTACAGCTCGCCGTCGACCCACTGGTAGGTGAGCGCGTACGCGAGAACATCGTTGCCGTCCAGCCACAGCGCGGAGGTTGCCGGCCGGAACGTGCGCGACGCCAACCGATCTCGCCATCCCGCCGCCGATTGCGGGGTCGATCCCCAGTGCCCGGCGAACGCCGCGTTGTGCGCGGAGCGCAGCGGCTCGGCCCATTGTGGTTGGTACATCGTCACACCCGGATCGACCGGAGCCAGCGGCGCGCCCGGCAGGTCGCGGTGCATGTCGGTGAAGTAGCGGGCGACGCGATAGCCGCGGCGCTCCACCAGCGGCCGGACCGGGTCCTCGCCCGGCCGGCCCGGGACGCGCAGCCGTAGCGGCGCACCCGGATGGCGGTCCGCCGCCAGTTCGCGCGCCCGCGCCTCCATCAGGTCCATCAAGCGCACGCCGATGCCGCGGCCGCGATACCCGGTGTGCACACCGCCGTCGAGATATGCCTGCGCGAACCGGTTCTCGGCGAGTTCCGCGCCGATCCGGAGCTGCCCGTAGCCGACCAGCAGCGCCCCGTCCCACACCGCCCAGCTGTCGCGCTCCGGGTCGAAACCGGGTTCGGCCAACTCCTCGGCGAGATCTTCCGCGGAGTAGAACTCCTCCGTGCCGTCGGCGACGGCGAGCAGGTCCGAGAGTTCGGCCCACCGCGGCGTGTCCGCGGCGGCGATCGCCGACCAGCGCAGGGAATTCGTCATGGCGATGATTCTGCCGGATCGTCACCGCGCCTCGGATCGCTGACGAACCCAGCTGCGCGGCAGCAGACCGGGACCACGTCGAGCGGGCGCGTGGCGGCGGCTCTACCGTGGACCGATGAACGCACCGCACTTCCCGCATCTCTTCTCGCCGCTGGCCGTAGGCCCGGTGACGCTGCCGAACCGCATCGTCTCCTCGGCGCACGACACGGTGATGACGGACCACGGCCGTGTCTCCGACCAACTCGTCGCGTATCACCGGGCGCGTGCCGAGGGCGGGGCGGGGCTGATCATCGTGCAGGCAGCCGGGGTGCACGAGACCGCGCGCTACACCAGCCATGTGCTCATGGCCTCCAGCGACGCGTGCATCGACGGCTATCGCAGGATCGCCGACGCGGTACATCCGTTCGGCACCAAGCTGTTCGGGCAGCTCTTCCACCCCGGGCGGGAGGTGATGGACCTGGCTGACGACGGCTCCACCCAGGTCGCCGTCGCCCCATCGGCGACTCCGCAGGAGCGCTTCCACGTGATACCGCGTGCGCTTACCGGGGGCGAGATCCGCGAGATCGTCGCGAGCTACGGCTCGGCGGCGCTGCGCCTGGAGCGCGGCGGCCTGGACGGCGTCGAGATCGTCGCCAGCCACGGCTATCTGCCCGCGCAGTTCCTCAATCCGCAGGTCAATGCGCGCACCGACGAGTACGGCGGATCGCTGGAGAACCGCTGCCGATTCCTCATCGAGGTCGCGCGTGCGGTCCGCGTGCAGGTCGAGCGCCGGATCGCGGTGGGCCTGCGCATCTCGATCGGCGAGCGGGACCCGGCGGGCCTGGACGAGGAGACGGCGCTGCATGCCTGCGTGGCGCTCGCGCGCGAGAACCTCGTGGACTACGTCAGTGTCACCGTCGGCACGTCCGCGAGCCTGGCCGGGTCGGACCATATCGTGCCGGACATGGCCTGGGGCGCGGGCTACGTCATCCCCGAATCACGGCTGGTGAAGCGCCACCTGCGCGAGAACGCCGGCGAGCTACCGGTTTTCGTGGCCGGCCGGATCAACCAGCCGCAGGAGGCCGAATACTTCCTGGCGGCCGGCGACGCGGACGCGTGCATCATGACCCGCGCGCTGATCGCCGACCCGACCATGCCGATCCTGGCGAAAGCCGGCAGACTGGACGACATCCGCGCCTGCATCGCCTGCAAT
Source organism: Actinobacteria bacterium 69-20 (assembly GCA_001897425.1). Lineage (GTDB taxonomy): Bacteria > Actinomycetota > Actinomycetes > Mycobacteriales > Nakamurellaceae > Nakamurella. The sequence goes on along the minus strand of MKSW01000015.1, from coordinate 2,348 downwards.
CAGGCGTGTATCGGCCACTTCCATACCGGGCATCCCATCTCGTGCATCCAGCACCCCGAGACCGGTCGAGAACTGAAGTACGGCACTCGGATTCGCGCCGCGAGCCCGAAGAAGGTGCTGGTGATCGGCGCCGGGCCGGCGGGAATGAAAGCCGCGGCCGTCGCAGCCGAACGCGGCCATCGCGTCACCCTGTGCGAGGCGGCGGGCCGGGTCGGGGGACAGGTGCTGCTCGCCGAGAAGCTGCCCGGACGGTCCGAGTTCGGCGGCGCCGCAACCAATCTGCTGCGCGAGGTGCAGCGCGCCGGGGTCGAGGTGCGGCTGAACACGGCCATGGACGTCGACACGGTTCGGAGCGAGATGGCTGACGCCGTCATCGTCGCGACCGGCGCCGCGCCCTACCGGCCGCCGCTGGAACTCCTCGGCGAGCCGGTCATCAGGGATGCGTGGGAGATCGTGCGGGGTGCCGAACTTCCGGCGGGGCCGGTGGTGGTCGCCGACTGGCGCGGCGACTGGATCGGCGTCGGCGTCGTGCAGCTGCTTGCCCGCACCCATCGCGTCACCCTGGCGGTGAACGGCTACGGCGCGGGCGGCGCCATGCAGCAATACGTGCGCGACATGGCGCTCGCGGCCCTGGCCCGCGCCAAGGTGACCGTGATCCCGCTGCTCCGGCCGTACGGGGCCGATGAGGACACTGTCTACCTGCAGCACATCCTCACCCAGGAGCCCGTCGAGATCCCCGCCGCGGCACTGGTTCTCGCCTACGGTCACCGGTCGAACAACGACCTGGTGCACGGCCTGGCAGCGGCGGGCATCCCGGCTGTCGCCATCGGCGATTGCCGCACTCCGCGTACCGTGGAGGAAGCCGTCCTGGAGGGCCTCACCACGGCCAGCGAGATATAGCGGCCCGCCGCAGCAACAGAGAACACACAGCAGAGCCCCCACAGCGAAGGTGCATTCCGGATGACGACAGCCCCGACCCCCGATGCGACGGCCCCCGACGTCTCGGCCGCCGGCACGATCACGATCGGTGGTGATCTCACCGTCAACCGGCTCGGCTTCGGCGCGATGCGCATTACCGGGCAAGGGATCTGGGGCGAGCCGGACGACATCGACGAGGCGAAGGCGGTGCTGCGGCGAGCCGTCGAGTGCGGCGTCACCCTCATCGACACGGCCGACTCCTACGGCCCGCACGTGAGCGAGAACCTGATCCGCGAGGCGCTGGCGCCCTATCCGGCGAACCTCGTCATCGCCACCAAGGGCGGCCTGGAGCGGCCCGACCCCTACAAGTGGACCGACAACAGCAGCCGCAGCCATCTGCGGGACGTCTGCCATACCAGCCTGATGCGCCTGGGGCTGGAGCAGATTCCGCTCTACCAATGGCACCGGCCGGACCCGAAGGTGCCGCTGGAGGATGCGATCGGCACACTCATGGAGCTGCAGAAGGAGGGCAAGATCAAGCATCTCGGTGTCTCGAACGTGACACTCGATCAGCTGCAACAGATTTCGAGTATGACGACGATCGTGTCCGTGCAGAATCGCTTCAACATGGGCACCCGCGGCTCCGAGGCGATCGTGGACTACTGCGCGGCGAACGGGCTCGCGTTCATCCCGTGGGCGCCGATCCACGACTTCGCCGACACGCCGGCCGTTCGCGAGATCGCCGAACGGCACGGTGCCACCTCGCGGCAGCTCGTGCTGGCCTGGCTTTTGGCACGCTCTCCGGCGATGCTGCCGATCCCCGGCACCGGCTCTCTCGCGCACCTGGACGAGAACCTCCGTGCTGCGTCGATCGCGCTGACCGAGGAGGAAGTCTCGGCGCTGACCCGGGCAGCCAGCTGACCCTGGCGGCGCCGGTACCTGCCGCCCGCGCCCGCGCCCTCCGTTCCGGGACCTCCGTAGGGTGTGAGTGCTGCAGCGATGTGCCCGATATGTCCCAGTTTTATGCACACTCCTCTGCAGGATTCACACCCCATTTCGTCGGGTGTGCATCCTGCGGCAATGTGCCCGATATGTCCCAGTCTTACGCACACTCGAAGCAACGGTTGGGGGGTCGCGAGCCGGCGCCCGCTGGATCCTTGTCGTCATGCACCAACGTCAGTACCCAGGCTCCCGATCGCGCTTGCTCCGATCCTGTCAGGGGATCAGATTGAGGGATGCGACGTGGCGGGGGCGTACCACGGTGAAGTCTCTCCGGTTTAGGGTCGCGACCGTTGTTGCGGCGAGATTCTCGGCGACGGTGATCACGCTGGCGTCGACCAGCCCGAGTCCCAGGTCGGCGTAGGCTTCGATCAGCTCGATGCAGCGGGTGTAGTCCGCTACCGTAAGATCGACCACCTTGAGTTCGCCGG
>MKSW01000014.1:8868-113762 GCA_001897425.1 Actinobacteria bacterium 69-20 | reverse complement strand
GCCGCGCTCGCCGTCCTATGCAGCGGCCCGCTCGCCGGCATGCTCGACCGGCCCGCCACCGCCACCCCGGATCCCTCGGCGCCGATCATCGCGGTCGGCACCGCAGACGTCGCCGACGACGACCTCGCGCACACTCTCGCCGTTCTTACCGCCACCAGCCAACTCGCCTCCGCGACCGGCGCGGGTCGCCGCTACGTCGTCTATGACGAAGCGTGGCGCATCCTCGCCTCGCCCACCCACCTCGACAGAGTCAACAGCGAGCTCCGCCTCTCCCGCGCCAAAGGCACCGCCACCGTGCTCATCACCCACGCACTGTCCGACACCGACAAGGCCGCCGACGCCGGCAGCAGCGCCGCAGCCACCGCGAGGGGCCTTGTCGCGCTGTGCGACACCCGCATCATCTTCCGACAAGCACCCGGCGAAACCGCCCGCACCGCAACCGAACTCGCCCTTACCAGCCCCGAACGCGACGCGTTCACCACCCTCGGCAAAGGCGAAGCGCTCTGGAAGACCGGCACCACCACCCGCCGCATCCACACCGACCTCGGCAAGGCCGAACAGATCCTGTTCGATACGGATTAGGCTGCAGGCATTTCACACACGGCTATCGTGGCAATTTATCCCGCTGGCTGAGCACCGCTATTGCATGCTCATACTTCGCGGCGAGCCGCGCACGTGTGGCCGACTCGAGTAGCGCGGTGCGGGCGGGGTCGGTGTTGTTCTCGATATCTGCGCGCTTCACAGCCAGCGCAAGCCGATTCGCGGCGACGCGCGCGTAATAATCATCCGGCTCTTCGTCGTCGCGGCGCGTCATCGCATCCACCCCGTTCGCAATCTCATCACCGAAATCAGCGCGGATCGTGTCGAGCTCCACGTCGGTGTCTTCGACCACATCATGCAGCCACGCGATCGCAATGGCCGCCGCCTGGCCTGGATGATCGCGCTGCACAATGCGGGCGACAGCTCGCGGATGCTCGATGTAGGCGGTCCCTGCTTTATCAACCTGGCCCGCGTGCGCCCGGGTCGCGAGCGCCTCCGCGCGAGAAATCAACGCATCAGCATCGGGACTCGGCATCGTGATCACCCCGTATCGGCATCAAAGGTCTCCGCAGACTAGTCGGCAACGTCGGCGGCGACACCTAGTCTGAGCGTCGCAATTATCCGCCGCCGGATGGCAATGTCCGAGGCGGCATGTAGATTCTGATCGCAGCACACGGCCGTGCCGGTCGCGCCGGCCGTGGCCAGGTGGCAAATACTATCTGGACATCTGAGCGAAAGGCGCCGCACCATGGCCCACCAGTTCTACGCCCTCCGCCACATCGGTGATCGCAAGGGTGAACCGTTCGGCCTGTTGAGGGTCGACGGGCCGTTTTGCCAGCGTTATGTTCCGGAAGACGGATCGTGGGCCGAGTCGCCAGGGGACCAAGACTATCTGTGGGGCGAGGAGCCGGGTGCGACCCGCATCGATGCGGCCGAAGCCGATCGACTCATCGCCCGCGGCAAATTGGTCAACGTTCCCGCTGATGTGCTGGCCGACGGGTGGGAGCGGCCCAGCGGTGATCCTCATTCGGGCAGCTAAACCCGTCATCCATCAGACCGAACACTCGATGTCAGCCTCTTTTGTGTGATAACTCAGCCCTAGGAGCTGCCTGATGCCCGCGGAGGATTTCTTAGCAGCGGAACGGTTCCACGTCGCGCAGATGTGGTGGATCGCCTCTGAGCTTGCCTATCGCAACGCCAACGTTCACTTGCGCGAAACCAATCCGTTCGACTTTTATGACGGTTTGGAGGTCCGGGCCGAGGGGGCAGACGACTTCGTGTTCTGCAACTTCAACGGTGCAGTGCATGTGCTACCCGGGTCGCAGCATACGATCATCCAGCCGGCGGAGATCTTCGGGGCGCAGTCGCCTCACGATATCGTCAAACGCATCGAGCGCCTGACGGGTTGGCTGGGGGCTGGTGGCCCGTCGACTACCGCCACTCTGGCGTACCGGGCCATCGCGGCGGTACTCACTGCCAAAGCCAACAGCAAGGCGCGTTTCCTCACCACGAAACTCATCGACCCGGGACAACTGTTCAACCACGGCTACGACACCGCGCTGGGCGGCATTGAGGCTCACTTCACCGACCGGACCCCGAGTGCTCTCACTGGTTTTTGGCAGGTCACAGCGAATTCGCACATCGTAGCTGTCTTCAGTGAAAGCGGCTGGCTGTTCCTGCCGCGACGCAAACCCTATGACCTCATGGCCGGTTACCAAAAGCACCGCCGCGAGTTCGACGACTTATCCGCTGCCGTCCTTGCCCTCATCAACCGGGCAGCCCATGTTAATCGGCAGATACGCCAACATTCCGGGTCCATTTTCGACTGAATGACGGCGCTCATTGAGTCATCAATTACCACGAGCGCGGGTTGGTCGTCGCCCACGAGGGCGCCGACGAAACTTGTCGCAACCAACACTATCAACAGGGCTCAGATCGATTGTGTGAGGTAGTTGGGCTCGCGTCGGCGCCAACTACCGCGCGGGGTGCGCACCAGTACAGGGTGAAGAACTTTCTCTGATCTCTGGGAGGTGCCGTCGTGACGACCGACGAGATCGACGACCGGCTCAAAGCGGTGCAGGACATGCTGGCGGCGTCGGTCGAGGGCGTGTTCGCTTCGGATGATTGGCGTGCGGCGCTGACGGCCGCGGCCCGGTTCCATAACTACTCGTTCGACAATGTGCTGCTCATATATGCGCAGCACCAGGCGGCGTTTGCCGACGGTCGCGTATCGGCACCCGAGCCGTCGATGGTGGCCGGATTCCGGCAGTGGCAGGCGATGGGCCGGCAGGTGCAGGGCGGACAGCACGGCTACAAGATCCTGCGGCCGAATCGTGTGCAGTGGCGAGAGACGAAAGATCCCGGCTCCGCTGAGTGGCGGCGGATGGCGAGGTCCGAGCGGCCCCGTTCTGGCGCTGATGTGCGGCAACGTTCGAGGTTGAACCCGTCGAGACCTTTCGATCTGGCGACCGTGTTTGACATCTCGCAGACGGCGGGCGATCCGATCCCGGAGCTGCCGGCCCCGATTCTGCTCGCGGGCCGAGCCCCGGACGGCCTGTGGGATGGGCTCGCGACACAGGTCACGGCCCACGGGTTCTCGCTCCTGGACGCGCAATCGACGGCCGTGTTGAGTGGCGCGAACGGTGTCACGAGCTGGACGGATCTGACGGTCACGGTCCGTACCGACATGGATGACGCCGCCCGAGCCAAGACGCTGGCCCACGAGTTGGGGCATGTGCTGCTGCACGATCCGCGCGGCGCGGAAGGCCGCGTCGACCGGGCTGCGGCCATGGCTGTGACGCGCGGAGCGAAGGAGGTCGAGGCCGAATCGGTCGCGTTCTTGATCGGCGCCGCGCACGGCATGGACACCTCCGACTATTCGCTGCCCTACATCTCGACGTGGGCGAGTCGCGACGAGGGCCTGGCCACGGTTCGCGCGACGGGCACTCGCGTGATCGCGACTGCCCGGCGGGTTCTCGAAGAGTTACCCACCCGGCAGTGGGGATCGGGTCAGCCGCCTGGTCTGGCTGAACGCACGCTGGAACAGCGACGCGAAGTGCCAACGCTGCATGCGCGGCGCGATCGTCAGCCCGCACGCTCGATGGCCGGGATGTCGCGATGACCCGGCCGCGGCAGGCGGTGCGCCCGTCGAACGACACCGCCTGGGCCGCCGTCATTCTCGGTGCCGCTGGGCTGGTTGGTGCGCTGTGGGTGGGTGGGGCGCTCGCTCTCGTCATCGTCGGTGGGCAACCGCGCGGGTATCTGCTGGCCGGTGTCCGAGCGCTCGCGCACATGTCCCGGCCCGCAGCGGCGTGGGGCGAGATGGCCCCGGGCCCCGGCGCGTATTGGACTGTTACTGCGGTCGTCGTGGCCGCCGCTGTGGTGTTGGCGGTCGGGGCGCGGCGCCTGTTCGTGGCAACTCCGAGCCGGGTGGACGTGGACCGGCTGCCGGGAACGGCGACGCCCCGGGAGATCCGTCATACCTGCTCGCCCCGCGCGATACGCAAACGCGGCCGACACCTACGCCCCTCCCTCGAAAGACCGGCGCCGCGCGATGTCGGGTTCCGCGTCGGGGTCGCCCGCGGCATCGAGACGTGGACGTCGGTGGAGGACTCCGTCGTGGTGCTCGGTGCGGCACGCTCCGGCAAGGACCGCTACCTGGTCGTCAATGTCATCCTCGACGCCCCCGGCGCGGTGATCGCGACCTCCACCCGGCCGGACAACATCGCGCAAACCATCGCCGCCAGAAAGGCTCGTGGTCCGGTCGCTGTGTTTGACCCGCAACATCTCGCAGGTGACAGTCAGGTTGGCCTGCGCTGGTCGCTGACCCGCGGCTGCGAGAAGCCGATGACGGCAATGATCCGCGCAGCCGGCCTCGCCGCAGGCAGCGGTAAGGGCGTCGACGACGGCTCGTTCTGGCAGGGGCAGACCGAGGCCGCGCTCCGCGCTCTGCTCATGGCCGCCGCTCTGGATCATCGTGGCGCGGCCGACTTGTACCGGTGGTCGCTGACCCCGGCGGCGGTCCAGGACGCGATCGCGATCCTCGACACGAACCCGCGCGCCCCTGCTGGCTGGGCCACCGCCCTGAACGCTGTGGCCGACTCCGATCCTCGGCAGCGCGACTCCGTCTGGCTCGGCGTCCGACAATCACTGGCCGCGCTCGGCGACCCCGACGTCCTCGCCTCTGTCTCGCCCGGCCCGGGGGAGGAGTTCGATCCGGAAGCGTTTATCCGTGACACGGGCACGTTGTACCTGGTGGGGACCGCAACCGGAGCGGGAGCTGCGGCGAATCTGGTCGCGGCGTTCATCGAGGACATCGTCGAAACCGCACGGCATCTCGCCGCCGAGTCACCCGCCGCGCGCCTGGATCCGCCGATCACGATGATGCTCAACGAGATCGGCAACCTCGCACCCCTGCCATCCCTGCCCACGCTCATGTCGGAGGGCGGCGGCACCGGCATCTGCACGTGGGCGATCCTGCAATCCCTCGCCCAGGCCCGCCACAAGTGGGGCGAACAAGCAGCTTCGACTCTCTGGGACGCGGCCACAGCGAAAATCATCCTCGGCGGCGGCAGCGACGCCGCCGACATGCGCGACCTTGTCTTCGTGATCGGCGACCGCGACGACGTCACCTGGGCGGAAACCCGCAGCCATGACGGCACCCGCAGCCGCTCATCGTCACTGCGCCGCATTCCCATCCTGGACTCCGGTCCGCTCCGCACGCTCCCGGACGGCACTGCGGTCCTACTCCTCCGGTCCATGCCACCGGCCGTGATTCGCATGCGCTCCTGGATGCACCGCAAAGAAGTGGAATCGGCAGGTCGACCGGCAGTGGCCGACACCGGACATCCGCCAGGTTTCGCGCCTCGAAAGGGCAAGAGTGTTGATATCGGCGAAATGCAAGAGCATGATGACGTGACTTGCGTCACTCTCGCATCTGGCGTCACCTTGAGGGAGGTGACGAACTGAATGAAGCGACAGATCGCAGCCATCCTGACCGCGACCGTGATGCCACTCGCCGCCTGCACCGCGACAAGCGACGCCGATCCAAGGGCCTCATCCGACCCGGTCAGCAGCTCAGTGACGACCTCTTCACCGGTCACCACCGTTCCGACGGAGCCGGTCGACTCGGGACAGTCCGGCACTGAGACCATGAGCGCGCCGCCGATCAAGACGTCGCCTTTCAGCACCCCAACGACGTCGGAGTCCACCGCCCCGGCCAGTGACGCGTATGAGGCGATCCCCGTCGAGATCCCCGCGACGATCACGGGCGCGGCGCTCGATGCCGCGAACGCGGCAATACCGGTTTGGCGAAATGCTGTCCGTCTCTACGACGAATCCATGCAAGACCCAAGTGACGACTGGACCGCGAAGCTCCGTAAGTACGTGGGGGACCCGGCCGCCATCACGCAGCTCTCCCTTCTCGCTTCGTTCGCAAAGGATGGAGTGCATCAGATCGGCGCCATCGACTACGAGGGGGCAATCACGCACGCCACCGCGCATAACGTCGAGATCCGGGCCTGCGTCGACATTTCGAACTTCGATGTCGTTAACAGCGCAGGGGACTCGGTCATGGAGCCAAATACTCCCGGCCGTTTCTACCGTGAGTACAACATCGACTTCTATCCGGATGCAGGGCACGTCTGGCTACTGAACTTGATCACCACGGCGAAACCGGCCCAGACATGTTGAGTAGATTGATCGGCCTAATCGCACTTGCCGCGGCGCTCCTCGCGGTTGCAACCTGGGTCAACCAACCGCACGCGTCAGCATCGACTCCGGCCTGCGGTGAGTATGACGCCCTCACTGGTGATTATGTCGTGTGCGCTGGCAGCGAGTCGCAGACCGAAGGCAGCGGGTCGAGTACGGCTGGTCATTCGGAGACAGATCCGAATGCTCGCGTGGACCCGTGCCCGCCCATGGCGATGGTTCCTCAGCCTCCTACAGACTCGAAGATTTGGCTGTTGTATCTGCCTGTTGGAGCCAATCCCACGGACTACGTCATGCGCACCCAGGAGTGCCGGGTGGACGGGCTTGGCCCGCTCATCACCGTTGTACCTGCCACCAGCACGCCGCCTCCGGACCCGCAGCTCGTGGCGAGAGAGGCGATCGCCAGGCTGCCGGTGCCGTTGCCCGAGATCCACTTCGGACCCGACGCCGGGCAGCTCGCCGTGAACGTGCCGGTCTGGCTGTGGGTCGCCAACCCGGACCCCGTGTCGGCTTCCGCGACCGATCGGACTGTCACCGTGACGGCGACCGCGCAATTGGGCTGGGTGACCTGGTCCATGGGGGAGCCGGGCGCTGCTGACGTCACGTGTACGGGCCCGGGCGTCGCGCCAGAACTCGGGGCGGATCTGTGGCGGCCGCCCTGCGGATACACCTATCGGCTGCGCTCACTGGCCGAGCGCACCGCAGGGGCTGGAACCTGGCCCGTGACCGCCGAGGTGACCTGGCAGATCACCTGGAGCGCGAACACCGGCGAATCGGGCGCTGACAGGGTGACGACCAGCTCGATGGCGCCTGCCCGAATTGGCGAGTGGCGCACCGTCATCGTCGCGGGCAGTTGAGCGGGAAGGCATTTCTTATGACGACTACGACAACCCGCACCGCAGCAGGCGCCGCCGAGGGCGGCCCGCGAATGGTGGCCGCACCGATACTGCCAACCCCGAGGCGGCGCCGCAGACCGGCGCTGCTCGCCGTGGGCATCGTGCTCGCCGTGGTGGGCGGGCTTGCCGCCTACGCGCTGGCCGCCTCGATGTCGACCCGCACTGCGGTCGTCGTCGCGGCAGCCGACATCCCGTGGGGCGCAACCATTGCCGCCGCCGACCTGGTCGAAGCGGACATCGCCGGCGACCCAGCGCTGGCCACGGTTCCCTGGGCCGATCGCGGCACGATTATCGGGCAGCGCGCAGCATCGGATATCCATCGCGGCGCCCTGATTGGCCGCGCCGACGTCACGGGCGTCGAGATCCCACCAGCGGGCCAGGTACTGGTTGGCGTCGCCGTGAAACCCGGACGACAGCCCGCCACGGCACTGGCGCCCGGCCAGAAGGTCATCGTCGTCCACACGGCAGCCGACGCCCGCACCAGCACGAACGCTGATGAGCCGCCGGTTGCGGCAGTGGTCCTGGTGGCCGGCCCAGCAGATGCTGCCGGTGGACGGACCGTCGATGTGCTCGTCGACGAGGCCGACGCCGCACTCGTCGCCGGCTGGTCCGCATCCGGCGCGGCATCGATCCTTGTGGTTGCGGGCAGGTGATCGGTGATGCTGACCGTCCTCACATCGGGTAAGGGCGCTCCGGGCGTCACCACGGTCGCACTCAGCTTCGCACTCGCCTGGCCCACCCCCGTGCTACTGGTCGAAGCGGACCCGGCGGGCGGCACGATCCGGCACGGCTACGGTCAGGGTGCCGACCTATTGGGGCGCAGCGTGCTCGGCTGGCATGTAGCCGCCCGCCGGGTCGGTGCGCGCGAGGCGATCTGGGCCAACGCGGTCCGGCTTCAAGGCGAGTGCTGGCTGGTGCCCGGCGTTGACGCCCCGGCGCAGGCGGCCAGCATCGACTGCGCGGCCCTCGCCGCCACGCTGACCGGAATCGGGGTGGACGTCCTCGTCGATGCCGGCCGCATTCCGGGGCCGGCCGGAATCGGCCCACTTGTTGCTGTCGCCGACAAGATCGTGGTGGTGTTGCGCTCGACGCTCGCGTCCGTCCACGCCGCGCAGGCCGCGGCGAACCACATTGCCGACCTCGCAGGCAGCGCCAGCGTCGGCGCCATAGGGGTCGAGGCCGACAGTCTGGTGTCGGTCGTCGTCGGCGCGGGCCGCCCCTACCCGTTGAGCGACGTGCGCGCCGCCATGACGCATGCCGCACCACTGGCGGGTGAGGTCGCGTGGGACCCGGCGACCGCGGCGGCGCTATCCGACGGGGGACCGGCGCCGCGCCGGTTCGACGCGACAGCTCTGATGCGCTCGGCCTCGCGTCTCGCCGGTGTACTCGCGTCACGCGGCAAAGAGCAGGGTTCGCCGGTGAAAACCGCAGGGTCCCAGCCTGGTTCGCGCCGCGACGAACGTGCCGAAGACGTCGATCACCGGTTGAGGCATCGAGCTACGCCGTCCCAGGAGCCCGCCACGGTGGGAGGCGCACGATGACCAGGACACTCGCCGGCGGGATCAACGGTCATGTGACCGGTACCGTCCCGCATCCCGCAGACGACCTCACGTGGCCGGTGTTTGCCGATGGTGACGCACCGGGCGGCGGCGTGGATTTCGCGGTGGTGCGCCGCCTCCAGGATGCGGTGAACGCCGATCTCGATCGCTACACGCGGACACACAGCGGAGCCGATTTGGATCGGGCGGGGCAGAAACAGTTGGCCATGCACTTGATCTCGGCTCGCGTGACCGAGTGGGCGGACGGAATCGTCGCGGCCGGCGGTGCGCCGCCCACGGTCGCGGCGGAGCGGCAGCTCGCCGATGCGGTGTTGGCGGCGATGTTCGGCCTGGGCCGCATCGAGGCGCTGCTCGCAGATGACGAGGTCGAGGAAATCTTCGTCAACGGCGCGGCTCCGGCGGTCTGCCGGTACGCGGACGGGCGCACCGAGACCGGGCCGCCGGTCGCCGAGTCCGACGACGATCTGATGGATCAACTGCGGTCGATCGCTACCTATCACGGGCAGAACGAACGCGCCGTTACCACCTCGTGGCCGTTTTTGAACCTGCGACTGCCGGACGGTTCGCGATTGGCGGCGCAATGGTCGGTCACGCCGCATCCGCAGGTCACGATCCGGCGGCACCGCTTCACCGATATCACGCTCGCCCAGTTGGTCGGCATGGGCACCATCTCCCGTTCTATGGCGGCGTTCCTCACCGCCGCGGTTGCCGGGCGCAGATCCATCCTGATCGTCGGCTCCCCGGGCGCGGGAAAGACCACGCTGCTGCGCGCCCTGGCCCGCTGCCTGCCCCGCTGGGAACGGTTCGCCACCCTGGAAACCGAATACGAGCTGCTATTGCACGAGCTGCCCGATGCCTTCCCGCTGCTGCTCGCCGCCGAAGCCCGCCCGGGCACCGGAGAAACCGACTCGGGTGGCAAACCCGCCGGGGAGGTGACGATCGCCGACATCTTCCCGGAGCTGCTGCGCCACGGGCTCGATCGCATCCTCGTCGGCGAAGTACGCGGAGCTGAGATCCTGCCGATGCTCGCCGCCATGTCGCGCGGCTTGAAGGGCTCGATGGCCACGTTCCACGCCGACTCGGCGGCGGGAACGTTCGAGGCGCTGGCAGGACTCCTGGGCGAACACAAGACGGCCTGGAGCCACAGTGCTGCGATGGCCCAAATCGCCACCGCCGTGGATCTCATCGTCTACGTCGATACCGTCACCACCGAGGCCGGCCGCAAGGCCCGATTCGTCTCCGAAATCCTGGAGGTCGGCCCTGTCGGCGAGAACGGCCAGCCTTCGGCGACGACGATCTTCGGCCCCGACCCGAACCTGCCCGGCGATCCCCGCGGCTTCCCGCGACACCTACCTGAGAACCAGACCTGGTGCCACAAAACAGGTTTCGACCTAGGCTGGCTCAGCTCCGGCAACGGGACCTGGGACACACCCGCACCGAGCTCCGCGATCGGCGGTGCGCCATGACCGTCCTGCCGGTGCTCATCGCGGTCGCGGTCGCCGTCGCCATCGCCGGGATCATGATGGCGGCTGCCGGGATCTATGGCACCGACGCCTCTCGCGCCCCAGCTATCCGCCATCGCCGGCGCGTGGCTGCGATACTCCGCGAGTCGAACGCGCGAACCTGGACGGTCGCCGCCGCCGGCGGCTTCGTCGTCTGGACCCTCTCGGGTTGGCCGGTTGCCGGCATCGCGACGGTGATCGCCATCCCGGGCCTTCCGAAGATCTTCGGCGCCGGAAGACAGGCGGCAGCCAGGATCGCGATGCTGCAGGGCCTGGAAGAGTGGGTGCGGCGCCTGTCGGATGCGATAGCGGCCGGCGCCGGCCCGACCCAAACCATCGCCGCGTCCGCTGCCCACGCGCCGGCCGCGATCAAGACTGCCGTGACGCGACTTGCGGCGGCGCTCTCGGCGGGCCGGGCCGATACGAGCGCAGCATTGGACAGGTTCGCCGCCGAGGTCGACGACCCGCTCGGCGACATGGTCGCCATCGCCCTGAAGATCACGATCACCGCACCGTCTGCGAAAGTCCCCGATGTGCTGCGCACCCTGGCCGCTCAGCTCGCCGACGATGTCAAAGCGCGCCGCGAGATCGAAACCGACCGGGCCGAACCCAGATCCGAGGCCCGCATGATCATCGCGATCCAGATCGTCTTCGCCGTCGCGATCGTGATGTTCACCAGCTACGCCGACACCTACGCCAGCTTTTCCGGTCAGCTCGTGCTCGCCGCCATCGTCACCGTCGCCACCGGCGCCCTGATCATGCTGCGCCGCCTCGCCGCAGACGGCCCGCAGGCCCGACTCCTCGTGCACAGCAGCGACCACCCGGGTCGCGCCCCGGTGATGAAGCGGTCTCGCCGCGTCCGGGCCGGGGTGGCGCCATGAACCCGCTGATGGTCGGCCTGATCGTGGCCGGGATCGTCGCCGGTCTCGGCGCGGCGCTCGTCATCGCCGCATTCACCCCCGTGCGGCCCGACCTTCTGGCCGCTCTCGCCGGACCCACCCGCGGTGATCCGTTCGAAGACGCCGACGAGACGCAGCCGACAGGCGCGATCGGCCGCCTACAGCACGAACTCGAGACCCGACTCTCCGCGACGCGCTTGACGTCGCCGGACGCGGATCTCGCGGTGATCGGCATGCGCCGCGGCGAATACCTGACCACCCGCATCGCCATCTCCGTCGCGGCGCTGGTGATCGGCCCCATCTACAGCCTGATCTTCGCCATGTTTCGCCTGCCGATCCCGCCCGCGATCCCCGCCGGGATCGGGGTCATCGCGGCCGCAGTCGCCTGGCTGGCGGTCGGCTCCCATACCGCGAGCAAGGCCGAGTCCGCCAGGAAGGACATGCGGCAAGCTCTGGTCGCGTTCCTCCAACTGGTGGCGCTGCACCGGGCCGGAGGCTCCGGGATCGGCGCGGCACTCGACCAGGCGGCCGCGACCTCCGATACCTGGGCGTTTCGCCGCATCGGCCAGGCCATGTCCTCGGCCGTCCGCGCCGGCAAACCCGCATCGGCCGGGCTCGGGCACCTCGCCGAAGATCTCGGCATCGACGAACTCGCCGACCTTGCCGCGATCGCCGACACCGCCGCCACCGCCGGCGCCACCATCTACACCACACTGATGGCCCGAGCTGCATCACTGCGCAGCCAACTCCACGCCGACCAGATCGCTGGGGCTCGCATCGCCTCCGGCCGCATGTCGATCCCGAAGGCGATCTTGTCGATGGCCGTCATGGCATTCCTCATCTACCCGGCCATCGCAACCCTCACCGCAACTTGAAAACCAGTACCCATCAAGCAGTTCCGTCGAAAGGACACCATCATGATCACCATCCAAACCCTCTACACCAGCCTCGCCGCCCTCGTCACCGAGCGGCTGCGCGCGCTCGCAAGACATCCCGAATCCGGCGCGGGCGGCGTCTCGCTCGAACACGTCATCCTCGCCATCGGAGGCGTCATCGCCGCCGGCCTCGTGGTCGCCGCGATCGCGGCGGTCATCAATTCGAAAGCCGGCGAGCTTAACCCCTAACCCAGACCTGCGGCAGGCGAACAGATATGACGACCATCGCGCCCGAGCCCACCCGCAGCCGCGCGCCGCGCACGGTGCGGTGGCGAAGCGACGCCGGCTCCGGCGGCACGTCGCTGGCGTTCATCCTGCTCATGCCTGCGGTGCTGCTGCTCATATTCGGCGGCATCCAGTTCGGCCTGCACAACTACGCCAGATCCCTGGCCGTCGCCGCCGCCCAGGCCGGAGCCCGCGCCGCCACCGCAGCACCCGCCTCCACCCAACGCGGCCAGGACGCCGCCGAAGATTTCCTCACCCACCAGGCGGCAACCACCCTGACCGCGGGAACCGTCACCGTGCAACAAGACGGGGACACCATCACCGTCACCGTCAGCGCGGACGCCCCCACCCTGGTCCCGCTCACCCACCCGCGCGTCGTCGGCCAGGCCGCCGCCGTCATCGAGCGCCTGCCATGACGAACCGACGAAACCCGATGCGACGCTGGCGATCCGGGGCGCTACGCAACCTGCGGTGGCGCTTCGGGCCGATGGGGGATGACCGCGGCTCGGCTGCCCCCGCCCTCGAGCTTATCCTCATCACCCCGATGATCCTGCTCGTGATCCTCGTCGGCATCGTCACCGGCCGCGACGCGACCGGACAGTCCAAGGTCGACCAGGCCGCGGCGGCGGCCGCCCGCGCCGCATCAGCCACCCACACCGCGACAGAGGCCACCGCCACCGCCCAAACGGTCGCCCAACGCGACCTTGCCGAACGAGGCGTCGACTGCACCGACATGTCAGTCGACGTTGACGCGGCCGGCATGGCAACCCCGCCAGGCATGCCAGCGCACATCACCGTCACCATCACATGCACCGTCACCTACGCCGGGCTCGGCATCCCCGGCTGGCCCGGCCAGCGACACGTCACCGCCACCGCCGCCAGCCCCCTCGACCCCCATAGGGAGGTGCCATGACCCAGGCCGTCACCCAACAACAACCGACCAGCATGATTAACTGCCGTCGTTCTCGTGGGCAGCTGGCGGCACGATTCCGGCAGATCGACTGGCACGGCGAGGAAGGCTCCGGCGGCGGCATGTCGCTCCTGATGCTCGGGGCTGCGGTCGCACTGATGATGATCCTCGGATTGATCGTTGACGGCGGCGCCAAAGCGCGGGCGCTGGACCACGCCGGTGCGATTGCAGCCGAAACCGCCCGCGCCGCGGCCGCCACCTACCGTCCCGGCGACGCCGCCATCGACCCGATCGCCGCCGACGCGGCTGCCCGCGACTATCTGGCCGCGGCCGGCGCCACGGGGAGCATCGCCGTCGCAGGCATGACAGTGACCGCGACCGCCACGCTCACCGCCCGCACAGTATTCCTACCGCTGGTCGGTATCGACGAGTTCACCGTCACCGGCGACGGCCAGGCCCAAGTCGCCTACGACCCTGGAGGCGCACCATGATCCGTTTCGTCGCTCACGCCCTCAGGCGCCTACTCGCCGCCATCGTGCTGCTGGCCCTGCTCGTCGGGGCGCCGTGGGCGCTGTGGAATCTCGGCCGGCCACACCTACCCAACCACCTACCGGGCGTCACCGAAGTCTGGGCCGCGCTCACCGAACGGGACACCGGCCAGATCCTGCTCGGCACGCTGACGATCATCGGCTTCGCGGCGTGGGCCGTCTTCGCCATCAGCGTCGCCGCCGAAGCAGCTGCCGCCATCACGCACACACCCGCAATCCGACTGCCCGGTCTGCGCCTCCCGCAAACCCTCGCCGCAGGCCTGATCGCCCTGATCATCACCACCAGCCCCGCGCTCGCCGCACCTGCCCACGCCGCAACACTGCCCGCCCTGCCCAACGGCGCGGTCGCGGCAGTCGCCGTCCAGACACCACCGATGACGGACGCGGCGGCAGACAGCACCGCGCTGCGGCCGACACTCACCCATGACGCGGTGCCTGGCTCTACTCGTTCATGGCCGGCGGGGCGGCCCACCCCCGCCCACAGCGCAGACCAGGGAAGCAACAGCGGGCCGACCTGGACTGTGCAGAAGGGCGACACCCTGTGGGACATCGCCGAAGTCACCCTCGGCGACCCGCTGCGATGCACCGAGATCGGCGAGCTCAACCGCGGCCACATCCAGCCCGACGGCAAAACGTTCCACTCGGACGACTTCCTGCTGCCCGGCTGGCAGATCCAGCTGCCCGCAGGCGCGAAACTGCCGCCCGCACAAACAAACTCGCCGACACCGGCCGAAGATCAAGCGATACCCATGGACGTGACCGTCGAACCCGGCGACACGCTCTCCCAGATCGCGCTCGACACCCTCGGCGACGCCAGCCAGTACCCGGCGCTCGCCGCCGCCAACCACATCACCAACCCCGACCTGATCCACCCCGGCCAAATCATCCACATCCCCGCCCCGACCGCACCAGGCAGCGACACCACACAGCAGACCGGAACCGACGACACCACCGCTCCGAACACCACCGACGACACCGAGACAAGCAGCTCCGAAGCTCACGAACCGGCGACGGGCAGCAGCGACGACAGCGACCAGGGCACGGCATCCCCGCAGGACGACTCCGAAACCCCGACGACCGCGGCAGGCGACAGCAGCGCAACAGCCGAGGACGAAACGCCAGCGGTGGAATCTCCGTCATCGGAGCACACCGGATCGAACCCCGGGGAGGCAAGCGCCGCGACCTCGCAAGCCGCACCCGCCCCAACAGCGGCGCCCGTTGTGACGCCGCCGGTTTCGGTCGGCAATGCCAGCACTGAATCTGCGCCAGCGATGAACTCGGACGGCGCCATTGCCACGCCGTCGACCCGCACACTCGTCCTCGGCGGCATCACCGGCCTGACCGCAGCCCTCGCCTGGGCCGGGCTTCTACTCACCAGACGGCGCCTGCAGCAGCGCCGCCGGCCCGGCGACGAACCCGTGCCACCCCTCGAACTGGAGGCCCGAGTCGAGCAGGCCCTGCGCCGTAACGCCGATACCACCACACCGCGACGTATCGACCGGGCTCTGCGGCAGGCCACCGCAGCGCTCGCCAACCGCTCGGACGTCGTCATCAGCGGGGCACTGATCGGTGCCGAAGCGATCGAAATGCGCCCGGCCACACCCGCCGACCCACCGCACCCGTTCACCGGCACACAGGCCGCATGGACCCTGCCCCTGCCCGATACCGACACCAGCGATGAGGACGGACCAGAGCGCCTCGCTGCCCTGCCAGCGCTTGTCACCATAGGCACCACTGGCGACGGTCGCATCGCCATGCTCAACATCGAAACCATCGGCGCGCTGCACATCGGCGGTGACGAGGCCCGCGCCCGAGAACTCGCCAACCACCTGATCGTCGAGCTGTCCCAATCGCCGTGGACCGACGGAATCCACCTGCACCTCACCGACCGACCCGGCGGACTACGCGCACTGGACGAGGACCGCATCCAACCCGCAACCGACCTTGAACGCGAAATGAGAAGCCTTGCCGCGCAAGCGAAGACGATCCGTGAACTCTTGGACGGACGCAGCATCACCCAGGCCCGTACCGACACCACCTACGCCGACGCTTGGGAACCACACCTCCTCATCACCGACGGCAACGACCTACCCGCAGACAGGGCCACCACAGGCCTGATCGACCAGCTCCAGGCCGGGCCGCCCGCGGCAGCCGGACTGATTACCACCGGCCGAAACCCCGGCATCGCGGCCGACATACACGTCGCCGCTGACGGCAGCGCGCTCATCCCGGCGATCTTCCCCGACGACGTGATCACGGCAGCCGCCGTCACCGACGCGGAACTCGCCGCCATCGTCGGACTCTTCGCCGCCAGCTCGGAAAGCCGGGCCGACAACACGGGCCACGTCGGCGACACCGCACCCGGCGACGAGTCCGAATGCGTCGAAGGCGCAGACATGATCGACACCACCGCGATCGACGCGGATCTGGCCACGAACATCGTCATACTCGACGGCAACTGTGCGACAGCGGATCTCACCGTGCCTGACGCCATCGGCGTCGATGACGGACATGCGCGCAACCGCCCCGTCGCCGACGCCGTCGGTGCGAGGCAGACCCTCAGCCCGGATCCGGAACTCGATAGCGACCTCGCCGAATGGCTGAGCAACGACCTTCGCCGTCCGAAAATCGCGATTCTCGGGCCAGCCGCGGTGGTCGGTCTCGGCCCCGCGCCGCAGCGACCCCAGCCGCGACAGATCGAAATGGCCGTCTACCTCGCCCTGCACCACCAGGGCGTAACCGTCGACAGATTCACCGACGACCTCTGGCCCGACGGCAACCCGCCAACACCAGGGGGCCGCCGGGTCGCGATCTCGCGGCTTCGCAGTTGGCTCGGAAACGATCCTGAAACGGGGGAGGCGTTCGTGCCGAACCGGGAAAGTGGCTATTACATCACCGACCGGCTGTTGGACTCCGACCTGTTCACCCGCCTGGTGCACCGCAGCGACCGGCGCACACACGCAGGTGATGTCCGCGAAGCGCTCAGCGACCTGCAACGCGCCCTCGCCCTGGTGCGTGGACCGATTCTGCCGGAGGCAGGCGGACACGAGTATGCGTGGCTCGCCGCCGCAGATCGACTCGAAGATCGGACACTACCTGTAGCCGTTGTGGACGCGGCCCATTTCGCAACCGACCTTGCGCTCGCCATGGGAGATAGCGACGCCGCCGAATCCGCAGCGATGGTCGGAAGGTCCGTCCAGCCCTACAGCCTCATCCCGCTGTGCGACCTTATCCGCGTCGCCCAATACTGCGGAGACGGTGAGACCGCCGCCGCCTGGGCGCGCGCCACGCTCGACGCAGCCGACGCCGACGTTCCCGCCGAACTACCGGAACACGTCCGGGACCACGTTGCTGCGGCACTGGCCGGTAGCAGTCGGGACCGACTAACCACCGGCGCGCGACAGTGAACAAGCCCGCCGCTATCCGCGAGCGGCATGCGCCCGGCGGGCGCACGCCGGAAAGCCGAACCGCGGCTCCTCACTCACGGGCTCCCACCAGCCCGTCGACCTTGGTCGACTCGCTCCGACAGGTCCGGTCTCGCGCGACCCTGCTCGGCTGGTGTTTCTTTGCTGCCGGATGCGTCCTCGCCGCCTGGGCGGCGTTATCCGTCCGCCCGGTAGCAGCGGCCATCGCCTTCGCTGTGGGGCTCGCCGCGATGACTGTCGCCGCGTCGATCGATGTGGTCCGGCAGCGTCTGCCAAACATGCTCACCATCGGCGCCGCGCTCGTGGGGCTCGTCGCGTTGCCGGTCGTCACGTGGGCTGCTGGTGACGGTCTGGCGTGGCGGACCGCAGCCGGCGGCTGGATCTTCGGCGGCTGGATCTTGATCGGGACGCTCGCGCTGCGAGACTCGTACGGGCTCGGTGACGTCAAGCTCGCCGCCGCCTGCGGCATCTACGCGGCCTGGCTGTCTCGGCAAACCCTCGTCGTGGCGATCCTCGCCACTCAGCTCGCCATCGCGGCCGTCCTTCTGTACGGACGGCTGCGGGGTCGGGAACGGATGCCGCTTGGCCCCGCGTTCGTCGCCGGACTCATCGCCGCGATCCTGATCACGTCGAGCTAGCGACACTGGGGTCATCATCGGCAGCGGGGCTGCCGCCCTTCATCCCTGGCCGTGACGGGTGCTAGCACGGCGGCACACGTCATCGGTCAGTTTGTTCCTCGCGCGAGATCGCGAGTGCGGCGTCCTGCATTGCGGAATCCGGTCCCTGCCAAATCCGCGTGATGGCGGTGGCGAGGTCGCGGGTCCGATCCTCGATATCCGATTCGGTCCAGTCAGATTCGTGCGCGAGGACTTCCTTGTTGAGCACCTGCAGGTTGAACTGGTTGAGGATGCTCCACTTCCCAAGGCCCCGCTGCGGCCCCTTGCCCAGCCCGTGCGAGGCATCATCTGTCCACGGCCGATTCGACAGTGACGAGTTGAGCGGTTGCGGCACTAGCGTCAGATTACCGAGGGTCTGCACCAATTTGTCTCGGCGTTGTTCCGCCTCGGGGGTCAACGGCGGGTTGGTATTCCAATGTTCGCGCCACCCTTGCGGCATGATGTGTTCGATCGATAGACGGCCGAATTGCGGAGCCTCCCCGAACTTCGTGTCGAGCGAGCGTTTGTAGGCCTCAATCGCGCGCAGGACTACCGCGATACGTCCTTGCCTTACACTCCCGTACATCTTCCGCTGACCAATTTCCTCGACCACACGACGATCGGATGGCCACACCCTGGCTTCCGCAGTCTGTTGCGAAAGGAAGCCGCAGATTGCCTCGCCGGAGTGGTCTTTGGGCACCTCCGTCAACGCTCTGAGCAGTGCAATGAGCATCTTGTTGATGTCTTTGGTCGTCAATTGCAGCATGGTGCGCCGCATGACCCAACTCTCTAGTGCGGCGAGACCGACCGTTACTTGGTCTGCCGGAATTGCGTGGTTCGGTGAAACCAGCCACAGGAATACCGGGGTAGTCGCAGCCAGCTCCATAGCCTCGATGACGTAACCGCGGAAGCGGCCCGCCGGGCCGTCACTAGGCAAGTTACCGAAATCACGATAGGTGTCAGCATCCTGGCGCAGCTCGTGAAGGAAACCCTCGGCGGTGGAGACATTCTGCATCAACGGTTCGGCATAGTCGATGAAGGTCCGGAACACGAGCTCCGCCTTGACCTCGTCACGCAGTCGCATCGTAAGCCAGTAGTGCAGGAATATATCGACACGGGAACGGCTCGCGCGACCCTGCGTGATTTCTTCGCGCCACCATTCGGTATCGAAATCCTCCCAGATCGTTCGAGACCACCTGTCGACATCAGCTCCCAAGGTGTTGCCGCGCCGAAATACCCAGTTCTTGATGAGGTCCGCTTTCAGCAGCGGCGTCCCTCGATCGTTCAACGTCTCGAAGATGAGCTGCGCATCGTCATCTCCCGTCAAATCGATCGCAACAACGACCAATCGCGCGGCAAGGGTTTCAGCCAGTTCACGTGCGCGATCTTCCTCTGTCCCTGGCGGAACAACGCCGTCTTCGTCAGGAACCCCCCGGAGCCACCGTGCCGCTTCCTCCTTAAAGAAGGTGTGTGCACCATGGATTTGTCCAGGCTCAGTAACGCTCGGCGCCGACGGATCCATGGCGGCTTCGAACTCGGCGCGATTCGCCTGGGCTGGCCACAGCTTGAACCGATGTCGCGTGGCTCGATATTTCGACTGCCCGTTGAGGATCAATTCCTCGAGGCGCTCGGCCTCCTCCTCGTGCCCGCCCGCCCGCATAGCATCCTCGACCGCATCCAGCAGTAGTTGGAGCGTCGTCAGCCGCTGCTGCCCATCGATGACGTCCAGCTCCGTCATCGCGTTGCTGCCGGCCTGGAGCAGTTCAAAAACAACAGCGCCTAGAAAATGGCTGGCCAGAGGACGCACCACCGGGTCTAGGTGGCTTTCCGTGACCCTACGAATGTCGTCCCACAGCGGTGCCCACTGGTCTTCTTCCGTCCAGACATACGGTCGCTGGTACGCCGGTATGACGTAGTGCTTCCGCCCTTCGAAGAGCTCAGTCGCCGTCGCCTTGCTCGGTTGCTGCATCTTGAACAGTTCCCCATCGTTGATCTGCCAGCTAGTTGCCCCGAACGAGTGATCGGGCAAGGTCTACTTCCGGCAGCGTAACGGGGTGCCACGACAACCCTCGGTGGCATCGGCAGAATCTTCGGCTAGGAGCACACCGAGCAGTGGCCGCAACCGCCTCTGGCGCACACCCGCCTAGTGCGCTGAGGGCAGCCCTCTGACGCCGAAAATCCAGCCGGGAGTTGACCCCGCCGGCTCTCTGCGAACGTAGACGACGAGGTTGTAACGCACTGCGACCGATTGCGGACTACCGGCCGAGCCCAGTGTGCTGACGGGCAGGCGTCTGCCGGAACGTGTTTCCGCGCTGCGGCATGCGCGCTTCGGGGGCGAGGGCGACGTAGCTGCCGGGTTGGCGATTGACGGCGGCGCCCGGATGGATCTGGACCTCGGAGTCGGGTAGCGCAGTGATGCGGGCGCGGTGGTGTGCCTCGACCCGGGCCCCGGCGTGCGCGATCGCGGTTGCGTTGCGGATCGCGACGGTCGCAGTTCCCGTGGCCGGAATCGCGAGCGTAACCCGCGTGGGGATCAGGTCGGTGGCGATGTATGCCTCGGTGGCCCAGTGGTTGACGTGCTCAACCGCCCAGTCCAGCGTCGCCTGTCCGCGTACCGGGGTGACGACGGGCTGGCCACGATGCATCATGACGTCCCCGGCATCGACATCCAACGCCGGAAATAGGTCGCCGTCGATGTCCAACTCCCGGCCGGTGTCCTCCATCCACGCCGCCACATAGGCGGGGTATTGGGCACGCGCGTTGCTCGGGCTATCGGCCAGTAGATCTACCGGTGGGAGATCGGTCCGCTCCAAGGGGTGCACATGCCAGGCTCGGATCTCTCCGGAATGCTCGGCGGCCAGTTCCGCGTCGGCCGCCATCTGCGCATTGAACTCCGTATCACCAGGCAGGTCCGCGATCAGCCCGTAGAGCCTGCTCGGCCCGTCACTTTCAGCCCAGAGTCGTTGCCGCTCGGTGTATGTCGCGAAGTATTCGTTATCGGTGTCGCCGGGCTTCAAAGCCAGAAACTCAGCCAGGGCCTCGACGGCCCGGTCCGAATCGACCGCGTGCAGCGGAGACGGCCGAAAATCGGCGGCGGCAAATATGACGGTTCCGCGGTCGGTCAACACATAGCCCAGTGCGCCGGCGTCGCGCTGCGATTCGGCACCCGGTTCGAAGAGCTCGAGCCGCAATCCTTCGGCCTCGACCGCGCGCAGCAGCTCGCCCTCGTCGCGCATCCGGCCGGCGACATCGGCGGTGTGCTGGTCTTGAACGGACATGACGGTGTGCTGCGCTGTGGCACAGCCGACCATGCGACCGCCATCGATCACGACCCAACGGGTCGCGCCGAAACTGAGCGTCTCCGCCTCAACCGCCAGAGCCGCCGTCACCTGCTCCAGAAGCGGGGCCCGGTCGCGGTCCTCCCGGCCGGTCATCGCGACCGCGGCGAGCAGCGGATGGTCCTCGGCCGGCTGATGGTTTGGGGTGGAAATGTTCCACGAGATGTCGGGGGCGATGCGTGCCGCGGCGGTTTGCCACGCATTCCGGTAGGCGAAGTCGAGCTGTTCCGCGGCGTCGGCGAGATCCTCGATCACCTCTTCCGCGCCGAGATCCCGGGCGACGACGGCCAGCGGCCCGTCATCCGGCCCGAAGCCCTGGTAGGCGACACGCGGATCGAGAACCACGGTGATCACTGCACTGTCGGCCGCCTGATCAGTGTTGATGCTCATGAGATGCCTCCACGGAATGCGAGGTGGAACAAACGATGTATGACGTCACTGGCACGCGACGGCCCGATCAGCGGGTCAGCCCGCCCGGAGCGCGACCGCGAGAAGCCGCCAGCGACGGCGTGCGCCGCAATGACACCTCAGTCGCGGGCGCTGCTGGGCGGCGTGGGGGAGCGGTGATGCGTGCGCCGATCGCCTCGGCTTCGGCCAGCGTGAAACCGGACAGATGGGCGGAGGTGTCGACCGTGGCGCCGCTGTGGGCGAAATCCGCGCCCGTGTGCGAATACCAGGTGCGCGTCGTGAACGGCGGTGACGATGAGGCCTCCAGCGTTCCGCGTCGCCCCAGCTGTTCGACCGCCCACGCGATCGGGTTGCCGTCATCCGGCTCCCACACCGCCGTGTCGGTGACGGTATCGATCACGCGCGGGTCACCGCCCGCCCAGCCTTCCGAGTCGAGCGGGTCGAACACCCGCTCGTGGAACGTCACCGAAGGGGGAGTCTCGCGGGACAGCACCGCGATGATCGGCTCGGCATTCCACAGCCACACCCGATGCCCATCGTCCAGCAGCACCGAAATCGCTTTTCCGCCATGCAGCGCGCGCGTGTCGCTGATCGGATGGAGTCGCCCGGTCATGTCAAACAGCAGGTCGCCCGCCGTGAGTTCCGCCGGGTGAATATGACGCGCACACGGCACCAGCTCGGCGACATCTATGACGGCAGACGGTGCCGCACCGGCGGGCTCGGCGTTCACAGCGTCACCGGTCGATCCGGCCACAGCGCCGGCGCTGCCTCGCCGCGTGAGGCGCAGTCGGCGCCGACGAACCGGCCGAACTCTGGATCAGGGTCAGGCCAGGTCACTTCCGGATCGTCTCGATGCTCGGTCGCCGTGCAGCCACACCGCGACATCCACTCCGAGAGATGCACCCGGGTGTCGGCAAAGATCCGCAGCCAATCCGCCGCTGCTGTGGCCGGCTGCTCGCTGTTGTAACAGGCCAGATACGAGCCCCACAGCGCGGTGAGCTCCTCAACTGCGGCGCCGTGCCGAAACCAGCACGGCGGTACCTCACGTGGCCGCAACCGGAACCTGCGTACCAGCCACGCAACCCACCGACCCAGGTCCGACCAGGCGTCGAACGCCTCCCCGGTCGACAGGTCCTCCCACACGATCGGAACCGGCACCGGCTCCCCGAACGGCCCAGACACCGTAAACCACCTCGCTCGCGACAGAGCGCAGCCCAATGCCGCGCCTCTACCCGAAATAGGTGCGCGCCCCGCGCGGTAGTGCGGATGCGGCCAGCGAGACTATTCAGTTTCGTCTCGACACGTCCACTCATGTATCGATAGAGTCAACAAAACCCGGTCATATCGTGTTCGCGCCTGTATGGAGGCTAGATGCCTGAACCGTGGCTTTCCGCCGACGATGTCGCCGCCCATCTCGGGGTGACGAAGGAGACGGTCTACGCCTGGATCGCGGAACGGGCGATGCCGGCGCACAAGATCGGTCGGTTGTGGAAGTTCCAGGCCACTGAGGTCGATGCCTGGGTGCGCAGCGGCGGGTCGGCCCCTGCGGGACCGAAACAGGCACGAAGCAAGCACAAGGGCGGCGGTGCCTGAGTGCGGCTCATCGACAATCTCAACGAGTTCCTCGGCGACGACCTGAAGGCATCGATCAAGCCGGGGTCGAAGCTGCGCATCGCGGCCAGCACATTCTCGATCTTTGCGTTCGAAGCGCTCAAGGCAGAACTGCAAAAGATCGGCGAGCTGGAGTTCATTTTTACGGCGCCGTCGTTCACGACGACGAAGGCGACGGATAAGCCGGCGCCGGAAAAGCGGCAGTTTTTCATTCCGCGCGATAAGGGTCGGGATGCTGGACTATACGGCACCGAGTTTGAGATCCGGCTGCGCAACAAGTTGACGCAGCGCGCGATCGCGCGGGAGTGCGCGCAGTGGGTACGCGAGAAGGTGACGTTCCGCTCGAACCACACCGGCGCGCCGATGCAGTCGTTCGCCGTGGTCGACGAAGTCGCCGCCTACGCGCCGCTGCAAGGTTTCACCACGGCAGACCTCGGCTACGAGCGCGGCCCTGCCGTGTCGAACATGGTTAACAAGATCGACGAGGCCCCACTGACCCAGCAGTACATGCAGCTGTTTGATCAGATCTGGCACAACCCTGACCAGCTCGAGGACGTCACCGATACCGTGCGCGAGCATATCGCGTCGGTGTATGCGGAGAACTCTCCGCAGCGTGTGTACTTCTTGATCCTGTACAACCTGTTTGCGGAGTTCCTCGACGACATCAGTGAAGATGTGCTGCCCAACGATCGGACCGGCTACCAGGACACCGAGGTATGGAAGGCGCTCTACAACTTCCAGAAGGACGCCGCGATCGGCGTGATCAACAAACTGGAAACATACAACGGCTGCATCCTGGCCGACAGTGTTGGTTTGGGGAAGACGTTTACTGCTCTGGCGGTAGTCAAGTACTACGAGCTGCGCAACAAGTCCGTGCTCGTGCTGGCGCCGAAGAAGCTGGCGGACAACTGGACGAATTACAACAGCAACTACACGACGAATATCTTCGCCAAGGACCGTTTCAACTATGACGTCCTAGCCCACACCGACCTGTCGCGCGATCGCGGCGAGTCGTTGGGCAAGCGGTTGGATCTGGTCAACTGGGGCAACTACGACTTGGTCGTCATCGATGAGTCACACAACTTCCGCAACGCCGACTACGTGCAGGAGCGTGAGACGCGCTACCAGCGGCTGATGCGCAAGGTGATCCGCGAGGGCGTCAAGACGAAGGTGCTGATGCTGTCGGCGACACCGGTCAACAACCGGTTCAACGATCTTCGAAACCAACTTGCCCTGGCATACGAAGGCGAATCCGCGCAATTGGCCGCCAAGCTCAACATCCAGACGTCGATCGAGGAAGTTTTCCGGCAGGCACAGCGCGTGTTCAACGAATGGTCCGAGCTGCCGCCGACAGATCGCACCACTGAGGCGATCTTGGCCCGGCTGGATTTCGACTTCTTCGAGCTGCTCGACGCGGTGACGATTGCCCGGTCTCGTAAGCATATTCAGGCGTTCTACGACACCACAGATATCGGCGCTTTCCCCGAGAGGCTGCCGCCAGTCTCGCTTCGCCCACCTCTGACGGACCTGCCCGATGCGCCCACGTTCAACGACATCTTCGAGCAACTGCAACAGTTGACGCTCGCCGTCTACACGCCGCTCGCCTATGTGTTCCCGAGCCGCCGCGATAAATACGAACAGCTCTACGGCGCGCGCGGAGGCCAGAATTATGTGGGAGGTGAGACTGGCAATCTCGGGGCGGCCAACCGTGAACAGGGCATCAAGAAACTGATGACGGTCAACCTGCTCAAACGCCTTGAATCCAGCATCGAGGCATTTCGGCTTACCCTCAGCCGCTTAGAAGGCACCGTCGCAGAGGCGATGGAGGCCGTCGACAACCACGCAGCAAACATTGCCGACATGACCTCGACGCTAGCCGACATCGACGCGGACGACGACGATTTTGAATTCCCGACGTCAGGCACTGTGGGCCGCAAGGTGCAGATCGACCTCGACGACATGGATGTCGAATCGTGGAATCGCGACCTCGTTAATGACGGCCAAGTCATCCAGCAGCTCTTGATAGC
Organism: Actinobacteria bacterium 69-20; assembly: GCA_001897425.1. GTDB lineage: Bacteria > Actinomycetota > Actinomycetes > Mycobacteriales > Nakamurellaceae > Nakamurella. The sequence goes on along the minus strand of MKSW01000014.1, from coordinate 88,574 downwards.
GATCAGTGGCATCACCCCGGACCACGACTCGAAACTCGCTGCGCTACGCAGCTTGATGACAGACAAGTTCGCGCACCCGCTGAACACCGACAACCGCAAGATCCTGATCTTCTCCGCGTTCGCCGACACCACCGAATACCTCTACAAGAACCTCGCTCGCCGTCTCAAGGAACACGGCTACGACGCCGCCCTCGTGACCGGGCAAGGTAGCCCGTCGACCACGATCGGAAAAGGCTACGACTTCCAGCAGACGCTCACCTTGTTTTCGCCGCGTTCGAAGCAGCGGCACCTCGTCATGCCGAAAGAATCTTCAGAGATTGACGTTCTGATCGGCACCGACTGCATTTCCGAGGGCCAGAACCTGCAGGACTGCGACTTCCTCGTCAACTACGACATCCACTGGAATCCCGTCCGCATCATCCAGCGCTTCGGCCGCATCGACCGGATCGGATCGACCAACGAGCGCATCCAATTAGTCAACTTCTGGCCGGACATTTCCCTGGACGAGTACATCAACCTGAAAGAGCGCGTCGAAAACCGCATGGTGATCGCGGATCTCGCCGCAACCGCTGACGACAACGTATTGACCCAGGAGGCCAGTGACGCCGCATTCCGTCGAGAGCAGCTGCGCAAGCTCCAAGACGAGGTCATCGAACTCGAAGACGTCCGCACCGGCGTGTCCATCACGGATCTAGGCCTGAATGACTTCCGCATGGACCTACTCGGCTACATGAAGGAATACGACGACCTGGCCGGCACACCGAAGGGCTTGCACGCAGTCGTACCTGCCGACCCGGCGAAAGGCCTCAGACCCGGCGCGCTATTCGTACTGCGCAACATCAACGCCGACGAACATCTGAACCGCGGCAACCGCCTCCACCCCCACTACCTCGTCTATCTTGACAACGACGGCCTGGTGGTCGCCGACCACACGGAGGTCAAGCGACTACTTGATCTCATCCGCGCCGGCTGCCGCAACCGAAGTGAGCCCGCCTGGCAGGTGTGTCGCATATTCAACGAGGCCACCCGCGACGGCGCGAATATGGGCAAATACAGCGCTCTCCTCACCGACGCGATCCGCTCGATGATCGACGTCACCGACGAACGCGATATCGACAGCCTCTTCAGCCCTGGCCATACCACCGCGTTGGCGCAGACCATCGCCGGGCTCGACGACTTTGAGCTCATTGCCTTCCTTGCCATCGTCGAGGAGTACGCCGATGAATGACGAGGTACAGCAACCAGTGCTGTTCCGCTGGCCCAGGGCGGCGGCGTTCGGCCGCGTCATCCCGAAAACCAAGTTCTATGACCATGGCAACGTCCGCAGCGCGCTGCGTGAGAAGTTCGTGGAAGACATCCAGCGCATCACGTGGGCCTACAAGCTCGCCGACGAAACTATCCACCTACGCGGAACCGTACCGGTGCCCGAAATCCAGATCTTCACGGTCGAAACCAAGGGCGCCGATGTCTCCGATGACGTGCTCACCGCCATCGACAAGACCGTGTATTTTCCCGTCATCTTCGAAATCACCGACGGCACCCGAGCGCGTACGGCAGCCGCCCAGAAGCTCCTCGGCACGCGCACCCCGAAGATCGGCAGCTACTTCACAAGTGCTTGGCAACCGTCCGACTCCGTGCGTCGCCCTCTACCAACAGCACTTGATCTGGCCGGCCTCTACGAAGCGGTCCTCGCTGTCCTACTGCCGCTCACCGCTCGCCCCGGAGAGCCAGTGTCGGAGGCAACCGACAGACTGAACCAAAGCCGCAAGCTCCAGCGCGAGATTTCGGCGCTGGAGAAGAAGATGCGCGCCGAGCCGCAACTGAACCGCAAGATCGAACTACGCCGACTACTAAGGGACCGCCGGGCCGCGCTCGCGGCGCTGATGTGAGAGAGAGAAATGACCACGCCAGAGAAACTGAAGATGCAGTCGGCTGACGTTACGCGCCAGAATGTCGAGGCACTCGCCGCGCTGTTCCCGCACATCGTCACTGAAGGGTTCGACGACGATGGGAACCTCATTCACCAGGTGGACTTCGAGGCGCTGAGGCAGGAACTGAGCGACTTCGTCGTGGAGGGCAAAGAGGTCTATCAGATCGACTGGCCAGGCAAGCTCGCCGCCGAGTTCGCCTCCAACACTCCGATTGCGAAGACGCTACGACCAAATCTCGCCGACTCGGTGGATTTCGAGTCCACCAAGAATCTCTTCATCGAAGGAGACAACCTCGAAGCGCTCAAGCTGCTCCAGGAGTCGTACCTCGGTAAGGTCCGTCTCATCTACATCGACCCGCCGTACAACACCGGCGGCGACCTCGTCTACCGGGACGATTTTTCGTCTTCAACGAAGGAGTACCTCTGGAAGTCGCGCCAAGTGAACGAGGCCGGAGAAAAGCTCGTCTCGAACACGGATGCAAACGGACGCTTCCACTCGGACTGGCTGAGCATGATCTACCCGCGGCTTCGGCTAGCGAAGCGATTCCTTGCACAAGATGGTGTGATCCTTGTCAGCATCGATGATGCAGAGCAAGCGTCGCTCCGTCGGCTCATGGATGAAATATTCGGCGAACAGAACTTCATCGCGCAACTCGTGTGGGAGAAGGGACGTAAAAACGACGCGAAGCTGTTTTCTACGGGCCATGAGTATGTCGTCGTTTATGCGAGATCTAAATCGATATTGCGTGAGAAACAGGTCAAGTGGCGTGAAGAGAAGCCTGGCGCGCGCGAAATTTGGGACGAGTACTTGCGTCTTCGGGACCTCCACGGCGGTGACGACGCTGCTGTTGAGAAGGATATTGCGGCATGGTTTGCAGGACTGCCCAAGTCGGATCCAGCAAAGAAGTGGTCGCGCTACAAGAGGATCGACGCTAACGGACCTTGGCGCGACCGTGACATTTCGTGGCCTGGCGGAAATGGGCCGCGTTATGACGTTATACACCCCGTAACGGGTATTCCTTGCCGAGTGCCGGAACGTGGATGGATCTATAGTGATGCCGCCGAGATGCAGCGGCAGATTGATCTAGGACTTGTCGTGTTTCGAGAAGACCATTCTGAGCCTCCATTTCGTAAAGCTCATTTGCGCCCAGTCGACGACGGAAGCGTATCTGCAGGAGGCGAAGAAGACGAAGTTGAAGATGAAATTGAGTTGGCTACACAAGTTCGCGGCACATACTTCTACAAGCAGTCGCAGGTAGCAGTACGGCACCTACGTGCACTGATGGGCGCGAAGGTGTTTAACAATCCGAAGGATCATATCGAATTATCTCGACTGTTTGAATACGTCCTGGATGGGCAAGAGGGCGTAGTCATGGATTTCTTCGCCGGGTCCGGTACGACCGCGGAAGCCGTTTTCGACCTCTGCGCCCGCACTGGGCTCAACTGTCCCGTGATCCTGGTCCAGATGCCCGAGCCCCTGGAGGACAACCTCAAGTCTGCGACTGGGTCTGCCAAGACAACCATCCAGAACGCGATCAAGTTCCTCCAAAAGCTTGAGAAGCCACTCAACATCGCCGAGTTGGCTAAGATCAGGATCCGGAAAGCGGGTTCGCAAATTCTGGAAGGGCGCAAGCCTTCTGACTGGAACGGGGATGTCGGTTTCCGGACCTTCGCTGTGGACACGAGCAACTTCACCGACATCACCATGACACCAGATGTGGCCGATCAGAACGCGCTGCTTGATCTCGTTGAGAGCGTCCGACGGGACCGGAGCGGCATGGACGTGTTGTTCGAGGCGCTCATCGCGTGGGGACTCGATCTTTCATCGACAATCGACATCGAATCAGCAAATGGTCATGAAATATTTTCGGTCGACGATGGAGCACTTCTCGCGTGCTTTGACGATCACCTTGACGAAGAGCTGATCCGCGCGCTCGCCGAGCGCGCGGCTGTGGATGCCACGCAGAAGGTCGTCTTCAAGGACACCGGCTTCGCGACAGACGACGCGGCCATCAACGCATATCAGGTCTTCGAGCAGCTCTCGCCTGACACCACACTGAAGGTGATCTGACTCGATGAAGCTTCAGTTCAAGGTCCAGGATTACCAAACCGCTGCTGTGGACGCAGTGGTGGACTGCTTCGGCGCGCTGCATCGCCAACCGTTCGCTGACAACGTTACCTACAAGATCGATCCGGGACGCGCGGTGGAGCGACGTGACCAGCCGGAGCTGGATCACGGTCTCAGCGAGGCTACAGCGCGAACCGGATATGGCAACAGCCCGTTGCTTCTCAGCTCTGCCCAGCTTCTCGACAATATTCAGACCGTGCAACGGCGCACTAGCGGGCTTCCGCTGTCATCAGAACTTGTGGCCAGCCCGGCGGCGACGCTGAATCTGGACGTCGAGATGGAGACAGGAACGGGCAAGACCTACGTCTACATCAAGACGATCATGGAGCTTCACCGGCAGTTTGGCTGGTCCAAGTTTGTCGTCGTCGTTCCGAGCATCGCGATCCGCGAGGGTGTGAAGAAGTCTTTCGAGATCACCGCTGACCACTTCCTTGCTGAGTACAAGACTCAGGCCCGAGCGTTCGTCTACGACTCCGATCACCTCGAAGATGTCGAGACCTTCGCATCAGATGCAGGCATCCAAGTCATGATTATCAACGCACAGAACTTCAATCGCGATGCGAAGAGGGCCGACCAGGACCCCAATGAGGCCGGCAAATCGCCGGGGCTCAAGATGTTCAAGACGCTCGATGGGTTCAAGTCTCGGCGTCCCATCGATGTCATAGCGGCGAATCGGCCCATCCTGATCATTGACGAACCGCAACGTCTCGGCAGCAACCCGGCCAAACCTAGCGAGACGTTGAAGGCACTGGGACGCTTTAACGCACTCTTCGCATTGCGCTACTCAGCGACTCACGCTATCGAACACAACCGGGTTCATCGACTGGATGCTCTCGACGCCTACAACAAGAAGTTGGTCAAGAAGATTGCTGCTAGGGGCATCAGCGTGAAGGGTCTCGCCGGGAGTAGCGCATACCTCTATATTGACGGACTTGAGCTTGGCAAGGGTGCTGACTTCCCCAAGGCACGTGTTGAGATTCAACATCAGCCCAAGAGTGGGAACATCACGCTAAAGACGGTGAAGGTCAAGAAGGGTGATCGTCTGCACGACATTTCGGGCGGTATCGAAGCCTACAAGGGTCTCGTCGTCGACGAGATCGATGCCATCGCCAACACTGTCACCCTCTTGGATGGGCAAGTGCTCCAGGGAGGACAGGTTACCAACGATGTGACCGACGAACAGAAGCGCCGACTCCAGATCCGGGAAGTTGTACGCGCGCATCTTGACAAGGAGAGGCAACTCTTCGGTCACGGAATCAAGGCTCTGTCCCTCTTTTTCATCGACGAGGTTCACAAGTACCGTGACTACGACCAACCTGACCGGCAAGGCGAGTACGCCAGAGTTTTTGAAGAGGAATATGAGTCGCTCAGAGCTGAGCGGCTCAGCGAACTCGACCTCGATGAATCGGCCGCGGCGTACCGGGCGTTCCTCGAACGTGACCCGGTACGCGACATCCACAACGGGTACTTCTCGGTGGACAAGAAGACCGGACGGTGGGTGAACAGCGACGCTTCCGATGCTTCAGATGAGAAGGGCAAGGGTCTGTCCAAGGACGCCGAGGCTTACGACGCCATCCTTCGCGACAAGGAGAAGCTTCTCGATCCTGACTTCCCACTCCGTTTCATCTTTAGCCACTCTGCTCTGCGCGAAGGCTGGGATAACCCGAACGTCTTCACTCTTGGATTCCTCAAGAAGGCGACCGCCGGGGACTCTCGACGTCAAGAGGTCGGGCGCGGTCTCCGACTTGCCGTGGATCGGAACGGCGATCGTGCTGACAACCCCGTGACCGTCCACGACATCAACGTTCTGACCGTCGTCACCGAGGAGTCTTACGTCGATTTCGTTGCAGGGTTCCAAAAGGAGACGCTGGGCTTGCTCAGCGCTCGCCCGCGGAAGGCGACACCAGAGTTCTTCGCCGGAGCTGTCCTGCTCGATGTGATCGCAGGTGTTGAACACAAGGTCACGCTGGACGAAGCCAAGCAACTCCAGCACTGGCTCGTCAAGCACGACTTCATCGACTATGACCAGCATCTGACCGACAAGTGGCTAGAACGCGGTAACCTCCCCGAGATTCCCGACATGCCCCCCGCGCTACAGCCGTACTTCTACCAGGTCGCGGAACTGATCGATTCCCTCTACGTTCAGGCGCCGAAGGTCGATGACGGACGCAAGACGAAGGTCGTCCCGATGAACAAGGCAAACTTCGAGAAGAAGGAGTTCCAGGAGCTATGGGCGCGAATCAACCACCGTGTGGTGTACCAGGTCGCGTTCGACTCGAAGGAGCTCATTGCCAACTGCGTTCGAGCGCTCGACACATCCCTGGAAGTGGCGCGGCTCCAGTACGTAGTGACTGAGGGCATCCAGCGGGACATCATCGAGGCAGCTGACCTGGAGTCCGGCGAGAGCTTCAATGTAATCCGAACGAAGTCGTCCGAATCCACCCTGAGCGCGAGCTCCACGGTGCCGTACGACCTGATCGGCGAGATCGCTGAGAAGACGAAGCTCACCCGCCGCACGGTCGCCTCCATACTTCATCAGGTAAGGCCGGGCACGTTCGCGAAGTTCAAGCAGAACCCGGAGCACTTCATCACGGAGGCGGCGCGGCTGATCCGCGAGCAGGCCGCGGCTACGATGGTCGAGCACATTGAGTACGACATCCTCGATGACCGGTACGGCGCCTCGATCTTCACCGAGAATCAAACCGCTCAGGACTTGTCCAAGGCTGTGCACACGCCAAACAAGAGTGTCTATGAGTACGTCCTCGACGACTCACAGGTAGAGCGAGACTTTGGAGCCGCGCTCGACATCAGTGACGAGGTGGCAGTATTCACAAAGCTTCCACGTGGATTCAAGATTCCGACTCCTTTGGACGACTACAACCCTGACTGGGCGATCGCTTTCCAGGACGGTTCCGTGAAGCACGTTTATTTTGTAGCTGAGACCAAGTATTCACTCTCCTCGTTGGAACTTCGTGGTGCAGAGAAAGCGAAGATCGACTGCGCCAACAAGCTCTTCGAGAAGCTCGATGAGGTGGCCGGCACCCCGGGTATTCGGTATCACGGCGTCACGAGCTACGACCACCTCCTACAACTAGTGAGGGCATAGCGGAGATGGCTATCGAGCTGTACTTTTCTCAGTACTTCGGGATATCACCGAACGAACTGGAGGCGTACGGCGCCTTCGATATCAGTCTTGTCTCCGATCTCCCCCTTTTCGTCGATCCATTCCTTCTCTTCAACAGCGAAAAGCACGAGTACCGAGACCTTCACGACAAGATAATCCGCTACCTCGTCTTCCTTCGCGACCACGCTAATCCGGATCTTGACCCCGGGCTCATCAAATCTTGGTACATGTTCCAGGAGGTGAAGCAGAACTGGCTCGGCTTCACTGTGCTCGGCAACTCGGGGAGCGGGCTTGGCAAGGACTTCGCCCGTGCACTTCACGACTCTCTCGGCTCGATCCTGAAAGGGTTCGGGGCGGAGTCGATCACCAAGGGCGCCCACCTAGAGAAGCTCGCCCTCATCAAAGAGGGCGTAGGGCGCGACAGCATTAGTGACTTCACTACGAACCTCATCAAGGGCTATCTGCTGGAGTACACCCAGGCGTTTGCTCAGACGCATTTGTCGCCTGACCAACGCAGCAGCTTCTCGGTCCCCCGTGCAGTCTTCAATTACGAGACGGAATCCTGGGAATCGCGTCAGTACGATCTGCCGGAACTCCGCAACGACTACGTCCTGCTCACCCCGGCCGACATGCTTACCAAGGATGACACGTGGATCAGTCGCTCTGACCTGGTGCGCCAGTTCATCAAAATTCCCGACGCGATCGAAGATGACCAGCTGCGCGCGCAGGTCAATAACTACCTCCTCAAGAAGTTGAGCGACAATCCCACAAAGAAAGAGTACTCAGACCTGGCCGCGGCGGCGATTTCACAATTTCCAGAGGTAGTAGATTACTACATTCGCGAAAAGGAAGACGCCGGGGACCAGGCAGTCGGCCTCAGTGCACAGAGGCGGCAGGAGGTCTTCGAGGTTCTCGTGCGTATGGTGCAACATGTTGTCGAGGACATCCGTATCAAAACCGCGTTGTACGAGACACCGGTCACCAGCTACGACGAGGCTCTAGCGCGCGCCAACGGTTTCAAGCAATACGTTGAGAACCAGGATGGCTACCGGCTTCTCAACAAACCTGGAAAGGAACGTCCACTTGCTGGAGAGACGGACGTTCAGCTCTTCTTCGGCGTCATTTTCTTCGGTAGCGAATTTGACGTGAACCGGGAAGTGAACAACGGTCGCGGGCCAGTCGATTTCAAAGTGAGTAAAGGGGCAGTCGATAAGTCACTGATCGAAATCAAACTCGCCAGCAACAAGCAACTGAAGCGAAACCTTGAAAACCAGATTGAGGTCTATCAAAAAGCCAATGGCACACGCACAACCGTAAAGATGATCATCTGCTATACAGATGCAGACGTTACGAAGACCAACGCTGTTCTGAAAGACTTAGGCCTCCTTGGCGAAAAATCTATCGTCGTCATCGATGCGCGAGCCGATAACAAGCCCTCCGGTTCCAAAGCGTAAGGAGATTTGGTGGCCGCGATGCTGAAATTTCTTCGTCTGCGTGGTGCGCCAGTCTTCGGCGAAGAATTTGGCGTTGCCGTCGGGCCGCTAAAGCAGTCGAATTTCTTCTTTGGCCCGAATGGTTCGGGCAAGACTACGATCAGCCGCGCGTTCGTTGATCCATCACGTTTTGCCGGGACCACATTAGAATGGAGCCAACCGAGCTACCCGCTCGGCGTCAAGGTCTACAACAGAGACTACGTTGACGCGACGCTTACGCCGGCCGGACAGCTGCCGGGCGTGTTCATCCTCGGCGAAGCCAACGCCGAGATTCAGGCCGAGATCGAATCCCTCACGGGCCCGAATGGCTCCATCGCTGCCGCACAGAAAGCGCTCGCGGGCCTCCAGTCTTCGCTGGACGCGAAGAATCGGGATATCACAGACGCCCGTGCGGCGTTGAAAGATGCTGCATGGGCGAAGCGCGAGGACGTTCCGGCGGAGTTGCGCGAAATGTTCAAGGGGTACAACAACAATAAGGATCGATTCCTGGACCGGTTGCTCGAAACTGCAACCACTGCCGACTCTGCCGCCGAGGAGTTCACCGCTCTCGCCCAGGAAGCGGCGGCAATTTTTGTTGCGGATGCTCAGCCGCTAGCAGAGTTGTCGCTTGGGCGCGACATCAGGATCGAGGACGCGCCCGGCTTCCCGTTGTTAGGTGTGGCCGTCGTTGGAAGTGGGGATGTGCAACTTGCGCCCCTCATTGAACAGCTTGGCAACGCTGACTGGGTTCAGCATGGGCGTGACTACCTGGAAGACAGCGCTGGGCTCTGCCCGTTCTGCCAGCAGACCTCACCGCCTGACCTTGGCGCGCAGCTGGAAGCGTACTTCGACAGGAACTACGCCGGGCAGATGGAGCAACTCGCGGCGTTCCGCGAACGCTTCGAGTCGTGGGCGCAGGACTGGGCGACCTACCTCGACGATCTGCCGGCGAAGCCTGGCGCTCTTGGGTATCTTGACGCTGACCGTTGGGCCAGTGCGCGTGGCGCGCTGGAGAAGGCGATCGACAATGCTCGAGCACAGGTTGACGGAAAACTATCCGCACCGTCGACTTTGCTCTCTATACCCGATCTCTCGCCGCACGTGGCAGCCGTCAACGCTGTCGTCCGGGAGGCGAATGCGGCAATCAAGGGCTTCAACAACCTCCTGAAGAACAGATCGGCTGCGAAGAAGTCATTTATTGACCGGTGCTGGGTCGCGTTTGCCCGCTCGACCCTAGCCACCGATCTTGCAGGTTACGAGGCTGTGATGCCTGGCCACGAGGAGGGTAAACGCAGCATCGAGGGCAAGGTTGAGACGGCCGAGGCCGATGTTCGCGGAAAGGAGTCGCGTCTCCGCGAGCTTCAGGCGAAGGTGACATCAAGTAGACCGGTTATTGACCGTATCAACCGACTTCTGAAATCTGTTGGCTTCGAGTCCTTCTCCCTGGCGGAGTCAGCTGAGGTTGAGAATGGTTACACGCTTGTCCGGTCCGACGGTGAAATCGCCACAGAAACTCTCAGCGAAGGTGAGCGAACGTTCATAGCTTTCCTGTACTACTACCAATCGCTTCAAGGTTCGCCGCAGGACGATACTGAATCTCACGACCTCCTAGCCGTGGTTGACGACCCAATCTCGAGCCTTGACAGTGAGGTGCTGTACTCCGTGTCCACGCTGATCCGCAAAATTGTCGAGGACATTCCTGCCGGACTTGGGCGGGTGAGGCAGCTCCTCCTCTTCACGCACAACGTCCACTTTCATAAGAACGTCACGTACGAGGCGCACCGCGGACCGAAGTTGGGTTCTCGGCAATATGGGATCGTACGTAAGCAGATCGGACAGCACAGCGTGATCGAGCTGTGCGACCAGAATCCCATTAATACCGCCTATGGTTGGTTGTGGGAAGAGGTCAAACGCGCGGCTAAGCAGCCTTCAACGAGCGCGGTGGGACTGCAGAACGTACTTCGGCGCATCCTTGAGACGTACTTCAAGGTGATCGGCGATGTCGACGAACCTGTCATCGTCGGAAAGTTCGAAGGGAGTGACCGGGTCATATGCCGATCCCTCTTTGCATGGGCGAATGACGGCTCCCACGCAATCTTCGACGCGCTCGAGTATTCGCCTACGTCGAGTACGGCGGACGCGAACCTTCGAGTATTCCGGCGAATCTTCGAGGAGTTGGATCACGGGGGCCACTACCGGATGATGATGGGTGAATCCGCAGCCGAAGGGCCTGAGCAGGGATCCGCCGGTGCACTTGCATGATCGCGCAAGGTTCGGAAGGCGGTCGTGCGACCACAACCGAACCTCGCGCCGATCCGGGCAAGTGGCCAGCCATCGGCGCGGGCCGCACGGCGCCCGCACCTTACGATGGAAATCCTTTACACTAGAGGCGCTGGTGTCGAGGAGTTCCCACGAGCAGGAGGTGAGGGCATGGCTCCAACGAGCGACGAGCTGCTTGCCAGCTTGCCGGAAACCTTCCGCTATTCCGAGGCCCTCGATCACGTCACCGAGCGGCAGCTCCGCAGCCTCATCGGCACCGGCGCCATTGTTGCTCTGGCGCGTGGTCTTTACCGTAAGGGTGACTGGATCGGTGACGAGGACCTGATTGAGATTGCCGCCAAGGCGCCACGGGCGACGCTGTGCTTGCGTTCGGCTCTTGCCCGTCACGCGTTGATCGATGACATCCCTGCGGAGATCGACGTTGCCATCCCGCGTGGCTCGTGGACGCCGGAGACGATCGCTCCTGTCAGATGGCGGCATTTCAACGCGGACACGTTCGAGCTCGGTCGCGGTGAGCTCGACATCGGAGGTGGCCGGAGTATCGGCCTGTACTCGGCCGAGCGCAGCATCATCGACGCGTTTCGGATGGGCCACATCGACGGAGCCGACCTGGCCGTTGAGGCACTCAAGCGATGGCTTCGCGCCGGTGGGCAGCCGTCGGAGCTGCTGGCGCTGGCGCGGTCATTCCCGCGAGCGCAGTCCGCCCTGCGCGCAACATTGGAGATCCTGTTGTGAGCCGGGTGACGCGAGGGACGCCGTCGGGTGATGCCTACCTCGACCTCCAGAACCGCGCTCGCCGATTTGGTCGACCCACTCAGGAGTTGCTCCAGCTGTACGTGCTGGAGGGGTTCCTCGCCCGGCTGGCCGTCAGCGACGTGCGGGACCGCTTCGTGCTCAAGGGCGGTGTGCTGCTGGCTGCCTTCGACTCGCGTCGGCCCACCAGGGATGTCGATCTCGCCGGTCTTGATATCGCCAACGACACCGAGGCCGTGCTTGAACTGGTTCGACGGATCGTTGCCGTGCCGCCACCGTCGGACGATGGCATCGCGTTCAGCTTCGAGACGGTGACTGCTGAGGTTATCCGCGAGCAGGATGACTATTCGGGTGTCCGGGTCCATGTGGAGGCACATCTGGCCAGCGCGCAGTTGCCGTTCCACGTTGATGTCAATGTCGGCGACCCGATCTGGCCGTCGCCGACAACCGTAGCCGTGCCCCGCTTGTTGGGCGGTGAGCCGATCGAGTTGCGTGGCTATCCGATGCACATGGTTCATGCCGAGAAGATCGTCACTGCTGTTCAGCGTGGCATCGCGAATACCAGGTGGCGCGACTTCGGCGATATCTGGAGCTTGTCGCGTCGGCACACCGTCGCGGCCGACGAACTAGCTCGGGCCATCGCGGAAGTAGCCGACCACCGAAAGGCGACGATCAGGCCGCTGACCCGGGTTCTCCACGGTTACGCAGAGCTGGGGCAGGCACGGTGGGGGCAGTGGCGTCGTCGCAGCAACTCCGACCATCTGCCCGAGCAGTTCGCCACTGTCCTCGACGCCGTGACCGCATTCGCTGACCCGGTGCTGACGGCCGCGGTCGCTGGACGGGCCTGGAACGCCGACACCGAAGCATGGGAATAGCACTGGCGCGAGAACGCATACGAAGTGAAAAGTAGTGATCGTTTTGTGATCGTTTTGAATTGGTAGCCAGGGGAGCGGGCGGGAAGTCCTGGGAACCATCGGCGCAGGTCAGCACGACGAGGCCCGAAAGTCAGGTCTGTGACCTGCGGCGATATTGACCCACCCTGCTCTCCCAGAGCCCAGAGGTTCAATTCCACTCCGTGCTGCCGCTGAACGGCAACTGATCTGGCTCAAGGAGCCGTGGGGAGTTGCGAGCTCTGGATTCGGGCGAGCCCTGTAGCGGGCAGTACAGGTCTTGGGTCCTACAGAGCGGCGTTGGTGACGTGCGTGCGAGCCACTACCGCGCGCCGTGCGCACCTTCTTAGGGCAGGAACCGTCGTCATCGACGCTGCCCCGAAGGAGGCGCACCATGACCACCAGAGCGAATGCACCGAGGAAGACACCGACTCGGCGACTCGCCAGCATCGCGGACGCGGCCGACTACGCCGCGTGTTCCGGCAAGACGATCCGGCGCCGCATCGCCGATGGAACGATCCCGGCCTATCGGTTCGGCAAGCGTTCACTGCGCGTCGATCTCGCCGACATCGACGGAGCGCTGTCGCCCATCCCCACGGCGGCCATCGGCCACGCGCGCCGTGGCCGCTGACCGCAGGGCGCCGCCAGCGGGCCGACGACGGCAGGCCGCCGATATAACGCGCGCCGACGTGGCTGACCGAAGAACGTCACCATCAAGAACACGCAGAACTGCGCCTTCCCAGCTCCTCCAGGGCTCGGCCGGCGCCACTTTCGCGCGCAATATGGCGGCGGGAGCCCCTGAGGCGTCCAACCGCCGACCTGCGATAATCCGTCTGCGATTCGGTACAGATATGGCACGTAGGTTGCACGAAACACCTTCAATCAAGATCAAAAACTCGATGACCAGCATAAACAGTCGATATGCAACCTGACTGTAAATCAGCCGCGCAAGCTTCGGGAGTTCGAATCTCTCACCTGCCACGCAGCGAAGTGCACGTTTCGTCCGGTAAATGCTCACCGAGGGTGTACGCAGAGCCACATTGGGCGTTACGCTCCGTATGTGCGCGGTGATAGAGCGTGTCCGATGTCGGGCCGAAGCGGCGGCGCGATCTGCGCGTCCCGCCGGCTGACCTGCATGTACCGAATGTCTCGCGCGCACCGGACGAGCGTGCCCGGGTGCCGAACGTGACGGACGCGAGTCGTGTGCGCACGGACCGATGTGCGGACGAGACCCGTGGCCGCAGCCGGACGCGCGTCTACACGATCGCCAGCGCGGTGCTGCTGCTGGTCGCCGCGGCGCTGTGGGCGCCGGTACTCGCATCCCCGGCGCACGTGCCACTCGCGCATCCCGCCTGGTACATCCCGGTCGTCCTGCTCCTCGCGTTCGCGGCCGGCGAACTCTTCCCGCTGCGCTTCGAAGTCCGCTCCGAGATATTGCTCGTGAGCCTGTCCGAGCTGCCGTTGGTCCTCGGGCTCCTGCTGCTGCCGCCGTGGATGGTGGGCGCCGCGTACGGGCTCGCCGCCGTGATCGCATTCGCCGCGAGACGCGGAAGGCTCCGGAGCGCCGTGATGAACCTGGCGCTCATCGCGGCGGAGAGCGGCAGCGCGGTGATCCTCGTGCATCTGCTGGCCGGGTCCGTGGGATCCGGTGATCTGCTCGCCGTCGCCCAGCCGCGCTTCCCAGCCGTGGCCGTCGGAGCGATCGCCGGGGCACTGGTGTCGGCCGTCGCGGTCGGACTCATCCGGCGCGCGACCGGGTCGACCGACTCGATCCGGACGCTCGTCGCCAGGTCCATGCTGACGGCCGTCCTGGTCGTCGGACTGACCCTCGCCGGATTCACCGTCTGGACGGCGATCCCCCGCGGTCCCGTGCTGTGCCTCGCGCTCATGGCCATCTTTATCCTGCTCTACCGCAACTACTTCGCGTTCCTGCAACAGCATGCGGGGCTCGCCGGGTTGTACGAGTTCGGCGCGAGCGTCGCGCGGGCCGGGGTCGACATCGCCACCTGGCAGAACCTCGTGCAGCAGGTCGGCGACCAGATCGGCGCGCGGATCGCCGCCCTCTACCTGACAGACCGGTCCACCGGACCGGCGGTGCTGGCCGCGGACGCGGACGGGCCGATCGACCTCGCCATGCCGCCGGCCGGAGACCCGCTGCTTGATCAGGCGCTCCGCGACGGATTCGCCATCGCCCAGCGGGATCGCACGTCCGACCCCGCCGTCGCAGAAGCACTCACCGCCCGCGGTGCTACCGACGTCATCATCGTGGCCCTGAAATCGGCGGATCGGGATCGCGGTTTCGTGGAGATCCGCGATAGCCGATCACGGTGGAGCCGGCTGGACGCGGACGACCTGACGTTGCTACGGACGCTCGCCGGGCACCTGGCGACCGCGCTGGACAACCACGGGCTCGTCAGCCGATTGCAACGCGAGGCGTACCACGACCCGGTGACGGGTCTGGCCAACCGCTCGGGCCTGGAAGTCCGCGGCGCGGAGCTGGCCAAGGCCGGCGGCTTCGGCGGGGTCCTGCTGCTGGACCTCGGCGTACTCGGCGATGTCACCAGCGCGCTGGGACACGACCACGGCGAACAGCTGCTGGTCACCGTGGGCGAGCGGCTTAGCCAGGCGGTGGGGGAGGACGCTGTCGTCGGGCGCGTCGACGCGGATCGCTTCGCGGTGCTGTTCGGGCGGCTCACGGAGGACGAGGCGCGCCGGTTTGCGGACGCCGTGCTGGCGATCGCTGCCCGCGCGATCGTGGTCGACGGGGTCGAGGTCGAACCGAACGTGGTCGGCGGCATCGCCTTCAACGAGCATCCCGAGGCCGTGCCGATCAGCGGGAACGTGCTGTTGCAGCAGGCGCAGCTGGCGTTGGTCTTCGCCCGCGCCAAGGGCGAACGCCTGGCCATCTACCGGCCGGCTATCGGCGAGGTGTACCAGCGCCGGTTCCAGCTCGTCAGCCAGTTCCGGCACGCGGTGGACACAGGCCGGATCACTGTGTACTACCAGCCGAAGCTCACCTTGGTGGAGCGCGAGCTGATCGGGGTCGAGGCGCTGGTGCGCTGGATGCACCCGGAGTACGGCTTCGTCGCCCCCACCGAACTCATCGACGCCATCGAAAACACGAGCGCGATCGACGTGCTGTTCCGCCACATGCTCGACCAGTCGCTGGCGCAGATCGCCGCGTGGTCCGCTCGCGGCCTGCACATCTCCGTCGCCGTCAACCTGTCGGTGCGCAACCTGCTCGCGCCGGACCTGGCGCGGATCGTGGCGGACGCGCTAGCCACCTACCGCGTGCCGGCGGAGCTGCTGACGCTCGAAGTCACCGAGTCGTCCGTCATGGATCAGCCGGAGCGGGCACTGCCGGCGCTGCGGGAACTCCACACCCTCGGCATCCGGCTCTCGGTCGATGACTTCGGCACCGGATACTCGTCCCTCGCCTACCTGCGCCGCCTGCCGATCGACGAGATCAAGATCGACAAGTCATTCGTGCAGGGGATGGTGACGGACCTCGGCGACCTCGCCATCGTGCGGGCGATCATCGACCTCGGGCATTCGCTGGGCCTGCGGGTGGTGGCCGAGGGCGTGGAGGAGGAGGCCGGCCGCGACGCGCTCCGTTCCATGAAGTGCGACGCCATGCAGGGGTTCCTGTTGGCGCGGCCGCTGCCGATCGACCGGTTTGAGAGCTGGCTCACCTCACGCACGGTGCCGCAGAACCCCGGTCGCCAGGGAGAGCCGGCGCTGCTGCGTATGCGCGCGTAATGTGTCGCTCCGCGGCGTGTGGTCGCAGGGACCTGCCGTTTTTCGAATGTCGTCATCGGTGATGTAGAGTTGCCAGGGCCTGCGGAGCGACTCGGCACCGAATCGCGCGCAGGATGCGCCCCTTTAGCTCAGTCGGCAGAGCGTCTCCATGGTAAGGAGAAGGTCTACGGTTCGATTCCGTAAAGGGGCTCGACGCGCGTCGGGGGTCTCGGCAAGCCCGGTCCTGCGGGGCGTGCGCACGGTGGAGATGGTCCGCGGTGCGACAAGGCGGTGTAGCTCAGTCGGTAGAGCAAGCGGCTCATAATCGCTGTGTCGCCGGTTCAAGTCCGGCCACCGCTACTGATATGACGAGGATCGCGCCGCCTTCGGCGGCGAGGTCTCCGTCCTGATGACGAGATGAAAGGGACCTTTCGTGGCTGCCACCGATGTCCGCCCGAAGATCACCCTGGCGTGCGAGAGCTGCAAGAACCGCAACTACATCACGCGCAAGAACCGCCGCAACGACCCGGATCGGTTGGAGCTGAAGAAGTTCTGCCCGACCTGCGGCAAGCACACGGCGCACCGCGAAACCCGCTGACCCGTCGCGGGCGCCTGGCGCGATGATGGACTCCTCATTCGTCGGACGGTCCTTCCCGCCGGCCGAACCGTATATGGTCGGCGTCGAGAAGGTGCGCGAGTTCGCCGACGCGATCGGTGAGCGCTCACCGCTGTGCCACGACCGGACCGCCGCGCGCGCGGCCGGCCACCCCGATCTCGTCGCACCGCCGACGTTCGCCATGGCGGTCGTCGCCCGGGCGCAGGAGGCGGTCCTGTTCGACCCGCGGCTCGGGCTCGACTTCTCCCGCGTGGTGCACGGGGACCAGGCGTTCACGCACCACCGGCCCATCTGTGCCGGCGACGAGCTGACCGCGGTCGTGCACATCGACGCGATCCGTGAGATGGCCGGGAACGACATCATCACGTTGCGGACTGAACTGACCGCCCATGACGATGTTCCCGTCTGCACGGCTGTCTCTACGCTGGTCTCCCGGGGGGCGGCATGACGTCGGCAGGATTGCCGCTAGCGCCGGCGGCTGAGCCCGCCGTACCCGGTGTCGATCCGGCCGTGGGAGACGAGATCGGCCCGCTCACGGTCCACGTCGACCGAGCCCAGCTCGTGCGATACGCCGGCGCGTCGGGCGATTTCAATCCGATCCACTGGAACCCGCGCGTCGCCACCTCGGTCGGGCTGGACGACGTGATCGCGCATGGCATGTTGACCATGGCGCTTGCCGGGCGCCTGGTCACCGACTGGATCGGCGATCCCGCGGCGATCACCGACTTCGAGGTGCGGTTCACTCGGCCGGTCGTGGTGCCAGACCCGGACGGGGTCGACGTGGAGATCACCGGGCGCGTGGCGGAAGTCGCCCCCGGCGGGAGCGCCGACGGCCCCGGGAACGCCGGTACGGCGACGGCGCGGGTCGACCTGACGGTGACCGTGGACGGCCGGAAGGTGCTCGGCAAGGCGCGCGCGACCGTGCGCCTTCCTGGTTCGGCTCGCTCGACATGAACTCGGCATGAGGCTGGGCACGGCGCTGGGTACAGAGTCGGCCGGTTCGTGAAATTCCGCCGCGTGCCTTACACTGGACGGCCGGGGGTGTACTGAGTGCTGCCTGCGTGTGTGGTGTTGTCGTGCGCGCGCGGCGCCGGTCCATCCCGGTTGTGTTCCACCAGGGTTCCTGCGCGGATCTGTGGGGACGCGGCCGAAGGGGTGTAGCTCAATTGGTAGAGCAGCGGTCTCCAAAACCGCAGGTTGCAGGTTCGAGTCCTGTCGCCCCTGCCCCGGTGTGACGGGTCGGTCACCGATGTGGGGTGGCGCGTGCCGCCCGACACCGACGTGATCGGACGAGGCCGGCACAGGCCCGCGCAGAACCAGCGAAGTTCGGCGAAGACGCAGAAGAGGTTGCCTTGGTGAACAGCGATTCCGACGGCGGCGCCGGCGGCGATCAGCCGCGCGGTGACGACGAGGCGCGCAGGGACAAGGGAGCCGACGCCTCGTCGACGGCCGGCCGTTCGGGCTCTGAGACGGGCAGCGACGTGGGCGCGGATCAGGACAGCGTCATCGCCGGACTGGAAGCCGACCTCGCGGCCGATACCGATGCCGACACCGCTGCGGACGACGGGGAGTTCGAGCGCGAGCCGGTAACGGTCGGCGCCCGTGCCACCGCCGGGTCCGCGCGCGCCGCTGCCCGCGCCTCCGCCGCGCGCGCGGGTGTCACGGCGGCCAAGGGGCGACCGACGGCGTCACGCGATCGGACCAAGAACCGGGTCGGCCCGGCCGCACGCATCGCGCGGTACCTCAGGGAGGTCGTGTCCGAGCTGCGCAAGGTCATCTGGCCGACCCGCAACGAGATGATCACGTACTCGGTCGTTGTCGTGCTGTTCCTGGTCTTCATGGTCGCGGTGACCTGGGGTGCCGACTTCGGGTTCGCGCGCTTGATTCTCTGGATCTTCGGGTAAGCCGAGCGCTGCGCCCGTCTCTCATTCATCTGACAGGAAGTGACACCGTGTCGACACCAGGCCAGCCCACCGGCGAAGCGCTCGACGAACCAGCGTTCGACGAGCCGGCGGCCGACCAGTCGGCTGAGGAGTCGGCTGAGGAGTCGACGGCGCAGGAGTCGACGGCGCACACGGCCGATGAATCGGCAGCGGCGGCCGGCGCCGAGACCGATGGTGCCGAGACCGCCGAGAACACCGATCCCACCGCGGAACTCCGCGCGGAGCTGCGGAAGGCCCCCGGCCGCTGGTACGTCGTGCACTCCTATGCCGGCAAGGAGAACACGGTCAAGAACAACCTCGAGTCCCGCATCGAGTCGCTCGGCATGCGCGACTACATCTACCAGGTCGAGGTCCCCACCGAGGAATACGTGGAGATCAAGAACGGGCAGCGCAAGTCCAAGCGCCGCATGGTCTACCCGGGCTACATCCTGGTGCGCATGGACCTGACGGACGAGTCGTGGAGCGTGGTGCGCAACACGCCGCAGGTGACGGGTTTCGTCGGCGCGACCGCCCAGCAGCCCTCGGCACTGTCGATCGACGAGGTCGTCAAGATCTTGGCGCCTGCCGCGCCGAAGAAGGCCGCGGCCGCCGTTGCTGCCTCCGGGGCGCCTATCCGCACCGAGGTCGACTTCGAGGTCGGCGAGGCCGTCACCGTGATGGACGGGCCGTTCGCATCGCTGCCCGCGACCATCGCCGAAGTGAGCCCCGGCCCGGGCAAGCTCAAGGTGCTGGTGTCGATCTTCGGCCGGGAGACCGAGGTCGAACTCACCTTCGCCCAGGTGGCCAAGATATAGGCCCCACGGCGACGGCCGCGAACAGCGTCATACCCGCCGCCAACCACGTACCACGTGCAGCACCGCACCACACCACCGAGGAATCCAGGAAGAAGCAACCATGCCCCCCAAGAAGAAGAAGCTGGCAGCCGTCATCAAGCTGCAGATCAAGGCCGGCGCGGCCAACCCGGCGCCGCCCGTGGGTCCCGCGCTCGGTCAGCACGGCGTCAACATCATGGAGTTCTGCAAGGCGTACAACGCCGCGACGGAATCCCAGCGCGGCGACGTCGTCCCGGTCGAGATCTCGGTCTACGAGGACCGGTCGTTCGACTTCAAGCTGAAGACCCCGCCGGCGGCGCAGCTGCTGCTCAAGGCGGCGGGCGTGCCCAAGGGCTCCGGGACCCCGCACACGGTGAAGGTCGCGTCCGTGACGATGGCGCAGGTCCGCGATATCGCCACGACCAAGCAGGTCGACCTGAACGCGAACGACATCGACGCGGCCGCCAAGATCATCGCCGGCACCGCCCGATCGATGGGCATCACCGTCACCGACTGATGCCGCACCGGGTATGACGCTGTTCGTGAGGATGGCGCCGTACCGAACGGCATGGCCCGCGGGGCGATGCCGGTGGGAGGGCCACGCGCTGGCCCGGAAACCACACCCTCCTGCACTACCGTTTTCCGATCAAGGAGTAGAACCATGAAGCGCAGCAAGGCTTATCGCGCCGCCGCAGAGAAGATCGACCGCACCAAGCTGTACGCCCCGGCCGAGGCCGTAGCGCTCGCGAAGGAAACGTCGGTCGGGCGGCAGGACGCCACCGTGGAGGTCGCCCTGGTGCTGGGCGTCGACCCCCGCAAGGCCGACCAGATGGTGCGCGGCACCGTGAACCTGCCGCACGGCACTGGCAAGACCGCCCGGGTGATCGTCTTCGCCGTCGGCGAGAAGGCCGCCGAGGCCGAGGGCGCCGGTGCCGACGCGGTGGGGTCGGACGACCTGATCGAGAAGATCCAGGGCGGCTGGCTGGACTTCGACGCGGCCATCGCCACCCCCGACCAGATGGCCAAGGTCGGCCGGATCGCGCGGATCCTGGGCCCGCGCGGCCTGATGCCGAACCCGAAGACCGGCACGGTCACCGCGGATGTCGCCAAGGCGGTCGCGGACATCAAGGGCGGCAAGATTAACTTCCGGGTGGACAAGGCCGCGAACCTGCACCTGATCATCGGCAAGGTGTCGTTCAGCACCGAGCAGTTGGTGGAGAACTACGCCGCGGCGCTCGACGAGGTGCTGCGCTCCAAGCCGTCCGCGGCCAAGGGGCGGTACCTGAAGAAGGCGTTCGTCACGACGACCATGGGGCCGTCGATCCCGCTCGACGCGCAGGCCAAGGCGGTCGCGGAGGCCTGACCGCGGTTGCGCTACAGCCCACCGGGCCGGGAGAGCTGATTTGGCCCGTCTCCCGGCATCCGGTAGGCTGACACAGTTCCACCGAAGACCGTTGGTCTTGCCGCGCGCGGCGCGGGTCGGGCTCCGATCCACGTTGCGTGCCGGTAACGAAGGTTCCGCGCGCCAGCGCGGGCGGCCCACGCAGGAGGACGAGGTATCGCGCCGAATGTCGCTGTGCCGTCATAGACGGTGATCGACATCGTGCGTCACGCCCCGTGCGCCTGCGCCGGGGCGTTTGTCGTCTCAAAGCCAGGTGCGAGAGCGCCGCCAAGAGCACAACCCTTCGCCGGGCGGATCGGACCCGGCAACCCCCGTTGCCGAATGCACGGCCACGGCGCGGGCTCGCGTCGTGCGAAGGACGAAGTGAAAGGAGGCGAGGATGGCCAACTCTGCCAAGACGGCCGCGGTCGCAGAGATCGCGGAGAAGTTCCGCAGCTCCCAGGCGGCCGTGGTCACCGAGTACCGCGGTCTGTCCATGAAGCAGCTCACCGCGCTGCGGCGGGCACTTGGGGCCGGCACCGACTACACGGTCGCCAAGAACACGCTGGTCAAGCGCGCCGCCGCGGATGCCGGTATCCAGGGGCTGGACGATCTGCTCGTCGGTCCGACAGCGATCGCGTTCATCTCCGGCGAGCCGGTCGATGCCGCGAAGGCGCTGCGTGATTTCGCCAAGGCCAATGCGCCGCTGGTGATCAAGGGCGGTCTCGTCGACGGCAGTGCCGTGGGCGCCGCCGAGGTCGACAAGCTCGCCGATCTCGAATCCCGCGATGTGCTGCTGGCCAAGATGGCCGGCGCCATGAAGGGCTCGCTGACCAAGGCCGCGGTCCTGTTCAGCCAGCTGCCCAGCCAGGTCGCGCGCCTGGCCGCCGCCCTGCAGGAGAAGCGGGCGGGCGAAGGCACCACATCAGGATCCGGCGAAGCGGCCTGATCCGACCGACCGGCCCGCGTTCCGTGCGGGCCGACGCACCACCCGGTCGACATCAAGGCCGGCACATTCACGTTGAATCACGAAAGGACACCATCATGGCGAAGCTCTCCACCGAGGAACTTCTCGACCAGTTCAAGGAGCTCACCCTCATCGAGCTCTCCGAGTTCATCAAGGCGTTCGAGGAGACCTTCGACGTCACCGCCGCCGCGCCGGTGGCCGCCGTGGCCGTCGCCGGTCCGGCCGGTGGCGCCGCTGCCGAAGCCGCTGAGGAGCAGGACGAGTTCGACGTCATCCTCGAGTCCGCGGGCGAGAAGAAGGTCCAGGTCATCAAGGCGGTCCGCGAGATCGTCTCCGGCCTCGGCCTGAAGGAAGCCAAGGACCTGGTCGACGCCGCGCCGAAGCCGGTGCTGGAGAAGGCCACCAAGGAGGCCGCCGAGGCCGCCAAGGCCAAGCTGGAAGAGGCCGGCGCGAAGGCGACCGTCAAGTAACCATCACCCACCGCCGCGGGCAGCGTCACTGGTATGACGCTGTTCGCGGCGCGAGGCGCCGCCGGGGGCGGGCTGCAGATCTGCAGCCCGCCCCCTGTGCATTCTGGGGGGCGCATTCTGCGGGTGCATTCTGTGGCCGCTGCATGTCGGGCGTCCCGGCCCGGCCGGTCAGGGAACGCGCTGCACCTCGATGCCGGTGAATGAGGTCTGCGCGTCCTCGTTGTACAGACCCAGGTGGCCGCTGGCGTAGGGACGCTGCTTGTCCGTGAAGCTGACGAGTTGTTTCCCGTTCACCCAGACCGTCATCGACGGGCCGACCTGGCGGACCCGCACCTTGTACCACGCACCGGTGGGGAAGACCGGCACGTTGCCGGTCGCGAGGTATCGCTGGCTGCCGGGGTAGGCCGGATCTTCCTTGCCGAGTTCCCAACCGTTCGGCTTGAGGACCAGCGAGTAGAAGTGGTTGTCGTCGGTGTAGTGCCACAGTAGCCAGGCTGCCTCCCAGGGGTTCGGGGCGCTGCCCTTGCGGAGCTGTGCATCGGTGCGCATCGAGACTGTGGCGTCGATGTC
Organism: Actinobacteria bacterium 69-20; assembly: GCA_001897425.1. Classification (GTDB taxonomy): domain Bacteria; phylum Actinomycetota; class Actinomycetes; order Mycobacteriales; family Nakamurellaceae; genus Nakamurella. The sequence goes on along the minus strand of MKSW01000014.1, from coordinate 65,500 downwards.
GCCGAAGCTGCGGTTGGTGGTGACCAGCGCGGCGTGAGTCTCGTTCTGTCGCTTGGAAACTGCCGGAGTCAGGCGCAGCGCTGGGTGGTTCGTCGCGATCACCGAGCCGAAGCCGGCGTATCGGACGTGCCAGTTGCTGCCTACCGGGTCTCCGTCGGTGAGGGTTCGACCGGCCGGCACCGACGTGAAGTTGTCCTTCAACAAGACCTTGCCCGATGCGGCGTGGGGGGTGCTGGCCACTGGGCGCGCCGCGACGTGGGTCGGCGCCGCCGTCGCGGGTGCGGCGGCAACGATCACCAATGCCGCGGAGATCGCCGCGGTGCCGAGTATGAGTGGGGTGGTGCGTCGGCGCGCAGTGCGTGCGGCGACTACCGATGAGGCGAACGGCATGGACTGTCCCTCCGGGAGAGCTCTGGACAGTCCTCATCGGCGATCGCGGCGCGATCATGAGCCCGGGAATCGCGATTACGTCATTGGGATCATCCTCTTTCGGCAAGCGGTGTGGGAGCGACGAACGTGAAGCCGGCTTGTTGGATTCCGGCCACGATCGGTTTCAGTTGGTCGACACCGAGATAGGGATGGAAGAAGAAGCTCGCGACACCACCGCGGATCACCAGCATCTGGCGCGCGTAGCTGACTATGTCCGCAGCGGTCTCGGTGGACGTGTCGCCGACCACCGTAGGCGCCAGGTAGCCGAGATCCTCGGGAATCACCACCGACCCGTAGGCGTCGCGAACCGGGAATGGGAAGTACTGCTGGAAGAATGAATGCGGGTCCGGAGTGCTCCCGCACGGCACGGAACCCAGCCGACAGCTGTCCGCGAAGTAGCTTCCCTCGTCGTAGCGCACACCGAAGATGTCATTCGCGGCCCGGTAGTCCACCGCGGAGGCTGTGTAATGCGGGAACTCGAAGATCGCAGGATCGGGCAGACCCACTCGGATCATCTCGGCCCGGCCGCTCTGCATGCGAGACTCGGCCCAGGCCAATGAGTCCTCCGGAACCGGCCCGACGTTCACGACCGTGCCGTCCGTGTTCTTGCGTACCCGGTAGAACTCGAAATCTGCCCCCGAGACACCGTCAGGGTTCAGCGTGTGGTCGTACTGATGCGTGTAGCCGTGTAATTCCAACGTGCCGCCGTGCTGTTCCATGTACTTCAGCGCGGCGACGACCTTCGGCCGGTCCGCGAGCCGCAGTGTGGTCGGCTTCCCGTCGTCATACCTGCCGGTGACGTCCACGTAGACCGGGTACACGGCCACCGTGAACGGTACGTGGACCGAGTACAGATAGTCGGTGATGGCGCGCAGCCCGACCGGGTCGGCGGTGGGTCCGACATCCTCGAGGCGCACCAGTGCGCGGTGCTGGTCCGGCATGTCTGCGTCCGGCAGCGCGGTCGACCGGATCAGATCGGCACCGACGAGATAGCGATCGCCATAGGTGACGTAGTTGTAGGGAACCTCGCTGATGTAGGTGAAGCTGCCGGTGGTCACGGCCCAGGGCATGCGGCTGCCGTCCGCCATGATGGCCCACGCACGCACGGTCGCCTTCGAGGACTTCGCGACCAGGTCGATCGGCACGGTCGGATTGTCGGGTTGCGGCTGGCGCGTGAATCGGACCCCTTGGTAGAGCACCGCTACCGGCATCAGCGAGCCGCCGTCGGTAGTGCTCCAGCCCAGGGTCGTGGATGCCGTAGGCACTGCGCTGAAGAGCTGTGCGATGCCAGGCCCCATCCACAGCAGCGGCGTCTTTCCGTGGACGACGTCGTCGAACAGGCAACGCGGTTCCGGCTTGCCGTCGTCGGTGCCGATGAAGACCACCGCCGTGTACCCGGACCAGTCGCACTGCGCTGCCGAGAGCGGCCGGGTGGTCACATAGCCGGTACGCGACAGCAGATTGGCCGTCTGGATGGCGTTGGACTGCTGCGCCTGCCAGTCCGCTCCCGAGTCGTCATACAGCACCAAGGAGCGTCGGTTCGTCGGTGCTCCGGGCGCCGGCGCACCCGCGATCCCGGCGAGGTCGTGCAACGGTGCGGTCCCGGTATCGGGGGCGGCGGGTCGAGCCAACGCAGGTGGGCGGCTGATCGCGAAGACGGCCCCCGCCGCGACGGCCACCGCGAGGATCGTGATGCCCATCAGTCGCGCCCACGCCGGCAGGTGTCGCTGCTTGTTGACGTGACGCCTCACGCCGGCATTGCCAACCCGTGCAGCGGAGCACGGCGCCTGCGTTGCCCGGCCGGGCGGCCGATAGCCGGCCGGAAGGCTGCCGGCGGATGGTCTGCCCGTCCCAGCAGCCACGCCACCGCCTGCTCGGTGCGTTCGCTCGCGTGACCGTCGCCGAACGGGTTCCGGCCGATGGGGAAGCGGTGTCCGCCGTCGAGTACCGCGCGGGCATGGGCGACGATGGTGGCCGCATCGGTGCCGACCAGTGTTGCCGTCCCTGCCTCTACCGCTTCAGTGCGCTCGGTCACGTCGCGCAGCACCAGCACGGGCACGCCGAAGGTCGGTGCTTCCTCCTGGATGCCGCCGGAATCGGAGCACACCAGGGTCGCCACGGACAGCACCTGGATCAATCGCGGGTAATCGAGCGGCGGCGTGACGATGATCCGCTCTCGATGGTCGAGTGCACGGTGTACTCGGGCCGCGACCTCGGCGTTGGGATGCGCGGGAAACACGATCTCCACGGTCTCGTCGCCATCCGCCAACTCGTTCATGGCTGCGAGGATGTGATCAAGCCCGTCCCCCCAGGATTCGCGTCGATGAGCGGTGGCGAGGACCAGGTGGCTCCGGCCGCGCCGTGCTCGTTCCGTGGCCGCGGCCAGCCGCCGCTCGGTGCGCCGCAGGCGTCCCGGCAATGGTCCGCTCGCCGCGGGTCGGGCGGCCTCGCTTTCGGCGATGTGCGCCATCGTCAAGGCCGCATCCACCACGGTATTTCCCACACACCACACGTCGCCACCGATTCCTTCGCGCTGCAGGTTGCGGGCTGCTCGGGGCGTGGGCGCCAGATGCACATTCGTGATCCGGCTGATCAGCGCGCGGTTGGCTTCTTCCGGGAAGGGTGCGCGGAGATCGCCGGAACGTAGCCCGGCCTCCAGATGGACTACCGCGATGCGGCGCCAGAACGCGACCATGGCTGCGATCAGCGCGGTGGTCGTGTCGCCCTGGACCAGCACCGCCGACGGGTTCAGCATGGACAGCTGTGCGTCGAACGCGGCCACCAGGGCGGCAGCCAGCTCGGGCTGCGTCCCGGAGTGCCGTGTGATCGCGAGTTCGATGTCGGGGGCTTCGCCGAATGCCGCTAACGCGTGGGTGAAGGACGTGGGGTGTTGGCCGCTGGCCAGGACGATCGGGTGCAGTCGCCCGGCCGCTCGCATGGCACGTACCACGGGTGCGATCTTGATCGCCTCGGGTCGCGTTCCGCCGATGAGACAGACGGTCGGCGCAGCCCCCTCCGGCCGCGGCGGCTGGGTGGCGACAGGCATTTCGATCAAGGCTCTGTCGGTGTGTCCCGTCACGTGCGCCTCCGGAAGATGTAGTGAGTTGCCGTCGCGAGAGGCGGTGCCGTAGCCCGCTCAGCCGAACGGACCCGACCTCCATTACACGAGCAATTCACCCGTATGACGGCAGTTCATCGCTACTCTTCGTGTGTTTCACACCACTTTCGAAACCTCGGTCATCCGGATGAGTCTTAATCTGACGATCAGTGGTGAATCTGATTGCTGACCGTACGCAGCGGAGCGGAGGCTGACATGGGCGCGCTTCTTCCGGGTTCCGCTGTCGCGAGCACTGGCCTGTGCCGCGCCTTGGCCGCCGTGCTGCGTCGGGATGCCGTGCCGTCGAGGATTGCCGTGTCTCGGCGATGATCGGCGTCTGGCAGCTGTTGATGTTGGCTGCCCTTCTCGGATGGCCTGTCTACAACTCCGGCCTGGCAATGGTCGGCGAATGGCGGCGCTCATCGCGAGCGATCGGGGACAGCGGTGCTGTTCCCACCGCACGGCCTGCCATGGAGTTCTGGCTCGTCATTCCTGCGCTCAACGAGGAACGGGTCATTGCGCCCACGGTGGCCGCGGCACTCGACCTCGATACCCCGGGGATCCCTGTCCACGTCGTTGTTGTCGACGACGGCTCGACCGATCGGACGCCCGCGATCCTCGACGGGATCGATGACCGACGACTGACGGTGCTCCATCGGGCGCCGCCGGAGGCGCGTCGCGGCAAGGGCGCGGCCCTGAACGCCGCGTACCGCGAGATCTGTTCCTTGGCAGTGCATCTCGGTGCGATGGACCGCATCGTCGTGGGAGTGCTCGACGCAGATGGCCGCACCACTCGGGAGTCGTTGGCAGAGGTCGCCGACGTGCTCGCGCAGCCGGGCGTCGGCGCGTGCCAGACGCGGGTCCGCATCCGCAATCGAACGCGTCTGCTGGCCTTTGTCCAAGACATCGAGTTCGCCTGCATCGCCGATGCGGGCCAGTCGTGGCGCAACCGTGTCGGCAGCGTCGGTCTCGGCGGCAACGGCCAGTACACGCGCCTGTCCACATTGGCTTTGTTGGGGCGGGCGCCGTGGTCGTCGTGCCTGGTCGAGGACGTTGAACTGGGCATCCGGCTGCATCTCGCAGGCATCGGGATCCGCTACACCCAGCGTGCGGTCACCAGCCAGCAGGCGGTGACCGATATCCGTCGCCTGCTGCGGCAGCGAAGCCGCTGGGCGCAAGGCAATTTCCAGTGCGGCCGTTACATCCGAAAATTGATGGCGTCACGCGAGGTGACCAGCCTGGGCCTGCTCGACTTTCTGCAATACCTGCTGATGCCGTGGCTGGCGGTGCCGCTATCGATCGTCATCGCGGTGGTCCTCGGCTGCACCATCGTCTTCTCGCTCCTGGGCGACACGATCCCCGTCCTCGGCGATCCGCGCGGGGTGCTCTGGATAGGCCTCACGGAACTCGTGGGCGTCATCCTTTTCCCCGGCCTGCTGTGGGGGACGGTGCATCGTCTGTCCCTGCGTGACGAGCCGTACTGGCGCTGCCTGCTGGCTGGATTCGTCTACCCCGGTTTCCTGCTTCTCGGCGTGGTCGCTACCTGGCGGGGGGCGCGCCGGCAGTGGGCACACGACGTGCAGTGGGACAAGACCGAGCGGGCGATCGAGGTGGGGGCGGAGAAGGCGGCGGCAGCGGTTTCGGAGGCTCTCGCCGGTGGTGCGGCGAGAGCCGACCGCTGGGTCGAACCCTCCCCGATGACGTAGTGGTGTGTGACACAGCGGTGCGTGACACAGCGGTCGGAGGTCGGGTGATCGTGGCATGCAGGTGAAAGGAGTCGCGTCATGTATTCGAACGGAATCAAGGTGTTGGCGGCGAGCGCAGGCGGTGCCGGAACGCTTGCATACACCGGTGTCGACACGCCGCTGTTCTTGTTCTTGGGTGCGGTGATGGTGGTTGCTGGGGCGCTCCTGGTGCGTATGGCGCGCCTTCACCGTGGACAGCATGGAACCGGCCGGTGACCGAGGCGTGAGGGCGGCGGCCTGCTTCGGCGGCGACGCACCGGTTACCGACCTGGGGATAACCCGCCGTCATGGCCGCAGGTGCCGTGCCCGTCGCCGGACCAGGCTTCGCCGGAACCGTTCTGCAGTGCCGAGATCAGGCGCGGCAGGAGGCTCTCCGTCTCTCGGCAGTCGCGGACGGCGTGCGTCTGCACTCCCAGCCCGATCACCGGTGCATCGTTCCCGCCCGGGTCGAGCCGGTCGCCGACGAACAATATGCTGCCCAGGTCGACCTCGATCGCTGTCGCGAAATGCCGTATGCCGTAAGCCTTGTCGATTCCTTTTCGAGTGATATCGATCGACGTCGAACCGCCGGCCCGCACCTCGAGGGCCGGCAGGGCGCGCTGCACCCGGTCCCGTAAGACGTGGCGCTTGGCACCGTCCGGATCCCAGGTCTTCTTGCGCGCGACCTCGGCCCGCTGGCCGAGCGCTGAGAATGTGATCTGCGAGCCGCGGTCCTCGATGCGATCACCCGTGACGATCTCGTCGGGCTCCCACATTCCGAGCCCCTTCGCCGCTGTCTCGATCGCCTCGATCGCGTCGCGTTTCTCCTCGGGCGTCAGGTCGTCGGCGTAGATCTGCCGCCATTCGCCGGCCGTATGACGGTAGTAGCGGGTCCCGCAGGTCGGCATGAGGTGCAGCGACTCGAGTGCGGGGTCCGCCGGAGGCAGCAGGCGGACGACTTGATCGCGGAACTGCTCGAACCGCCCGCCCGAGATGATGCACACCGGAACCAGCCGGCCGAGTCGCACCAGCAGGTCGGCCATGGTCGTCGAAATCGGCGTCTTGGACTCCGCGAGCGTGTCGTCGAGATCAAAGGCGACTGCCGCGATCATCGGTCGGCCTCCGTCCCGTGCGCTCTCGTCGCTGCGGTTCATTCTGTCGGGGTCCACTGTGCTGGGGTCGGTCACGCTGGGGTTTGATCCGTGCTGGGTTCCATCTGTACTAGGCCCGCGATCCGCCGGTGCCGCGCGGTCTAGTAGGGCGCCTCGCTGTCGACGAGGGGCCGGTCCGATTTCTCCCCATCGTAACGGCGTCGCCCGGAGCGATACCGTATCTCGGATCGTGACGCCTCGCCGTCGCAGCCCGCTGCCCGCGAGGCCTGCGAAGCCTTTGCCTCGTACATCCGTCGATCGGCGCTGCGCAGCATTGCCATCGGTTCGCAGTCGCCGTCGGCCGACACGAATCCGATCGAACAGTCGAGTTCGATGACGGCCTCCTGTGCCGCGCCGTCCGCTGGCACGTCCCCGTCGGGTCGCGCGCTCGCCCCGACCCGGATGGGAGCGCGGACGGCCGTTCGCACGGACGTCTTCATCGGAGCGCAATCCATCGACGAATCTGCGATGACGACGAACTCGTCACCGCCGATGCGCGCCACCAGCGGGCCGGGCGGGATCGCAGCCCGCAGCCGCTTCGCGATCTCGGCGAGCACCCGATCGCCGGTGTCGTGCCCGTACGTGTCGTTGACCGCCTTGAACCCGTCGAGGTCGATCATCATGAGCGCTGCCCCGGCCCCTCCCGGGCCGGGACGCAGACGGCCGTCGAGCTCCTCCAGGGCCGCGGTCCGGTTCGCCAGCCCGGTGAGGTGATCGACGCGCGCGTCCGCGGCGGAGCGGATCGTCAATGCCACGGTGCGATGGATGAGGATGGTGAGCAACGCGACCGGCGGCACGAAAAGCGGTGTGTGCAGGACGATGTCGGCGATCATCGGTGCGGCGACGAGCGCGGTCAGCCACGGTGCCGTGCGCCGCGCGCCGAGACGAACCGTGACCCAGAACGGCGTGCCCGCCGTCAGTGTGATCGCGCCGCTCACGGCGGTGACGTTGACCACCTCCCAGGCGAGCGCCACCGCTCCGCCGCCGATCAGCAGCTGCGCCGCCGACGGGCTCTGCGGCCAGCTGCCGACGACCAGGTGGAGCGCGCCGTATCCGGCCAGGCCCTCCAGGGTCAGGACCGCGATATTGACGATCCGGCGCCATCGGGCCGTCGGCATGCTGCTCTGCGATGTGAGGGCGATCAGTGGGAAGACGACCAGCGCAGGAGGGCCACAGACCAGGACGAGCGCGAGCGCGAAGGCACCGGAGAAGTGCAGACGGATCCGGCCGCGCGTGTCCCGCATCCACGGCACCAGCGGATACATGTCCGCGATCGCGATCAGCGCAGCGAACAGGTAGAAGTCCGGGCGGCTGAGCATGGTCGCGATTCGGCCCGGCCCGATGGCGGCGACCCCGGCGACGAATCCGGCCGCTGCCACGATTTCAACGGCGATGACGTAGATCCGCGCTGCACGTGGCGCGTCCGCGAATCGATCGGCCGGCGACGGCATTCCGACGGCCGCGGGGAGTCGCCGCACGATGCCTCCTCGCCTGTCCGCACACTGCTCAACGCGTTCACGTGATCATGCCGGAGGATACCGTCTGCGTGCGCTCGGTCACACTCGGCCACCGTCGCGATCCACCGGCGCGAGAAGCAGCGGCCGAATTGCTTCGGGTGTACGGCTTGACGAATCGGGCCTGGAGGGTTCAGGCTTGTGAGGACGACGTCGGTCATATGGCGGGCCGCGTCCTCTCGCAGCTGTTTTCCGATGTGCCGTTTCGGATGTGCGTGATCGACTCGATCGCACCGCATCGCGGCAACGTCGACGTAGCACCTGCCAGGGGCACGTCTAGACAGGCGTGTGCATTTGCTGGTAAGCTTCTTGTTTGCGCTGCCCTCTTTCGTCCACCCGTGTCCCGGAACATGTCTCCATCAGGTGCCATGTGGGTTTTCCGTGCCAGACGAGCCGGCCGCGCCACGAGAAGATCGAAGCGATTGTCCTTGGAAGGACGCATCTTGGCTGTCACGAGCTCGTCCACCGTCCGCACCGGCTCCGCACACCGCGTCTCGTTCGCGAAGTTCAATGAGCCCATCGAAGTTCCCAACCTCTTGGCCCTGCAGACGGATTCGTTTGCTCGGCTGATCGGCAGCGCCGAATGGCGTGCCGGGCAGGACGATCCGGCGGCCCGCAGCGGGCTGGACGAGATCCTCGCCGAGATCTCGCCCATCGAGGATTTCGCCGGGAACCTGTCGCTGTCGTTCTCCAACCCGCGCTTCGACGAGGTCAAGGCCTCCGAGGCCGAGTGCCACGACAAGGACATGAACTACTCCGCGCCGCTGTTCGTCACCGCCGAGTTCGTGAACAACGAGACCGGCGAGATCAAGTCGCAGACGGTGTTCATGGGTGATTTCCCGATGATGACGTCCAAGGGAACGTTCATCATCAACGGCACGGAGCGCGTCGTCGTGTCCCAGCTCGTCCGCTCCCCGGGGGTCTACTTCGACAAGAGCGTCGACAAAGCCGCCGGTAAGGACATCTTCTCCGTCAAGGTCATCCCGTCGCGCGGCGCGTGGCTCGAGTTCGACATCGACAAGCGCGACACCATCGGGGTGCGTATCGACCGCAAGCGGCGCCAGCCGGTCACCGTGCTGCTCAAGGCGCTCGGCTGGGACGAGGCGAAGATCAAGGAACGCTTCTCCTGGTCGTCGGTCCTTTTGACCACCCTGGAGAAGGACCATGTTCCGGGCCAGGACGAAGCGCTGCTGGACATCTACCGCAAACTGCGCCCGGGTGAACCGCCGACCAAGGAGAGCGCACAGGTCCTGCTGGAGAACCTCTTCTTCAAGGACAAGCGGTACGACCTCGCGCGGGTCGGCCGCTACAAGCTGAACAAGAAGCTCGGGCTCGCGATCCCCACGTCGACGGGGACGCTGACGCCGGACGACCTCGCCGCGACGATCGACTACCTGCTGCGGCTGCACGACGGGCAGACCGAGTGGACCGTCACGTCCGCGGACGGGACCGAGAAGACCCTGCCGGTGGAGATCGACGACATCGACCACTTCGGCAACCGTCGGCTGCGCACCGTGGGCGAGCTCATCCAGAACCAGATCCGGGTGGGCCTGTCCCGCATGGAGCGCGTGGTGCGCGAACGGATGACCACCCAGGACGTCGAGGCGATCACGCCGCAGACCCTGATCAACATCCGTCCGGTGGTCGCCTCGATCAAGGAGTTCTTCGGCACCAGCCAGCTCTCCCAGTTCATGGACCAGACCAACCCGCTCGCCGGCCTCACCCACAAGCGTCGCCTGTCGGCACTCGGGCCCGGCGGCCTGTCCCGCGATCGTGCCTCGCTCGAGGTTCGCGACGTGCACCCGTCGCACTACGGCCGCATGTGCCCCATCGAGACGCCGGAGGGCCCGAACATCGGCCTGATCGGGTCGCTGGCGACCTACGCCCGCGTCAACCCGTTCGGCTTCATCGAGACGCCGTACCGGCGCGTCGTCGACGGCAAGGCCACCGACCAGATCGACTACCTGACGGCCGACGAGGAGGATCGCCACATCATCGCGCAGCCGTCGGCCAAGCTCGGCAAGGACGGCAAGCTCGTCGAGGATCTCGTTCTGGTGCGCCGCAAGGGCGGTGACGTTGATCAGGTGCCGCCCGCCGATGTCGACTACATGGACGTCTCCTCGCGGCAGACGGTGTCCGTCGCGACCGCGATGATCCCGTTCCTGGAACACGACGAGGCCAACCGGGCACTCATGGGCGCCAACATGCAGCGGCAGAGCGTGCCGCTGCTGCGCAGCGAATCCCCGCTGGTCGGCACCGGCATGGAGGGGCGCGCGGCCGTCGACGCCGGTGACGTCATCGTCGCCGAGAAGGCCGGCGTGGTCGAGGACGTCTCCGCGGATTACATCAGCATCGCGAACGACGACGGCACCCACCAGACCTACCGGGTCGCGAAGTTCCGTCGGTCCAACCAGGGCACCAGCTTCAACCAGCGGCCGGTGGTCGACGAGGGTCGGCGTGTCGAGGCCGGCGACGTGATCGCGGACGGACCCTGCACGGACAACGGCGAGATGGCGCTCGGCAAGAACCTGCTCGTCGCGTTCATGCCGTGGGAGGGCCACAACTACGAGGACGCGATCATCCTCTCGCAGCGCATCGTGCAGGATGACGTGCTCACCTCGATCCACATCGAAGAGCACGAGATCGACGCCCGCGAAACGAAACTCGGCCCCGAAGAGATCACCCGGGATATACCCAACGTGTCCGAGGACGTGCTGGCGGACCTGGACGATCGCGGCATCATCCGCATCGGCGCGGAGGTGCAGGACGGCGACATCCTGGTCGGCAAGGTCACGCCGAAGGGCGAGACCGAGCTCACCCCGGAGGAGCGCCTGCTCCGCGCGATCTTCGGCGAGAAGGCGCGCGAGGTGCGCGACACCTCACTGAAGGTGCCGCACGGTGAGACCGGCAAGGTCATCGATGTGCGCGAGTTCCACCGGGAGGACGAGGGCGTCGAGCTGCCACCGGGCGTCAATCACCTGGTGCGCGTCTACGTGGCGCAGAAGCGCAAGATCCAGGACGGCGACAAGCTCGCCGGCCGGCACGGCAACAAGGGCGTCATCGGCAAGGTGCTGCCGGTGGAGGACATGCCGTTCCTCGAGGACGGCACCCCGGTCGACGTGATCCTGAACCCGCACGGCGTGCCGCGCCGGATGAACCTCGGCCAGGTGCTCGAGACCCACCTCGGCTGGGCGGCGGCGCGCGGCTGGAAGATCGCCGGCAACCCGGGCTGGGCCAAGGACATCCGTGACGACGCCCGTGAGGTCGCGCCGTTCACGCCGACCGCGACGCCGGTGTTCGAGGGCGCCAGCGAGGACGAGATCTTCGGCCTGCTGGGCAGTGTCACGCCGATCGTCGATCCGGTGACGAAGGAGGAGACGCGGCTCATCGACTCCGAGGGCAAGGCCCGCCTGTACGACGGGCGCTCCGGCGAACCGTTCCCGTACCCGGTGTCGGTCGGCTACATGTACATCATCAAGCTGCTGCACCTGGTCGACGACAAGATCCACGCCCGCGCGACCGGGCCGTACTCGATGATCACCCAGCAGCCGCTCGGCGGTAAGGCGCAGTTCGGTGGCCAGCGCTTCGGGGAGATGGAGTGCTGGGCCATGCAGGCCTACGGTGCCGCCTCCACGCTGCAGGAGCTGCTCACCATCAAGAGCGACGACATCGTCGGCCGCGTCAAGGTTTACGAAGCCGTCGTCAAGGGTGAGAACATCCCCGAGCCGGGCATCCCGGAGTCCTTCAAGGTGTTGCTCAAGGAGCTGCAAGCGCTGTGCCTGAATGTCGAGGTGCTGTCCAGCGACGGTGTCGCCATCGAGATGCGCGACTCCGATGACGATGATCTGGACCGCGCGGCGGCGAACCTCGGGATCAACCTCTCCCGCAACGAGTCGCCGTCCGTGGACGAATTGATGAACTGATCGGCTACCCGGCCGGAACGCCGTCATCTCCGATGACGATCCGGCCGGACCACGCCGCCCTCCCCAGCTGATCTGCGGGGCAGAACTCCCACAGATCCGGAACTGATCGACACAGATTGGGACGTACACACAGTGCTTGACGTCAATTACTTCGACGAATTGCGTATCGGTCTGGCCGCCGCGGACGATATCCGCGCGTGGTCGCACGGTGAGGTCAAGAAGCCCGAGACCATCAACTACCGCACGCTCAAGCCGGAGAAGGACGGCTTGTTCTGCGAGAAGATCTTCGGGCCGACGCGCGACTGGGAATGCGCCTGCGGCAAGTACAAGCGGGTGCGGTTCAAGGGCATCATCTGCGAGCGGTGCGGCGTCGAGGTGACCCGGGCGAAGGTGCGCCGGGAGCGCATGGGCCACATAGAGCTGGCCGCGCCGGTCACGCACATCTGGTACGTGAAGGGCGTGCCGTCCAGGCTCGGCTACCTGCTGGACATCGCGCCGAAGGATCTCGAGAAGATCATCTACTTCGCGGCGTACCTGATCACCCGCATCGACGACGAGAAGCGTCATAACGATCTGCCGTCGATCGAGGCCGAGTTCGACGTCGAGAAGAGCAATATCGCCAAGACCCGCGACTCGAGCATCGACGAGCGGTCCAAGAAGCTCGAAGCCGACCTTGCGGAGCTGGAGGCCGCGGGAGCGAAGTCCGATGCGCGTCGCAAGGTGCGTGACGGGGCGGAGCGCGAGATGCGCCAGCTCCGTGACCGCGCGCAGCGCGAGCTCGACCAGCTCGACGAGGTCCTCGACACGTTCAAGAAGCTTGCGGTCGGCCAGCTGATCGTGGACGAGAACCTGTACCGGGACCTGCAGGACCGGTTCGGCGAGGAGTACTTCGACGGCGGCATGGGCGCCGAGGCGCTGAAGACGCTGATCGAGAACTTCGACATCGACGCCGAGGTCGAGGCGCTGCGCGGCATCATCCGCGACGGCAAGGGCGCGCGCAAGATCCGCGCGATCAAGCGGCTCAAGGTGGTGGCGGCGTTCCAGCAGACCTCCAACAGCCCGCTCGGCATGGTGCTGGACTGCGTCCCGGTGATCCCGCCGGATCTGCGCCCGATGGTGCAGCTCGACGGCGGCCGGTTCGCCACCTCCGACCTGAACGACCTGTACCGGCGGGTGATCAACCGGAACAACCGGCTCAAGCGCCTGCTGGACCTGGGCGCGCCGGAGATCATCGTCAACAACGAGAAGCGCATGCTGCAGGAGTCGGTGGACGCGCTGTTCGACAACGGTCGGCGCGGTCGTCCGGTCTCCGGGCCGGGCAACCGGGCGCTGAAGTCGCTGTCGGATCTGCTCAAGGGCAAGCAGGGCCGGTTCCGCCAGAACCTGCTCGGCAAGCGCGTGGACTACTCGGGCCGGTCGGTGATCGTCGTCGGTCCGCAGCTGAAGCTGCACCAGTGCGGTCTGCCGAAGCTGATGGCGCTGGAGCTTTTCAAGCCGTTCGTCATGAAGCGGCTCGTCGATCTCAATCACGCCCAGAACATCAAGTCGGCCAAGCGCATGGTCGAGCGGCAGCGGCCCGAGGTGTGGGACGTGCTGGAGGAGGTGATCGGGGCGCATCCGGTGATGCTCAACCGGGCGCCGACCCTGCACCGCCTCGGCATCCAGGCGTTCGAGCCGCAGTTGGTCGAGGGTAAGGCGATCCAGCTGCACCCGCTGGTGTGTGCGGCCTTCAACGCCGACTTCGACGGCGACCAGATGGCGGTGCACCTGCCGCTCTCCGCGGAGGCGCAGGCCGAGGCCCGCATCCTGATGCTGTCCTCCAACAACATCCTGTCCCCGGCGCACGGCCAGCCGCTGGCCATGCCGTCGCTGGACCTGGTCACGGGTCTGTACTACCTGTGCGGCAAGGACGAGTCGGCAGCCGGTGCGGGGCATGTGTTCTCGTCGTCGGCGGAGGCGATCATGGCCCGCGACGCCGGCCTGATCGACCTGCGCAGTCCGGTAAAGATCAGGCTGACCGGGGTGATCCCGGGCGCGGATGACCGCGAGAACCTGCCGGACGATTTCACCGACGGCGACCCGTGGATCGCCGACACCACTCTCGGCCGGGTGCTGTTCAACGAGCTGTTGCCGGCGGCCTACCCGTTCGTCAACGAGGAGTTGCCGAAGAAGCGGCAGGCGGCGATCGTCAACCAGCTCGCGCAGGAGTACCCGATCTCCGTGGTCGCGCAGACGCTGGACAAGCTCAAGGAGGCCGGCTTCTACTGGGCCACCCGCTCCGGCATGACGGTCGCCATCCGGGACGTCGTCATCCCGGAGGCGAAGGCCGAGATCATGTCCCGGCACGAGGGTCTCGTCGCGGGGGTGGAGAAGAAGTACCAGCGCGGTCTGGTGTCGTACCAGGAGCGCAACGACGAACTCGTGCGGATCTGGGAGGACGCGACCAAGGAGATCGAGGGCGCGATCCAGAAGGCCTACCCGAAGGGCAACTCGGTCTACACCCTGGTGGCGGCCGGTGCGGCCGGCAACTGGATCCAGGTGCGGTCGCTGTCCGGCATGAAGGGCATCGTCACCAACTCGAAGGGTGAGCAGATCCCGCGGCCGATCCGCAACTCGTTCCGCGAGGGCCTGTCCGTGCTGGAGTACTTCATCAACACGCACTCGGCGCGAAAGGGCCTGGCGGACACGGCGCTGCGCACCGCCGAGGCCGGGTACCTGACCCGCCGACTGGTCGACGTGTCGCAAGACGTCATCGTCCGCGAGGAGGACTGCGGCACCGAACGCGGCGTCGTCCTGCCGATCACCACGGACGACGGCACCGGCGCCCGGGTACGCGCGGACCACCTCGACACGAAGGTGGAGGCGCGGATCCTCGCCGCTGACATCATCGGCGTCGAAGGGCCCGCCAAGGGCACGGTCGTGGTCGAGGCCGGCACGGATCTGCGCGCCGCGCACATCGACGCCGCGATCGACGCCGGCGTGCACGAGATCCGGGTCCGCTCGGTGCTCACCTGCGAGGCAGCGCTCGGCGCCTGCGCCAAGTGCTACGGCCGGTCGCTGGCGACCGGCAAGCTCGTCGACGTCGGCGAGGCCGTCGGCATCGTCGCCGCCCAGTCCATCGGCGAGCCCGGCACGCAGCTCACCCTGCGTACGTTCCACTCGGGTTCGGCGTCGGGTGCGGACGACATCACGCAGGGTCTGCCGCGTGTGCAGGAGCTGTTCGAGGCGCGGGTGCCGAAGGGCAAGGCGCCGATCGCCGATGCGGCCGGCCGGGTGCGGATCGAGGACGACGACAAGTTCTACAAGATCACCATCATCCCGGACGACGGCAGCGACGAGGTCGTCTACGAGAAGTTGCCGCGCGCGAAGCGGCTGGCCACGGTCAAGATCGACGGGGTCGAGCGGCCGCTGGAGGACGGCGACCCGGTCGAGGTCGGTTTCCAGCTGCAGGACGGCAACCCGGATCCGCACGAGGTGTTGCGCATCATGGGTCCGCGCCGGGTGCAGTTGCACCTGGTCGACGAGGTGCAGAAGGTGTACCAGTCGCAGGGTGTGGCGATCCACGACAAGCACATCGAGGTCATCGTGCAGCAGATGCTGCGCCGGGTGACGATCATCGACTCCGGCTCGACCGAGTTCCTGCCGGGCGCGGTGATCGAGCGTCGCGAGTTCGAGGCGGCGAACCGCGCGGTGCTGGCCTCGGGCGGGGAGGCGGCCGCAGGCCGTCCCGCGCTGATGGGCATCACCAAGGCCTCGCTGGCGACGGATTCGTGGCTGTCCGCGGCCTCCTTCCAGGAGACCACCCGGGTGCTCACCGATGCGGCGATCAACGCGCGCTCCGACAGGCTGGTCGGCCTGAAGGAGAACGTGATCATCGGCAAGCTGATCCCGGCCGGCACCGGAATCTCCCGCTACCGCAACATCACCGTGCAGCCGACGGAGGAGGCGCGAGCGGCCGTCTACTCGCTGCCCTCCTACGAAGACCACTACTACGGTGCGGACTCGTTCGGTGCGACCACCGGTGCCGCGGTGCCGCTGGACGACTTCGACCTCGGCAGTGACTATCGATGAGTGACTATCGGTGAGCGGTTACCGGTAGCCCGGCACGTCGGTGCGCCCGCACCCTGTCCCGCGCAAGCGGGAGGGTGCGGGCGCACTGCTATGCTGGGCGCACCCAGTGCTGAGGGTCGGCTTGCCCGTTCGCGGTGCGAATGCGGAAACCGGCCCGGTGTGCGTGGCGGATATGACGATGTTCCGGCGATCGGCTCCGATCGGCGGCGTGGCGTTTCCGGCATGCGCGCCCAGCTGCGGGTCGGTGTGAGGTTGACCTCGTCGCAGGCACGGAAGTGCGTGCGGCCGGGGCGTGACGAGCCTCCCGCCTTGCCTGATCACGCCGTGCTCCGGTAAGGTGGACAACTGGCCCAGCCATGCTGGGCCGTCGTCGTGTGCGCAAATCCGAAACCGCGCCGCACCAGCGGCAGCGGTCGGACGCTGCGCCATGGCGCTGTGTCCGACCAGCGCGTCCGACCAGGGTGCACGACCACGGTGCACGACCGGGAGCAAGGCCGGACAGCACCCCCGGACGGAACGACCGAGCAGTACCAGACGACCGCAGCACCGAACAGCGTCATCGACGGGTGACGAGCGAGTGATCGCCCGCGCGCCCACCGAGCCACCGCCGAAGGAAAGAAGCCGCCAGCACATGCCCACCATTCAGCAGCTTGTCCGGAAGGGTCGCCAGGACAAGACGAGCAAGACGAAGACCCCGGCGCTCAAGGGCAGCCCCCAGCGTCGCGGCGTCTGCACCCGCGTGTACACCACCACCCCGAAGAAGCCGAACTCGGCACTGCGCAAGGTGGCCCGCGTCAAGCTCACCAGCGGCATCGAGGTCACGGCGTACATTCCGGGCGAGGGGCACAACCTGCAGGAGCACTCGATCGTGCTCGTGCGCGGCGGTCGTGTGAAGGACCTCCCCGGCGTTCGGTACAAGATCATCCGCGGCTCGCTGGACACCCAGGGCGTCAAGAACCGCAAGCAGGCGCGCAGCCGCTACGGCGCGAAGAAGGAGAAGGCCTGATGCCTCGCAAGGGACCGGCACCGAAGCGTCCGCTCATCGCGGATCCGGTTTACAACTCGCCGCTGGTGACCCAGCTGGTGAACAAGGTTCTGATCGACGGGAAGCGATCCGTCGCGCAGTCGATCGTCTACGGCGCGCTCGAAGGCTGCCGCGAGAAGTCCGGCGGCGACCCGGTCGTCACCCTCAAGCGGGCGCTGGACAACGTGAAGCCGGCGATCGAGGTCAAGTCCCGTCGCGTCGGTGGTGCGACCTACCAGGTTCCGATCGAGGTCAAGGGCAACCGGCAGACCACGCTCGCGCTGCGCTGGCTGGTCGGCTACTCCAAGGCGCGCCGCGAGAAGACGATGACCGAGCGGCTCATGAACGAGCTGCTGGACGCCTCCAACGGCCTGGGCGCGTCGGTCAAGCGCCGCGAGGACACCCACAAGATGGCCGAGTCCAACCGGGCATTCGCGCACTACCGTTGGTGATGCCAGCGGAGATGACGACGTCCGTGGCCGCAGCCTGACGAACCGGCGCGGCCACGGAACCCGTCATATCCGGCGGTGAACCGGCCCCGCGATCAAGGCGGGCCGGCCTGCACCTACGTGCCGTGGGATCGGCACGCCGACTCATTTCGCAACAAAGACGAAGGGCACTCAAGTGGCCGACACTTCCCTGGAAAAGCTCCGCAACATCGGGATCATGGCGCACATCGACGCCGGCAAGACGACCACCACCGAGCGCATCCTGTTCTACACGGGCATGACGTACAAGATCGGTGAGGTGCACGATGGCGCCGCGGTCATGGACTGGATGGAGCAGGAGCAGGAGCGGGGGATCACCATCACCTCCGCCGCCACCAAGACGCATTGGCACGACTACACGATCAACATCATCGACACCCCCGGGCACGTCGACTTCACCGTCGAGGTGGAGCGGTCGCTTCGCGTGCTGGACGGCGCGGTGGCGGTCTACGACGGTGTGGCCGGCGTGGAGCCGCAGACCGAGCAGGTGTGGCGGCAGGCGGAGAAGTACCACGTGCCGCGCATGTGCTACGTCAACAAGCTCGACCGCACCGGCGCGAACTTCTTCCGCTGCGTCGACATGATGGTCGAGCGGCTCGGCGCGACGCCGGCCGTGCTCCAGCTGCCGATCGGGAACGAGGCGGACTTCGTCGGCGTGGTCGATCTGCTCGGCATGCGGGCGCTCACCTGGCACGGCGAGACGAAGAAGGGCGAGGACTACGACATCGAGGAGATCCCCGCGGGCCTTCGCGAACAGGCCGAGGAATACCGCGAGAAGCTCATCGAGACGATCGCCGAACACGACGACCACGTGATGGAGCTGTACCTGGCCGGGGACGAGATCCCGGTCGCGGAGCTCAAGGCCGGCCTGCGCCGCGCCACCATTGCCAACAAGGTGAACCCGGTCGTCTGCGGTACCTCGTTCAAGAACAAGGGCATCCAGCCGATGCTCGACGCGGTCTGCGACTACCTGCCGTCCCCGCTGGACATCGGTGCGGTGCACGGCACGCTGCAGGACGGGGTGACCCCGGCCGAGCGGGAACCGGACGCCGCGGCACCGTTCTCCGGCCTGGTGTTCAAGATCGCCACCGACCCGCACCTGGGCAAGCTGTCGTTCCTGCGCGTCTACTCGGGGCGCGTCGATGCCGGTACGCAGGTGATCAACGCGACCAAGGACCGCAAGGAGCGCATCGGCAAGATCTACCAGATGCACTCCAACAAGCGGGAGGAGCGCGACTCGGCGCAGGCCGGCGACATCGTCGCGGTGATGGGCTTGAAGCAGACCACCACCGGCGAGACGCTGGCCGACCCGGCGAACCCGATCGTGCTGGAGTCGATGACGTTCCCGGATCCGGTGATCCAGGTCGCCATCGAGCCGAAGACCAAGTCGGACCAGGAGAAGCTGGGCATCGCGATCCAGAAGCTCGCCGAGGAGGACCCGACCTTCAAGGTGCACAACGACGCCGAGACCGGCCAGACCGTGATCGCCGGCATGGGCGAGCTGCACCTGGACATCCTGGTCGACCGCATGCGCCGCGAGTTCAAGGTCGAGGCGAACATCGGCAAGCCGCAGGTCGCGTACCGCGAGACCATCCGCGGCACGGTGGAGAAGCACGAGTACATCCACAAGAAGCAGACCGGCGGTTCCGGGCAGTACGCCAAGGTGCTCATCAAGGTCGAGCCGCTGGACATGGAGGCGGCCGGCGGTGCCACCTACGAGTTCGTCAACGAGGTCACCGGCGGGCGCATCCCGCGGGAGTACATCCCGTCGGTGGACGCCGGTGCGCAGGACGCCCTGCAGTACGGCGTGCTCGCCGGGTACCCGGCGCTCGGTGTGAAGCTGACGCTGCTCGACGGTGCCTACCACGAGGTCGACTCGTCCGAGATGGCGTTCAAGATCGCCGGCTCCATGGCCATGAAGGAAGCCCTGAAGATGGCGAAGCCGGTGATCCTGGAACCGGTGATGGCCGTCGAGGTGATCACGCCCGAGGAGAACATGGGCGACGTGATCGGCGACCTGAACTCCCGGCGCGGCCAGATCAACGCCATGGACGAGCGCGGCGGCGCCCGCGTGGTCCGGGCGTCCGTGCCGCTCTCTGAGATGTTCGGCTACGTCGGCGATCTCCGGTCCAAGACGCAGGGTCGGGCCTCGTACTCGATGGTGTTCGACACCTATGCCGAGGTCCCGGCCAACGTGGCGAAAGAAATCATCGCGAAGGCGACCGGCGAGTAATTGCGGCAATGAATCCGGGTATGACGCTTGTCGGCGGCTACGCCGCGAACAGCGTCATACCCGAAACAAAGACGTGCCGGCCGGAAGACCATTCCGATCGGTAACGGGTCCGAGCCACCGGCCCGGTCCAGATCCATCCATGAGCCCTGACGATCAACAACGATAGGCACTCTTGATCGCACGGCACGCAACCCGTCCCCAAGGAGGACAACAGTGGCTAAGGCGAAGTTCGACCGGACGCGTCCCCACGTCAACATCGGCACCATCGGTCACGTTGACCATGGCAAGACGACGTTGACGGCCGCCATTACCAAGGTGCTGCACGACAAGTACCCGAATCTCAACCAGGCCTACGCGTTCGACCAGATCGACAAGGCTCCGGAAGAGCGCCAGCGCGGTATCACCATCAACATCTCGCACGTCGAGTACTCGACCGACAAGCGCCACTACGCGCACGTCGATGCCCCCGGTCACGCCGACTACATCAAGAACATGATCACCGGCGCGGCGCAGATGGACGGCTCGATTCTGGTGGTCGCGGCCACCGACGGCCCGATGCCGCAGACCAAGGAGCACGTGCTGCTGGCCCGCCAGGTCGGCGTGCCCTACATCCTGGTCGCGCTGAACAAGGCGGACATGGTCGAGGACGAGGAGCTGCTCGAGCTCGTCGAGATGGAGGTCCGGGACCTGCTGAACTCGCAGGAGTTCGACGGCGACAACGCCCCGGTGGTGCGGGTGTCCGCGCTCAAGGCCCTCGAGGGCGACCCGAAGTGGGTCAAGTCGATCGAAGAGCTGATGGACGCGGTCGACGAGTCCGTGCCGGATCCCGTTCGCGACATCGAGAAGCCGTTCCTGATGCCGATCGAGGACGTGTTCACGATCACCGGCCGCGGCACCGTGGTGACCGGCAAGATCGAGCGCGGTGTGGTCAACGTGAACGAGACCGTCGAGATCGTCGGTATCAAGCCGAAGTCGTTCCAGACGACGGTGACCGGTGTCGAGATGTTCCGCAAGCTGCTCGACCAGGGCCAGGCCGGCGACAACGTCGGTCTGCTGCTGCGCGGCACCAAGCGTGAAGAGGTCGAGCGCGGCCAGGTCGTGTGCAAGCCGGGTTCGATCACCCCGCACACCGAGTTCGAGGGCACCGTCTACGTGCTGGGCAAGGACGAGGGCGGCCGTCACACGCCGTTCTTCAACAACTACCGTCCGCAGTTCTTCTTCCGCACGACCGACGTGACCGGCGTCGTGACGCTGCCGGAGGGCACCGAGATGGTCATGCCGGGCGACACCACCGACATGAAGGTCGACCTGATCCAGCCGATCGCCATCGAGGAGGGCCTGCGCTTCGCCATCCGCGAGGGCGGCCGCACCGTCGGCGCCGGCTCGGTGACGAAGGTTATCAAGTAATACCTCGCCCCTGCCGGCTCCGGTCGGCGCGGGCATGACGAAGTGTCTGGCCGGGGCCCCGGCGGGAGCGTGATGCTCCTGCCGGGGCCCTTGTCGTTGTCACGTTGCCAGGCGGGCGCGGCGCTGGTGGGTGTGGTTCTAGGGCCGGTGGGTGTGCTGCTCGGCGGGGTCGTCGGCGTCGGCGGACGCGCGGTGGGTCGAGGCGTGGCGCACCAGTCCCACGAGTATCGCGGCGACGGGAAGTGCTATCAGGAACCGGATTCCGGCGCTCTCCAGCGTCACCGACCCGTCGACCAGCGCTCCCCAGAGCACGGGCGCGCAGATCAGGAACGCGACGATCAGTACGGAGCGACGGAACATTCCTGCTCCATTTCAGCGAGCTTGCTCTCGAGCAAGACGGTCCAGGCGGTGGGAGTGCTCCGACGCCCGTTCAACAGGGCGATCGGCTTGTCGATGCCCCACACCGATGCCGGGCTCGAGGTGTGCCGGCCGTTCACGACGATGATCCCGTCCACCCGAGTGAGTCCGCCCAGCGCGCGACGTGTGTCGTCGGGCTTCCGGGTGGCATCGACCACCGCCCACACCGCGTCGGCCTGAAGTTCGGCGATGACCGTGGCGGACCGTTGCCGCCACGTCGGCCCGTCGGTGGCCACGGCGACCAGCACCGGCTTCTCGGCGCGTGAGCGCCACTGCTGGGCGAGCGCGGAGGCCTGGGCGATCGAGGTGATCGCCCGGTTCGGCGCAACCACCTCGCCCTGCCTGGGCCCCAGGGGACACTCGAACGTCCAGGCGCTGTCGAACGGTGCGTTCTGCCCTCGGGTGAGCACGTCTGCGGCGGTCACGACGTCGCGCGCGGGCCCGGTGACGACGAGGATCTGGCCGCCCTCCGTCGGCGGCACAGGCGCGGGCGGCAGGGTGGCGACGAGATCGGCGATCGCGGTACGGGCGTCGACGATGATCGGGGGGAGCCTGTCGACCGGCACACCGAGTTCGAGGAGCTGTCGGCGGACGGCCAGCGGTCGAGGGTCCGGCGTCGGATGGGTGGGGCGGACGTGCGGATGCGCCTCCTGGGGGTGAACACGCTCCGGTGTATCCGGCAATGGCATGCGCGTGAGCAACGCTCGCTGCCCACGGGCACTCGCCGGAGCGTCCGGCGGCCGGACCCGCCTCGGCCGGGCCGTGGCGCCGGCGGTCACCAACGTCCTGGTGTCCGTGTCGGCGCCGGATGCGGCCAGAGCGGTTGCATCCAGGACGGCTGCATCCACGGCGGCTGCATCCACGGCGGCTGAACCGACCGCGACCAGGGCGCCCGCATCCGCGCCCGCGACCCGCCCAGCACGCGCCTGCGGCAGGGTGATCATGGCAGGCGTGATGGGCTCGAACCGGGCGGGCAGGGCCTGCTCCGGGCTCGCCGGCGCATCCCCAGGTGCGAGATCACGCGGGCGCGTGAAGGCTCGCTCGGCATCGCCGCGCTCCGCCGTTCCGCCTCCACGCTGACCGGTGTCCGGTGGGTTGCCCGCCTGCCTGCGGGACAGTTCCGCCAGGATCTGCTGAAAATGCGAGTCCCGTTGGGCGGCGCGGTCGGCGGCTTGGTCGGCGGCGGGGCGCTCCTGCGGGGAGGGTGCCGCGTCGGCGTCCGCGTCGTAGCGTTCCGCCGCGCGCGCCTGCTCGGGATCACCGGCGGAAGTGAGCATGTAATGCACGCCGACCCGCTGCTTGGCGAAGAACCCGAGCACGCCGCCCTCGCGGGGCCGCGCGATCTCGAGAACCCGCACGCGGTGCGGATATTGCGCATCCAACTCGGCGAGGAGCTCGTCGAGGTCGGTGCCTTCACGGTACAAGGTTGCTGACGACATCGATCATTCCTAGCGCGTTGACGGTGACAGAACTGGCGGATAGTTCGGTGTAGGACAGCACGGGCAAACCCGGCACGGACAACTGCACGAGACGGCGGAGCGGCAGCCGGATCCCGGCCGCGCAGACCAGCACCGGCGAATGGCCCAGGGCCGCGAGATCGCGGAACTTGGTCGAGATGTCGGCGATCAGCATCTCGGCCATTCCAGCCTCGATCACGAGTTGGGCCCCGATGTCGGTGCCGCGCACCGATTCCAGGAGTCGCTGTTGCAACTGCGGCTCGATGGTGAGCACGTCGAGGCGGCCGTCGGTCGCGAGCCGCGCCGTGATCGCCGGTGCCAGCGTGGCACGGGCCGCCTCCACGAGGCGATCCGGATCGGTGCCGCTCTTGGCGGCGAGGGACAGGGCTTCGTAGATGCGCACCAGGTCGCGGATCGACACGCCCTCGTCCAGCAGCGAGTGCAGCACGCGCTGGATCTCGCCCAGCGAGAGCAGCGCCGGCGTCAGATCTTCCACCACCACCGGATGCGTGCGCGCGAGGGAACGCGTTGCGGCGGCTACCTCTTCGCGCCCGAGCAGGCGAGACGCATGTTGCCGCACCGTTTCCGACAGGTGCGTAATGATGAGCGACGACGGATCCACCACGGTGGCGCCGAGAAGTTCGGCCTGGCTGCCCATTTCGACCGGGATCCACCGGCCGGCGAGCCCGAACACCGGCTCGCGGTCGGGAGTGCCCGGGAGCCCTTCGAGCCCGTCGCCGATCGCCAAGAGCCGTCCGACCGGTGCCGTTCCACGGGCGAGCTCGACGCCGTTGATGTTGATCGCGTAGGTGGAACTCGGCAGCGTGACCGAGTCGCGGGTGCGTACCGGCGGCATCACCACCCCGAGGTCGGTCGCCAGCGTGCGGCGCAGCGCCTTGACCCGATCGAGCAGGTCGGCGCCCGGCCCGTCCACGAGCGATACGAGGTCGGGGGAGAGGATCAACTCGAGCGGATCGACCACCAGCTCGAGCCGCAGCAACTCCTCGGGGTCGGCCTGCGCAGCGCCGTCCGCCGTGGTCTGCGCCTCGGCGCCGTCCGGCGAGTCCGCCCTGTCGGCGTCGCTGCGTGGCAGTCGCGTCGAGAGCGCCAGTAGCGTGCCGCCCACCAGCAGGAAGGGGAGTTTCGGCAGGCTGGGCACCACGCACAGCAGCAGTGCCGCGACACCGGCGATCCGCACGGCGCGGCGCTGCGAGCCGAACTGTCGGGCGACCACGGCGCCGAGCGAATCGGCCTCGGAGGAGCGCGTCACCACGAGGCCGGTGGCGACCGACAGCAACAGCGCCGGGATCTGCGAGACCAGACCGTCGCCGACCGAGAGCAGCGCGTACGTGTTCAGCGCGTCCGTCACGGCCAGGCCGTGCGAGAGCACCCCGATCGCGATGCCGCCGATCAGGTTGATGATCACGATGATGATGGCCGCGATCGCGTCGCCCTTGACGAACTTCGAGGCGCCGTCCATCGAGCCGTAGAAGTCGGCCTCCGCGGCGATCTCGGCACGCCGCCGCCGCGCGGTCTTCTCGTCGATCAGCCCGGAGTTCAGGTCGGCGTCGATCGCCATCTGCTTGCCGGGCATGGCGTCCAGGGTGAACCGCGCGCCGACCTCGGCGACGCGCGCGGCGCCGGAGGTGATCACCACGAACTGCACCACCAGCAGGATCGCGAAGATCACCAGGCCGATCACCAGCGATCCGCCGATCACGAAATGCCCGAACGCGCTGATCACATCGCCGGCGAAACCGTTGGTCAGCACCAGCCGCGTCGCCGAGATGTTCAACGCGAGGCGCAGCAGCGTCGCGATCAGCAGCAGCGACGGGAACGACGAGAAGTCCAGCGCCCGGTGCACATACATGGCGACCAACACCACGAGCACGGCGAACGCGATATTGACGGCGATCAGGATGTCGAGCAGCTGGGCCGGCATGGGCACGACCAGCATGATCACGATGGCGACGACGCCGATCGGGATCGCGAGCTGGCTCAGCCTGCTGGTCTTCAAGGGCACCTCGATGGTCGAGTTCCGCGGCTTCCGAGCCACAAGGTGCCGTCCTGGCAGTAGTCGAATCGGCAGGGCGGGACAAGACTTGAGGTGGATGCGGCTTCGGGTATGACGCTGTTCGCGCGCGCCGCGCGCCGGGCCGTGTCGGGATCTTCGCGCGGGGGTGCGGGGTGCGCAGCTATGCGGTGCGGGCGAGGGCGGGCATGGGGGTGCCCGTGGCCACCCGGTGCGTGCCGGCGGCCGAGCCCTTGGACTTCAGCGTCATGACGAACGCCAGCACGATCGCCACCGCCCGGTAGAGGTCCTCCGGGATCTCCTGGCCGATGTCGCACGCGGCGAAAAGCGTCCGGGCGAGCGGGATGTCCTGCACCATCGGGACGCGGTTCGCTTCGGCGAGCTTCCTGATCCTGGCCGCCACATGGTCGGCACCCTTCGCGACCACCCGGGGCGCGCCGGTGCCGGGCTCGTACTTGAGCGCCACGGCCACGTGGGTCGGGTTCACCAGCACCACATCGGCGGTGGGGACGGCCTGCATCATCCGGCGGCGGCTCATCGCCATGGCGCGAGAACGGCGCTGCCCCTTGATGTGTGGGTCGCCTTCCATGTTCTTCATCTCTTGTTTCAGCTCGTACTTCGTCATCTTGAGCTGCTTGTTGTTGCGCTTCTTCACCACAGCGAAGTCCGCGATGGCGAGCACCAGACCGGCCAACGCGGCGAAGCGGAGCACGTTCAGCGCCGTCGATACCGCGATGCCGACCACGGTCGAGATCGGCAGGGAACCCGCGCCGTACACCGTGGGGATCAGGCCCTCGATCGACAGGTACACGACCAGGGCTAGCGCCACCGACTTGCCGAGCATCTTTGTCGCCTGCCATGCGCCCTGCGGGCCGAACATGCGCTTGAGTCCGTTCAGCGGGTTCAGCTTCTTCGCCTGCGGCATCAGCAGCTTCGGCGACACCCAGATGCCGCCCTGCACCGCGACACTGATGACGCCGATGATCGCGATGACGACGGCCAGCGGCAAGAAGGCCTTGACCGCGTCCATGGCGGCGGTGTGCCCGACCTTCAGCGCGTTGCCGACGTCGGGGTCGCGGATGATCCATCCGACCTGCACGAACGCGGCGGTCGCCACATCCATCAGCGAGCTGAAGACCCCCGGCAGCAGCCAGGTCGCGGCGAGCATGCCGAACCAGGCGCCGATCTCCGGGGTGTTGCCGACCTGCCCTTCCCGCCGCGCCTTCTTGATCTTGCGCGGGGTGGCTTTCTCGGTTCTCTCCTCGGAACTACCTCCCTGCCCGCTCATGCCCGCCCCCTCATCCGATCACCTGTCCGATGAGGGCACCGACCCGGTCCGCGATCTGCACCACGGTGCCCGGCATCAACGTCAGGCCCACCCCGACCAAAAGCAGCGTCAGCCCGATCTTGATCGGGAAGCTCATGGTGAACGCGTTCAGTTGCGGCGCAATGCGATTGAGCACGCCCAGGCCGATGTCGGCGATGAACAGCACCAGGATCAAGGGACCGGCGATCTGCACCGCCCCGATGAACATCTCGGTAACCCCATGCGTGACGGTCTGCCCGAGCGCCGCCATCGAGATCGACGCGTCGAGCGGTACGGCCGTGAACGTGCGGAAGAAGCCCTGGAAGATCACCAGGTGCGCGTCGGTCGCGAAGATCAACGTGGTGGCGAGGATGGCGTAGAACTTGCCCAGCACGGTCGTCATGGTCGTGGTGAGCGGGTCGTAGGAGGCGGACATCGCGAAACCGCCGAACACGTCGAACATTCCGCCGGCCATCTCGATCGCGCTGAACAGCAGCCGGGTGATGAAGCCGAGGCCGACGCCGATCACGATCTGCCACAGCAGCGAGCCGAGGATCGGCAGCAACTCGATCGCCGGCGCGTGCGGTCTGGTGGTCGCGACGAGCGCCAGCCCGATCGCGACGGACAGCATCACCTTGACGGTGTGCGGCGCGCCGCCGGTGGCGATCGGCGGCGCGACCGTGGCCCAGGCCAGCACGCGCGCGCTCACCAGCAGCAGCGTCACCAGGGCGGTCACGTCGATGTCAAAGGTCATGGCATCTCGTGTCGCGTGGCCGTCGGGATCATGTCTGGATCATGTCGGGATCGCTTGCGGCGCTTACGATCCGAGCAGGGCCGGGATCTGCCGGAACAAATCCTGGGTGAACGAGATGATCGTGTTCAGCATCCAGCTACCGGAGGCGATCAGCGCCGCGGCGACGCCGATCACCTTCGGCACGAACGCCAGCGTGAACTCCTGGATCTGCGTCGCGGCCTGGAACATGGACACCGCGAACCCGACCACGAGCGCGGTGACCAGCGCGGGAGCGGCGAGCTTCGCGGAGACCTGCAACACGTCGAAGGCGATCGCGATGATGTGGGTATCGGTCATGGCAGCCTCTTCACCCCTATCCGGTTTGGTAACTCTGCACGAGGGTGGTGATCACCAGACCCCACCCGTCCACCAGGACGAACAGCAGCAGCTTGAACGGCAGCGCCACCGACACCGGCGGGAGCATCATCATGCCGAGGCTCATCAGCGTCGACGAGACGACGAGATCGATGATCACGAACGGGATGTAGATGACGAACCCGATGATGAGCGCGGCCCGCAGCTCCGAGAGCACGAACGCCGGGATGATGGTGGTCAGCTCCAGCGCGGCGTTGTTCGGCGGGTTCGGCAGATGCCCGGCGCGGAGCATCAGCGCGATCTCCTGCGGCCGGGTGTGCGCCAGCATGAACTGCCGCAGCGGTGCGATGCCGTCGCGCCAGGCGTGCGTGCGGTCCTTGGACCCGTCCAGGAACGGTGCGATGCCCGCGTCGTAGACCTTCGAGAGCACCGGCCCCATCACGAACATCGACAGGAACAGCGCGAGCCCGGCCAGCACCTGGTTCGGCGGCACGGTGGAGAGCCCCAGCGCATTCCGGCTCAGCGACAGCACCACGAAGATCTTCGTGAAACTGGTGAGCAGCAACAGAAGTGACGGCGCGACCGCGAGCAACGTGATGAGCAGCAGCACCGTCAGCGACTGGCTCGGCTCGTTGCCGATGTTCAGCGTGATACCGGCTCCGCCGCCCGTGGTGGGAACGACCGGCGCGAGCGGGGCAGCGGGCGCGGTGGGTGCCGTGATCATGGGCGGAAGCAGCGCCCCGGTCGTCGGGGCGACCGGAGGTGTGGGTCCGCCGGGAGCGGCGGTGGCGGCCAGCGCGCCCGGACCGAGCATCATCAGCGTGGTCAGTACGGCGAGAGCGCCTGCCAGCCAACCGATCCGGCGTCGCGCGGCCCGCGTGGACCCGGCGCGAAAGTGTCCTGTCGAAACCTCGGAGCGTCCCTGCCCCTCATCGGTCGCTTGCCGGGTCATCCCTTCCGAGCTGTCAGATCTCGCAATGCGTCGAGGGTTTGCCGCCAGGTAGCGGGGGACAGAGCCGAGCCCGCAAGTCCTCCGGTGTCGCGTGCGGGCCGCGTTTTCGGCGAACGTCCGGGTATGACGCCGTTCGCGGCGCCGGCGCGCCGTGCATGGATCGCCTCGATATCGGCCGCGGTGAGCGTTCCGGCCAGCTCCGCTGGGCTGGACGGGATGTCGCTGGCGGTGCCCGGGAGGCGACCGTCGTCGAGATAGGTATCGGAGAGATACGTTGGGGCATCAAGGATGTCGCGTGGATCGCGAACAGCGTCATGGGCGGTGCGTTGGCGGGGGATGCCGCTTCGCCTGGTGGACGGGTCCATCTCCGCGAGGGTCGCTTGGACGGCGTCGAGCTCGAGTTCCCCGAGCATCCGGACCGATGAATCGGTGACGCCCACGATGAGCGCGCGATCGGCCACCCGGAGCACCGCCACCGAGCTCGTCCTGGACAGGTTCTGCCGTCCGAGCACGTCGATCAGCCGGTCGCTGCGCAGGCCGCCCCGCCGACCGCCACGCATCTTCTTCGCGACCAGCCAGATCAGGCCGATCACCACGGCCAGCGATATCAGAAGCCGCCCAACGAGTTCCACGGTTTGCACGGCACGTCACCGCCCGGTTTCGTCGGCGACCACCTGCAGGATCCGCAAGCCGTAGTTCTCGTCGACCACCACGACCTCGCCGTGCGCGATGAGCCGGCCGTTCACATAGAGGTCGGCGGGGGCGCCCGCGGCGCGGTCGAGCTCGATCACGGCGCCGGAGCGCAGCGCCAGCAGGTCGTTGATGGTCATCTGCGTGCGGCCGAGTTCGACCGTGGCCTGCATCTGCACACCGCGGAGGAGGTCGAGGCGGTGCGCGGGCGGTTCGATGGGGTCCACCGGGCGACCCTGCGCCGGAACCGCGCCGCGCATGGCGGCGGAGGTCGAGCCCGCCAGGCTACCGGGCGGGGCCACGCCGACGACCAGCGCGGCGCGGGCCTCGCCCTCGTCGGTGAGTGTGACGCTCGCGGCGTCGCTGAGTGAGAGCGCCTGTTGCACAGCGCTTGTCGGGTTGACGACCGTGGTGGACCCGATGCTCACCTCGCCGATCGCGAGGCATGCCGCGGTGACGGCAGGGCTCAGCGCGGCGATGAGATCCGGTGGTGCGGCCGGGGAGTCGAGCAGCTGCTGCGCGATCTCGTCGTCGACGATCAGGGCGAGTCTGCCGGCGGCGCGGCCGCTGAACTCGACCAGCACGGCCTGCCCGGCGAACGAAAGGTCCGGCTGCGCGGACGTCGGCTCGCCGACGGTGAGGGTGTCGGAAAGCCCCCACGATCCGGCGACGGCCGAGGCCGCCGCAGCCAGTTGTGCGGTCACTGATGTCGCCAGGTCGATGGCCACGGCTCGCTCCTTAGAGTCTTTCCAGCGTGTCTGTGATGAGGGCCGCGAGATGGGAGCCGGCGCGGCCGGCCACGGCGTTCGCGTAGGTCATGTCGCCGACCTTCACGGCCAACGGGGTCCCGACGCGGTGGTCCAGCGTGATCACATCGCCCGCGGAGAGCTCGAGCACCCGCGTCGGCGTCATCTGCGTCGGCTCGAACTCCACCGTCACGTCGACCGTGGTGCCCGCAAGGTGGGTCGCGACGCGCCGGGCGTCGCCGCTGGCGCGGAGCAGCGTATCCGTGTCCTTGTCGGCGCGGGCACGTTGCGCATTGAGCTTCGGCAGCAGCGGAGCGAGCGGGATGGCGAGGCTCATCTCGCAGCGCTCCTTGCCGATCGCGAGGTCGAACAGCGCGACCAGCGTGGCGTCGGTGCCGCTCACGGCCTGCACGAACTGGGGGTTGTACTCGATCGCCCCGATGGTCGGCTGGATCACCGCAACCGGCTCCAGCGCGTAGGTGAGGACGCCGACCATTTGATCGAGCAGGCCCTTCATGAGCGTCGTCTCGATGTCAGTGAGCGTGCGATCGGGCTGGGTGCCGCCGGGGCCGCCGAGCATGTGGTCGATCGCGGTCAGCGCGACGGGAAGCGAGAACTCCATCACCGCCGTGGTTTGCAGCTGCGGGATCCCGATGGGGACGATGAGGGTCGGCAGCGGCCGGCCGGTGACGTATTCCTCGTAGGTCTGCTGGCTGATGTCGGTCGGCTTGACGTGGCACACCTGCCGCAGACCGCTGGTGAGCAGCGTGGTGAGCCGGCGCGCGAACGTCTCGAAGGTCACCTGGAGCAGGCGAACGCCCTCGCGGGACAGCTTGGTGGGGCGGCGAAAATCGTATGCCGCGACGCCGGCGCGCGACGCGGTCAGCGTGCGGGCGCCCCAGGGCTCCTCGGTGACAGCGTCGAGCGGCATACCCAAGCTATCGGCGTGCGCGCGCGCCACTTTAAGAGCACAGGACACTTTCGGGGCGCGAAGGGTCTCCGCGCACCTCGGTGGCCGAACATCGTCATACACGGCGTCGGTGTCAGTGCCGAATCCCGGCCCCTTCCATGGGGGCGGGCACGGGCCGCGTCCCTGCGGCCACTCTGGATCTACTAGCAGATCTACTGATGGATCTACTGGATCACGAACTGGGTCAGGAAGACGTCGAATACCTCCTTCGGGTAGGCCTTCTTCAGTGCGGCCAGGACCTGTGCGGTCAGCGCCTTGCGCGCCTTGTTGGTGGTGAGCTCGGCCACGCCGCGGTTGGAGAACGTGTCGATCAGGATCTGCGAGGCCTGGACCGTCTGGAAGGTCTCGGCGGTGGCCTTGCCCTCCACCAGCTGGATCGCGATCTGCACCTTGAGGAAGTGGCCCTCGCTCAGGGACAGCGTCATCGGATCCATCTGCACCATGGCGCCGCCCACGGGCGGCGGGGGCGGCCCGGGCTTCTTCAGGAAGAAGAAGTACGCCCCGCCGCCGGCCGCGGCGAGCAGCACCACCGCGACAATCGCGATGAGGATGACCTTCTTGCCGCCCTTGGCCTTCTCCGCGGTGCCTTCGTCCTTGCCGTCCTTGGCGTCGCCACCCTTGGGTGGGGTCCGGGTCGGACCGGCGCTCGCGCCCTTCCGCTGGTCGGTGATGGTGGCCATGGTGTTCTCCTCCTACTTCGACGGCGGCGCCGCGGCGCCGGTCGTCGCTGGGACGGTGCTGCGGGCTTGGGTTCCGCGGGCGGCCGAGGGCGCGGCGGACGTGGCCGAGGCAACCGGTGCGGTGCCGGCCGCGGGGTGCGAGGCGGCCGATGTGGGTGCCGGTGACCCTGCCGGTGATGCTGCCGGTGACGCCGATGACGATGCCGCCGCCTTTGCGGCCTTCCCCGCGGCGAGCAACGCGTTCCCGGCCACCGCCGGCAACGACGAGAGCACCACGATCTCGACCCGGCGGTTCCGCGTCACGGACAGCGGATTGCTCGGCGGAACGAGCGGCCGCTGGTCCGAGAAGCCCACGGCGGAGAGCTGCCGATTGCCCAGCCCATGGTTCTCCAGGTAGCGCACCACGGACGACGCCCGGGCCGACGAGAGCTCCCATCCGCTCGGGTACGGATAGGTCGACACGTCGACCTGGTTGGTGAACCCGTCCACCTCGACGTTGTTCGCCACCTTGGCGACGGCCGGGGCGATCGCCGCGAGGAGTGCCTGCCCTTTGGGCAGGAGCGTCGCACTGTTCCCCGGGAAGACCAGTGCGTCGGTCACCACCGTGATGATCAGTCCGCGTTGGTCGATAGCGAAGTTGACTGCGCCGGACATGCCTGCCTTCGCCAGGTGGGCGTCGATCTCGGCCTGGATCGCGGCGAAGTTGTCCAGCTCGAGCTTGATCGCCGAATCCAACTTCTTGTCACCGGTGTCGATCACGAACCCCGCGGCGGTCTTCGTCTGCGCAGCCTTGCCATCCGCGCCGGACTTGTCGGCCGCACCCTGGCCGCTTTTCCCGCTGTCCGCGCCCTGCTTACCGTCCAGCCATCCACCGAGGTTCGGCACCGCAGCCTCCGCCGCGTCCGTCGTGACCGGAACCTCGGGCACCGTCGGCGGCTGCGCGACGTCGTTCGCGTTGGAGTCGTTCAAGGCGGGCGACCCGTCCAGCACCCCGATCGACCCGTCACCGAAGACGGCGGCCAACGAGTACTTCAGCTGCACGAACTTCGACTGGTTCAACGCCGAGATCGCGAACAGCACGATGAACAGGGCCAGCAGAACCGTGAGGAGGTCGGCGTAGGTGACCAGCCACCGCTCGGAGTTTTCATGCTCCTCGCCGTGGCCGGCCCCCTGACGCCCCCGGCCTCGACCGCCCCCTCGTGCGGTCGAGGCCCTGCCCGCAGCCGATGGCATCTACGCCACTTCCTTGGCGGGTCCCTGCGAGTCCGGCATCATGCTCTGCAGCTTGCGGGCGATGAGCCGCGGGCTGGCGCCGGCTTGGATGGCGAGCACGCCCTCGATGGCCAGTTCCATCTGCTCGCACTCGACTTCACTGATCCGCTTCAAGCGGGTGGCCATCGGCAGCCAGAAGACGTTCGCCATCATCACGCCCCACAGCGTGGCGATGAACGCGCCGGCGATCTTCCCGCCGAGCGAACTGGTATCGGACAGGCTGCCCAGCACGTGCACCAGGCCCAGAACGGTCCCGATGATGCCGATGGTGGGGGAGTAGCCGCCCATATCCGTGAAGAGCTTCGCCGCGACCTTGTCGGACGCCTTCTTGGCGTCGACCTCGGCGCCCATGATCTCGGCGATCTCGTCGGAATCCGTTCCGTCGACGGCCATCTCGAGCGCCTTCTTCAGGAACGGGTCCTCGATCTTGGCGATCTCGCCGTCCAACGCGAGCAGGCCCTCACGGCGGGCGCGTTCGGCCAGAGAGACGATCACCTGGACGTTCTTCGCCGGGTCGCCCACCTTGGCCGTCATGGCCTGCACAATCGCCTTGGGCAGCCGCATCGCGTCTTTGAGGATCGAACCGGCGACGGCAGCGCCGATCGTTCCGAAGATCACCAGGATCATCGGCGGCAGCAGGAACATCGAACCGATGTTGCCGCCCTCGAGGACCAGTGAGACGACGATGGCGCCGAGCGCAACCCCGATGCCGACGAGGGTAGCCGGATCCATTACATATCACCCGGCCTGAGCTCGACGACGGTTCCCCGCGACGCACGATCCGACGCGGTGGGCGAGTTGCGGCGCTCCATCGGGAATTGATAGGCGGCAGCGGCCGTCTGCGCGCGGTAATCGCGCACCATCTCGGCGAGTTCCACGAGCGTTTCGCAGATCACGTACCGGGTGCCGTTGACCAGTGTGACGACGGTGTCCGGTGTGGCCTCTGCCCGCTCGATGAGGTCGGGATTCAGTGCGAACACTGGACCGTTCAACCTCGTCAAAAGCAACACGGCAACCATCCTTGGTGTGCGACCCGGGGCCATCCGTGGCCCCTGTACTTGTTCTGATCGGCCGCCGGAGGGCCGTCTTGAATGCTGTGTCCCGCAATCTCGCCCGTCGTCGGCGAGGGGTGCATCACGAAGGGGCACAACGAAACCGACCGGGTATGACGCTGTTCGGCGTCATAACCGGTCGGCGAGGGGAGGGTACTGCTGAGGGGGTACTGCTGAGGGGAGGGAGGGGGATATCCGGGCTACTGCTTCAGCGAGACCAATGTCTGCAGGATCTGGTCGGCGGTGGTCACCGTCTTCGAGTTCGCCTGGTAGCCGCGTTGCGAGATGATCAGGTTCGTGAGCTCCGCGGACAGGTCGACATTGCTCATCTCGAGCTCGCCGGTGGTGATCGAGCCGATGGAGCCGCTGTCCGCGGCGCCGAAGACCGGATCGCCGGAGCCGCCGGTCGCGGTGAATTCGGTGTCGCCGGTCTTCTGCAGCCCGTTGGGGTTGGCGAACGTCGCGAGGGTGAGTTGGCCGAGGACATCCTTGCCGCCGTCGTCGCGGACCGCGGTGACGGCGCCCGACACGTCGATCGAGTACGACACGTATTTTCCGGTGGGCGTCCCGGGCGCTCCGTAGATCGGCCCGGACGCGTCGTAGCCGTTCAACAGCGGGGAAAGATCCAGCGGTGCGAGGCCGGCGACGGCGGTCGGCTGGGCACCGAGAACGCCTGCGGTCGCCTTGACTCCGGAAACCAGTGCCCCGTCCGGCGTGACGAGGTGACCCTGCTGATCGAGGTGGAGACCGCCGGCGCGGGTGTACAACGCCTGATGGTTGTCGCCCTTCTGCACGACGAAGAACCCGTCTCCGTTGATCATCATGTCCGTGCCGACGCCGGTGGACTGCGTGGCGCCCTGGCCCATGTTCAGCTCGGTCCCGGCGAGCCGGACACCGAGCCCGATCTGCCGGGCGTTGGTGCCGCCGACCGCTGTCTCGCCGGCGGCGTTGCTGCGCGGCGCGGCGGCGCCTTGCAGGGTCTGGCTCAGCGTGTCCTGGAACTCGGCGCGCGACGCCTTGAAGCCGGTGGTGTTGACATTGGCGATGTTGTTGGCGGTGACATCGAGCATCTGCTGGTGCGCCGTCAGCCCGGAGATTCCGGTGAAGAGAGAGCGAAGCATGGTGATGGCCTTCCTTTAAGCGTTGACGGTCGTGGGTGCAGGATCGGTAGTGGCCGGAGCCGTGTTGTCTCCGGGTGCCTGTCCGGTTGTTGTTGTGCCGCTGGGACTGTCGGCCCCAGTGGACCCGCCGGCGGGAGAGGTTCCCGCTGTGCCGCCCGGTGTGCCGCCGCCCGCTGGGTCGGCGGCGTCACCGACGGCGTTCGCGACGGCGAGGACCCCGGCGAGCGGCACGGCGAGCTCGCCGACGTGCAGCATCGCCTGCCCGCCGTGCAGCGACACGGCGTCGACGATGCCGCTGGTCTGTTTGCCGACCGGGTCGACGAACGAGATCGCCTTGCCGATCATCGCGGTCGCCGACGAGGCCTGTTGCGCGGCAACGAGATCACTCAGCGTCGACGACATCGAGTTCATGGTCTGCACCTGCGACAACATGGCGGTCTGGCTCATGAACTGGGAGGTGTCCGTCGGGTTCGTCGGGTCCTGATACTTGAGCTGCGCGACCAGCAGGTTCAGGAACATCTGCGGGTCGAACATCTCGGTCGGCTTACCGGTGCCGCTGGTGTTGACCTTCGCCTGGGTCGGGTCGTAGCCGGCAGGCAGAGTGGCCGGCGGGCCGACGGTATCGATGGGTGCTGTCATGGAATCTGCATCTCCTACAGCAAACGGTCGAGAGCGGACGTGGGGTCACTGGGGCGTCTCGCGTTTCGGGTGCTCCGGTCGACTCCGTCGACGGCGTCGCCCGATCCGGCGAGTGTGGCGTGGTCGCCTCCATGCGTGCGGGATCCCTGCTGTCCGGCTTGGTTGCCGCCCTGTGGGGGCGAGCCGAGTCCCACATCCACTCCGACGAATCCCTGATCGGCCAGATGCGCGCGAAGTTGAGGAAGTGCCTGCGAAATCGCGTGGTGTGCCGTCTGATCCGGGGACAGCGTCACGGTCAGCATGCCGTGATGGACGATTGCCGTCACGTTGACGCCGCCCAGTTCGGCCGGATGCACCGCGACCCGCATCTGGTACGTGCCGTCGGTCGCGGCGCGCAGCTGCGCGAGAGTACCCGCCAGATCCGGCTGCGACAGCTGCTGTGACGGTGGCTGTGACGGCGCGGGCGGTGGTGGAGCAGGAGCTGCGGTCGGCGTCGTGTGCGCAAGCGTCGTGCCGGTCAGGTGCGCGGCCGGAGTCGCGGCTCCGGCAGTAGTCGCCGCGGCAGCGGTGGCAGCGGAATCCGTTGCCGCGGAACCGGTTCCGTTGCGATGCGCGCGTGCCTGATCGGGCAGGCCGCCTGGACCGGCCGGCCCGATCGACCCCGTCGTGGGCGTTGCCGGCGCAGCGACGGTTGCGGGAGCGAGGGGCGGTGCCACTCGGGCGCCGCGCGCGGCTGCCGATGGCTGGGCGCCGACGGTATGGCCGCTGCCGGGTGTGGTACGCGCGTGCCCGCCCGTTGGTTCCTGCACGACCCGGAGCCCTTCCGGTGCGCCCGACCCCTGCGCAGCCGGCACGGGACCGGTGGATGGTGCCGCAGGGGAGTGTGCGACAGAGTGCGGCGCGGCAGCCGAGTGTCCTCGCGAGGACGGCGTCGCCGCGGCCGGAACAGCGGCCGGGACGGTGACGGACCCGGTGCCGTCGGCGCCGCCAGCACCTGCGGTACCGCCGCGGGGGCCAGAGCTGGGGTTGCCGGTTCCGTGGCTCGGAATCGGTGCTACGACGGGTGTTTCGCCGCCCGGCCGGAGGGAATGTGCGCCGACCGGTAGTGCGACGGGAGCGGGGACAAGCGACGCATCGCCGGTCGCCCGAGGCAGTCCGGCGCTCGTCATCGGGTGCGGCGCATGGTCGGTCGTGTGCTGCACCGATGCCACCTGGTTCGGTTCCGCATGCGCAGCGGGTGTCCGATGTTTGCCGGGTGCGGGGGGGAGGCCGTGGGTTGCGGCGGACCAGACGATGGTCACCCCGAGCTGCTCGGCGGCCGTGTCGTCGCCGCGCCCGTCCTCGGCGGTGCGGTCGGAGCGGTCGGGCCCGGTGCCGACCCGGTGCCGGCCCATACCTGGGGCAGCGTCGCTCCCGTCTCGCGCCATGCCGTGCCCGGAGTCGGCAGCAGCATCGATGCCGCCGCCGATGACGAAGCCGTTACCATCGCTGCCGGCTCTGCGGGAATCGTCCCGCCCCGCGGAATGGGCACCCGCGCGGCCGTGTTCGCGGGGCCTGGCCGCGGCGGCGGCATCCGAGATCACGCCCTCGATCACGTCGGTGAACGCATCGGTTGGCGTGTCGTCGGACTTGGACCCGGCGCCGGATCGGCTGCCGGACGACGGGGCGCCGATGCGCGGCCCGAGATCGATGAGTGCTCCGGTCATCTCAGTCTCGCAAGGGTGTCGGTGATGCTCCGGACGTATGCCTGTGTCGCCGGGTACGGCGGAACTCCGCCGTACTTCCGTACGGCTCCGGCGCCTGCGTTGTAGGCGGCCAGTGCGGAGGTGAGCGATCCGCCGAACGCGTCGAGGTTGCGGGCGAGCAATTTCCCGGCGCCGTCGATCGCCTGCTGCGGGTTGAACGGATCGGCGACGCCCAGTCCGGCGGCGGTGCCCGGCATGAGCTGCATCAGACCCTGGGCGCCCGCTGGGCTGACCGCGTCGGTCTTACCGCGAGATTCCGCCTGCGCGACGCTGGCGAGCAGGCCTGTCGGCAGGTTGTACTTGGTTTCGGCGGCAGCAAAATCTCCGGCGAAGGCAGCGACGGCGCCCGAGAGTCCGGCGGCAGTAAGCTGATCCGCCGTGAAGCCTGCACCGGTCGGCGCGGCGGCCGGTGCGGTCGTGGCCTGGGTAGCGAAAGCAGCCCCGTTGGTACTCGACATCCCCAGTGCCGCAAGCGGTACCGCGCGTGGCACGTCGGCGACCTGAGCACTGCCCCAGACCTTCAGTAGGCTGGCTGGGACACCGGGCGCGGCGGTCGTTCCGGTGCTGGTCGAATCGGCGGTGGCCGAGCTGTCGCCCGCCGGCACGATCCGCCGGATGGCGACCGGCGTGCGATACATCTCGGTGATGTGGACCTGTTGTCCCGGCTGCGGAGCCTCGAGAATCCGGTTGTTGCCCAGGTAGATCGCGATGTGGTTGACGGGGCTGCCGAACGCGACCAGGTCTCCGGGCCGCGCGTCGGCGAGTGACGGCACGGCGGTACCTGCCTTCGCTTGGTCCCGCGAGACCCGAGGCAGATCGATGCCCAGATCCTTGAACGTGAGTTGCACGAGTCCGGAACAGTCCAGGCCGGACGCGCTGGTGCCACCCCAGACGTAGGGGACGCCGAGATACTTCTTGGCGTCGGCAACCACGTCATCGCCGGTGATACCGCTTGCCGCAGAGCCGGTGTCGGGAACACCGGCGGTGTCGGTGACTGCGGAGGCAGCGGGCGCTCCACCCGCGGTGCCCGCGGGCGCACCGGCCGACGCGTCCCCGCTCTGCACGGCACGGTCCAGCGCCGTGGCGAACGCCTTCGCGGAGGACGGGGTAGCCGTGGCGTCCGTGGCCGAGGCTGCGCCCGCGGCCGTTCCGGTGGGCGCGGCGTAGGAGTTCGGGCTCACGGCCTGGATCTGCGCCTGGATCGCCGCGATCCGGTCGGAGATCGCCGTCAGGGCATCGCCCATCATCACGGGGCTCACCGCGACACCTCGTCATCCCCGTCGCCGACGGAGGGGCGGGGGGCGGGAATGGGCGCAACCGAAGCGGCATCGGCGGGCGTGGCCTTCGCGGCTTCGATGTCGCCCGAAATGGTGCCATCCGGAATGGCGTTGCCGGACGGGTTATGGCGCCGGAAGACAGATGCGGCGATCTCGTCCTGCGCACGCTGGGCGAGGGCGGCCTGACGTGCCTTCTCCGCGGCCCGGGCCCGCTCCGCGAGCTCCTCCGCGCTCCGGCGGGAGATCGCGGCGTCCGTCAAATCGCTGCGACGGGCGGCGGCGGCCCGTTCCGCCTGTTCCGCTGCTTGCGCGGCAGCGGCATGCGTCGCGGCGGCCGCCTGCAACGCGACCGCGGCGGCCACGAACGTCGCGGCGTTCTCCTCGGCCTGCGCATAATGCAGCGACTCGAGACGCTCCGCGTTGTATCGCACCCGGGCGTGTGCGCGGGACGCGAGTTTCTCGGCCGTCCGCAGCTCGTTCTTCGCGTTGTCTTCGGCGAACTGCCGGGCGCGCACCAGTCCGCTGATCCATCTCGCGGTCACCGTGCGTCACCCCCCGCCGAATCGTCCGGGCCGTCGGCGCCCACGCCGATCAACCGATCCAGTTCCGACCAGGCCTGCGCGGCCGGGACGATCGTGTCCTTGGGCTGGCGCAGGAACTGCTCGATGTCCGGCCACTGGGCCAGCGCCCGGTCGGCCCGAGCGTTGGTCCCGGAGACGTAGGCACCGATCTCGACCAGATCCTTGACGTCCGCATGCGCATCGAGAAGGCTCCGCAGCGCGGTGGCGCGTTCCCGTTGTGCGGCCGTGGTGACCGCGGTGGACACCCGTGACACCGACGCGAGCACGTCGATCGACGGAAAGTGCCCGCTGTTGGCGAGTTTCCGGTCGAGCACGATGTGCCCGTCGAGGATCGACCGGGCCGCATCCGCGACCGGTTCGTCATGGTCGCCGCCCTCGACGAGGACGGTGTACAGGCCCGTCACCGACCCGACCGCCGACGAGCCGGCGCGCTCCAGGAGCCGCGGCAATAGCGCGAACACGGACGGCGGGTAGCCGCGGGTGGTGGGCGGTTCGCCTGCGGACAAACCGATCTCGCGCTGCGCGGTCGCGACGCGGGTGACGGAATCCATCAGCAGCAGCACGTTCTTGCCGGTCTCCCGGAAGTACTCGGCGATGCGGGTCGCCACGAATGCCGCGCGCAGCCGCACCATCGGCGGCTGATCGGAGGTGGCGACCACCACCACGGCGCGGCGCAGGCCGTCCGGCCCCAGATCGTCCTCCAAGAACTCCCGGACCTCCCGGCCACGTTCGCCGACCAGGGCGAGAACCGTGACGTCCGCCTCGGTTCCGCGCGTGATCATGGACAGCAGCGACGACTTGCCGACCCCCGACCCGGCGAAGATGCCCATCCGCTGGCCCAGGCCGACCGGGGTCAGCGTGTCGATGGCGCGGATGCCCAGGGGAAGCGGCGTGTCGACCCGGGCGCGGGTCAGCGCATCCGGCGGGGTGTGGTCGATGCCGACCCGCTCCAGACCGACCGGCAGCGCGGCGCCGTCCAGCGGGCGGCCGAGGCCGTCCAGCACCCGGCCGAGCAGGGCGTCGCCGACCGCGACCGTCAACGGCCCGGAACCGGCGATGGCGCGATCCCCGGACCCGATGCCGTCGACCGACCCGAGCGGCAGGCAGATGGTTGATTCCGCATGCACCGCAACGACTTCGGCCAGGATCGGATCCCCGGACCCGATCGAGACGGTATCGCCGACGCGCGCCTGGATCCCGCGGACGGTGATCGACAGGCCGCGCACCTCGGTCACGATTCCCGAAATCTCGGGCGTGGCCGCGGCGACGGCGGCGTCGACACTCCGCGCGATCCGATCGGTCAGTTGCACACTCACGGTGCCAGCACCTCGCGCACGCGAGCGAGGGCCGCGGTGAGGCGTGCGTCGATCGTGGTGGCGCCGCAGGTGGCGACCGCGTCGCCGTCGGCCATCGCCGGATCGGCGACGATGGTGACGGTGCGCAGGCCGCGGTCGCGGCGGATCGGCGTCATATCCGTTTCACCGTCGGGATTCCCGGACAGTACGGCGAAATCGGCGATGCTGACGGTGATCTGGACGTCTTCGTTCGCCGGCGCGAGGGCGAGGGCTCGTTTGACGGCGGCCTCACTGCGGGCAGTGCCGTCGGCGAGCACCTGCCCGACCAGGGCCTGCGCAATGGTCCAGGCCGAGGCGATGATCTGGTCCTCGATATCGGCTGCGGCCGGCGCGGCATGATGTTCGAGCGTTTGCGCAGCGTCGAAGATGGCGTCGAAGACCCTGCGCTGCATGTCTTCTCGATCGGCGGCGGCAGCCTCGAAGGCGGCGGCTTCGGCGGCCAGCCGCGCCCGGGTCGCCTCGCGCGCGTCGGCGAGGCCCGCCGACCAGCCCGCGGCGTATCCGGCGGCGCGGGCGGCGGCCGTCTCCGCGGCGAGTAGATCCGCGGGAATGCCGGCGGATGGCGAGATCTGGAATGCGTGTAGCGCGGGTGGGGGCGCCGCGTCGACTTCGAAAGTGGGCAGCGGGAATGACGATGTGACGATCGTGCCGGGCTCGAGTTCGGCCGGCTCCCACACGGTGGCCGTACCGCGCGGCGGGTCGGCGGCGTGGCGTGCGCCGACCCTAGGCGACGAAGGCATCTTCTTCACCCCGGCCGACGATGATCTGCCCGGTCTCCTCCAGCTCGCGGATCACGCGGACCACCGAGGCCTGCGCCTCTTCCACGACATGCAGCCGCACCGGCCCCATCACGTCGATCTCTTCGGCCAGGTCGAGAGCGGCGCGCTCCGACATGTTCTGCATGATCTTGTTGCGGACCCGCTCGGAGACGCCCTTCAGGGCGGCGGCGATGTCGGTGACCTGCACCTGGCGCAGCACCAGCTGGATGGCGCGGTCGTCGAGCGTGACGATGTCCTCGAACATGAACATCTTGCTGCGAACCTGTTCCGCCAGTTCGGGATCCAGCTTGTCCAGGCCCTCCAGCAGGAGCTTTTCCGTACCGCGATCGGCGCGGTTGATGATGTCCACCAGCGGCTGGAGCCCGCCGACGGCGGACAGGTCGCCGGCCACGCCGAGCGAGGACAGCCGTCTTTCCAGCACGGACTCGATCCGGCGGATGAGCTCGGGAGACGTGCGGTCCATGACGGCGATGCGGTGCGCCACATCGGCCTGCAGATCCGGCAGCAGCCCGGCGAGCACCGCGGAGGCGAGCCCGGCGTGCAGATGCGCGAGGACCAGCGCGATGGTCTGCGGATGCTCGTCGGACAGGAACGAGGTCAGTTGCCGCGCATCGAGATTCTGCATGAACGCGAACGGCAGCTCCACGAAGGCCTCGGAGAGCTTGTCCATGATCTCGTCGGTGCGCTCTTCGCCGACCGTGGCCGTGAGCAGTTCGCGGGCCAGGTCCATGCCGCCGCGGGTGTCGGAGAGGCCGGAGGCGATCTTGTTGCCGAACTCACCGAGCACGGCGTTCGCCACATCACCGGAAACCGTTCCGATGCGGGCGATCTCGGCGGACAGGTCCTCCAGCTCGGTGTCCGAGAGGCGAGCCAGGACACGGGCGCTTTCCTCCCGGTCGAGCTGCATCACCAGGATCGCGGCCTTGCGGCGGGTGGACATGCCGGCGAGCAGGTTCGGCGCGGGCGACGGGGACATGGTGGGCGCCGCCGGAGCGGGTGCCGCCGCGACATCCTCGGTGCCGTCGCCGGTGTCGGGGGTGAACGCCACCGGGAGCTGAGTCACGGTCATCGTTTGGCTCCTTCCCGTGCGGGTTCTGCGCTGCCCAGCCATCCGGACAGCACGCGGGCGACGTCGTCCGGCTGCTCGCGGGCGAGTGCCACCAGCGCGCGGCGCCCGGCACCGCCGTCACCGACGACCATCGGCTCCGGCTCGGGCCGGCGCGGCGTGGGCGGCGGCAACAGTGCGCCGTCCGGTAGCGCGTGCGTGATGAGGGCGACATCGTCCACCGGAGCCTCCGGCCGGTTCTTCTTGCGCCGCTTGGACGCGATGATCGTGCCGACGAAGACCAGCAGGATCAGCCCGGCGATCGTGCCCTGCTTGATCCAGCTGTTGAGCTGAGCGGCGGAAGCCTGTGCGGCGGAAGCCTTGTCGGCGGCTGCTTGCTGTGCGGCGGCGGCCTTCTCGCCGGACGTGTCGAACGCCATCGCCTCGATGGCCAGCGTGTCGCCGCGCGACGTGTTCAGGCCGACCGCCGACGTCACCAGAGACTGGATCGCGGCCGTATTGAGGTTCGGTGCGGCCTTGTCGAGCAACACGGCGACGGCGAGCTTCTTCACGGCGCCCGGGGTGTTCTGGACGGTTTGTGTCACGGTGCCGAGCGCATTGGTCACCGTCTGGCTCGACTTGTCGTAGTTGCCGGAACCGGAACCGCCTGCGGTGCCGGCAACCTCGGCCGGTTGCCCGGTGCCCATGGTGCCGCCGGCGCCCTGCGAGCCGGTGTACTTCTCCGTCTGCTGATCGGTCCACACCGGCGGCGTGTTGGGCTTGTAGGTGTAGTCCTGCGTCGTGGTCGACGTGTGATCGAAATCCAGTTCCGAGTTCACCGTCACCACGGCGTGCCCGGGGCCGAGCGCCGTGTTGAGCATGGTCTGCAGTGAGCTCGCGACGCGATCGTTGTAGTCCTGCGTCATCTGGCTGCGCGCGTCACTGCCGGCGACCCCGGCGATGTTGTCACCGGGGGCGGCGAGCACCTTGCCCGCGGAATCCGCGACGGTGACGTTCTCCGGCGTGAGCTGCGGCACGGACGACGACACCAGGTAGACCACGGATTGCACCTGCGATGCATTGATCGCCGCGCCCGGCTTCATGGTCAGCATCACGGCGGCCGTCGGTTGTTTCGAGCCGTCGTTGAACACGTCCTGCTTCGGGATGGCGAGGTGCACCGAGGCCTGCGCCACGCCGTCCATCGCCTCGATCGTCTTGGCAAGCTCCCCCTCGACCGCGCGTTGGAAGTCGACCTGCTGCTTGAAGTCGGAGGTGGTGATGCCCTCCTTGTCGAGCAGCGCATAGCCGCCGGAGGAGGAACCCGGGAGCCCCGCCGCGGACATCTTGAGCCGGGTGTCGTAGACCACGCTCTGCGGAACCAGGATCTGCGCGCCGCCTGCCGCCAGCTGGTACGGAATCTTGTCGTCGGACAGTTGTTGCACCACGGCCGCCGCGTCGGTCGACGACAGGTTCGAATACAGCGGCGAGTAGTTCGGCTGCGACTTCCAGGAGGCGAACAGGATCCCGCCGACCACCAGGCCCACGAGGGCGGCGATGGTGACGACCTTCTGGCCGGGCTGGAAGGACTTGAAGTCTCCCCAGATCTTCTGGATCCAGCCCAGCGCTTGGGTTTTCATTTCGCGGTCGCCTTACGCCTGCATCGACATGATGGTGTTGAACGCGGCCACGGCCTTCGACTGCACCGCCGCCGCGAGCTGCGTGAGCATTTGCGCCTTGGTCGTCGCGATGGTCAGTTGCGCCGGGTCGACGAGCTGCCCGGTGGCGGCCTGCACCGCGAGCTGGTTGGCGTTCGCCTGTGCGGCGTTCACCGTGTCGAACCCGTTGGCGAGCGCCTGCGCGAAGTCGAGTCCGCCTGCCTTGGTCGAACCCGCGGAGTTGCCTGCGCCCATGACGTTGTTCGCGGCCGGCGAGCCGGCCGGGGACGTCGTCATGCCCGCGACCGGCGACGAGGACGTCAGCGGGCTGATCGACCCGATCGGGGCGATGGGGGAGGTCATGGCGGTCAGATGCCCTTTCCGATCGCGATCGCGGACTCGTACATGGCGGTGGAACGTTCGACGGCGTTCGCGTTGGCCTGGAAGGCGCGCTGGGCCAGGATGAGGTCGCCCATCTGCTGGTTCATGTCGATGTCGGGGCGGCGCACATAACCCTCGGCGTCGGCGACCGGGTTGGTCGGGTCGTAGGTGGGGATGCCCTCGCGACTGGACAGCGGGAGCGCGGTGACGCGCACGCCGCGGCCGATGCCGTCCGGCCCGGCGGCGATCTCCTGCGCCTGCGCGAACTG
Organism: Actinobacteria bacterium 69-20; assembly: GCA_001897425.1. GTDB lineage: Bacteria > Actinomycetota > Actinomycetes > Mycobacteriales > Nakamurellaceae > Nakamurella. The sequence goes on along the minus strand of MKSW01000014.1, from coordinate 20,910 downwards.
CGCCTGGAAGGCGTTCCCGCTCATGGGTTTCACGGTGTTGACGTTCGCGATGTTGTTGGCCAGCACGTCGATCCACGCGCGGTAGGCGGTCAGCCCGGTGCCGGAGGTGTCGATGGCCTCGAACATGGCGATCAGCCCTTCAGTACGGTCGACATCCAGCCGAAGCGGGACGTGATCGTGTTGGTGAGGAGCTTCTGCTGCAGGCCCGTCTCGGTGGCGTTGACCATCTCCCGCTCGAGGTTCACGTTGTTGCCGTTCTGGCCGGGGAGATCGCCGGTGGGAAGGTTGTCGATGCGGGCCTGGGCCGGCTGATGCGCGTTCACGGCGTCCGCCAGGTTCTGCTCGAACTTCACCGCGCGGGCCTGGAACCCGGGTGTCTCGAGATTGGCGATGTTGTTGGCGGTGACGCGTTGCCGCTCGGCAAGGCCGGAAATCGCGGCTTCCAGCGTCACGGACGTGACGTCGTTGAACACCGGGTGCCTCCCCGAGGGCTGCGCCGGTCCGTCGGCAAACCAAGAGAGCATCCGTGCCTCACCGATAGTGATCGGACGGTCACGTAGCGAGTTGAGTGGTTTGGGGAGGGTATTTTCGGCGCCCGGTCCGTGTCGGGTTTTCTCGCTCCTTCTCGTCGACTGGGAGTCCTGCAGAGTCCGGGGCGCCGATTTCTCTGCAGGACTCCCCGTCGACGAGGGTCGGCAGGGTGCGAGACCGCGAAACGAGGGCCTACAGTCGGCGGTCGACGAGTTCCGGGCGCGTCGGCGGCTCGGGCCGGCGGAGCGGGCGCGCGGTGATGTGCGCCTCCGCCAGCGCAGTGCCGAGATCGGCCTGCAGGGAGGCGATCTGGTCGCGTAGGCGCTCGATTCGCTCGACGAGTTCCGGCGGGATGGGCGGCATCTCGTCCGGCAGCGAGAGATCCGCGGCACTGAAGGCAGCGGCGTTGAAGGCGGCACCGGCGGCGGCGTTGAAGGCGGCCGTCGACGTGGTGCCGGTAGCGGTCCCGTCGGCGTTCGCGGGAAGGCGCCAGGTCGACGGAATGCCCTGGGCCGGAATGCCCTGGGCCGCAACGGCCATGCGGGCTGCGACATCGGAAGAGGTTTCGCCGAGGGCAGCGTCATACTCGACACCGGCGTGCGCGGACGTGTGGTCGGACGTCAGCAGCGCCGCGGCCCGCGCGGCATCCGCCTCGATAGCGGCGAGAACCCGCTCCCAGGCGGCGTTACTGCGGGTCGAGGCGGCCATGGATCAGCCCACCCAGGCCCCAGCGGCAGCCGGTGCCATCGTCGACGTCACGGCCGTCGACCACGCATCGCGCAGCGTGCCGACGATGTCCCGGGCACCCGCCAGCCGGGCTGTCGCACCGCCGCGCACGGCCGTCAACTCGCCGAGCAGGTAGTAGTAGATGGACGCGAGATTGTCTGCCGGGCCGCCTCTCTCGTGCCGCAGGCTGCCGGCGAGCTCCGCCACGATCTGCATCGCGTGGTCCACATGCTGGCCCGCGGAGTACACATCGGACACGGTGTCTGCGAGCGCGTCGTCCGCGCGCGTCAGATCGAGCGCGAGCCGGTCGTAGAGCATCACCACGCGCTGACCGGGAGTCGCCGTCATCACTCGCTGATGGAGGTAACGGGCTCGCGGATCGGCGCTCATCGGGTGGTCCTTTGTTCGCTGAAGTCGGTGCGGTCGAGTCGATATATCTATCGGTTGCCGGCGATCGGATCTAAGCGGTGCTACTGGCCGTTGCTGCTGCTGCTCGGCTGCATGGACTTGAACATGTTGGTCAGCCAGTCGCCCTGCGACTGAAGCCGCGCGAGGGCTGTCTGCATCGCGATGAACTTGGTCTGCAGTTGCGTCTGAATGGTGTTCAGCCGGTCCGTCCAGTCCGAGATCTGCTGATTGAGCGACGTCGTGCGGTCGTTGGCCGACGTGATCGCCTGCGAGATCGACCCGGTCACCGGTGCGGATGCGGCATCGGAGATGGTCTTGAGCGGGGTGGCGACGGAGTCGGCGATCGCCTGCATCGTGCCCGTGGGATCGTTCGCGTAGGCGGCGGCGAACGTGTCGGCATTGAAGGTGACGATGCCGTCCTTGTTGATGTCGATGCCGAAATCGGTGAGGCTGCGGCCACCGGCGGTGGCGCTGGAGAACACCGAGCTCAAATCCTGTGTCATCCCGTTGATATCCGAGTTGCCTTGCAGCACACCGCCTTTGTCGGTGTAGTTGCCGATGGCCAGCTTTGCCGAGTTCACGGCGCTGACCATCGCCTGCACCGTGCCGGCGACCGTGGTCGTGTCGCTGTCGACGGTCAAGGTGACGTTGTCGGCGACGCCGTTGACGGAGAAGGTGATGCCGGGCAGCGCATTGGTGAACGTATTGCTGGACGACGAGATCGTGTACCCGCCTGCGGCAGGATTACCCACGCTGATCTTCGCGTCCTGCGCCGCGGAGATGGTGTTTGCGCTGCTGGCCAGCCCGCTCACGCTGAACGAATTGGCGGCGCCCGACTTGGCGGAGGACAGCTGCAGGACGGGCATCGTCTTGCCCGCGTTGGCCGGATCGTCGACGGTGACCACAGCCGCGCGGACACCGATGCCGGCGTTGTTGATCGCCGCCGCGATGTCGGTGACCGAGCCGGACGCCAGACTCAGGTGGTGGGTGACCGGGTTCCCAGCCGCGTCCTGGCCGATGGCGATGTCGATTCCCTGCGTGTAGTCGGCGGTCCAGTTCCCCGACGCGTCGGCCGCCACCGTCGACACCTGCGCCGTTGCAAGCTGAGTCACGTTGAACGTGGTACTCCCGGGCGCGGCGGCCGAGGTGCTCGACGCCACCACGGCGGTGGATGAGGACGTCACCTTCGTCGCGGACCACGAGCTGGTATCCAGCAGGTTCTGGGCCGCCGTCGTGATGCCGGCCATGGTCGTGTTGATGCTCTGATACGCCGTCAGGATCTGGCCCTGCTGGGTGACCTGCGCCTGCAGCTGGTTCTTCGGCACCGACTTCGCCGCCATCAACGCGGCCACCAGGGCGTCGGTGTCGATCTTGCCCGCGGTCCCGCCCAACAGGGTCGAGGCGGTCAACGAGATGCTGCCGAGTCCCGATGTCATGGTGGCCCCCTGACCTGCCGTGATGTATGACGCAGTTCGCGGTGTGCCGCGGCGATCGGCCGCTGCTCCGGGCGGTCAGGCTTGATCACCCGCATCGGCCGACCGGCACGGCACACCCACGTTCTTCAAGTACCTATCGGGTATGACGCTGTTCTTCTTGAGCACATCGCGGTAATGAGATGGCCCCGGGTGCGTGCGTCGGTCCTCGACGGCCGCGTCGGCGGGGTATTGGCACGGGGTATCGGCGGGGTATCGACGGGTTGTCGACGGAGCGGAGTGCGGCGCGGGGCATGCTGGAGGACATGCGCACCGAACTGACACAGCTGCTGGGCCTGGATGTTCCCGTCGTCGCCGCGCCGATGGCTGGCGTCGCCGACGCGCGACTTGCGGTTGCCGTGAGCCGCGCCGGGGCGATCGGATGTATCGGCATCGGCTCGACCCGGACACCGGATTGGGTCGGCGCCCAGGTGGCGCAGGCCGTCGACGCGGGGGTGCCGTTCGGGGTCGGCTTCATGGCGTGGGCGCTGGCCGTCGACTCCACGGCATTCGATATCGCGCTGGAGGCGCGGCCCGCGTTGGTGTCCATCTCGTTCGGTGAGGTCGAGCCGTGGGTGACGCGGGCGCGGGAGGTGGGCGCCGTGGTGGCCGTGCAGGCCGGCACCGTCGCCGAGGCCGTCGCGGCGGAGCGAGCGGGCGCGGGGCTGGTGGTGGCCCGTGGCGGCGAGGCCGGCGGACACGGGCGCAATGAGGTTGCGACATTGCCGTTGCTGCAAGAGGTTCTCGACACCGTGTCCGTCCCGGTGCTGGCTGCCGGCGGTATCAGTGGGCCGCGCGGGCTGGCGGCCGTGCTGGCCGCCGGCGCGGCCGGTGCGTGGGTCGGCACGGCGTTCGCGGGCTGCACCGAGGCGACGAGCTCTCCGGCCGCGCGGCGAGTGATGGCGCGGGCCGGCGCGACGGGCACCGTCTACGGCCGGGTGTTCGATATCGCGCAGCGTCTCGCGTGGCCGCCCGAGTACGGCGGCCGAGCGCTGGTCAACGACTTCACCCGCGAGTGGCTGGGACGTGAGACGGATCTCGCGGCGGCTGTCTCGGTGGACCGGGCAGTGCCCGCCGCGGGGGGCGGCGCGCCAGATGCCGGCGGAAAGCCCGATGTGACAACGGCTATGGCACGGGCGCGGGCCGAGGGGGACGTCTCGATGGCCCCCGTCTACTGCGGGCAAGGGGTCGGCCGGATCCGCGTTGATGTTCCCGCGGCCGAGGTGGTCGCCGAGTTCGCCCGCGCCGCGGACCTGCTGCGCGCGTCGGCCCGGGTCGTGGATGCCGTGAGCTGACCGCCGTCACCGGCGCGCCCCGAGTGGCTCGGCTCGCCGGGATGCCGCGGACGGGAACAGCGTCATAAGCGGCTTTTCACTTGGTGCGTCACCGATCTCGCGCGGACGGCCCGATCTGCTCCTCGAGGGCCATGCGGCTCGCGCCACGCGAACCGCGACGGGCCGCGGCGCGCTGCCAGCCGTAGATCGCCAGCCCGACGAAGCCGAGCAGCCAGCCGGCGAGCGCCGTCCACAGCCAGATCATCGCGTCGTGCTCGCGCAGGGCGGGGATCGCGAAGAGCAGCGCGACGAAAGCCACGAACCAGACGGCGGTCCCGGGGATCATCACATGAGCGAGCCCGGCGCCGCGGACGGGCGGAAGCGGCGGGCGTGCGGCGGGTGGCTCAGGTGGCTCCGGCGGTGATGGCACCGGCTCAGCGTATCGGGGGCGTGCCGAGGCCGGGCCGCACCGGGGCGATCCTGCGGACCGCCGGAGGTACGCGCCTTGGTCGAGTCCCGCGCAGCCCCGAGCGCAACGCCCGGTTCGGCACTGGTAGTGAGCTAGACTAACCATTTGTGACCGACAATGCGGCCTTGGCAAGTGAACTCAGGCTCGCGGTGCATCGGTTGACGCGGACCCTTCGCAACCAGCGGCCGGTCGACGGGCTGTCGCTCAGCCAACTCTCCACACTCGTGACGATCTGGCGCGAGGGGCCGCTGAGCGCCGGTGACGTCGCCGCGCGAGAGGGCGTCAAGCCGCCGTCGGCGACGCGCATGCTCGCCGGGCTCGAGTCGCTGGGCTTGATCACGCGCGGGCCGGACCCGGCGGACGGTCGGCAGGTGACACTCGCGGTGACGCCGGCCGGAAGTGCGCGCGTCGACGAGGATCTCGAGGCGCGCGACGCCTGGCTCGCCCAACGGCTGGGCGAACTCGGCGAGGACGACCGGCAGCTGCTCGAGCGCGCGGTGGCGGTGCTCAAGCAACTGGCGGAGCAATGAGCCCGTGCGCCGAGACCGCGCCCGACACGGACGACGACCGCGCGGTTGGCGCTACCGATGAAGACGACATTGATGACGGCGCAGACCATCTCGAACTGACCGTGACGCCGGCCGCGGCCGCCGCGACGGCCAGCGCGGCCGCAGTGCTCACCGCCCGCGCCGAATCCGAGGCCATCCGGCACGAGGCCGTGGTTCAGGACGAGATCGCGCGCACCGGCGCGTTCAAGGCAGTGCGGGCGCCGCGCGGTGGCCTCTTCCGCTCCCTGCAGGTGCGCAACTACCGGCTGTACTTCAGCGGGAACGTGATCTCGCAGACCGGCACCTGGATGAACCGCGTCGCCCAAGACTGGCTCGTGCTCCAGCTCACCGACAACGATGCCGTCGCGCTGGGCGTGGCGACCGCGCTGCAGTTCGGGCCGGTGCTGTTCCTGAGTCTGTTCGCGGGGACCGTGGCCGATCGATACGACAAGCGCAAACTTCTCGTCTGGTTGCAGGTGATCCTCGGTTCCGTCGGCGTGGCGCTCGGCATACTCGCGTCATTCCACGTCGCTTCGATCTGGCACGTGTATATCGCCTGCCTGCTGGTCGGCGTCGCCGCGACCTTCGACGGCCCGACCCGGCAGGCGTTCGTGATGGAGCTCGTCGGCCGGGCCGAGGTGACGAACGCCGTCGCGCTGAACTCCATGGGATTCAACGGGGCTCGCATCGTCGGCCCGGCTGTGGCCGGGGTGCTGATCGCCGTCACGGATTCCGGCCCGGTAATGGTGCTGGCCGGATTCGGCTACCTGGCGGTGATCATCAGCTTGCTGCGGATGCGCGTTGCCGAGCTCTTCGTCGTGGCGAGACTGCCGCGCGCCAAGGGACAGATCCGCGGCGGGCTGCGTTACATCGCGTCCCGTCGCGACATGAAGATGATCATGCTGCTGGTGTTCATGGTGTCCACGTTCGGCATGAACTTCCAACTCACGCTGGCGATCATGGCCAAGATCGTGTTCGACCGGGACGCCTCGTCCTATGGGCTGTTGACGACCATGCTGGCGGTGGGTTCGCTGCTGGGCGCGTTGGTCTCGGCACGTCGCCAGAACGCTCCCCGGCTACGCCTTCTCGTCGGTGCGGCGATCGCGTTCGGCGGCGTGGAGATCGCGATGGGGATCACCGGTTCCTACCTGGTGCTCGCGATACTGCTCGTGCCGGGCGGGGTGTTCATGCTGGTGTTCTCCAACGCTGCCAACGCCGCCTTGCAACTGACCTCGACCCCCGAAATGCGCGGCCGGGTCATGAGCATCTACGTGCTGGTCTTTCTCGGCGGAGCGCCGTTCGTCAGTCCCGTCCTCGGGTTCGTCGCGCAGCATCTCGGCGGCGGAGCGCCGCTGTGGATGGGTGGGGCGATCTCGCTGGCCTCGGCGCTCGTGCTCGGCGTGTGGATCGGTAGGACCGCGCGGATGCATCTCGAGATCCGGGTGCGGCCGGTGCCGCACGTGCATGTGGTGACCCCGCTCGCGCCGGACGAGGAACACGTGTCCGCGAGCGTCGCCCGGTCGATGCAAGCGATCGCCGGTTCCGCACGACGGACCGTGCAGCCCGCGGCGAGCAGGGTGCTACGCGCGGGCCGGATGGTCGGTCGCGGAATATCCCGCCCGGGCCGCGGACCGCGCGCCGGCGGCCGGCGGTGAATGCCGTGGTGTTGTTGTCCCCGGTGGTGTTGTCCGCAGTGTTGTTGTCCGCAGCAGGCTCGGCGGAGGGTCCGTCGTGATCCGCGTCGACATCTGCGACCCCGCCGACCCCCGGCTCGCCGATTTCCGTGACCTGAAACGCGCGGATCGCCGCCCCGATCGCCCGGGTGGTCGCGGACTGGTGATCGCCGAGGGAACGGTGGTGGTGCGGCGGCTTATCGCCTCCAGGTATCCGCTGCGCGCACTTTTGGGCGTGCCCCGGCGGTACCTCGAACTCACCGAGGAACCCGCAGGTGATCTCGCCGACCTGCCGGTGCCGTTCTACGTCGCGGACGCCGAGACCATGGCGGCCACGGTCGGCTTCCACCTGAACCGGGGTGTGCTCGCTACGGCCGATCGGCCGACGTTCCCACCGGCGGCGGACCTGCTGGCAGCGAGCCGCCGCGTGGCCGTCCTGGAGGGCATCGGGGATCACGAGAACATGGGCGCCATCTTCCGGAATGCCGCCGCATTGGGCATCGACGCGGTGCTGCTGGCCGGTGGCTGCGCCGATCCGCTGTACCGGCGCAGTGTCCGAGTGTCGATGGGCAATGTGCTCGCCGTTTCGTTCGCGCCGATCGCCGAGCTGGGCAGCGGCGGATCAGACCTGTTGCACGCCAACGGGTATCGCATCATCGCACTCACTCCGCGGGCCGATGCGGTGGCGCTGGCCGAGGTGGGCGTCGCGCCGGCGCAGCGGATCGCCGTGCTGCTCGGCTCGGAAGGGCCCGGCCTCACGGCATCCGCGCTCGCCGCCGCGGACGTGCGGGCGCGCATCCCGATGGCGCCCGGTGTCGATTCCCTCAACGTCGCGACCGCCGGCGCCATCGCCTTCGCAGCCTTCGCACCAGAACTCTGACCGGCGCAGAGCCGCACCTCGCGGCGGCGAGGTACGGGCGACGGGACAGGGGCCCGACGCGCCCTACACCAGCGAGGCCCGCCAGGCCGCGTGCACGTCGGCGAAGGTCCCGCCGCGCGCAATCAAGTCGCGCGGCGGCCCGTCCTCCACGATGCGGCCGTCGGCCATCACCAGCACCCGGTCGGCGATCTCCACCGTGGACAACCGGTGCGCGATGATCACCGCCGTGCGCCCGTGCAGCACCCGCCCCAGGGCGGCCTGCACCGCACGCTCGGACGGAATGTCGAGCGACGCCGTCGCCTCGTCCAGGATCAGCACGGCCGGGTCGGCCAGGAAGGCGCGGGCGAAGGCCACGAGCTGCCGTTGGCCGGCCGACAGCCGGCCGCCGCGTTTGTGCACGTCGGTATCGAACCCCTCCGGTAGCGCCCGAATGAACGCGCCGGCGCCGACGGCATCGGCCGCCGCCTCGATCTCGGCTCGGGTGGCCGACGGCCGGCCGATCGCGATGTTGTCGGCCACCGGCCCGGAGAACAGGAACGATTCCTGCGTCACCATCACCACCCCGCGCCGGAGGTCGGCGGTGGAAAGCTGCGAGACGTCGACGCCGTCGAGCAGCACGGTGCCTTCCGTCGGGTCGTAGAACCGCGCCAGGAGCTTGGCGACGGTCGACTTCCCGGCGCCGGTCGCCCCCACGATCGCCACCGTCTGCCCGGCCGGAATCGTCAGGTTCAACTCGTGCAGCACCGGCACGCCCGGGGTGTAGCTGAACTCCACACCAGAGAACGTGACCTCGCCCGCGATCTCGCCGATCGGTTGCGGCGTAGCGGGTTCCGGCACCGTCGCCTGTTCCTCCAGCAGCCCGGAGATCTTCTCCAGCGCGGCGGACGCGGACTGGAACGCGTTGTAGAACATGGCGAGTTCTTCCAGTGGGTCGTACATGCGCCGGACGTACAGCAGGAAGGCGGCGAGCACCCCGACCGCGATGGCGCCGTCCATCACACGCAGCGCGCCGACCAGCATCACGACGGTCAGCGTCACGTTGCCGATCAGGTGGATCCCGGGGGAGTACTTCGCGATCACGACGTAACCGTCGCCGTTCGCCCGCGCGTAGTCCGTGTTCAGCGCACCGAAGATCGCCCGGTTCCGTGCCTCCCGGCGGAACGACTTCACCGCACGCAGGCCGTTCATCGTCTCGGTGAACTGCACGATGAGCGCCGCGACCACCCGCCGGCTGCGTCGGTAGATCGTGCGCGACACCTTCTGGAACCACTTGGTGCACAACGCGATCGGGATGCCCGCGGCGAGCGCGATGAGCCCGAGTGGCGGGTCCAGGACCAAGAGCACGACACTGATCACCCCGACCGACAGAATCCCCGAGATCAGGCTGTCCAGGCCCTCCGCCGCCAGGTCTTGCAGGGTGTCCAGGTCGCTCGTCATCCGCGCGATCACCCGCCCGGACGTGTATTTCTCGTGGAACGAGACGCTCAGTTCCTGGGAATGATCGAAGACCCGACCCCGGATGTCGAGCAGCATCGCCTGTGCCAGGACGGCGGTCACCCGGACGAACGCGGCCCTGGTCGCCGCGTTCACCACACCCGCGACCAGGTAGCCGCCGACCGCCACGGTGAGCGGCCATCCGTCGCCGCGCACGAGAGCCGGTACGGCGGAATCGATCCCGTACGCGACGAGCAGCGGCCCGATCATGAACGACGCCTGCTCGACGACGACGAGGGCGATCATCGCGAGCGCCTTGCCGCGGTGCGGACGGATCAGTGATCGGAGCAGCCGGCGGGAGCGGGCCGCGAGCCGGGCGCCGGTGTGCGCCGACAGCTCGTCGACCTCTTCGGCGGCGACGCCGCGCCATTCGGGTTCGGCCCGGTCCTGCTCATCGAGTATGACGCTGTTCGCTGCTGCGCCCGTGCTCATCGGCCGGCCTCCTCTCGGCAGTCGGTATCTGGGGCGCCGGCGGGGGGCTTGCTACCGCCCGCGCGATACAAGTCGCTCGTTAGCAGCGCCCGGTAGGCGGGCACGGTGGCCATGAGCTCGCTGTGGGTTCCGATCGCCGCGATGCGGCCGTCGGCCAGCAGCGCCACCCGGTCAGCGAGCATCACGGTCGACGCCCGGTGCGCTATCACCAGCGAGGTGGTGGTGGCAAGTACCGACTTCAGGGCGTGTTCGACGGCCGCCTCGGTGTGAATGTCCAAGGCGGACAACGGATCGTCCAGCACCAGCACCTCGGGGCGGCCGACGATCGCGCGGGCGAGGGCGAGCCGTTGCCGTTGGCCGCCGGACAGCGAGAGCCCCTGTTCGCCGATGCGCGTGTCGAGACCCCACGGCAGTTCGTGGACGAAGTCGGCCTGCGCCACGCGCAGCGCTCGATCGACCGCTGCGTGGGCATCCGTATCGGCATCGTCCGCGCCGGTTGCGTTTTCGCCCTGGCGTGCGCCACCGCCGAGGCCGATCAGCACGTTCTCACGAGCGGACGCCGAGAACAGTATCGGCTCCTCGAAGGCGACTGCGACACGGCGGCGCAGGTCGTCCAGGGCGAGGTTCCGGATGTCGACACCGTCGAGTTCGATGGTGCCCGACGTGATGTCGTGCAGGCGGTTGACCAGGGCGGTGAGCGCCGTCTTCCCGGATCCAGTGGCGCCGACGAGCGCCACCGTCTCCCCGGGGGCCAGCTCGAGATCGACGCCGCGCAGTACCTTCTCGCCCGGCGCGTCGGCGAACGCGAAGTGGACGTCGCGGAAGGCGAGGCGTCCGCGGGCGTCGCCTTCTGTGGCGGGCGCGATCCGGCTCGGCCGCTCCGGCGACCGGATCGTCTCGGGGCTGTCCATCACCTCGTGGAAACGTTCGGTGGCGGCAGCGGTCTCGTTGGAGATCGCGAGCAGCCAGCCGATGGAGTCGACCGGCCAGCGCAGCGTCATCGCGACGCCGAAGAACGACACCAAAAGGCCCGCCGTCAACGTGCCGGCCGCCACCTCGCGGATGCCGAGCAGCAGCGCGATACCGAGTGCCGCCTCTGGAAGCGCCACGATCGCCGACCACAGCCAGGCCAGCACCCGCGCCTTGGTGAGCTCGGTATCGCGCAGAGCCGATGCCTGGCGCAGGAACTCGCGCGCGAAGTAGCGGGACTGGCCGAACGCCTTGAGGATCCGCACGCCGAGAACCGACTCCTCCACCATGGTCGCCAGATCGCCGACCTGATCCTGCGTCCGGCGCGACAGCACGCGGTATTTCGACTCGAACACGAACGACACCGCCATCAGCGGAAGCGCCAACGCCGCGACCACCAGCCCGAGCGCCCAGGACAGCGACAGCAGAATCCCGACACCGATCACGAACGTGAGGATGTTGATGATCAGGAAGATGAATGCGAAGGACACGAACCGCCTGATGGTCCCGAGGTCCGAGATCGCCCGCGACAGTAGTTGGCCGGCCGGCCAGCGATCGTGAAAGGAGACCGGCAGCCGCTGCAGTTTCGCGTACAGGTCGTCACGCATGCGCGCCTCGACCGCCATCGCCGGCCGGGCGATGATGATGCGCCGCACGAAGAACAGTCCGGCCTCACCGATTCCGAGGCCGAGCAGCGCCAGGCCCCACCAGACGAGCCCGGTGGTATCCCGCCGGGTCACTGGCCCGTCGATGATCGCTCCGATAACGAGCGGGAAGACGAGTCCGCAGCCGGTCGCTACGCCCGCCGCCAGGGTCGACAGCGCCATGGCCTTCAGGGCCGGTCGCGCGTAGGGGAGGAGCCGGGCCAGGGACCTGAGTGTGGAGAGTTGCGGGCGACTCGGTGCGTAAGGCGAACCGCTGCCACTCCATGAAGGGGTGCTGTTCATCGTTCCGTCCGGAGTATGTGTCACCGTCGCGGTGCCGGCGATGCGGCCGATGTCGACGACGTGACAAGAAGTCTGCAAAAGGGTATGAACGCTGCGTCCATCGAGATATTCCGATGACGCCGGTCGCGGTGCTACCGCGGTGGAGCGCTAACGCTCCGCGGCGCGAGTGCCGAGCAGCACGTCTTCCCAGGAGGGCATCGGCGGGCGATGCCCGCGCCG
>MKSW01000014.1:0-8817 GCA_001897425.1 Actinobacteria bacterium 69-20 | reverse complement strand
CCCGCCGTGCGAACGGCGTCATCGGCGTGCGACGTGTCGCTGATCGTGCGTAGGACTGCCGGGCCGGGCTCCACCAGGTCGGCGGCCTCCGCGTTGCGCGGCGACACCGAACCGCCGTCCGGACGGGCGGTGAATGCCCATTCGGCGCGGTTCTCGGTGCGGCCGGCCCGCCACGTCAGCGAGACCGTCCACCCGCGTTCGTCCCTGAACGCGTCCCACTGCGCATCCTGCTGCTGCCCACGATCGGTCAGCGTGCTCGTCACGATGTCCTCGAGGGTGCGGCGGGCGTTCGCGGCGGAGGCGGACCCCATGGCGGCACCCTGCAGGGGCAGCACGGCACGCGCCTTCTCCGCGACGGTGGCACGCTCCAACAGCACGGGGTAGGCGTAACGCTCGATCCGATCCGGCGTGCAGCCGGCGGCCGCGGCGACCTGTTCGACACTCGCGCCGGCACGGATGCGGCTCTGGATCTCCCGGGGGCGCAGCTGCGGTGCCATCTCGATCTCCAACTGTCCGAACCTGCTCAAGTCTCCGCGCACCGCGGCACGCAGGCGCTCGTCGATCGGGATCGTGAACTGCGCGCCATTGTGGGCGGCGCCACGCTCAGCATCCTCCTCGACGCACACCACACTCTCGCCGCCGTCGGCGATCCCGAGAACACGTAGTGTCCGCATGGCGTCGCCTCCCGATCGATATGCGCGTCCCAGCACGCCCGTGGGCTCCAGGCTAGTAGCGGGCCGGAACGTGGCCGGACAGGCGCGCCGAAGACCGCCGAAACCCGGACCGCCGAACGGATGTGCGGCCCGTTGTGTGGCACAGTGTCGCACGACGGCGCCGCCGCTGTCACCGTGATGTCGCCGTCGACGTCACTGCCCGGGCGTTCGATGGTGAGACTCCTTGGTAGCGGCGGAATACCGTCGCGAAGTATTGCGAGGACGAGAATCCGAGGGCGTGCGCGACGTCGGTGACGAGCGCGTGCGGATCGGCGGCCAGCCGGAGCCGAGCCTCGTCCGTCTTGCGCCGCAGCAGGTAGTCCTTGGGCGTGGTTCCGGTGGCCTCCCGGAAGACCTTGTAGAAGTGGCTCGGCGCCAGGCCGGACGCCGCCGCCATATCGGTCGCGGTCAACGGCTCATTCAGCCGAGCTTCGACCCAGGTGAGAGCGCGGGCGACATAGGGGTGTTGCACGTTCTGCGTCCGATGCCCGTTCTGCTCGCAGGACCGTGCGATCTGCAGGACGGCGAGGCTGCACACGTGCTGGAGTTCGCCGTCCGAGATCCAATCCCGGTCTTCCGCGGCGATGCGGAATGCCAGGTCGAAGTTCGCGATCGCCTCCTTCGGCGCATTCCAGATCTCGGGTGGCTTCGCGGCCAACAACCGCACCGCCCGCTCGAGCGCGCCCCCGTGCGGCAGCGGGTCCGGCTTCAGGATCAGCCAGTACATCTCACCTCGGGGTTGCCGGTCGAGGCCGGGGGAGTACGTGCTGCCGGGCGGGATGCACAGGATCTTGCCGGGGGCGAGCACGGTGGTGGTCTCGTTCACCGCGAACAGCACCGGGCTGCGCTGGGCGACCGCCAGCACCACCAGGGTGCGGTGTCGGAAGGTGGGCAGCGGATCGTACGTCTGCCGGTACATGTAGTGCCCGAGCGCCATCAGCGGCGCGAGCCCGCGGCCGGCGAGATCCAGTGTGGTGCGGTGGGCGTTCGAATCGAGGTCGATCGCATCACTCGCGGACACGGACGACATGGGGCGATGATAGGTGCCCCCGGCGGGCGTCTCAGCGCGACTCTCTACGCGAGCCTCAGCGCGGGTCGATGCTTCTTTCGGCGTCCGGGTGGGTGCAGGCGACCTGGGGGTAGGCGATCTCGACGGTGCGCCCGCTGCTGTCCAGGATGGGAATCTCGTCCCACTTGTCGAAGAACGTGCACGGATGCGACATACCGAGGGCGACGGCGTCGCCGACGGCCATCTCGCTGTCAACCGGCAGCCGACAGTAGGTGTGATGGTCGTTCATGGCGAAAACCTCGGTGTGCGTCGCATCCCTGACCTCGCCCGACGGGGCCACCGCCCGCAGCACCAGCGGAAGATCGAGATCGTAGGGGCACTCCCGCTTGCCGACGCCGAGGATCGCGAGCTCCGGCTCGGGTCGCGAGAGCACCCGCGCCCAGAGCTCCGCCGCGGGGCGCAGCGCCTGGAACCCGGTGACCCTGGTCCCGAACGGGGAGAGGGTCTGGTAGGCGATGTGGTCGTGGGTGACGTACGCGCCCGGCCGGAGCACGACCAGCGGACGCCTGCCATCGGTGAGTTCTACCGCCCCGAAGATCTCAGCGACCCGGTCGAAGTAGGCGCTGCCGCCCGCCGAGAGGATCGGTTGCTCCGCGAAGGCGTCGGCCCGGTCCAGCTCGACAGCGAGATCGCCTACGCGGCCGAGCAACTCGTCGACCCGCTGCAGTCTGTCCGCTTCGTCCGCGCCGGGCAGTACGCCCTCGTAACATTCGACGCCGACCAGCCGCAGGTGGAATGAGTCGGCGACTGCCGCGGCGATCGCCGTGCCGTCCGCCGACGTGCGCGCGCCGCACCGGCCACCTTCGCTCCCGAGTTCGACCAGCACCCGCAGCGGACGCGTCAACGCCGCGTCCATCGCCCGGACGCCGTCGACTGAATCGACCAGGCAGGCCGACCAGATGCCGCGCGCGTCGAGGCCGGCCAGGAAGTCCAGCCCGGCCGGTTCGAGCACCTCGTTCGCGACGACGATCCGCCTCGCGCCGTATTCGGCGGCCCACCGGGCCTGACCGGGAGTCGCGACGGTGACGCCCCAGGCGCCCGCCTCGAGCTGGCGGCGTGTGATGGCCTCCGCGAGGTGTGTCTTGATGTGCGGCGCCAGGACCGCACCGCTGGCCGTGGCGTAGGCGGCCATCGTCTCGATGTTGTGCTGCAGTGCGGCCTCGTCGATAACCAGGCACGGCAATTCGTGAGCCGGGAGCATCACGCGGGGCGCACCGCGACGACGTCGATCTCGACCAGGATCCCGTAGAGGTCGGATCCCACGGTAGTCCGCGCGGGATACGGCGCGGTGAAGTACTCCCGGTACACAGCGTCGAACTCCCGGAAATCGCGATGCAGGTCGGACAGGTGCACCGTAGTCTTCACGACGTCCTTGAACTCACAGCCGGCCGCGGCGAGCACGGCGCGCAGGTTGCGCAGCACCTGGTGCGTCTGCTCGGTGACGTCGCTGCCGACGATCTCTCCGGTGACCGGGTGCTGCGGCCCGAGCCCGGCCGTCCAGACGATCTCGTCCGTTCCGATGGCTTGTGAGTAGGCTCCGCCGGGAGTCGGTGCGTCCTGGCTGGTGAAGGCGTATCGATGCGCCATGGTCTTCTCCTTGATGCGGGCTGCTCGCCGTCATAAACGTTATAGAACTGAAAGGCGGCCGTCGGGGGTGGGCAGGTAGCCGACGAATCCGGTGATCTGCCAGCGGCCGGAGGTCCGGCTGAGGAAGTAGTAGGTGGTCCAGCACAGGTGTACCAGACCGTCCGGGCCATTCGCGTCGCCGTCGAACTCCTTGCGCACCAGAGCGCGGTCGCCGCGGATGGACACGTCCGCGATCCGGCTGATCGAGCGCAGTTGCTCGACGATCTGGTCCGGTTCGGTGCCCTGCATCGCACGTGCCTGGCGCAGCCAGTCCTGGCCGTAGCCGGCGAGATCCGGGAAGGCGATCTGCCACGTTCCGGTCGCCACGTCCATCGAATACCCGACGAACGCGTCCGGCGCGAAGTCGCCTTCGACCGCGGACCAGTCGGCCGCCGCGAAGGCCGCGATGTCGCGCTCGTACAGCATCTCGCCGATCAGCTGCTCGTCGGTCACGGTGTTCTGCCCCCTTGCGCGCGATCGGGTTCGTCGTCCATCGTGCCCTGCCCACGCGCAGAGCCACTCGCAGCCTAGGTAAGGCGAATCGGGCCGTCGTGCGGCTTCTTACGGCGGAAAACGTCATTCAGTAATAGCTGACGTTCACCCCGGGCAGGCTCATGATCGTGGATGGGGTCGTGTCGTCACCGGGTTCCCGCTCGGGATCATCACGGGAAGGGCGGAGGCATGGAGGACGTGGGACGGCGGATCCTGTTCGCCGGCGGGCGGGTCATCGACCCGGAGACCGGGCTCGACGCGGTGTGGGACGTCCTGGTGCGGGCCGGCCGGATCGAGGCGGTTGCCGCTCCGGGCGAGCTTCCCGCCGCGGGTGCCGAGGTGCGCGACGTTCGCGGATTGGTGGTCGCGCCCGGATTTATCGACCTGCATAGCCACACGAATTCCCTTGCCGGGCAATGGCTTCAGCTCTGCGACGGGGTGACGACCGCCCTGGAGCTCGAGATCGGCGCGGTGCCGGTCTCGGCAGCGGCGGCCCGGGCTCGCCGCGAGGGCCGGGCCGTCCACTTCGGGTTCTCGGCCTCGTGGGCCGTTGCCCGGATGCGGGTGCTCGGCGGCGTGCATCCACGCGGCGGTTTCGGCGACTTCCAGGATCACGTCGCCGACGCCGAGTGGCAGCGCCCAGCCACCCGCCAGGAGATCGCGTCGATCATCGCGGTACTCGACGAGCAGCTGCACGACGGTGGCATCGGTATCGGCGTGGCGGCCGGCTACGCGCCGTACTTCGGGCCGGACGAGTACGAGGCGGTCGCGACGCTGGCGCAGCAGCGCGGCGTGCCGGTCTTCACCCATGCCCGGGACCTCCGCGAGGTGCGCCCGGATACCCCCATCGACGGAGCCGAGGAGATCGTCCGCGCGGCCCGGCGCACCGGCGCCCGGATGCACTTCTGCCACCTGCACAGCTCCTCGGCCCGACACATTCCCCGGGTACTCGACCTGGTCGGCCAGGCGCAGGCGGACGGCGCGCCGGTGAGTGTGGAGGCCTACCCGTACGGCGCGGGGATGACGACCATCGGCGCGGCATTCCTGGATGCGGACGGACTCGCGCGCCGGGGCCTGCAGGTGACCGATCTCGTCCATGCCGCCTCGGGTGAGCGGCTCCTGAGCCTTGATCGGCTGGAGCAGTTGCGGCGGGAAGATCCGGGCGCACTGGTGCTGATGGACAACCTGTACGAGGACCGGCCGGCCGATTTCGCGATGATGCTGAGCGTGCAGCGACACCCGGGCGCCATGATCGCGAGCGACGCGATGCCCCTGACATACGCGCAGACGTACTCGCGGAACTCGACCGCGAGCCAGTCCCCGGCTCCGGCTCCGGAGGGTCCGCCGGCCTGGCCGATCGCCGGCGACGCGCGCACGCATCCGCGAACGGCCGGCACCTTCACGAAGGCCATCCGGCTGCTGCACCGCGGCGCCGGGGAAGCGCTCATCAGCGTCATCGAACGTGCCACCCTGGCGCCGGCGCGCCTGCTGGAGGGGGCGGTGCCCGGGATGAGGCGCAAGGGCCGCGTGCAGGCCGGCTGCGATGCGGACCTCATCGCGTTCGACCCTGCCACGGTCACCGACACCGCCACCTACCGCCGGTCCACGAGCCCGGCGAGCGGGATGCCATTCGTCGTCGTTGGCGGTGAGCTCGTCATCGACGGGGGGACGCTGAACCGGGACGTCCGGAGCGGTCGGCAGGTCGCGGGATCGGTCTGACCCGGCGTCGGCGTGACCCAGCGCCGGAATCGGCCCGGGCGACCGGGTTCGCCTGAATGAGAACGTCCGGCGCAAGAACGCGGACGCCCGCGGTGGTGGCGTTGCCATAGTGTCCTTCCAGAGGCGGCCTCGGGGCCTCGCCGACGGCTACGGGAGGACATCAGATGAGCGCCGCGGTCTCCGACGAGGGCCTTCTCGCGCGGGTGCGGGAGACGCTGTACTCCGCGGTGGTCGGCGACGTCCTCGACTCCCTCGGCAGGTTCCACCAGATTCTGCCGGCGGCCATCCGACCCATGCTCCCGGACAGGAAGCTGGTGGGCCGCGCCATGCCCGCCCTGATCGCCGACGTCCACGGCCCGCAGAGCCAACCGTTCGGCCTGCTCACCCAGTCGCTGGACGCGCTGGAACCGAACGAAGTGTACGTCGGCGCCGGCGGAACGATGCGGTGCGCGTACTGGGGCGAGATCCTGACGGCGACCGCGCGCACCCGCGGGGCGGTGGGTGCCGTGGTCGACGGATTCCATCGGGACACCCGGGGCGTGCTCGCGCAGGACTGGCCGGTCTTCAGCCGCGGCAGCTACGCCCAGGATTCCTCCGTCCGATCGAAGGTCATCGACTTCCGGGTGGTGATCGAGATCGACGGCGTCCGGATCGAACCCGGCGACCTGATCATCGGTGACGTCGACGGTGTGGTCGTCGTCCCGGCCGAGGTCGAGGCCGAGGTCATCGAGCGGTCGCTGGAAAAGGCGGCGACCGAGAATGTCGTGCTCACAGCGATCGAAGGCGGCATGTCCGCGACCGAGGCCTTCGCGACATACGGGGTGCTCTGAGGACGCGGCGGCGCGCGGCCACCACCAACGCGGCAGAGGGCCAGAGTCGTTCCGGGACAAGGGGAGTCGAATGAGGTTCGCGGACAAGGTCGTTGTGATCACCGGAGCGGGCGGAGCCGTCGGCCCACCCATCGTGGCGCGGCTGCGGGGCGAGGGCGCGCGGGTGGTGGCGACCGACAAGGCCGTGCCGGAAGGCGCCGGGGACGACGGCACGGTGTGGGTGCCAGCGGACCTGCGCGAGCGCGGGTCGGGCAAGCGGATCGTCGATGCGGCGCTCGAAGCGTTCGGCCGGGTCGATGTGCTGATCGGGAACGCGGCGCTCGCCACCGACGGCGATCTCGGTGCGGCGGATGAGGATTACTGGGCGGACGACATCACCGTCAACCTGACCGCGAACGTCGGGCTGGTCGGCGCCGTGATTCCCGCCATGCGCGAGCAGCGCAGCGGAGTGATCATCGCGGTCTCGTCGGTCAACGCGCACGCGGACTTCGGCACGCCCATCTACTCGGCCGCCAAGGCGGGCCTGGAGTCGTTGATGCGTTCCGTCGCGGGAGCCTATGGGCCGGAAGGGATTCGGGCCAACTCGATCGTCCTGGGCACCATCGCCACCGAGGGATGGCGGCATCGTGTGGCGAAGAACCCGGAGATCTTCGAGAACCTTCGCGCCATCTTCCCGTTGCGCCGCATCGGGACGCCTGACGATGTCGCGTCCCTCATCTCCTTCGTCGCCTCCGGCGAGGCGTCGTGGATGACGGGCGCGTCCATCGTGCTCGACGGAGGGTTGCTGATCGCGCATCCCGACTTCCGTAGCCAGGTCTTCGGGGCATGAGGCGGGCGGCCGGACGGCTGTAGTCGGCGCCGCGGGGCTCGCCCCGGTCGATGCCTGGCGCCCGTCATAAACGTTCGACGATGTAGTCGATGCAGGCGGTGAGCGCCGCGACATCCGCGGGCTCCACCGCCGGGAACATGCCGATCCGCAGCTGGTTCCGGCCCAGTGTGCGGTACGGCTCGGTGTCCGAGATCCCGTTGGCGCGAAGCACTTCCGACACCCGGGTCGCGTCCACGGTGTCGGCGAAGTCGATGGTGCCGACCACCGCTGAACGCAGCTCCGGGCGGGCCACGAACGGTGTCGCGAAGGGCGACTGCTCGGCCCAGCCGTACAGGTGGGACGCCGACTGTGCGCTGCGCCCGCTCGCCCAGGCCAGGCCGCCGGAGGCCAGCATCCAGTCGATCTGATCCGCGAGCAGGAACAGGGAGGCGACCGCGGGGGTGTTGAGTGTCTGATCCTTCCGCGAATTGTCGAGAGCCGTTGCGATGGAAAGGAACTCGGGGATCCAGCGGCCGGACGCGGCGATCCGTTCGATCCGGGCGATCGCTCGGGGCGAGGCGATCGCGATCCACAGTCCGCCGTCCGAGCCGAAGGCTTTCTGCGGCGCGAAGTAGTAGAGGTCGGTCTGCGTGATGTCGACGGGCAGTCCGCCGGCCGCGCTCGTCGCGTCGATCACCACGAGCTGGTCGTCGCCGGCGCCCTCCGGCCGGACGACGGGAACCGCTACGCCCGTGGATGTTTCGTTCTGCGGCCAGGCGTACACGTCGACGTCCTGGTTGAACCGCGGCGCGGGGGCATCGCCCGGCGTGCTCGCGAGCACCTCCGACTCGGCCAGGAACGGCGCCGCCGACGTGACCGCCGCGAACTTCGCCGAGAACGCACCGAAGGACAGATGCTGGGCGCGCCGGTCGATCACGCCGAACGCCGCCGCGTCCCAGAACGCCGTCGATCCGCCGTTGCCCAGGATCACCTCGTACCCGTCCGGCAGGTCGAACAGCTCGGCGAGCCCGGAACGGACGCGCCCGACCAGGTTCTTCACGCCCGGCTTGCGATGCGACGTGCCCATCAGCGATCCGCCGGTGGCGGCGAGTGCGGCCAGAGCCTCGGGGCGGACTTTCGACGGGCCGCTTCCGAATCGCCCGTCCGATGGCCGCATCGTTTCGGGTATGACGATCTTCGCCGCCTGCGCGGATTCGGCCTTCCGGGCCGGAGCGCTGATGCTCATCGGGGTTCGCTCCTCGCGTGCGGCCGTTGCGCCGGCGGGGCCTCCGCGCCGGCGATGCCGCGCCGCCGATTCTCCCATCACGGTGCACGGCCAGGTGTGCGCGGCCCGTGCTCCTAGGGTCGCTGTGCTCTTGGGGTTGGACGCCTCACGGTGCGGTGGGGCGCACACTGGGGCGCCCAACCCGGGTGGCGGATGCGGTGCCGATGCTCAGTTGTCGGGCTGTTTCGTTCTTCAGTTGTCGGTGGTGTTTTGGAGGATGCTGTGCCATTCGCGGACGCGGAGGGGCACGGTGGTTCTCGTGTCGACGGTGTCGG
>MKSW01000013.1:211499-283282 GCA_001897425.1 Actinobacteria bacterium 69-20 | reverse complement strand
GTACGTGGCGGTGCATGGCCGGGTAGAGCTGACGGTCGGCGAGTCGCTGGATTGGCCGAACGTGCGGGTGCGTCCGTGGCAGTCGGTGGGCGGAATCCGTTTCGATCTGGGCGTTTTCGGACTCGAAACCCCGGAGTCGGCGGCGGCGACGGGCATCTATTCGGTGACCGGCTACGACAAGCTCGCGGGCTTGCAGCGCATCGTCGGGGACACGTATTGGGTGCCGGCCTCGACGCCGAGCGCGAAAATCTTCTATACGGCCCTGATGCGCCAGGCGATCGCGGATTCGGGTGTCACGGGCGCGGCCTCGGCGATCGACTCGGCGTCGGACGCGGTCGAGCTGGTGGCGCCGATGGTGTGGGCGCTGGACGTGCAGGACCCGGCAACCTACCTACGCATCGTGAACGACGCTGCCGCGACGATCGCCTACCGGGGCGTGTGGGCGGACGAGGAAGGGCGTTTCACGTCGGTGCCTTTCCGGCCGCCGAGCGAGCGCGCCTCGGAGTGGACGTTCGACCTGGCGGATCAGCGCACGAATATTATCGCGCCGGATCGCACGGTGATGCTCGACAACTGGCGGAAGCCCACGGCGTGGCGCATGGTGCGCAACGGCATGACGACGAAACCCGTTGAAGGCGCAGGACTTTACACGGTCGGCGCCTGGTCGGACCCGAAAGCGGTCCGCGCCGTCTATGCGTTCGACGCGGCTTCGCAGGACTCGCTCGTGGCGCAAGGGGACCAGCAGGTGCGGACCGACACGAGCCGGACTCGTCTTATCGAGCTGCAATCCGGCCCGCTGCCGTGCCTCGGACATTTCGACATAGCGACGGTGATCGACCCTCAGATGGGCGTCTCGTCGAAGGTGCAGTGCCGCGCATGGACTCAGCCTCTGCACGCCGGGATGGCGTCTCATACGTGGGAGATGGTCGATGGCTGACGACGTGCAGCAGCAGACGGACGCGTGGGTGACCTCGACCTCACCGCTGATGGTGGTGACGAAGTGCGCCACCACCGCCTGCCCCGCTGACAAGCTCGCCTCGACAACTCCCGCCGTGGGCGACCGGGTGCAGGTCACGCTTCGCAATCCTCGTCCGCCGCTGGTTCAGGGCGTGGTCGCATGAGCGTCAAGACGAGGTACACCACCACGCAGTCGGTGACGCTGCCCTCCTGGGTGCGGACCTGCCGCGCGGTGGCGGCGGGTGAGCAGGGCGCCCCGTACGAGGCGGTGCCGAGCAGTGTCTCGTCTGTGGACGGCGGGGGCGGCGCGATCATATCGGCGCTTTTCCCGGTGTCGGGCGCGGTGCCGGTGGGCATCGCGTCCCGCGGGGGTGGTGCGGCGACGGCGCCGGGCGGCAAGGGCGGCTCGGCGACGGCGGTTTTCGACATGCTGGCTGGCGGGGGCGGCGGCTCGGGCTGGGAGTATCAGTCGGGGGTTTCGAATGGCTGGCGGTCGGGTGGCGGCTGGGGTGAGGCTCCGGGGTCGCCGGGCGGCACCGGCGAGCAGATCTATGCGGGCGATACGACCTCTGGCGGGCGCGGCGGCGGCGCTGACGGGTTGGGCGGGGCTGGCGGCACGTCGGCGGGCTCTACGTCGGGCGCGGCGGGCCAGTCGAACGCATCGGGCGGCGTGGGCGGCGTGGGCGCGGCCAGGTCCGGTGGCGCGGGCGGCTCGGGCGGCGGCGGTTTCGGCGGCGGCGGCGGCGGCACTGTCAACGCGGTCGGGACGGACTACGTGGGCTCGGGCGGCGGCGCGGGCTCGTCCACCTACGGGTCCGGTACGCAGGGCGCTTTCCTGGGTGTGAACCGGGGCGCGGGCTGGGTGGACCTGTACGTGGCTGGCGCGCCGAAGATGCCGACGCCGCTCTCACCGGTCGGCAACGTGTGGCAGGACCGGACGAAGCCGATAGTGCTTGCGGCGCAACACAATCCGGATACGCCGGGCGACTCGATCGACGCGCAAACGGACATGCGTTTCCGGCATCGCAAGGTGGGCGGCGCGTCGTGGGCGACGGTCACCGGGCTGGGGCTCGCGACGTCGACCGCGATCGCCGCGATGACCTATGCGGACGGCGACCAGGTCGAGTGGCAGACCGCGACCAAGGCCGACGGCACGGCGGGCGACGACGCGACCGGCATTTGGGGCGCGTGGTCGGACTCGCAGTATTTCCGGGATGGTACCCCGCCGAGCGCGCCGATAGTGACCTCACCGGCGCCCGGTGCGACGATCGCGGTCGCCACGGTCTCGCCCACATGGACCGCACCCGGCCAGGTCGAGTACCAGGCGCGGCTCACCGGGGACAAAGCCGGTGCCGCCGACGAGTCGGTGATCTACTCGGACACCGGGCCGCTGACGGGCACGGCGTCGACCGCGACGCTGGCGGGCGCCACTAATCACGTCCCAGCGCACGTGCAGGTGCGGGTGCGTACGACGGCGGGCGGTCTGTGGTCGACATGGGCGGACGTGCCGGTGTCGATCGAGTGGGCCGGGCCGCCGAAGCCCGTGGTGACGGCGGCGGTGGACGGCGCGCGCGGCTGCATCACCGTCACGGTGACGAATCCCGCCCCTGTTGGAGTAGAGCCCACAGCGGACCGGATCGAGATCTATGTGACCGAGAACGGGGTGTCGTCGCGGCGCGCGATCCTGGCGCCGGGCGATCCGTGGACGTACTGGACCCCGGTGGGTGACGTGGGCATCGAGGCCGTCGCGATCTACACGCCGACCAACGTACAGACATCGAGCGGGGTGACGTGGTGAGCCAGTCTTTTGACGATGTGATCGACGGGACGGACACCGACCCGGTCACGATCCGGGCGGGTGAGACGACCGTCGTGGCGCGCCAGGTGCAGTGGGCCGACCCGGCGCTGGCATCCCGCACGTGGAAGGCGCGCTGTCAGGTGCGCACTGCGCCGGGCGGCACGCTGCTGGAATCCCCGGCCGCGACCATCGCCGACGGCGTGGTGCAGGTCGCCTGGTCCGCGGCCGACACGGCGGCTTTCACCTGGTCTTCCGGTGTGATCGGCATCGAGGTCTACGACGACTCGGTGGCGCCCGAGATCGCATACCGGCTCGTGCAGGCCCCGATCACCGTCACCCCGGAGGTCGTGCAGTGAGCGCGGTGCGCGTCGTCCGGCTGGGCTCCTCGCCGGTGCGCGTCGTGCAGGTGGTGGGCGGCGCACCGGGCGCGACCATGAAATGGCAGGGCGACTGGTCCGGAGCGACCGCCTATGCGCCGCTGGATGCTGTGTCGGACGCTGGCTCGTCGTATCTGTGCATCGCTGCTGTCGGCCCGTCCGCGACGCATCCCGCATCGGATACGGCGCACTGGGCGCTTCTCGCCGTGAAAGGCACCGACGGCACCGGCACGGTGAACGGCCCCGCGTCCGCGGTCGACGGGCACATGGCCGTGTTCGACGGAACCACCGGCGCGAAGGTGAAGGACGGCGGTGCGCCGCTCGTCATCGGCACAACGTCGTCGACGGCGATGGCCGGGAACAAGGTTGCCACCGACCTCGGAGGCGTCGGCACCGCACGCAAGGTCTCCGCGGGCACCGGCCTGACCGGCGGCGGCGACCTCACCGCGGACCGCACACTCGCCGCGGACTTCGGTACCGCATCCGGGAAGGTCGCGCAGGGCAACGACTCTCGTTTCGTCGGGGTCGGCATCACCGACAAATCCTCCGCCTACACGCTGGTCGCCGCCGACGCGGGCTCGGTGATCCGTTCGACCGCATCCGGTGCGATCACCATCACCGTCCCGGCGAGCACATTCTCGTCCGGGCAAATCGTGGAGATCCTGCAATACGGCGCCGGGCAGGTCACCGTCGCGGCCGGTTCGGGTGTGACGCTGCGGCTGGCGGCGGCGGGGCTGAAGACGAAAGCCCAATATTCGTCGCTCAGCATTCTGTTCCTGTCCGCCACGGAGGCGGTCGTGTCCGGGGACGGATCGGCATGAGCGGGATCCTGCTGGCCAGGCGTGCAGGCGGGTTCAAGACCGGCATCGTACTACCCAATATCGGTGACGCGTGGTTGGGCGGCTTCTATGCCGGGCTGATGGATCCGACGCAGGCGGGGGCGGTGCCGGCGAACGACGCGAACCAGGGCGGCAAGCCGTACGCACTGATCGATTTGGGCGCATCTGCCGAGAACTCGTCGGTGCAGTACAAGACGACGAACGACTCGGCCCCCGCGGCATGCTCCACCGTGTGGGACGGGCTCGGCGCCACCCAGGCGATGATCTCGGCCGGGTCCGCCTATCCCGCCGCGCAGTACGCGGCCGGGGTCACGGTGCCGTCGGATGGTGCCTCGCAGGCATACATCCCGGCCATGTGGGAGCTGCTCGCCCTGTATTGGCAGTTCAAGCCGTTCACGGACAGCAACTATCTGACGGCTGAGACGGGCTCGACGTTCCCCGGTGGCAGCGTCACGCAGGGCTATGACCCGGTGGCGAGCCCGCAGCGGCCGGCGTTCACATCCTCGGTGCCGGGCCAGACGAATCTGACGGCATGGAAAACCGGCGGGGCGCAGGCGTTCCAAATCTCGTATTACTGGACGGCGACGGAATTCAGCGCCGCGAACGCCTGGCTACTCTACTTCACCACGAGCTCCCCGGGCAGGCTGTACCGCTACGGCAAGTTCAACAGCACCCGTCTGCGGTTGGTCCGGCGGATCGAACTTTGACCTTCACCAAAAATCACATATAGGGGGGATCCATGTCTCAAACCTCGGCCGCTTTGATCGCCGCTTTTGCCGACAACGACCTGTACGAAAGGATCGTCGCGCTCGCCGCCACCGTCGGTGTCACGCCCGACCAGGTGGCACAGGCCCGCTGGCAGATGGTGATCGCCGCCGCCAACGACTCCGGCACCGACACCATCGCCTCGGTCTACGACTATGCGATGGAGACCAGAGCCCAAGCCGTCGCCGCGCTGCCGCCCGCACCCGGCATCAACCCCGGCGCCGTGACGGATGCGCACATTCTTCACGCGCTCGGCGCCGTCTTCCCGCCCACGCCGTGATGACGATCCCACCGACGACGGGAGCACCCGCATGATGAATTGGCTCGATCCGCTGTCGGCGCTGATGGGCACGGTCGTCACCATCACCGCCGTCGTCACGCTTTTCTGGCGGCCCATCCACCGCGCCGGCCGTGTGCTCCGGGCTGTGGAGGGCGAGCCAGGACGGCCGGGACTGATGGACCAGATGACCCACCAAAACCAGCAGATAGCCACCATTCAGCATCAGGTGCTCCCCAACGGCGGCGCGTCGATGCGCGACGCGATCGCCCGCACCGAGATCTCTGCCGCGACCGCCGTCGCCGCATCCAAATCCACCGCCGAGCGGGTGCAGACCCTCGCCGAGCGGCTGGACCGGCACATCGAACACGGAGGTAAGTGAATGCCACTCCATGATGACCCGACCGACGCCGTCGCGCTGCCGGACGGGCGATACATCCGCAACCTGACCGACGCCGAATACGCCGCGACCTACGACGATCCGGGCACGACTGGCGGGCACGAGATCCCGGCCGATGTGCTGGCCGCCGCGATGGAGGGACTGACCGATGACGCTGATTAGAGCCACGCACTTCGGCCCGGCGTTCGCACCCGGCCAGCCCCGTCAGATCGTGGTGCACTCGGTGGAGTCGGAGATCGTCTCCGGGCTCGCGCGATCGCTCGCGAATGGGTGGTTCCGCAACCCCGCCAACAAGACCTCCGCGCACACCATCTCCGATCCGCACGAGACCATCGACATGGTGCAGGACACCCAGCGCGCCTGGCACTGCGGCAACGGCAACAACACATCGCTCGGCAACGAGCACGTGGGTCGCGCCCGATTCACCCGCGTCCAATGGACCACCCCGGCCGGGCTCGCCATGCTGCGTAACGGAGCCCAACGCACCGCCCGCCAATGCATCGATCACAAGATCCGGCCGCGCTGGCTGTCGCTCGCACAGCTCGCCCGCAACGAAGACGGCCTGTGCACCCACAACGACATGCGGCTCGTGCGCGGCGGCACGACCCACACCGACCCCGGCCCCGGCTTCCCCTACGACCTGTATCTACAGATGGTCAAGGAAGCGATGGGGCTCGGCACATCAACAGTCCAGGAGGACGACATGCCATTCACCGAGGCGCAGCTCCGCGCCATCGTCTCCGACGAGACCGAGAAGACCGTCCGCAAGCTGCTCACCAGCGAGAAGCTGGTCGCCTACTCGGACCAGCGGCTCCGGCCCGCGAAGGACCTCAGCCTGTCGATCACCGGCGCGCTCGGCCGCTCCAGCGCCTACGACTCGAACGCGAGCGGCGGCGTCGACCAGATCGCCCGCGCCCAAGGACTAGAACCGGAGGACCGGAAGTGAACATCACCATCCCCGCGCAGGCCCGCACCATCGTCTACGTGATCGCGTTCGCCGTCGCCGTCATCACCGCCGCCGTGCTCATCGTGCTGGTCGCGGTCGGCGCCGCAGACCTCGCCACCGTCAAGGATGTGGCCCTGTGGGTGCTGTCCATCCTCGGCATCGGCGGCCACGGGCTCGCGGTTGCTAACCGGCCGACCACGACGCCTCCGGAGTCATAACGTTTGAAACCTGATCCATAGCCGCCCCCGTCCATCCGTCACGCCGACGGGTGGGCGGGGGCATTTCGGCTATTTGCAGCCTTCCACCGCTCGCCATCACGCCCCAACAAGAATGGCATAACCCATCGCCGCAGGTCAGACCGTGTGAACCCGCTCAGGCCGCCGCTGAGCCACGAACGCGGGCCGGGTGGTGTGATCCGGATAATGGCCGATGGCTATCCGAATGGCTATTCGGCCCCTTCCGTCCCGAGCGGTTAGCCGCTCGTCTGTGCTGGTCACGCATGGCGCCCCCGGTGCGATTCGAACGCACGACAACCGCTTTAGGAGAGCGTCCGAAGTGGTTTTTGAGCGATATTGACATTTGATGATGATGACGGAAAAGTGTCCTTGACCTGCGGATATGAACGGCTCGGCGTGTTGAGCAGTGTTGGCAAGAATCGGCCGTTTTCGATCCTCGTAAGGTACGAATAAGGTACGGGGCGGCGCCCGCACGACTAATTTTCCTGCCGGAACCCGAGCGCAGGGGGATCACGTAGGGTCACCGTTACGCACGGTTACGGCGCAAGGAATGCCGATACGTTGCGCAGTCTTTGTCTGCGACACTTGTCGACGCACGTTGATCCGGTTGAGCTGTTGAAGACGATCCCATCGTCGATTCCGATTGCCGCGATCTCGCGGATTGCGTTGGAGATTCGTCGGTGGCGGCCCGCAGCCGGCCTCGTGGACGGAACCCTGCCGTCGATTGAGCCCAGTGGATTGTGGCCTTGCTGTGGCAACAAACGACGCGGCGGTTCGGTCCGGGACTCGACCGGACGAATCTCCATCGCAGGGTTCGGTTCGCGCAACAGTTCCCGGATCGGGAGGTTGTTGCGTCACTGGCGCAACAAGTCAGCTGCGCGTACTTCCATGAGGGGCTATCGCAGGCGATCAGCGGTGTCGCCTATGCTGCACCGGGCGGGTGGCCCGTCCGTGCGTGGTTTGTTGCGCGTTCGCATCGACGTTGCGGCTCAGGCATTGTCGATTGTTTCGAGCCACGCGTTGAGCTGGTCGACGGCGTCGGAGAGTGTGACCGTGACTCCGGCAGACTGCGCTGCCGGAGCGAAGCTTGCGGCCCAGTGTTCGTGCGCGGTCACCGTCGTCGGCCATGCACGAGGCGAACTGCCTGTCGAGCGTGCATCATTGGCGCGAGAGGCGAAAACGTCGATGATCGCGGCACGGATCTTCGCGAGTGACAGTGTCCCCGACGTTTCGGTGAATTCACGCAAGAGAAGCAGGTCGACGACGTCACGGGCGCGGTCGTTGATTTCGGTCGGCGGGTTGTGCGGGTCGGTGCACGCATGCACCTTCTGCGCGATTTGGTAGGCCAGTGGAAGACTCGCGAGATGATCCGGCGTGGGCAGGCCGAACCCGGAAAGCGATGGGGCAGTAATTACCTCGGGCTCGGCACCCGCATGGCCCTCATCGGGCGAGATTTCGATCTGGAGGCGCCTCCAGGTGACACCCCCGAGTTGCACGACGATGTCGAAGCGACGTGGCTTGACGATCCGGTGTGGCACATCGATGACCTCGACCTGGTCACGTACGAAGGTGAGCGGGCCCCATGGCTTGGACAGCGCGCGGTCGAGTTCCACGAGGAAGCGGTCAAGATCGCCCCTGATAAGGCCGTCGATGTCCTTCGTGGTGCGGGACATTCCGGGCAGCCTGTACTGCAATAGTGTCCCGCCCTTCAACAGGAACATCGACGTGCCGGAATCGTCCACAGCACGTTGCAACGTCGCTGCGACGACGGTTGCGGCGACCAACCAGCCCAGACGCGGGCCGGTGGAACCCAGACGATCCTGCGCCTGTGCGATCCAGGCGTTGAGTACCCGCGCGGAGCCAGGTGCCTTGCCCTTCGGCGTCAGATCGCCCAGCGACTGCGCGAGATTTCTCCGATCACCCTCGGGCATCTCGGGCCTCCAATTGCGTGACGAGCAATGCGCGCGCGTCGCAAGGAAGGAGACTGGTGCGCCCGGCGCGTTCGAGTGCCTGCCGAATCAGATAGGTCGGCACCCCTGAGGTGATACTTTGCCTGATGGCCGTCGGTACTGTGGCCGTGCGGATGCCCTGCCACCATGTGATCTCACGCGGGTCAAGATCCTCGTGATGGATGACGTACCCGTGACCGCCTTCGCGCCGGACGCGTCGGTGTCGGCGCACAGTCAGGTGAATGCGGTCGGGGTTGATATCGGTGATGTCCCAAGCCTGCAAGGCGGTGTCGTGGCTGAGGCACGTGTCGGCAGTTCCGGTCCACAGCACTGCGAGCTGATACTGATCGAACTCGGTTTCGGGGACCTGGGGTACTCGGTAGACGCCATGTGCGACGCGCTCGAGGCGGCCGCGGGCAACCATCATCGACAATTCGGCGTGCGAGACGCCTTCGTCCAGGGCTTGCGCGGTGGTGACGAAGCCGTGCTGGTCCAATGCGACCTCACGTAGCCGCTCAAGCTTCGTCACTACATTCATGTCAATACCGTAACAGGTAGTGAAGGTATTGACGCATCGATGACTGTCTCCGAGTAATGATTCGCTGGTGACGACCCATCCCGCGAGATGCGACAGGACGCAGGGCGACCGGGCTACTAGTGGCAGATGCACTGAACTGGCTACGGCTGGACTGGTGATTGGGGAGGCGCCGCTGCGCCCCATGTCAGAAGGTCCTGCCGGTAGTAGATCGCCGCGCCCGTGGGTGTCCGGTAGTAGACGGGGCCGCCGTGGGCCATGCGTAGTGTCGCAAGCCGGTGGGGTGTGACGGCGATCAGGTTCGCCGCCTGCCGCGTCGTCAGAAATAGGCCGAGCGACGCATCCACAGCAAGTTGCGGGGGCTGCGCTGTCCGTGTTTCCCCGGCCGCGGGGCTGTGCCGATGAATCTGGTGCGTGTTCATCGCGATATCTCCAGCGGTGCGCGGGAAGTCGTCCGATTGTCGCGACAGTCGCGCAGTCGATCGGATCCGCGCGTGAGTCTGGATTTCAGGGTGTGGGCGGAAGCTTCAGCGCCTTGGTTGACGAGGATTTGTTCGAGAATGGTTCGGGCGGGCCGGGTTTCGGCCTCGCGGCCGAGGTTGTCGAGTTCGCCGTGGCAGGTGTCGGTGTCGATGTAGGCGTGGTTCGCGGCCCGCCCGCGGGTCATGGCGACGTAGAACGCCTCGCGGGTCATGCGGCTACTGGCGAGGGTGTGGGTGGTGTCGACGGTGACGCCTTGGCAGCGGTGCGCCGTGACCGCGTAGCCGAGCTCGACGTGCTGCGCCGTGTAGTCGGCAGGGATTATGACGGGCCTGCCGCCGCTTACCTGGGCGCGGATCGCCCCGTCGCGGCGCACGGCGGTGATTGTGAAGACGGTGCCATTCTTGACGAACCCTGCGTCGAGCCGGCCCCGCTCGTCTGTTTGCGCATCTTGGTTGGTGCCGTCGGGAAGGCGGCGGTCGACTCTGCGGGTGATGATCCGGTCGCCGATCCCGGCGACGGTGCCGTCGTGCAGCGGCACACCCTCGGCCCGAACCTGGCCGGCTTCGATCAGGTCGGCCCGCACCGTCAGGTTGAGGGCTTGGACGGTTTCGTTGTCGGCGGCGATCAGCAGGCTGGTCAGCCCTCGCGCATGGTCGGCTTTCCAGGCTTGGTGGGCGGCGTGGATCATGTCGTCGGCGTCGCCGTCGGTGAATCGGCCGTGCGCGGCGTAGGCGTCGAGGGCCGTCGGGTCGCCGCGGCGGAGTTTGAGGGAGGCGTCGGCCTCCCACTGGCGGATCGCTCCATCCGGATTGGTGAAGCGGCGGATGTCGGTGAGCTGGGCCGTGCCCGGTTGGTGTTCGGCCAGGAGTTGGAAGGTGCCGCCGGCGCCGATCGCGGGAAGCTGTGCGTGGTCGCCGACCAGCAGCAGCTTCGCGTCTGCGGTTTGTGCTTGTGCGGCGAGCGCGTTCAGGGTGGGCAGGTCTGCCATGCCGGCCTCGTCGACGACGAGGAGCTGGCCGGGGTGCAGCGCCCATTGGTCGTAGCGGGCGCGGGCCAGGGCGATCGCTTGGTCGATGCCGCCGATCGGCGCACCGGCGGTGATGGCGTCGGCGCGGCGGGTTTCGAGCTGTGTGATGCGCTGTTCGCGGCCGGGCTGGAAGCGTTGCTGGGCGAGCCACTGCGCCGTGTTCTCGGCGGCGATCGATATTTCGGTGCCGAGCACCTCGGCCGCGACCGCTGAGGTGGCGAGGCCGAGGACGGAGCCGGGGCCGTGCTGACGTTCCCAGGCGGCACGCAGCCCGGCCATGGTGGTGGTCTTACCCGTGCCGGCCGGGCCGATCAACACGTCACACATCCGCCCCGATGCGCAGATGCTGCGGACTGCTGCGGCTTGGTCAGGTGCGAGCCCGTGGTCGCGGCCGGGCAGGGGAGAAGCTATGACGACGTCGACGAAGTCGGCGGAAACGGTTGGTGCGGTGGTGGTTTCGGTGGCCTGGAGGAGTGCGTCTTCGGCGGCCAGTACCTCCAGGGAGGTGAACACTTCGGGCGCGTCATAAATAGACCTGCCGGTCGTTACGTCGATCTCCGCGCCGGGCGTAGTCGCGCTGGCGGGGTTGAGCAGCACGCTGCGCTCGACCGCGGCGGAAGTGACACGGCTGCGCACGGCCAGCAGATCGGCTTCGGTGGCGAATTGCAGCCCGGCCGTCCCGATGGTGCGGCAGGTTGCGGCCACCAGATTCCAGCGCGACCAGGTGGCCCGTTTGCCCTCGACCTGATCCAACGCGGCCGCGGCGAGAATCTCGACGGTCTGCTCGTCGATGGCGGCGGCTGTCGCCAGCCGAGTCCGTGTCCTGCTGCTGGGTCTGGAGGCGTCCGAGGTGGTGGCCTCCGCCGGTATGGCGGTGGCGGCGCCGGCCCAGATGCGGGCGTCGCCGCCGAGGATGAGGTCGGCGCGGCGTGTCCATTGGGCGGTGTATTCGGCCAGGGTCGAGACGTGTTTCGGCTGCCGGGTTTCCAGCGTGGCCTGCTGGCGGATGCGTACCGCTTCCGGGCCGGTGGGCTGCCGGTGATGCTTGGAGACGAATGTGTCGATGGCGGCGTCCTTGGCGGCGGTGATTGCCGCGGTGCGCTGCGAAAACTCGACGAGCAGATGATCGGGGATCGCGGCCAGTTCTCGGCGCGGGTTTCGGGCCCGGCCGCGCAGCCGCACCTCCCACGCGACGCCCAAAGCGCGGGTGAGATTGTCGGCGAGCAGCAGATCGTAGGTGTCGGAGTGCGCCACCGACGCGGCATACAGCGATCGCGAGTCCAGGGTGCGCCACTGCCCGTCCGACGCTGCCTGCACGCGGTTGGCGATCGTGACATGCGTGTGCAGCTGCGGATCCCCCGCGCGGGAGTCGTGGTGATCGAACCCTGCCGCGATCAAACCTCGCACCGGGACGCGGGCGGCGCCGCCGTGCCCGGTGCGGGTGCGGGCAACATCCTTTTCGATCAGCCGGATCGTCGAGGCGACCGCCCTGTGATGCGCAGCAACGATCTGCCGCTGCACGTCCGCGTCGGAGAGCGCCCACAGCACGGACACGGATTTGGGTACCGAGAACGTCAGATCGAACCCGGCCACCGCGCCGCGAGTGTCGCGGGCTTTCTCGGCCGTGGTGATCGCGGCGACTTTTGCGTCCCGCACAGCAGGCGGCAGATCGGCGGGCAGCTTGGCGACCTTCGCCGCGATCCGATCGCCCGGCGGCGGCGTCGCGGGGTATTCGCGGCCGAGCGGCGCGCCGGTGACAGGGTCGTGGCCGGCGCCGAACAGCCGCGCCATCTGCTCCTCCGACACGGCGCTGCCCACGGCCAGGCCGGAGCCGTCATTCACGCCCGCCAGGCCCGCGCCCAGCCACACCCCGGCCGGGTAGCCGGCGTTCACGTAGTAGCGCGTCATCGCCGTCGACCGATCCGGCGCATCCCCGCGCGCCGTGTGCCGCATCAGGTACTCGAACCCCGAACCGGCACTCATCCGCGACATCGACATCACCATGCATCAATAGGGCACCCGGCATCCGCGCTAGTCGCTCCGGGCGACCGTTTCGGCCGTTGACTGCAGAAATTTCAGCTCGCACGGGTCTGCGCGGGCGGCGCCGAGCTGCCTATCGTGGAACCCCATGCTTGGTACGAATCTCGCCGGTATCTGCGGTGGCCGGTATCGTTGTCGTCATGACCACGATGGAGCAGCCCGAGGAGCCGCGCCTGCTTGTGCTTCCGCCCGAGCAGGCGCTCGCCGCGGCACGCCCGCTCCCGGACCGGGAGCACATGGTGATCGAGGACGTGTCCGATGAGGAGTGGGACATATTTTTCTCGGCGCTCGCTGAGGCATGAGCCCTGCCGACCAGGTCGGTGTCGTCGTAGACACGATGGTCTTCAGCTCGATGTTCGTGGAGCGGCCGAATCCGATGGCGGAGCGGTACCGCAGGCTCATCGGACAATCGCCGGTAATGCTCTCCTTCCAGACCGTGATGGAGTTACCGTGATGGAGTTGCGGTTCGGCGCTCTACGCGCTAACTGGGGCGAGTTGAGACGGCGACGTCTGGAGCGCCGCATTTCGGAGTTGACGATCATGCAGCCCGATGACGAGACGATGACGGTCTGCGCGAAGCTTCGTGTCGACTGCCAGCGGATCGGACACGCCCTGGCAGACAAGATCCACAACGGTGATCGCTGGATCGCGGCGGCCGCGATGCGACTCGATGTATCTGTGGTGTCGGACGATGGCATCTTCGAAAACGTGCCTGGACTTCGGCTGATGACAATCCGGGGTACACATGACGATTGACACTGCTGTTGGGTTTGTGATTTCATCGAACTCGGCAAGGGCGTCAACGAAAAGTTGACGCGAGGCACCGTGGTGCCAGTCGTGTAAGCCGACTTTTGAGCCGCCCGGCAAGGGCGCATCCTGGCTTCGGAACGGTTGGCCGGACGTGTTGTCGACGGCTCCGGGTGGCGGGGTCCGATCGGTCCGGCAGTCGTCCGCATCGACCGGCGTATCAAACTCTGGCGAGTCGGTCGGCGATGAGATCCAGTGGGCTTCGGTACTTGCGGGCCGAGACGATGTTGTTCTGGAGATGACGATGGATCCCCCCGAGATCCGCGCGGGCAAGACCTCAGTCCTGCTCGATGATCCACCGGATCGCGAACGCCTGATCGTTCATGCATCCCAGAATCTGCTGGCGCGCTGTCCTCCCGATCGTGGCGCGCTGCCCGCCGAAATCCCCCCGGCACGTCGCCCGGTAGCCCCTGGCGACGAGCTGCTTGGTGACCTTGGCAGCGCGGAACGGCCACAGTGGGCGCAGGTCACCCGCCCGACCGTCGGGGCGAAGACCGCGAACGGCGTGCCGCGTGCGTGCCGTGCAGGCGCCTGCGGC
This sequence comes from Actinobacteria bacterium 69-20, assembly GCA_001897425.1. Classification (GTDB taxonomy): domain Bacteria; phylum Actinomycetota; class Actinomycetes; order Mycobacteriales; family Nakamurellaceae; genus Nakamurella. The sequence continues at coordinate 269,308 of MKSW01000013.1, read as the reverse complement.
CTTGGATCCACATGATGTTTTCGTACCAGTCGTCATCGGCCGACGCGATCTTCGCTGCGGCGGGGTCGGGCTTGCCGACGATCTACAGCTGCCGCGCCGTGCACCGGATCATCATGACGACGACCGTAACAACAGCAGCCTTTGCGGCCAGCCAGCATCCACGCTGTTGCGCGCCACGATCCCGGCGTCCACTCTTGGCCGCGCAGAAATCGGTCGCGTCGCCAACGGGCGCATCCTGCCATGACCACCGTCTGTAATTTCAGGATGCGCAGGTCAAGGGCGTAGCGCGCGCCATGATGCGCCCTCTGAGACTGAGGAATGCGCTCCGGACCAGCGGCCAGGATGCGGCTGGGATGCGCCCAGGTAACGGGCAGCCTTGACGCGCCGGCCAGCATCGTCAGCCGCTCTACTGTCGGCGGCGGATGACGGTCGTTCTGCGGTCGTCGTGCAAGGTTGTGATCGCGAGTTCGTCGCCACCGGGCGTGACCGCGGTCGGCGTGACGATATGAATGTTGAGCCGGAGCGCTTCGGGCTCGACCTCGACGGCCGTAGAATCGACCTTGGTGCCGCCGTCGCGCCGCACCGTCGCCATCGTCGCGTGCTTCTGTACCGCGAACGTCGCCCGGACGACTTACGCGAGCCGCGGTTCTTCCGCAGTAAACTGCGCCAACGAACTAATCGTTCCGGCGGTAACCGAAATCGTCGCAACGTCGCCCGTAGGCGGATCGCTATGCGGTGTTGGTGAATATCGAAGTCAATGTGCGGGAATGGGTCACGATGCGGCGTTGAACTTCGGCAATGACGTTGATCTCGGTTCCTGATGGCAGGCGCACGACAGGGTGGCCATTCGGCCACGCCCGCCATGCCGCACCAGGGCGGTTCTTGACGATGACGGTACCGACATATGTTCCAACCTCGTTGGCCAGCGTCGGACCGATCTCCGGTTCGGCACCCCAGCCGTCCAGCCGCTGGTCCAGCGCCGTCAGACTGTCTGGTTCATCGTTCAGTGCGAGACCATGGCGGCTCGCCCAGGTTCGCAACTTGGGGCAGCGGCCGAGCACCTCGTAAAGGCGGTCCGGCTCGTCGAAGCCGGATGATCCGAAGACACCGACGCCTCGCCCGATCCCGTGCTTGGGACCGGGTAGCCACCGACGCCAGGTCCTTTGCATGCTGTCAGCCTTGCACACCGCACGGCCAATTGGCGATCGACGAGTGGTGTGCGGATTGGTCGGCGGGTCTAGTTGGCGGTGTCGGGTGGGTGGCCGGGTACGAGGGGTGCGCCGATCGTCACGGTGACCGGTAGGGCGACGGAGGCGCCGAAAGCGGGCGGGCGTGGTGTCGCGTCGATGCTTACGAGGGCGCCGGCGATGATCCCGATGAACGATTGGCCGTCGTGGCGGGCCTGTTCGATGCGCTCCTCGATGGCCGGGCGTACCTGGTCGGTGAGGAAGGTCAGCCCGTGGGTGAAGCCGACGTCGGCGAGGGTGGCGAATTCGCCGTCGCCGGAAGTGCCGCCGTTGATCGACGCCTTGACGGCAATTACGGTGTCGGACCCGCGTGCCGGGTAGTAGTTCACTTCCTGGTTGCTGCCGAGCAACCTGCACGGGCTTTTGTCCGGCCCGTAACATTCGAACCCGGCCGCTTCCAGTCCCGGGGCGGCAGCGGCTGGCCCCACTAGCGAATGTGCCGAGGAAATAGGCCACGGGCCGCTCAACTCATCCGTGGCCGCAATGAAAGTCAGCGGCGGCTCGCCGGAAGTCTGCCGGTTCCCGGAGAAATAGTCGCCCTCGCCGGCGAAGTAGTCGGCGTGCCCGGTGGACGCACTGGCGCGCTCCGGATCGCGCGAGTCATGCCCGAACCGGAACCCGCCGCGGGAGGCACGACGGACCTGGTCGATCACACCCAGTGCCGCGTCCCTGTCCTGCGGCCAGGCGCGGAGGATCGACGCCGACAGGATCGTGGTCAGCCGTGCGTCAGAGTCGGCGCTCCCTGACAGCCCGCGGCTGGTGGTCGTCAGGCGGTACGGCGGGACGACACGCATGTATTGGAGCTGCCCGTCCGGAGTGGCGACGATGTCAACGCTGCTGACCCACAGGTCGCCGCCCGTGGCCTCATCCGGGTAGCTGCCCCGGCACCAGATCTGCCGGGCCGCAGCGTCGGCCCGTACCTGCGCGCAGAAAAACCCCGCCTCTTCAAGCCCTTCCGCCATCACGTCGACCGGACCGCCGGTGGCCACAGCAACGGCAACGGAATCCTGCACGGCGACAGATCGCGCATCGGTGTGCCCGTATGGCACGGCGGGCCCAAGCTCCGGGCCGGGCCAGCGCGAGCACCCCGCGACGCCCGCCAGCAGCGCTACCGCGATCAGCACAAGCGCCCAGTCCCGCCGCGCACCCCAGCGGTGCGCGGCGATGCCGATCCGATTCGATACACCGCAGCGCCTCACCCTCCCAGTGGACCAAAAAACCCGGCCCGACCGCGGAACCGCAGGCCAGCAGTCACGACAAGGGGCACACAGGCCACGCACACATGCGCTATTTAGCCCCGCGACGGAATCGGTTATCGGCGCTGTGTCGTGCCGATTGCTAGGGCTACGCCCGCGGCGTATGCGACCAGGTCGGTCCAGGTGAAGGTGGTGCCGAGTGCGAGGTGGCCGAGCGTGGTGGCGCGGATGTGGTCGATCCACGGCTGGTGGTACAGCTGGGATATCTCGATGGCGTAGCTGAACGCGAGTGCCGCGCCGCCTCATCGCCACCAGCGGGCTTGTGGCGCGATAGCCGAGACAGTGAAGTACGCGGTCGTGGCCCACAGCGCGTCCCCGATCCAGGCGGGTACCCATCCGATCTGTCGCGATGCGAGACCGACGGCTACGGTCACGACGATGGCCGTGACGAATACCCACCGTCCGGCGGGCGCTTTACGTGGCGGCGTGGCCATGGGTGGCTCCGTGCGGTTCGCTGCCCACTACTTCGGTTGCATCGTGCAAGCTGGACGCCATTAGCGCGGCCGAAGCCGCAATCGTCATCAGCAACAAGATCACGATCGTCGGGTTGACCCAGCCGGCGACGAGGTCGTAGTCCCGGTTGCAGGGGGCCGAGTTCAACAGCGGAGGCAGCGGGCCGGGGTGGCGGTAGGCGTAATCGGGGTCGAACGACTGGCCGGCGTCGCGGCAACTCGATTCCCAGCTGTTCGGTGTCAATCCCCGCCTCGTCGCGGTCCAGACCACCAAGAGCAGGGCCGTGTAGGGGAACGTCCACAGGAGTCGCGCATACCAGCGGGGACGCTGCCACCGCCGCTGCCAGAGACGCTGGGCGACACGAACCCAGCTCCACACGGCTGGAAGTACGAGCGGCGCGAAAGGTAAGAACGCCAGCGCCTTTCCGAGGAGTGTCGGCTCGCCCCATGCGGCCATTTCCACCGTCAACACGGCCGAACGCTGCGCCACCGACCGCCGCCGTCGCGAGTGACAACGCTTCGCCGGGGTAGCCCGAAGTCGAAGATGCTCAACCTCCATACATGCCGACACAACAACATTCGAGACTCGACAGCCCCAGACACTCACCCTTCAAGACGCGTGATGCCGTGCACCGGTTGCCCGCAAGTGGAACCGTGACCGGGACACTTCCGGTCGCGCTGGCGTTACGTGTGCGGCGAATGGGGTCGCGCCCCGTGGAGGCCGTCCGGTCGTCGTCGCCGGGACACGGCGGCTAAACGGTACCCGGTGAATGCGGCGCTGACGGCGGCTTGAACGCCGCTATCGTTGCACGGACCCCGTGCCTCGATCTGGCGATGGGTAGTGCCGGGCGGCACTCCTGCAACGGTCTCTGCGATAGCTCCTGCGCCAGGCGCATCCTGAACGCATCCTGAAGTCGACGTTCCAGGATGCGCAGGTCACAGGCCTGCAACGCGCCAGGATGCGCCTCCGAAATCCCAGGACGCGCCCCTCGCACCTGCCCGAGTTGCGCTCAGGATGCGGGCAGGTTGCGGCTGGGATGCGCTCAGGTTGCGGGTGGCGGCGACGCTGCCGGCCATGGATATCAACGAAAATGTCTGCGCCGAAGTTCAGGCGCGGGTGAGGGAACTGGATTGGGCGGCAGCGTTCGCCTCCAGGGATCCGGCGCGACAGTGGGCGGCGTCATGCTCGATCGCGCGGGTCGTAACGAGCAATGATTCCTGGGCGGATTCGACCGTGCTTCAGGAGGCTGCGGTCGGCGCATTTGACGCGGTGACCGAGTCCTGCGCCCGCAGTGCCGTGGCACTTGCGGTGCTCGGTGCGCGCCGCGCAGCCCAGTGGGAGCGGGAGGCCCGGGTTCGTTTGGTGCCGCCAGCGTCGCACATGGGCCACCGGTGGCGCTCCGACGAGCGTGCCTGTAGGAGACACCCGACCCAGCTGCAGCCGATCGATGAGCAGACGGTGCTCGCCGCCCAGCCGCGGCCGGTACCAAGGCCGCCGTCGCGGGTCGCGCCGTGGCTCGGTGCCGCGTTGCACGATGCCGGCTGGCGATGGCAACCCGCACCGGACGAGGCCGTCGAGGGCGCGATCGACGTCATCGCGGACGTCGGACGGGATGCCGCGCCGCGCGAGATCCGCCAGCGATATCCCGGGTTGCCCTGCCCGGTCGTCAACAATCTCGTGCTGCTGCTTGCCGGGTCGCGGATGCGCGACGGCCTGGGATGGCAGGGCGTGGTGTGGCTCGAGGCCCACCACGGCCGGCGCGCGGCCGAAACCGACCGCGGCACCCAGTCCGTCATCCGTGCCTTGATCGCTGAGCGACGCGGCCGGCCGATCAACTCGGTCGCCGAGACCAACCGGGCGCACGTAGCGGAGCCGATCCCGCTGCGCCGCCTCTCGACGGCCCGCCGGCAGCCCGCACGCGAAAACCTCAGCCGGGCGGTGGCGTCATGATCAGCCCAGCGCAACGCTACGAAACCGCGGCGGTCAACGCACTGTCGGCGGCCCTGTGGTCATCAAAGGACGCGGACCGCATGTTCGCGATCGTCCTGCCGCGCGACTTCCACCCGGTCGACGACACGATCGCCGCCGCGATGCTCGACCTGCGAGGTCGCAACGTCACTTGGGCGGACCCGATGCCCGTCACCGACAGCCTGCACACCTGGCGGCAGCGCTGGAAGGACCGCGTCGACTCCGGCCGCTTCGGCCTGCCCACAATCGAAACCCCGATCGCAGATCTGCTGGACCCGGACAGGTGGCCGCTCCGATTCGCCAGCCGCCCGCTGATCACCGGTCGCGTCTACGACATCCAGATCCACATCGCCGATGTTGACATCGACATCGCCGCACGGCAGATCGCCGCGGTCCGCCGCCACGAGGTCGCCGAGGCCACCATGCAGACCGTGCACGAGATCCTCGTGACTCCGCCGCCCGGCTCCACCCGGGCGCAGCGGCAGGAGGCTGTCACCCGCGTCATGCACGACTACCGGCGCGACATGTCCGCCAATCACCTGTACCCCAGGCGGCCCGACGCTGCCGCCAAAACTGCTTTTGATCTGCACCGTTGACGGCCAACCTGCGACTAGCGCGGATGCCGGGCGCCCTATACGAGCAACAGGCTCGGCGCGCGCCGGGCGTGAACAGGAGGTTTTGCCATGATGCTGATCGACAAGGCGTGGGCCGGCGCCACCGTTTTCCTGATGGACGATCCGCTCGGCGGCGGCGACACGGTGACTATCCCCGGGCTCGCCCGCTTCAAGGGCGTCGTCTCGGCGTTGGTGCCGTTCGCCCTGGTTGCTTGCGTGCTGGCGGTGATCATCGGCGCGATCATCTGGGCGCTCGGCGGGTTCACGAACAATCCGCACCGCGCCGTCTCGGGCAAGACCACGGTGTTGTGGTCACTGGTCGCCGCGATCGTGATCGGCGCCTCCGGGTTCGCGGTCGGCTGGGCCCACGACCAGGGCACCACGATCAGCTGAGCCGGGCGATCATCATGCGACTTATTCCGCTTCCCCGCCGTCACCGTCTGCTGTGGCTTGTCGCCGCGGTGCTCGCCGTGTCCGCCTGGGGTTCGTGGCTGGTTGCTACCGGCCGTGCCACCGATTACGGCAGCGGCTTCGCGCACGTCCCGCTGTCGACGAGCGCTGCGGCGCCGGTTTCGCGCGCGCCCGGCGTCCCAGACGTGGCGGAGCTGCTGATGACGTCATCCACGCCGGAGCCGCTTCCGACGACCGCAGCCGTGATTTTGCCGAGCGTGTCGGTCGCCGGCTCGCGCGGGTCGCTGTCAGCATCCGCAGCCATTGGCAACTCTGATGCGTCTGGCGCGGCGGCTTCGTCGCTGGCCGGTTTGGCGGGTATGACGGATCCGCTCGTCTTCGCCCGCGCTGTCGCCCACACGGTTCTCACCTTCTCCCCGCGAGTCGATCTGGGCGCCCGGACTACTGCGGTGATGGCTGTGGCGGCGTTGCCGCCGATCGGCTCGCCGTCCGAGCTGGCCGCCGATCTGCGCAGCTTCGACCCGGACCCGGTTGCCCGGTACGGCGGCGGCACGGTCACGTTCATCCCGGACTCGATCACACCGTCGCCGTGGGCCGCAGCCCGGCTCGATCAGCTCGGGTTACCGGCCGGCTCGTTCGCGATCGACGTGACCGGAAACCAACTGGTCACGTATCCCGGCCACCAGCCCGTGTCAGTGGCCGTGACCATCGGGATCACCGGCGCCTGCCCACCTGCGCTGACGCAATGCGAGATCGACCGCATCTTCCCGCGCACCGTCGCCCAGGAACTCGGATCATGAAGCGCACATCCAGGCGGCTGGTGATCGCCGCGTGCGCCACACCGACCGTGGCCGCCGTGCTCGTCGTCGCGCTGGTGATGACGGCGTTCGCCGCACTCGCCTCAACGAGCGGCGGCATCGATAGCGACGGTGGCGGGGTTGTCGATCCTGCGATCCGCTCCGCGGCGTGCTCGCCGACGGGCGTTGCCGCGCCCGGGCTGACGCCAGACCAGGCTGCCAACGCTGCGGTGATCGTCGCGGTAGCGGGGGACCGGGGCCTGGGCGTGCGGGCTGCGGTGGTCGGGGTGATGACGGCGCTGACCGAATCATCGCTCCTCAATATCGACTACGGCGACCATGGGGGCCCGGACTCACGCGGCCTGTTTCAGCAGCGCGACTCGTGGGGGCCGGTCGCGGTGCGGATGGACCCGGCAGGGGCTGCCGGATTGTTCTTCGACCGGCTCGAAACGATCGACGGCTGGCAACAACTTCCGCCGTGGATCGCGGCGCAGCAGGTGCAGCACTCCGCGTTCGCCGACGGCTCGAACTACGCCGCCCACTACAACGCCGCCGTCGCAGCGGTACGCCGAATGGCCGGCGGTGCGGACGGCGCGACGCCGAACGCTGGCGACCCCACCGACGCGAGTACGAGCGCGGACCCGGACATTGCCGGTAACGGCACCGGCACGAGCGCGGCGGACCCGGGCGCTGTCGGCGACCCTGGTTTCGACATGGCCGCGTTTTGTGGGTCCGGTATTGGCGGTGTCACCGCCGGGGGTTGGGGCGGCTACAGCAACGGCCTGATCCCGGCCACTGCCCTGTGCCCGCTGTCCGCTGCGGGGCAGTTGTTGCGGTGTGACGCGGCGACCGAGTGGGACGCCATGTCCGCCGCTTACCAGGCCGTCGCGGGATCGCCGATCTGCATCACCGACTCCTACCGGTCGCTGGCCGTGCAGGTGCGGCTGCGCGCCGAAAAGCCCACCCTCGCCGCGGTGCCCGGCACCTCGAATCACGGCTGGGCGCTGGCGGTGGATATGTGCGAGGCCGGCCGCACCGCCATGGGCTTCACGACCCCGACCTACCTGTGGCTGAAGGCCAATGCGGCGGCTTTCGGCTGGGCCCACCCCGCGTGGGCCGAACCCGGCCAGGGCCAGGAAGAACCCTGGCACTGGGAATACGTCGGAGGCACGCCATGACCATCCACCCCGTCATAGCCGCAATCGCAACCGGCACCATCAACGCGGCCGTCACCAACACCGGCCACTCCATGAGGACGGCGCCGCAGCCACGAGCCGAGGGCACCACCGCCCTCGAATCCCTCGCCTCCCAGGCCGTCGTCTGGGGCCTTGCCATCGCCGTGGCAATGGTGATCATCTGCGCAGCCGCGTGGGCGATCGGCTCCGCCTCCGCGCACCCACAGGCCGCGGCGAAGGCGAAGGTGGGAATCCTGGTTGCCCTGGCCGGCGCCTTGCTGCTCGGCGCCGGAACCGGCTACCTCGCCTGGCTCAACACCGGGCAAGCGGAGGCGTTCACCGCCGACCCGACGTCATACCAGGCCGAAACCGCCGCACCCCAGCCCGACATCGAAATCGTGGACAAGACCGGCGATTGGATGATCGCGGTCAACCACTACCGGCGCGCCACCCCCGCCGTAGAGGCACAATCCGACCCGGCACTGGACAAGCTCGCAGCGTCTTGCGCGTCGAAAATCGCCGGAGGCACCGGCATGTGCCCAGACCCCGGCCAGTACAACTCCGTCAAACTTTCCCCGAGCCAGATCGCCACCCTGTCCGGCCCGCTGTCACCCGACACACTCGCGGCCGACGCACCAACCTTGACGGCTGATCTATCGAAGCTGACCGACGACCCCAGGGTCGCGATCGTCGGCGCCCGCAACACCCAAAACGGCACCGCCGCACTGGTTTTCATGATCTCCGCCGGACCCTGTCCCGCCCCGTGTGCCCCGAAGACGGACGGCGACTTTATGCCCGGCATCATCGCCCACGTCGGCACGCCGCAGTGGTGACCCAGCCATGATCCCCATCCACGTAGCCGTCGTGCATCCAGCGGGGATCGCGGACATCCTCGGCGACCAAGTCGGCGACATCCTTCGCCGCATCGCCCACGGCTTCGTCGACGCCGCCGGGTTCCTGCTCCAGGTCACCATCGACGATTTGAACGGCGGGCTACGCGTCGACCTGTCCGCCGGCTGGATCCAAACCGTGCTCGGCCAGATGCGATACCTGGTGTTCTTCCTGATCGCGCTGATGTTCGCCCTGCAGGTAATCACTGCGATGCTTCGCAGGGATCACCGCGGGCTGTGGCGGGCGGTCGGCGGCTCCGCCCTGGCACTGCTCGGCGGGGCCGCGGCGGCCGCGATCGCCGCGGCGATCCTGCTGGTCGTCGACCAGTTCACCGCCTACATCCTCGGCCCCGCACAGAAAACCGCAGAAGACACCATGGTCAACATCTTCGCCATGAACAGCTCGATCGACACGGCCGGCTGGCTGGTCGTGATCATCATCGCCGGGCTGGCCTGTCTGGCGTTCCTGTTCATCCACCTCGTCTTGATCGGCCGCAACGCCATGGTGATCGCCACCGTGGTGTTCGCCCCGTTCGCGTTCGCCGGCGCCACCACCGACCGCACCAAAACCTGGGTCGTGAAATGGCTCGAAATCCTCATCGCCCTCGCCCTGGCAAAGTTCGCGATCGCCGTCGTCCTGACATTGGGGTTCCTGTCCCTCGCCGACTCCGTCGCCACACCGGGTGGCGCGTCGACCTCGCAGGTGATGACGGGAGCTTTGTGGTTGTTCGTCGCCGCGTTCTCGCCGCTGGCCACGATGAAGTTCGTGACGTTCGCCGGAGGGGAACTCGCCGCCCCGCACCCCGGCGCCGCAGGCGAGGCCGTCGGCAACGTCAACTCCGCCGCCTACACCGCCTCGAACGCCGCCCGCTTCAATCCGATCCGCATGCGCCGTCGCCGGGCCGCGCCACAACCACCGAAAACACCGGGAGGCACCCCGTGACCACGTCGACCGCGACCCCGGTTCGCTTCACCCAGCGCCCCGACCACAGCCTCGTCCTGGGCCTATCGGCCACCCGCGCCATCACCCTGGCCGCGTGCGTCCTTGCGGTTGCGATCGTGACGGTTGCGTCGGGTATGACGACCGGGATCCTCACCGCCATCGGCATCTCGCCGGTCGCGGGCTCGGCCCTGCTGATGGTCGAGGGGCGCGCCCTGATCGAATGGACCCCCGACGCGGTGCAATACGTCTGGCGCGGGGCGAACGGCCGGCTGCGATACCTGGCCAAACCCGACCGGCCCACGCGCGCCGGGGTGCTACCCATCCCCGGCACCGCACAGCAGCTCGCCGTGTTCGCCGCCGCAGACGGCTCCGCGATCCTGCACGACACCGCCGCCGACACCTGGACCGCCATCGCGTCGGTCACCGGCAACGGATTCCTGTATGCGGACGCCGAAACACAGGACGCCGCCACCACAGGGTTCGGCCGGGCGCTGGCCGCGATCGGCTCCGACGGCCAAATCCAACGCATCCACATCATCCACCGCACCCAACCCGACACCGTCGAGATGCCCGGCGTCGCCGAAGCCACCGGCACCGCAATCACCAGGCGCCGTGACGGTGCTGACCTCGTTGGCAAGTCTCCTTCTGCTGCGGCGGCCGCGTACGCCGAAACTCTCAGCCAGTTCCGCGCCGCGTGGCGGCACGAGACGCTGCTCGCGGTCACCCTCGGCGGCAAGACTGCCCGCGCGGCGATCCGCCGCGTCGGCCACGGCCGCACCGCAGCCGCGAGAGTCCTCGCCGCACACCGAGCCGGCCTCGCTGAAACACTCGATTCCGCCGACACGGAGCTTGAGAAGTGGCTCACCCCATCTGATCTCGCCGACTGGATCATCGACGGCGTCGACCCCGCCAGCATCCCGCTCCATCACGACGGACCGGCGGGCGCTCGACGCAGCGGTTCCGGCGGCTCTGTGGATGCGGCGGCGTCGGCCGGTCCGATGGCGGTCGACGAGACATGGTCGACCGTGCGCACTGACTCGGCCTGGCACCAAGTCCTGTGGGTGTCCGGGTGGCCCAGGTTCGACACCCATCCCGCTTTCCTGGCGCCGGTGATCCTGCCCGCCGGCGCGACCGTCACGGTCAGCCTCGTCTACGAGCCGATCCCCACCCCGGTCGCTTTGCGCCAGATCGGCCGCGACAAGACCGCCCAAGCCTCCGACGCCGCCCTCCGGCGCCGCATCGGCACCCTCGACACCGCAGAGCAAGCCGCCCGCGAAGCCGACACACTGCAACGCGAAGCCGAGATCGCCGAAGGCCACCTGGACATGCGCCACACCGCCCTGATCGCCATCACCGCGGCGACCCGCGACGAGCTCGGCGATGCCGCCACGCGAAATCGGCAAGCTGCGGCGGCGGCCGGCTGCGAAACCCGCATCCTCTACGGCCAACAACTTGCCGCACTCAACGCCACCATCCTGCCCGCCGGCGTCAGGCTCTAAACCCGTTGCAGGAGAACAACAGCCATGACGAGACGATCAAAAGCGCCCCTCATTGAAACCCGCACCGCAGGCACGACCAGCAAGCATCCACAGCGACGGAGCGCAGCGTCATCAGCATCGGAATTCGAGCCCGGCGCACGATCGCCGCGAAGCGACGGGCAACGGCACGATCGACAGTTCCTGCGCATCCTGTCCGCGCACCGCGATACGACCGCCGTGCTCGGCGGCGCCTACCCATTTCTCACCGGCAAACCCGCCGACGGCGGCATGTTCATCGGGCACGACACCGTCACCGGGCAGCGGTTCTGCTTCGACCCGTGGCAGCTTTACCAGCAGCAGACGGTGTCGAACACGAACATCGCGATCGTCGGCAATATCGGCTGGGGCAAAACCAACACCGCCTTGGCCATCGCCCTGCGCGGCATCGCATGCGGCTACCGCGTGTTTGTGCCAGGCGACCCGAAAAACGACTGGACCCGCCTCGCCGAAGCCCTCGGCGGCCAGGCCATCCGGATCGGCCCCGGCATGCCCGAGCGGCTCAACCCGCTCGACCTCGGCACCCCACCACCCGGTGCCGACGGGCAAGCCTGGCGGCACCAATCCGAACAACGCCGCGCCGCCCTCATGGTCGCGATCGTCGAAACCCTCGCACCATCACTCACACCTCTGCACCCAGAAGCCCGCGAAACCCTCACCGCCGCAACCGGCTTCGCATGCAACGCCAACACCACCGCCACCCTGCACCACGTCGTCACGGCCCTGGCCGCGGAAGGCGGCGAACACGCAGCGCCAATCCGCGCCGCGCTCGGCGAGCTCTGTGCCGGACCGCTCGCCGGCATGCTCGACCAACCCGCAACAGCAACCCCGGATCCATCATCGCCGATCATCGCCGTCGGCACCGCCGCCGTGGCCGACTACGACCTCGCACACACCTTGGCGGTGCTCACCGCCACCAGTCAGCTCGACGGCGCGCCCGGATCGGGTCGCAGGTTCATCATCTATGACGAGGCCTGGCGCATCCTCGCCGCACCGACCCACCTCGCCCGGGTCAACACTGAGCTGCGCCTCTCCCGGGCTCGCGGCACGTCCACGGTCTTGATCACGCACGCGCTCTCGGATACGGACAAGGCCGCCGACGCCGGCAGCAGCGCCGCCGCCACCGCCCGCGGCCTGGTCGCGCTGTGCGACACGCGGATCATCTTCCGCCAAGCTCCCGGTGAAACCGACCGCACCGCAACCGAACTCGCCCTCACCAACCCCGAACGCCAAGCCCTCGCCGACCTCGGCAAGGGCGAAGCGCTTTGGAAAACCGGCAACACCACCCGCCGCATCCACACCGACCTCGGCACCACCGAGTCCATGCTGTTCGACACCGACCAGCACCGGAACGCGTGAGCAGGCCCTGTCCCGGCCAGCAACGTCGCCCTGATAACTGCCCGGCACTCCTCGACCCGGAACACAGAGCCAGAGCTGGCGGATGTCGGCCTTCCGATGCGACACTTCCCTGGTGTCGCACGAGTTCGACCGGCAGCCGATTCACGAAGAGTTGGAGCGCGTCCGACTCGACTTGCACCAACTCGTCGAGCAAGCGACGGCGTTCGATCTCGGTCGCCGTACGCGGGATACCCGGTGGACGAACGGCCAGATGTTGTGGCACATGGTCTTCGGCTACCTCATCGTGTGGCGGCTGCTGCCCGGCGTACGCCTATTCGGGAGGCTGCCCGATTGTTTCGGTCGTCGGTTCGCAGCGGTCCTGAACGCCGGGACGCGCCTCTTCCATGTCATCAACTATCTCGGCGGGTGCGGCGGCGCGGTCGTGTTCCACGGTGCCCGCCTGGCAGGGCTCTTGGACCGCACGGTGAGCCGGCTTCATCGCCGTCTCGACGCCGAGAGCGAGGAGTCGCTGGGCAGGCGGATGCACTTTCCCGTCCGGTGGGACCCGTTCTTCACGGAAACGATGACCGTCGCCGATGTGTATCACTACGGCACCCGGCACTACGACTTCCATCGGACGCAGCTCACCCTCGAACCAGGCGAGCGGTGACGCGCTACGGCAAGTGCTTGCCCAGCCAGCGCAGCGGCCGCTCGAACACAGGGTGACGGTGCCAATTGCGGTTCAGAACCTCATGGCGTAGCCCCCGGAAGCCCTCGCGCACGGTGACGAGAGGCCCGGACTTGCTCCGGTCCTCGATCGCCCCGGCCTCCTTGGCTGCCCACCGGGCACACGGAAGGCACATCGCCACTTCCGGATGGTTGCCGAGATGGACCAAGAGGCCCGGGTCGTCGATCGAGCCGCAGCACCAGCACCGCCCCGGCGGATCGGAGCGTCCTTGAGCTGTGTCCGCCGGAGTCTCCATGGCCCCATTCTCGCCCCCGGGCCGCTCATTCCGTGAGCGCTGGGCACCCTGCGTGCAGGGCGGGCACGATCCGCGGACAGTCTGGCGGTGGGTAGGCCCAGCAAATCATCCAGCCACGGCACTTCCCGCTCCCGAACCTGACCGAGTCGCCTGTGACAGGCGCCGGGAAGCCGGCGAACCGACGGCCGCTCGCCGCGTCGTCCATCGTTCGCGGTGTGTGGTGGGTGCGCCAGCCTGGCCACTGTCATCGAGTGCGGTGCGGCTGCGCCGTTCCCCTTGTCCCCGGGCGCCCGGGATCGCCAGTAGCTCGATGTCCGCGCCAGCACCATTGCTCGCTCGCCGTGTCCGGGCCGGTTTGCTTTCTGTGTGTTCTGCGGGTCGGTTCGGCTCGTGAGTCGGGTGTCGTCACCGGAAGTCGCGGGATCCTGCCGGTACGGCGAGCGGTAACCGTTGGAGGTGTTCGGCGACGATGTTGATGGCGCCGGGGTGTCCGTCGTTGGTGTGGCCGCTGCGTTCGAGCATGCCGCGGACGACCAGCGCCCGGGCGGTGCGTGCGACGCGCGCGTGACGCGCCCACACCCCGGCGGGGACGACGACATTGAGCAGGCCGGTTTCGTCCTCCAGGCTGAGGAACGTGACACCGCCCGCGGTGGGTGGGCGCTGCCGGTGGGTGACGACGCCGGCCACGGTGACCCGGGTGCGGTCGGCAATGCCGCGAAGCTGCTGTGCGGTGAGGACGCCGAGCCGGTCGAGCCGGCCGCGGATCAGGCTGGTCGGGTAGTCACTGCTGATGCCGGTCGACCACAGGTCGGCGGCGAGGAGTTCTTGGCGGGACATGCCGGGCAGCGGGGGCGGTTCCGGTTCGGTCGGCGCGTCGAGCTGGCCGGGCCGGTGCCGCGCGGCGGTCCCGGCGGCCCACAGGGCGCCCCGCCGACTGGCATCCAGGCTCTGGAAGGCGCCGGCGGTGGCCAGCGCCTCCAACTGTTTCTCGTCCAGGCGGGCCCGGGCGGTGAGATCCGTCAGTGAGCCGAACGGCCCGCCGGCGGTGCGGGCGGCGACAATGGCGCCGGCGAGACTGTCACTGATGCCGCGCACGGCGGTCAGGCCGAGCCGCACCGCCGGGGTTCGCGGCTGGTCGGCCGCTACCGGTTCGAGGGTCGCGTCGGCCGCCGACTGGTTGATATCGACGGGCAGGACCGTGACCCCGTGACGTCTCGCGTCGTGCACGAGAGATTGGGGGGTGTAGAAGCCCATGGGTTGCGCGCCGAGCAGCCCGGCGAGGAACGCCGCCGGGTGGTACAGCTTCAGCCAGGCGGACGCGTTAGCCAGGAAGGCGAACGAGATCGAGTGCGATTCGGGGAAGCCGTAGGAGGCGAAGGCCTCGATCTGGGTGTAGATCTGGTCGGCCGCCGTCCCGGTGATGTCGTTTTCGGCCATGCCGGCGTACAGCCGGTCGCGTAGCGCCTGCATTTTGGCGTGGCTGCGTTTGTTGCCCATGGCGCGGCGGAGCTCGTCGGCCTCGCCCGGGGTGAAGCCGGCGGCCTGCACGGCCACCGACATCAGTTGTTCCTGGAACAGGGGGATCCCGAGGGTGCGTCCCAGGACCGGCTCGAGAGACGGGTGCGGGTAGGTGACCGGTTCCAGGCCGTCCCGGCGGCGCAGATAGGGGTGCACGGCCCCGCCCTGGATCGGGCCGGGGCGGATCAGGGCGATCTCGATGACCAGGTCATAGAAGGTTCGGGGGCGGAGCCGGGGCAGGGTGGACATTTGCGCGCGGGATTCGATCTGGAACACGCCGACGGTGTCGCCGGCGCACAGCATGTCGAACACCTTCGGGTCGTCGGCCGGGATCCCGTACAGCGACAGCTCCGTGCCGTCCCACTTCTCGGCCATGTCGAAGGTGTAGCGGATCGCGGAGAGCATGCCCAGGCCGAGCAGGTCGAATTTGGTCAGCCCGGCGTAGGCGCAGTCGTCCTTGTCCCACTGCAGCACGGTGCGGTCTTTCATGCGGGCGGGCTCGACCGGGCACACCTCGATGACCGGCCGGTCGCACAGCACCATGCCGCCGGAATGGATACCCAAATGCCGGGGCAGGTCGGCGATCTGCCCGGCCAGGTCACGCACCAACGCCGGAACCCCACCTGCGTCGCCGTCGGTGTCGGTGTTGCCGCTCTGGCCGGGTTGCGCCCAGCGGTGATGCTCCACCGTCTTCGCCCAGGCGTCCTGCTGGCCTCTGCCGTAGCCCAGAGCCCGGGCGACATCCCGCACGGCGGATTTGCCGCGGTAGGTGATGACGTTCGCCACTTGGGCGGCGTTGTGCCGGCCGTGCATCTTGTAGACGTGCTGGATGACCTCCTCGCGGCGGCCGGACTCGATGTCCACGTCGATATCGGGCGGCTCGCCGCGCTCCTCGGACAGGAACCGCTCGAACAGCAGCTGGTAGCGGATCGGGTCGGCGGCGGTGATACCCAGCGCGTAACACACGACGGAGTTCGCCGCGGAGCCTCGGCCCTGGCACAGGATGCGGCGCTCGGCGCAGAACTGGGTCAGTTCCCATACGATCAGGAAATAGCCGGGGAAATGCAGCCGCTCGATCAGCGCCAGCTCGTGCTCCGCCTGCCGGTACGCCGGCTCGTTTTCTGCGCAGGCCGGGCCGTAACGGCGGGCCATTCCCGCGGCCGTCAAGTGCCGCAGGTAGTCCATCTCCCCGTCGTGACTCTCGGGGACGGGAAACGGCGGCAGGTCCGGGGCGACGAGCTTGAGCGGGAAGGAGCATTCGCCGGCCAGGTCCGCGGCCGTGGTTACGGCCTGCGGGAACCGGGAGAATCGGTCCGCCATCTCGCCGGGTGAGCGCAGGATGGCCGCGCTCCACGCCGGCAGCCACCCGTCCATCTCGTCCAAGGAACGCCTGGCCCGGATCGCGGCCATCGTCGCCGCCAGCCTGCGTTTCGCCGGCGACGAAACATGCGCCCCGCTGGTCGCAACCAGCGGCAGCCCGGCCGTCTGCGCGAGGCCGGCCAGCGCCTCGTAACGCTCGTCGGCGAGCGGTTCCAGCGCGAACGTCAGTTCCACGGCGACGTTGCCGCGGCCGAACCGGTCCACCAGCCCGTCCAATTCCCGGCGGGCCGGGCCCGGCGCGAACATTTCGCCGCCCCCAGCGCCTTCGAGCGCCGCCCTCACGGCGCCCTTGCGGCAGCCGGTCAGGATCAGCCAGCGCCCGGCGGCGAGATCCGCCAACTCGTCCAGGTCATAGACGGGATGCCCTTTCACGCCGCCGCGCAGATGCGCGAGGCTGATCGCCCGGGACAGCGCCGCATACCCCGCCGGGTCCCGTGCCAGGACGAGCAGGTGCCGCCCGGGCGGGTCCGCGATACCGGTGCGCGCCCCGACCGCCTTGCCGCTCGCCGACACCGGCGCGGTGAGACCGATCGACAACTCGGCGCCGAACACCGTCGGCAAACCCAACGCGTCGGCCGCCTCCGCGAACCGCGGCGCCCCGTACAGGCCGTCATGATCCGTCACCGCCAGACCCGACAAACCCAGCCGGGCCGCCTCCTCGGCCATTTCCTCCGGCCCGGACGCACCATCCAAGAAGCTGTACGAGGAGTGCGTGTGCAACTCGGCGAACCGGACCCCCGGGGACGCCCGCCGCAACGGCCCCGGCACGTAGGCCCGCCGCTTCCGCGACACCGGGGCATCCTCCCGGACCGGAACCGGCCGGCCCGACAACTGGGCCTCCATCACCGGCCACGGCACATCCGGATTCGTAAACCCACTCACGAGACAACCTGTCCTCCAACAGCCGGCCACTCACCGAGGCGGAAAGTCCACCGGGATAGCAGGAGGCGGCCATACGCTCCGCCAACGCCTCAGGACACATGGCGAACAGTATCGAACGAATGTTCGATTACATCAAGTTTTCCTCCCGTGCCTCTCATGGCCGAGCCGCGATCGACATCGCCATCACCCAGCGAGCAGGTGACCTCGCGAATATCGGAGGCCACGTCCGCGCCAGCGAGTGCGGCGACCGACCGGACGAGTGTCCCGCCGCTATCGCCGACAGGCGGAAAGCGGCCCTGCCTGCGCAAGACCTTGCTCGCAAAACGCCCACGCGACCGTCACGGAGCTGGCCGCCGGCCGGTCCGACGAGATGCATTTCAGTTGCGTATCTGTGGGCAGCCCGAAACGATGACGAAGCGCAACGGCGGTCCGTAACACCTTCGAGTCGTTATTCGCGCCCCCATGCGTGAGCCACGAATCCAAACGGGCGATTCCGCAACGTACTACCACGCCACCGGTACCAAGGTCCGGCAGGACATCGCTGCGTCACTTACAAAATATTTCGATGCCGTAAAACTGCAGCTCAGGCAATATTCCGCTGCCCCTGGGCGAGTCGTTCTGCCCCACTAGCGCGCGGCCCGGGCGCCCTTACTCAGCAGACACCTCGTAGCAGCGAGTAGATGGAGGCTCTGTGATGGGTACGGACGATGTCGACGACCGGCTCAAGGCGGTGCAGGAGGCGCTGGCGGCGTCGGTCGAGGCGGTGTTTGCGTCGGATGATTGGCGGGCGGCGATGACGGCCGCGGCCCGGCTTCACAACTACTCGTTCGACAACGTGTTGCTGATCTACGCGCAGCATCAGGCCGCGTTCGCGGACGGCCGGGTGACAGTAGCGGAGCCGTCGATAGTGGCGGGTTTTCGGCAGTGGCAGGCGATGGGTCGGCAGGTCCAGGGTGGCCAACACGGCTACAAGATCCTGCGGCCGAACCGGATCCAGTGGCGCGAAACCAGGGACCTCGGCAGCGGCGAGTGGCGGCGCATGGCGCGGACCGAGCGTGCCCGGCCGGGCGCGCCGGTCCGGCAGCGATCCCGACTGAACCCGAACAGGCCGTTCGATCTGGCGACCGTGTTCGACATTTCCCAGACCGAGGGCGAGCCGATCCCGCAGCCGCCCGCGCCGCTGATTCTGGCTGGCCGTGCCCCGGACGGGCTGTGGGCCGGTTTGGCGGAACAGGTTGCGGCACAAGGGTTCACGCTGTGCGACTCGCCATCGGCCGCCACGTTGGGCGGGGCGAACGGAATGACCAACTGGAGCGACATGACGGTCACGATCCGGGCCGACATGGATGACGCAGCAAGAGTAAAAACGCTTTGTCATGAGTTGGGGCACGCGCTGCTCCATGATCCGCGGGGTGAGGACGGCCGGGTGGATCTGGCGGCGGCGATGGCGGTGACGCGCGGGTCGAAGGAGGTCGAGGCCGAGTCGGTCGCGTTCCTGATCGGCGCGGCGCACGGAATGGACACCTCCGACTACTCGCTTCCTTACATCTCCACCTGGGCGAGCCGCGACGAGGGCCTGGCTACCGTGCGGCAGACTGGCACCCGGGTGATCGCCACCGCCCGCCGAGTTCTCGACGAACTGCCCACCAGGCAGTGGGGGTCCGGCCAGCCGCCCGGCCTTCAAGAGCGCATCGAGCAGCAGGGCATCGAGAAGCAGCGGGCCGGGCAGCAGCGCCGCGAGGCCCCAACCCTCTACAACAGGCGAGACCGGCAACCGGCCAGGGTCGCGGCAATGGGGGTGTCGCGATGACGCAAACCCAATCGACGGTGCGCCCGTCGAACGACACCGCCTGGGCCGCCATCATTCTCGGCGCGGCTGGGCTCATCGGTGCGCTGTGGGCAGGCGGCGCGCTCGCGATTGTCATCGCCGGCGAACACCCCCACGGCGGGCTGTTCGCCGGAGTAGAAGCCTTCGCCCACACCGGCCAACCCGCCGGGGCATGGGGTGAGGCGGCGCCTGGCCCGACAATCTACTGGGCAGTGACTGCCGTCATCGTCGGCATCGCGATCGCTCTGGTGGTTGCCGCTCGCCGCCTGTTCGCGACGAGCTCGAGCCCGACCAGCGTGGATGTGTTCCGGCTGCCCGGAACGGCCTCGAAGCGGGAGATCCGTCATGCCTGTTCGCCGCGCGCGGTACGCAAACGCGGCCGGCATCTCCGCCCCTCCATCCACAAACCGGAAGCACACGATGTCGGGTTCCGGATCGGCGTGGCACGTGGGATTGAGGCGTGGACGTCGGTCGAGGATTCCGTCGTGGTGCTCGGCGCCGCGAGGTCCGGTAAGGACCGGTACCTGGTGGTCAACGTCATCCTCGACGCACCGGGCGCGGTGATATCGACCTCGACCCGGCCGGACAACATTCACCAAACCATCGAAGCCAGAAAGACTCTCGGCCCGGTGGCGGTGTTCGATCCGCAACATCTCGCCGGCGACATGCAGGTCGGCTTGCGCTGGTCTTTGACCCGGGGCTGTGACAAGCCCATGACGGCGATGATTCGCGCCGCCGGCCTGGCCGCGGGAACCGGCAAGGGCGCCGAGGATGGCGGGTTTTGGCAGGGCCAGACCGAGGCCGCGCTGCGCGCCCTGCTGATGGCCGCCGCCCTGGATCACCGGGGCGCGGCGGACTTGTATCGCTGGTCGCTCACCCCGGCGGCGGTGCAGGACGCAATCGCGATCCTCGACACCCACCCGCGCGCACCCGCCGGCTGGGCCACCGCCCTGAACGCGGTGGCGGATTCCGACCCGCGGCAGCGCGACTCCGTGTGGCTCGGCGTCCGGCAGTCGTTGGCCGCGCTGGGCGATCCGGATGTGCTGGCAGCGGTGTCGCCTGCGCCGGGGGAGCAGTTCGACCCCGCCGCGTTCATCCAAGACTGCGGCACCCTGTATCTGGTGGGCACCGCGACCGGGGCGGGGGCGGCGGCGAACCTGGTCGCGGCGTTCATCGAGGACATCGTGGAAACCGCACGGCATCTCGCCGCCGCATCACCCGGGGCCAGGCTGGATCCGCCGATCACGATGATGCTCAACGAGATCGGCAACCTCTCACCCCTGCCATCTCTGCCAACCCTGATGTCGGAGGGCGGCGGCACCGGCATCTGCACCTGGGCGATCCTGCAATCCCTGGCACAGGCCCGCCACAAATGGGGAGAGCAGGCCGCCGCAACCCTATGGGACGCCTCGACCACCAAGATCATTTTGGGTGGTGGCAGTGACGCCGGTGACCTGCGCGATCTCGTCTTCGTGGTCGGCGACCGCGACGAAATCACCTGGGCGGAAAGCCGCGGGTATGACGGGCAACGCAGCCGCTCCTCATCGCTGCGCCGCATCCCGATCCTTGACTCGGGACGGCTCCGCACCCTGCCGGACGGCGCGGCGATGCTGCTCCTGCGATCCGTGCCGCCCGCGGTCATCCGAATGCGCCGCTGGACCGACCGCACCGGTGCCAGACACCGTTCTCAACGTCGGTCAGCAAGGTGCAATTCCGACGAGATTCACGCTGCATTCACTCGAAATGTTGATAATTCCGTGATGCGAGTGCACGATGGGCAAACCTCCATCGTCGGTGGGGAGGTGACGAAGCGATGAAGCGATTGATCGCAGCCGTACTGACCGCGACCACGATGACGCTTGCCTCCTGCACCGCCATCACGGCCACCGAACCCAGCACAACCTCAGACCCTGCCACCAACACGGCGGGCACGACCGCGCCGACGACCGCCGGATCGACGACCCCGGACCCCATCGAATCGTGGCTGAACGGCACGACGACCACGAGCAGCTCACCCACCAGCACGTCGACGACAGGTACCACGGTCTCGTCGACCGCGCCGTCGACCACCGTCACCGGCGACGTATACGACGCCATCCCGGTCACGATCCCCGCCACGATCACCGGGGCGGATTTGAAGATCGCGAATCAGGCTGTCTCGGTGTGGCGAAACGCGATGCGCGTGTTCGATCAGTCCCTGCAAGATCCCGGCGGCAAGGACTGGAAGACGACGATTTACCAGTACGCCAATGACCCTGCGGCGCTGAAGCAGATGTCGTTGATCAACACGTTCATCAAACAAGGCATTCATCAGGTCGGCGAAGCTGGCTACACCGCCGAGGTTCTCAGCGCGGTCAAACATAATGTGCAGATCAAGACGTGTGTGGATCTCAGTAAGTACAACGTGATTGACGGCCAAGGCGAATCGGTTCTGAAACCTGACGTCGTGTCCCGATTTTCGAGAACGTTCAGTATCAGCTTCTACTATGGCGAAAAACCTGAGCTCTGGTTCCTGAATGACATCACGACACCGAATCCGCCCGAGTCATGCTGATCGCAGTTCGTTCACTCCTGTGCGTGGTCGCGAGCGCTGGCCTCGCGGCCATATTCAGTGTCGCGACGACACCAATCGCATCTGCTGAGACCTGTGGATATTTGGACCCAATTTCGTTCGAGTACGTTGTCTGCGCAGGCATAAACGGAGATGGAGAGGGCCAGGGACCGACAAATTCCAGCGACCAACCCTGCTTTGCAGTTGCTATTGGGCAACCCAAACCTGATGACCCGGTCTGGATGCAGTACATCCCCGCAGGTGCGGACCCGGCCGACTATGTGCTGATGCAGACGGGCTGCGGCGCAACTGATTGGCAAGCCCCGGACATATTCGCAGTACTGAAGAACACCGATCCGCCGCCGGACCCGTACTCCCTGGCGCAGGAGGCGATTGCGAAGCTGCCGATTCCGTTGCCGCGTATCGCCTTTGGGCCGAATGCGGAGCAGGTGGCGGTGAATGTTCCGGTGTGGCTGTGGGTTTCGAATCCGGATCCGGTGTCGGCTTCGGCCACGGATCGGACGGTGACGGTCACGGCGACCGCGACACTGGCCTCGGTGACGTGGTCGATGGGTGAACCCGATGCGGTTGATGTCTCGTGCACGGGCGGCGGCAAGGCGCCGTGGTCGGGTGCGGATCTGTGGGCTCCGCCGTGCGGCTACACATACCGACTGCGCTCCCTCGATGAGCGCACGAACGGAACGGGAGCGTGGCCGGTCACCGCGTCGGCAACCTGGGCGATCACCTGGTCGGCGAACACCGGCGAAGCCGGAACCGACAGCGTCACGACCCGCTCGATGGCACCGGTCCGGGTCGGCGAGTGGCGCACCGTCATCGTCGCCGGCAACTAACGACACGCAAAGAGACCTGGTGGAATGCGATGAGCCTTCGAACCGAAACTCGAACCACAGAGAACGGCGCCGCAACACGTCGTGACGCAGCCCCGGCCTCGCGTCTCGACGGGGAGCCGGGCCGAGTTTTGCCAGCGCCCGCGTTGCCGCAGCCGAAACGGCGGCGCCGGCCGCTGCTACTCGCCGCGGGCGCGGTGCTGGTGGTGCTCGGCGCCGTGGGAGCTTATGGACTCGCCTCGAGCGCCTCGCACCGCGTCGCCGTGGTCGCACTATCGGCGGATGTGCCGTGGGGGCAGCCGATCGCGGCCGCCGATCTCGTCGAGGCCCAGATTGCCACCGACCCAGCTTTGCATCCGATGCTTTGGACCGAACGCAGCACCGCGATACGCAAGCTCGCTGCGACCGACCTACACGCCGGCTCCCTCCTCACAATTGGCGACGTGATGGCCGGGCAGATCCCCGCCGACGGCCAGGCGCTGGTCGGCGTCGCCGTCAAACCCGGCATGCTGCCCACCACGGAACTAGCTGCCCGACAACAGGTCTGGATCACCCGCGCAGACCGCGACGGTCAATCCGCCGCACAAGCCGCGGTGCGGTCGACCGGTCCGATTCGGGCCGTCGTTTACGCGGTCGGCGCCACTGATGCTTCGGGCGGCCGCACCGTCGACGTGCTGGTCGGCAGCGCCGATGCGGCCACGGTAGCCGCTTGGTCGGCAGCCAGTGTTGCCGTGATCATCGTGATCGCCGGGCGATGACAGCCATGATCATCTCCGTCATCGCAGGAAAGGGATCGCCCGGCGCATCAGCGTCCGCGTTGAGTTTGACGCTCACCTGGCCCCGCCCGGTACTGCTGATCGAGGCCGACCCGGCAGGCGGCTCGCTGGTGCTCGGCTACGCCGCCGGGGCGGATGTCGGAGGCCGGGGCCTGACCGGCGTTCGCGTCGCCGCGAGACGCTCCGGCATGGTCGAGGCGATCTGGGCGAACGTCGTCACCCTCGACGAGAACCGGTGGCTACTACCCGGTGCCGGTACGACCCGGCAGACAGAAGCCATCGACTACCCCGCCATCGCCGTAGCGCTCGCGGATCTTGGCGTGGACGTGATCGTCGACGCCGGCCGCATCCCCGCACCGGTGCGCCACGACGCGCTGTCGGTTGCTGCCGACCTGGTCCTCGTCGCGATGCGCTCCACGCTTCCCGCCGTCCACGCTGCGCAGACTGTCGCGGCGGTGGCGGGGGAGATATTGGGCACGTCCACGCAGCGTGCCTCCAGCGCAGAGGACTGGGTCCTGCGTTCGGTGATCGTTGGTGCGGGCCGGCCGTATTCGGAGCGCGACATCCGCGCCGCGATGGCAGATATCGCGCCGGTCGCCGGCATGCTGGCCTGGGATGCGGCTTCAGCGGGCGCGCTCGTCGACGCACTGCCCGCGCCCCGCCAGATCGCGTCGACGCCGCTGATGCGATCCGCGGCCAAACTCGCGACATCCCTTGCGCGGCAAGGCGAGCCAGACACGATCGCAACCGGGCCCGCCACGGCGCAGGCCGTGCATCGTGCCGGCCGGACCAGCGAGGCGAGCGCCGCGCGACATCCCTCTCGCACCCCGGAACCGGCCGCAGTCCGGGTGGGCGGCGCGTCATGACGTCGATCCTGAACGGCCGCATCAACGGCACTAATCCCCACCCCAGTGATG
This sequence comes from Actinobacteria bacterium 69-20, assembly GCA_001897425.1. GTDB lineage: Bacteria > Actinomycetota > Actinomycetes > Mycobacteriales > Nakamurellaceae > Nakamurella. Next base: position 244,998 of record MKSW01000013.1, on the reverse strand, counting down.
ATTGGGGCGACGATCGCAACGGCGGCCCGCGTGCCGCATGGCTCCGTGATGAAACCCAGCCTGCGGCAGTTGATTTCGCGATTGTTCGCCGCATCCAAACCGAGGTGAACGCGGACCTGGACCGTTACAGCCAGGACGGCGGGCCGGGTTTGGATCGGGCCGAGCAGCGGCAGCTGGCCATCGGGTTGATCGGCGAGCGCACGGCAGCGTGGGCTGATGCGGAGACCGCCGCCGGGAATCCGCCGACCGCGAGGCAGGAGGCGGCGCTGGGCGAGGCGGTGTTGGCGGCGATGTTCGGCCTGGGCCGCATCGAACAGCTCCTGCAAGACGACGAGGTGGAGGAGATATTCATCAACGGCGCCGCTCCGGCGATCAAGCGCTTCGCCGACGGGCACAGCGAAACAGTCGCCCCGGTCGCCGAATCCGACGCGGATCTGCTGGAGCAGCTGCGGTCGATCGCCACGTATCACGGCCAGAACGAGCGGGCCGTCACCACGGCCTGGCCGTTTTTGAACATCCGCCTGCCGGACGGCTCCCGCCTGGCGGCGCAGTGGTCGATCACCCCGCATCCGCAGGTCACGATCCGCCGCCACCGCTTCGTCGACGTCACCTTGGACCAGCTCACCGATATGGGCACGATCTCGAGGTCGATGGCCGCGTTCCTGGCCGCCGCCGTCACCGCGCATCGCTCGATGCTGATCGTGGGATCGCCGGGCGCCGGTAAGACCACGCTGTTGCGAGCGCTGGCCAGGTGTCTTCCGGACATGGAGCGGTTCGCGACGTTGGAGACCGAGTACGAGCTGCTGCTGCACGAGCTGTCCGGCCGGTTCCCGCTGATCCTGCCGGCCGAGGCACGGCCGGCGACGGGGGAGCGCGGCCCGGACGGCAAGGCCGCCGGCGAGGTCACCCTGGCCGACATTTTCCCGGAGCTGCTGCGCCACGGGCTGGAGCGGATCCTGGTCGGCGAGGTCCGCGGCGCCGAGGTCATCCCCATGCTCGCGGCCATGTCGCGCGGCATGAAGGGATCGATGGCCACATTCCACGCCGACTCCGCCACCGGCACCTTCGAAGCCCTCGCGTCGCTATTGGGGGAGCACAAGCCGAACTGGAACCACGACGCGGCGATGGCCCAGATCGCCACCGCCGTCGACCTCATCATCTACATCGACACCATCCCGACCGTGGCGGGACGAAAGCGCAGGTTCGTGTCCGACATTGTGGAGGTCGGCCCGGTCGGGGAGAACGGCCAGCCCGCCACCACCGGCATCTTCGCCCCCGACCCGGGCCGGCCGGATGACCCGCGCGGCTACCCGCAGCACCTTCCCGAGAACCAAACCTGGTGCCGCCGTACCGGTTTCGACCTCACCTGGCTGAGTGCCGCCAACGGCGCCTGGCCGCAACCCTGGGAGGCAGGTGAGCGGGTATGACGATGATCCCGCTGCTGTCCGCGATCTGCGGAGCCACTCTCATCGCCGGCACCCTCCTGGTGGCCGCCGGCATCTACGGCCGCGACCCCGGATCGCAGCCAGCGACACCTGGTCCGGCGGCCCGGTCGGCGTCGTTGCTGCGCTGGCGTCAGGCCGTCACCGGTAAACAGGGCCGCACGATCGCGATTGCGATACTGGCCGGTGTCGCTGTGTGGGCGGTGTCGGGCTGGCCCGTCGCCGGAATCGTCACGGCCCTGGCGGTGCCGGGGTTGCCGTACTTCTTCGGCGCCGCCGCCATCGCCAAACGCCGCATCGACGTGCTCCAAGGCCTGGAGGAGTGGGTTCGGCGCCTTGCCGACTCCATGGCCGCCGGCGCTTCACCGATCCAAACCATCGTCAACGCTGCGGCCCACGCTCCGGCCGCCATCAAAGAACCGACAACCCGGCTGGCAGCCGGCCTGTCCTCCCCGCGCGGCGACCGACAGCAAGCGCTGCGCCGGTTCGCCGACGACATCGACGACCCGCTCGGCGACATGGTCGTCATCGCCCTGGGCATCGCCGTGACCGCCCCGTCGGCGCGCACCCCGGACATGCTGCGCGTGCTCGCCCGGCAGCTCGCCGACGATGTCGCCGCGCGCCGCCGGATCGAAACCGACCGGGCCGAGCCTAGATCGGAGGCGCGCACCATCGTCATCGTCCAAATCCTGTTCGTCGTCGCCGTGGCCGCGTTCACCTCCTACGCCAAGGTCTACGGCACCATCACCGGACAGCTCGTCCTCGCTCTGCTGGCCGCCATCGTGATCGGCGCGCTCGTCATGCTCCGCAGGCTGTCGATCACCCCCAGCCCAGCTCGGCTTTTGACACACGACGAAGGGAAAGCCGCGAGCGTCACCGCCAGGAACGCTGCTCCGGGAAGTGCTGCGGCAACATATCGCGGCACGGGTATGACGGGGGCGTCGTCATGAGCCCGTCCATGCTGGGTTTGTTTGCGGCGGGTGGCGCGGCCGGCCTCGGCATCGCCATGATCATCACCGCGCTGGTCCCGGGCCGGCCGGACTTGCTCGCCGCACTGCGCATGCCCGGCCACACCAGCGCTGCCAGCACCATTGTGCAAGCCGGGCAGCCCGATAAACCTGCCACCGGGATCGCCGCTATGCAGGCCAGGTTCGAGACGTGGCTTGCCGCAACCCACCTCACCACCCCGGACGGTGACCTGGCGGTGATCGGGATGCGGCGCGGCGAGTTCCTGCTCACCCGCGTCGCGCTGACTGCGGCGACGTTGTTGGTCGGTCCGATCTATCTGCTGATCTTCACGGCGTTCGGCCTGCATGTTCCGGCGGTCATTCCCGCCGGTATTGCCGCTGCATGCGCCGCGCTCGTGTGGGTCGCTGTCGCCAGCCACGTCACCGGCAAAGCTGACCAGGCACGGCTGGAAATGCGCCACAGCCTGGTTGCCTTCCTGCAACTGGTCGCGCTGCACCGCGCCGCAGGAGCCGGCCCCGGCGCCGCCCTCGACGACGCGGCCGCCGCATCGCCCCTGTGGACGTTCCGACGGATCAAGGGCGCGATCGACTCGGCCACCCGGGCCGGACACTCCCACTGGCAGGGCATCGCCGACCTCGCCGAGGAAATGGGCGTCGACGAACTCGCCGACCTGTCCGCGATCACCGCCGGGGCCGGCACCCAGGGCGCCGCCATCTACGACACGCTGCTCGCCCGCGCCACTTCGCTACGCGCCCAACTGCAAACCGACGAGATCGCCGCCGCCCAGGTCGCCTCCGGCCGCATGGCCATCCCCAAAGCGCTGCTTGCGATGGCCACCATGGCATTCCTGCTCTACCCGGCGATCACCCAGCTGACCGCAACCTGAAAGGCACCACATGCCCTGTGCCGCAACCCGTCCCGCACCCACCTGGAGGAGCCGAAATGACTATCTCATCGTTCGCTACCATGCTGTACTCCACGATCATGCTCACCCTGCGACGCAGAGTGGAAGCGCTATGCGTCGAACCCGAACGCGGCTCCGGCGGCGTCTCACTGGAACACGTCCTGATCGCCATCGGCGGCGTGGTCGCAGCCGGCATCGTGGTCGCCGCCATCGTCGCCGTCATCCACTCCAAAACCGCCGACCTCAACCCCTAACCGATCCGGCCCAACGAGTTGGCGGCACCAGCCATGACGAAAATCCGACCCCAACCCCCACCGCGCCGCGAAACCCGCAGCGGACAGCGCGGCAGCGTGCCGTTGTGCCGGGGCCGGTGGTCTGGGGAGCGCGGCTCGGGCGGCGCATCGCTCGGGTTCATCCTGCTCATGCCCACCGTGCTGCTGTTGATCTTCGGCGGCGTCCAGTTCGGCCTGCACTCCTACGCCCGGTCCCTCGCGGTCGCCGCTGCGCAGGCCGGGGTACGCGCCGCAACACAGGCACCGGCCTCGACCGACCGGGGCAGGCAAGCCGCCGAGAACTTCGTCACCGGCAAGGCCGCCGGAACGCTCACGGATGCTGTCATCACCGTCACCCAGGCCGGCCAGCAGATCACCGTGACCGTCACAGCGGCCGCCCCGAACCTGGTCCCGCTGGCCCATCCGCATGTCGCTGGGCAGGCCTCCGCCAACATCGAGACCCTGCCATGAACCGGATCAAACACGTGCTGAGGCAGGCGATGTCGGATCGGGGTTCGGCCGCGCCCGCGCTCGAACTCGTGATCATCACCCCCGCCATCGTCCTGATCATCCTGGTCGGAGTCGCCGCCGGGCGCACCGCGACGGGCGAGTCCCGCGTTCAACAGGCGGCCGCTGCCGGGGCGCGCGCAGCCAGCGCCCAACACACCCCGACCGAGGCCGAAGCCGAGGCGCGATTGGTCGTCACCACAAGCCTCCGCAACCAGGGCATCGACTGTCAAACCGACACGATCACCGTCGACACGACCGGATTGACGGCCGCGCCCGGCACGCCTGCGCACGTCACGGTCACGGTCGACTGCACCGTCGCCTGGTCTGATCTCGCGATCCCCGGCTGGCCCGGCAGCCACACCGTCACCGCGACCGCGGCCAGCCCGCTCGACCCGGATCGGGAGGGACTGTGAAACCCACACCAGCGCAACCAGTCTCGAGCCATACCGTGCGGCAGCGGGGCCGTCATTCGCCTGCGACAGTGGCGGAACGTGACCAGCCCGCGGTGCGGGCGGCGCAGCCGGAATCGCCGCGACCGGGCAGACCATCGGATCACGACCGGCTGGCGACGAGCAAGCGCATCGATTGGCGCTCCGACGCCGGTTCCGGCGGAATGTCCCTGATGATGCTCATCGCCGCGGTCGCGCTGATGATGATCCTCGGGCTGGTCGTCGACGGCGGAGCCAAGGCCCGGGCGCTGGACCACGCCGGGGCGATCGCTTCCGAGGCGGCCCGCGCGGCGGCCGCGACCTACCGGCCCGGTGATGTCGCGATCGACCCGGAAGCCGCCAACTTTGCGGCGCAGGACTACCTGACGGCGGCGGGTGCCACCGGAACGGTCACCGTCACAGGTTTGGACGTCGCCGCGACCGTCACCCTGCACCAGGACACGGTGTTCCTGCCGCTGGTCGGTATCGACGCGTTCACCGTCACCGGAGCGGGCCAGGCCCAGGTCGTCTATCAGCAGGGAGGCACCCCATGATCGCCTTCGTCGCCCGCCAAGTCCGCCGCCTCATCGCCCTGATAGCCCTGGCCGCAATGCTGATCGGCGCCCCGTACGCTCTCTACAAGCTCGGCGGCCCGCTGCTACCCGACCACGTGCCCGGGCTCGCCGAGATCTGGCAGCGCCTGACCGAACGCGACACCGGCCATGTGTTCCTCGGCTTCCTCGTCATCGTCGGCTTCGTCGCCTGGGCCATCTTCGCCATCACCGTGCTCATGGAGATCGTCTCCCGCATCGCCCGCCGGCCCGACTGGCACCTGCCCGGCCTGCACCTGCCGCAATCCGCCGCCGGCCTTCTCGTCGGCATGCTCATCGCCGGCACCATCGCCACCTCCGCCACGCCGGCGATCGCCGCCAGCATGCCGCTGCTGCCACACCCCGCACCGGTTGCCGTCGTGGCAATGGCATCCCCGTTCCAGTCGGCGTCACCCGCCGCACATCACGGCCAGGCGGGTATGACGTTCCATCCCACTGCGCCCACCCGCACCATGCAGCGCGCGGCTGAGACCGGGCCGACGTGGACCGTGTCGAAGGGCGACAACCTCTGGTCGATCGCGGAAAAGACCCTGGGCAACGGCCGCCGTTTCGTCGAGATCGCCGCCCTCAACGAAGGCCACACCCAGCCCGACGGGCGCGCTCTCGATTCCGCGAGATTCCTGCTCCCCGGCTGGATCCTGCAACTGCCTGCCGGCGCACACATCCCGCCCGGACAAGGCGGCACCCCCGCGGCCGGTCCCCATGCCGGCGGCCACGGCGCCGCCGAGACCGTCGTCGTCGAACCCGGCGACACCCTGTCCCAGATCGCCCTCGACGAACTCGGCGACGCCAACCTGTATCCGGAACTCGCCGCCGCGAACCACATCGCCAACCCCGACCTCATCCACCCCGGCCAAACCATCCACATCCCCGCGCCCGACGCACCGGCCCGCAGCGGGGCGGATGGTCCGCAGCAGTCTGCTGGCACTACCTCGGACGGCAGCGGTGCCGGGGCGCCGGCTTCTGCGCGCCAGGCCGATGGCTCGGCGGTGCCCGCCGCACACGGACGAGCCGATGCGGGCACCCCAAACGAAGCCACGTCTGGCGACTCAGGCATCCAGGATCGCGTACATAGTACGGGCAGCCCGGACGCCAATACCGCTGCAAGCGCCGCTGCACCCGGAACTCGTTCGGACCCGATATCGAGGGACCCAGCCGTCGGCGCAAACGAGACCGGCGAGCTGTTGTCGCAAAGGAACCTGCTGCTCGCGGGCGTCACCACGCTGACCGCCGCGATCGTCTGGGCCGGGCTGCTGCTCACGCGCAGACGACTGGAGCAATCGCGTCGCCCGGGCCAGCGCACACCGCAACCGCCGACGGAACTCGAAGCCCGGGCCGAAGGAGCCCTGCGCCGCCGCGCCAGCCGGAGCACGCCGGAGCGGATCAACCGAGCACTGCGCATCATCACGCCGATCCTCGCGAAGCACGGCGACGTCGGCATCGTCGGCGTGCTGATCGACACCGACTCGATAGAACTGCTTCCAGCCAAGCCGACCCCGCCGCCTGAGCCGCTTACCGGCAGGAACACCGCCTGGACCATGCGACTGCCGGAAGCGACGCCGGACGTTGCTATCGACTACGAAAAGCTCGCAGCGCTCCCGGCCATAGCCACCGTCGGCACCACGACCGACGGGCGCATCGCCATGATCAACCTCGAACAGATCGGCGCACTGCATATCGGCGGCGACCAGCAGCGCGCCGGCCAGCTGATCAACCACCTCATTCTCGAGCTGTCCCAATCGCCGTGGACCGACGGTATCCACCTCAACGTTGCTGACAGAGCCGATGGGATGCGTGCGCTCGATACGGATCGAATCCAGACCGTCAAAGACTTGGCATTCGAGGTGAAAGCCCTTGCCGTGCACACGAAATCGATCCGCGAACTGCTCCGCGACGAACGAATCTCCAAGACTCGAACGGAAACTGCATACGCCGACGCGTGGGAACCACACGTGTTGATCGCCGACGAGCGCGATATCGCCGCCGTCGAAGCGTCCGCCGACCTCATCAAATCACTTCAAGCCGGGCCGCCGGCCGCCGCCGCACTGATCACCAGCGGCCCCAACCCCGGCATCGCCACCAGCGTCGAGATCACCGCCGACGGCACCGCGATGATCCCAACGATCTTCGGCCGCGAGCCGATCACGATCGCCGGAACCGCCGATGACGAGTTCGTTGCGCTGATCGGCCTCTTCGCAGCCGAGCCCGACACCGACGAAACCGCTACCGACGAGGTTACGACGCACGAGGACGCTATCGACTTCCAGCGGCTCGACAACCTCACGACCGATGCGACCGTGGATCTCGCCGACAAGAGCGCCGCGATGAATGACGTCATACTCGATGGCGAGACAGACGGCGCTGCAACTGTTCTCGCCGACGGCATACCGTACGCAACCAACGGCACGTTGACGACCGAGCCACGGGACCGGCCGAAGCAACTGGGCGGTCTGGCAGATGGCGAGATGTCTCGTGACCCGGATCGGAGGCTCGATGATGATCTTGCCGAGTGGCAGGCGGACACTGTTCGGCGGCCGAAGATCGCGATCCTCGGGACGGCGCGGGTGGTCGGGCGCGGCCCCGCTCCCGGCAAGCCGCAGCCGCGCCAGGTCGAGATTGCCGTGTATCTGGCGCTGTACGCGCAGGGTGTCACCGCAGACAAGTTCATTACCGACCTGTGGCCCGATGGCGCGCAGCCGTCCGCCGGTGGCCGGCGGGTTGTGGTCTCCCGGCTGCGCGCCTGGCTGGGCCAGGACCCGGAGAGCGCAGAGCCGTTCATCCCGCACGGCGACAGCGGCTACTACCTTACCGACCGGCTGCTCGACAGCGAGCTGTTCGCTCGCCTGGTGCGCCGCAGCGAGCGCCGCTCGAAGGTCGGCGACGCCCGCGATGCGCTTGAGGATCTGCAGCGCGCGCTCGATTTGGTCCGTGGCCCGATCCTTCCCGAGGCCGGCGGTCAGGCATACTCCTGGATGGCCGCGGCGGAGCGCTTGGAGGACCGGACACTCCCCATGGCGGTGATCGACGCCGCCCATGCCGCAACGGATCTCGCGCTCGCAATCGGTGACGTCGCCATCGCGGAACAGTCGGCGATGACCGGTCGCCGTATCGAGCCTTACAGCCCGATCCCGCTGTGCGACCTGATCCACATCGCGCAATACGGCGGGGACAGCGCCAGCGCCGCCAGCTGGGCGAGAGCCGTGCTTTCCGTCAGCGACGTCGACCTGCCGGAGGACCTGCCCGAGCACATGCAGAAACTCGTCGGTGATGCGCTGCCGAAGCCGCGTCGACGACAGTTTCCCGACGGCGACCGGCAATGAAAATCGAAACCGAGGCTGAGGTTGATCTGAACCCGACTCGCCCCACACTTGCAGGCTCCGCAATCCAGATGTGGCGGGGGACGACCCTAGTCGGCTGGTGTGCACTCGTCGCTGCTTTGGCTGCCGCTGCGTGGGCGGCGTCGACGGTGCGCCCCACCGCGGCGATCGTCGTCTACGGAATAAGCCTCGCGGCCCTCATCACGGCGGCCGCAATCGACACCATCGAGGAACGGCTGCCGAACATCCTCACCATCGGCACTGCCCTCCTGGGACTCGTTGCCCTGACAGGGATCTCGCTCGCCACTGGCGCCGGTAGCCCGCTGCGTGCGCTTGTTGGCGGCGTGATCTTCGGCGGCTGGATCTTGCTCGGCGCGCTCATCGCCCGCGACGGCTACGGCCTCGGTGACGTCAAGATGGCCGCAGCATGCGGCTTCCTCGCCGGCTGGCTCTCCTGGACCGCGATCGCCGTCGCCATCCTCGCCACCCAGGTCGCCATTACTCTCGTGATCCTCCACGCGAAATCACGGGGCCGCCAGCAAGCCGCTCTCGGCCCCGCATTCGTCGCCGGCCTGCTGGTGGCTATCGTCGCAAACGGCCTTTGACGGTTCCTGCGGCTTTAGGCGGTTGTATCGCCGGGCTGACCGTCAGCCTGGGCTGCTGGGCCCTTTCCCAAACTTTCGCGTTACCGCCCGCGTGCTCGTTGCTGCATGGCGTTGTCCCGGAGCGCCCCGCCGCGTTCGGGCATGCGGGATTCGGGTGCGAGTGTCACGTACGCGCCTTGCCTGCGGTCGACGGCGGCGCCGGGGTAGATCCGCACGTCGGAGTCGGGTAGTGCGGTGATGTGGGAGCGGCGGTGGGCTTCGACGTGTGCCCCGGCGTGCGCGGTCGCCGAGGCGCCGATGATGGCGACGGTGGCGGTGCCGGTGGCCGGGATGTTCAACGAGACGCGGCTGGGGATCAGGTCGGTAACGATCACGGCGTCGGTTCCCCAGTGGTTGACGTGCTCGACTGCCCAATCCAGGGTCTGCTGCCCGCGTACCCCGGGGATGACGGGCTGACCATGATGCAGGGGAGTGCCGCTCGGCTCAACCCCCAGCGCCGGGAACAAGTCGCTGTCCAGGTCGAGGTCGCGGCCGGTGTCGATCATCCACGCCGCGACATACGCCGGATACTGCGCGCGGGCGTTGCTGGGGCTGTCGGCGAGTAGATCCGTCTGCGGCAGGTCGGTGCGCTCCAGCGGCCGCACCCGCCAGGCGCGGATCTCGCCGGAATGCTCCGCGGCCAGTTCCGCGTCGGCCGCGATCTGCGCGTTGTACTCGGTGTCCCCGGTTAATTCGGTGATCAGCCCGTAGAGCTTGCTCGGGCCGTCGCCGGCCGCCCAGAACTGTTGCCGCTGCGTGTAGTTCGCGAAATATTCGTCGTCTGTGTCGCCGGGTTTCAGCGCGAGGAACTCCGCGAGGGCTTCGATCGTGCGATCCGAGTCGACCGCGTGCAGCGGTGACGGCCTGAAGTCGGCGGCGGCGAATATGGCGGTCCCGCGGTCGGTCAGCACATAGCCCAATGCGCCGGAATCGTGGCGGATCTCGCCGTCCGGCTCGATGAGCTCCAGTCGTAGATCGCCAGAATCGACGGCGCGCAGCACCTCCCCGCCATCGCGCAGCAGCGCGGCGGTTTCGCGAGTGTGTTGGTCTTGGACGGACATGACGGTGTGCTCCACGGTGGCGGAGCCGACCATGCGGCCGCCGTCGATCACCGCCCAGCGGGTCGCGCCGACGCTGAGCGTCTCGACCTCCACAGTGATGGCTTCGCTGATCTGGGCGATCAGCTCGGAACGGCTACGGTCCTCCCGGCCGGTCTTGGCTACCGCGTCGAGGAGCGGGAAGTCGTCCGCCGGCTGGTGGTACGGCGCGGAGACGTACCAGTCGACGTCCGGCGCGATGCGCTTCGCGGCGTTCTCCCAGGCGTTCTTGAACGCGAAGTCCAGCTGTTCCGCGGCGTCGGCGAGATCCTCGATCACCTCCTCGGCGTCATATTTGCCGGCCAACTGTGCGAGGGGCCCGTCGTCGGGGCCGAAACCCACGTAGGCGACGCGCGGATCCAACACGACGGTGACGACGTCCCGAGCATCAGTCTCGGCCGACGGTTCAATGCTTGTGCTCATGATGGGCCTCCAAAATCGGTGGCGTGCAACAGAAATCGAATGACGACGCGTGACCAAGTCGCGGTGCGACTACCTGCCGGAAGACAAGCCCACGCGGGAGCGGGCGCGAGAAGCGTCATAAGTGGTGCGGGATAAACCGCGCTGTAAAACAGGGGATAGGCGCGGTGACGGCGGGGTGGTGATGCGGGTGCCGATTTGCTCGGCCTCGGCGAGGGTGAACCCGGCAAGGTGCGCTGAGGTGTCGACGGTGGCGCCGCTGCGCGCGAAGTCGATGCCGCTGCCCGAATACCAGGTGCGCTGCGTGAACGGCGGCGAGGAGGACGGCTCCAGCGTGCCGCTGCGATTCAAGATGTCCGCCGCCCAGCTGATGGGGTTGCCGTCATCCGGTTCCCACGTGTGCGTCTCGGTTTCGGTGTCCATGACGCGGGGGTTGCCCTGCGCCCAGCCGGCTTCGTCCTCCGGGTCGAACACCCGCTCGTAGACGGTGATTGTCGGGGCCTCGGTGCGGGGGAGGACGGCGATGATCGGGTCGTCGTTCCAAAACCACGCCCGATGCCCGTTGGCCAGCAGTGCGGAGACGATCTTCCCGTCGTGAAACACCGACGTCGACTCGATCTGCTGAAGCGTGCCGGTGGTGTCGAACAGCAGATCACCCGGCGCAAGCTCGACCGGGTGCGCGCGCCGGGCCTGCGGCACCACCTCGGCGATGTCCATCGGCGGGGGAGGATCGGAGCGCGCAGCGGTCCGAGCGATGGTGTTCATAGCGGCACCGGCCGTTCCACCGCCGACGGCCACGCCGGCCGGCGGCGTGCGGTGCAGTCCGCGCCGACGAACCGGCCGAAGGCGGTGTCGTTGTCGACCCAGGTGACTTCCGGGTCGTCGCGGTGCTCGGTCGCGGTGCAGCCGCACCGTGACATCCACTCGGCCAGGTGTGCGCGGGTGTCGGCCAGGATGCGCAGCCACTCCGCCGCAGACGACGCGGCCTGGTCTTGTCCGTAGGCGACTTGATACGCGCCCCACAGGGCCGTCAACTCCTCGACCGCAGCGCCATGCCGATACCAGCACGGCGGGATCTCCCGCGGCCGGATCCGAAACCGCCGCACTAGCCGGGTCACCCAATGACCGAGGTCCGTCCAGGTGTCGAACGCCTCCCCGGTCGACAGATCCTCCCAGACGATCGGCACTGGAACCGGCTCCCCAAACTCGCCAGACATTTGCGCCACCTCAATCGAGGTCAGAGCGCGACCCGCCGCCGCGCTGATGCCTGAATAGGGCGCCCAGGGCGCGCGCTAGTCGGATTTTCGTAGGTCAGTGAGTCAATCTGTGACTCGTTGGGTTGGAAGTGAGCCGGACATCTGTGAAATATGGCATGCGAACGGCCGGGCCAGACACCGCTGTTTCTGCCGTTTCTTGCTACAGATGGATCTGCCGCGGGCCGTCGTCGAATAACCGCATCTGGTGCCGCATTACGATTGGCGCGGGCGTCGATAGCGGGAGTGTCCTCGGTATCTACGTACTGGCCGAGCATGCCGACAACGGGGTACTCGGAGCCACCTACGCGTTCATGGCCGGACTCACCGCCATCTAACTTTCCGACGACCAGGCCCGCTTCTCACCACTGCGGACGGAATCCAACGTGCAGCGAACCTCGTTCCCGATGGACTCTCAACGTCCCGCTGGCCGGGACTTAAACGGTGCCGGAGCCCCACGCTTCAGCGGTAAGCGATCGTTATGCCGTTTCTGGGTCGCGGGCCGTGGAGAGGAGATTGCGGGGCATTCACGAGAACATTGGCAGGGACACTCACCGTTCAGCATGCGAATTCGGGTGCCTTGATTCCGCCCTGGCTGGACTTCCAGGATCGTGCGCTCCATCGCCCGCTCTCCCGTGCGCGCGGAATCAGCGCCGAGCGCCGCCCGGATGGCGACTCCTGCGTCGCCGATGCGGGGATGAGCATGGGCACCATGGTTGGATCGACGGTACAAGCGCCGCCGCCCGGCCTGTGTGAATTCACGATGATCAACGCAGTGCACTTGAACGGTAGTGCGGCCGGGTGAAGTTGGCCGTGGATGGTTGGCTTGTGGCAGTTGGTTCGCGTCACTAGTCGAGAGGGGCCAACATGAATTTGACCGAAGTCGACCGGGATCACGCAGCTGACCGGACCCGGATTCCGGCCTGGTCCTCTTTTGTGCTGGCGCTCGTCGGCCTGGGGATCTCGGGCTACCTGGCCTACGAGTACCTGACTGGCTCGGAGACGTTGGCCTGCTCGGATAGCGGTGTCGTCAACTGCCTCAAGGTGACGACCAGCGAGTGGTCGGTGATCGCCGGTGTGCCGGTCTCTGTCGCTGGTTTCGGCTTCTTCGCCGCCATGACGTTGCTCTGCTTTCCTGTCGCGGTGATCGGGTCGATGCATCTGATGCGGGTGTCGCTCAGCGTCGTCGGCGTCCTGATGGTCGCGTGGCTCATTTTTGTGGAGGTCGCCAAGGTGCACGCGATCTGCCTCTGGTGCACCGGCGTGCACGCTGTCACCCTGCTGCTTCTCGTCACCGTCATCTGGTGGTCGAGGGCCGGCAGGCGAATGTAATGGGCAGGATTTCGGCCGCAAGCTCGCTTAGAATTCCCCAACGACTGCCTATCGATGGCTGTCTGGTTCGTGGCGCCAGACGCACCGAAATGGGCTTTCTGACTTGCTGCAAGGGCGCCGCGGCTCTCGGAAGCGCACGAGTCGGCGGCCGCGGTTCGTCCAGGACGCGGCGCCGGCTTGGATCGGCGTCGGAGAGACAGGGTATTCGGTAGCGCTCCGGTCGAGGGATTCCCAGTCCCGCGGAATCCCGCTCCCGCGGAAACGTTGCAACCTGCGCCAGTGGAGTGCCGGCGGGTCCAGCGAGTCCGCCAGACTTTAATAGGTCATTGTCTGATGTATAGTCATCGAATGCTGACTCTTGCGCCTCGGGTGGATGTGATGAACCGGCTGGGCCGGGCGATGGCCGATGCGACCCGCTCGCGAATCCTGCTGTCGTTGCTGGCCGAACCCGGGTATCCCGCCCAGCTGGCCCGGGACTTGGGGCTGTCACGGACGAACGTGTCGAATCATTTGGCCTGTCTGCGGGGTTGCGGCATCGTGGTCGCTGCTCCAGAGGGCCGTAAGACTCGGTACGAGATCGCGGACCCGCACCTAACGAAGGCACTGCAAGCCCTGGTGGACGTCGTGTTGGCGGTCGACGATGGGATTCCGTGCATTGACGCGGACTGTGATGTGCCGATGTGCTGCGGACCTGGAGCGCCCTTGGACGGGGACGTCGATGCGGACGGTGTGCGGTGAGCCGGGAGTGCTGCGGCCCCATTGACGGCCACATTGAGCAGGTGCCCGAACCGGTCGCATCCGAGCGGGTAGTGCTCAAGCCGGTTGTATCCATGCAGATAGGCGTCGGTTCGGAGAATGCCTGCTGCGGCCCCGATTCGAAACCGGGCACATCGGCGGGCGAGCCCGACGGACCCGACGAACTGGCGCCGTGGTGGCGTGACCGTGCACTCGCGCTCCCAGCAGCCTCGGGCATGTTGTGGGTCGCCGGCTCGATTCTGGGCTGGGCGGGGCTGGGAACGGCCGCAGTGATTTCATATGCCGCGGGACTTGCGGCAGGGGCGTGGACGTTCGTGCCGAGCACCGTTCGACGGCTCATCCGGGGCGCCGGCCGCGCCAAGCTCGGCGTGGGGTTGTTGATGACGATCGCAGCTTCCGGCGCCGTGCTCCTGGGTCACGTGGGCGAGGCTGCGGCGTTGGCGTTCCTGTTCTCGATCGCCGAGACGTTGGAAGACCGGGCCATGGACCGCGCCAAGCAGGGCCTGCGGGCATTGCTCTCGGTGATCCCGGAGACAGCGCGGGTGTCCAGGCTGAATGATGAGCGGGTGATCCCGGTCGCGGAGGTCCGTGAGCTGGATTCCCTCGTGGTCGGTGCCGGCGAGCGGGTCGCTACCGACGGGGTGGTCGTGACTGGTCGGTCGTGGCTGGACACGTCGGCAATCACCGGCGAGTCGATCCCGCTGGAGGTCGGTCCGGGGGATCGGGTGCTCGCCGGGTCGGTGAACGGCACCGGCACGTTCACCTTCGAGGCCACCGCGGACGGACGCGACAACTCGATCACGCAGATCGTTCGTCTCGTCGAGCAGGCCCACGCGGCCAAGGGCGAGCGAGCCCGCTTGGCCGACCGGATCGCCCGGCCCCTGGTGCCGCTCGTTCTCATCGCCGCGGCGGCGATAGCGGCACTGGGGTCCGTTCTTGGCGATCCTGGCGTCTGGATAGAGCGGGCGCTGGTGGTACTGGTCGCTGCGTCTCCCTGCGCGCTAGCGATCGCGGTGCCCGTCACGGTGATATCGGCGATCGGGTCCGCCAGCAAACTCGGTGTCGTCATCAAGTCCGGTGTCGCGTTCGAACAGCTAGGCACGATCCGCACCGTCGCGTTCGACAAGACCGGAACGTTGACCAGCAACCAGCCCGAGGTTGCCGCAGTCCACACGGCGGCCGGCCACGCGCGCAGTGACTTGCTCGACGCTGCGGCGGCAGTGGAGGGCGCGAGCAGCCACCCACTGGCGAATGCCGTCATCGCCGCCGCAACAACCCGGCTCAAGGCTCACGGAGTGAAAGAGCAGCCCGGCCTGGGCATCACCGGCACCGTCGCCCGGCAGGCTGTACGGGTCGGCAGCGCCCGCTGGATCAACCCAGGTTCCCTGGACGAATCCGCGCAGGCGATGGCGGCAGAGGGAATGAGCGTGATCGTCGTCGAGATCGATGGACAGCCGGCAGGTGTGATCGGCGTGCGCGACGAGTTGCGCCCCGAAGCGGCCGAAACCATCGCCGCTCTGCACCGGCAGGGCGTGGCGACGGTGATGCTCACCGGCGACAACGCGCTCACCGCTGCAGTCATCGCTACGCAGGCCGGCATCGACCAGGTCCATGCAGGGCAGCTTCCCGCCGACAAGGCCGCGCGCATCCATCAACTCGCGGCCCGAACGCCGACGGCGATGATCGGTGACGGCATCAACGATGCCCCGGCCCTGGCCTCGGCCACCGTCGGGATCGCGATGGGCGTCACCGGCAGCGCGGCAGCCGTCGAATCCGCGGATGTCGCCTTCACCGGCACTGATCTGCGCCTCATCCCGGAGGCATTGGCGCACGCCCGCCGGGGCGGTCGGATCATGGCCGGCAATATCGCGCTCGCCTTGGCGATCATCGTCACGCTTTTCCCGCTCGCACTGCTCGGTGTATTGGGACTCGCCACCGTGGTGCTGGTCCACGAAATCGCCGAAATCGTCGTCATCGGCAACGGACTGCGCGCCGCGCGAATCCGCCTCGCGAGCCGTGCCACTGCGGTCGAAAGTCCACCGGAAAGCAGCGAACTGGCGGTGTGAGGCGGCGGGCCGGCTCGGCGGGTGTCAGCTGCCGGGCTACAACATGTTGCAGATTGACTCGGCGGTGCAGGCTTGGGCCGCGCTTTCGGTGGCGTTCGCTCGGAGTGTGCGGATGCCTGCTTGCAGCGTCTGCAGCTCGTCAATGTGCTGTTCGAGGTCGGCGAGTTTCCGGTCGAGGAGGTCGCGGACGTGGACGCAGGGTGCGGTGCCCGAGTCTCGGATCGCCAACACCGCCGCTATTTCTGACAGGGACAGGCCAGCGGTGCGGGCTCTCGCGATGAATTCAAGTCTGGGCACCGCTGTCGGCGGGTAATTCCGGTAGCCGGCGGGCGTTCGTGCGGGCGGCTGGATCAGGCCGCGCTGCTCGTAGTAGCGCAGTGTTGATGGGCGGATCCGCGCCGTGTCGGCGAGTACGCCTATCCGCATGCGTCGACGCCCCCTTATTCGTCCTTGACCTTCAAGCGTAGTTGAAGGTTAACGATGGGTGTGTGGCGACCGGAGCGGGCCGCGCGGAAGGGCAGGCATGACGAAAAACACCGAGCTCGGCCTGGCTGTGATCGGAACGGGTGGGGCAGCGATGTCCGCCGCGATCCATGCCCGATTGGACGGGGCTACCGTGGCGGTCATCGAGCGCGCCGAGATAGGCGGCACCTGCGTGAATGTCGGCTGTGTGCCGTCGAAGATGCTGCTGGCCGCTGCCCACGGCCGTCATTCCTCGGAAAACCAGACATTCGACGGAGTGCCGACCAGCGCAGGCGAGGTCGACCTGGCGGCACTGATCGCGCAGAAAGACGTCCTGGTGGGGCACTTGCGGCGGTCCAAATACGTGGACATCGCCGCCGCCTACGGGTTCGACATCATTCGCGGCGAGGCTCGGTTCACCGGCCCCGACACTCTCCTCGCCGCAGGCCGCGTGCTCCAGGCTCGCGCCTATTTGGTGGCCACCGGTGTGGAGCCTAAAGTCCCCGACATTCCCGGGCTGGAGCACGTCGACTACCTCACCTCGACGACCGCGATGGAACTCGATGTACTTCCGAAGTCGCTGGTGGTCGTAGGCGGCGGCTTTGTCGGACTGGAACAGGCACAGCTTTTCGCCCGGCTGGGTTCCGAAGTCACCGTGGTGGGCCGCATCGCCCCGCACACCGAACCAGAACTCGCCGCCGAACTCGAAAAGGCGCTCGCCGATGACGGCATCCGCATCATCGCCGACCGCGCTGTCCGAACCAGCGGCGACGGCGGGCTGGTGCGCGTCAAGACCAACTCGGGTACTCAGGTTGTCGGCGAGTGCCTTCTCGTTGCCGTCGGGCGCGTACCCCGAACCGACGGGCTCGGCCTGGCTGCGGCAGGCGTGGCAACCGATGCGCGGGGATTCGTCACTGTGGACGACGAGCAGCGCACCAGCAACCCGGTAGTGTTCGCCGCCGGCGACGTCACCGGCGCGCCCCAATACGTGTACGTGGCCGCAGCGACAGGCAAAATTGCTGCACGCAATGCCTTGGGGACCCATGAGCGTGTCGACTACGCCGGCCTGCCGTCGGTGCTGTTCACGTCACCGCAACTCGCGTCGGCCGGCATGACCGAGGCAGACGTGATCGCCGCCGGATACCGCTGCTCCTGCCGCTACCTGCCAATAACCGACCTGCCACGCGCCATGGTCGACCACCGCAGCCGTGGCGGCATCAAGATCGTCGCGGACGCCGACAGCGGGAAAGTCCTCGGCATCCACGCCCTGACCGACAATGCCGGTGAGATGATGCTCGCCGCCACCTACGCAATCACCGCCGGATTCACCGTCACCCAACTCGCCGACACCTGGGCCCCCTACCTCACCACCGCCGAAGGAATCCGACTCGCCGCCAACCTGTTTCGCAACGAACTCCCCACCTCCTGCTGCGCCTAAAAGTCCAAACGCCGCATTCATTCCAGGTTGAATCCTCGACGCAGCGGCAAGCTTCGCGCACATGCTGACGGCCGGAGCTGCGGTCGCTCTTGCCGCCGGGGAGCCTCGAGGCTCCCTGCTGCCGTGCGTGGCGCCGACTCACATCGCGGGCCGGGGGTCACAGTCGAGTCCGAGAGCACGGTGCGGTATCGCGAAACTAGTGACTCCGCTTCACCAATCGTCCGCCCACGCTTGTCCCATTCACCCACGGTGAATCCTCAACAAGGACGGTGTATCGCCGATTCGCCACGCGCCAAGGCTATGGCAGCCTCCACGGGCGACCGATCACGACCGCCTGCAACGGTGCGGCCGAGTCGGTGTGCCACCCACGGCTCTCGCTTGGCACCAAATCTGTCGTAGCTGGCCCGTGTAGGCCGATGTGCGCGATTTGGATCGTGGTCCAGGCCGCAGTGACCGCCTCGCGCCTGGGCGGAACGAGAGACCTGACCGTCGCGATGAGACGAGGCACTGGCCGACCGGAGGGACGTCGTACGCGCTACCGTTTGTGTTCATGAGGTCGGCGGCATTGCGGAATCCGGGGGTTCAGGCCACGTTGGCCTCGGCGCTGCTGTTCGGTGCGGGCACGCCGCTGGCCAAGCTGCTGCTGGCCGACAATGTCAGCCCCGTGCTGCTGGCAGGCTTGCTGTATGCGGGCTCGGGCGCCGGGCTGGGCCTGTACCGGTTGATCCGTCGCCCGGGCCGCGTCCGGATAGCCCGCGACGAGATCCCCGCACTGGCCGGGGCGATCTTCTTCGGCGGGCTCGCCGGGCCGGTCCTTTTGATGCTGGGGTTGGCGAATATGCCCGCGACCGGCGCGTCCCTGCTGCTGAACGCCGAGGGGGCATTCACGGCAGCGCTGGCCTGGATCGTGTTCAAGGAGAACGTCGACCGTCGCATCGCGCTGGGCATGGTCGCGATCGTCGCCGGCGCCGCCGTCCTATCCGTTCCCTCCGGAGCGAGCTTCGTCAACGTGTGGCCCGCGGTGGCGATACTGGCGGCCTGCCTGTGTTGGGGTTTGGACAACAACTTGACCCGCATGGTGTCGTTGAACGATGCGACCTGGCTCGCCGCCATCAAAGGCGGCGTCGCAGGGCCAGCCAACCTCGTCATCGCCTTCGCCTTCGGAGCCCGGCTGCCGGGCCCGCTTCAGATCGGCGCGGCCGCAGTGATCGGGCTGTTCGCCTACGGGATCAGCCTCACCCTGTTCATCGTGGGGATGCGTCACGTTGGCACCGCCCGCGCCAGCGCTTACTACTCGGTCGCGCCTTTTTTCGGGGCGATCCTTGCGCTGGCCTTCGGGGAACCCGTGACCTGGCCGCTGATAGTCGCTGCGGGGTTGATGGCCGTCGGCGTCTGGCTGCATTTGACCGAGCGGCACGAACATGAGCACACCCACGACGCGATCACCCACGAACATTGGCACGTCCACGACGAGCACCACCAGCATGCGCACGAGCCCGGCCAAGAGGTGCCTGACGGGGTTCGCCACACGCACGTGCACACCCACGAGCCGATTACGCATACGCACCCGCACTACCCGGACGCCCACCACCGGCACCGCCACCCAAATCCCGCATGACGACACCCGCCGATGGGCCATGGGCGAACTGCGGCTTGATGCTGCACGGCGTGTCAGGGGAGCGGTCGGGTTGGTGACGATTCCCGGACCGGTCAGCAGATATGCCCCGTGGACGCGGGTTCCTGCATAGCTGCCCCAGTGGGCGTGGGTGTCTCGGCCTCCAGAATCCAGCAGATGCTGCCGTTGTCGTGCTCGGTGGGCCGGCTCTCTTGTCCACGTGCGAGGAGCATTTCAAGGTGGGTTTCGAGGGTAATGAGTTCGGCCATCTGGGCGCGCACGTCATCCAGGCGCTCGGTCAGCACGTTTCGTACGTGGGCGCAGGGTGGGTTGCCACCGTCGTGAATGGCAAGGATCTGGCGGATCTGTCGTAGTGACAGCCCGGCTGCCTGAGCGTGGCCGATGAACGCGAGCCGGTCGACGGCATCGGCCCCGTAGTTCCGGTAGCCGCCCAATGTGCGCGCGGGTTCCGGTAGGACTCCTGCTTCTTCGTAAAAGCGGATTGTTTTGGGTGTTGCCCCGCTGACTGCCGCGAGTTCGCCGATCTTCATCACATCTCCCGACTTCCCCTTGACATTCCATCGTACTGGAAGGTTCATGCTGGCGTTGTTGCGATTTCTACTACCGAAGGAGACACCGATGAACAAGACCACTTACACCGTTGACGGGATGACGTGCGGCCACTGTGCGGACGCGGTGACAGGCGAGATCACGGCCATCGACGGCGTGCATGGGGTCGATGTGGATGTCGCGTCGGGGCGGGTGACGGTGACCAGTGACGACCCGCTGCCCGTCGGGCGAGTGCGCGCCGCGGTGACCGAGGCCGGCTTCGAGCTGACCGCAAGCTGAACCACCGGCCATAAACCGAAGTACGTCCAAAAGGAGATCGAAGATGACGGTGACACCGGTACAGCGGGACGGCCGGTCGGCGGCGGGCCTTCGGCAGGTGGAGCTATCGATCGGCGGGATGACGTGCGCGTCGTGCTCGTCACGGATCGAGCGGAAACTGGCCAAGATGCCGGGCGTGTCGGCGAGCGTGAATTTCGCGACCGAACGAGCCCGGGTCACCTATCCGCCGGATGTGTCGACCGGGGACTTGGTGAAGGTCGTTGCGGCCACCGGGTACACGGCCACACCGGTCACGACCATGCTGGAGCCGGGGTCGGGGCACGACGGCGACGAGCATGACGAGGAGCTGCGCGCCCTGCGCGGCCGGATGCGCGTCTCGGCCGCGTTGGCGGCGGTAGTGATCGTGTTGGCGATGGTGCCGCCGGTGCAGTTCCCGTACTGGCAGTGGCTCTCCCTCGCGTTGGCGCTCCCGGTGGTGACCTGGGGTGCGTGGCCGTTCCACAAGGCGGCGGTGATCAATGCCCGGCACGGAGCGGCGACGATGGACACGCTGATTTCCATCGGGGTTTCCGCGGCGTCCGCGTGGTCGGTGTACGCGCTGGTTTTCGGTGGCGCCGGCGCCGCAGGCATGCATGAGAGCTTCAGCTGGGCCGTGTCCGGTGGCGCAGCCGGGCGCAGTATCTATTTCGAGGTCGCCACCGGCATCACCGCGGCGATCCTGGCCGGACGGTTTTTCGAGGTCCGTTCCCGCCGCCGCGCCGGGGCCGCGCTGCGCGCGCTTTTCGAGCTGGGCGCCAAGGACGCCTCGGTGCTGCGCGACGGGCGCGAACAGCGGATACCGATCGACGCGCTGACGGTCGACGACCGGTTCGTGGTGCGGCCCGGGGAGAAGATCGCCACCGACGGCACCGTCGAAGACGGCGCTTCCGCGGTGGACGCGAGCATGATCACCGGCGAGTCGGTGCCGGTCGAGGTCGGACCGAGCGACCCGGTGGTCGGCGGCACCGTCAACGTGGGCGGCCGGCTGGTGGTCCGGGCGACCCGGATCGGCGCGGCGACCCAGCTGGCGCAGATGGCCAAGCTGGTCACCGACGCGCAAAACGGCAAGGCACAGGTGCAGCGGCTTGCCGACCGAATCTCGGCCATCTTCGTGCCCACCGTGATGGCGCTCGCCGCGATGACCCTGGTGGCATGGCTGGCCTTCGGGGCCGACACGACGGTCGCATTCGGGGCAGCGGTGGCAGTGTTGATCATCGCCTGCCCGTGCGCACTCGGCCTGGCCACCCCGACCGCACTGTTGGTCGGCACCGGCCGCGGCGCCCGGCTCGGCATCCTGATCAGGGGCCCGGAAGTACTCGAATCAACCCGACGGGTGGATACGATCGTGCTGGACAAGACCGGCACCGTCACCACCGGCAAGATGAGCCTTCTCGCGATTGCCACCACCGGCGGCAGCGACGAAGCCGAGGTGCTGCGCCTCGCCGGGGCGCTCGAGAACGCCTCCGAGCATCCCATCGGCCGAGCCATCGCGGACCGCGCCCGACACGACGCCGGGTCGCTACCGGCCGTGGAAGATTTCGCCAACCTGCAGGGTCTGGGCGTCCGCGGCCTGGTAGAGGGACACCGGATGCTCGCCGGCCGTCCTGGCCTGCTCGAAGAACAGGCAATCCCGCTGCCGGCGCCGTTGCAACGGGCCGTCGCGCAGGCTGAGGAACGCGGCCGCACCGTGGTCGCGGTCGCCTGGGACGGGCACGCGCGTGCCGTGCTCGAGGTCGCCGACACGATCAAACTGGGAGCGGCGGAGGCGATCGCCCGGCTGCGCAGGCTCGGGCTGTCCCCGATGCTGCTCACCGGCGACAACGCGACGGCCGCCGCCGCGGTCGCAGCCGACGTTGGCATCGACCCGGCACACGGCGTGATCGCCGGCGTACTACCGGCCGGCAAGGTCGACCTGGTCAAAAGCCTGCAACGGGACGGCCGGGTCGTTGCGATGGTCGGTGACGGCGTCAACGACGCCGCCGCGTTGGCCCAGGCTGACCTGGGCCTGGCGATGGGCACCGGCACCGACGCCGCCATCGAGGCCGCCGATCTGACGCTGGTCCGCGGCGACCTGGCTGCCGTCGTTGACGCGATCCGGCTGGCCCGCCGCACGCTGGCCACGATCAAGGGCAACCTGTTTTGGGCATTCGCCTACAACCTCGCCGCGCTGCCGCTGGCCGCGGCCGGGCTGCTCAACCCGATGATCGCCGGCATCGCGATGGCCGGCTCCAGCGTGTTCGTCGTCTCCAACAGCCTGCGGCTGCGCCGCTTCCGCAGCGCCGCCTAAACCGCCGACACAGGTACTATCAGTTTTAGTAGATTCCCGGTAAGCCGGGGAAAGGACAGTTGTCATGAACCGACTCATGCGCCACGCCGTGACCTTCGCCGCCGGTGGGCTGACCGGCGCCGTCATCATCGCCGGCGCCCCGGCCGCATTCGCCGCGTCTCCCGCCGCGGAGCCCGGCCCGCGGGCCGATATGACGGCCAGCAGCACGCAGCCGGCGCCGCCCGCCGCCCCGCGCACCGGATCGGCCCTGAGCCCAGACGAGGTCAACCGCATGATCGACCAGTGTGGCCAGATCATGCGCAACCCGCAGATGCGACAAATGATGACCACATACATGAGCGGCGACGCCGCGATGAGCGGCAGCCCCATGATGGGCGGCTCCGGCGGGTCGATGATGGGCGGCACATCGACCAGCAGCTCCCTGATGAGCGGCTCCGGCGGGTCGATGATGGGCGGCACGTCGCACTGACGCGTCGGCCCCGAAGGTCAGGGCACGGTCCACCGCGACACGGTGCGATCGCCCCATTCAACGGCGCCGGGCGGGCAACCGCGCGTTTCCGGATTCC
The DNA here is from genome assembly GCA_001897425.1 of Actinobacteria bacterium 69-20. GTDB lineage: Bacteria > Actinomycetota > Actinomycetes > Mycobacteriales > Nakamurellaceae > Nakamurella. Next base: position 221,721 of record MKSW01000013.1, on the reverse strand, counting down.
CATGGGAAGAAAGTGCAGATTATGGCGGCCCCCGACATCACACACCGGGCGGGCGGTGACGAAAGGCGTGCGGTGAACCGACCGGTGGTCGCTGTCCCGTGGTCGCTGAATGGGCCACCCGCCCGGTCACGGTGGCGCGGCCTCGCCGCCTTCGGTGCGATCGGCGAGGCGGTCGCTCACATTCCGGTCATCGACATGCATCTCACCGAGGCGCCCTACATCGGCATCGGATTCATCCTCCTCACGATCGCCGGCCTCGGGCTCGGCGGCCTGCTCCTGGTCGCCGACACGCCGCGGGTGTGGGGCGCCACCGCCCTCGCCGGAGCGCTCGCCCTGGCCGGCTACGCCGCCAGCAGAACTGTCGGGCTGCCGCAGATCCGTGACGATATCGACAATTGGACCGAGCCGCTCGGCATCGTGGCCATCGCCACTGAGGCGCTCATGCTCGCCTGCGCCATCGCTTACGCCCTCGACCGGCGGCACGGTCGCGTTCCAGCCGCGTCCCGGTGAGCGCCTGCGCCGGGCCGACGAAACGCCCCGACCGCCAACGTTGCCGGTTCGCCGACGGCGATCGCAACGGCCGCCCCCAGCCGCGGTGCGCACCGCCAGGCTGGATGTTCCGCTCGCGGGCTCCGTGGCACAGCCGGGAACTCGAACGCGTCGGTGCCGGGGCGGTGTAGACGAAGACCTTCTTACTATGTATCATAGTAGATAACTTTCGGGAAGGGCGCGGCCGTGGGGAGGACCCAACATCAATGGCGTTGCACGCTGTGGGACGCGCCGGTGGCAACGGGGGTCCGGGCACCGACAGCGCATGCCGCGACGAGCGACGCCACCGGGTTCTGCGGCGCGTTTCGCCGCGGCGGCGCTCACACGGTCGTAGCCCGCGAAACCCCACGGCATGTGGGCCGCAGGTTCGTTGACCGGACGATTCGGCCGGCGGGGCGATGCACAGAAAGTGCCGCAGGGTGACGAAGGGTTCTTGGGCTGAGTCGGCGACCCGGCGCGGCGGCGCCAGGCAGGTCGGCCGGGTGGTACCGATTGGCCTGGGGCTGCGTCGGGTGATCCTCGCCGTTCTTGTCGTGGTCGGCATGGCCGGGTGCTCGAGTATCGCGGGGTCGGACGCGTCGTTCCAGTTCTCCTCCCCAGGAAATGCCGACCAGATCGCTTACCCCGTCGCGAAGCGGGGAACGATCGGGGACCTGACCGGCCCGGACCTGATGGGCGACGGAACCATTCGGCTGTCTGATTTCGCGGGCAAGGTGGTGGTGTTGAACTTCTGGGGCTCCTGGTGTCCGCCCTGCCGTGCGGAGGCGCCCGAATTGAACGCCGCCGCATCGAGCCTGCAGTCTTCCGGCGTCCAGTTCCTGGGGGTCGACATCAGAGACACCCGGCAGGCGGGTCGCGATTTCCATTCGCTGTCGAAAACGCCGTACCCGTCGATCTTCGACCCGACAATGATCACCCTGCTGTCGTTGAGGGGTTTTCCAACCGCCTCGATCCCGTCGACCATCGTGCTGGACCGAAAGCACCGGGTGGCCCACATCTGGCTACGGCCGGTCACGCGCGGCGAACTCGTCTCGGTCATCACGCCCATCGCGGCCGAACGGGACTGACGTGATCAGTGCCGAATCTTTCGTGATCTCGTCGGGTCTCACCCAGACCGTGCTGTCGGGCCCGTTCGCCGTGGCCGCCGCACTGGCTTTGGCGGCCGGCGCCGTGTCATTCGCGTCGCCGTGCGTGATCCCGCTGGTTCCGGGATACCTCGCCTACATCGTGGGGCTGGTCGGCGCCGACGGCGCCGACCAGGGCGGGGTAGGAGTCGTCCATGTCGGCCGGCATCGGTGTGGCCGCGCTCATCGCCGCGACCGAGATCCGGCCCCCGGTGGGCGGCATGATCTTCCTCGCCGCGCTCGCAGCCAATACTTTGGGCCGCCAGCTGCTGTTTCCGCTCCGCGCGACGCCGCGCGCGACGGCGCACGGCAGGACCGCCACCCTGCTCGGGTCGGCGTTCGCCTTGACCGTGGCGATAGCAGTCGCGGCGGCCTGACCCGGCCCGGCCGGCCGCGGTCGGAGCATCGGTTCCGGCCGCGCGCCGGGGCGTTCCGGAATGTCGCGGCAACTCGCCGCAAGGTCCGCTCGCGCCGCGCACGGTCGCCGGGCGGTTCCGCCCATGCCGGGTTTCGCATTGCGGGAAGCAACGCCCGCGGCCCGCGCTCGTTTCTGCCGTGGCGCCGCCTGGCGGCGCGGGCGCATCCCGCGTGGCTTTATGCCGCGCCGGTGGGATATTCGAACGTGCTGATGACCAGGTGGCTGGGGGTGGTGGTCTCCTCGCGCAGGATGCGATGGTCGGCGTCGACATACAGCCGCACGACGATGTTCTGCGGGTAGGACAGGCCGATGATCTGCACGTCTGCGTTTGGCGGGCTGAGGAGCACCGGGTGGCCGCTGGCGCCGTTACCGATCCAGGTTTCCAGGCCCAAAAATTCCGGTCCGGACAGGTGCAGATCGGTGTCCGGTTCGATGCTGCCGGTGTAGTTGCTGCTGACTGCCTCGTGGATGGTGATCCGGGGGGCGGCACGCATGGCGGCCAGCATGGCGGGAACGGCGGTGGGGTCCGTGCGTGGTGGCCATGGCACGTCGAGCAGCGCCGGACCGCCGCGCCATGGAGGGGCGGCGACGTTCAGGAGCACCTGGTTGGCGCCGGGCGACCAGGATGCGCGGGCGGTGAAGCAGCCCGTTCCGCAGCCGCGCAGCGCCAACTGGTCGCGGCTCCCGTCCCGTTGCAGCCGGGCGTCGATCTTGAAATCCGGGGTGGGCGCGTCGGTGGAGTTCGGCGCGGCGAGCCGAATGATGAGTTGGCCCGCGCTGGCCGTGGCGGTCACCGTGATTTGGCCGGCCAGGGTTCCGGCCGGCACCACCGGCCCGACTGGGGGCGGTGGCAGCGCGAGGTCAGTGGTGACCGGTGCGGGTGTGGGCAGGGAGACCAGCAGGGCGGTGGCCGCGAGGACGCCGACCAGCACGAAGATCTCGGCTTTCGCCACGCGCAGCACTGTCGGTGGGTCGCCGCGGCGGCGGCGGCGTGCCCGGTCGGCCAGTGCCACCGCACCGGCAACGAGCAGTAGCTTGGCCGACAATGCGATGCCGTAGGCGCTGTCGACCAGCGCGGCCGGCGATGGCAGCAGCACCACGGCCTCGGCGGCGCCGGTGACCACCACGGCGGCCACCAGCCACAGGGCCAGCCGCGCATAGTTGTACACGAGCAGGCGGATCGCTGCGGGCCTGGTGCGCCAGCGTCGGGCGACGAGCAGCACGTGTAGCAGGGTTCCGATCCAGACGGCCGCAGCCGCCAGGTGCACCACCGTCAGCGCCGTGCCCAAAACGGGGCTGGCCTGGTGCGGATGCGCGCGCAGGGCCTCGGCTACCGCCACCCAAACCAGCAGCGACACGCCGGTCCACAAGTACCGTCTGCCCGTCACCCGTCGGCGGCTGACGGCGGTTGCGATGGCGGCCACCGCGAACCCGAGCAGCTCCGCCGCGGCGAGCCGGCCGGCTGGCGTGTCGACCAGGCGGCGCACGTCCCCGTCGGACCCTTGCCACGCGAGTATGGCTGCTGCCGCAGCGCCGAGCAGGGCGCCCGACAGCAGCAATGGCCGCTGGCCCGGCACGGTGGCGCCTGCCTGCGTGGCACGTCGGGCGACGCGGCGCGCCATCGTCTCGCCGACCGCGCCGCCTCCGGCCATCGCGAGCCCGGCGAACAGCGCCCACCGCGCAATGATCATGATCGGCGAGTCCGGGGAGCCGTTCGCGGCGGTTTGCCCGGTCGGCACCGGACTGCTGCCCACCGCGAAGGTGAACACCCCGGCGACCGGGTCGCCGTCGCCGGCGGCGACCTGCCACGTCACCCGGTAACCGCCAGCAGCCAATGGGCTGGGCACGGCGGCCGTGAGTCGGCGATCTCCCTGCGTCAGGCGCGCCGGGCCCAGGGCTTGCGGCGCGCCGGCCGCCGTCTCGAGCGTCAGCGGGTTCGATCCGATGGTGACCGGCTCGTCGAAATCGAGGGATAACTGCGTCGGGGCGGTGGGCAGCGCGAACCCGGCGGGCGGGCTGGTCGCCAGCAGCGTTGCGTGCGCCCACGCCTGCGGGGCGGGCAGAGCTAGCCATTGGGCCAGCAGAAACCCAAGTCCGATGGCCGGCCGGATCCAGCGGTGCGCGCTCGCGCCGCGCCGATCCGGCATCCTGGTTGCGGAATCGCGGGTGGGCGGCAAGGACCCGGCGGGCCGATGCCCCCGGTCGATATGTGGCTGGGCCGTCACGCCGGTCGGCGCGCGCGGGTGTCGAGTGTGTGGCGTAGTTTGCGTTCGGAAAGCCGGCCGAAGCTGAACGGCTCGCCGTCGAGCAGCAGCCCCGGGGCGAAGAGCACGCCCGCCTTCAGGGCGAGGCGCTGGCCGTCGTCGCTGGCGAGATCGATCTCGGTGACCTGAAGCGGGAAGTCGCGGCCGACCCGCTGAAGGATGTGTTTGGCGTGGTCGCAAAACCCGCAGTCGGCCTGCGTGAGCAGGGTGACCTGCGCGGGTGGAGGTGTGTCGGTCACTGCTGCCGCTCCTCGGCGCGTAGGTCGTTAAGCAGCTTGTCGGTGGGCAGATACATCGTGTATGCGGGGGCGCCGCCGTAGTCCGCGCGCCACTGGATGCGGCCGTCGGGGCCCACCAGGATGAAGCTGTGCCCGTCGCGGGAGTCGCCCATCATCCCGTAGTCGGTGGCGCGGTAGTCCCGGGAGATGGCAAGGTTCGTATCGGACAGGACCGGGATCGTCAGGTGCATGTCCGTGGTCTTGCGCGTCACCAGGTCGGTCGGGTCGGTGGTGATGGACACGACGTGTTGCACCCCGGCGGCGGTTAGCGCGGCTTGGTTCTTCTGCAGGTCGGTGATCTGATCCCAGCACGGCTGGCAGGACAGGCCCTCCTGGAAGTACAGCAGCACCGTCTGGCCCCGGAAATCCGTCAGGCTGATGTTCCCGCCGGTGCTCGACGGCAAGGTGAAGGCGGGTGCCATCGCTCCGATCCCGGGTTGCCCGGCGGTGTGTGGGTAGCCGCTGCCGGTCGCAGTGGAGGCGGGCTTTGCGGCCTGGTAGATCCCGAACAGCACAGCCACCAGCAAGACCACCACGGCAATCGCGGCGATCGCCCGGCGGTTTCGGCGGGACGAGGAACCCCGCAGCCGGCCGATCTGTCGGCTCGACGCAGTTCGTTTTTTCGGAGTCGGCCTCTCGGTCCCGAGCATGCGATTATTCACCGTGCATCTCCTCCAGGGTGGCTTGATCGTCGAGGGCGGGTTGATCGGCATGGGCCTGAATCGAATGGGTCTCGGTTGCCGCCGGGCGATACCGGCGAAGCGCCGCGCCGATGAGCAGGCCGAATCCGGCAACGATCACGATGAGCACGGCCCAGCCGGGAACCCACGCCAGAGCGCGCTCAACCTGGGCTGCCACGTGTTGCAGCCAGGCGCTGAGCCGGGTCTGCCACCCGCCGCTGGACATTCCCGGCCCGGTGAACGCGACCACCTCCGTGAGCACGGCCATGGCGATCATCAACAGCCCGCTGACCGCGGTGCCCAGGGATATCCGCCGCTGCCAGCGCCCGATCCGGAGCCGGATCGGCCGGTCGGACAGTATCCGGGTGGACCGGTCCCGGCGGCGCTGCCAGAACAGGCCCGCCAGCGCGAGCGGCGCCACCATGCCAGCCACATATGAGCCGCCGATGGCCAGCGACACCGGGAACGACGCGGCGGCGCCCGACAGCAGCGCGACCCCGGCCAGCACCGGGGCGCAGCACGCGCTGGCCGCGCCGGAGATCAGCCCGAGACTGTACGCGGAGGAGAAGCTGCCCTGCTTGGCGGCACGGGCCGCGGGCATCGGCAGATTCGGCTTCCAGCCGGCGAGGATCGCCACCCCGCCGGCCAGCATCAACAGCCCGGCGATGGAGAAGACCCACACGTGGCCGGAGAACAACAGGGTCGAAATCGCCGTGGCGCCAAGGCCGATCGGCAGGATCAACGTGGCCACCCCGGCGCCGAACACCAGCGTGGCCGCCAACAGTCCGCCCCGGTGGCGGAAACCCGTCGACAGGTACGCCGGCAGCATCACCGATACACAGCACGGTGCCAACAGCGCCACTACACCACCGAGAAACGACGTCAGCAGCGTCGTGCCGATCAGCACACCGCCCACGTCAACACCCGCCCGCCGTCGGTGCGGCAGGCCGGGCGGCGCCTATTTGGGCCGAGTTCCGCATATCTACTCCCCAACCGTGATCTTGGGCGGCCTCGGGCGCTTCCGCGCCGCGCACCGAACCTTAACTACTATGTACGTACGTAGATAGTAGACCTGTCCGACTGCCGCACCAACCGAGCTCCCGGCAATGGTCCGATGCCTGGTTCGGCAGCAGGAGTAGACTACTAACCATCATAGTAGCTGCGGGTGCTCACGGTTGGTGGCACCCGACGGATCCGGATGGGAAGTGTGTGATGTCGCAATTGTTTTATTCCGCGGCAGTTCTGGTGTGCCCGCTGGGCATGGGGCTCATGATGTGGATGATGATGCGCGGCGGCAAGGGCAAGAACGTCCCGGCCGAGACCGCGCCGCGGCCATTGTCGGCAACCGACGCCGAGGTCGCGCGACTCCGGGCGGAAGTCGACCAGTTGCGTGCCGCCCAGCGCGAACAGGACCAGACAGCATTACGCCAGTAAGCAACCGCGCATTCGCCGCCCGGAGGGTGGCTCAGACCGTCGGAAGCAGGCAAAAATTGGTGCCGGCGGCGGCCAATGCGGCGGTCGCGAACGGGCCCGCCACGAGGACCATCGTGGTCGCGACCAGCAGCAGGTGCGCCGACCGCCACCGGGCGGTCGGCCTCGCCGTGAGGAGTCGTTCGGCGCGGGCGAGCGCGTCCATGCCGCCCGCGGCGAGCGCGCCGCTCGGCCCGGCGGACGTGAGGGCGAGCAGCGCCTCCGCCACCGGCCTCGGCCCGGTGCGGCGGGCCGCCGCGTCGTCGGCGCACAGCTCCACCAGTCTCGCGATCTGCTCGGCGCCCTCAGCGAACAGGCGCACTCGCGGGAACGCCCGGGCCAGGCCGCGGCTGAAGGCGACCAGCAGGTGGTGATGGCCCGCCAGATGTGCGCGTTCGTGCGCCAGCACGGCGGCCAGCTGCGTGCCGGTGAGCGCCTCGACCGCGCTCGAGGTCACCACGATGGTGTGCGGCCGCCCGGGCAGGCAATACGCCGCCCTCTCTGTGACATCTAGAATTACCACGTTCCGGTCCCGGGTACGGCGGCCCACGATACGGGCGGCATCGGCATGCCGCCGCCCACGGATCCGCCCGGCGCCGACCGTGGATACGACCCGCCACACCGCGAGACCCACGACCGGCAGTGCTGCGGCCGCCAGCGCCGCGAGCACCGGCACGGGCGCGCCCCGCGCTGCGTCTTGAAGCAACGCCAAACACCACTCCGCGAAATGCGAGCCCGAACCCCGGGCACCTAGAACCCCTACTACGACCATCACCGCGACGGCCAGCCAGGCGGACGCTACCCCACCTATCGCGGCCGCCCATGCCGCTACACCCCAGCGCGGCGCCGCCCCGCTGCGCGTCGCCCACGCCAATACCGGCGGGCCGAACGTGGCCACGACCAGGCCGGCAATCAGCAGGCAGATAGCGACGCGCATCATCGGCGACTCTTCCGCCCCGCGCGCCGCAGCGTTGCCCGAAGCGCCTGCGTCTGCTCGTCGCTCATCCGCTCCACAAACCGCGCGAACGCCACGGCCGCATCTCCGCTGTTCTCCAATGCCTCGTGCATCAGGCCGGCGCTGTATTCCTCGCGGGTGGCCGTCGGCTGGTAGCGCCACGCCTTGCCGTCCCGCTCGCGCACCAGCCATCCCTTGCGGTACAGATTGTCCATCACCGTCATGACCGTGGTGTAGGCGATGGACCGATCAGGCTGCAAATCATCGACGACATCCCTGGTCGTGGCCGTGCCGCCCCACGACCACAACCGATCCATGATCACGGCCTCCAACTCACCGAACCCGCGCACCGCACCTCCCACCACTTCACTTCCACCCACCGAACCGGGCCGGCCGCCACCGGAAGGCAGCACGTCACCAAACCCGGCCGACATATCTCAAGGTCCGTGCTCAGCCTACCTACCATCGCCCGTAGTAGAACAGGCCCGTAGGGCCCGGAAAAGCGAGTTCAGCGACGAGTAGCTGCCACGATGGTGTCGAGTCCGGCCGGCACGTTCCCAATGGAAGCCGCGGGATCCGTCGAGCGCTTTGTGACCATGGGCGATCCCTCCTAAGGCCCCCGGCGAGGCCGACCGCCACGTGCCGGATTCCATGGTCGATGCGGGCCAAGCCTGGGTCGCGCACGACTCGATTTCCAGGTCGCGCGCGGGGCACTGCGCCGAAACCGCCCGCGGAACTCGGAGCGCTACCCCCACGGCGGCTGATTACGGAAGAGTGCGATGCCTCGGTACTAGTCGGCGCGCGGGCTCCGCCGGGTTCGGCTAGTGACTGGCCGGGCGTCCCCCGGTGCTCACCGGGATTCCGTCCACGGCGGCGCCGTATTCGGGCGTGTAGCTGCGGCTGTGCCGGAACGTGTCAACGAATTGCTGCATCCGCGGATCGGCGGGCGACTCGACACGCAGTTGGTGACCCCAGGAGCTGACCACGATCGGGCTGGGCAGCGTGTTGCCAGACCAGGGGCTCAGATCGATGAACCGGTTGGCCCGGTCGGCCGCGCCTCCAGCCTGGGACGGTTCCGGGATCAGCGACTGCTTGTCGACGAATGCCGTGAGCGCAGCGACCTGCTTCGCGGGCAGTGACGGGTCGTAGGTAATCCACACCGCGCCGTGTTCGAGATTGTGCACGGCCCGCTCCGCGGGAATCGGCTCCGTGTAAATACCGGCGTTCATCCAGACCGTGCTGTGCGGCCCGCCCACCGGCGGGGTCACCGCATATCGCACCGGTCCAGCCACGTGATCATGCTGCAGCGCACCCGGATGATCAGCCCCGTCGGCAGGCCAACCCTCAGTACTCCATGCCAGCACACCTGATATCCCCGACGTATCTGGCACCTCCTTGGGTGTTTGGGCAACGACAACAGGGCCGTCCGGCGCCGCCGGAATGACCTGGCCAGACCCAGCTTCGGCCGCCCCGCTACCGCCACCTCGCGACACCGCAAAGCCGATCACCCCGACGAGAATGAGGACCACGGCGACCGCAGCGACCATCGCCCACGAGACCCGCCGCCGACCCATCATCGAGCCGCGACCGCGGCTCCGCGGTGCCGCGTTCGTCGGTCGCCGGCCCGAGGACGTTGTGCCGACCGAAGAGCTCTTCGCGGTTCGCCGGCCCGAGTCGGTCGCCTTCGACATCAGATTTCTCCTATTCTTGGTGTGCGCCCAGCGCGGGATCCGCACTTCGAGCGGCACGTCCGGCGTTACTACTAAGCAACATCGTAATGGCAGGCAGATTCATCGCGGACATCGCTTCACGCTCCGGCCGCGGAAACCGGTTGTGTGATCGACTAGATCCGTGCCCTGACCTGCGCAGTCACGAAATTCCCGTGGTTAGATGCGGTACCCCCGCACCCCTTGCCGCGCGCATCGAACTACCGGCCGATGATCGCACCGCCACGTTGGCGCAGATGGTTTCAAGGATTTGAGAGACTGTCGGGCGGGGTGGAGGTGCGCTGGTTGACATTAGAGCTTTCGCGGGCGCTACCGTTTGTGTTCATGAGGTCGGCGGCATTGCGGAATCCGGGGGTTCGGGCCACGCTGGCCTCGGCGTTGTTGTTCGGCGCGGGCACGCCGTTGGCCAAGTTGCTTCTTTCCGCGGATGTGAGCCCGGTGCTGCTGGCCGGGCTGCTGTATTCCGGCTCTGGTGCCGGGTTGGGCGTCTATCGTCTCGTCCGCCGTCCGGGCCGGGTCCGGATAGTCCGCGGCGAGATCCCCGCTCTGGCCGGGGCTGTCTTCTTCGGCGGGCTGGCCGGGCCGGTCCTTTTGATGCTGGGGTTGGCCCACATGCCCGCCACGGGTGCGTCGCTGCTGCTGAACGCCGAGGGCGCCTTCACCGCGGCGCTGGCATGGTTCGTGTTCAAGGAGAATGTCGACCGCCGTATCGCGGTGGGCATGGTCGCGATCGTCGCCGGCGCCGCCGTCTTGTCCG
>MKSW01000013.1:164344-211492 GCA_001897425.1 Actinobacteria bacterium 69-20 | reverse complement strand
CGCACGATCGCGGCGATGGCGGCGGCGCGGGCGATCCCGCCGTCGCCGGCTGGTTCGGTCGGGGCGGGGAGCCGGTGGTCGAGGACTGCGGTGAGCTCGTCCGGGCCCAGCGTGCGGTATTCGTGGGCGAAGCCGATCCGGCTGTAGAGCTGGGGGTAGCGGGCGAGCCGTTTCTCGATGCCGGGCATGCCGATCAGGATGACACCCATGTGGTGGCGGTCGTAGTAGTCGCGGACCTGTTCCAGGCCCGTGGCCTTGAGCCGGTCCGCCTCGTCGATGATCAAAAGTTCGGTGCGGCCGCTGGAGCGGGATTCGGTGTGAACGTAGGGGTCTACGACGCCGTGCTCGGCGTAGTCCAGGGCCCAGGAGATGGCCTGGCATATTCGGGGCAGGCCCTGGTCGATCTGCCGGACAGTTGCGGCGACGGTGGGTGTGAAGAACGCGGTGCGGGCTTGAAGGACGCGTTCGGGCACCGGGCCGAGTTCGTCGCTGAACGGGGTTCGCCATTGCTCGTAGGCGTCGGTGCCGGCGTAGGTGCGGGCGGAGAGGGTCTTGCCGACGCCGGGCGGCCCCCAGCACAGTCCGATGTAGCGGTTTTGCCGGACGGTGTCGGCGAATTCGGTGAAGCGGCGGTGTTCTCGGGTGTTGTGGAACGGGGCCTGCTCCGGCAGGGGAGGCGGCGGGCCGCCGAACTCGTCGAGCTGCCCGGTCAGGAATCGTCGGCCGTAGTCGCCCTTGCCCAGGAGCGTGTGCTTGGGGTCAGTCGGTGTCGGCGGCATACAGGTGCAATCGGTGTCGGGGCGGTTCGCCGGCGGGCCGGTCCGGTTCCGGTGCCGCGGGTTCCGGTGCCGCGGTGTCGGTCGGGGCCGGCGGGGTGTGGCGGGTGTCTGTGGGCAGGGCGTCGGCGAGGCTGCGGCGCTCGTGGAGCAGCGTTTTCAGTTCCTTGCGGCGCGCCGAGCGGGCCTGTTGCAGGTCTTTCAAAGTGACGGTTCCGGCGGCGAGTTCGGGGGCGATCGCCCGGCACAGGAACGTGTCGTCGAACCAGACGCGGATCTCGGCGGCGTCGCGCGGATCGTATCGGACGGTGACCTGTTCGCCGACGTAGGCGGCCAACACGGGCGAGACGTAGCGGGTGGAGGCGAACCGGATGCCGTCGCGCTGCACCTTCCGGGTCGTGGCCGCGGTCAAAAGCAGCAGGTCGATGTCCTCGGGATGCGCAGGCAGGCGCGGGATGAACCCGGCGGCGTTCCAGCGGTCGATCGGGGCCTGGCCGGTCTCGGAGTGCACCCGATGGTTGTAGTCGGCGACGATGAACCGGTGCAGCGCCGCGTCGAGTTCGGCGAGCGTGAGCGTCGGCGTGCTAACGGGTTTGCCGCCGTTGCCGTGCGGGATGAATCCGGGCAGGTGGGGCAGCAGCTCGGTCGTGATCGTGCCGTAGAAGCGTTCGATCTTGCCGCGGCCCTGCGGCACCCCGATCCGGGAGTGGATCAGTTGGATGTGCGTGTCCAGGCACACCCGCTCGAGGCGTTGCGAGGTGAAATCGGAGCCGTGGTCGCTGTAGAGGACATCGGGCAGGCCGCACACCGGCCATGCCGGGTCCGTCTTCACGCTGACGGCCTGGTGCAGCGCCAGCGCGGTCTGCTCCGCGCCCGGCGCTCCGATGAACACCGTGTACCCGGCGACGGCCCGCGAGTGGTCGTCCTCGATCACCGTCAGCCACGGCCGGGCCGGCTTGCCGTTCTCGGTGACGACGACGTCGAGTTCGGTGTGGTCGGCCTGCCACTGCTCGTTCGGCCGTTTCGCCGAGCGGCGCCACACGAGCTCGAACCTGTCCCGATACGCGGCGTCGCCCTTCTCGGCCAGGGTTCGCAGTCCGGGATCGATCCCGGCGATCACGGCCCGCACCGTGGAATAGCCCGGCGACGGCAGTCCCCGGTCGCGGGCGATGTCGGCAACCCGGCGGTGCACGAACGCGGTGGTCGGCGCCGGGCGTTGCAGCGCCAGCGCCTCGATGACCTCGACCAGCCCGGAAGCCACCCGACGTCGGCCCAGGTCGGCCCGCGACCGGCGGGCAAGGCCTGCCGATGACGGCTCGTCGCGGAACCGGGCGGCCCACCGTCCCAACGTGCGCGGGCTGACCCCGGCGTCGGCAGCGAGCCGCACCCAGGGGACGCCGTCTTGCGTGTGACGGCGCAGGACCACAAGCTTCTCCGCGGCACTGCGCTGTCGCCCCGTGCCGGTCACCGGTCTCAACCCGCCTTGAGGTCGCGGGCCAGGTGGCGGTAGATCGTGCCGCGGGACACGCCGAACGTCTCGGCGATCTGGGCGACCGTGTAGGACTTCTCGTCATACATCGAGCGTGCCTGCCGCGCCTTCGTCGGCGTCATCTTGAACCGGCCACCGCCCGTGCGTCCCCGGGCCCTCGCCGCGGCCAGGCCGTCCCGGGTCCGCTCGACGACCAGGTCGTGCTCGAACTCGGCGATCGCGGCCAGCATGTGGAAGAACAGCCGCCCGCCCGCCGTGGTCGTGTCGATGCCCTGTGAGAGAGCGCGCAGCCCGACCCCGGCGCCCTGCAGCCTGTCGGCGACCTCCTTGAGGTTTTTCACCGACCGGCCCAGCCGGTCCAGTTTCACCACCACGAGCGTGTCGCCCGACCGCACGTACTCCAGCGTCTTCTCCAGAGCCGGGCGCCGGGCCAAAACCCCGGAGGCGTGCTCGACGAAGACCTTCTCGCAGCCCGCCGCCGCAAGGACGTCCGTCTGCCCGTCCAGGTGCTGCTCCGCGGTCGACACCCGCGCGTATCCGACCAACGCCACCCCCGCAGTGTACCGCGAACGTGGCTCGCGGTACATAGCTCACGGACACGGGCCACGACACACGACACACCGTGCCGCGGGCTCGCCGGCGACCGTGTTCCGTGAACGATCGTTCACGGGGGCTGAGTGAAGGCCGACACACGCGGGGCTTCTGGCCGTGACGGGACCCCGAGCCTGTCCGTCATGATGCGGGGCGGGCGGCGACCGACGTCCAAGTGTGGCCTTCGTCGACGGTAGTGAATAGGCCTTTATCGGAGGTCGCCCATCCGACCAGCGGTGAGACGAAGTTCAGAGAAGTGCCGTCGCCGAGCGTGGTCGGTAGGGGCCGACAGTGCCAGGTGGCGGCTGCATCGTTGGTGGCGCACCAGCTGGTGTCGCTCGCGGCCAGGCCGTTGCCAGCGGTGGGCCAGCTCCATGCCTGCATGGGGTCGGCGGATTCGATCGGGGTGGTGGCGTGCCAGGTGGTTCCGCCGTCGCTCGTGGCGTAGAACACGGTGGTGCTGGTTTTGCCTGGCCAGGTCACAGGGATGATGCCGTGATCTGGCGTGGTGAAGATCGGCGGGAAGCTCTGCGGCGAGGCCGCGGTGCTGATGCCTGGCGGGGTGGGTAACGCCGACGTATGCCAGCTTCGGCCCCCGTCGCCGGTTTCGTACAGCCACATTCCTGGCTGGGTGCCACGGTAGCCGGTGATCCAGCCGCGTTCGGGCCCGGCGAATCCGATTCCGGTCTTCACTCCCTCTGCCGATAGGCCGCTCGGCGAGGGTTGCTCCTGGGCGGCGGCTGCGAGCATCTTCCAGGTTGCCCCCGCATCGGCTGTGCGATACAGCTCGATATCTTGACTGCCGGTCGCGATGCCGCCTGCGGTGACAAGGAGCCAGCCGTCATTCGGCGTCGGGAAGGTCAACCCGATCACCGCCGGGGTGTCGGACCGATCCATTCCGGCATCGGCCTCCGGGTCCACCTTCGCGGACGACCAGGATCGTCCGGCGTCCGAGGTGTGGAACACCGTCACCGTGCCGGGTCCTGCTGCCGTCACCCAGGCCTCGCCGCTACCGGCGAACGCCGCGCCGCCCCATCCGTGTGTCGCAGGTGCCGGCTGCAACCCGGCGGGATCGGCGCCATCCGGACCACGGGGAGCCCATGTCTCGCCCCCGTCCGTCGTGTATAGGATGCCGGCGTTGGTGATCGCCCAGCCTGCGCCGGCCCCCACCATGTGCAGCCCCGCAAATACGAGGGGTTTCGATTCAAGCGAGGTGGCCGCTGAAGGCGTGGATGGGGCGACCGACGACACGGTGGGCAGAGCCTGCGGTGGGCCCGAGCCCGTTGACGACGCCGATGGTAGTGCTGTGCCTGCACGCGCTGTCGCATGCTCTGACGGTGGTGCCTGCCCGGGCTGACTCGTACTGCAGGAGACAAGCACCGTCAAGCTCGCGACGAGGCACGTAACGGCTGACCCACAGCGCCGTCCCAGCCTGCGCCGGCCCCTCACATCCGCTCCGTTAGCACCCACCGAGATCCCCTTCGGCTCGTCGTCGCAGGTCATCGAGGCCTGTTGAGCATCGGACGTCTCGGAGTCGTCTCGGTTCACACCAACAACTGGAATCGCACCACGGAAGCGCCGACGCCGGGTGTCCAGCGTGAGTAATCGGTGCATTACTTACGCTGACGGGTTAGCTGCGTTCGCAGTGTTCAGGTCAATCGATAGGGAGTGCCCGCCAAAAGATTGGGTGCACTGACTGCCGGTGTATCCCGAGCAACTGATGCCGCTTGGCTTGGGTGATTGGGCGTACTGCCATACAACAGCCCCTGAATAGCCGCAGCTACTCGGCGACGGCGCTGAGGAGGGCAGAGTACACCCCGGAGATGGTGAGCAGTTGACATTCCAGCACCAGATCTTGACTGACCAGGTACCTAATGCTGCCTTAATTTGGGCTGCCGATTGACTATAGCTACAGTAGACACCGGCCCAGAACAGTGTGCCGGAATCTATTTTGCTAACCCATCCCTGAATGTAAGAGATCATGTTCGCAGGTAATGTGCCGCCGGTCTCCACGTCCAGGAAGAGCGTGGTGCCCGACGGGAACCCAGCCTGCGTCGCAAGGCTGGCTGCGTTGTTCGCGTCGCTTTGGCCTTGAGCGTTGGTCAGGCCAGATCCGCCCACTTGTCGACCAACGTACGTGGGTAGGAACCCCCAGCCCATATTCGCAAGATACGAGCGTTTCGCCATCCACGATGTATTACTGTGATTCGGCGCAGGCGCGAGATAGAACCCGACATACCATAAGGGTGAGCTAACCCACCATGACTGCATTAATGTGTCACCAGGATACGATGAAACATCAAAGCCGAGGTAAGGGCCGGCTACAAGCTGGCTCAACTTCTTCTCCACTGCGGTATCCATGACCATTTCCTTTCTAGCTCGAAATTGGGAACGATGTGCTATTACATTGCCGCTTACGTCGTTCAAGGTAAATGCGATTGCTATAATGCGACCCGGCCATGACCTCTAGTCAGTAATGAATATCAAGGGTGATGCCCGCAGGAGCCGAAGCTCCCCACGCTTTTCCTTTAGGCATAGCGAGGACATTGCCCCATGGCACCCAGAGGTGGACATTTGGCGTCGAACCGAGCTGGTACCACGTCTGACCGGGGTTCCAGCCCGTACCGTCAGCAGCCCCAGACGTGGTGACGTTCTGAGACTTGGTCCACCAGTAGGTGAGATGAAACCCTACTGATCCGGCTACAGCGCAGGTACCGGTGTAGGTGGGGCCCCATGCCAGTGGAGGTCCCCATACCGCGAATATTCCGCAGTCAGTTGTCGCGGCCTTGGCCGCTGCGGACTGCCCGGGCACAGCAGTGCCGTCTCCGTAGATGATTGGCACGTGCGGGTCCAGGTCCGGGTCTATGTGGATGGTCGCGTTCTGCTGGATCGCCTTCGGCAGCGCCAGGATGGTCGCCAGTGGGACGTCGGGGTTGTTCACCGCCGCGGGAGGGAGTTTCGCGGTGGGTGCAGGCTGCGCCGCCGCCCCGGGCCCCGCGACAACCGCCACGGACAGCGCAAGCATGGACACAGCCACCGCTATCACAAGTGTTCGCGCACGCCGTCCGAAGTGGTGTGGTTCGTGCTGGCTCATCAGTCTCCCCTTCCGATCCGTCCAGAAGCAGTGCGCCGGTCCGCTGTCGCTGAAGAGACATAGCGGCGAGGAACGTGCCATGCCCTGTAATCCGATATACTCAGTGTATGACTCGTCGAGGCTTTTCGGAACAGGCGTTTTTGATCATGTCGGCGCTCGCGGCCGGGCCGCTGCACGGCTACGCGCTGCTATCGGAGGTGGCCGACTTGTCCGGCGGGCGGATCCGGCTGCGTGTCGGCACCCTGTACGGCATCGTCGACCGGCTGGCCGAGGACGAGGTCATCGAGGTCGACCACGAAGAGATCATCGACTCGCGACTGCGCCGCTACTACCGGCTGTCGACCAACGGCCGCCGGGTACTCGCCGACGAGGCCGCACGCCAGGCGGCCAACGCCCAGATCGCCGTCGGTCGCCTGGCCGCCGCGAAAAGGTCGACGCGACCGGCGCGAAACGAGTCGGGGCTGCGCAGCACACTCGTCCGCAACGACCCCCGGGCCGGTGAAGCGCCGGTGCTCGCATGGTCACCGACGATCTAGACCTCCCGCCCTCGCCGAGTGGCCTGGAAGAGAGATACCGGCGGCTGCTGCGAGTGCTGCCCCGCCCCTACCGGGTCATTCGCGAGGAGGAGATGGTCGACGTGTTCCTCCAGGAGCGCGTCGACGCGGACCCGGACAGTGCGGATCTCACCCTGAAATTCGGGGTACCTGGCCCCGCCGAGTCCTGGAGCGTCCTTCAACTGGCCATGCGGGCCCGGTTTGCGACGACGCCCGAGCGTGCCCGGGCCCAAGCCCAGGCCGTGCGCGTGGCGACCCTGGGTGGCCTGGTCGTGCTGGCGGTGCAGGCGATAGACACGGCGTGGGCCCGACTCCTGCTGAGCGAGTTCCCGATGTACAGGTTCGCGCAAGACTTTGGCCCTGCGGCCTCGTGGTCCGCGACCCCGGGTTGGGTGGTAGTGCAGGAGTGGCTGCCGGCGGCGTGGATCGTGGTGCTGCTCGCGGCTCTTATCGGGCAACGCGCACTCGGCCAGCTCGTCGGCGCCGCCACCATCGTGGCAACCCTTGTCATCGCGGCCGTGTCCGGGATGCCTGTGGCCGATTCGCCACTGATGCTGATCCTCAAGGCGTGTCTCGTCGCCGGGCTCGCGGCGGTCGCTTCGCACGCGCCGCCTGCGCGGCGGGGGCTGTGGATCACTGCAGCAACAACGGGAGCGTTCGCCGTGGCCGCGATGACGACCATCGCCTGGTTCTGGCCGCCTGCCCGCGATGTGATCGGCTGGGTATTTGCCAATGTCATTGGAACCGGCGCCGGCTTCTGGTGCATGGCAGCGGCAGCCGCCGCCTTCGCCTTGCTGGTGCTGCGCTCGCTCAAGGTCGCGATACCGACCGGCGTCATCCTCGGCGTATGCGTGTTCTCTACCGTCGCACTCCTGACTCGGGTCGAGTCACTGATCACCTGGCTGAGCGTCCCGCCCGCATCCGGGGCGCGAGCCGCGATCACGCCCGCGGCTGCACAGCTCATCATCGTCGCCGCGATCACGCTGACGGCAGCCATCATCGGAACCACTCGCTACCGTCGCTTGCCAGCACGCGGCGAACCGTCCAACACTGGACCTCATATATCCGAAGATCAGAGTCGTCGTCATAGCTCTGGCAGCCCCGGCGCAACGGCGCTCTGAGCCGCGCACAGGCCCTGCTCCAGGAACTTGACAAGACGTGACCGTGAGCGACTGTTGAGCCGCGGGTTGGGTGGATTGCCGAGAAAAGTCACCGACATTCCGGTCGGACATTAACTGCCACCAGGGACACGACACTTACCGCTGCGACTCACACCGTCGGGGGCGAGCTTCGCCAGCCTGTGGCCCGCGCTGGCGATCCTGGCGGCCTGCCTGTGTTGGGGTCTGGACAACAACCTGACCCGCACGGTGTCGTTGAACGACGCCACCTGGCTCGCCGCCATCAAAGGCGGCGTCGCAGGGCCAGCCAACCTCGTCATCGCCTTCGCCTTCGGAGCCAGGTTGCCGGGCCTGCTTCAAATCGGCGCGGCCACAGTGATCGGGCTATTCGCCTACGGGATCAGCCTCACCTTGTTCATTGTGGGGATGCGTCACGTCGGCACCGCCCGCGCCAGCGCCTACTACTCGATCGCGCCGTTCTTTGGTGCGATCCTTGCGGCCCTGCTGGGCGAGCCAGTGACCTGGGCGCTGATAGTCGCTGCGGTTTTCATGGCCGTCGGCGTCTGGCTGCACCTGACCGAGCGGCATGAACATGAGCACACCCACGACGCGATCACCCACGAACATGCGCACGTCCATGACGAGCACCATCAGCATGCGCACGTGCCTGGTCAGGAGGTGCCGGACGGGGTTCGTCACACGCACGTGCACACCCACGAGCCGATCACGCACACGCACCCGCATTATCCGGATGCTCACCACCGACACCGCCACCCAAATCCCGCATGACGCCATCCGCCGGCCGGGCCCGCCCGAATAGCTTTAGTGCCACGTATGAGACGGCAAGCGACATGACAATATTTCAAGATTGCGCAACGCAACTGTTCGCGCTTCCGGCTAATGCAAGATTTGACGGTGCTACATCTGTTGCTGCCGTCGTTGACGTTTGGCGAGGATGGGCTTTGACTGGCGGGTCAGTGAGTACGCCGCGCACGCGATGAAGATGCCCTCGGTGAGCAGCGACAGCAGGCCGAAGAAGTCTTCGGGTGTTTCCGCCCAGGTTTCTCGGTAGTCGCCGGGCAGGCCAACGGTGCGGCTGAGGACAAAGAGAACGATCTCGCCCGCACTGACCATGCTTCCGCCGATCCAGGCCACGGCGCGCTCGCCATCCGGGTCAAGCCAAAGGCCGATGGCGACTGCCCCGAGCAGAGCTGCGCCAGCTACGAATAGGAGTCCGATGTAAGGCATTTCGCGCCAGTGGTTCAGCGCCAGCGCGAGGTGGATTTCGATGTTGATGACAGTGGCAGCTATCGCGATCCAGCGCACAGCCGGCCGGGTGGCAGTTTTTCTCATTCGGGGCGCGCCTTGTCGAGACGGCGTGCGAGGTCGGTGTGTCCGGAAGCGGCTGCGGGCGTTCCGTGCTGCTGGCCGGCGACCGCATCGGCGTTCGAATCCGTGATCTGTCCGGCTGTCCACGTCGGCCACAGAGTGTACGCCAGACCTTGCTTCACGCGCCCGTCGCCGAACATGACTCGGCCGATATTGCGGTGGGAGGCGAGCAGGCCGACACCGACCAGCACATGTACGGCGAGCGCGGCAATAAAAATGACGGCTGCGACGACGTGAATGCGAAGCGCCCACGCGAGCAGCGAGGTCGATCCAACTGGCGCGAGATATAAAGCGGCGGCGCTCACAGTCAAGACTGCGGCGGAACCGAGGATCACCGCGAAGACGATTCGCTGCCCAGGGTCGAACCGGCCGTCGTGGGATTGCGGGCGGTGCCGGGACGGGGCCAGAACGTAGCGGACAAAGCTGCGAAACCAGGTAGCGTCGCCGCGGCGGAATCGGCACATGTCCCGGATCAACCGACGCCCGGCGGCCGGTCCGAACAACATCAATCCAGCGACCGCCACGCCGAATACCAGACCGAGCTGGCGGTGCAGGTCTCCGAGCCACACGTGACCGCCGAGCATCGAGACGGCCTGACCGGGGAGGCGTTCTGCCATGCCCAGGCCGCTCACGATGAGAACGATCACGCTCAGCGCCAGCAAGGCATGTGCGATTCGCACCACGGGTCCGTGTCGCAGGATCGTCTGCCGCGTATCGGGCCGGCGCATCAGCCGGTCACGGTGAATGTCACCGACCGGTCGGGCAGTAGCGGGGCATGATCGGGGCCGGCGAGTTCGACGGTGAGCGTGTGGCGGCCGGAGGGTATTTGAAGGGGCAGCCGGCTCGAGGAGTACTCGGCGATCGGCTGCCCGCCGTCGAGGGACAGGTGCAGGTGGTCCAGGCCGTCGCCGGGTGAGCCGAGCTGCGATCCGTGCAGCGCGACGTCGAGGGTGACCGGTGAGGAGACGGTCGCACCGTCGGTAGGAGCATTGATGGTGAACGCGACGCCGGGGTCGTCGGCTCCGCCTCCGGCCTGTATTGCGATCGCGGCGCCGACGATCGCCAGAATCGCGACGCCAGCGGTGATCCGGATTAGCAGTCCTCGGCGCGGCGAACCTGCCTGGGCGGAGGTCCGGCGTGTTTGACGGGGTTTCCCTCTTTGGCTCACTGCGATTGTCCTTACGGCAGCCCGATGAAAGCCGCGCAACGAAATTGTTGAGGCGGCCACTGTCCCCGTCTCACTCAGGTTACCCGGCGACGATAACTTCAGCTACGAGCGGGGTTTCGCCGGGCTGGCGTGGCTTTCGGGTCGCAGGTCGAGTCTGCGCAGGAGTTGGGCGTTGGCGGCGACGATGATCGTGGACAGCGACATCAGGATCGCGCCGATCGACATGGGCAGCACGAATCCGATCGGGGCGAGCACCCCGGCCGCGAGTGGCACCGATGCGAGGTTGTATCCGGCGGCCCACCACAGGTTTTGTTTCATCTTGCGGTAGCTGGCCTTCGACAGGTCGATCACCGACAGGACTGAGCGCGGGTCGTCGGAGGCCAGGATCACCCCGGCCGAGGCGATGGCCACGTCGGTGCCGGCGCCGATCGCAATGCCGACGTCGGCCTGCGCGAGTGCGGGGGCGTCGTTGACGCCGTCGCCGACCATCGCGACCTTGATGCCCTCCCGCTGCAGGGAGGCGACGGTGGCGGCCTTGTCCTCCGGCCGGACGCCCGCGAAGACCCGGTCGATGCCGAGTTCTTCGCCGACGGATTCGGCGACTGCAGCAGCATCACCGGTAATCATGATGACTTTGAGACCGCGGGCGTGCAGCGCATCGACAGCGTGGCGGGATTCGGGGCGG
The DNA here is from genome assembly GCA_001897425.1 of Actinobacteria bacterium 69-20. Taxonomy (GTDB): domain Bacteria; phylum Actinomycetota; class Actinomycetes; order Mycobacteriales; family Nakamurellaceae; genus Nakamurella. Next base: position 200,628 of record MKSW01000013.1, on the reverse strand, counting down.
ATCTCGTCGGCCAACTCCACGGCGCCGATCACCTGGCCGTCGCGCATGACATGCAAGATGATGGCGCCGGTTTCGCGCCACGTGTCGGCGATCGGGAGTTCCCGTGTGCCGGTCTCGTCGAGCAGCGCGGGCCCGCCTACCCTGATCTGCCGTCCGTCGACGGTGGCGGTGACACCGACGGCGGGGGACGAGGAGAATCCGCTTGCCGCCGGAACTTTCAGGCTGCGGGTGGCGGCGGCGCGCACGATCGCACCGGCCAGCGGGTGTTCGCTGTCGGATTCGGCGGCCGCCGCGAGCGCCAGTACCTCGTCGGCACTCCGGCCGTCGGCGGGTTCGACGGTGACGACGGTCGGCTGCCCCATCGTGAGGGTGCCGGTCTTGTCGAACAGCACCGCCCCGATCGTGCGCATGGATTCCAGGGCGAGCCGGTCCTTGACGAGCACCCCGGCGCGCGCGGACCGTTCGGTGGCGATGGACACCACCAGCGGGATAGCCAGGCCGAGCGCGTGCGGACAGGCGATCACGAGCACCGTGATGGTGCGGGTGACCGCGTCATCGGCGCTGCCCACGGCAAGCCCCCACACGAGGGCGGTGATGATCGCTGCGCCGAGCGCGAACCAGAATAGGTAGCCGGCGGCGGTGTCGGCGATCCGCTGCGCCCGCGACGACGACGCCTGAGCATCTGCCACCAGGCGGCCGATGCCCGCCAGGGCGGTGTCGTCGCCGATGGCGGTGACCTCGATGCGCAGCCCGGAGTCGGTGGCGACGGTGCCGGCCACCACGTGCTCGCCGGCCGTGCGGCGCACCGGGCGGGACTCGCCGGTGACCATCGATTCGTCCATGTCGGCCTGGCCGTCGGCGATGCGGCCGTCGGCCGGCACGGCACCTCCGGGCCGAACCAACACCACATCGCCGACGCGCAACTCGGCCGGGGTGACGATGACGATATCCTCGCCGTCGACCCGCTCGGCCTGGTCGGGCAGCAACGCAGCGAGGGAATCGAGCGCGGAGCTGGTCTGGGCGAGCGAGCGCATCTCGATCCAATGCCCGAGCAGCATGATCACGATCAGCAGGGCGAGCTCCCACCAGAACTCGAGATGGTGGCCGAGGATGCTCAGGCTGGCCCCGAGCGAGGCGATGAAGGCGACGCTGATCCCGAGCGCGATCAAGAGCATCATGCCCGGCTTGCGGGACCGGATCTCGGCGACGGCGCCGGTCAGGAACGGTTTCCCGCCCCAGATATACATGACGGTGCCAAGAAGCGGGGAAATCCACGTCGTCCACCCGGTTTCCGGCAGCCCGTAGCCCAACAGCGAAGCGAACATGGCCGAAAACGCGATCGTCGGCGCGGCCAGGATCAGCATCCACCAGAACAGCCGCCGGAACTGCCCGGCATGATCCCCATGCCCACCGTGACCGGCATGCCCGGCGTGTGCCCCGTGACCGCCATGCCCGCCGTGTGCGCCGTGGCCGCCGTGGTCCGCGTCGCTTGCGTGTCCGGTGTGGCCGGCATGGCTTGCTGTTGCGGCATGTGGCTCTGCGGTCTCAACCGCGCCGCCGTGGTGTTCGTGATCGGTCATTGCCGCGTCCTTCTGTCGTGGTTGGCAAAAGCTCGTGCTGGCACTCGTCGGCCCATCGGTGGCGCACCTGCGGCTCGGAGCCCGTTCGGCGTCGTGCGTGGGGGTTGGCTCGGCGCGGTACTCATCGGGCGTGACCTACTGGAAGCGCCTGAGGCGCAGTGAGTTGGTCACCACGAATACCGAGGAGAACGCCATGGCGGCGCCGGCGAGCAGTGGGTTGGCCAGGCCGAGCGCGGCGAGCGGGACCGCGGCGGTGTTGTAGGCGAACGCCCAAAACAGGTTGCCCTTGATTGTGCCGAGGGTGCGGCGGGACAGCCGGATCGCGTCTCCGGCCGCAGCGAGGTCACCGCGCACCAGGGTGAGATCGGAGGCGGCCATCGCGACGTCGGTTCCGGTGCCCATCGCCAGGCCGAGATCGGCCTGGGCGAGTGCGGGGGCGTCGTTGACGCCGTCACCGACCATCGCCACCACGGCGCCCTTGGCCTGCAACCGGGTCACGGCGGCGACCTTGTCACGCGGCAACACCTCGGCGATGACATCGTCACGGTCGATTCCCACCTCCGCGGCCACGGCCGTGGCGACCGTGCGATTGTCGCCGGTGAGCAGGTACGGTTTCAGCCCGAGACCTCGCAGCCGTGCAATAGCGTCCCTCGAGGTGGGCTTGACCGTGTCGGCCACGGTGAATAGGGCCTTGACTGCTCCATCCCAGCCGGCGGCGACCACCGTCGCACCGCCCTTCTCGGCTGCGGCGCCTTTCGTGGCGAGGGCCGGGTCGAGCGTGAGGCCCTGGCCGGTGAGCATGGCCGGGCGGCCGACCACGACCGCCTTGCCGTCAACGGTGCCCCGCACCCCGAGGCCGGCGTCGGCGGCGAACGTCGTCACGTTCGGTAGAGCGCCGAGTTCACTCTCGGCGGAGCGGGCGATGGCCCGGGCGATCGGGTGTTCGCTGGCGTGCTCTACCGCGCCCGCCAGGCGCAGCGCTTCCGTCCGGTCGATTCCGTCACCCAGCAGCACGTCGCGCAGGGCCATCCGGCCGGTGGTGACGGTGCCGGTTTTGTCCAGCAGGATTGTGTCGACCTTGCGGGTGGATTCGAGGATCTCCGGCCCGCGGATCAGCACACCGAGCTGTGCTCCGCGGCCGGTGCCGACCAGCAGCGCGGTGGGTGTGGCTAGTCCCAGCGCACACGGGCAGGCGACGATCAACACCGCAACCGCGGCGGTGAAGGATAGTTGAACGCCGGAGCCAATAAGCAGGTGCACGGCCAATGTGCCTAGTGCGATCAGCATCACGACCGGCACGAATACCGCCGAGATGCGATCGGCGAGTCGCTGCACTGGTGCCTTGCCGGACTGGGCCTCGCGTACGAGTTTCGCCATCTGTGCCAGTTGGGTGTCGGCGCCGACGCGGGTGGCCCGCACGCGCAGCAGCCCGCCCGCGTTGACCGTTCCACCGACGACCAGATCGCCGGCGGACACCTCGACCGGAATGGACTCGCCGGTGATCATGGAGGTGTCCACGGCGGAGGCCCCGTCGATGATCTCTCCGTCGGTGGCGATCTTCTCGCCGGGGCGTACCACGAACACGTCGTCCACGGCGAGCTGGCCGATCGGGATCGCCGTCTGTTTCCCGTTGTTTTCGACGGTGACTTCCTTGGCGCCGATCTCGGCCAGGGCCCGTAGGGCTTCGCCGGAGCGCCGCTTGGCGCGGGCCTCGAAATAGCGGCCGGCCAGCAGAAATAGGGTGAGTCCGGCGGCGACTTCCAGGTACACCTCCGGCGTGCCGCCCGGCTGCGGTAGCCATTCGAAGGCCATCCGCATGCCGGGTTCGCCGGCGCCACCGACGAATAGGGCGTACAGGGACCAGACGAACGCGGCCGACACGCCGATAGAGATGAGCGTGTCCATGGTGGCCGCGCCGTGCCGGGCGTTGATCGCCGCTGCGCGGTGGAAGGGCCAGGCGGCCCAGGTCACCACCGGGGCGGCCAGGGTCAAAGCCAGCCACTGCCAGTAGGTGAATTGGAGCGGTGGAGCCATGGACAGCACGACCACGGGGACGCCGAGGATCGCCGCGCCGATCAGCCGGGAGCGCAATGCGACCAGCTCGGTCGATTCAGTGTCGTGCTTGCCGCCGGGGGCGTGCTCGCCGGCGGTCGCCTCGCGGCCGTCGGAGTCGCTTTCGCCGGCGCCTGTCGACCCGAACAGGGGAGCGGACGGTGCGGCCGTGTACCCGGTGGCCTGCACGGTCGCGATCGCATCGTCGACGGTCAGTGCCTCGGGCAGGGACACCCGCGCCTGCTCGGTGGCGAAGTTGACGGTGGCCGTCACCCCGTCGAGCTTGTTGAGTTTGCGCTCGACCCGTGCGGCGCACGACGCGCAGGTCATTCCGCCGATATCCAACTCGACCGTGCGTGAGGATGTGCCCATCGATATTCCTTCCAAGGATTTCCGGGCCGCGGTAGCGAGCGTTGCGCCACGGCCCCGCCGCGATACCGGCGCCGCCGCGCTGGCCGACCGGGACCTACACGAGCTGGTAGCCGGCCTCTTCGACAGCGCCGGCCACGGCGCCGCGATCCAGCGGCGTCTCGCTGGTGACGTGCACGGCCGATTCGCCGCCGGAGACCAGATCGACGGACACGCCGGTGACGCCGGGCAGTGCGGTCACTTCCTCGGTCACGGACGCGACGCAATGCTCACAGGTCATGCCGGTGACGCCGTAGGTGGTGGTGTTCATGATGGTGTTTCCCTTCCGTAGTGAACGTGCGAAAGGTCGGGCCGTGCGATGTCCCGACCCAGGGTGGCTCAGCTGCGCACCAGCCGGGCGATGGCCGCGGAGGCTTCCTTCACCTTCGCCTCGGCCTCGTCGCCGCCGTGTTCGGCGGCGTGCAGCACACAGTGGTTCAAGTGCTCGTCGAGCAGTTCGAGCGAAAAGGACCTCAGTGCGCTGGTGGCGGCCGATACCTGCGTCAGGATGTCGATGCAGTACTTGTCCTCCTCGATCATCCGTTGCAGGCCGCGGACCTGTCCCTCGATCCGGCGGAGTCGGTTCAGATGGTCACCTTTGTGCGGCGTATACCCATGCGGCGGCGCGACCTCGGTCACGACTGTCACCTCCCTCAACACACCGTGCCCAACAGAGATAAGAATACCATACCCCCCTACCGTATCAATCAGTTTTTGGCACAGGCGGCTCGGTCATGCTGCCCGTGATCGATGAGCGCTTGTGCCGCAGGCCGCGGCGGCCGGCCGCACGGCGGCGCGCGACCGGGTTAGGCGGCGAGATTTCGCCTCGTCGGTGGCCGGGCGGCCGTTGGCAGGTATCGCTGCCGGCTCGGTAGGTTGGGGTGATGGCTGCCATCCTCGCCGAATCTGCGCGCGGAATCGTCGGGGAGGAGCGGCAGGCCGGACCGAGACGTTGGCGGGCGGTGTGCCTGCGGCTGGGCGGGGCGGCCGCCGGTGGCGTGCTGCTCTATCTGAGCTTCGCCCCGCGCGACTGGTGGTGGCTTGCCCCGCTGGCCATTGCGTGTCTCGGGCTCGTGCTGGACGGTCGGCGGTTCCGGTCGGGATGCGGCTACGGTGCCGTCTTCGGGCTGGGCGTGTTTCTGCCGCAACTCGTGTGGATTCAGGACTTTCTCGGGTCGTCGTTCGGGCCGTCGCCGTGGCTGGGCCTGGCCGCGGTATTGGCGCTGTTCGTCGCGCTCGCATGCGGTCTGATCACGGTCGTGGCGCGGCTGCCGGCCGCGCCGGTCTGGATGGCCGTCGTGTTCCTGTTACAGGAGTTCGCGCGCACGTGGTGGCCGTTCGGCGGCTTCCCGTGGGGAAAGGTTGCGTTCAGCCAGCCGGATGGTGTTTTCACGTCGCTGGCCTCGCTGGGCGGGGTGCCGCTGGTGGGGATGGCGGTGCTGGTCACCGGCTTCGGTCTGGCGCAGCTTCTCCTTCGGATGCGACGGGGCGGGCGGCAACTGCGGGCTCGTCGTTGGGTGGCGCCCGCCCTGGCGGTGCTCATTCCGGTCGTGGCGGGCATCGCGGTGTGGCCGACGGTGGGCACACAGCCGCAGGCGGGTTCGTTGACCGTCGCGGCGGTGCAAGGCAACGCCCCGAACATCGGCCTTGGTCTGCTCTCCGCACGCGGCGAGCTGCGCGCCAACCATCTCGCCGAGAGCAGGCGACTGCTCGCCGAGATCCGGGCGGGCCGGGCGCCGCAACCCGACCTGGTGATCTGGCCGGAGACCGCCACCGCGTTGACCGGCGATGACCAGGCCCTCGATGCCCTGTCGGACGCATTCGGCGCGCCGATGCTGATCGGCGCCCGTGCCGTGCTACCCGACGGCACGCCCCAAAACGTGATGGTGCAGTGGGAGCCGGGCGTCGGCCCGACGACGCGCTACGCGAAGCAGCAGCTCGTGCCTTTCGCCGAATACATCCCGCTGCGGTCCATCGCGGGATGGGTCACCCCGTTCGCGGCCGGAACCGTGGACATGCAGCCCGGGGCGACACCCGGGGTGTTCCGGGTCGCCGGAACCAGCATCGGTACGGCGATCTGCTACGAGGTCGGCTACGACTACGTATTCCGCCAGGAAGTCAACGGCGGCGCGCAACTCCTGGTGCTGCCAACGAATACCGCATGGTTCGGCCGCAGCGAGATGAGCTACCAGCAACTGGCGATGGCGCGTCTGCGCGCGGTCGAGCACAGCCGCGCCGTGGTCGTCGCCGCCACCAGCGGCGTGAGCGCCATCGTGCGGCCGGACGGAACCGTCGAGCGGTCGACCAGCCTGTTCACTGCCGAATCGCTCGTCGCCGAGGTTCCGCTGCGCACCGAAACGACCGTAGCCGACAGGCTCGGTGCGTGGGTGCAGAACCCACTGATCGCCATGGCGGCCCTCGCCCTGGCCGGCAGTGTCATTCGGCGGCGCTGCCGCCGGCCGAACGTGTCATAGCCCCGTCGGTCCCGCCGAGGGCGCAGCCGCTGGGTTCCGCGCCGATTCGCCGTCGGTCACAAAACCACCAGGGCGACGGCTGCGGTGAGCACGATGGCCGATACGAGCAGGGTGACTGGGCGGCCGTGCGCGGTGGCGCGAGGCAGGCTGCGCAGCGGGAAAAGCAGTTGTCGGCCGATCGTGTTCGCCGCGACAGCGGCGAGGAAGACAGCGCCGCCCGGGCCCGGGCTCGCCCCGGCGACGGCGATGAAAGCGGTGATGCCGATCGCGATGGACATGGAGGACTCGATCAGCTGGACGGGGATCCTGCGCGTACCTATCGCTCGATCCGAGGACCACAGCGCCCAGCGGGAGGACGACGGCCGGCCGACGCAACAGCCACCGAAGAAGCATCCGAGCCGGCCTATCCCCATCCCGAACAGCAGGCCGGGCGCGGTCGCGTCCAAGACGGCGCCGACCGGGATACCGGCCACCGCACTCGCAATCAGGACCGTGGCGATCGCGCCGATTACGAAGCCCTGAAGGCACATGCCGGCGGTCAGGATCGGTGGCCTCTCGGCTCGGTGGGTGACGAGGTAGTAGACCTTGGCGCCGATCAGGCCGATCAGGCACGCGATCAGCGACAGCACCAAAATCGGCAGCGACGGTATGCCGGTCTTGGTGGACAGGAACCATTGCGTCATCAGCGCGACAGCGGCGCCGGACATGACGAGGGTGGGCCACGCGCCGAGCCGGGCGCCGGGTGCGCGCACATTAACGACCGGGCTGAACGACGTCCGCGCTTTCGTGGTGAGCACTGCGCCGTGCACCGGTGGATCGGGCGGCGGCGCCGTGGGACTGCCGTGGCGGTTGTCGGTGGCGGACGCGGTGATCTCCCATTCGCCGTCGGCCAGTCCCTGCATGCGGGTCGTGATGGCCGTACGTCCCGTCCCGGGAACGATCCCGTCGACGGTTCGGATGGTCTCGAAGCTGGTCCGTTTGTCGCCGTCGGGTTCGTGCGGGCCGTCGTGTGGCTCGGTGCGGCCCAGCCATTTGCCTGCCAGCCGGATGCTGACCTTATAGGGCTCCCCGCTCGTGGCGGTGTCGAACCAGTACGTCACCCCCAAACTCTGTGGCGTCGTGTCACTGAGCTGATCGCAATTAAACGATGTGGCGCCTAGGGAGCCTCCGGTGATGAGTCCGCGATCCGGCAGCGACCGCACCGAGCCGGCCGTCTTGGGTTGGCCAGCGGCGACGACCACCGCTGTGCCGCCCGTCCGGTAGCCCGGTCCGTTTGGCAGACCGCCCGAGGCAGTCATGTGCCCCTTTACCGCGGCGTGCAGCAGGTCGGCGGAATCGCCGAGCACCGGCCCGACGGACCCAACCGCTCGCGGCCTAGACAGTGGTTTCCGTTGGCGCTTCGCACCCGCACGACCGCGGCTTTTCGGCACAGCACACCCTCCATCTCGACAGATGTAATTACTATCGTCGATAGTACCGCGAATTACTATCACAGATAGTTTCGGAAACTGTGACGGATGGTGGGGCCTCGATAGGCGTGCGTCGGCGTGAGCCGGTGCCTCACCGTGCTGGGGTCGGCATGACATTTCTACAGGCGGACGTAGAGCCGCAGCGTGAGATACGAGCTGACGGTCGCCAGCGCAACGGCGGCTCCCGCGAGCCAGGGCGCCACCCAGGCCAGGGCGGCGGTGTCGAGCGGCGGCAGCACCCCGGCGCGCATCACCGGCCCCAGCGCCGATTCAATGAGGAATTTTTTCGCCGTGGCCAGGCCGCCGATCGCCACGGCGGCGCCGATGATGGCGGCGACGACCGCCTCTACGACGAACGGAACCTGGGTGCGCCATCGGGACGCGCCCACCAGTCGCATGATCGCGGTCTCGGTGCGCCGCGCGAATGCGGCGACCTGGACCATGTTGGAGATCAACAGCAGGGTCGCGAGCGCCATGACAAGTGCGACCGCGATGGTGGCGTTCCGTATCCCGTTGAGGAGCGTGAACATGCGGTCGAGCACCTCGCTCTGACCGGTGACGGTCTCCACTCCGGGTGCGTTCGCGTACCGGGCGTTAATCCGGGCGTAACGCTGCGGATTTTCGAGTTTGACCTGGAACGATGCGTTCAGCGCCGACTGGTCCGCGATCGCCAGCATGTCGGGCTGGCTGGCGAACATTTTCTGATACTGCTGCCATGCCGCGGCCTGGCTCTGGTACGACACGGCGGCGACATCGGGATCGTCGCGCAGTTTTCGGCCCAGGTCCTGGCAGGTTGCGCCGCCGCAGTCCGGGTCCTTTTGGGATTGCGTGACGGTGAGGTAGACCGTGACCTCCACCTTCGCGCTGTACATATCCCGCATCTGGTCGGTCATCCGGGCGACGATCAGGCCCGCTCCGAGCAGGGTCAGCGAGATCGCGGTTGTCAGCACCATCGCCACGGTCATGGTGACGTTGTGCCGTAGTCCGCGGAGCCCGTCGCCGATGGCGTGACCGGACAGCGTCACATCGGGCTGCCGCCTGTGTCCTCGCGCCATGCGCCGGCCGTCTTCCTGTGTTGGCTCCGCGGGTGATGTGGTGGGCGGAGGTTAGTTCAAGCCGGCATAGGAGTGCAGACCGGAGACGACCATGTTGACGAAAAACAGGTTGAACATGATCGAGGCGAATCCCAGGATCGATATCCACGCGGCTCGGCTGCCGCGCCAGCCGCTGGTGGCGCGCGCATGCAGATAGCCCGCGTAGAGCACCCAGGTGACCAGAGCCGTGGTTTCCTTCGGATCCCAACCCCAGTAGCGGCCCCACGAGGCCTCGGCCCACAAGGCGCCGGCGACCACGGCGAACGTGAACAGCGGGAAGCCGATGATCGCGGTCCGGTACGCGATCCGGTCGAGCGTCGCCGTCTCGGGGAGTCTGGCTACGAAGGACCGGTCATCCGCCACGTTGACGACTCGGCGCTCGTACCGCGACCGGATGATGAACATCAACGATGCCGCACCGGACAACATGAGCACCCCCGACGAAAGCGCCACGAGCAGTACGTGCACCACCAGCCAATACGACTGCAGCACGGGAACCAATGTCCCGGCCGGTGTGTAGAGCACGGTTCCGCCCACGAAGCTCAGCACCGCGATGGGGAAGACGACGAAAACGCCCATGCGTCGAACGTGAGCGCGGGCCGCGACGAGCAGCCAGGCGCCGGCCGCGATCGCGCAGATCAGTGAGGCGATCTCGTACATGTTTCCCCACGGCGCCCGGTGTGCCGCCAGGCCGCGCATGACGATCGAGGCGACGTTCATGCCGAACCCCACGGCGGTGACCATGATCGCCGCCCGGCCGAGTCGCTCACCCCAGCCGGCACCGGCCGGGTCCGGCGCGAAGCGTCCGTCACGGTCGGTGGCGTCCGGCCCGCCGTCACTGGTGATGACGGCGACCGCACCCGCGGTCCGCGCACGGGTGGTGGCCGCGGCAGCGGCCGTGCTGGCCCTGGGGGCGTGCCGGGTCGCGAGCTCTGCGGCGTGGCAGGCCAGCGCGGTCACATAGCCGGCGAGCGCACCCTCGAACGTGAAATCCGAGATTCGGGCCCCCAGTTCCCAGACCGCCGTGGCGGAATCGACGTCAACCATTGTCATTGTCCTTTCACGGCGGCGGCCGGCCGGCGGCCCGACACCGATGACGGGTCCTCGGCCAGTGCGACCAGGGACGGGAATTCGCGGCCGTAGCCGGCCTGATCGGTGCGGGCCAGTCCGCCCACTTCGATGACAAGGCTTCCGGCGGGATCGGCTGGTGGCGCCGGCTCGGGGCGGATGCGATACCAGACGCGGCGCCGTTTGATCAGCAACGAGGCCATCAGGCCGGCGATCATGAAGAGCACCGACACCAATGCCCATCCCTGTGCCGGGTCGTAAGAGGTTTGCAGCGACACGAACTCTTTGGCGCCGGTGAAGGTGATCCGGGTGCCGTCGGTCAGGGTGGTGGACTGGCCGGGCGCCAGGACGGCGTGCGCCTTTTTGACGAGCAGGCCGCGGGCCACCTGCGTGTTGTCGATGGCGAACACCGATTGGGGGCGGCCGGTGGACATCCCCAAATCGCCGCGGTAGATGTCCACGGCGACGCCCGGGCTCAGTTGCGACGGGTATCCGGAGGACAGGACGCCGCCGGCCAGAAGGGCCGTGGGTGCGAAGACGCCGACGATCGCGAGTTGATTCTTGAGCAGCTGATCGCGCGGGTATCCGGGCGGGTCGGTGACCTTGACGGCGCCCTCGGAGGTGAACAGCGAGTCGCTGGGCAGGAAGGGCTGCTGGTAGTTGCGCACCGCCCCGTTGGGGTAGGTGATCCGGAATGTCGGCGTGTACCCGTGCCCCATCAAATAGAGCCGGTCGCCGGAAAACCGGATTGGATCATTGACTTCCAGCGCCCGGCGTTGCCACGTGTCCGTGCCCAATGCGGCACCGTCTTGGAACCGGATATCGGCCTGGAAGCTGGTGGCCTGACCGCCCTCGGTGTAGGTGGCGTGGAACGCATCCACATCGACACAGAACGGGGTCGTGGTGGTGGCGTTGACCATCGATCCGGGGCGGAAGTCGTCGTAGGCGATCGGCGACGATGCGCAAAATCCGCTGCCCGCGGTGATGATGACCGATCCTTCGTAGCCGAACAGGCTACCCACGCTGGTCGACAGCAGCAGCGCGAGCAGCGAGATGTGAAAGACCAGGTTGCCCACATCACGGAGATAGCCCTTCTCGGCGGCAACGATGACGGTGCCGTCCGGTTCGTGCCGCATAGCGGTGCGCCACCCGCCGATACCGGTACGGCGCAGCCGGCCGCGGATGCGCTCACCGGCGTGGGCCGCGTCACCGACCGCGGTGAGCGCCTCATGATGCGGTAGCCGCGACAGGTTGCGGGGCGCGGTGGCGGGCGGCCCGCGGCGGATCTGCCGCAGAATTTCGCGGCTGCGCGGCGTGACGCATCCGATCAGGGAGATGAACAGCAGCAGGTAGACCGCGGCGAACCAGGGTGAGGAGAACACGTTGAAAAAGCCGAGACGGTTCAGCCAGGGGCCGATTTCGGGGTGATCGGCGATGTACTTGCTGGTGTTCACCCGGCTGGTGGACCACTGTGGCAGCAGCGCTCCGGGCAGCGCCGCGATCGTCAGCAGAAAGAGCAGTACCAGCGCCGTATGCATGCTCGTCAGGCGGCGCCACAGGTTCCGCAGGGCCGCCGTGGCGGATGTGAACGCTTTGCGCCCGCGGCGGGTTGGCGGGCGCTTTTGGGTCGGCTCGTTCCGGCGTGCGGCGATGGTGTCGGGCGGGGGCATTTAGAGCACCGTCCCGGAGGTGGGCACGGTGACGCGCAGGAATGCGATGAACTGTCCCCACACCCCGGTGACCATCAGCAGGCCGACCAGTACCATGCCGGCCGCGCCCACCAGCTGGATGGTCCGGGTGTGGCGGCGCAGGAATCCCAGCGCGGAGGTGGCCCAGCCGAATCCGGCGGCGACCACGATGAACGGGATCCCCAGGCCGGCGCAATAAAACAGCATGAGCAGCAGCCCCCGCCAGGCCGAGCCGCCCCAATCGGTGGCGTACGACAGCGAGATCACGCCGGCCAGAGTCGGGCCGATACACGCGACCCACCCGGTGCCGAACGCCGCCCCGAGCAGTGGCGCACCGAACACGCGGCCGCGGGGCCGGATGCGCCAGCGAATCTCGCGGCGGAGCAGCGGTATGGCCCCGGCCATGGCCAGGCCCATCAGGATCGTGACGCCGCCGCCGATGCGCATGAGCAGGTTCTGGTTTTCCAAAAGCCCGCGGGCCAGACCCAGCACGAGCACCGTCTCGGCGACGAACACCGCGGTGAAACCGCCCACGAACAGCACGGTGCCGATCACGGCGCGCCTGCGGACGCGCACCTGCACCGAGCCGTCCTGCGCGCCGTCGGAGCCGACCAGGCCCACGATGTACGAGAGGTATCCGGGAACCAGGGGTATGACGCAGGGTGAGGCGAAGGAGACCGCGCCGGCCGCAAGGGCCAGCGCGGCGGCCAGCACGAACGGGCCGCTGGTTACCGTGTCCGTGACCCCCGCCACGGCGACTACATCCAGGAAGATCACGGCTTGCTCTGCTCCGCGGCGATCGGCGTGATCACCTTGACCATCTGCGCCTCGGTGACCGGGCGCAGCCAGATGTGCGCCACCCGGCGTTGCCGGTCGAGCACGATCGTCGAGGGGATCGCCGCCGTGGGAAAACCACGCAGGGACAACAGCGTCTGCATGGTCGGGTCGAAGATCGACGGGTACGGCGTGTCCGCTGCCTGGTGAAAGTCGCGTCCCGCCTCCTTCGAGTCCCGGATGTCGACGCCGAGGAACTGCACACCGGAGGATTCGAGCGCGCGGGCCGCGGCGTTCAGCTCGGGCGCCTCGGCACGGCACGGTGGGCACCATGAGCCCCAGAAGTTCAGCACCACCACTGTGTCCGAGTAGTCGGACAAGCGGATTGTTCCGGCGCCGGTCAGGCTCGGCCCGGACAGGTCGCCGATGGCGCCTCGCTGGGACAGTGGATAGGAGATCTCGTCGGTGCTGCCGGGGGAAGAGAATTCAAAAGAGCCGGACGCACCGGCGCCGGACGAGCATGCGCCGACGGCTAGCCCCAACACGGCCACCAGCGCCACGGTCCGTATCCACCTCACTGCGCCGCCCCAGGCAGTGGCGCGTGATCGGGCCGGTCGCCCAGGCGGCCGAAATCCGGTCACCGCAGTGCGCTTCCCTCGAGCCATTGGCTCCAGGGGATGTTCCAGTCGCCGAATCCGTCGTGGGATTCCAGCGGCGTGTCGGTGCCCTTGACGGTGACGATGTCGCCGTAGCCGAACGTGTCATAGAACCAGGCGGCGTCGGTGGGGTTGATGTTGATACATCCGTGGGAGACGTTCCGGACGCCTTGGTCCTTGACCGACCACGGCGCGGAGTGGATGAATATTCCGCTGTAGGACAGCCGGATCGCCAACGGGATGGCGGAGTCGTAGCCCAGGTCGTAGTTCACCGGCAGTCCGTAGCTTGCCGAGCTCATCTGCTTGACGTCGTATTTTTCCTGTGCCACGTAGGTTCCGCTGGGCGTGACGAACGAGATCTTCTTGCCGTTGACGGTGATGGCCTTGTCCATTCCCATGCTGACCGGGACGGTGCGCACCTTTCGCCCGTCGATGAACACGTCCATCTGCTTGGTCACGTCGTCGATCACGGCGATCTTCGACGAACCGATCGTGACGTTCAGTGTCCGGTCCGTCTCGCCGTACATGCCGGGGCCGAACGGGACACCGTAGACCTTCGCCGTCACGGTGACTTTGGTGCCCGGCTTCCAGTACTCCTTGGGTCGCCAGTGCACCGTCCGGTCATCCCACCAGTACCAAGCGCCCTCGGTCGCCGGCTCGGCCGTCACGGTCAGCGTCTTCTCCGCTGCGGCTCGGTCCACGGGCGGCTCGCTGAAGATCACCACCATGGGCTGTCCGACGCCGACAACCTTCGTCGATGGCGGCGGGTAAAACGACGGGAACACCGTCACGTCCGGCTTGAGCGTTGTGAACGACGCCGCCAAGGTGGCGCCGCCAGGAGAGGCAACCGCTGTCGCGCTCGCCGTGTAGCGCTTGTTGTAACCGAGCGGCTCGGCCGAGGTCCACGTCGTTTCGTCCGCCGAGAGCACGCCAGCGACCGACTTCCCGGCTGGATTGCGCAGGGCCACCGAGCCCAGCGTGCCGCGTGTTGCCCGGATCACCACCGGCTCCAGAGGCGAGATGCCTGTCGCTCCATTGGCCGGCGCGATGGTGATACCCGCAGTCGAATCCGGGGTGACCGAAGCGGCGGTAGGCCCGGTCTCGGGTGCCGGATCCGGGGTCGCGGGCGAGCCGACCGGGGCCACGAGCCCTGTCGATGTCGGGGCAATGGCCGTTGATAGTTCCAGTGCTGGTTGGCCGCCAACACTGCTGGAAGTCGTAATTACCGGTCGTGACGCCCCGACCGGGCTCGACGTCTGCGACGCGCCGGTGGCGGCCGAACACGATGTCACGCCGACGACCAGGACGCCGAGCCAGGCAATCCACCGCGTCGGGTATGCAGCGCCGCGCATCGACGCACCTCCCCCTCCATCGAGCAACTATGAAGCATAGTAGCCGATAGGTAGGCCTCACCTCGATGCGGCGTCACCGTGGCCTGTTTCAGCCGTTGACGCGGTGCCCGGTCGGGTTCGGCCCGGCACCGTACAGGCTGCTGATGTACACCGGCATGCTCTCCGTCGATGCCTGAACAACCTTGCCGTTGCCGATGTACATCGCGACGTGGCTGACCGGCGAATAGTAGGTGACCAAGTCGCCGGGCCGGAGCTGATCTAGCGGCACGGTCGTCATGGTCGACTGATCTCGCGACGTTCGCGGGATACTCACGCCGGCTTGCGCCCACGCCCAGGAGGTCAGACCGGAACAGTCGAATAGGTTCGGGCCGCTGGCCCCCCACACATAGCGTGCGCCGAGCTTCGACAACGCCGCCGCGACGGCGACCTGACCGGCCGGGCTCGCGCCGGCCGACTGCTGCTGCGGCGGCGGCGCCGGAACGGCGGGTTCCGCGGTGGCCGCTGCCTGCTGTTCATAGGCGCGTTGTTGGGCGGCGATGGCCTGATTGCGTTCATCCTGGGTCAGTTGCCGGGTGAGTGCTCGGTATTGGGCGGCCTGATCGCGTAGGGCGGCCTGCCGGTGTTGCACCTCGACGGTCGCGCGGTCGGCCGCCGCCGCGGCGGCGTCCGCGGCGCGTTTGGCCGCGCGGGCCCTCGCTGCGGCGTCCGCCGCGGCGTCCTCGGCTTCGCGGGCGGCTCGCTCCGCCGCCGCGGCGGCATCGAGCGTGGCCTGCGTGGTGGTGGCGACCTGGTCCAGCATTTGCGCCTGGTCCAGAAAGTCGTATGCGGAATCGCTGGTCAGCAGCGCGCTCACCGTGCTCAATTGGGCGCCGCGAAATGCGGCGCTGGCGAACTCTCGCGCCTGGGACTGCAGCTCGGCTGCCTCCATGGCCGCCCGTCCTGATTCTTCAGCCGCCGCCGCGGCAGTCTGTTCGGCCTGCCCGACAGTGCGTGCGGCGCGGTCCGCGCCGTCGCGCGCCTGCCGTTGCTGCTCCTGTGCCTGCAGCACCTCGTCGTTGACCAGGGCGGCCTTTTCCGAACTGTCCAACCAGGCCTTCTGGGCTTCGGTTGATGTGGTCGGCTCGTTGGTGCCATCTGCGTCCGGTGCGGGCGGCGCCGCCGCAACCGGTACCGGGTTGGCCAGACCGAGAGCAACGGCCACCATCATGCTGGCGATGACTCGAGGTGAACGCGGGGACAAGGCAAACCTCGGCATCGATGAGAAAACCCTTCGTTGGCACCGCCCGGCACTCGCCGACGGTGGCTTGCACTCCTGCTGTGACGCGACCGTCTCAGTGAAATCGCCTGGCCACGTTCGGGCTCGATTCCGCGATGGAACCACACCGTGGATGACCCTCGGTCGCCGGCCGCAGCCGACCGGTGAAGGTCTCGAACAGATTACGATACGGACACGGGGTGTTGTCAAACTATGATGCGTAGTAGTTTCATGGGCGTGTCACCGCGCACCTAAGTCGAGATATGGGCGCGAAGACACCGGCGCGGATCCTGCCGAACCATGGTGTGTGGTCGTGGCGGCCCCGCCTGGGGTCGGCGGAACTCCGTGCGAAGCGGCCGACCCGCCGCGGTCCGGTCGGTGCGCTCTCTGCCGCTGGCGCATCGATCGGACCACGGAACATGTGTTTTTCGCCCACCGCCTGGCGGCGACCGATGACCCGGATCGGTGCCGCCCCACCGGTAGCCGACGGGCTGCCCGCGGCGATCCGGTCGGGCATTGCGGCAAACGAACCCCGGACCTGTGATCACCGGGCTATCGCTGCGGAATGGGAGGAAACGGAGTGCCGATCGGCTGGTCGCGCGATTCCGCGCGGTGTGGATTTGTCGGTTTCACGGTGAGCGACGTCACGGTGTGTGGTGGGTCTCGACGAAACGAGGCCGACATGGCAGTGGGGACTTCGCCGATCGATGACGGCGCGGGTGACGAATGAGCCGAAGACCAGTCGGCCCCTTGAGTCACGGCGGCCACGGCAGCGCAAGAAGGATCTCGAAGCGCAGGGGTGTGGCTGCTTCTGCGCGGGCTCGTGTGTCGCGCGGCTGGGCTGTGATTGCCCCTATTCTTCTCGCCGGCGCCGTGGCGGTGGGCACGGCCGGTACGGCGCAAGCCGTGCCGCCGCCCCCGCCCAACCCGAGCGACCGGGAGATCCAAGACAGCCAGAGCAAGGCGTCGCAATCGGCGGCCGAGGTCGGACGGCTGTCCGGGGCCATGTCATCCACCCAGGCGAAGATCACACGCTTACAGGACTCGATGGAACTGGCGGCGGAACTCGCGATGAAAGCGCGCGTCGATCTTCAAGTCGCGCAGGCTACGGCCGATGACGCCGAACAATTCGTCGCAACCTCACGGCGAGCGGCAAGCCAGGCCGGCGACGCCATCAGCGCGGCGGAAAACGGCGCGGCACAGTTCGCCGCGGCTTCGTTCCGGCAGGGATCGGTGGCCGGCTCCTTGACGGCGCTGCTCGACGCAGATTCCATCGACGAACT
The DNA here is from genome assembly GCA_001897425.1 of Actinobacteria bacterium 69-20. Classification (GTDB taxonomy): domain Bacteria; phylum Actinomycetota; class Actinomycetes; order Mycobacteriales; family Nakamurellaceae; genus Nakamurella. Next base: position 183,475 of record MKSW01000013.1, on the reverse strand, counting down.
GCTGGCGCGCAGTCAGATGATTGCGCAGGTGTCCGGCAGCCAGGCCGGCGTGCTCGACCTCTTGCGGACGTCGCGCGTATCGAAGGCGAACCTGGACTCCCAGGCCAGAGAGGCGCTCGCGGCCGCGCGCCGCGCGCGGAGCGCGGCCCAAGACGCGCAGCGGTCGGCCGATCGGGCGGAGCAGGCAGCCGTCGACTCTTTTGCGAGCGGTCAGCGCCAGCTCACCGTATTGCAGGCGCAACTTGTCGACCAACAGGCCACCTATCAACAGGCCCTGGATCAGGTAGCTGAGCTTAAGGGGCAGCGCGCCCAATACGAGACGTGGCTCGCGACCAAGAAGGCCGAGGAGCGTCGAGTGGCCGAACAGGCCGCCGTCCAACAGAGGCAGGCGGCAATCGCGCTACGTCAACGCCAACTCGCCGAGCAGCAGCAGGCACAGGTCGAAAAGCAGCGCGCCGACGCGATCCGGACCGGGCGCAAACGCCAGCAGGATCTGGCCAGAGCGCGAGCGCAACGGGGTAATGACGGCGGCAGCCAACCGGGCACGCCCAGCGCCCCGCCGGGACCGCCAGATGCCGGCCCAGAGTCGCCGGTCACGCAGCCGGGTCCCGCCGACGGTCGTGCCGGGCAGCGGGTTGTTCAGGAGGCCCTGAAATGGGTCGGCACGTCCTATGCGTGGGGCGGCGGAGACATCAATGGCCCGACGAAGGGTATCCGCGATTACGGGGTCGCCGACCAATACGGCGACTACAAGAAGATCGGATTCGACTGCTCCGGCCTGACGTTGTACGCGTGGGGGCAGGTCGGGGTCAGGTTGCCGCATTACTCCGGCTACCAGTTCAACCGAGGGCAACGGGTCGACCGGTCCGACTTGCAACCCGGTGACCTGGTGTATTACGCGAACGACACGTCGAACCCTGCCACGATCCATCACGTGGCCATCTATATGGGCAATGACCAGATCATCGAAGCACGGCAATCGGGCGACGTCGTGCGGATTTCGTCGATGCGGTGGGCCGGTTATATAGGAGCGACTCGGCCCGGCACCTGACGGCGCCCCGCAGGGTCGGCGTCGACGGAATGCGGATCGCTGCCTGCGGGCAGAACTAGCCGCGCCGCGAACAGCCGTGCGACTCGGCAGCTCGGCGACGCGGCCGCACTTACCGGTGCTTTCGGTCAGGCGGTCGGGCAGGCGACGACGAGCAGCGCCGTGGCCGTTACCAACAGCGGCCCGAGGGCCGTTGTGGCGCCGGCCACGCCGCAACGAAGGAGACGATGAAGCGTCGATCGCTGGTCGACGGGATCCCGCAAACGCGCCAGTCGATCCGCGACGGGGCCGCCTGCCATGCTCAGTGCGCATCGTGGAACTGTTGATCCGGCGACGGCCAGCACCGCGTTTCGAACTGCGGTCGCGCCCCAGCGTCGGGCTGCCTCGGTGTCGGCGGCGTATTCCACTAGTACGCGCAGGTCGTGCGGCGCGTGTCGCAGGAGGGGGGCGATCGGAATCGCGGCGGCGAGGATATCCACGGCCGCGAGCAGCAGATGATGGTGACCTTTCAAGTGTGCTTGCTCATGGGCGATGGCGGCGGCGAACGCGCCCGGGGTGAGTGCGTCTTGTAGCCCGCGTGAGACGACCACCAGGCCGCCTGCGCCGCCGACGCTATACGCCATGGGCCGACGATGATCGAGCAGGTGTATGGGGCGACCATCGGGGCGATTCGTCTCCGGCCTGCTGGCCAATGCCACCAGGAACCGGTGATGGTCGAGCTGTTGCCGACGCCGACGCGTGAATTGGGCGGCGACGACGACGATCCTGACGGTGCCCACGACAAGAAGTAGCAGCCCTACGAGGCCGGTGACCTCTTCTCGGGTCGGGGTCACCTCGTTGGCCAGATGGATCAGGCATCCGCCGGCGGACCGGGCCAATCCGGTGAGCCCCGCGTGGCCGGGCAGCAGCAGGATCGCGGTGCCGCCGATCAGCATTCCCGGCGCGGCGGCTAGCGCGATCAGCCAGCTCACTATCGCGACGCGGGGATCGCCGGATCGACGCATGAGCCGACGAATCGGCCAGTGGCCGAAGAGGAACAGGGCCAGGCCGCTGGTGATCACGACCAGGGCGAGTGTCATGCCCGGCCCCGGCGCCGGTCCAGGCCGCGGCGCAGCGCCTGCGTTTCCGTCTCGCTGGCCGAGCGGGCTAGGAGTAGCAGCGCTGTCTCGGTGTCCGCTGTTTCGTTGAGTATCTGTCGCATGGCATCGGCCGCGGCCTGGCTGCGCGACATGCTCGGTTCGTAGAGGAATGCGCGGCCGTCCTTTTCCCGCCGCACGTATTCCTTTCGGTGCAGGTTATTCAACACGGTCATGACGGTCGTGTACGCCAGCGGCTTTCTGCGCGGCAGCGCGTCTAGTACCGCCCTGACCGACATCGGCGCCTCGGAGGACCACATCACATTCATCACGGCGGCCTCCAGCTCGCCTAGCCCTCTCATCGCCACCATCCCGCCCGATCCGTCAGCCGCCGCCGCGCTAAATACTTGCGTGAACCCATCCGGCGACGGATTCGTGTCGCCGGCCCATGCAGGATACCGTCCGATCGGCCTGCGTACCGAAGGCACCGTGAAATCCCGATCATCGCCGATCGAAGGGTTTTAACGGTGCGGGTTCGCGAGTTGAGCGCCGGATCTTGCTTGCGGGCGCGTAGCCGCGCTATCCCGGTAGTAGGTCGGCCCGGCATCGGATATCTGCCTGTAGCCGTCGCGTCGCCGCATAGGCCAGCAGCCCCAGTGCCACCACGCCTATCACCGGCTGAATCGGTGCCCAGATATTCAGTGCGCCCGACGTTCCGAGCGCCACGACGACCAGCTTGTTGCAGACCGGGCACCCCACCGCGAACATCGACAGGACTCCTCCGCCGAAAATTCCGGCGGTCGGCGTGGCTGCCCGCTCACCAAGGCGCACGTAGGTCGCCGCGACCAGCCCAGAGAGCAGCATTGTGACCACCCAGATCGGGTAGTTCCACCACAGCACCGGCGTCATCCGGGCGTACCACGACGTGGAGATCAGCCCGGTAGGGACGCCGATGATCAATGCCACGGCGGCGGCGGCGGTCGCGGCCACCAGCCACCTCCGCAGCGGCCATGAGCGTAGGCCAGCCACGGCCTCCGCAATTGAGGGCCGGTGCGCCACCTGAGATGCAATCATCCCTAGTACTATAACCCGTAGTAGCAGGTGCGTGCGAGGTGCACTGAGTCGAGCCACTGCCTGCCGGGTGGGGTGGGAGTTGTCGCGAACCTGATCACTCCACCGGCCGCGGTTCGGTCTTCGGGTGTCGCCCGGCGGTGGGGCCTTCCCGTGGGCTATCCGGCAACACCGTTGGACGTTTTGAACGCGGGGTTGGCGCAGCTGCCACCAGGTTCGGGGGCGGCCCGCGGGTTGTTGCGCAAGGTGTCGATGAACTCCGTCAGGCGTGGATCATCTGCGGAGTCGACGCTGAGTTGATATCCCCAGCTTTGCACGGCGATCGGGCTCTGCTGGTCGGGGTACGGGCTGACGAGGGTGTAGCTTGCACCGCGCACCATGGCGGCCAGGGCGTCGATCTGGGTTTGCGGTAAGTCGGGCTGGTAAGTGATCCAGACCGCGCCGTGCTCCAGCGAGTGCACCGCGTTCTCGGCGGCAATTGGCTTGGGATAAACGGTGCCCGTGCAGTCGGCCCACACGGCAGAGTGACTGCCGCCGACCGGGGGCATATTGCCCTGACTGGCCGCTCCAGCACGATGAGTTCGATCCGATTCGGACTTGAATGTAATGCCTGTGATCTTTTCCGCCGCGGGCAGTTCATTGAGATACGGCGCGGTACTGGCCGATCCCGATCCTGGCCGGGTGAGCGCGTAGCCGATGACCACGACCGCAAATACGGCCACGAGTGCGATGCTCAGAATCAGCCCCCACGGCACCTGGCGCCGTTGGACGATCGGCTTCGCCGCTTTGCGGGACGACCTACTACCGGTGCCGCGTGCAGCCGTGCGGCGCACGTTGGAATCCGGGGAACGTTCTCCGGCCGCCCGGTCGATGTTTTTGCGTTCTGGCACGTTCCTTCTCCGATATCCGTCAGGACCACTCGGCAGGCCAGTTGCGCTACCTGATGGTGGGGCGCTTCGCCTCCGGCCATGGTGGCGAACCTGTGCGCAGGAAGTTCGGCGAGCCCTGATCCCTGCGGATGGTCATGATTGCTACACAGCGAGCGGCTTGTCACGGTCGTGCGGCGCCAACCCGCTGGCCGATGCCGTGCCGACGGTCGATGCACGCATTTTGATATCGCGCCGACCGGCACACAAGGCCGTTACAACTATAGCGCATAGTAGTGCGTGGGTTGAGGAATTCGTGCGTGTTAGTTGCCGTTGTTTACGCGATGGCTCGCGGTAGCGTCATCGTGAATGCCGCACCCTCGCCGGGCCCACGGCTTTCGGCGGTGATGTGGCCGTCGTGGGCGTCGATGATGGCCTTGGTGATGGTCAGGCCGATGCCCGATCCGGTTTGGCCGTGCGCTCGGGCCGCGTCGCCGCGGTAGAAGCGTTCGAAGATGCGCGGCAGTTGTCCGGCGGGGATGCCGTCGCCGTTGTCGGCGACGGTGATGGCCGCCGCGCCGCGGGTGCGGACGGCGCTGATCGTCACCGTGCCTCCTGGTGGGGTATGGCGCAGGGCATTGGCAAGCAGGTTGGCCAGGGCCTGGGCGATGCGCCGCCGGTCGACGGTCACGCGCAGCCCGGCGGCCCCGTCGGCGTCGACGACGAGGTTGACGCCCTTGTGTGCGTACCGGTCGCGCGTTTCGTTATGCATTGCCCACAGCAGGTCGGACACCGCGACCGTTTCGAGGCGCAGGTCGAGGCGGCCTTCCTCGGCGGTGACCACCTCGTCGATGTCGTCGGCGAGCCGTGTCAATCGGCCGGTTTGGGTCGCAAGGATGGTGCGGGACTCTTCGCTGAGCGTTGCGATGCCGTCGTGCAGCCCGTCGTGGTAGGCGACGAGGGTCGCGATCGGGGTGCGCAGCTCGTGGGCGAGGTCGGCGAGCATCCGTCGGCGGGTGTTCTCGATGTCCTCCAGCCGCGCTGCCATCGCGTTGAACGCGGCAGCCAGCTCACCTAACTCCGTGCCGGAGCCGACATCAGGAATGCGGGTTGCGTAGTGGCCGCGCGCGACCTCGCGTGCACCGGCCGCGACCAAACGCATCGGACGGCGAAGGCGCCGGGTGAAAAACCAGGTCACGCCGGTCGCAGCGACCAGCGCCACCAAAAGGCCGACGCCTACCGATAGCAGAGATGCGTCGCGGTAGGCCATCTCGATGTGGGTCAACTCCGCCGCGTCGTCACCCTTACCGACCCGCATGAGATGGTCGTGGAAGACGAGGGGCCCGATGATCGCCGCAACGGCGCCTGCGGTCACCGCGCCGGCCAGCAGCACGAGTATTTGGCCGATCAGCAGGCGAGTGGTCAGCCCACCGCGAAGCGGACGAGTTGCACGGGTTTTCATCCTTGTCCCATTCGGTAGCCGACGCCGCGGACGGTCGTCACGTAGCGGGCGGAGGCGGGGTCGTCGCCGAGCTTTTTCCGCAGGTTCGCGACGTGTACGTCGACCATCCGCTCGTCGCCGACCCACTCGCTTCCCCATACCGCGTCAATGAGCTGCCGCCGGGTGAACGCCAGAGCCGGACGCGCCGCAAGCACGATGAGCATTTCCCGCTCGGTAGGGGTCAACGGCACCGCCGCGCCGGCGAGCTGGACCTGTCGGCCAGCTGGGTCAACGGACAACTCGCCGAACACCAGTGCCGGCTCGCCCGCATGGTCATCTGCCCGCTTCCCGGTGCGGGGTCGGCGCAAGACCGTTTGGACGCGCGCCACCAGCTCCCGTGCGCTGAACGGTTTGACGATGTAGTCGTCGGCGCCGACCGACAGGCCGATCAGCGTATCGATCTCGCCTTTGCGGGCGGTAGCGATAAGGACGTAGCAGTCGGAGAACGTGCGGATCTGCCGGCACACCTCGATGCCGTCCACGCCCGGCAGGCCCAGATCGAGGATCACCACATCCGGCAACTGATCGCGGACCGCCGCGACCGCCTCGCCGCCGGTATGCACCGCCGACGTCTCGAACCCGGCCCGGGACAGGTAGGCGGCGATCATGGTGGCAAGCGCCCGCTCATCTTCGACGATCAACACCCGGCCGGCTGCCGATCCGCTGCTGTTCACAGTCGTCATTGTTCCGGCCCGTCCGGCAGTAGCGGCAGGAAGCGGGGTCCGGCCGGTGGATCTTCATCAAACCTTCATCACGGCTTCGCATCACCACAACGTGCGATAGGCAGGCTAGGTGCAGGGCCGCTAGCGACACGGCCGCGTGGCAACGAGCGATGGGAGGTTCGCGATGATGTGGGGCTTCGGATCCGGCGCGGGCTGGCTGATGTGGCTGTCCATGGCCGTCGGCGTGGTTGCCTTCTGGGTGATAGTCGCCCTGGTGATACGGGCGCTGTGGCGGGGCAGTCGCGGCGAAAGGCAGGTGGGCGCGGCGAGACCAGACCCGTTGACGCTGCTGCAAGAGGGCCTGGCCCGCGGCGAGATCAGCCCGGAACAGTACGAACAGCGCCGCCGCATCCTCATCGACGGCCACTGACCACTACCGCCAGCCATCAAGTTTCGTGAAGGATCCCATGACCGATCTGTCCCGCCGCCGTGTCCTTCTCGGCGGCCTCGGCCTGGCCGCGACCGCGGCACTGGCCGCCTGTAGCCGCCAGGCCCCCGCGCCCGGCGGCACCACGTCGACCGGAAGCGCAGGCAGCACGGTCGGGCCCGCACCGACCGTCGGCCCGGCCGTCGGCCAAAAAGTGGTGCGCGAAACCATCGTGGCCAAGCCGGCCACCCTCGATCTGGGCGGCCCGACCGTCAACACGTGGGCGTACGGCGACGCGCTACCCGGCCGGGTGCTGCGCGCCACCGCCGGCGACACCCTGGAGATCACTCTGGACAATCAGCTTCCGGCGGACACTACGATCCACTGGCACGGCATCCGCGTAGCCAACCACGCCGACGGGGTGCCCGGCCTCACCCAGGACCCGGTCACGCCCGGCGGGAGATATGTCTACCGGTTCACGGCGCCCGACCCAGGCACCTACTTCTTCCATCCGCACGTCGGGGTGCAACTCGACCGCGGCCTGTATGCGCCGCTGATCATCGACGACCCGCACGAGCCCGGCGGCTACGACACCGAATGGGTCGTCATCCTCGACGACTGGATCGACGGCACCGGCACCACCCCCGACCAGGTGCTCAAAGACCTCACCGCCGGCGGCAGCGATGGCGGCATGGAAATGGGCTCCATGAGCCGAATGGATCACGGCTCCATGGGCGGAATGGGGAGTGGCGCGGCGCCGTGGGGCGACGCCGGTGACGTCACCTATCCGTACTTTTTGATCAACGGCAAGGTCCCGGCCGCCCCGGATGTGCTCTCCGCCCGGCCTGGGCAGCGGGTCCGGTTGCGCATCATCAACGCCGCGTCGGACACGATCTTCGCTGTCGCGCTCGGCGGGCACCGCATGACGGTCACGCACACCGACGGTTGGCCCGTACAGCCGAGCGATACCGACGCCTTGTATATCGGTATGGGCGAACGCTATGACGCGATCGTCACCCTCAAGGACGGGGCCTTCCCCCTGGTGGCCCGACCGTTCGGCAAGACCGCCGGCGGCCAGGGCCTGGCCCTGATCCGCAGCGGGGGCGGCGCCGCCCCCGCTGCGGATGTCACCCCCACAGAACTGGGAGGCCGAGTGCTGATCGGCTCCGAGCTCACCCCCGCCGACTCGGCCCGGCTAGCCGACAGGGCGCCGGACGCCACTGAGCGGCTCACCCTGCAAGGCTCGATGAACCCCTACCTGTGGGGCATCAACGGCGCCACTTACGGCAAAAACAAACCCCTGACCGTCGCCGCCGGGCAGCGGCTGCGTATCGACGCGGTCAACATGTCGATGATGACCCACCCGCTGCACGTGCACGGCCACACTTTCGCACTGCCCTCCGGGCTGCGCAAAGACACCGTGCTGATGGCGCCGATGCAACGCATCCCGATTGACCTGGACGCCGACAACAAAGGAAACTGGATGATCCACTGCCACAACATTTATCACGCCGAGGCCGGCATGATGATCGCCCTGAAGTACACGTCATGAGCATCCCGATCTCCCGCCGAGCCATCACCGCGTCCGTCGCCGCGGTCGCGGTCGTCACATTCGGGCTGCTCGCGGGCTGTACCGCAACACCGGCGGCCACCGCTGGGGCGTCGGGCGCGGCTGACACAGCCGAGTCTGCACCCCTGCTGATGCATATCCACGGGGCGATGCGCGAACCGGCCACCGGCGATCTGCTGCTGGCCACTCACGCGGGCCTGTTCCGGCAAACCGGCGACAGTTTGCGGCAGGTCGGGCCACCCATCGATCTGATGGGCTTCGCGATCGGGGCAGACGGCACCTTCTACGCCTCCGGCCATCCTGGCGCCGGCGTCGATCTGCCCCAACCTGTCGGGCTGATCACCTCGAAAGACTCCGGACAAACCTGGCAGGCCGCCTCGAGAGGTGGCGAATCCGACTTCCATGCGCTAACCGTCGGGCCGGACACCGTGGCCGGCTTCGACGGCGCGCTCCGCGTCTCGGAGGACCGTACGGCATGGACTGTTCATAGCATTCCTGCCCCGCCCCGCACTCTGGCCGCCTCCCCGCAGACCGGCACCCTGCTGGCCACGACCGAAGCAGGCCTGCTCCGCAGCGCCGACAATGCCACCACCTGGCAAACCCTGGCGCCGCCGGAGCCCGCCGTCCTGGTCGCCTGGGCCGACGAACAGACCATCGCAATTGCCACGACGGCCGGCCGCCTGGCGACCAGTGGCGACGCCGGCGCGACCTGGACCCTCGGCCCGAAAGCACTCGGCACCATCGACACGCTATCCGCCCGGCGCGACAACAATGGGCGCGTCGAAATCATCGTCTCCATCGACGGGGCAGTGCTGCAAACCACCGACGCCGGCGCCAGCACTGACACGCTCGTGCCGTGACACCGCGACGGCGCCCGCCGGTCCGATCCAACCGCAGTGCACACCGCCAGTCCACAGTTGGTGCCGCGCTCCGCTAGCGAGATTTTGTACTATCACGGATAGTGGTAGTGATCCGCGACGAATGGCGAGGCTTGTTTTCCGTTGACCCCGGATCCGCCGCTACCAGTTCCGATGCACAGCAAGGAAGCCATGACCAGCATTTCCCGGCGACAGGTTCTACTTGGCGGAATCGGCCTGACCGCCACAGCCGCGTTGACAGCATGCTCCGTCGGTGGAACAGGTGCCGTCACCACGACGATCACCGTGCCGCCGACCACCGATCCGACGATCCCAACCGGGCAAGCGTCCGCCAGCTCCACCACCACGACAATCGACAAAACCCCACCGATCAGCAGCGCGGCCGCATCGATCCAGCCAGCCCGGATGACGATGACCCCGGCTGCTGGCGCCACCGGCGTCGCCCCGGCAGAGCCGATCACCGTGGCCGTGTTCAACGCCGCAATCGACGAGGTCACCCTCACCGGTGCTGGCGGAGCGGTCATCGCCGGAACCATCGCCGAGGACAAACACACGTGGACCGCGACCGATCGCCCGAAATACGGGGTGAAATACACGCTGACCGGCACCGCCACCGCTTCCGACGGCAGCCGCCAACCACTCACCGGCACCTTCACCACCGCCGAACCGGCTGAAACAATGCGGGCGGCGGTCCAGATCCCCAACGGGCAGACCGTGGGTATCGCCGCCCCGATCGTCGTCACCTTCGCGGCTGCGGTCGCCAATCGCGCCGTCGCCGAAAGGAATCTGCGGGTTACCGCCACCGACGCCAATGATCAGCCAATTGGCATCGAAGGCTCGTGGGGCTGGATGCAGGACGAAGACATCCAAGGAAACGGCATCAAACAGTCCCGCGTGCACTTCCGGCCCAAAGAATACTGGCCCGCCGGGACCAAGGTGCACCTCGAAGCCAACCTGTACGGGGTCAACTACGGCGACGGCTGGGGCCGCGAGAACGTCGTCCGCGACTTCACCATCGGCCCAGCCCTGAAAGTCATCGCCAAGGTTGCCTCCCATCGCCTGCTCGTGGTCGAAGGCGACAACGTCATCAAAAACTTCCCCGTCGCCTACGGCGTGCCCGCCTCGGTCGACGACGGGCGCACCACCGTATCCGGCATCCACGTCATCACCGAGAAACTCGATCTGAAGATCATGTGCAACCCGAAATACGGCTACTGCGGATTCAAGGCCTACTGGGCGGTGCGCATGAACAACAACGGCGAATTCATCCACGCCAACCAGGAAGTCGCCGACAAGGGCCTGCTCGGCAAGGAAAACGTCTCGCACGGGTGCGTCAACATGAGCCTCAAAGACGCCGAAACGTTCTACAACATGGTCTACTACGGCGTGCCCGTCGACGTCGAAGACACCGGCGTCCCCATGACCCAAGCCGACTACATCTGGGACTGGTCCGTTCCCTACACCCAATGGAAAACCTTCTCCGCGCTATGAGCCGCGCCTCAACCGCCACCGCGTACAAGGCGCGAGCGGCGCGGCCGGACACGGGTTCGTTTCCGAGCCTGGCACTGACCGGCCGGTGGGTAACGTGGAAGACACAGTGATCGGCCAGTCGGAGGTGCACTATGGACTCTCGGATGCGGGCATCTGACACCGATCGGAATCACACCGTGACCGTGCTCCGCGAGGAGGTCGGGACCGGCCGACTCACCCTCGACGAATTCACGCAACGCGCGGACGCGGCGTATCGCTCCCGCACGGTCGGTGAACTCGACATGCTCACACGTGACCTCCCGATACCGACATCGACGCCGACGCCACCAAGGACTCGACGCCTTCCGATGGCGGTCATACTCGCCGCCGTCGCCCTCGCGCTGGCCATCACGTTCATCGTCATGTCCGCCCGGATCGGAATCGGCCCCATGGATGGCCAAACGATGGACCACGTGATGACTCAGATGATGAGCAAATAGTCGCCGGAATGCGGTGGATCGGCCACATTAATCTCGCACAGAGGCGGTATCGGGTGGCCCGTTTCATGTAGCCGGGTCGTCCGAGGCTGGCGGCGGCGGCCACCATGGTGGGCGGCCAGTGGTACGCGCCGGATGGGGTCACCAGCTGGGTCGCGGCGAGCTCGAGCACAGTGAGGTCGACGGCGATCGCGATGGCGCAGATGAAAGTGGCGTGCTGCGGCCGCCGGGGAATTTCGAGGAGCCTAGGCGCGATAGTGCCGGTCGCCGACACGGCGATTGGCCCGGCGAGCACGCCGACGACCGCCGGCACCGTGCGCAGGAGTGCGGCATGCTCCTTGCCTGGGATTAGGGCGTGGAGCCGCACCCCGATGAACGGGTCGGTTGCCAGGAGCGGCTGGCTGGCGCGGCGGGCGAAGCGGCTCGCGAGGATCGGGCCGTAGACGGCGGCCACGACCATCGCGGCGACTTTATGCGGCCGTGGTTACGCCGTCTCTCGGCGGTGCTGTTGGCCCGTCCTGGTTCGCGGTCTGCCCTGAGCCGGTTCCGTTCGCGGTCGGCGACGTTACCGCACCATTTCGGTTGAAAGGCTTTGAATGCCGCGAATCTGGCCCGCGTCATGCGATTTCGAGCGGGGATGCCGCCACGCGGCTAGCATATGCGCGGAACGGACGGAACCGGGCGGCCGCGTCGCCACTTGGATGTGCCGGACTACCTGGTTCGGGGAACAGTTTCGCGATCGGTCAAATTGGGCCGGTTGGCAACGTCGCGACAGTCAGACGCGGACCGGTACGGCGAGGGACAGCGCCCGGACGAGCGATTCAATCGCCCCGGGGGTGAGCCGATAGTAGGCCCACTTGCCGCGCTGATCGCGGGTGAGCAGTCCGGCGTCGACTAGCACCTTCATGTGGTGCGAGACGGTGGGCTGCGAGAGCCCGACGGGATCGGTGAGGTCGCAGATGCACGCTTCGCCGTCCGAATGGGAAGCAATGATCGAAACTAGCCGCAGCCGGGTCGGTTCCGCGAGCGCTTTGAGCACGGCGGCGAGTTCTTCGGCCGCCTCTTGGCCCATGCCGCCGGCGGCACTCGGGGCGCAGCAGTCCGCCTCAGATGACACTGTTGCCTGGGGTTCTGCGGGAGACATGAAGCCATTCTGCCATACGCATTGACAATCGTCGATTAATCCTGTCATCCTATTCATATTGACGAGTGTCGATAGGCGAATGGTGATGACCGCCGGGGCAAGCCGGCAACTCACCCGACGCGGGACGGAGCGAAAAGCCGTGGGCGACAACGAATTGCGCGATGAGGTGCGTGCCAGGTATGCAGCCGCCGCGACGGCTGTCACCGGTACCGGTGGCCTTGCGTTGGCCGTGCTGGACGCAACAGATTCCTGCTGCGCTCCTACGACGGGGACGCTCACGCCATTGGCTGAGAACTCCTCGTGTTGCGGTGGCGCCGCCGAAGTCGATTCCGCGTTCGGCTCCGGGCTCTACAGTGCCGGTGAGCAGGGCGAGTTGCCGGCCGAGGCCGTGCTAGCCAGCCTTGGCTGTGGGAATCCAGTCGCGGTGGCAGAGCTTCATGAGGGTGAACGGGTGCTCGATCTGGGCTCCGGCGGCGGCATCGACGTGCTGCTCTCTGCCAAGCGAGTTGGTCCGGCAGGGCGCGCCTTCGGCGTGGACATGACCGACGAGATGCTCGCTCTGGCGCACGAGAACGCTGCCAAGGCCGGCGCGACCAATGTCGAATTCGTCAAGGGCACCATCGAGGCAATTCCGCTTCCGGATCGGTCGATCGATGTGGTGATCTCGAATTGCGTCATCAACCTGTCGGTGGACAAGCCCGCGGTGCTGGCCGAAATGTTCCGCGTGCTGGCTCCGGGCGGGCGGATCGGCATCTCCGACGTCGTCGCCGAAGACCACCTCGGCACGGCTGACAGGGCCGAACGCGGGTCCTTTGTTGGCTGCATCGCCGGCGCCCTGTCGAAGGCCGAGTACCTGGCGGGTCTGGCCGCCGCCGGATTCGACGACGCCACGGTCGAGTTCACTCATGAGGTTGCCGAGGGTATGCACGGCGCGATCATCCGGGCGATCAAGCCGGAGACGACATCCGCATGAGTGAGGTGAAGCTGCAACGTACGTCCGACTTGGATGGGCCGGTTTTGGCGCGCATGTCGCGGCTGGACCGCTTCCTGCCCGTGTGGATCATCGCTGCGATGGCCCTCGGGCTGGCACTGGGCCGAATGATTCCCTCGCTGGCCGAGGGCCTGGATGCGGTGAAGGTCGGCTCGGTCAGTCTGCCCATTGCGATCGGTCTGCTACTGATGATGTATCCGGTGCTGGCAAAGGTCCGCTACCGGGCTCTCAATCGTGTGACCGGCGACCGCCGCATGCTTGCCACGTCGCTGGTACTTAACTGGCTCATCGGCCCGGCGCTGATGTTCGCATTGGCTTGGATCTTCCTTCCCGACCTGCCGGACTATCGCACCGGACTGATCATTGTCGGCTTGGCGCGCTGTATCGCCATGGTGTTGATCTGGAACGACCTGTCGTGCGGGGATCGAGAGGCCGGCGCCGTCCTGGTTGCCATCAACTCGGTGTTCCAGATCCTCGCGTTCGGCCTGCTCGGCTGGTTCTACCTGCAAGTACTGCCCGGCTGGCTCGGCCTTGAGCAAGTGACCGCTGGATTCTCGGTCGGCACGATCGTCGTGTCCGTGCTGGTGTTTTTGGGGATCCCGCTGATCGCCGGGTATCTGACCCGCACCATCGGCGAACGCACCAAAGGCACCGACTGGTACGAGCAGCGGTTCCTGCCGAAGATCGGCCCGGTCGCCCTCTATGGACTGCTGTTCACCATCGTGCTTCTGTTCGCCCTGCAGGGCCACACCATCACCTCACGGCCCTGGGACGTCGCGCGGATCGCGTTACCGCTGTTGGCATATTTCGCGCTCATGTTCGGCGGCAGCTTCGCCCTCGGGCACCACCTGCGCCTCGGCTACGCCAAAACCACCACCGTCGCCTTCACCGCCGCCGGCAATAACTTCGAGCTGGCCATCGCCGTCGCCATCGGCGTCTTCGGAGCAACCTCCGGCCAAGCGCTGGCCGGGGTCGTCGGCCCTCTCATCGAAGTGCCCGTCCTCGTGGCGCTCGTCTACGTCGCGCTGTGGGCCCGGCGCCGCTACTATCCGCAGGACATCCCGTGACGCGCAAACCGACGGTCCTTTTCGTGTGCGTGCACAACGCCGGCCGCTCCCAAATGGCCGCCGGATGGCTGAACCACCTCGCCGGCGACCGCATCGACATCCGCTCCGCAGGCTCCGAACCCGCCGAGCAAATCAACCCCGTGGCAGTACAAGCCATGGCAGAAGTTGGCATCGACATCACCGGCGAGCCGCCCCGGAAACTCACCACCGAAGACGTTTCGCAAGCGGATGTCGTCATCACCATGGGCTGCGGCGACACCTGCCCGATCTTCCCCGGCAAGCGCTACGAAGACTGGGACCTCACCGATCCCGCAGGCCAGCCCGTAGAAGTCGTACGCGAAGTCCGCGACGGCATCCGCGACCGCATCCAAGTCCTCATCACCGATTTGGACCGTCTCTGACGCCGACTAGCCCTCTGGGCGTAGCCGCGATCCGCGCGGGGCTGCCCAGCTGGATGGTCGTGTCGTTAGCCGTGGTCTGGCGTGGCGTGTTCGATGATGCCGCATACGCCGCCGGCGTCGGTGAGGTGTTCTTCGGCGTTCGCGCGGGTGTCGGTGAGGGTGCGGCGCAGCTGGCGCAGGTCGCTGATGGTGCGATCGATGCCGTGGATGCGTTCGTCGAGCAGGCCGATTACGTGGCGGCAGGGGGTGGTGCCGCCGCGGCGCAGGGCCAGGATGTCGCCAATCTCATCTAGTGCCAGGCCCAGGGTCTTGGCCTGCCGGATGAACCGCAGGACCGTGATGTCGTCGTCGGTGTATAGCCGGTAGCCGGCCTCGCTGCGCCCGGCCGGGGACAGGAGCGCCTTGGCTTCGTAGACCCGCAGAGCTTTGCGGGACAGCCCGGCAGCCTCAGCAGCCTGCCCCATGGTCCAGGTTGCAGCCTCGCCGGATGTGGTGGATGTCACGTGATCGCCTCCCTGACGTCGAGGTTACTCGCCTTGACCTGGCCCCTGGGGCAACCCCATACCGTGGTGGTAGTGGCACAGGCATCGCGCCACACCGCCTCGGCGGGGCGGCGGATGGAGAAGGGAAACCGTGATGAGCAATGTTGTGACGCTTCGGGTCGAAGGAATGGATTGCGGGGCGTGCGAGCGGCGGCTGGCCATCGTGTTGGGTCGGCTGGATGGGGTCGGGCACGTGGACGCCGACCACGTCTCCCGGCTGGTGCGGATGCGGTTCGACGCCGCAGGCACCAGTGCTGAGGTGCTTGCCCGGCAGGCGGTGGAGCGGATCGAGGCCGCGGGGTTCACCGTCCCCGGCGGGCAAACCCAGGTCGAGTCATGGTGAGCGTGACCGCCTTAACCGAAGAGGCCGACGCCCGCGGCTGGACCGTGGAACCGGCCGGTGAGGCGGGGCAGGCGCGGATCCGGGCGCGGATCGCGGGACTGCACTGTTCGTTGTGCACCGGCACGATCGAAAAGGCGCTGGGCCGCATGGATGGGGTCGGCCAGGTCGCGGTCAGCTTGACCCACGAGCAGGCCCTGGTCGACTACGACCCCGGCGTCATCGCCCCCGAAAAGATCGTGGGCACACTGCGGGATATCGGCTACCAGCTCTACGACCCGCGCAAACTTCGGCCCTTCGAACAGGAAGAACATCAACTCGTTGTCGAGGGGCTGCGGTTGCTGGCCGCGATCGCCACCAGCCTGGCCGCCATCGGGTTGATCGCCACCGTGACCGGGATCGCTTCCGTCCTTGTCCCGCTGAGCGTGGTCGTGGTAATGGTGCCGGTGGCGTTCGTGATCCTTCGCAAGGCCGGCACCGGGCTCGCGGTGGCCGGATCGGCGGGGATCGTGGCCCCCGGTGTGGCCGCGCTGGTGCTGCGGGCGGTCGGGCTGGTCCCGGCAGGGCTACCCGGGTGGCTGACTCTGGGGCTGGCGCTGATCATGGTGGCCGGGGTGGCACGGCGCATCCTGGTGATGGCTTATCAGTCGGCCCGCCGAGGGATTTTGAACCAGCACGTGCTCTTGGAGGTCGGCGCGTTCGCCGGTATCGCCGGCGGCGTGATTGGCCTGTCCGGGGTGTTTCCCCGGTATCCGACCGCGGAGTTCTTCGTCGTGGCGGTCCTTGTCGCGACCTACCACATCTTTTCCGAGTGGCTGGCGCTGCTGGTCAAGACCCGCTCGTCGCAGGCGGTGCGCAAGCTGCTCGAGCTGCAACCCGACCTGGCCACCGTGGTACGCGACGGGGCCGAGGTGCAAGTGCCCGTCGACCAGATCGTCGTCGGGGAACAGCTGAGAGTCCGCCCCGGTGAACGGGTCCCGGTCGATGCCCGCGTCGTCAAGGGCTATTCCACGCTCGACCTGTCGCTGGTCACCGGTGAGCCTGTTCCCGTGGAGACCACGGTCGGGCAGCAGATCGTCTCCGGGGCACTCAACGGCACCGGCACCCTGCTACTGACAGCCACCACCGTGGCGGGCGAGAGTTTCCTGGCCCGGGTCGTGCGCCACGTGGAGGACGCCCGCGCGCTCAAACCCGGCATCTTGCACCTCGTGGACCGAGTGCTACGCATTTACACCCCCACCGTGCTCATCGTGGCCGGCCTCGCCCTGGTCGCATGGCTGGCCGACAGCTGGCTGCTCACCGGGGCCGTCGACGTGCAACGGGCGGTGTTCGCCGGGCTATCGGCACTGGTGATGGGCTATCCCTGCGCAGTCGGCATCGCCGCCCCGCTGGCGATCGTGCGCGGCGCCGGCGAGGCTGCCGATGCCGGCATCATCATGCGCACCGGGGAGGCATTCCAAACCCTGCGCAACATCACCCACGTGCTTCTGGACAAGACCGGCACACTGACCCACGGCCGGCCCATCGTGGTGGGGATTCACCCGGCACCGGGTGTGGCAGCCGACGAGCTGCTCGCAGCCGCAGCGGTCGCCGAAGCCAGCTCGGAGCATCCGCTGGCCCGCGCCATCGTCATCGCCGCCGACACCCGCGGGCTTGACACGCCGGACCCGGATCCGGACGGATTCCAGGCCACAGCCGGATTCGGGGTCACTGCCCGCGCCGGAGGTCAAGTACTGCTGGTCGGCCGCCCGGCGTTCCTTACCGCCGCCGGCCACGACCTGGTCCCGCTGGACAATCTCATCGACGCCTCGGAGGCCGAAGGGCACACCGTCGTTGCTGTCGCACGCGACACTCAGGTGTTGGGAGTGATCGCGCTGGCCGACACCCCACGGCCCGAGGCCGTCGAGGCAGTAGCCGCGCTCCGCCGGGCCGGCATCACCCCGGTGCTGGTCACCGGCGATAACCCTCGCGCCGCCGCCCACATCGCCCGCGAGGTGGGAATCACCGACGTACACGCGCGCGTGCTACCGGCAGAAAAGTCCGCGCTCGTCGGCCGATATCAGGCTGCCGGGGCGATGGTCGCCATGGTGGGGGACGGCATCAACGACGCCCCCGCCCTGATGCGCGCTGATGTCGGCATCGCCATGGGATCTGGCACCGACATTGCGACCGAATCCGCCGACATCATCCTTGTGCGCGCCGATCTGTGCCTCATCGACACCGCACGCGTTATCTCGCGCCGCTCATACCGGCGGGTCCGGCAGAACGTGGGCCTGGCATTCGTCTTCAATGGACTTGGCATCCCGTTCGCCGCCACCGGGCTGTTGCACCCTGTCTGGGCGATGATCGCCATGGCTGCTTCGGTTACCGCGCTATTCATCAACTCAATCGGCGGGCGGCCAGGACTGTTATTCGAGGCCATCGGCAGCGTCGGCCGCCGACCCCGCGAGTCTGCCGCCGCCAACGACGAGCCTGCACCGGCCGGGCCACAGACCATTGATGCAGGCACCGATCAAGCTGTGCCGCCCTACGGGCCGTGATTGCGTCCGACCAAACCACTCTCCGGGGTATCGCGATCCGGTCGGCCGCGCCGCGTGGGCTGTTGGCGCGGATGACCCCGGCTGCGTTCTTGATCTTTGCGCACATTTTCATGATCGCGCCGATCCTGCCCCGTGTAGTCGATGTCTTACACACCGCGCCGGGTGTCGTCGGTCTGGCTGCACCCACCTATCTGGTGTCCTACGGAGCGATGACGCTGGTTTGGGTGCCACTCTCGAACCGGCTAGGCCGAAATGCCTGCGAGACCCTGCGCGTCGTCGACGATCTGAAAGAGGCGATGTCGAATAGCTCGGACTACCGACCAATGCTACATTGCTGTCGCCTGCTAGATTCCTAGCATGCAGAATCGGTTGCGATTAGCCCGGGAGAGTCGTGGCTGGTCACAGGTCGAGTTGGCGCGCTCCGCGGGGGTGAGCCGACAACTGATCGGCGCGGTAGAGGCCGGCCGACACGCGCCGCGGGTCGACGCCGCCCTGGCGCTGGCCCGGGCGCTTGGCGTGGCGGTGGAAGATCTGTTCGCCCCCGCTGTTACGGATGCTCCCGACGTCGTGTGGCTGTCCGGTCGCGAGCCGGCCCTGGCCACCGCACCAGGCCTGCCTGTCCTCGCGGCGAGGGTCGGTGACCGGCTGGTTGTCACCCCGAGCGCCGGCGCGCAGCAGTGGATGGCCGATGCTCAGGCGGCCGCCACGGATGCGGAGGTGTCCTGGATGCCGGGCGCGGACCCCGATGCCGCGTTGATCGCCGGATGCGATCCCGCACTAGGGATCATCGCCGCAATATTGGCCCGCCGATCAGGACGCAACCTGGTGATCGCGCACGCCTCCAGTACCCGATCGGCAGAGTGGCTCGACGCAGGCCTGGTGCACGCCGCGGTCGTGCACGGTCGGCCCGATGAGCTGCCGACCATGTCTCGTCCCGTCGACCGGTTCGTGCTCACCGGCTGGCGGGTAGGCCTGGCAGGTCGACCGAATGGCCGGGTGCCCACCATCGAGCAGGTGTGCGAGGAGCAGATCCCGGTGGT
>MKSW01000013.1:0-164301 GCA_001897425.1 Actinobacteria bacterium 69-20 | reverse complement strand
GGAACTATGGATCGATCCCGAACACCGGGCCCACCTCGCCGTGGCGGCCCTGGCCGACCTGATGCACGACACCGTGTTGCGCAGGCGCCTCGCCGCGATACCCGGCTACGACACCGCCAGCACCGGGGCCCGCCTCGCCGAGCCGGTCGCGTCGTGAGCAGTCCCGACTCGGATGCGCTCAAATCCGCCGCCACGCCGGGCTCGGACGTCGGCCGGTGGATGCGGTCGCTGCCCTCGGTGTTCCTCGCCGGTGCACTGATCGGCACGCTGGGTGGTTTGATCGGCTTGGGCGGCGCCGAATTCCGGCTCCCGCTACTGATCGGAGTTTTCGGGTTCGTCGCGTTGAAGGCCGTCATCCTAAACAAGGCGATGAGCCTGATCGTGGTCGTCACCGCCCTGCCCGCTAGGCTTGCCTCGGTTCCTTACAGCCACGTCGCGCCGCACTGGCCGATCGCGGTGAACCTCCTGGCGGGCAGCCTGATCGGCGCCTGGGCCGGGGCGAGCTGGGCCACGAAAATGCGGTCCGCGGCGCTGTACAAGGTGCTCGCCGGGTTGCTGGTGCTGATCGCCGCGATCCTGGCCTACACCCACTTCGGGCAGGTCGGCGCCCTGGACCTGAACCCCGCGCTGCGCACCGGTCTCGGGCTTGCCGCCGGGGCTGCCATCGGGATCGTGGCCGCGCTAATGGGCGTCGCGGGCGGCGAACTGCTCATTCCCACGATCGTGCTGCTGTTCGGCGTGGATATCAAGATCGCCGGCAGCCTGTCCCTGGTCGTCTCGCTACCCACCATGCTCGTCGCATTCGCCCGCTACAGCCAAGACCAAAGCTTTAAAGTCCTCGCAGACAACAAGACCTTCGTCCTCGCGATGAGCGCCGGATCCATCACAGGCACCATCATCGGCGGACTGCTCCTTGGCGTCGTCCCGACCGCCGTCCTGATCCCCGCACTCGTCGCACTGCTGATCCTGTCCTCCTACAAGGTCTGGAACCACAAGTAGGACCGACCGCGCCACTGACACCGACTGCTACCGGAGATACCATTTTCACAGCAACCCGCAAGCACCTATTTGTCACCATCACTGGCATCACTCGGGGCGCTGTCGTGCCCCGCCTGACGATCAGGCTTGATGAATTCCGCGATATTGATGCCACCGTGCCTATTCACACTTTTGCCGGCGAGCACCTCACCGTCGGTACCCGTGTCACCGCACTTGTCCGGGCGACCGACATTAGTGTCACCGGGGCTTCGTCTGATTACGGCAGTATGCGTAGTGGGACGAGTGGTTGCTCGTGCTATGGCAGCCTGCAACCGCGGAATCACACGGATGGCTGATTCTCCCGCGTCAGCTAACTTTCTGGGTGGCGCTGGCTTCGTATTGATCGGTCATCCAGCGATCGAGGTCTTCGCGGCGGTAGCGCACGTGGCCGCCGAGCTTGAAGGACACCGGGCCGATGCCAGCGTGACGGTACCAGCGCAGCGTCGCCACCGGGATCGACGTCAGCTCGCTGGTCTCGACAGTCGTCAGGTTCTCCGACATGATCACTCCAATCCGAGCAGGATAAATTACTGTGAACCAGATTACGCAATTGCTATAGTTGCGCAACACTCTATTTAAGAGTAGAAACGCGGGTATGGCGGATACGGATGGCGGCCAGCAGGCCGCGGCGAACTTCTCCCGCAACATCAAGGCGCGGCGCGAGGCTATCGGCATGAGTCAGGAACACCTCGCCGAAGCGATGACGTCGCGCGGATTCGGCTTCACTCAGGCGACGGTGTGGAAGGTCGAAAGTGGACAGCGTGGTATCTCGCTCACCGAAGGCATCGCGATCGCCGAGATCCTTGGTGACAGCCGGGATCAGCTTAGCCTCGCATCCCTGATGCGGGCTCCGGAGATCGATCAGGCCAGGCAAGCCCTCGAATCCGCTAGTGTCGACCTCGCCCGGGCAACTGTTCGCATCGAAGAATTGATCGCCGCCTACATCGAGACGACGAAGGACTACGCCGCCGCTTACCGGATCGCGACGGACCGCACGCCCGAAAAATACCGCACCGGCGCGGTCTGGCAGTGGGCCGAGCCCACCGCCCCCGAACTCATCGCTCTCGCCGCCCGGCTGCGAGACGAGACCGGCGACGACGACGCCGCGCTCGATGCGGTGACGACATTCGAGCGGTTACTTATCGAGAGCGGCTGGCCGTGGCGGCCATGGCAGCCAGAAGGCATTACCAAGGTGGTGGTAGACGATGGCGAGCATCACGAAACGAGCTAACGGCCGCTGGTACGCGAGGTTCTACGATCCTGCAGGCGTTCAGCAGGGCCGAATCTTCATCCGCAAAATCGACGCGCAGCGTTGGCTGGATGAGCAGACGAAGGCGCTTGTGAGCGGTACGTATGTCGAGCCGAGTGCGGGGCGCACCACCGTTAAGGAGATCGCCGAGAAGTGGCTGGCGTCAGATCCGTCATGGACGCCGGCGACGCGTGCCCGCAACGAATCTATCCTCAACCGACATGTCCTGCCCAGGTGGGGTACCACGCAGCTGGAACGCGTTACATTCGATGAGATCCAGGCGTGGATCGTGGGCTACGCGCAGGGTGCCCTCGCGGGCGGCACGGTGCGAAAAATCGCTGGCGTCTTGTCGTCGGTGATGCGGTTTGCCGTCTCGTCGCGGAAGCTGCCGGCCACCCCCGTCGTCGGCGTCAAGCTTCCTAAACAGGCGGTGGTTCGTAAGCGCTATCTGACGGCGCAGCAGGTTGAAGATCTCGCAGAAGCTGCCGGTGAACATGCCGAAATTGTTCTAGTGCTCGCGTATTGCGGCCTGCGCATCGGGGAGCTCGCCGCACTGCGCGTCGGCGGCGTCAATCTACGGCGGCGGAGGCTCCAGGTCTCCGCGTCGGTCACCGAAGTCAATGGCGTTCTGAAATGGGGATCGCCGAAAGACGGCGAGGAGCGGTCTGTCCCATTCCCCGGGTTCCTCGTTGACGCGCTCGCCGACCGCACCACCGGTAGATCGACCGAGGACCTCGTATTCGGATCGATCAACGGCGGGGTTCTTCGGGTGCGGAACATGCGCCGCGACTGGTTCGACGCGGCCGCCACCTCCGCCGGCCTGGAAGGACTGACCCCGCACGAGCTCCGCCACACCGCGGCGTCGTTGGCAGTTTCGGCCGGCGCGAACGTGCTGGCGGTCCAACGAATGCTCGGTCACTCGAAACCGAGCGTGACATTGGACGTGTACTCCGACCTCTTCGACTCGGATCTTGACGATCTTTCCACGCGCATGGATGAGGTACGCAGTGAAACTCGTAAGGTACGAATAAGGTACGGGCAGAGCCCGAAGGGTCCTCGCAGTATCACCTCAACCCTTTGACCTGCATAAATACCGTGCCCCCGGGCAGATTCGAACTGCCGACACCCGCTTTAGGAGAGCGGTGCTCTATCCCCTGAGCTACGAGGGCGAGGGCAACAAGAATACGGCCAAGAGAACTAGCTGGAAGTCGTTCTGGTGGCTCGCTCTGGTTGCCGGGGATGGCGGATCTGATGCTACCGGACCGGGTTCGGGCGTCGGCCGCGTTGATCAGGGGCGGCTGCGGCGTCGGCTGGCGGGATCGGGCGGGGCTTCACTAGCCGACGCGTTGCTGGAGTTGTTCGCGTCGTTGTGCGACGCGGGAGCCGGATTCTTTACGGGCCATGCGTCGGAGCACGATGGGGGCGAGGATCAGACCCGCCACCGCCCAGGTGCCGAGGACGGCGGCCGTGTCGAGGTGGCGCCAGGACTCGCCGATTTCCACAGTCACTGCATCGGCGGGTAGGAGTGCGGAGCGCATACCGAGGCCGAGCCAGTAGACGGGGAAGATCTGTCCGATGGCTTGGAGCCAGCCGGGCAGCGCGGTGATCGGGTAGAAGATGCCGGAGATGGCGATCAGCCCGATCACGGGAACGGACGTCATGCCCGCACCTCTGGAGCTTCGCACGAGCGCACCGAAAACGGCACCGAGCGCCTGGGTCGCGATCAGCCCGAGGGCGAGGATCCACGCCAGGGTGAGCCATCCGGTAGCGGTGATCGACAGACCGCCAATGAGCAGCGCGCCGGGGACGAGCAGGATCAGCAGGTACGCGAGCACGGTGGCGGAGACGTTCACGAACTTGCCCACGAGGTAGCCGCGGATGCCGCGCGGTGTGGCCTTTGCCCGCAGCAGGGTGCCGTCCTCGCGGTCGGCAGCGAGTTGCTGCACGGTCAGCAGCATTCCGAATGCGATGAACATCCCCACCGCGCTGGGCAGGACCAGTGGGCCGAGTCGGGCACCGGCCACGGTCATATCGCGGAGGAACCAGATGGCGACGAGCGTCGCAACGGGCCAGAACAACTGGCCGATGAGGGCGGCGCCGGTGAAGTTCTGACGCAGCTCGATCAGCCCGGCCCGGAAGCCGGACCGGAGGGCGGTGGTGGTCATGCCGCGGTCCTGCCTATCGGTTCGAAGCGGGGCGTCTCGGCGTCGCGGACCAGCGCGAGGTAGGTGTCTTCCAGCGATGCGCGGCGTACTTCGAGGTCGCCGATGGCATCGCCGTGATGACGAAAGAGTTCTCGAACGAAGCCGGTGGAGTCGGGGGTGGATCGGGTGTGCGGGGTTCCGTTCACTGTCCAGCGCACCTCGTCCTCGCCCGCGATCTGTCGCGCGAGTTCGTGCGGGGTGCCATCGGCGATGATGGTGCCGCCGGCCAGGATCACCACACGGTCGGCGAGCTTCTCCGCCTCGTCAAGGTCGTGGGTGGTCAGCAGAACCGTGGTCTGCCACCGCTCGGTAACCGCGTGGATGATTCGATGGAACTCGGCCCGCGCCTCCGGGTCGAACCCGACCGTCGGTTCGTCCATGAGCACTAGGTCGGGTCGTCCGACCAGTCCGACGGCGACATCGAGGCGGCGACGCTGCCCGCCGGACAGCCGCCCGATCGGCGTCTTCGCGTGATCGGTGAGGCCGACTGCCTCCAGCAGGTCGCCGATCGGCCACGGCCGAGGTGTCGAGGGTGACGCGAACGGCGTGTAGTACGAGCCCTGGTAGGCGAGGAACTCGCTCACCTGCCACTTGGCGTGGTCGCGCCAGGACTGCGTGACGATGCCGATAGTGGCTCGCCACGTCTCGTCCGCGCGGGCTGGGTCGACGCCCAGCACCGACACCGCGCCGGCCGAGCGCATCCGGAATCCCTCGAGGATCTCGATCGTCGTCGTCTTTCCGGCACCGTTCGGGCCCAACATGACGAGAGTCTCGCCGCGCGGCACGTCGAACGTCACGCCGGCGAGCACCTCGCGGGTGCCGTATCGCATCCGCAGACCGTCGACCCGGATGGCGTACTCGCTGTCACCCATCGCTGCCCTCGCTTCTGTCAGTCTGGCCTGACGGCCTGTGTCAGTCTGGCTTGACATCACTGTATTGTCAAGCCAGACTGACGGTGTGATGGGTGATGATGTCGCGGCACAGCTCCGGTCCACCGACCCGGCAGTCGGTTTGCGGGCGGTTGGAGCACTGCGCCGGTTGGCGGAACAGGTCGAGGCCCGGCAGGTCAAAGCGGCCAGGGATCAGGGTTGGTCCTGGGAACAGATCGGAGACGCGCTCGGTGTGTCCCGGCAGTCCATGCACGCCAAGTACGGGAAGTAGCGCACCGTGTTCGGACCCATGACGAAAGACGCGGCAGCTGCACTCACCCACGCCGCGCATGAGGCTGCTCGGCAAGGCGACCGCCGGATCGGCACCGACCACCTACTGCTCGGTCTCCTTCATGACTCCGGCGTCGTCGACACACTCGGCGCCGACGTTGAGCAAGCCCGCGCCGCGGCCCGAGACCTTGATCACGCCGCATTGGCGGCACTCGGGATTGACCTCGGAACCATGCCCGGCCCGAGCGCACCCAGAAAAGTCGGCCACGCGCCCCTGACCTCAGGACTTCGGGCCGTGATAGCGCGTGCCGTGGCCTTGGCCAGCGGGGAGAAAACGCGAAAGGTCCAGCCACGACACCTGCTCGCTGCCCTCCAGGAACGCCGACAGCCAGACCCCGCCGCAACACTCCTCAAGGCGCTGAACATCGACCATCAGTAGCCGTTGCTGCGAGCCCCAGTCCGGATATCGTCGGTGTCCGTTTCGCGCGCCCGGCGGTGCCGCAGGTCGGATAGTTCGATTGTTGCGATGGGAAGGCGGGCAACGTGTGGGCAGTCGTGCGGCGACACCGGCCCGCTGCGCGGATTCAGTCGACCTCGGACTCCGGGTCGAGCGCGGAGCGTGGCGTGGCTGCGGTGACGACGGCGGAGATCAGGATCAAGACGGCGGAGACGATGAGGGCGAGGTGGATGCCGTCTCGGAAGGCACCCGTCGCGGCGTGCACGAGAGGGGCGATCGAGGGATCGGGATGCGCGATATCGAGGCCCTGCGCCGCCGAGCCGCCCGTCTCGAGGATTCCGATGACGGCGTTCTTCAGCGACTCCGGGACGCCCTGACGCTGCAGGTCCGCGCCGAAGCCGCTGGTGATGGTGACGTTGACGAGCGCGCCCAGCGCGGTGACGCCGACGACAGACCCGAGCTGTCTGGCCGTGTTCGTCGCGCCGGCCGCCATCCCGGAATGCGCGGCCGGGACATGGCCGAGCACCGCAGCGGTGACGGGCACGACGGCAATCCCGAAGCCGAGCCCGGCGATGGCGAGCGCCAGCATGAGCGCGCCGAAATCCGGGTGCGGCGTCAGGTACACACGCGTCATCAGGATGCCGATGGCGCTGACGACCGCGCCCGACATCATGGGGCCACGCGGACCGGCATTGCCGACCCAATAACCCGACACGATCGAACCCGCGACGATCAAACCGGCCATGGGGCCGAACATCTGAGCCATCTGCAAGCCGCTGTAGCCCTCCACGATGTCGAGGTACAGCGCTGTGAAGAAGAAGATCGAGAAGACCCCGAAATAGATCGCGAACGCGGCGAACAGCGCGTCGGCAACGCTGCGTTGCCCCAGATAGCGCAGGTCGATGATCGGGCTGTCGACGCGGCGCTCGACTGCGATCGCGACGGCCGCGGCGACCGCCCCTACCACGAACAAGACGATCACCCATGACGTCCGGTAGCCGTACTGCTCGCCGGACATGCCGGCGAAGATCAGCGATCCCAAGGCGAGCGCGCCGAGCACGAACCCGCCGCCGTCCAGCGGCCCACGCTGCGGGTCGCGACTGAGCGGGACGAACTCCGCGGCGAACACGAACAGCGCCGCCCCGAGCGCCAGGTTGAACCAGAACACCGTGCGCCAATCGCCGACGGCAACCAGCAGACCGCCGATGACGGGTCCGATCGCCAGCGACAGTCCGGATACCGCGGCCCAGGCGCCGAGTGCCCGAGCCCGTCGCCGCCGGTCGGGATACATGTGACGGATCACGGACAGCGTGCCCGGCTCGGAGGCGGCTGCCCCGACCCCCATGACGGCCCGCCCGCCGATCAGCCAGCCGATGCTCGGCGAGAGGGCGCAGAGCACCGACCCGGCACAAAACACGGCGATGCCGATCAACATGAGGCGCTTGCGGCCCAGCCGATCGCCGAGCGAACCGGCAAACAGCATGAGGCTGGCGAAGACCAGTGAGTACGCGTTGACCACCCACTGCAGCGGAATGATCCCGGCGCCCAACGTGAATTGGATGTTGCCCAGAACGACCGTGACGATTGTCGTGTCAAGGAAAGTCAGGAAGAGAACGCCGAGGACCGTCGTCAGCGCGATCGCGCGCGGTACCGGCTTGTGGCCGTGCCTCCCGACGATGGTCCGCACGCGCTGCTCCTCCCAGAGGCACACCCAGTCCCGACCGACGCCGTCTCAAGCGTGGCGGCACCCGGTGAGATCAGCTCGGTGCGTGGGTCGCCACCGCCGAATCGCACACGCTCGGAACCTTGCTGCCCATCTCGAGGTGCAGCAGGCCGCAGAACGTGTAGTCCGAAACCTTCCAGGTGCCGTCCTGTTTCACGGCGTAGCCGGGTTGGTTCTGGAGCATCGGCTTGCCGCCGACCTCGATGGTGAAAATGACCTTCGCGACGGTCGGAGAGATCAGCGTGACCTTGGAGACGTGGGCGGAAGCGCTTGCGGCCAGCGAACTCTCGCTCTGACCTTGCTGGTTGAGCACGGCTTGGAACTGTTCGCCGTTTTGCAGGTGGTCCATGGAGGCGTTGCCCGCGTTAGGCGCGAAGAACACCTCGTATGCCTTCTCGATCGCCGCGGTGTCCGATGCCCCGCCGGGCATGGTGTTCGAAGTTCCGCCGGCCGCGGTGTCCGACGCTCCGCCGGCCGCGCGGGTGGTGCTCGCCGTCGCGGCAGCGGTCCCCGACGACGGCGTCGAATGCGCCGTGCTCGAACTGCTCGGGCTGCTCGAACCGCACCCGGCCAGCCCTACGATGCCGACGACGAGAGCGCCGACCGCGGCAGGGATCAGGCTCGTTCTGACTCGTTTTCCGGAGCAATGCATGACGACCCCTTTCCCGTGGGCCTACCCCGATTGTGCTCCGAATGATCAAACCGACAGTTCAGGCCGCGACCGCCGTCACGATGATGTTGTCGTTGTAACTGCCATCGGATTCGAGGGTTCCGCCGCAAGTGATCAGCCGCAACGTCCTTCGTTGCGCGTCGGACTGGGTGAAGATCCGCTCGGGGATGCCGCCCGTCTTCGTGTACGCCACGACGCGGGTGACAGTCCAGTGGATCGTGGAGCCGTCCGGACCCGACGTCACCAGC
This sequence comes from Actinobacteria bacterium 69-20, assembly GCA_001897425.1. Classification (GTDB taxonomy): domain Bacteria; phylum Actinomycetota; class Actinomycetes; order Mycobacteriales; family Nakamurellaceae; genus Nakamurella. Next base: position 155,552 of record MKSW01000013.1, on the reverse strand, counting down.
AGGTCACCGACGCGCAGGTCGCCGATCCTCGCGAACGCGCCCTGCCCTTGGCCGACGTAGTTGACGTGCCCGGTGATGACGGTGATCCCGGAGCCCGCGGCGACGTCGAGGGATTCGCCGCCACTCCATCGGCACGTCTGATGCACGTCGGGGGGCGGTTCCATCGTCCCGTTCTCGACGGGACAGTTGCCGACGATGGGCGCGCTCACCTGCTGGCTGGGAATTTCGACGGTGTTCGGGCGGGACAGTCGGCCGGCCCGCCCTGCGGTCGACGTGTCGGCCGCAGGTGAGGTGGCTGGGGTGGCCGCCGGGTGACCAGTGCCGGACCGCGACGTCGCGTCCGATGTCGGACCGTCGCTACTCGACGTCAAGCCGCTACCCGGAGGCGTCCCGATCGGAGTGGACCCGATCGTGTCTGCCCCGGTCGCGGCGTTGACGATCGGCACGTCGCTGGGAATCCGGCTCGCGTCGGAGTGCGAGCCGCGAATGATCATCGACGCTCCGATCGCGACGCACGCAACCGCCACGGCGGCACCGACGGCTCGGGCCCAGAGGAGCCTTCGCCGCCGGTGCCGGTGACCTTGAACCATGGACTAGCTACCTGTGCAGCGCGTGGCGCCGGCGTCCCATCGCCAGCAGGATCAGTGCTGCGCCACCCAGAACGAGCAGCGCGACACCACCGGCCACCATGCCCGCGTTCGGCGGAGTGCCGTTGCCGGAGTTGACCGCGGTGGGAACGACCGCCGAGCTCGACGACGTGATGGAGGTCGACGTCGGCTCGACCGAGATCGACGTCGGTGTTGTCGAGGACGACGTCGGTGTTGTCGAGGCCGATGTGGGCGCTGTCGCGGGTGTCGAGACGACCGCCCCGAACTTGAGCGGGGCAGAAGTACCGGTGGGTGCGCTCGGCGTGGTGCCCGCCGCGCCGTTGATCACGCAGGCAACCTTGGTGCAGTCGGTGGTGCCGAACATTTCCGCGACCTTGAACGACAGCGTGAACGTGCCGCTGCTACTGGCCGTCACCGGTTTGAACGTGTTGATGTCGCAGCCGCTGGCGCCCGATGCGTTCGCCGCGCACTCGACGACATTCACCCCTACGTTCGCCGCGTAACCCGATCCCTTGACCGTCACCGTCTGCCCGTTGCTCAGCCCGGTCGACGGACTGACCGTGATCGAAGGGCTTGGTGCTGCACTCGCCGGTACCGCAACGGCAAGCGCCAATACGACTGCTCCTGCGGCTACGGCGGTGAGTGCGAGCGGTCGCGTGAAACGGAATCGCTTCCGTTCCGAACCACCTACTTTGCGCGAGTCATTCATGTCTCGTGGCCTCCTTTAGCGCGTCAGACGCGCCATCGTCGAAATCCACCAACGTCAGAAACCGGCGCCAGTACCAACCCGCCCAGGTTATTCCGATGTCGGGGATTGGGGGGCGGAGACGACGTCGGTGCAGGTCAGCGGCATGATGATGCCCTCCGGGAACCCCGCCCAGGCACGACGGCGGCCCATCGCGCGGAGCGCGCGAACTACGTCATAAAGGGGCGGCGACGGCACGCAAGACGAGGACGCCGACGGCGAGCAGCGGAGCGGTGAGCAGGATCACCGGCGGGGCAGCGACCCGCGCAACGGCAGCGACTGTGCCAACGGCCGACCTCGCTGGTAGCGTCCGATTCCAGGGGCGCTGCACGGTTCGGCGCCGCGAACGTGCAGATTGCGGAGGATCTGACTCACCATGGCAGAACGCAAGACCCCACGCCGCGTGGTGGTCGTCGGCGCAGGAATGCTCGGACTGGCCACCGCGTGGCATCTGCAGCAGCGGGATATCGAGGTCGTGGTTCTCGATCGCTCCGGGGTGGCCGCGGGCTCCTCGTGGGGCAACGCCGGCTGGATCTCACCGGGCCTGGCCATTCCGCTGGCCGAGCCGAGCGTGATCAAGTACGGCTTGAAATCGCTGCTCGACAAGAACGCCGCGCTGTACGTGCCGTTCAAGGTTGACCCGAAACTGTGGCGCTTCCTGCTCGGGTTCGCCCGCCGCTGCACCATGAAAGCGTGGCGCAGCACCATGTCTCACTACGTTCCCGTGAACCGGCTCGCGGTCGACGCCTATGACGAGCTCGCCGCCGGCGGCGTTTCCGGCAAGACGCACGAGGCGCCGATCATGGCCGCGTTCCTCACCGAGGCGAAGGCCGCCGGCCTCGTCCGCGAGATCGACCTGATCCACGAAGCGGGCCTGGAACTCGATACCGAGGTGATCGACGGGGATGCCCTCCGCGCGGAGTTGCCGATCGTCTCGAAGGACGTGGCCACCGCGATCCGCATCAACGGCCAGCGGTACATCGATCCGGGCGACTACGTGGCCTCGCTCGCCGTCGCCGTGCAGGACCGCGGCGGCGAGATTCATTCCGGCGCAAGCGTTCGCGCGTTGCGGCAGGGCCCCGGCGGGTTCACCGTGGAGATGTACGGCGGCGAACCCGTGCGCGGCGACGCGGTGGTGCTCGCGACCGGTTCGTGGATGCCGGAACTCGCGAAACAGTACGGCGTGAACGTCCCTCTGCGCGCCGGCCGCGGTTACTCGTTCAGCGTGGCGGTGGACTCCCCGGTGCCGTGCCCCGTCTATTTCCCGTTCGAGCGCATCGCGTGCACGCCGATCGGCGACCGGCTGCGGGTGGCCGGGACCATGGAGTTCCGCGACGTTGATGCACCCCTCGACATGGGTCGGGTGGACGCGATCGTCGAGAACGGCCGGCCGCTGCTCTCCGGGGTCGACTGGAACGACAGGCACGACGTGTGGGTCGGCGGCCGCCCCGTCACCGTCGACGGCCTGCCGCTGATCGGCGCGACCCGCAACCCGGACGTCTACGTCGCCGGCGGCCACGGCATGTGGGGGATCACGCTCGGGCCGCTGTCCGGCAAACTGCTCGCCGAACAGATTGCCACCGGGGCGGTTCCGGACTTGCTCCGTCCGTTCGATCCGACTCGGTAGCGATCGAAAAGGCTTCGAGTATGACGCTTTTCGCGGCTGCCGCCGGTGGGGCCGCATCCCGAAGGGGGAGCATCGATGGCGTCGCTTGAACTGATCTCCGGCGACATCACGACCGTGTCGGCCGATGCGATCGTGAACGCGGCGAACAACGCCCTGCTCGGCGGCGGCGGTGTGGACGGCGCCATCCACCGAGCCGGGGGTGCCGCGATCCTCGAAGCCTGCCGGGAACTGCGCCGCACCAGCCTGCCGGACGGACTGCCCACCGGCCGTGCCGTTGCGACAACGGCCGGGCGCCTGCCCGCCCGCTGGGTGATCCACACCGTGGGCCCGGTCTATTCGAAGCGGGAGGATCGCTCGGCCCTGCTTCGCTCCGCGTACACCGAAAGTCTCGCCGTGGCAGACGATCTCGGGGCCGCCTCGGTCGCCTTCCCGCTGATCTCCGCGGGCGTCTTCGGATGGCCCAAGGAGGATGCGATCCGGCAGGCGCTCACCGTGCTCACGGCGACCACAGTCTCGGTGCCGACGCTGATGCTGGTGCTCTTCGACGCGGCGACGCTGGATCTCGCGCAGCGGGTGCGCGCGGACTTCGGGTGAGGCCGGCGTGACCGGGCGGACACCGATCCTGCACGCGGATCCCATCCCGTACGCCGGTCTCGGGGCGGCGCCCTGGCGGAACGGCGGCGGAGTCACCCGAGAAGTGCTGCGGCTACCGGAGAATGCCTCCGCCGAGGCTTCCCCTGAAGAGTTCGCCGCGCGCATCAGCATCGCCGATGTCGATGCCAGCGGCCCGTTCTCGGCCTATCCGGGCATCGATCGGATCATCATGCTCGTCGGCGGATCGTCGATGCGGCTGACGATCGACGGTCGGCGCGCGGAGCTACTCCCGTTGCACCCGTTCGCCTTTGCTGGCGACGCGAGCACCCTCGGCGAGATCGACTCGCCCACCAGGGATCTGAATGTGATGACGTGCCGCGGCCTGGCAACGGCGACGATGACGGTGGTGCACGGTGGGCCGCGGCAGGTCGACGTCCGCACGGGCGAGGACGCCGTGATCGTGGGCCTGCCGGAGCGCGGCTGCGTGGTCGCGCTGCAGGACGGGTCGGGCGGGGTGGAGGCCGAAAAGCCCATCGAGCTCGGTGATCTCGACTGTCTGCATCTGCACGGACTCGGCTCGGCGACGGTTCGCGGTGAGGGGGCGGTGATTACCGTGACCCGTCGCGGGACGCCGCCGGGGCCGACACTTCGGGGCGGCGGGGCGGGGCCGAAGCTCGGTTGAGGGCACAGGATTCAGTCGTCGGCGCCGCGCGCGGCGAGTGACTCGCCGAGGGCATCGGCGGCACGCAACGACCTGATGACCACCGGGGCCCCGAGCGCCCGGATCGAGAAGCCCAGGCCGCGCGCCTTTCTCGCCTCGGTGACCTCCGCGACGATCCCGGCGACCAGCGGGATGCAGCGGATCGTCGTTGCCAGTAGGAGAGCGATCCGGTCCGGGTCGACGCCGACCCGGCGCAGCGGCCGAAGCACCGCGGACAGCGCATCGAGCATCGCGGTGACCCGCGTGGTGAGCGTCACCAGCGCGGCCAGCGCCACCGCGAGAACGATGGTGCCGCAAACGGTTACGGCCGTGTGCCACCCGGCGAGATAGATCTGCAGCGCCGCGACCACCGGAATCAGGTACCGGAGCGGCCGAAGCTGCGACCAGGCCACCCGCAGCGGGATCCGGGCCGCAGCGAAGAGTAGGGCGACACCGGCGGCGGCGATCGCCAGCTGCCACCACCGCGGGATCAGCGCGATCGCGATCACCCCCGCCAGGAGACCGAGCAGCTTCACTGCCGCGGGAAGTCGGTGCAGCACAGAGGACCCCGGCCAGTACAACCCGGCGGGCGCGTGTGAGGCATCAGCCATGGGCCGGCTCCGCGGCGTCGTACGTGTTCTCGCGCGTGTCATCGCCCGTGTCATCGCAGAGTGCGCGATATTGGCGCAGCGCCTCACCGGGAGCGGAGTCTGCGACGACGCGACCGGCGTCGAGAACGATGACCCGGTCGAAGGTTTCGAGCAGGGTGAGATCGTGTGTGACGGCGATGACCTGCTGCGGGAGGGTGGCCAGGATCGCCGCGATGCGGCGTGCATTCCGCAGATCCAGCAGCGTCGTCGGCTCATCGGCGACGACTACGGCAGGTTCGCGCACCAGCACGGCGGCAAGCGCGAGCAGCTGCTTCTGCCCGCCCGACAGCAGATGCGCCGGGTGGTCCGCGTAGTCGGAAAGCCCCATGCGGCATAGGATTTCGGAAACCCGCCGCGCGATCTCCGCCTTGCCGAGGCCGCTGCGGCGCAGGGAGAAAGCCACGTCCTCGGCCACGGTCGGCATCACGATCTGCGTATCCGGGTCGGTGAACACGAAGCCGACCTTCCGGCGCACCTCGCGCCCGTGGCCGGCGGGCGACAGGCCGTCGACCGTGACGCGCCCCGCGGTCGGCGTGACGAGGCCGTTGATAGTGCGGGCGAGCGTCGACTTGCCGGAACCATTGGCACCCACCACGCCGACCTTGCCCTCAGTGAGAGCGAGATCGATGTCCTGCAGCACGATCCGGTCGCCGTAACGGTGACCGACCGATTCGAACCGGATCTCGCTCATGGGCGGCTTCCGTTCGTGCTGCGCCGGTTCAGGGGGTGCTCGTCCATGCGGTACCGGTGCACGCTCTGTCCGGTCGCGCAGGACCCGCCCGTGCTGGAGTTACTCAGGCGCTGCCCAGCCACGCGGTGCCTGTTCGAGATGTGTCGTTTCACGGAGTACCCACGCACACGGCGCTCATCCACGCGGTACCGGTTCACGCTGTGCCCGTTCCCACTGGGCTCGTTCACGCCGCAGGTGCTCACGCCGGACCCGCCGGGTCGCAGCGCTGCAGCACCATGGCAATGCCCTGGCCCCCGCCGATCGCGCAGGCCGCCAGGCCGAACTCCGCGCCGCCCGGCGCCAGCATCTGGAACATGAGGCGTACTAGGAGGATCGCGCCGGACGCCCCCCACGGGTGACCGAGCGCGATCGCTCCGCCGTCGGCGCATAGGCGCTCCGGGTCGACGCCCAGGTCGTCGGCGAACGCAAGCGCGACGGATGCGAAAGCTTCGGTGATCTCGATCGCGCCGACGTCGCCCACGGTGAGCCCTGCGGCCCGCAGCGCGGCGGCCGCGGCCGGGCCGGCTGCCGCTCCCGGCAGCGCCGGGTCTCCCGCGACCACGGCGCAGGAACGGATCGCCACGCTAGCGAGGCCGGCCGTCTGTGCGGCGGCGCGCGTGGTGACGGCGACCACGGCTGCACCGTCCGAGATCCCGCTCGAGTTGCCGGCGGTGACGGTGCCCAATGCGCCCGATGCATCAGCCGGGGCGGAGATGGCACCCCGGTCGAATGCCGGGGGGAGCCGCGACAATCGGTCGAGCGTCAACCGTCGCGGGCGCTCGTCGCTGTCGAGCCCGGCCACCGGAATGATCTCGGCAGCGAAACGGCCGGCGGCCCGAGCGTCGTAGGCGCGCCGATGGGAACGCTCTGCGTACATGTCCTGCCGGTGCCGGCTGATGCCTCGCCGCGCGGCGAGATCGTCTGCGGCATCGCCCATGTCGGGGTCAAGGAAGCCGAAGGGGGCGAACGGCGCCCTGGTGTAGCGCTGCGGCGGGGCATCCGGAGCGTCCGGGGGCCAGAATCGCCACGGCGCCGTACTCGCCGATTCGGCACCGCCGGCCAACACCAGCGTGGACCGGTGCTCCGTCATCGCCGCGAGACGGACGGACGCAACGGCGAGCCGCACCGCTTCCAGACCCGACCCGCACTGGCGGTCGACCGTGACGGCCGGTGTGGTGATGGGCAGCCCGGCGGCGAGCGCGACGGATCGCGCGATGTTGCCACCCGGCCCGAGGCAGTTGCCGAGAACGGTTTCCGCGACCGGGAGATCTAGCGCGCTCGCCCGACGCGTCACTTCGGCGACCACCGGCGCGGCCAGGTCCACGGCCGGCACCGCGGACAGCGCATGGCCGGCCGTCCCGATCGCTGTGCGACACGCCGCGACCAGCACGGGATCGGTCGGGGCCGGCGCAGACACGCCTCTCACCGTAGTGCCGCCGACGGCCGGTCCATGCGGGTCGGGAGGCCCAGAGTGCGCGATGACGCACCATTGGGCACCCAAGCTGGAGGGGGCCGGGGCGGAGGAGCGTGTCGACGACGAGGTATTTCCGCGGGCGGGCCGCATGCAGGAGCAGCATGCGAGCGGTGGCGTGAACGTCCGCGAGAACCGTGCCGCGCGGCGGGTACGAAAGCCCGCGGTGAGGCTCGCGGGGGTGCTACGGCGCTGGGTGGAAGAGGTCGGCGAGAGCGGCGTGGGCGACTTTGCCGGATGGGGTGCGGGGGAGGGCGTCGACGACGAGGTACTTGCGCGGTCGGGCGGCGTGCGGCAGCAGCGCCCGTGCGGCGGCGCGAATGTCCGCGAGATCCGCCTTGCCCGAGGCATGCCCCGCGGACGGGTCTACCAACTCGATCGCCACGGCGACCACCTGGCCCAACCTGGGATGGTCGAGTCCGACCGCGCCGACGGCCCGCACGCGGGGGATCGTGCTGAGCGCTGCTTCGATATCCGCGGTGAGCACGGTGAACCCGCCGGTGGTGATCGCGCTGTCGGCGCGTCCGCGCACGGTGAACCCCTGCGACGGATCACCGCTCGGCGCATCGACCACGTCGCCGACCGTCACGAAACCGTCCTCGTCGGTTCGTAGCGGCTCCATCGGCAGCGGTTCCAGCGCGTTCGCCCCCACACGGCCCGCACACCGTGCCACATCCGTCGCCGCGTCCGACGTATCCGGCTCCGTAACGTGTGCACCGTCAGGAGCCACACGCACCCCGGCATCGCGGGCCGCGTCCGTCTTCACAGCCAAAGCATCCGGCTCCGCATGGCGCGCCGCATCGCGTGCTGCGTCCGGCCCCGCGGCCGTCACATCCGTTGCCGCACCGTCTGCCGCCTCAGTCGCGACGGTCGCCGCCAACTCCAGATACCCGAAGGCACGGTACGGCGACCGCACCCAGATCACGCCCTCGTCATCGACACGGACCTCCGTGCCCGGGAACGGTCGCAGCAACGGATCCGGCCAGCGTCGAGCCGCGACGAACGACAACTCGGCCGCACCGTAGTACTCCGTGACTGCCAGACCGGCGGCGCCCGCGCGGGCAACGAGGGCCGAAGTAGCCGGCGCGCCGGCGACGATCGCCTTTCGCAACCGCGGATAGTCGCCGCGGGAACGGAGGATCCGATCCAGCACCGTCGGAACGCAGTGCGCCACAGTCGCTGTCGACGGCTCATCAGTCAGATGGGCTCCGATGCACAGGGTATGCACGGCCGCATGGAGATGCAGCGTGCTGTGTAGCGGCCCGGTCAGCAGTACGGTGTCCGCGGCGTCCACGCCCGCGAGGTCCGCGAGCGGGCCGATCGACGCCGCCCAGGACGATGCGGTGCGGCAGATCGCGCGTGGGCGCCGGGTGGTTCCGGAAGTCGTTGCGATGAGCCAGGTTCCGCGGGGAACGGCGAGTGGGGGAGTGATGGGCTGGGCCAGGTCGGCGACCAGGACCGCGATCCCGGACCGGGCTGCCGCCAGCGCGCAGGCCAACGCATCGGGAAGCGTCATGGTCGAGATGTCGACCGGGCGGCCGACCGGCGCCGACCGGGTGAGCCGGGCCATTTCACCATACGTCCAGGTGCGACCACGCCACGTCACCGCGGGCGCGTGAGCATCGCCCGACAGTTCTAGCGCAGCAACGGGTCTCACGATTCCTGATGGGCTCCGCGCAGCGCCTTGGCACGATCCGCGGCCCGCCGGCGCGGCGCGATCAGCCCCGGGTAGGCACGGTGCACCTGCTTCGCCACCACCGCCGTCGCCACCACCTTGATCGCATCGCCCGGAACGTAGATCAGGTTGCCGACGAACGCGGCCCAGATCGGGGTGTGCGTGACGGCCGCCAGCCACGGCACGCCGACGGCGTAGATCGCGACCATGCCGCCGAGGAAGGTGACAGCGATGCCTAGCCACAGCGGGTATTTCGGCAGGATCGCGCGGGTGCCGAGGCCCACCACGAGCGCGCCCAGCAGGAATCCCCACGCGTAGCCCGCAGACGGTTGGACCGTGAAGTAGGCAGGGCCGCCGCGACCGCCTGCCAGCAGCGGCAGACCGACGGCCGTCAGCGTCTCGAACACGGCGACGGACGCGACGCCCTTCCACGGCCCGAGGATGGCGCCGGCCAGCATCACGCCCATCGTCTGCAACGTGATCGGCACGCCGGAGCCGCCGATATAGAGCGTCCCCGGGACCCCCAGCGCCGCGATGAGCGCGGCAAAGACCGCAATCTGAGCCAGATCTCGCGCGGTCGCGCGGCTACGGTGGTCTTTCACGGGGCCTCCCTCGGCGCAAACCTGTGGCGGGGCGAGAATACCGCTGTGCCCGAATCCCATCAGTCGCCCGGTGCGGTGCTCTCGCGGCATCAGATCAGCGCGTCGGATGGGACGCCGCTCTCTGTCGTCATCGCGGCCCCACCGCCGACCGTGCCCCGCGCCAGCGGATTGCCGCCGATCCTCGCCGTGCACGGGTTCGCCTCCAACGCGGCCAGCGGGTGGGGCCGCACCGGACACTTGGATGCGCTGACGCGCGCGGGGCGCATGGTTGTCGCCCTTGACCTGCGCGGCCACGGGCGGTCCGGCAAGCCACATCGTGCGGAGGCTTATGGGCTCGCGCAGGTGCTCGACGACATCCGAAGTGTCGCAAGCGATATAGACCGGGTCACCGCAGATTCGGGTATGACGGGTATGACGAAGTCCCGTGCCCGGGCGTCGTCCATGATGATCGACCTCGTGGGCTATTCCCTCGGTGCGCGGCTCAGCTGGACGATCGCGTCCCGGGGCCTGCTGCCCGTGCGCCGAATGGTGCTGGGCGGCTTCGATGGCCGGCCGCTGTTCGAAGGAGTCGACGAAGACCGGCTGGACGCACTCGCCGCCGGTGTGCCGGGCAACGATCGGGTCGCGCTCCGTTATCTCGTCGAGGGGCTCGCGGGGACGGGGGCGACGGCCGCGGACCCGCCGGCACCCGACGTGCCGACGCTGGTGGTGGCGGGTGACCAGGACGCGCTCGCCGCTCGGGCGGCCGAGTTCGCCGCCCGCTTGCCGCGCGGGGAGTTCCTGTCCGTCCCCGGACGCAACCACATCAATGCGGTGCCGTCGCAGACATTCCGGCGCGGCGTGGTCGCCTTCCTCGGTCGCTGAAGACTCAGGCGAAGGCGCCGCAGCACGACGCCAGTGCGCCAAGGCGCCGATGCCCCAGGCCGCGTACCGCCGCGCGACGCGCGCGAGATGCCGTCGGCGGCCACCCGCCGCGATGGTTAGGCTGGATCAACGCGCCTTGCGGGGCCGGGCGGACTCGTCCTGCCGGTTCGAAGAAGTCCAGGAGGAGCCCATGACACTCCCGCACACCCACGTCGGCCGTGCCCTGATCGTGTCGGTGTCCGATCAGCTGATCCACGGCGACGACGACGCCGGCGCGGGAGCATTGGTCACCGAACTGCTCACCGAGGCCGGGTTCACCGTCGATGGAACGGTCGCGGTCCCCTCCGACGAGACCGCCATCCGCAACGCCATCAATACCGCCGTGATCGGCGGCGTGGACCTCGTGGTCACCCTGGGCGGCACCGGCGTGTCGCCGCGCGACGTGACACCGGACGTGACAGCCGACGTCATCGACCGCGACCTGCCGGGCATAGCGCAGGCGCTGCGCTGGTCCGGGATGGCGGCCGGGGTGACCGACGCGATCGTCTCGCGCGGGCTGGTCGGCGTGTCCGGATCGACGCTGATCGCGAACATCGCCTCGTCCCGTGCCGCGATCCGCGACGGGCTCGCCACACTGATCCCGCTCGCCCGGCATGTGATCAGCGCGCTGTCCGATCCGGAAGCGTGACCGGGACCGCGCGACGAATATGACGCCGTCCGATGGTTCGGCCCCGTCCGGGCCGCTGAGCTCCGGAAACACCTCACGCGACGAGCCCGCGAAGCCACCCGAAGCCGGAACCAAGGAGCATCGGGAGCAGCAAGAACTGCGCGCCCGGGAGCGCCGCCGGCGCCGCATCGACGAGGTGTTCGGCACGGTGCTGCCGGCGACCACCGACGACGAACGGGAACCGGGGGAACACGGCGGATTCTCCGCGGAGCACTACCGGGCGAACCGCCCGCCGCATCACGTCAGCCGGTGAGTCGCCTCACGAATCAACTCGGCCGGAGGCGGCCCGTGGCCGGGCACTCGTCGGTACGCACGGCGCACGGTCACGTTCGCGGTTGGCTCAAACCCGAGGCACGAGCCGGCACCGATCACCGGCACCGCGCGCCGCCAGCAGCTACGAGTTCTCGGCTACCAGGGCGGGCCGGCATGACGCGCCGGCCCCCAGCCGCGGGACAGTCGTCGGTCAGCCGCGGCTCTGCGCCTTCAGCAGGTCCCGGATCTCGATGAGCAGCTCGGTCTCGGTGGGCGCAGCCGGCTCCTCCTCCGGCGCACCGGCGCGCGCGGCCCGGCGCTGGTTGATCGCGTTCATCGGCACGACGAGCAGGAAGTAGATCAGCGCCGCCGTCAGCACGAACACGATGATCGAATTGATCAGAACGCCGATGTCGATGAACGTCGCCGCCTTCCCCGAGACGAGATGGAAGCCGAAGCCCTGGGTCTGGCCCGGCGTGATGATGGCCAGGATGGGCTTGATGATGGCGGACACGAACGTGTTGACCAGCGTCGCGAACGCGGCGCCGATAACGAACGCGACCGCCAGTTCGACGATATTGCCGCGCAGCACGAAGTCCTTGAATCCCTTGAGCATGTGCCTGTCCTTTCGGAGTCGGGTGCCGCGCATGCCGATGGACCGAACCAGAACACCGGGCGGCACCGGCATTCTGGGCACGGAATTATAACGTGGCTGGTCACGTCAGTGGAACCTGAGCGCGATCGCCCCGGTGAGCCCGGCGGCCGCCACCGCATCCGCCGCGGCGGACGGCACGGCGAAAACCACGATGCGGCCCTGATTCTGCGCGGAGAGTGCGCCGGTGGCGGCGTCCGCCACGGAGAGCACCACGGCGTCATCCGTGAACGAGCGTGCCGGCGCGGTGCCGTCGCGCGGCACCGACACCAGGGCGACATGCATGCCCGGACGGAGCAACTCGACCACATCGGCGTCGCCGAGGCGCGCCGGAACAGCGACCCGACCGGGGCCGGCACGCGGCCCGGCCTGGCCGAGAAGCCTGACGTCGGTGAGGATCTCGCCGCGGCGGACAGGGCTCGCCAGCGTGCGTCCGACCGTGCCGGCAGTGCCACCGTTCGACGCGCGGACGGCCCCGTCCGGCGGGTCTGCCACTGCCTGGAGGCTCAGATCGGCGGCCGCCAGCACGACACCGATGTCCAGATCGCGCGCCGCGACGACGATGGCGGTGCCGTCGCCCGGAGACGACGGCCGGATCGATGCGAACCCGGCCGCCAGGAGCATCAGAAAGACCGCCGCAACACGCCGCAGGGCGCGCGCCCGCCGACCGCCGCGGCGGTAACGGCGCAGGGCGGTCAACACTCGATCGGGCATGCGGCGCTGCAGATCGCGGGCATCGACGGCCGCAGGACGGGACATGCCCGGAACGCTACGCAGTGGGCGCCGACGCGTAGGCGCATCTCCCGAAATGTGGACAACTGCCGCGGAGGGGGACAACTCGAGCGCGGCGGACCAGAATCCGTACCGTCAGAACAGCGTCATACTCGATGCCGCGACGGAAGGTGGGCGGCGAGGCGGAGCGGCCTAGCTGGCAGCCTTGGCCGGGGCGGACGATCCGCTGGATGCGCCGGCCGGAACCTTAGCCGGCGCGGCCTTCGCTGCCTTCCCGGAGCCGTGATCCGACGAGCCATGCTCTGTCGACTTATGCTCCGCCGACCCGTTCCCGGACGACCCGTTAGATTCGGCCTTGTGCTCGGCCGACAGGGTCGACTTGCTCGCACCGGACCGGGAATCCGTGCGATAGAACCCGCTGCCCTTGAAGACGACGCCGACCGATCCGTAGACCTTGCGAAGCTGCCCCGCACACCGTGGGCAGGCCGTGAGCGCCGGGTCCGAAAACGCCTGGACCTGCTCGAACTCGTAGTCGCAATTCTTGCAGGCGTATTGGTAGGTGGGCACGTGTCCTCCTGGCGGCGCCGCGCGGCGCCGAGCTGCGATGGTTCTTCACGACAGCGACCGTGCTCGGGATTGGCACTCGCACCGTCGGACTGCTAAGTCGATTTTGCTCCGTGCACGTCGACTTTCGCAACATTGCGGCGACGGGCCGTGTTCCGCGCCCCGACCGACGCGCGGCCCGGTGCGTTGCGCGGCAGCTGGTCCGGGGCATGGCCCGGAATATGGCACAGCCCGAACTCCGGCGTCACGATGTCCGTCACCGGCACGTCGTGAGGTTCGCGCGGCAACTCGGCCACGATCTCCCCGTCGAAGAGCACGGCGATCACGCGCGCGTCCGAACCGGGTATGACGCTGTTCTCGGGCCGAGCTCCCGGTCGAAGCTTTGGCGGCGCGTGCGGCGCGGACGGCCCGGGCGTTTTCGTGGCCTCGTCGGCCTCCCGCAGGAGTGCGAGCGAGCGGTCGTAATGGCCGCCGCCGCGGCCCAGGCGGATCCCCGCGGAGTCCACGGCCAGCGCCGGCGTCAGTACGACATCGGCGCCGCGGATGGCTGCCGGCCCGAGGCGCGGTCCGGTCGGTTCGAGCAGGCCGAACGAACCGGTCACGAAGGCCCCGCTCGCGCCGGGCAGACCGTCGCTGTCCGGCAGGCCGTCGCTGTCGATGACGCACCAGTCGAGCGGTTGGCCGGCCGTCGCGATCGGCGCGAGCACGCGGATCCCGGCGTCGACGAGATCCGCCGCGAGCCGAGGCGGCAGCGGCTCGCTCGGCAGCGGCAGGTACATGCACACCGTCAGCGGCGACGTCTGGCGAACCCGGACCGGCCGCTCACGGGCGAGAGTCGTCAACGTATCGAGGAGGTGCGCCGCGATCTGCGCACGCGCAACGATCCTCGCTGCCTCGGACCTGGCCCGACGCGCTTCCGCGAAGCGTCGGCGCAATTCGGCCTTGGCCGCGAACGTCGTCATACTCGGATCTTCCCAGCCTGCGCGTCCGATTGCCCGGCGGCGGGCGCTCGGAACTGGCGCAGGCGGCATCGATTCGCGCCGGTTTGCCCGCTGGTTGGCGCGCTGGAGGCGGTGTCTGCAGCCTGCGCCGTGCGCGACACGCTAGCGTTGGTGACCATGAGCCAGTGCCACGTCCGGTCGGTGCCGCTGCGGGGGGACGGTCGTTGATGCGCTCCGTCACCGACCAGCTCGACCGCGTGCTGTCCGCCGCCCAGCCCCCCGCGCCGGTGCGTGTCGCGATCTCCGAGGCGCAAGGTCTGCTGTGCGCGCAGGAGGTGGTGGCCTCCTCCGCGCTGCCGGCGTTCGACCAGGCCGCCGTCGACGGATATGCGGTGCGGTCCGTCGACGTGAACGCGGCGACCGAGGTTGCGCCGGTGGTGCTGCCGGTGGTGGGCGAGGTGGCCGCGGGATCCCGTGCGGCGCACCGGCTTCAGCCGCAGCAGGCGGTCTTCGTGGCGACCGGGGCGCCGCTGCCGACGATCGCGGATGCGGTGGTGCCGCGGGCCGCGGCGGACAGCAACGGGGCGCGGATCTCGGTGACCGCGAAGGTTTCGTCCGGGGCGTACGTGCGGCGGACCGGCGAGGACGTTCAGCCCGGTGACGTGGCGGTGCGGTCCGGGGCGTTCATCGGTGCCGCGCAGGTCGGGCTGTTGGCGGCAGTGGGCATGGACAAGGTGCTCGTGCATCCGCGGCCGCGGCTGTCGATCATTTCGGTCGGCGACGAGCTCGTCGACATCTCGCGCCAGCCGGGGCCGGGGCAGGTGTACGACGTCAACTCCTTCGCGTTGGCCGCGGCCGCGCGGGACGCCGGCGCCGAGGTGACGCGAGTCGGCATCGGGCCGTCCGACGCACGCCGGCTGCACGAGCTGGTCGAGTCGCGGTTGCTGGTGTCTGAGGCGCTGGTGATTGCCGGCGCCGCCGGCGGTTACGCGGGAGACGTGGTCTGCGAGGCGCTCGCGGACCTGGGCGAGATCGACACGACCAGGGTGGCGATGCAGCCCGGCTCGACCCAGGGGTTCGGGCGGCTGGGCACGGACCAGGTGCCGACCTTCCTGCTCCCGGCCAACCCGGTGTCCGCGCTCGTCGTGTTCGAGGTGATCGTGCGGCCCGCGCTGCGCGCCATGCTCGGTCGCCGGAATCCGTACCGCCGCACCGTGACCGCGCGCACGCTGGCGCCGATCTCTTCGCCGGCCGGCCGACGGCAGTTCCTGCGCGGCCAGTTGATGCGGGACGACAACGAGGAATACCTGGTGCACATCCTCGGTGGTGCGGGGGGAACGCATTTCTTGGCATCGCTCGCCGAGGCCAACTGTCTGGTGCTGATCGATGAGGACGTGATCGACGTGCCGATCGGGGCCGAGGTCGCGGTGTCGTTCCTGGCTCAGCGGGCCTGATCCCGGTATGGGCGCGGAGCGCGGAACAGCGTCATGGGCGTCCTGATCGGGCCTGCGTCGTCACGGAACCCGCGGCACCCCGGCTGGCCCGCGGAATTGGGCCCCCTGCCTTCGCGCGCGGGTGCGGTGCGGCTGCGGCCGCTGCGCCGGCGCGACGGTGCGGCCTGGCGGCGCCTGCGGCTGCGGGATCGGGAGCTGATCGAGCGGTGGGATGCGACGAGCCCGCTGAGCTGGACCGAGCGTCATTCGCCCGCGGCATGGCGTGCGGCGCGTGCGGCGCTCGGGTGGGCCGCCCGTCGCGGGACGTGCCTGCCGTTCGCCGTGATCGTCGATGACGAATTCGTCGGGCAGGTGACACTCGGGGGAATCCAGCGCGGATCCGTGAGCTCGGCGTGGGTGGGGTATTGGGTGTCGTCGGAGATGACGGGCCACGGTGTCGCGACGGGGGCGGTGGCATTGGCCGTGGCGCATGCGCTCGGACCGGTCGGGCTGCACCGGGTCGAGGCGACGATCGCGCCGGAGAACGCGGCGAGCCGGGCGGTGGTGGGGCACCTCGGGATGCGGGAGGAAGGGCTGCTGCGGCGGTATCTCGACATCGCCGGGGCATGGCGGGATCACCTGCTGTTTGCGCTGACGGTCGAGGAGATGCCGGGGGGCTCGGACCCGGCGCTTGCTCTGGTGGGTGCCTACTTGCGGCGAGGTGAGGGCCGATGTGGCTAACGCGTGGGCGTGTCCTACGGGGCATGTGTGACTGGAGTGGCTAGCGTGATCAAGCAGTAGCTCTGTGCCTTCGGCGCGGGGGCGTTGGTTGCTCCGGGTTCGCTGGGTTCGGGGCCTTGATCCGGAAAGGGGCCGACATGCCGTCCTTGCCGACGTCGCTGATTCTGGTCGGCCTTGTCGTGGCGTGGCTCGTGGTGCTGGTGCCCATGATCGCCAAGCGGCGCGAGCAGGTGCCCGAGAATCATGAGGACAGTGCAGGTTTCCGGGTTCTGGAGCGCCGTGGGATGCGGGGCCGCCGACGTCCGGTGCTGAGCCGCACGGCGGTGGTTCGGGGGGATGTCGTCGGGGAAGACTTCGCTGATGACGCCGAGGATGTCGCGGCGGATGGTATTTCGGAGGATTTGGTTGGTGATCTGGCCGATGGCGCCGGGGATCTCGCCGTAGCGGGCGTCGCGGACGGCGAGGGTCTTGCGATTGGCGCCGAGCGGAACGACGTCGACCGGGACGCGATGCGTCGCGCGGGCGGTGCTACGGCGGCGGGCTCGCGTGCGGTTGACGTACGCGCTTCGGCTTCCCGGCCGGTGCGGGTGACCGAGGCCGCTGACCTTGTCGGCGATGTCGAGGATGCGGACGATACTGCTGGCGATGTGGGTCCGGTGCACCGTGATGTTGCCCTCGACGAGCGTCGCGATCGGGCCGGACAGCGCGTGTTCGCACGCGACGAGGTTTCGGTCGAAACGGATCGGGGAGAGCCGGTGGGTCGTGCCGACAATCTTGCGGTACGCGCAGTGGGCGAGCCGGAGTCGCGTCGCTCGGGCCGCGTGCGCGACGCCGCCGACGATTGGGAGCAGGAACACGCAGTGCACTCGGGAGATGCGAAACCGTTGTGGCGCGGGGAATCGCGCGTCGATGATCGTGCCCCGGCGGCGGGACGGGAGCGTTCGGAGCGGGCACCGTATCGCGCCCCTGGCGATGAGCGTGAGGTGGGTGACGTCGTCGGCTATCGCCCCGTCCCGGTGCGGCCCGGTCGGGGTGGGTTCGACCCCCGCGCGGCCGAGCGGGCGCGCGCCTACCGGTTCCGGCAACGCAGGCGCGTCGCGCTCGTTCTTGTTGCGCTGATGCTCGCCGGAGTGCCGGTCGGGTTGCTCGGCATCGGGTACGGCTGGGTCGCCACCGTCGCCGCTGGCGTGCTGCTGGTGCTGTACTTGGCGTATCTGCGCCGGCAGGTGCGGATCGAAGAGGCCATTCGCCAACGTAGAGCCGCGCGGCTGGAGCGGGCACGACAGATCCGCCCCGGGTATCGGCCGAGCGTCGCCGAGCAGGTCTATGCGCACCGGACGGGCGAGATGCCCCGTGTCGGCGCCGATGTCGAATCGGACTATCTCGTCAGATCCCATGTGCGGCCGACGGTTCCGCCGTCGTCCTACCTGCGCGGCGAGCCCGTGGATTTCGAGGACAGCGATCCGGCGTTCGACGACCTCGAGTACTACCGCCCAGCGATCTCGCGCCGCCGCGCCGGCTGATCCTCCGCCGCGCTCGGCACCGTCGACCGTATGGTCGTGTGATCACGTTTCGACGAGGACGTCGTCCTACTCGGTGGGCGTGACGGCGCGGACGGGCTGCTATCCTTGACGCTGGCGCGCGGCAAGCCGCGGGCCCCTGGGGCTGTAGCGCAGTTGGTAGCGCGCTTCGTTCGCATCGAAGAGGTCAGGGGTTCGATTCCCCTCAGCTCCACCACGTGTTCGGGGGCCCCGCCGAAGCGCTAGCTGAGGTGGGGCCCCCGAACACGTAATACGGGCAGAGCGAATCGAATGGGCCCCCGCTGCGAGGCGCTAGCCGAGCAGTAGGGGATCCCCTCAGCTCGACCGAGTGATACCTGCAATGACGTGCACTTGCGGTCTGGCATTCACGACCGGATCCAACCCGTGGTAGCCATCACGAATCCGGGCCGCCGTCCTCCCATACTCGCCCACCATCTTGAGTCGTGCTGCCCGCTGCCGATCGTCCAGGTACGGGGCGGGGCCGATAAAGGTGGGGGCGATGATGATTCGACGGGTCGCTGCGATGCTTATCGCAGCCTCGCTGCTGGCGGGGTGCAAGGCTGGCACGGCGGATGGTCCGTCGTCATCGGCTGGAGCATCGGATGTCATTGAGGTGGTGACGTCGCCGACGTCGCCCACCAAGGACCCGCCGAGCACGACGGAGGCGGAAACGTCGACGGTTACTCCATCGACATCGACGTCCTCGCTGACCTCTAGCGCAGCGGCGAGGACTCTGGCCAAGACGGCCTCTGCGTCCAGGCCTGCCGCCTCTACGACGAGACTTGCCCCAAAGATCACCAGCGCGGCGGCTCCGAAGACGACGAAGGCAGTCGCTCCTACCACGAAGTCCGCTCCGCCGAAGGCCACCAAGGTCGCTCCGAAGACTACCAAGGTCGCTCCGAAGACCACCAAGCCACTGGCGCCGAAGACTACGGTCGCACCGCCATCGCCACCGCCACCTGCCGGCGGCGACGTCTACTACAAGAATTGCGCCGCGGTCCGCGCCGCTGGGAAGGCACCGTTGTATCGCGGTGAGCCCGGCTACCGGGCGGGGCTCGACCGTGACGGGGATGGCGTCGCCTGCGAATAGGCGATGACTCGACGCACGTCGTCGGCGCGGAGCCAGCAGCCCATGCCGGGGATCTTCATTGCGGTTCTCTGAGCTGTGCCGCGGACCCCGACCGAGTACCCGCTTACCGGCGTTGTTTGGTGCGAGGCCGTGCTGATGAACGCGGCCGCTTCCGCGTCGGTCATTCCTGGTAGAGCCTTTCGGTCGCGGTCCGGATCCGGTCGATGACCTCGGTTGGTTTCAGTTCCCCGAGGAGCTCGAGGAGGGCAGACTGGCCAAGAGCCATCGTGCGTTGTGTCCTTCTGTGGGTAGCTTTAGCCGGTTCTCACCTGACCGTTGCACGATGGCTCACCAACGTCTACGACGCCAGCAACCCAGCCGGAATCTCCACCACTCCAGGGGACGTCACCGGCTCCGCCGGTCGGCCGGCTCGTCATACTCGAAAAATAGGTAGTCGGCACGCATGTGCCGCGGCGCTGGGCGTCCTATCCTCCCGAAAATGCGGACAACCCCACGCGCAGCCGGGCGCGTAACCCGGCCCCACGGCCCGGCCCGAATCCTGCTGGCGACGAGTATGACGGCCCTGCTCGCGCTCGCCGCGTGCACGTCGGCAGTGGAGGGTAGTGGCGTGCGGGCCGATGCGACGAGCGCGTCATCGACCGGGTCGGGCCAGGGAGGTGGTTCGGGCAGTACGGCATCGGGAGCCGGGGAGCGCACCGTCGACCCCGGCGACGCGACGGCCGCGGATCTGCCGGCGGTGCTGCGGATGTCGCCGCAGGAGCAGGAGCAGTGGCTGCGCCGGGCGTCGATGGCCTTCGAGCTGCGCCGCGGCGAGGAATCGGGGCTGGTCGCCGCGGTCGGCGGGCGGGAGACCTACGCGCAGATCCTGCTCGACCAGGCGGCGTGGTTCGACAAGCAACTGGGCGCACCGGGCCTGCGCCGGGCAGTGAGCGCGCTGCGGGACGGCGACTCGGGCAGCATTAACGACCCGAAGACGCAGGTGGGCCTCGGCGAGGCGTACGGCGCACCGCTGGGCGGCGGCCAGGATTTCGGCGGCGACGAGTGGGCCGGCGGCCAGCGCGGCGAGATCGCGGACCCGTCGAACCCGAAGAACACCGCAAGTATCGATGACAACAACGTCTCCAGCACCGTGCATCTCCAGCCGTACGAGAACGACCAGGTCAAGACCGAGATCACCATGAAGAAGGACTCGGAGATGTGCCCGAACCCGAAGGGCAAGATGCGGGTGGTCTACACCTTCGAGATCGACTCCGTCTCGAAGACCGGCGGCGGCAACTACCACGGCAGCTGGATCGTCGGCGTCACCGCGCAGCTGGACGATGATGCGCAGATCGTCAGCACCGACACGGAGTTCCAGTACCAGAACGGCGGGTCCGCCGGGGCCGGCGAGGAGCTTTCTGGGAGCCTGCCCGGGGACGGATCGGCCCAGGCCACCAAGGACGGCCAGGGCTGGGCCTATGTCGCCGCCATGTCGAAGGATTTCCAGGGCAAGAATGTCACCGAGGCCCTGAAGAAGACGATCGAGCGCGGCAAGTGCGTCAAGCTGGGCCTCAAGCCCTCGGACGGCCCGGACGGGCTGGCCACCGACACCGAGGTGACCATCGACTCGACCCCGGTCTCGGCGCTGGACGGCGCGCAGGCCAAAGGCACGGTGCAGGCGAAACTCTCCAGCGGGACCAAGTCCGTCTCGCCGGAGGGGAAGAAGCAGCCGGCCAACCCCACCGCCACGTTCACGTACACCAGCGCGGAGAAGGTGGACGAGAAGGGCACCGTCGATTTCGTGGCCCGCTCGTTGCGGGGGGTGGGCAAGGAACAGATGACGCTGACGACCGGCGAATGCGTGGTCGGCACCTGGGCCATGAGCAACGAGTCGTGGACCTCCGTCGTCGGACCGGTCGCGGCCCAGAACGGCGCCGACATGAAGGCGACCGGCGGGCCTATTCTCACCACCTACCGCAAGGACGGCACGTTCGAGTTCACCTTCAACGGCTTCACCATCGAGACCACCGTCTCGCAGGGGAATATGACGGTCGTCTACGGCGGCAAGGACACCGGCACGTGGAAGCGCACCGGCGCGGGCCAGTACGTGATCGCCGGGCTCAAAGCCGGGGTGCAGGCCAAGGCGACCGTCGACGTCAGCGGCATGCATATGAACGTGCCGATGGACTACCACGCCGCCCTGCAGCCGAACACCGCGTTCACCTGCTCCGGAGACGTGATCTCGGTCCAAACCCCGTACGGTGAGGTGACTCTCGACCGGCAGAAGTAGGCGGTCTCGCCCGGTGGCTGCGGTGCACGCGAGTCGGTCCTTGAGCTATTACCGGCCGCTTCGGGCCGGGTTCCGTCGCCTTCGGCGTGCGGCCCGGGCGAGTCCGATCCCGGCCAGGAGCGCCAACGCTGCCAAGAGGAGCGCCTGTGGCACGACGGGCGGCCCCGTGGTGGCCAGCTCTCCGTTGATGTTTTCGACTTCGCTGAAGCCCGCGTCGTCGGCCAGCACCTGGAAGCTGCCGGTGACGGCCCCGGAAGAAGCGCCGGTCGTCGGGGTTGTCTCCGGTGTCGTTGTGGCACCGTTCGGTGTGACCGGCGGTGTGACGGGTCCGGGATCCGGCTGCGACTCCCGATCAAGCCGGCGAGTGATGACGATCGTGGCGGATGTCGGGCCGAGCACGGGGCGTCCCGCCGTGCGTGCGGAGAGTGTGAGCGCAAGATGATGCCCGCGTTCCGCGTCGCTCGCCGCGGTGAGCAGCGCCGTCGGCACGGTGATGATCCCTTTCCCGCCGCCGCCCGCCGCGGGTGCGAGGGTGAGCGTGCCGGACGCGGCCGTGTAGTCGCGCCCGGCGAGTGCGGTGCCGTCCGCGGTCGCCCAATCGACCGTGACCTGCTCGCCGGCCGGCAGGGTTGGGGAGGTGATCGAGACGGTCGCGGTATCGCCGGCAGCGACGATGACGCTGTTCGCGCGAAGCGCGAGCGGATCGTCATCGACGATGCCGACCTGGCGACTCGTGGAGCCGACCGCTGACGTCGACTCGGCGCCGCCCGTGCCGGCGACAGGGACAGCGACGGCGACGGCCACGGTGAACGCGCGGTCGGGCTGAGGAACCGCGTTGCCCAGCAGCACGAGGGGCGCGGTCACCGAAGTGGTCCCGGCGGGGATCGGTACGTCGACGGCCAACGGCTTGTAGTCGACCCCCGCGGCGGCGGTGCCGTCGGTCGAGGTCACGTGAGCCACCAGATCGATGCCCGCCGGGTGAGAGAGCCCCACGGTGATGGTCGCTGCCGTGAGCGCGCCGTCACCTTCCGACACAGAGTCCGGCGACACCGTCAGAGTCGGCACCGGATCGGTGTCGGTGATCGTCATATCCGCGTTCTCGTCGCCGAGCGACGCGTTCGCGGACACGCTCGTGAGCATCAACGGCTGATGCCGGTCGATGCCCCAAACACCGTCCGGCGCAGGCAATGTCAACGGAATATCGGCTTCGGTGTCCCCGGCCGGGACCGCGACCTCGCCGGTCGCGTCGCCGAAGCGCCAGGACACGGTCAGGTCGCCGCTGGCCGAGCGGTTCAACCGCACTCCCGCGGTGGCCGACCCGCCCTCCGGACCGGTGCCGCCCACCGCGGAAACCGTCACGTCCGGTTGCGGCGGAACCCAGCCGGACGCCGCGACCCGCGCCGAGGGGATGACGAGCGCATAGCCGTTCCAGATGCTGGAGTGGCTCTCCAGCACATAGCCGTCGATCTCCAGCTGCGCGGGGATGACGGCAGGAACGTTGTTGGTGGGTGTGGGGTGACCGGTGTTCCAGTAGGTGTTCCCACCCCACGTGACGAGGGTGCCGTCCGCCCGGCGCAGCTGGATGGTGTCGCCGTCGGCGTCAACGTCTGCGACGCGCGCGCCGCCTGGTACCGGTAGCTGGAACAGCTTGCCCGCGGGGCATAGGGCCGGGGTGCAGCCCGGGACCCCCAACACGCCTGCATCCCAGGTCTTCACCCACACCTCGCCGGAGGCCGTGACGACCCACCACTCGTTACCTCGCGTCGCCACGTCCACGGCGGGATTGTCGGGCCCGAACGCGCCGAACGGCAGGAGTCGGTTGAACGTGTACTCGGACCCCCCGGTGCGTTCTGCGCCGCAGGCCTTCACGCTCCCATCAGCCAGGCGGAACATGGCCGACCCGGGGTTGTTGATGGATCCGACGGCCTGCACCAGACCGGGCAGCTTCGCAGTCAGGTCGGGTTCCGGCACCGCCGCGTAGACCACGGGTCGCGCGCCCCACCCCGCGTCCGCGCACTGGCGCGAACCCCACTGCAGCAGGGTCCCGTCGGCCTGCTGCGCGAGTCCCGCACCGCCGATGTTCCACACCTTCACCACACTGCCGAGCGGGTCGGCCGCGCCGTCCCGGTCGGTATCCGGGCCGAGTACGTAGTCGGGATAATTGCGGCCGTAGAGCCCGATGCCCGCGCCGAGCTGCCCGGCCGCATACCCGCCTGTTTCGTCGCCGACGGAGGCGACATGCCCGTCGGACAGATGAAAGAACACTGCCGAGGTGGACTCCGTCAGGCCGGTCACGCCGCTCAGTTCGCCGGACGCGCTACCCAGGCCGTAAACCTTGCCGGTCGGCGAGATGCCGGTCAGGCCGTTTCCGCCCATGCCCCAACCCCGGACCGTGCCGTCGCTCAGCAGCGCGTATCCGAGGCGGAAGCTCCCGGCTATCTGCACCGCGCCGTGCACGCCGTTCGGGCCGGGGACGGCTGTGTCGCCGTGCCCGCTTCCGTAGAACTGGCCCCACGCCCACACGTCACCGCCGTCGCCGAGGTCGATGGGTCGGTCCGGGGTTGCGGCGTTGCAGTCGTCGTCCCACCCGTTGAACAGGACCTCCACCTGGCCGGGGTGCACGGCAGGGTTGGTGTCGTTGCAGTCGGCAACGGGGTTGTCCGCCCAGCCGTCGCGGTCGCGGTCGGCGTCATCGACCTGCCAACGCCATGCCCGGGTGACGACGTTGCCGGGGTTCGGGTCCTGCACCTGGACGCTCACCGTGTGCGGGCCGCGATCGGTCGCGTTCGGCGTCACCGTGAGCGAAGGTCCTGTGGCGCCGTCCTGCCGATCGCCGTCGACGAACCAGTCGTAGCGCAGTGGTTCGCTCTCCGGGTCGGACGCCGCGACGGTGAACGTCTGCGCGGCGCCGACCGCGGTCGTGGCATACGGTCGGCCGTCGATGCCGGCGGGAGTGAACGAGTCGATCACCGGCGGCCGGTTGGCGAGTATGACGTCGACCAGGGCATGGGCCGTGACCGCCACGCCAACCGCCTTCGTGGCCTTGGCAGCGACCGCCCGGTGCCCCGCCATGGCATAGGTGATCGTCGCCGAAGGCCCGGTCGCGTCATCGAAGACCCCGTCGTTGTCCAGATCCCAGGTGACGGTGGATCCAGGTGTCGCCACCGCGGTCACGGTGACCGGCGTGCCCACCGCAGCGTTGGTCGCCGCGGGCAGCGTGATGGTCGGCACCCCCGCAGCATCCGGCCCCGTGACCGAGTCTGCGATGGACCGCAGGGCGGTGGCGGTGGCATGCAGTGTGGCCGACTGCGCGCCTTGGCCTCCCACCAGAGCGGCCACCGGGCCCGTGTTCATGAACGGGGCGCTCAGGAAGCACTCCGTCTCGCCGCGTAGCGCATCCAGCCATCGGTTGCGGGCCGCCCCGGCAACGCCCCAGTTCCGCAGCGCGCGGTCCTCCGACGGGCTGAACCCGGACGTGTCGTACCGGTGCAGGTCGGAGCAGCCTGTCTGGGTGATCCTGTCGAAATCGGGGATCTTGGTGTGCACGGTGTCGAACCAGGAGGCCAATAGATTTGCGGTCACCGGTGACGCGTCCGCGAGCGCGTCGGCCAGGTTGGCGGCGGAACGGGCCTGCGCCACTGCATCGGCGACGTCGCCGGCGGCCTGCGCGCCCTGATAACGCTCGACCGCCGCGAGCAGGGCCGTCCACATGAGTTGTTCGCGTTCCAGCGCGGTCGCCCACTGCGACACTCCGTCGAAGATCGAACCGTCGCCCTGCACCTGCGGGATGGGCAGGTCCGGCTGGATCACCGAACTCGGCGAAGAATAGTCGGCGCGCGGCGGATCCGCGGCGATACCGAAGAACGCCTTCGCCTGGTTCGCGATCAGGTTCTTCGCTCCCGAGGTGACGTAGGTGCGGATCGGTGAGCCGTCCAGGCCCCAGAAGTCGGAGATCAGCCCGAAACACGCGCCGGCGTCATTTCTCTTGCAGCGCACCGCGTTTTTCACTTTCCCCGTCAGCTCGAGCCACTTGGAGATGGCGGGGGAGTCCACCCAGATGTTGATCACCTCCAGGCAGCCGAGGATCGCGTCCTGAAGATCATTGCCGCGCTCGAACGCGGCCTTGCCGCATCCGGCCGCCTTGTCCACGGCGAGCAGCGTGTCGAACAGGCGCGAGATGTCCTGCCAGGTACCGAACGCGGTCCGCGCGCTGTTCTTCAGGGCGATGATCGATGAGTCGATCGGCGGCAACACGGGCGGGAAGCGCACCGAGATCACGTCATGCAGCAAGAGGTCGGAGGACGCGTTGAACACGCCGTTCTGGCAGGTGTCCACCACGATCGAGTACTCGCCTTCCGGAAGCGACCCGCTGGGCTGAGTAATCGCCAGGATCTCGTCCACGAACGTTCCGCCGGCTTGCACGATCGTCGTCGGTGTGCCCGTCTCGTCGACGAGATTGTCGCCGTCACTCGGGTCGAAATCCGAATTGATGACGTAAATGTCGGCCGCCGGATAGACGAAATCGTCGATGCCGCCGCCATTGGCCGGTGCCGAACAGTTGTTGAAATACCGGATGCGCCCGTCGATCCGCAGCACCTGGTTCGGGCCGAGCGTCGCGTGCGCCTCGCCGGTGACGAAACGGATCGAATCCTCGTCGGCCAGCGCGGGGCCGGCAGGAAGGATGACGGTGATGGCGGCGAGCGCCGCCACGACAACGGCGCGGACAAGTGCACGCATCGGACCTCTTCGGGTTGGGCAGTCGACAGGCCGATCCAGGTTAGGAACGACCGGCCGCCGCCGTCATGCGTGGTGAGTACCTGTTTTCCGCTTGCTGCCGAGCCCGCAGCTCTATGCTCCGCCGCTACCTGCGAACCGCCGTTACCTGCGAGCCGCCATTACTTGCTGCCGCTACGTGCGAGCCCCGGCCAGCGCCGCCGGCAGTTCGCGGCGGGTCGTGATGCCGAGCTTCGTGTAAACGTGGGCCAGGTGCCCTTCGACCGTGCGGACCGACAGGTGCAACTGCTCGGCGATCTGCGCATTGCTCGCCTGCGTGGCCAACTCGGCGACCAGGCGCTCCCGCGTGGTGAGCGGATCCGGCTGCCATCCGCGCTCCAGGAGGGCGAGCAGCGGGGTCCGTGGTGAACCGACCTCCGCGGCCAGCGCCCGCGCCCGGTGCATGAGCGAGGTGTGCGCGCGGCCGGTGGACAGGGACGCGCCCAGGGCCGCCGCCTCCGCGGCGAACAGCGGCATCTCGTGGGATGCAAATAGCTCGCAGGCCTCGACAACCGTTCCTGGATCGCCCTTTTCGATGCCGGCGGCCAGGGCGAGGCGCGCCGTGGTCAACGCGCCCGTCGAGGCCGGATCCAGATCTGCTGTCGCGGCCCGCATCCGCTCGGTGAGCGCGACCGGGCGACCGAGCCGCAGCCACTCGTGGCACAGCGACATCACCGCGAGTGCTGCCCCGTCCCGTTCGGCAACGTCCAAACCCTCCGCGAACACGGTGGCCGCCAGGCTCGTGTGGCCCGCCGCGTAGGCCCGCCACGCCGTCCCGATCGGATGCTGATGCCACAGGAAGCCAACCCCCGTCGGCAAGGTGTCCGCGAGGTCAAGGAGAGACGCGTAAAGCGCGTGACCCCGCGAACCCTCGGCCACCGACAGCAGCATGATCGCCAGCCGCTCCGCATCGACGAGATGCCCGGACCGGGCGGTATCGATCGTCCGGCGTGCCCAGATGGCTGCTTCATCAAGGTCGCCGATCTGCAACCAACATGCCGCGATATTGCAGGCGGCCCACGCCCGGCCCCACACGAACCCGGTATCCAGCGTCGCCGCGTACGCAGCGCGCGCATGGTCGAGGCCGCGACGTGGGTTCCCGGCTTCGCGGGTGGCGTGGGCCAGGATCGTCGAGTAGTTGCCGCGCCAGCTCGGGATGAGTTCTTCCAGTTCCGCGAGGCGGGAGCCGGTGTTCCCGGTGGTCAGCAGCTCGGCCGCCTCAGCCGGGCGCGCGAGCTGGGTCAGCGCATGGGCGCGGGATTGCACGATCCGGGCCTCTACCTGCGGCAACAGCCTGCCCAGCGGGGTCAGCTTGCCCAGAGCGCGCCAGATGCGGCCGATCCGAAGATGGTCGGTCAACGCCAGCGCCTGGGCAGGGCGCCCGGCATAGGTGAACCCATCGGCCCGAATGAACCCGAACACCTCGCTCACCGCCGGCGCCCAGCGTGAGTAGCGCGCGGCCTGCCCCGCGATCATCGTCGCGGCAGCGGGCTCGTCACCGAGACCCCAGGTCATCACGATATGCAAGAGCCCCGCGAGAAGGATCGCGTGCGGCCCCGGCCGCAACCGTTCCAGTTCGCGCTCCAACAGCCCCGCCGCCTCGCCGGCCCGGCCCAGCTGCATCAATGCGTCGGCCGTGAGCGCAGCGGCCTCGACGCGCACCTCCCCGTCCGCGTCACGCAGCGCCGCCTGCGCCAGGCGGAGCGCCGACTCGACTCCGGCGCTGCCGGTCCCGCCCGCCGCCAGGCGCGCGGCCGCCAACAGCGCAGCCGGCGCAACCGGTTCGCCGACCTCGAGAGCCATGACGGCGAGCCGCACCGCGTCCGGCCGCGCCTCGGACCGTTCCGCCGCAACGTGTTCGCGCAGCACGGACAGGCGACGCAGCGCATCGGTCCTGGCCCAAACCGCCTCGCGGAACAGGGGATGCGAAAACACCACCAGCTTCTGAGGCGACCCCGACGGGTCGGGACGCTCGGTGAATCGCGCCATTCCCGCGTCAACCAGTTGCCGTACGGCGTCGTCACGCCCGCTCGGCTCGATCCGCTCGATCGGGATCTCACCCAGCCCCGAAAGCCATTGCGCTGCTTCGATTGCCGCGTCGCCAAGGGCGCTGACTTGGTCGGTGACCGCATCCTGCAACGAAGCGGGAACCGGCAACGCGGCGGTCGCGTGCCAGCTGCCGGCCCGGCTCGCGACGGCCCCGCCGGCCTGCGCCGCGCGCAGCACTTGACCGGCATACAACGGATTGCCGGCGGTGCGGCGCCACAGTTCCTCGCTCAACCCGGCGTCGACGGGTCCGCCCAATTCGCCCGCCGCGAAGGCGTCCAGTTCCTCGCGGGAGAGCGCCGCCACCTCGCACGCACGCGCCCAGGGCTCGCGTGCCAGTTCCCGCACCGCCGGCGGCAGCTCACCGTTGCGGGTGCGGACCGTCGCGACCACCAGCCTGCCCGGCTCCCTGAGCAGTCGCTCAATCAGCGCAAGCGACAGCGGGTCGGCGAGGTGCAGGTCGTCTACGCAGAGCCTGGGCCCCACCTGCAGCAAGACCGCCCGAGTCAGCTCGGGCAGCGTGCCTGAGGGCTCGACCAGGTGCGACAGCGCGCTGCCCGGCACCTCCTTGAGCGCCGCGACACCCCACGCCCGATCCGCGCCGAGTCTCGTGGCCAGCCCGTCCAGCAGGAAGGACTTGCCGACCCCCGCCTCGCCGGTGAGCAGGATCAGCCGGACGCCCGGTCGCTGCGTCGCGGCGAGGACCTCGTCCACACGGCGAAGACGGCCGGCGCCGTCATCGTCGATCTCATTGCGAGAGGCCATCGGCACACGATATCGGCAGCCCGGCCCCGGTACCCGTCATCCTGGCCGCGTGCGGACCGAGAGCACTCTACTCAGCTGGCGGGGCGTTCTCGGTCGAGTCGTTCGAGGAGCCACGACCTGGCCATGGTCGACGCAGGAAGATGCCGCTTGCGTGCCAGATCCGTGATTTCCTCATACTGCTCGTCGCTTAGTCGGACGTTGAACATACGGCTGGGCCGATTCGGTCGACTGATCTTCACGTCAGCGGGGTACGGTTCGTCGGAGTCTGCGTAGGCCTCAAGCGCGCGGGCATCGGTGCGCGCCGCCTCTTCGGTTTTATTGTCGAGCTTGTTCATCGTCTTCCACTGCCTTTCGGTATGTGGCCAAGTCTCGCCCGCTGGCCGGCCACGAGTTCATGCCGTGCATGCCTCCGTCGAGATCGGCATACGCGATAACGACTAATACATGCTTCGCCGACGGCGAGTAACCGATGTAGCCGGTCGCCCCGACGCGTGATCTTGGGTAAGGATTGAGTTTGACGCAGTGTTCGTCATCGACCGCCTCCTGGGTCCATTCCGGCTCGATGTCGAGTGCGCTCGGATACCGATTCGAGCGGTTGCGAACGTACTGGGCGTCCTCGTCGCTCCAGATCAGTTCCATCAATTGAGTGTATAGCAATGTATTACGCGACGCGAGGACTCGGCCCGCGCGCCGAGTCGGGGTCGACGATGGCCAGCACGACGTCGATCAGGGTCTGTCTTGCGTCGGCATCGATGGCGGCGGCGGTCGGATTCGACTCCTGCCATGCGGCGATCCCGGCCGGAATCGCGGCGGCGGCGCAAGCAGCGCGCCAGGGCGCTTTCGATCTGCGCCGTCACCGCGCTCTCGTTGGCGATCTTGTAGACGCGGGCGCCCGCGGCCGGATCGTCCAGCAAGGTGACCGCCTGCGGTCCGATATCTGCGATGACGTCGATTCGTGGCGATACTCATGTCGGATACCCGCCCGCTCGGCTGGAAGTGGTGAGTGAATGACGCCGCATCGCGGAACCGACGCCGGTCGCAACAATGACGGCCACCAGCACGACGATCACCACGCGCCCGCCGCTCATGACGGCGAGGACCTGTGCGTCGCCCGGGTTCCGCTGTTCCAGTCGCTGCCCACCGCCGACCAGCGCGACGTGGCGAGCGTGGCGCGCCCGACCCGTTTCGATCGGGGGGACGCGGTCTATGCACCGGGATCGGATCGCGCGCAGCTGATGGTGGTGCACACCGGCGCACTGAAGATCTCCCGGGTCGACGCCGATGGGCGCGAGCAGATCCTCCGGGTGCTCGGCCCCGGCGACTTCTTCGGCGAATCCGCCCTGCTCACCGGCAGCCGACCGGATCATTTCGCGACCGCGCTGGAAGCGGGAAGCATGTGCGTCTTCCGGCACGCGGACCTGGATCGCCTGGTCCGCATCCACCCCTCGATCGGCCTGACGATGCTGCAGACCGTCAGCCGCCGCCTGGTGGAGACCGAGAATCGGCTGGTCTCAGTGATTTCCGGCGACGTGAGCTCACGGTTGGCGGACTACTTACTTTCGCTACCGGGGCGGGTGGATGCGGCGGGTATGACGATCGAGCTACCCCTTGCGAAGAAGGACATCGCGTCGCTGCTGGACACCACCCCGGAATCACTCAGCAGGCAGTTGCGCCGGCTGAGCGATTCCGGGGTGATCGTGACCGATGCGTCGCGTCAGATCCGGATCACAGACGCGGATGCGTTGATGGGCTTGGCGTCCGAGCCGTGAGCACCGGCAGTTGCCGCCGCGGGGCGCATCAGCCGCATCGCGTTCACGATCACGATCAGCACCGATGTCTCGTGGACGAGCATGCCGATCGACATCGTCACCCCGCCGAAGAGGACGCCGGCGAGCAGTAGCGCGACGGTCGCCAGGGCGATCGCGATGTTCTGCCGCATGTTGTTGACGGTGCGCCGGGCCAGCGAGATCGCTTGGGGCATCTTGAGTAGGTCGTCCGTCATCAGCGCGATGTCGGCGGTCTCGATCGCCACGCCGGTCCCGGCGACGCCCATCGCGACCCCGATATCCGCGGCGGCGAGCGCCGGGGCGTCGTTGACGCCGTCCCCGACCATGGCGACCGTGTGGCCGCGCCGCTGCCATTCCTGGACGGCGGCGAGTTTGTCCTCGGGCAGCAGCCCGGAGCGCACCTCGTCGATGCCGACGCGCCGGCCGACGGCTTCCGCCACGGTCGCCACGTCACCGGTCAGCATGACGACCTTCCGCACGCCCGCGCGATGCAGGCGCGTGACCATCTCGGCGGCATCCCGCCGGATCTGGTCCGCGACGGCAATGACGCCGATCAGCATCCTGTCCCGAAGGACCAGCATCGGCGTCGTGCCGCGCGCCGCAAGCCGGTCGACAACACTTGCTGCGCTGGCGATGTCGCCATCGGTGACGGCCTCGGACGCCAACAGTGCCAGGTTCCCGACCGCGATCCGCGCCCCGTCGACGATGGCGACGATCCCCTTCCCGGGCATCGGTTCGACATGCTCCGGCAGATCGCGCACCGGCACGCCTCGACCGGCCGCGGCCTCCAGGACGGGCCGGGCCAGCGGATGCTCGGAGCCGGCTTCCGCGCGCGCGGCCAGGCCGAGCACCTCGTCGTCGGAGAACCCGTCGGCGAGCGCGACGACGT
Organism: Actinobacteria bacterium 69-20; assembly: GCA_001897425.1. GTDB lineage: Bacteria > Actinomycetota > Actinomycetes > Mycobacteriales > Nakamurellaceae > Nakamurella. The sequence continues at coordinate 124,084 of MKSW01000013.1, read as the reverse complement.
CGACGACCTGCGGCCTGCCCTCGGTGATCGTTCCGGTCTTGTCGAGAGCCACGACATCGATGCGGGCCGATGTCTCCAGGAACTCGCCGCCCTTGATCAGGATGCCGTCGCGGGCCCCACGGCCGATCCCGGCCACGATCGACACCGGGATCGAGATGACGAGCGCCCCGGGGCAGCCGATGACGAGCAGCGTGAGCGCGAGATCGATGTTGCCGGTGACGATCCCGGCGACGGCCGCGAGCAGAACGATCCCCGGGGTGTACCACTTCGAGAAGCGATCCATGAACGCCTGGGCCTTCGCGTTGGCATCCTGCGCCTCCTCGACACGACGGATGATGCCAGCCAGGGTCGTCCCGGCCCCGACCGCCCTGGCGCGGACCTGCAGCAGGCCGCCCATCGAGATCGTTCCGGCGAAAACCCGATCGCCGACGAGCTTTTCCACCGGCACGGATTCACCGGTGATCGAGGCCTCGTCGATGGCGCCACTCCCGCCGATGACGACGCCGTCGACCGGCACCTTAGCCCCGTTCTTCACCAGGACCGTCTCGCCGGCGGACACCGCCTCGGCGGCCATCTCGATCTGCTCACCGTCTCGCAGGACGATCGCGAGATCCGGTGCGACGGCGATCAACTCGGCCAACGCCGAACGGGTCTTGGTGAGTGTCGCCGCTTCCAGCGCGTGGCCGATCGCGAACAGGAAGGTCACCGCGGCGGCCTCCCAGTAGTTGCCGATGACGATCGCCCCGATGGTCGCGATGGCGACCAGCAGATCGATGCCGATCACCCGGGCTCGTAGCGCCCGGACGGCCTTGACCAGTACCGGCGCGCCGGCGACGGCCGCCGCGAGGACCATGACCAGGTCGCCCCACTGTGGGGCGCCGAAGACATGGGTAGCGGCGAGCGAGACCGCGATGGCGGAACCGGCGAGCGCAGGCACTGCCCATCGCCCGTGCAGACCGCGGAGAACGGTCCGGTGCAGGGCAGTCCGGTGCAGGCGGTGATGCAGGCGGCTGTGCAGCGCGGCGCCGTGTGCCGACGCCTTCTCCAGGAAAGTCGTCGATGGGGTCATGATCATCTCCTCCGTAGGGGCCGGTGTTCGTCAGAACGCGGCCGGGCGCGCCGTATAGCCGGCCTTGGCCACGGCTGCGACGAGTTGCTCCACGTCGGCCACCGCCGGGTCGTGCCGGATCTCGATGCGGGCCGACGCGAAGTACACCTTCACCGCGGCGACGCCCGGGACGCGGCCCACGCTCTTCTCGATCTTGGCGACGCAAGAGGGGCACGAGAAGCCTTCCGCGCGAAGGACTGTCGTTGTCAGGGTGCTAGCAGTGGTCGTCATCGTCATGCCTTTCTGTGCGTGCGTCCCACGGGTTCGCCGGACGCTCACCGGAAACGTACGAAAGTCCGGCTCACGGCGCCTTGACGTAGATCAAGCCGGCCTGTGGAGGCCGATTCGGGTCCACATCGCAACCGTGCAGTATGGGCATTGATGCCCATTGGGCACCGATCTGTTACGGTGTGCTGGTGACGGACATCGGGCTTCGGGAGAAGAAGCGGCTTGCTGTGGCGCACGACCTGGCGCAGGCGGCGTTCGACCTACTCGTCGAGTACGGCCTCGACGGGTTCACGATCGACGAGGTGACGACCCGCGCGGGCTATGCGCGGCGCACGTTCGCGAACCACTACTCCTGCAAGGAAGAGGCCGTCACCGCACTCGCCATCGAACGCCTCCGGGGGGGCGCCTTGACCATGCCACCGCAGCCGGACGGCACGTCCGTGCTCGACTGGATGCGCGCGCTCGCGAAGCACCAGATGGCCGGCGGGCAGTTCGAGCTGCTGGTGCAGCTGTCGGCGCTCGCCCGGCGGTACCCCGCGTTGGAGCCCTACCTGGCCAAGGTCTTCCTGCAGATCCGGCGCGAGGCGACGCAGCTGATCCAGTCGCGCGTCGGCAAGGGTGTGCGGCCGATCGTGGTGTCGATCCTGGTGGCTGCGGCCTATGGAGCGCTCACGCTCATTCTCGACAACGCCGCAGACCCGAACGATGCTGATATCGGCTCGGCAGCCGCGACCCCCGAGTTCTTGGACACCGTCTTCACCCAGTTGGAGTCCGGCTTCTAGCCCCGCGTCGGCACTCGGACACGTCAACTGATACACCCTGCCGCCACGCCGATTCGGAACGACGTGGCCGTTCCCCCAAGCCAACCGTTCGGAACCAACCGCTGTCGAAAGGCACACCCATGTCGCTCGCCCTGTTCCGTCTCGGCCGTTTCTCCTATCGCCGCCCATGGCTCGTCATCGTGGCCTGGGCGTTCATCCTGGCGACCGTCGTGGGATTCGTGGTAGCGAACGGCGGCGGGAAGATCGCCTCGAACGTCACGATCGACGGCACACCCAGCCAGCAGGTGCTCGACGAGTTGCGCACCCAGTTCCCGGCGATGTCCGGCGGGCAGGGGTCGCTGGTCTTCGTGGCGGGCGACCGGGGTCGCCTGGACGAAGGGGAGTCCGCGCGGGCGTTGCAGGGTGCCGCGACAGGGATCTACGCCCTCGACACGGTGCGGCAGCGCCCCGATCCGATGGCGGCGATCGCCCCGCCCACGGGCGCCGCATCGCCCGCCGTCGATCCCACCAAGCCGCACCCACTGACCGTCGACGGCACCAAGGTCCCGGGCATCGTCGTCTCGGGCGACGGGTCGGTCGCGATCATGCAGCTGCAGCTCACCGAGCCGGTGGAGGACCTGCCCAGCGGCACGATCGACAGGATCGTCTCCATCGCGACCTCGCATGCCGAGGGCGTGCACGCCCGGGCCCTGGTGTCCGAGTCACTGAAACCGCACTCCGCTCCGCTCGGCGGTTCCGAAGGATTGGGCATCGCCTTCGCCGCGCTGGTGCTCATCCTCACGCTCGGCTCCCTGCGTGCCGCCGTCCTGCCGCTGGCCACCGCGTTGATCGGCGTCGGCATCGGCCTCGGCGGGGCGCTCGCCCTGTCCCATTCGGTGGAACTGACGTCGGCCACACCGGTTCTCGCACTGATGGTCGGTCTGGCCGTCGGGATGGACTACGCGCTGTTCATCGTCAACCGGACGAGGCGGCTGATGCTGCTGGAGAATCTGTCCGCCGCCGAGGCCGTGCCCCGATCCATCGGAACCGCCGGTAGCGCAGTCACTTTCGCCGGGCTGACCGTCGTCATCGCGCTCACCGGCCTCACCGTGATCGGGATCTCCTTCCTCACCACGATGGCCCTGGTCGCCGCCGTCACCGTCGCGCTCGCGGTGCTGATCGCGCTCACGCTGCTGCCCGCGCTGCTGCGGCTCGTTGGCGACCACCTGGTCAGCATGCGGGCCCGGGAGCGCGCGGCCGTCAACCGTCATTCCAGCGGTGCCGCCACTCGGTGGGCCGGGCGGGTCGTCCGTTCCCGCGGGATCATCACCGCGGTGGTCGTCGGCGGGCTTTTGGTGATGGCGATCCCGGCGGCGTCCATGACGTTCGGCATGTCCGACGGGTCGACCGCGAACCTGCACACCGACGAGCGGCAGGCCTACGACGCCGTCACGAAAGCCTTCGGCCAGGGCTACAACGCGCCGCTGATCACCGTCGTCACCGCGCGGGACGGCGCACGCCTGAGCGCCGCGCAGCTACCAGGTCTGGTCAAGGGGCTGGAGGGCATCGGTGGCGTGGAAACCGCTCAGCCGCTGGGTGTTTCGCCGGACGGCTCGGTCGCCATGCTGACCGTCATCCCCACCGAGGGGCCGACATCCCAGACGACCATCGACCTCGTGCACACGCTGCGGAACAGCGGCGCGCAGCACCTCGGCCCGGGCATCGCATCAGTCGGTGTCGCCGGCCTGACGGCAGTCAACATCGACATCTCCGAGAAACTCGCGGCCGTCTTCCCCTACTACATCGCGATCATCGTGGTGCTGTCGCTGATCGTGCTGGCGCTGGTGTTCCGGTCCATCCTGGTGCCGCTCAAGGCCACGCTCGGATTCCTGCTCAGCATCGGGGCCACCTTCGGCGCGGTGACCGCGGTGTTCCAGTGGGGCTGGCTCAAAGATCTGTTCGGCTTCGACACCACTGGCCCGATCCTGAGCTTCCTGCCCATCATGGTGACGGGCATCTTGTACGGGCTGGCGATGGACTACGAGATGTTCCTGGTCAGCTCGATGCGCGAGGAGCATGTGCACGGGCGGGTCGGGAACGCGGCCGTCACCCGCGGATATGCGCAGGCCAGCCGGGTCGTGGTCGCCGCGGCCGTCATCATGGTGTCGGTCTTCGCGGGATTCATCTTCAGCGAGGACCCGATGGTCAAGCAGTTCGGCTTCGCGCTGGCCGCCGGGATCACCATCGACGCCTTCCTCATCCGGCTGACGGTGGTGCCCGCGCTGATGTCCTTTCTCGGGGACAAGGCCTGGTGGATGCCGGCCTGGCTGCGGCGCATCATGCCGAGGCTCGACGTCGAAGGCGCACGCCTGGCCGATCACCTCCGACACGATGAGCGCGAACCGACGCCCCAGCTGACGACGAGCTGAGCCGCCGATTCGGGTATGGGGCGAGAGTGTCTGTGTGCCAATCGCATTATGCGGAGCATGAGGCGCGTCACACCAGGACACGCTCGCCCTCGCGCGGGACGACCGCGGTCCAGTTCAGCTCGCGGCGGAGCCGCTCGGCAAACGCCTGTGACGAATGTTCCTCGCCGTGCACCACGTAGCACGTGTGCGGCGCGGTGCCGCCGGTAGCGCCGGCGGCCCACGCGGTCAGTTCGTCGCTGTCGGCGTGGGCGCTGAAGGCGTCCAGCGCAACGACTTCCGCGCGTACCGGAACATAGTCCCCGTGGATCTTGACCTGACGGGCGCCCTCCATGAGTTGGCGAGCGCGGGTGCCTTCCGCAGCGAATCCGACGATCGCGATGGTGTTCCGCGCATCGGGCAGCAGGGCCTTCAGGTGGTGCAGCACCCGCCCGCCGGTCGCCATCCCCGACGCCGACACGATGATCGCCGGCGATGACGGTTTGTTCCAGTGCTTCGACTCCTCGGCGGTCTGCACCTCGACCAGTCCTCGGGTGTCCAGCGCGTCGACGGCCAGCCCCGGGCGGATCTCCGGCCATCTCTGTGCGATCGCCTCGCGGTAGATGCGTAGGCACGCCAGGGCCATGGGACTGTCGACGACGATGGGAACGTCGGGGATCCGCCCCGTGTGCGTGAGGTCCCGCAGGGCGGTGAGCAGAACCTCGGTGCGGTCGACGGCGAATGCCGGCACGAGCACGCTGCCGCCCCGTTCGACGGTGCGCGTAATCGCCGACGCGAGCACGTCCCAGCTGTTCTCATCGTGGCGCAGCCGGTCGCCGTACGTCGACTCCAGCAGCAGCGCGTCACATGCCGGACGCGGCTCGGGCGGCCGGAGCAGCGGGTGCTCGGCGCGCCCCATATCGCCGCTGTGCACCAGCCGGCGATCGACTCCCGCGACATCCAGCTGCGCCCATGCCGACCCGAGAATGTGCCCCGCGCGGCCGAAGGTGAGGGCGACATCCGTTGTGATGTGCGTGGTTTCGCCGTGGGGCGCGGGAACGAACAGCTCGCACGCGCGGGCGGCATCGGCCGTGTCGTACAGCGGGCGCGGGGTCGCGTGCTTGCTCCAGCCGCCCTCCGCCGCATACCGCGCGTCCTCCTCCTGGAGGTGTGCGCTGTCGGCCAGCACGATCTGCGCGAGGCGCGCGGTGCCCGGCGTCACGTACACCGGGCCGGACCAGCCCTGCCTGGCCAGGACGGGCAGGTATCCGCTGTGGTCCAGGTGCGCGTGCGTCAGGACGACCGCGTCGACGGTGTGCCAATCGACCGGCGGCTCTGCCCAGTTGCGCCGCCGCAGATTCGACAAGCCTTGGAACAGGCCGCATTCGAGCAGAACACGCGTGGTACCGGTATCGAGCAGGAACTTGCTCCCGGTGACGGTTCCCACACCGCCGAGGAAGGTCAGCGAAGGCCTCATGCGTTTCATGGCATCACCCATCTGTGAGCGGACCGGATCTTTCGCGGTCACGAACGGCGTCATATTCGTTGCTGCGGTGCCCATCTCGGATCTTTCAGAGCGAGTATGACGATGTTCATGGCGGTGCCGTATCGACCGGGATCACGGCGACCGGGCCGGGCATGCCCGTCATGGCGACTCCTCTCGACCGGCGCGGTGTGCGCCGGGCCGCAGGTCGGGCTCGCCCAGGCCGTACCGTTGCTCCACCTCGGACGCGGCACGCCGCCGTAAGGACCTGGCGGCGGTGGTAATGCTGCTCACGCACTCGTTCTCGACCGCGGCGAGCAGCGAGCCGAGGACCCGATCCTGCACCGCGCCCACCGCCCAGCGGGAGAAATCGCCCTGCAAGGCATGGTGAACGATCGAATCGTCCGGAACGGATGCCAGGTGGCCCACGAAATCGTTCACCGTCGCGGCGCAGGCCACCTCCCGTCCCGACGAGTCCCGGAAACGGAACCGCAGCTTCTCCGGCAGTGCGATATCCCGGTACTTGTTGCGGTGGCGGACGTGCGCGGTGATGCGAGGGTCCGGAACGAACTCGGTATCCGCGCGACCGGGTACCCGGATCACCGCGCGGGCGCCGGCCCCTTCGCCCGGATCCGGGCCGAGCGCGGTCAAGGTGACGTCGACGGTGGTTTTCGCTGCGGCGCACAGCATCTCGGGGTGGTACGTGACGTAGCAGTATCCGCCGGCGTTGGGGCGGAAGACATCCGCGAGCATGCCGTCCTCGCCCAGCACTCCGTGCGCCTCGTCGATGACGACCCAATGCGGCAAGCCGTGTTGGCTGCGGATCGATTCCACGCCGGGCGCGATCATCGAGAGATAGGCGATCGCGGCGGACCGGCTCATCCGCGAGAGGTCCAACACCACCGACAGCGACTGGTGGCAGAGCAGGTGCAGCAGTTCGTCGACCGACTGGGTTGCGCTCGCGTCGATGACGACCGTCTGGTGCAGGCTCGCCAGCGACGAGTGGTCTCCTTCCGGGTCGATGATCAGCGCGGTGTACCCCGCGTCGATCCAATGCTCGACGAGCAGACCCGTCAGGTGTGACTTGCCCGCCCCGCTGGGACCGCATACCAGCACACCGGCCTGGGCGCCCGGGATCGTGACGATCGACCCGTCGGCTGCTTTCCCGATTCGCAGGGCGTGTCGCGGCGAATGGATCGGCTTGGCTCCGGACACGACCGGGCCGCGCAGAAAATCAGCGAGGGTATCTCCCGGACGATCCGAGAGCGTCACATCGGCGGTCCGCACCACCGACGGCACCGCCCCCGGGGCCGCGACACCGACCTCCGCGGCGATCAGCATGGACAGGTCGTTCTCGGCGTCACCGATCGCGACCGCATTGTGCGCGGAGATCTCGAGTGCCTTCAGCGCGGCGTGCAGACCGGTGCCCTTGGAGACCCCCGAGGGGAGGACCATCAGCTCGGATCGGTTGTGCACCACCTGCGCGTCGAGGCCCAGCGCGTCGATGCCGTCCAGCACCACCGGCGCATCGGACAGCCCGCAGGCAAGGATCGCGACGCCCTGCCGCATGAACGGGATCCGCTCCCGAAGGTGCGACGCCAGCAGCGGGTCGATGCCGGCCAGGGTGATCCGGTGCTCGTCGATCGCGAGCACCGCGCCGTTCTCCAGGACCGCCGCGTCGAAATGTGGCAGCAGGTCGGGAAAGCTGCCCAGCAGCTCGGCTTCGATGCGTCCGGTGACCAAAACCGTTGTGGCGCCGGCGGATCTGCATTCGTCGAGCGCCGCCATGGCGTTCGCGTCGAGCGTGTTGCCGTGCGCGATGGTGCCGTCCAGATCGACCGCCACCGCTTGCACGAACCCGGCCATCGCTCTCCGCCGCCTTCCCGGCGCTCTGCTGCCATCGACGTCGCTCCGTCGCTGACGGTGCCTACCGCTGACAGTGCCCGCGTCATATCAGCGTGCCGTACAGCCGGCCGGTGGATCCGGCCACCAGCCGCGGATCAGCCCATGGTGAACCCGGGCGCCGCCGCCGGTATAGAGCCCAACGTCCCGTGTCGCCCACCGTGGCGAATCCGATCCCGGGTCGGTCGCCGGTCAGGTCGGCCTGCTCAGGGTCCGCCGTTGGTCAGGGCACGCTCGGGCCCTTCGACCCTGTCCGCGCGACCTGCGCCGCGGAATGCTCACATCATGACGACGGGTGCGTACGGAAAGCCCGGTCATAGGGCGCAGGATCCCGCACCGGCGCGCCATGGTGTCGCCGGCAGCCGCCCGCGTGCGGGAATCCATCCGTCGGTAGGTCCATCCGCGGGCCCTAGAGCCAGCGGATCTGCATTTGGGAGGGTTGCGATGGCGAGCATTCCGGATATGACGACGATCAGGCGAGCACTCGATCTCGCCATCCACGCCCCGTCGATCCACAATTCGCAGCCGTGGCGGTGGCGGTGGCAGGAGCCCGTCCTGCACCTGTATTCGGACGAGACTCGATGGCTGCGGGAAACCGATCCGGAGCAGACCGACCTGATGGTCAGTTGCGGGGTGGTGCTGCACCATGCCCGAGTGGCCCTCGCCAGCCTGGGGTGGGCGGTGACGGTCGACCGCTCGCCGGACCCGGCACAGCCGAATCATCTTGCGGCGCTGCACTTCACGGCGGATGCACCGGAACCGAAACTGGCGGCCCGGGCCGCCGCGATCATCGAGCGGCGCAGCAATAGAGCGGCCTATACCTCGTGGGAGGTTCCGTCCGGCATCATCGATCTCCTGACGGGCGTCGGGGCCGAGGAAGGCGTCATGGTCGTGCACGTGCACGGCGCGCAAGCGCATCGGGGGCTCGTCGATGCGATGGCTGCCTCCGAATCGGTTCGGGCGTCGGACGTCCGATACCAGGCCGAAACCGCGGCGTGGACCGGTTTCGCCGCGGCAGCCGGTGTCGGAGTGCCCACCCGCAATCTCCAGGCCGCGACCTATGAGCTGAACCGGTCGCCGTTCGTCCGAGAGCACGGCACGCAGCTGATCGACTCCGGCGAAGACGATGCCTCGGCGTTGTTCGTCATCGGGACGTGGCACGACGACGCGCCATCGCGAGTACGGGCCGGCGAGGCGATGAGCGCGGTACTTCTCGAAGCCACCGCGATCGGCCTGGCGACCTGCCCGCTCAGCCTGCCGGTGGAAGTGCCGGGCACGCGGGACAGCCTGCGTGCGGGTGTGTTCTTCGGTCGCGCCTACCCCCAGGTCATCGTGCGCGCGGGCTGGGCACACGTGAGCCAGGAATCCCTGCCGCCGACGCCCCGGTTGCCGCTCGACGCGGTCTTCGAGGTTGAGTGACGCTCGCGCGGGCGTGGCGCCGTGAACCGACTATGACGATGTTCCGTGGTGGGCCGGATCGGCCAGGCCCTGGTCGTCGAGGCCCTGGTCGTCGCGGCACCTGCCTCTGTGACCCGGGCGGCGCGCGCCGAGGCCAGGGCGATAGGCGCCGAGACAATAGATACCGAGACAATAGGCACCGAGGCGGTGGGCACTGCGGTGTCTATCGCCTCGGGTCGCGCGAGATCAGCCGTGCGTGATCTCGACCCGTGTCGCCGGGGGCTTCTCGACCGCCACCGCCACCTTCCTGTGCCCAGGCACTTTCCCTGTGTCCACCCACTTTTCACGCACTCAGCAGGCAGTCGGCGCACTGGTCGGCCCGCTGCAGACGGTCGGCGATCACGGGATGCGATGCCGCGAGGCGCCCGGCGACGACGTCGATGGCCAGACCCGCTCCGAGCGGACCGCCGCACGTTCGGCAGAGCGCCCCGGCGGGCACCCGTGCCACGACCTGGTGCTGCGGATTCAACAGCGACGAATCAACCTGGCGGCGAACGGAGATCGCGCCGTTCGGGCAGACCGATGCGCAGGCGCCGCAGGCGGAGCACAGTGATCCGTCGAAGCTCAGCGTGAGCCGGCCCGGCTCGTGCTCGTCGGACACGGCGTCGGTGGGGCAGTCGCGGACGCACAGTCCGCAGGCCGAACACCGCGCGGCATCGATGGTGATGGCTCCGGTCGGCGCGAGCGCGGACTCCACCCGCCACGGTGCCGCGCCCGGCCGGACTGAATCGGCGGCTGCCGCGTCGTTGCCTGCGTCGGCGTGCGCGCGCATCGCGCGCAGCGCGCCGAGCGTTGCGCCGGGCTCGGCGAACGACAAACCGCCCGGCCCAAGGGGTTTCGCGACAATGCCTTCAGTAGTGGCATCTCCGGCGACAGCGCCCCCAGCCACAGCATTTCTAGCGACCGAGTCCCCGGCACCGGCATCCCGGCGCCTGCCAGTCCCCTCGGGTCGGGCAAGCCGGCTCGGTGCCGATCCGACAGCCGCCCGCAGCTGCGCGAACAACTGCGACAGGTCTCGCCGTCGTTCCGCGCATCTCGGCTCACCGCAGTCCACCAACGCCACGGCCAACCCCGCCGCGGCGATCTGCAGCAGCCAGCCGACGGTCACCGCCGCCAGCGACGGGACCGCCAGCGGAAGCCACCCCTGGCCCAGCGCGATCGGGGCGGCCCCGGAGCACGTGATCGCCACCCCGAAGCGCGAGCCCGCCCGGCGCGACTCGCCTACCAGAACCTGGGCCTCGGCCTCGAACGACGCGCGGGAGAGCGAGCCGAGAGTCGTGGCGGGGCAACGGCTCAGGCATGCGCCGCAGCCCGTGCACGCGTCGGCGTCGACGTGCATCGTGTCGCCCTGGCGTGACAGCGCCCCGACCGGGCAGGCCTCGACGCATGCTGCGCAGGCCCGCGCCTCGCATCGACCGGGATTCCACCGTGCGACCGGCCGCGGAGCGCCGAGATCGATGCGGAAGAGGCTACGTCTCGACACTCGTTTCGCGGGGCCACGAGCAGTGCGCTCGTCGATCGGGATCGAGGTGTCGATCGACACCGCGCGCACCACGGCGGCGCGGATGCGAATGCCGGCCTCCACGCCGTGACCCTGGACCGTGTCCGTCGGCGCGGCCGACAGGTCCGGGATCACGATCCGGTTCGTCGGGACCCCGGCCCGGCGTAGGGCGCGGGCAATCGCGTCGCGCTGCCGGTATCCGTCGCGGCAGGCGACTACCACGCGGTGATCGGCGAGCCGGCCGGTCAGCTGTCGCAGGTCGGCCGGCGCGGCGCAGATCCGGGAGCCAGCCACGGTGTCGACCCGCGGGGTTCCGCTGTGAGTCTGCATCGGAATCTGCGTCGGGATCCGCATCGCCGCAACCGCTTTCGCGGCCACGTCCCCCACATCCGTGCAGCAGACGACGACAATCGGGTCCTGCGTCGGCGCTCGCACTGCCCCGGTCGGCATCCCGCTCACGATCACATCGCCTGACCTCGGCTCGACCGACCCGCGCGGCTTACCCGCCCGCGACATCGCCTGCGGGTTCAGGGATCTGCCAATCGACTTCGGCCGCCCACGCCGCCGTCACCCGCGCGAGATCCGCGTAGAAGTGGTGGCGCGACTCCCGTTCCACGGCATCGGTGAACGGCGGCAGCCAGTGTCGTAGGTGCCCGGCGAATATGACGCGCCCGGTCTCGAACCGCCCGGTGCTCGCGAGTGCGTAAGCGAGCGCTTCCAGCTCAGTGGGCAGGAAATCGGGCATCTCGCCGCTCGCGGGCGCGGTTTCGAGCCCGAGTTCGCCGTAGAGGTCGCGAAGTTCGGCGGTGCACGGACCCATCAGGCTGCCGCGCACATCGAACGAGACATCCTGCCGCCAATACGATTCGTACGGCGGGCACGGCACCGGTCCGGGGCCGACGAACAGCCGCTCGTACTCGGCGAGCAGCTCGGGCACGTCCAGCTCATCCCACGCATATTCGTCGGATTCGCAGACCTGCCGGAACAGGTGATCGGCACTGTCGCGCCACTGCAGCCACACCTGGAACTCGTCGGCCGTCGGTCGGCTCCACAGGTGCGAGAGCACGACGGCCGTGTCCGCGACGGGTGCGGCATCGCGACGAACCCCGGCTACGCCGTCATAAACGTTGTCGGTGAAGTCCGGGACAGACGATGCGGGGGAGACCGATGCCGGCGCCGGTCGGACGACGCCATTCGTCCGCGCGGTCATGATGCCACCTCCGCGTCGCGCTCGTCCGGCACGTTCGCGGGGGAGTCCTCGGTGACATGCAGGCCGCGGAACCCGATCGTCACGATGGCGGCGAAGACGGCGAACAGGCCCAGCACGATCCCGTATTCGACCCAGGTCGGTGCGTAGTGGCCGACGAGCTGGAACGAGCCGCCGGGCGCGGTCGATGCGCCGAGGGCGATGCCCGGCGGGTACTGCGTGAGCGGATCGACGAACCCGACGACGATCAGTTCGATGCGGAACGCATATACGCCGACGAGGGTGAGCACCGCGGCGATGCCCAGCATGCCGGGCATCCGCCGGAGTCGTGGCACCAGCAGCAGCACCAGTGGCACGAGGCCGCCGACGACCCATTCCAGCCAGAACGTCCAGGACCACGAACCGCCGGGGAGCACCAGCCGCAGTACCGCGCGATCGTCGGGCACGTTGCCCCAGAGGACGGTGATGTACTCGCAGCCGACGAAGAACAGGTCGACGAACAGCGTCACGACGATCAGTCCGCGCAGCCATCGCCGCGTCGCGTCCGGCAGCACGAAGGAGGTCCAGCGCTGCGCGCCCAGTGCGAGCAGCGTGACGAGCGCGGTTCCGGACAACATCGCGGACACGACGAACAGCGGGGCCATCAGTGCGGTGTTCCACCAGGAGCGCGCGATCTGCAGGCCGAAGATCCACGCCGTCACCGAGTGCAGCAGGACGGCGAGCGGCAGACCGACGTACGCGAGCACTCGGGCGGCGCGACGCCATCGCGACGGCGCGGCCGCTCGGCGCTGCAGGACGGTGAGGTCGGCGATCGCGAACACGAAATAGGCCGAGATGATCAAGATGTCCCAGACCAGCGGGGACGACCAGTTCGGATGGATGAACAGGTTCAGCACGCGCGCCGGTCGGCCGAGGTCCGGAATGATCATGAGCCCGGCGACCGCCACACAGGCGCCGGCCGACAGGACTCCGAGCCGGGACAACGGTTTCAGCGCCGCGACGCCGAACACTTCGGCACTCGACGCGACGATCAGCCCGCCGGCCGAAAGGCCGATGAAGAACGCGAACGTGTAGATGTACATCCCCCACGAGACGACGTCCCGCATGCCGGTGGTGGCGAGGCCGGACCGGAGCTCGTAGACCCAGGCGGTGACGCCGAACGCGGCGACCACGGCGAGAACCGTGTACCAGAAGCCCGTTCGGGCGTGTGGATGGTGTCCGGCCGTCGGTGGTGTCGCCAGCTGAGCGATGTTGCTGGTCACTGTGTGCTCCTATCAGCTGTGGACAGCCCTTTTTTGATCAGCGCTGCGGATCAGCCCTTTTTTCGATCAGCGCTGTGGATCAGCCCTGAACGACGGGCCGCTTCCGGATCGGCACGTAATACACATTCGGATCCGTACCTAATTCCGGGTGCAATTGTTCGGCGCCACCCGCGTTCACCAGCTGGCTGACCTCGCTCTCCGGGTCGTTCAGATCCCCGAAGACGCGGGCGCCCACCGGGCATGCTTCGCAGCAGAATGGCTGCTCGCCGACGTCGATCCGCTCCACGCAGAACGTGCACTTCTCCACGACGCCGACGGGTCGCTCCGGCGTGAAGACCAGGCGGCCGTCGCTCCGATAGTCCTGGCCGTAGCCCACGACCCCGCCCGGCGCGTACTCGGTGTCGCCCCAGTTGAAGATGCGGACGCCGTAGGGGCAGGCGGCCATGCAGTAGCGGCAGCCGATGCAGCGCTCGTAGTCGACCAGGATCGTCCCGTCGTCACGCCGGAAGGTGGCACCCACCGGGCAGACCTTGACGCACGGCGCATCGTTGCAGTGCTGGCAGGCGACCGGCAGGTAGGCCATCTCGACGTCGGGGTAGACGCCCCGCGGCACGTCGATGTTGTCGCTGGCCGGGGGCGCGGACGCGGTCGACTGGTTCGGCCCGGTGGTGAGGATCCGGTTCCACCAGAATCCGAGCGGCTCGTTGTTGATCTCCTTGCACGCGACCGCGCAGGTCCAGCAGCCGACGCACCGATTGGGGTCGATCACCATCACGTGGTGGGGGGCGCCCTGGGGTGCGGATGTGGAACCCGATGGTGTGTTCGTGTTGCGGGTGTCCATGATTGTCGGACCTCCTAAGCGCCGGTCGGAATTCGTTCGACTTGGACGAGGCAGTCGTAGTAGGCGGCGTTCGACGGGAAGTTCGGAATCACCGCCTGCGCCGGATTCGCGATCTGGTGCGTCAGATTATTGGGATGTCCCGCGAGATAATGCTTCACGTTGATCGTGTCCCAACCGCCCTGATAGCAGTTCGTGACTCCCGGCTTGATGGCCTCGGTGAGTCGTGCGTAAACCTTCATCTCGCCGCGCCCGTTGAAGACGCGAACGGTGTCCCCATCCGCGATTCCGCGGGCTTTCGCATCTTTCGGATTGATCTCGAGGAAGCCCTGCCCGCCGTTGTTGATCTCCTTGAGCCACGGCAGGTTCACATATTGTGAATGTGTTCGGAAGCGTGTGTGGGTGGACAGGAACACCAGCGGATACTTCGAGAACAGCGGGTTCGTCGGGGATGCCTCGATCGGTTCCTGGTGCTCGCACAGCTCCTGGCGGAACGGGACCAGCATCTCGACGTAGAACTCGACCTTGCCGCTCTTCGTGGGGAACTTCTTGTCGAAGAACGGCACGAAGGGCGTCGGGTCGGTGTTCAGATGCACCGCGCCCTTGGTCAACCGCTCCCACGTCAGGCCGCGGACGGTGGGGTCGGCCTCCGGGTCACCGATGTGCAAGAGCTCCCGGAGGTATTCGTCGGGCGTCTTGTCGAAGTACTGCCCGACGCCCATCTTCTGGGCCACCATCCGGATCGCGTCCAGGTCGGATTTCGATTCGAACAGCGGATCGATGACCTTTGGCATGTATTGCAGATAGAAGTTGTTCGACGAGAGCAGATCCGTCTTCTCGAGATAGGTGCAGGCGGGCAGCACGACGTCGGCGAGATCCGCGGTGGCCGAGAGAACGTAATCGGAGACCACGCAGAAGTCCAGCGATTTCATGGCATCGATCACGCGGTTGCGGTCCGACATCTGCTGGGCGAAGTTGTCGATCATGAACCAGGCGGCGCGCACCGGGTAGGGATCGTTCTTCATCGCTGCATCGCAGAAGTTCATCGGTTCGAGCACGGTGTACGGCTTGCCGGTGGGGTTCCACCAGTGGCCGAGATCGAACGCGGTGGTCGTCAGGCCGCCGGCGAAGGTGGTGACGCCGCCGCCGTGCACGCCGATGTTCCCGGTGATGGCCTGCAGCGTGAGCAGGGCCTGCATGTTGAGATCGCCGTGATACCAATGCGACAGCGCGAAGCCGACGCGCACGGCTACCGGTTTCACGGTGCCCCAGGTCTTGGCGAGATCCACGATCTTCGCCGCGGGAACATCCGTCAGCTTCTCCGTGTACTCCGGCGTGTATTTCGCCGCCATATCCGCCAGGGCCTGCATCGCGGTGTAGGCCTGGATTCCGGCCACGGGGTGCGTGCCGAACAGGGCCGGCCGCTGCAGGGTCGGGTCGCTGGCGGCCTTGATCGTGCCGCCTGCCTCGTCGAAGACCACATAGTCCTTCTTGGCGCCCGAAATCACCGCGTCGGCCTGGAGCCATTTCTTGGTCGACGGATCGACCAGATACGGGCCGACGGTGTATTTCGAGATGTAGTCGGCGTCATACAGTTTGTTGGTGATGACGTAATTGATGATCCCGTCGATGAGGGCGGCGTCCGCGCCGGGACGGATCGGCAGCCAGGTATCGCAGCCGGCGGAGGTCGGCGTGAATCGCGGGTCCACCGAGATCAGCTGTGTGCCGTTCCGGTCGCGGGCGTCGCACATGATCCGCCAATCGGGGATCGAGGTCTCGGCGATGTTGTTGGCCCAGAACACGATCGCCTTCGCGGACATAAAATCCGTCGCCTCATGGCCGGCGAAGAATCCCCCGCCGTTCGCCGGGTCCTCCGGATCGACCAGCACGTAGTTCCATCCGGCCGGGGTCGCGGAGTCGCCCTCGTTGTCGCCCTGGGAATCGCCGGCCGACGCGCCGGTGACACTCGCGAATCGGTATCCCGCGCCGACGACGCCCTCGATCAGGGAGAGCGAGCCCGTATAGGGGGCGATCCACACGGACGGCTTACCGTACTTCCTTTGGATCTCGGTGAACTTCTCCGCGATCAGGGTGGTGGCTTCCTCCCAACTGATGCGTTCCCATTTCCCGGAGCCGCGCTCGCCGACGCGCTTGTAGGGGTACTTGATCCGATCCGGGCTGTAGGTGTTGGAGATCTGCGCGGTGCCGCGTGCACAGATGCGTGGATGGAAGGTCGGGGTCGGCGCGCCGCCGATCGTGGTCGGGTCCCAATTCGCCGGCCCGATCATCGTGACCCGGCCGTCGACGACGTGGATCAGGTGCCCGCACGCGCCGTCACAGTTGTTCGAATGGCCGGTGCGGAAGACCGCCTCGCCGGTGGCCGCCGCCGGGCGTGGGCCTACTCGTGGGGCTTTCGGTGGGGACGACAGCGGTTGTAGGAAGCGCATCCGGTCGGCCAGTACCAGGCCCCCGACCACTGTGGCGCTAGCACCGAGGAAGGAGCGCCGCGAAACGTCCATGGTTGCCACCTTGTCTCGAGCCACCGGGCTACCGGATAAATTGCACGCCCGCCTTTGCCGGCCGAGTCAGGGCCGGACGACCCGACCTCCGGTGACTTTCGACCCGTATCCGGCGCGCGTGGGGAAGCGCACGCTGGCGTCATGGCCGTCCGTTCGCCGCTCCAGGCGCGTGGGCGCCCGTCGAACGCAGGGAGTAGCTATGGACGCAACCGTTGACCGGATTCGTGACGCGCTCCGCACCGTGCTGGATCCCGAGATCGGCAGGCCGATAACGGATCTCGGAATGGTTCGGTCGGTGTCGGTACAGGATGGCATTGTCGACGTCACCGTGCTGCTGACGATCTCGGGATGCCCACTTCGCGAACGGATCACGGACGACGTCCGCGCCGCGGTCCGCGCCGTGCCGGGCGTGACCGATGTGCGCCTCACCATGGACGTCATGACGGATGCCGAGCGGTCGGCGCTGCGGTCGCGGTTGCAGCCCGGCACGGCGCAGCGAACCGCGGCGTCACAGATCGGGCCGGCGACGCGCGTCTACGCGGTCGCCTCCGGCAAGGGCGGCGTCGGGAAATCCACCGTCACAGTCAATCTCGCGGCGGCGCTGGCGAGCGGCGGCATGCGCGTCGGCATCATCGACGCGGACATCTACGGGTTCTCGATCCCCCGGATGATGGGTGTCGACTCCAGGCCCACCCAGATCGACGGCATGCTGATTCCGCCGATGGCACACGGCGTGAAGGTGATCAGCGCGGGCATGTTCGTCGCGGGAAACGCGGCCATCGTGTGGCGCGGCCCGATGCTGCACCGCGCCTTGCAGCAGTTCGTTTCGGATGTGTATTGGGACGATCTGGACGTCTTGTTGCTCGATCTGCCGCCGGGTACCGGCGACATGGCCCTATCGACCGCCCAACTCATCCCCTCCGCCGAGCTGCTGGTGGTCACGACGCCCCAGCTCGCCGCCGCCGAGGTGGCGGAGCGGGCGGGATCCATGGCCGGCCAAACCCACCAGCGCGTGGCGGGTGTGATCGAGAACATGACTGCGATGACGCTGCCCGACGGGACCAGGATCAACGTGTTCGGCACCGGGGGAGGCGCGGCCGTGGCGCACTCGCTGGGCCGCCTCACGGGTAGCCCGGTTCCCTTCCTGGGCGATGTACCGCTGAGCCCGGAATTGTGCCAAGCGGGCGATGCGGGCGTGCCCATCGTGCTCTCGGCGCCCGAATCCGTTGCGGGGCAGGCGTTCCTCTCACTGGCTCGGAAGCTGGAGGCGAAGGCCCGGTCCCTGGCGGGACGATCCCTGACTGTCCTCCCGGTGGCCGGCTGAGGCCGCACCTGGGGCGCCTGGGGCACCTGGCTGACGCAGGGAGGGGGCGATGTCCGGCGTGGGTACGGCGATGCCCCTGGGACCGATTCACGGACCCGCTCACAAGCCCGTTCACGAACCTCCGGACGAGCCCGAGGGCCGGCCCATGGATGCTGCCGAGAAGCCGACCCGCGAACCGCTCGACATGCTGCTGCGCAACCTTCGCACGTCGGCCGCCGGGCTGGAGTTGCGAGAGGCCGAACGGCGGCTGGCGATCTACGGCCCGAACGTCCTACCGCAGACGCATCGGGCCACCTGGCCGCGTGCGTTGGCCCGGCAGATCACTCACCCGTTGGCGCTGTTGCTGTTCGCCGCGGCGGTGCTGGCGCTGGTGTCCGGCACGCCCACCGTGTGCTGGGCGATCTTGGCCGTCATCGCGATCAACGCCGTGGTCGCGTTCGCCCAGGAGACGCAGGCCGCGCGGGCCGTGCAGGCGCTGGCCAGGTATCTCCCGCCGCAGGCACGCGTGATCCGTTCCGGCGCAGCCCTCCTCGTGGCCGCGGATCGGGTGGTGCCCGGCGACGTGCTGCTGATCGACGAGGGGGACCGGATCAGCGCGGACGCGCGGCTCATCGACGGGTCGCTGGAGGTGGACCTGTCGGCGTTGACCGGGGAGTCCGTCCCCGTCACCCGGTCCGCGCGCGAGCCGGACACCGCGGACCGGCTGATCGACGCGCCGGACGCCGTCTTCTCGGGAACGAGTTGCACGAGTGGCCGGGCGCCCGCTGTCGTCTTCGCGACCGGAGCGCACACGGAGTTGGGCCGCATCGCGGCGCTCTCACAACGGCGGCACGATCGGGAGAGCCCGTTGGAACGCCAGGTGCGTCTCGGTGCCTGGGTGATCGCCGCCGTCGCGGTGGCCATGGGGGTGCTGTTCCTGCCGCTCGGCTTGCTCGCCGGGCTGACCCTCGCGAACGCCGTCATCTTCGCTATCGGCCTGCTGGTGGCGAACGTTCCCGAGGGCCTGCTGCCCACCATCACCCTCGCTCTCGCCGTCGGCGTGCGGAAGCTCGCCCGGGCGGGCGCGCTGGTCAAACGACTCTCCGCGGTCGAGACGCTGGGATCGACGACGGTGATCTGCACGGACAAGACCGGCACCCTCACGCAGAACCGGATGCAGGTGGTCGAGCTGTGGTCCGCCGGCCGGACGCGCGAGCCACGGCGCGGCGAACCGGATCTTCGGGGCCTGGCCGAGGTGATGGCGGATTGCGGCGACCCGCTCACAGCCGACCCCATGGAACGCGCGCTGCGGGACTGTGCCGAAGGCCTCGGCGTTACCGCCGAGACGCCGCTCGTAGCGTTCCCGTTCGATCCGCGGCGCAGACGGATGAGCGTGGTCACCGATCGTGGCGCCGGACCGCGCGTCCAGGTCAAGGGTGCGCCGGAGGCCGTGCTGCCGCTCTGCACGGGCTGGCTTTGCGGCGGCGCACCGCACCCGCTCACTCAGGCTGCGGAGCATGACATCACCGGTGCCGTCGAGGGTTTCGCCGCACGCGGTCTGCGGGTGCTCGCGTTGGCGTCGCGGCCGGCGACCAGCACGCCAACGGACGCCGCCGCATCCGAGCGCGAGCTTTGCCTGCTGGGTCTGGTCGCCTTGCTCGACCCACCGCGTCCGGAGGTCGCGGACGCGGTCGCCGATTGTCACCGGGCCGGTATCCGGATTCACGTGGTGACCGGAGACCATGCTCGCACGGCCACCGAGATCGCGCGTCAGGTCGGCATCGGCACCGCTCGGGCCATCACCGGGCCGGAACTCGACGCCATGAGCGACGATGCCCTCGACCGGCTGCTCGCCGGGCCCGACGAGATCGTCTTTGCCCGCGCCACCCCGGAGAACAAGCTGCGGATCGCCGAGGCTTTGCAGCATGAGGGTCACGTGGTGGCGATGACGGGCGACGGGGTGAACGACGCACCGGCGTTGCATCAGGCCGATATCGGTGTGGCCATGGGCCTGTCCGGCACCGACGTGGCGCGGGAGGCCGCGACCATGGTGCTCACCGACGACAACTTCGCGACCATCGTGACGGCCGTCCGAGAGGGGCGCCGCGCGTACGCCAACCTGCGCAAGTTCGTGTTGTACATCTTCACCCACGCCATCCCGGAGGCCGTTCCGTTCGCCGTGTTCGTGCTCACCGCCGGTGCGGTGCCGATCCCGATCGGCGTGCTGCAGATCCTCGCCATCGACCTCGGCACCGACACCCTGCCCGCGCAGGCCCTGGGGCGCGAGCACGCGGAACCGGACCTGATGGATCGCGGCCCGCGCCCGCGCAAGGAGCGCCTGATCACGGCAGGGTTGCTAGGGCGGGCGTGGCTGCTGATGGGCATGATCTCCGCTGCCCTGACCATGACGCTGTATCTGGCCGTGCTGCTGCACGCCGGCTGGTATCCCGGGGCTCCGGTCGGCCCCGGAAGCGCGCTGCACGAGGTGTACCGGCAGGCCACCACGATCACCTTCGCCACGATCGTCGCCTGCCAGATCGGCACGGCCTTCGCCGCCCGCACGGAGCGGGCGTCGCTCCGATCGATCGGTGTCCTCAGCAACCGGCTGCTGCTCGCCGCCATCGGCGGCGAGATCGCGTTCGCCGCTATCCTGATCTATCTACCGGTCCTGCAGCCGATCTTCGGCACGGCGCCGCCGCCGGTATGGGCGATCGCGCTGCTGCCGGTGTGCTCGGTGATCGTGTGGGGCGCGGACGAACTGCACCGATTCCTGCGACGCGCAGTGACACGCGCCATAACCGAGCCCCGCACGGAACGGGAACTCACCGCCCGGACGCCATGACGAAAGGCCCGAAGACATGAACGATCGCGAACTGGATCTCATCGACGCCTACTGGCGGGCTGCGAACTATCTGTCCGTCGGCCAGATCTATCTCAAGGACAACCCGCTGCTCAGCAAGCCGCTGGACGTGCACGATGTCAAGCCGCGGCTGCTTGGGCATTGGGGCACCACCCCCGGGCTCAACTTCGTCTACGCGCACCTGAACCGAGCGATCCGGGAGCGCGATCTGGACATGATCTACGTGTTCGGCCCCGGGCACGGTGGGCCGGCGGCGGTGGCGAATGCCTACCTGGAGGGCACGTACAGCGAGGTCTATCCGCACATCGGTCGCAACACCGACGGCCTGCGGCGGCTGTTCCGGCAGTTCTCCTTTCCCGGCGGTATTCCGAGCCATGTGGCCCCCGAGACGCCCGGCTCGATCCACGAGGGCGGCGAACTCGGGTACGCGCTCGCCCACGCCTACGGCGCGGCGCTGGACAACCCCGAACTCGTCGTCGCCTGCGTGGTCGGTGACGGCGAGGCGGAGACCGGCCCGCTCGCGACGAGCTGGCATTCCAACAAGTTCTTGAGCCCCGTCACCGACGGGGCCGTGCTGCCGATCCTGCACCTCAACGGCTGGAAGATCGCGAATCCGACGGTGCTGGCCCGCATCCCCCGCGACCAGCTCCTCGATCTGATCCGCGGATACGGTCACCGCCCGATCGTCGTCGAGGGCGATGATCCGGCGGTGATGCACCGCGCCATGGCCGTGGCGCTCGACGATGCGCTCGACGACATCGCGACCATCCAGCGGCTTGCCCGGTCCGGTTCTGGCGATCCGCGCCCGGCATGGCCGGCGATCGTGCTCGTCACCCCGAAGGGGTGGACCGGGCCGCGCACCGTGGACGGGCTTCCGGTCGAAGGCACCTGGCGCTCGCACCAGGTGCCGCTCGCCGGGGTCCGGGAGAACCCGGTGCACCTGCGGTTGCTCGAGGACTGGATGCGCAGCTATCGACCGGATGAGCTCTTCGGCCCCGACGGGAGCCTGCGGGCCGATCTTGCCGCGCTTCCACCGACCGGCGAGCGGCGGATGAGCGCGAACCCGCATGCGAACGGTGGCCTGCTGCTGCGCGCCCTGGATCTTCCCGACTTTCGTTCCTACGCGGTGGATGTCACGCTTCCGGCGGCATCGTTCAGCGAGGCGACCCGGGTGCTCGGCTACTGGCTGCGCGACGTCGTCGCCAGCAACCCCACGTCGTTCCGGCTCGTCGGCCCGGACGAGGTCGCCTCAAACCGGCTCGACGCGGTCCTCGACGTGACCGACCGCGTCTGGCAGGCCGAGATCCGTCACGGCGACGACCATCTCGCGCCGCAGGGGCGCGTCATGGAGGTGCTCTCGGAGCATGTCTGCCAGGGCTGGCTCGAGGGGTACCTGCTCACCGGCCGTCATGGGCTGTTCACCTGTTACGAGGCGTTCATCCACATCGTCGACTCGATGCTCAATCAGCACGCGAAGTGGCTCAAGACGTCCCGCGAGATCCCGTGGCGGCGCCCGATCGCGTCGATGAACTACCTGCTCAGCTCGCTGGTTTGGCGGCAGGACCACAACGGCTTCTCGCACCAGGACCCCGGCTTCATCGACCATGTCGTGAACAAGAAGGCCGAGATCGTCCGCGTCTACCTGCCGCCGGACGCGAACACCCTGCTTTGGGTCGCGGACCAGTGCCTGCGCAGCACGGACTGCGTGAACGTCATCGTCGCCGGCAAGCAGCCGGCCCTCACGTACCTCGGGATCGACGAGGCGATCGCACATTGCACTCGCGGTCTCGGCATCTGGGACTGGGCCAGCAACCACCCCGAGCATCATCCGGATGTCGTGCTCGCCTGCGCCGGCGACATCCCGACCCTGGAAGCACTCGCCGCGGCCGACCTGCTGCGACGGGAATTCCCCGACCTCGCGGTCCGCGTGATCAACGTCGTCGACCTGATGCGCCTGCAGCCGGACACCGAGCATCCGCACGGCATGTCCGACCGCGAGTTCGACGCGCTCTTCACGACCGACCGGCCGGTGATCTTCGCCTACCACGGTTATCCGACCTTGATCCACCGGCTGACCTACCGGCGCGCCGGGCACAGCAACATCCACGTGCGCGGCTACAAGGAGGAAGGGACCACCACCACTCCGTTCGACATGGTCATGCTCAACGACCTCGACAGGTTCCACCTCGTCATGGACGTCATCGACCGCGTCCCGTCGCTCGGTTCCGACGCGGCGGTCGTCCGCCAGAAGATGGCCGACGCACGGCTGGCCGCTCGCGCATACACACGCGAACACGGCATCGACGACCCGGCGATCAGCGAATGGACCTGGCCGCACTGATCCGGCCCCGTAGATCTTTGACACCGTGTATGACGACGTTCCGGAGGGAGCGCGATGAAGGCCCGAAATATCATGAGCAGCAACGTTGTGACGGTGTCGTCCACGGCGCCGATACCCGAGGTCGCCCGGGTCCTGGTGGAACGGGGCTTCACCTCGGTCCCCGTCGTCGACGACGATGACGGCCGCCTCGTCGGCATCGTGTCCGAGGCGGATCTACTGCGGGGCTGGGGCATGACGTCGCCGACGCCGGGCCACCGCAGCGGGCGCACCGCGGCCGACGTCATGACGACGCCCGTCGAATCGCTCGCCCCGGGAGCCGATGCCTCCGCTCTGGTCGCCTTGATGATCGACGAGCGAGTCCGCTGCATTCCGATCACCGAGGGGCTCGGCGTGGTCGGCGTCATCACCCTTCGTGACCTGCTGCGCACGCTCATCCTCGACGCTCCTGGAGGGGACCTTCGCCCCTGACCGCCGCCGCCCCGACCGGCAAGCATGTGGGTATGGCGATTCATCGGGCAACGAAGAGAGCCGTCGGCGACGTGCGCCCACCGATGCAGCGCCCACCGTCCCGCCCACCGATCCCGCGCGGCGCCAAGGTGCTGGCCGCCATCGAGCTGATCACCGGTGCGATGGCGCTGGTCGGCGGCGTGCTGCTGGCGATCCGGCCGGACGGCTCGCTGCTGAACGCGAATCCTGCGGCGTTGCGCGACAGCCCGTTCCCGGACTACCGCTGGCCGGGGATCCTGCTCGCCGGACTCGTGGGAGGCGGCTTCCTGATCGTCGGGCTGTGGGTGCTTCGGGCCGGTCGGGCAGCCGCCGAGCTGTCGATCGTCGCGGGCATCGGGTTGGTCGTGTTCGAGGTCGCGGAACGGTTCTGGCTCGGGTTCCAGGTGCTCGAAGTCGTCTTCGTGCTCGTCGGTGGGGCCGTGATCGGGCTGGCGCTGCGGGTGATGCGCAGCGAGCGATCGCGTCCATGACGACGCGTGGCAGCCCGTGGAGGTTCTGCCTGGTCGCCGCGGGGGGGGTAGCGACGGCGTGGCATCGCGACCTCGTCATGGGCGCCGTGGCACGCGGCCTCGCTCGAGGTCTATGCGGTGCGTCGGCGCAGCGTCGCCGAGGCGAGACCCAGGGCGAGCAGGACGCAGCCCGCGACGATTCCCGCATCGCGCCAGAGGATGGCGCTCGGTTCCGCGTGCGCGCCGATCTGCTGCAACGCCTCGACCACGTACGTCAGCGGCATGAGGTCCGAGAGGACGTGCAACCAGGTTGCCATGTCGGCGCGCGGCACGAACAGGCCGCACAGCAACGATTGTGGGATCACGACGATCTGAAACATCTGCACCGCTTGGAATTCGGTGCGCGCGAACGCCGAACTCACCAGGCCCAACGACATGCCCAGCAGCCCACCCAGGATCGCCACCAGCACCGTGAGCCACGCCGATCCCGCCGTGGACATCGAGAAGAACCAGTACGCGCAGCCGGCCGCCACCAGCCCTTGGACCGCGGCGGCGATCCCGAACGAGATCCCGTACCCGAACAGCAGATCCAGCTTCCCGGACGGGGTGGTCATCAGTCGTTCCAGGGTGCCCGAGGTGCGCTCCCGCAGCATCGCCACGCTGGTGATCAGGAACATGGCGACGAGCGGGAATATCCCCAACATGATCAGAAGTAGGTTCGAGATCAGCGGTTGCGCACCGTCGAACATGAAATACAAGAACGTCATCAATACCACGGGCAGAGCGACCAGCATCGCGATGGAACGCGGGTCGTGCGTCAACTGCCGCAGGATGCGCGCGGCGGTGGCCGCCAGGATGCGCGGCGTGATCGCCGGTGTCACTGCCCGTGTCCTTGCCGGTCACCTCGGGCGTGGCGGCCGCCGGTATCGCTTGCGTCGCTACGGGTATGACGCTGTTCGGCGGCTTTCGCCGCGAGATCCGTGACGGCGTCGGCACGGCCGTCGGCACCGCCGTCAATACCGCGCTCGCGGCCACCGAGCGGCTCCTGCCCCGATTGCCGGATCAGGGTCAGGAATGCGGCATCCATGTCGTCCGTGCCGGCGGCCGCCTGCACGCCGGCCGGAGTGTCGTCCGCTAACAGGGCTCCGTCGCGGATCAGCAGCAGCCGGTCGCAACGGACCGCCTCATCCATGACGTGGCTCGAAACCACCACTGTCGCACCGGCTCTCGCGCGGGCGTGGAACATGTCCCACAGCTCCTCGCGGAGTACCGGATCCTGGCCCACGGTGGGCTCGTCAAGCACCAGGAGCTCCGGATCGCCCACCAGGGCGCACGCCAGGGACGCGCGGGACCGCTGCCCCCCGGACAGCGTGTGCACCAATTGCCGCGCCGCGCCGGCCAGGCCCACCTCGTCGATGGTGCGCGCGACCGCCGTGCGGCCGGCCCCGGCCACCGTCGCGAAGTAGCGGACGTTCTCGGCCACGGTCAGGTCGTCATAGATGCTCACCGACTGCGTCATGTACCCGGTGCGCGCTCGAAGTTCGGGGGAGCCGGCCGGCAACCCGAAGACGCTCACGGTGCCCGCGGCGATCCGCTGCACACCTACGATCGACCGCATCAGCGTCGTCTTGCCCGATCCGGACGGCCCCAGCAGCCCGGTCACCGATGCCGGCGCGATCCGGCAGGACAGCGAATCCAGCACGACACGACCGCCGCGGCGCACGGTCAACGCCGCGACATCGATCGCGCTACCCACGTCCACGGTGACACGCACGGATGGAAACTAGCGCACGCCCCGGGTGAAGTCGATGCGGCGCGACCGATGAGCGTGGTTCGGGTCAGCTGGTCTTTCGTCGGTAGGTGACCATGGCGCCCGCGTAGGCGGCGACGGTGATGCCGACGCACCAAGCCAGCGCGATCCAGATTCCGGACCCGACGGGCTGCCCGGCGTACAGGTCCCGGATCGTGTCGACGATCGATGTCACTGGCTGATGCTCGGCGAATGCGCGCACGGGGCCGGGCATGGTGTCGGTGGGCACGAACGCCGAACTGATGAACGGCAGCAGGATCAGTGGATATGCGAACGCGCTGGCGCCGTCCGGCGAGTTGGCCGCGAGCCCGGGGATGACGGCGATCCAGGTCAGCGCCAGCGTGAACAACATCAGCATGCCGGCGATCGCCAGCCAGGCGAGAACGCTTGCGCCCGAACGGAACCCCATGGCGAGCGCGACGAGTATCACGATCACCAAGGACAGTGCGTTGCCGACGAGCGATGTCACGACGTGCGCCCACAGCACCGACGGGCGCGCGATCGGAAGTGAGCGGAGCCGCTCGGTCATGCCGCTCCGCATGTCCATGAACAGTCGGAATCCGGTGTAGGAGACGCCGGAAGCGATGGTGATGAGCAGGATGCCGGGCAGCAGGTAGTCGACGTACGATCCGCCGGGCGTGGATGCCCCGTGGATGGCCCCGCCGAACACGTACACGAACAGCAGCATGAGCGCTATCGGGGTGAGCGCCGTGGTGATGATCGTGTCCAGGCTGCGTGTGATGTGGCGCAGCGAACGGCCGGTGAGGATGGCGGTGTCGCTCACGAGATGCGTGGTCATGTCTGTGCCTCCTTGGTCGCCGGCGAGCGCCCGCCGATGTGGGGGACCGCGTGATGGTCGTTGCCGGACTGGGCGTCTCGATGGCCGATGACGGCGAGGAACACCTCTTCGAGGGTCGGCTGCTTCTCGACATATTCGACGGTGGCGGCGGGGAGCAGTTGCTTCAGTTCGGCCAGCGTCCCCTCGACCAGGATGCGGCCCTCGTGCAGGATCGCGATGCGATCCGCGAGATGCTCGGCCTCGTCGAGGTACTGCGTGGTGAGCAGCACGCTCGTGCCACGCCCGGCGAGATCCTTGATGGCCCGCCATACTTCGAGGCGCGCCTCGGGATCGAGCCCCGTCGTCGGTTCGTCCAGGAACAGGACGGCCGGATCGCCGATGAGGCTCATCGCGATGTCGAGGCGTCGGCGCATTCCGCCGGAATACGTCGAGACCCGGCGCGTCGCCGCGTCCCTCAGTGCGAAGCGATCGAGCAGCCGGTCCGCGATCGCGCCCGGGTCCGTCAGGTGCCGCAGCTGCGCCACGAGCACGAGATTCTCTCGGCCGCTGAGGATCTCGTCGACGGCCGTGAATTGCCCGGTGAGGGCGATCGAGCGGCGCACGTCCTCGGCTTGCGTCTGGACATCGAAGCCGGCGACGGTGGCCGCGCCCGCGTCGGCGGCCAGGAGCGTGGCGAGGATCCGCACGATGGTGGTCTTCCCCGCGCCGTTCGAGCCGAGCAGGGCGACGATGCTGCCGCGGGCGACGCCGAGGTCCACGCCGCGCAACACGGCCAGGTCGCCGAAGGATTTGGTCAGGCCGCGTATCTCGATGGCGCTGTTCGCGGTCATCGCGACACCCCTGATCCGTCGCCGGCGTCTGTTTCATTGCCGGTATCCGCACCGCCGCCACGGCGGCGAACATCGTCATCGGCGGCTCCGCCACCGGCAGCGGCTCCGCCACCGGCAGCGGCTCCGCCACCGGCATCCTGCCCCTCGGCCCGCGCGATCGCATCGGTCAGCCGGCGCTGCTCTTTGCCGAGCCAGCCGCCCTGCCCATAGTTCTGCTTGAACGTGTCGACGAACGCCACCGGATCGTCGCCGACGATCGCGTGCACCGGGACGCCGTCCGCGGCGCTTTGTTCGAAGAGGTCGGCGAGATCGTCGAACATCGTCATCAGTTGGTCGCCATCGCCGGGGCCGGTGTACATGAGGTACCGCACGACTCCCTCCACCGCCGTGCGGTAGCTCTCCGGGAGTGCGGCGATGCGCGCCTTGTATCGGCGGTAGCGCTTCTTGTCGTCCAGCGAGCCGGTGACGAGCTCGATCCATTTGGGTGTCATCGTTCCATTCCTCCTTCGTGGAGCTGTTCGAGTCGTTCAACGAGGAAGCTCCACGTTCCCCAGAACTCGTCGAGATTCGTTCGGCCGAGCGCGTTGAGCGAGTACACCTTGCGCGGCGGCCCCTTCTCCGAGGCCACCTTCTGCACGTCGACCAGGCCGCGCTGTTCGACCCTGATGAGCAGCGCGTAGATGGTGCCCTCGGCGATATCCGTAAAGCCGAGATCCCGTAGCCAGGCGGTGATCTCGTACCCGTAGGCGGGCCGGCGGGAGAGCGCGGCCAGGACGATGCCCTCCAGCACGCCCTTGAGCATCTCCGTCATCTGCTTGCCCACGAGGCCCTCCATCGCTACTACTCATCAACACTGACTACCAGTAGATAGTAACGCTGGATAGCGAAAGCGCAAGCCCCCGCGTGTCGACGCAGGCGTCAAGGGAACGTCAAGATTTCTACGCCCGGCGTCAGGATGTCGTCATGGAACCGCTCCGACGGCCCGGAGACGCCCTACCGTCGATCACGCAACCGATCGGGGAAGAAGGCGAGATGAACTACGCTGCGGGGGTTCTCGCGCTGTTGCTGCTCATCTACCTGGTGCTGACGCTGATCCATCCGGAGCGGTTCGGATGAGCCCGGCATGGGCGGCGGCCCTACAGATCGCCACGCTGATCGGCGTGCTGGCCATCGTGCATGTCCCGCTGGGCGACGCGATGGCCCGGATGCTGATGCCCGGGCGCCACCTCGCGGTGGAGCGGCGACTGTATCGCCTGCTTCGCGTCGACCCCGACGCCGACCAGCAGTGGCGGACCTACCTGGTGTCCGTGGTGGCGTTCTCGGTCGCCGGGATCGCGCTGCTCTGGCTGCTGCTGACGGCGCAGTCCTGGCTGCCGCTCGGCCTCGGTCGGTCCGGAATGCCCGCCGCCCAAGGCTTCAACACGGCGGTCTCGTTCGTCACGAACACGAACTGGCAGTCGTATTCCGGCGAGTCCGCGGTGGGAATCGGGGTACAGGCATTCGGGCTCACCGTGCAGAACTTCCTGTCCGCGGCGGTCGGCATCGCGGTGGTGGCGGCGTTGATCCGCGGCTTGATCCGCCGCCGCACCGACCGGCTCGGGAACTTCTGGGTGGACCTGACCAGGCTCACGCTCCGCCTACTCGTACCGCTGTCGATCCTCGGCGCTGTGGTGCTCGTGCTCACCGGTGTCATCCAGAACCTGCACGCGCCGCTCACCGTCACCACCCTCGCCGGCGGTAGCCAGACGGTGCCGGGCGGGCTGGTCGCCTCGCAGGAGACGATCAAGCAGCTCGGCACCAACGGCGGCGGATACTTCAACGCCAACTCCGCGCACCCGTTCGAGAACCCCAACGGCATCAGCAATCTGCTCGAGATCTTCCTCATGCTCGTGATTCCTGCGTCGCTGCCCAGAACCTTCGGAACGATGGTCGGCAGCCGCAAACACGGCCTCGCCATCCTCGCCGCGATGGCGGTGCTCTTCGCCGGATCGCTCGCCACCGCGGCGGCACTGGAGAACGCGCATCCCGGCGCCGCCCTGCAGGCCGCCGGCGGCGCCATGGAGGGCAAGGAGGTTCGCTTCGGCGTGACAGGGTCCGTGCTGTTCGCCGTGTCGTCGACGATCACCTCGACCGGAGCGACCGATGCCACCCACTCGTCCTTCACCGGCCTCGGCGGCGGAGTGCTGCTGACCAACATGTTGCTGGGCGAGATTGCGCCCGGCGGAACCGGTTCCGGACTCTACGGCATGCTCATCCTCGCCGTCGTCACCGTCTTCCTCGGGGGGCTCATGGTCGGCCGGACCCCGACCTACCTCGGAAAGAAGATCGGCGCGGGCGAGATGCGGTGGGCCGCCGGGTATCTGCTCACGACGCCGGCGCTGGTGCTGCTCGGTACGGCGCTAGCGCTCGTCATTCCGTCGGCCGCGACGCAGGCGCTGAACGGCGGCCCGCACGCGCTGACGGAGATCGCGTACGCCTTCGGCTCGGCCGCGAACAACAACGGCTCGGCCTTCGCGGGGCTGAACGCCGACACGACCTTCTACAACATCGCGCTCGGCGTCTGCATGCTGCTCGGCAGGTTCGTGCCCATCGCCTTCGTGCTCGGTTTGGCGGGATCGCTTGCCCGGCAAGATGTCCGGCCGGACGACGTGGGCACCTTGCCCGCCTACAAGCCGCTGTTCGTTGTGATGCTGATCGGTGTCGTCGCGCTCGTGGCCGGGCTCACCTACGTGCCGGCCCTTGCTCTCGGCCCGATCGCGGAAGGATTGTCATGAGCGAGTTGGATCTGAAGCGATCGGCGGACGTGACCGTCCCGGTGGGCGCCGGCGAGCAGCCCGAAGCCGGCGGGCAGCCGGGTGCCGGAGATCAACCGGCCACTGGCGAGAAGGTGGCCGCCGGCGCCTTCCGGGTCGGCAGCCTCCTCGCATCCTTGCCGGATGCCTTCCGCGGCATGGATCCTCGACGGCTCGTCCGCAATCCGGTGATGTTCGTGGTGGAGGCCGGCGCCGCGCTCACCACCGTGTCGTGCGTCCTCACCCCCGGCGTCTTCGTCATTGTGACCACCGTCTGGCTGTGGCTCACGGTGCTCTTCGCCAGCCTGGCCGACGCGGTCGCGGAGCGCCGCGGCCGGGCACAGGCCGCCTCCCTGCGCGCCGGCCGCGATCGGCTCACCGCGCAGCGCCTGGCCGATGACGAATCCTTCGACACCATCCCCGCGGCGGAGCTCGCCGTCGGCGACCGGGTGCTGTGCGTGGCCGGCGACGTGATTCCCGGCGACGGCGACATCATCGAGGGCGCAGCGAGTATCGACGAGTCGGCTATCACCGGCGAATCCGCCCCGGTGATCCGCGAATCGGGCGGCGACCGATCGTCCGTCACCGGCGGGACCCGGGTGCTCTCCGACAGCATCGTCATCCGCATCACCGCGCCGCCGGGCCAATCGTTCGTCGACCGCATGATCGCGCTGGTCGAGGGATCGGCTCGCAGTAAGACCCCGAACGAGATCGCGTTGAACGTGCTGCTCTCCGCGCTCACCGTCATCTTCCTGCTGGTGATCGTGGCGCTGCAGCCCATGGCCGTACACGCCGGCTCCCACCAGCAGGTGGTGATTCTCGTCAGCCTGCTGGTCTGCCTGATCCCGACCACTATCGGCGCGCTGGTCTCCGCGATCGGCGTGGCCGGCATGGACCGGCTCGCGCAGCGCAATGTCCTAGCGACGAGCGGACGCGCCGTGGAGGCCGCCGGCGACGTGTCGACGTTGCTGCTGGACAAGACCGGGACCATCACGTTCGGCAACCGTCAGGCGGTGGCAATCTTCCCGGCGCTCGGAGTGGCCGAAACCGACGCGGTACGAGCAAGTCTCGTCACCTCGCTGGCCGATCCCACGCCCGAGGGCCGCTCCATCGTCGACCTGTGCGGGGCGCGGTACGGACTGTCCCTCGCCGACGGGCAGCGTGCCGCGGAAGGCGGTGTGCCGGTGCCGTTTTCGGCGTCCACCAGGATGAGCGGCATCGACTTCCGCGTCATGGCGGGCACTCTCGTGGCGGCAGGTGCCTCGACCGCCACGGCCGGCCACGTCATGGGCGAGGGGCCCGGGCAGGAGGTCGTGATCCGCAAGGGGGCGGTCTCGGCGGTCGACGCCTGGCTGCGTGGCTTCGGCGCGACCGTCCCGCAGGACCTCCGGGACCGGGCCGACGCCATCTCCGCGGACGGGGGCACACCGCTCGTGGTGGCTGAGACCGGTCGCGCGCTCGGCGTCATCCATCTCAAGGACATCGTGAAACCCGGTATCGCGAAACGCTTTGCGCAACTGCGCAGCATGGGGATCCGCACCGTCATGATCACCGGTGATTCCCCGCTGACCGCCCAGAGCATCGCCCGGGAGGCCGGTGTCGACGACTTCCTCGCCGAGGCGCGCCCGGAGGACAAGTTGGCGTTGATCCGCTCCGAGCAGGCCGCCGGGCGGGTGGTCGCGATGACCGGCGACGGCACCAATGACGCCCCCGCGCTCGCGCAGGCCGACGTGGGCGTGGCGATGAACTCCGGCACGGCCGCGGCCAAGGAGGCCGGCAACATGGTCGACCTCGATTCCAGCCCCACCAAGCTGATCGACATCGTGCAGATCGGCAAGCAACTGCTGATCACCCGCGGTGCGCTCACCACGTTCTCCATCGCGAACGACGTCGCGAAGTACTTCGCGATCCTGCCGGCCATGTTCGCCGGGGTCTACCCGGGCCTGACGGTGCTCAACATCATGGGGCTCACGTCGCCGCATTCGGCGATCCTGTCCGCGGTGATCTTCAATGCCCTCATCATCGTTGCGCTGATCCCACTTGCCTTGCGGGGCGTGCGGTATCGTCCGACGTCCGCCGCGCGCCTGCTGCGCCGCAACCTGTGGATCTACGGCCTCGGCGGGCTCGTCCTCCCGTTTCTCGGAATCAAGCTGATCGACCTGCTGATCGGCATCGTGCCCGGAATGAGGTAACCGACTATGACGATCTTCGTGGGCGATACGGATCGGCCGGGGGGAGCCCCGCGGGCGTCCGTGGCGAGCGTGCTCGCCGTCTCGATGCGGCAGTTCGCCATCGCTGCGCGTGTCCTGGTGGGCATGACGGTGATTCTCGGGGTGCTGTACCCGCTGCTGATCTGGGGGTTCGCGCAGGTGGCGGTGCCGGGGCGGGCGAACGGGTCTCTCGTGACGGGGCCGTCGGGCACGGTCGTCGGGTCAACGCTCGTCGGCCAGCAGTTCACCGGTCCGCAGTGGTTCTGGCCGCGCCCGTCGGTCGCCGGGGCGGGGTACGACGCGATGGCGTCCGGCGGCTCCAACCTCGCGGCGGACTCGCCGGCCCTGCGCGCGACGATCGCGGACCGTCGGGCGGCGTTGGCCGCGGCGAACCACGTCGCCCCGTCGGCCATCCCGCCGGACGCGGTGACGGCCTCGGCGTCGGGACTGGATCCGGACATCAGCCCGGCGTACGCCCTGGTGCAGGTGGATAGGATCGCCGCCGCCCGCGGTGTGCCGGCGGCGACGGTGCGGCAGCTGGTGGTGGACCATGTACAGGGAAAGGCATGGGGGTTCATCGGACAGAGCACGGTCAATGTCCTTCAGCTGAACCTGGCCCTAGAGAAATTGGACCCGGCGAAACTGGCCCCGGAGAGCCTTGCCCCGGCGAAGGTGGGTGGGACGTGATGACGGATGCCTAACGATGCGGTGGTGTCCGCGTGCCCGCGCGGCCGGCTCAGGGTCTACCTCGGCGCGGCGCCGGGGGTAGGCAAGACGGCCGCCATGCTCGCCGAGGGCCACCGCCGCGCGGAGCGCGGTACGGACGTCGTCATCGCCGTGGCCGAGGACCACGGTCGCGCATACACCGCCGCGCAGGCGGTGGGCCTGGAGGTGGTGCCGCGCAGGGTCGTCCGGCATCGCGGGATCAGCGTCACCGACATGGATCTCGACGCGGTCCTGGCGCGGCGGCCGCAGGTGGCGCTCGTCGACGAACTGGCGCACACCAACGCCCCGGCCGGCCGGCACGCGAAGCGCTGGCAGGACGTACAGGATCTGCTCGACGCCGGAATCGATGTCATCACCACGGTCAACGTGCAGCATCTGGAGTCGCTCAACGATGTGGTGAAGTCGGTGACGGGCATCGCGCAGTCGGAGACGGTCCCGGATCGCGTGGTGCGCTCCGCGGCGCAGGTGGAACTGGTCGACATGACTCCGGAGGCGCTGCGCCGACGCATGTCGCACGGGCACATCTACCCGCCGGCGATGATCGACACCGCGCTGGCCAACTACTTCCGGGAGGGCAATCTCGGCGCCCTCCGCGAACTCGCGTTGCTGTGGGTTGCGGACCGGGTCGAGGAGGGCCTCGAGCGGTATCGGTCCACGCACGGCATCAGCGAGACCTGGGCCGCCCGGGAGCGGATCGTCGTGGCAGTCGGCAGCGGCGCGGAGGGCGCGCTGCTGCTACGGCGC
The DNA here is from genome assembly GCA_001897425.1 of Actinobacteria bacterium 69-20. Lineage (GTDB taxonomy): Bacteria > Actinomycetota > Actinomycetes > Mycobacteriales > Nakamurellaceae > Nakamurella. Next base: position 90,041 of record MKSW01000013.1, on the reverse strand, counting down.
GGGGCACGCATCGCCGGCCGGGTCGCCGGTCGTGATCTGGTCGCCGTGCACGTGGTGCGTTCGGACGGATCGCTCGGCGGCTCCACGACCACGCTCGCCGCGCACCGGCTGCTCGCCGAGAACCTCGGCGGCACCATGCAGGTCGTGGTCGGTGACGACATCCCCGCGGCGATACTGGATTTCGCCCGGTCCGTGAACGGCACACAAGTGCTCGTCGGGGTTTCCCAGCACGGCGGGCTGTCTCGGTTGTGGCGGCCGGGCATCGCCGCGGCCGTCGTTCGCGAGTCCGGCAGCATCGACGTGCATGTCGTCACGCATGAGGCGGCGCACAGCAGCCGGACGCCGTGGCGGCGGTGGCAGCCGGTGACCAAACGCCTGTGGAGTTGGGCGGCGGCGATCTGCGTGCCCGTGGCGCTGGCGGCCCTGCTGCTGCTGTGGCGCGACGCGTTCGACCTCTCGACGGTGCTGCTGATCTTCCTGCTCGGCGTGCTGGCGACCGCCCTGGTCGGCGGCGTCGCGCCGGCCGTGGCGACGGCCATCCTCGCGGGTGTGGCCGCGAACCTGCTCTACACCCCGCCGCTGGGCTCGCTGACGATCGCGCAGCCCCGGAACGCCTTTGCGCTGGCTGTTTTCGTGATCGTCGGGGTCACCGTTGCCACGGTCGTCGATCGCGGCCGGGCGCGCGCCCGCGCCGCCGCGCGCGGGCAGGCGGCCGCGCAGGTCCTGAGCGCGCTGAGCACCGCGGTGGCGGCCGCCGCGGATCCCGTGCGCGCCGTGCTCACCCAGGCGAAAGCGGCGTTCGCGATGACCGCCGCCGCACTCTACGAGACGGGTGATCGCGACCGGCATGGGCCGGTGGCCGTCGTCGGCCTGGATCCGGAGGACCCGGCGCTGGCGACGCCCGACGGGGCGGCGGTCGTGGCGCCGGCCGGCGATCGCCGGCTGCTCGCGCTGTTCGGGCACCCGCTCGCTGCCACCGACCAGCGGCTGGTCGAGGTGTTCGCGGCCCAGGCCGTGGTCGCGGCGGACCGCGTGACATTCGCGCGGCAGGCGGCCGAGGCAGACCGGCTCAGGCAGGTCGATGCGGTGCGAACCGCCATCCTGGCGGCGGTCTCGCACGATCTCCGCTCGCCGCTGGCCACCATCAAGGCGGCCGTCAGCAGCCTCGCCGACGACGAGGTTCACTATTCGGCGACGGACCGGTCCGAGCTGTTGGCCACCGCCGCGACGGCTACCGACCGGCTCGACGGGTTGCTCGCGAATCTGCTGGACCTCAGCCGGCTGCAGACCGGAGCGCTGGTACCCACGCGCCGGCCGGCCACCGTCGATGAGGTGGTGCACCGGGCGCTGATCGGCATTCCGGCAGGGGCCGTGGTCAGCGGCATTCGCGACGATCTCCCGCTCATCGACACCGATATCGGCCTGCTGGAGCGGGTTGTCGCGAACCTGGTGTCGAACGCGGTGCGCCATTCACCGAGCGGCAGCCCGGTGCGGCTCGACGCCGAGGTGGTGCCCGACGACCACGACGAGCACATGATCATCGTGGTGTCCGACCGCGGCCCAGGCGTCGCGGAGGCCGATCGGGAACGCATCTTCGCCCCCTTCCAGCGACTCGGCGACGTGCCGGGCGGAGCCGGAGTCGGCCTAGGCCTCGCCGTGGCGCGCGGGCTGGCGCAGGCAGTGGATGCGACCGTCACCGCCAGTTCGACGCCCGGTGGCGGGCTGACCATGACGGTCGCCGTGCCCCTGGCGCCGGCGCCTACGCCGGTGGTGGCGATCGTTCCGGCTACCCCGGCGGGGTCGGCCCGGCCGGCGCCGACCGCGTCCCGGACAGGCTGAAACGGTGTCCGCCGTCCTGGTTGTCGATGACGATGTCGCCCTCGCCCGGGCGCTCGGCATCAACCTCCGCGCGCACGGCTATGAGGTCACGATCGCCCATGACGGGCGCGCCGCGCTGGCCGACGTTGCCCGCTCGCGCCCCGCGGTGGTCGTCCTCGACCTCGGCCTGCCGGACATGGATGGCCTCGAGGTGCTTGCCGGATTGCGGGGCTGGACTTCCGTTCCGGTGCTGGTGCTCTCGGCTAGGTCGACGTCCGCGGAGAAGGTGGCGGCGCTCGACGCCGGTGCCGACGACTACGTGACCAAACCGTTCGGGATGGACGAACTGCTCGCGCGGGTGCGCGCCGCCGTGCGCCGCGGCGCAACCGATGAGACGGTCGACGCGGCGACCGCCGTGGTCCGGACCGCGGATTTCACCGTCGATCTCCCGGCGCACCGCGTCACCCGCGACGCGGCCGCGGTGCGGCTCACGCCCACCGAATGGTCGCTGCTCGAACTGCTGGTGCGGCACCGCGGCAAGATGGTGCCCGCGCAGCAGCTCCTGACCGAGGTGTGGGGCCGCGGCTACGAGAACGAGAATCATTACCTGCGCGTCTATCTCGCGCAGCTGCGTCGCAAGCTCGAGCCCGACCCGGCGAAGCCGCGCTACCTGATCACCGAACCTGGGCTCGGCTACCGCTTCGAGAGCGACTGACGGCGCTCTCGACCGGAGCGGGCCACGCGGCACCATGCAAAGAGACGCATATCGCCGGCACCGCCGCGGAGACCCGCAGCGCGATGCGGGGCTCTTGGGAGCGGTGCCGGCGAAGTCAGCGGCTCTACTTATGGGTCACCGTTTGATGATGACCTTCAACGCCTTGCTGTTCGCGGCGTCGGCGAAGGTGTCGTAGGCCTCGAGGAACTGGTCGAAGCCGAAGTGATGGGTCGCGAACTTCTCCGCGGCCAGCTTGCGCTGCGCCACCAGCTTGAGCAGCATCGGCGTGGTCGAGGTGCTCACCAGGCCCATGGTGATCGCCAGGTCCTTGATCCACAGATCCTGCAGGTTCAGCTGAACCGGCTTGCCGTGCACGCCCACGTTCGCGATCGACCCACCGGGCCGGACGATCCGGGTGCAGGCGTCGAAGGTCGCCGGAACGCCGACCGCCTCGATCGCGACGTCGACGCCGAGCCCGTCCGTCATCGCTAGAACCTGCTCGACCCAGTCCGGCGCACCGGAGTCGACGCCGTCGGTGGCACCGAACTCGCGCGCGAGCTCGCGGCGGTTGGCGTCGAGGTCCAGCGCGATCACACGCGACGCCCCGTAGAGGCCCGATGTCATCATGGCGGCCAGGCCCACCGGGCCCGCGCCGACCACCACGACGATGTCGCCCGGCTGCACATCGCCGTACCGGACGCCGATCTCGAATCCGGTGGGCAGGATGTCCGACAGCATCACGGCCGCCTCGTCGCTGACTCCGGCCGGGATCTTGTACAGCGAGTTGTCGCCGAACGGAACGCGCACGAACTCCGCCTGGGTGCCGTCGATCAGGTGCCCGAAGATCCAGCCGATACCGCTGGCGCCCTCGTCGGCGAGGCAGTGCGCGTACAGGCCCTGGTGGCAGTACTCGCACGACCCGCAGGCGCTGATGCACGAGATGATCACCCGGTCACCCGGAGCGATGGTGGTCACCGCAGAACCCACCTCGGTCACGGTGCCGACGCCCTCGTGGCCCAGGATCCGCCCCTCCGTGACGGCCGGCACGTCCCCCTTGAGGATGTGCAGATCGGTGCCGCAGATCGTCGTGGTCTCCACTTTGACGATCACGTCCGTCGGATCCTTGATCGTCGGGTCCGGGACCTCCTCCCAGGACTTCTGATCGGGCCCGTGGTAGACGAGTGCCTTCATGACCGTTTTCTCCCGTCGTTCTTCGGCCGCGACGTTCACGACCTATCGCCACCCTGCCACCGCATGCACAGGGGTGCCAGTGTCGAAAGTCCTTACCCCGCAGGGCCTATCGTCGCACTGAAGTGGGCTATCCGGTAATCTTGTAGCCCAGACCGCGCACGGTCAGCAGGATCTTCGGCGCGGACGGATCCGGCTCGACCTTCGAGCGAAGCCGTTTGATGTGCACGTCAAGGGTTTTCGTGTCGCCGACGTAGTCCGATCCCCACACCTGCCGGATCAGTTGCTCGCGGGTGAGCACCCGACCCGCGTTCCGCAGCAGGCATTCGAGCAGTTCGAACTCCCGGAGCGGCAGGGCCGTCGGCGTGCCCGCGACGCTCACCTGATGGCGGTCCACATCCATCCGGATCGGACCACAGACCAACACGTCGTCATCGGCGTCGACGGTCTCACTGCGGCGCAAGACGGCACGGATGCGGGCGATCAACTCGCGGGCGGAATACGGCTTGGTGACGTAGTCGTCGGCGCCGAGCTCCAGCCCGACGATGCGGTCGATCTCTGCGTCCCGGGCGGTGACCATGATGACCGGCACCGGCCCGCGGCTGCGCAACTCGCGCAGCACGTCGGTCCCGTTCATGCCCGGGAGCATGAGGTCGAGCAGCACGACATCCGCTCCGCCACGGTCGAACTCGGCAACGCCGTCCGGCCCGGTCGCCGCGATGGCCACGTCGAAACCCTCGCGCCGCAGCAGGAATGCCAGCGGTTCGGCCATGGCATCCTCGTCTTCGACGATGAGCACGCGCGTCATCGATCCTCCGGGGGTGGGGGCGGTGTGGGGCGGGCGAGCGGCAGCCGCAGGGTGAACGTGGAGCCGATCCCCTCGCGACTGAAGACCTGGATGGACCCGCCGTGGTTGGTGGCGATGTGCTTCACGATGGCCAACCCCAGACCGGTGCCGCCGGTGGCGCGGGAGCGCGCGGGATCGGCCCGGAAGAACCGCTCGAAGATCCGCTGCTGGTCCTTCGGCGCGATCCCGATACCTCGGTCCGAGACGGCGATGTGCACGTGGCCGCGGCGCAGCGTACTCGAGACGTTCACCGTGGAACCGGGTTCCGAATAGTTGACGGCGTTCTCCACCAGGTTACCCAGCGCCGTGGTGAGCAGGCTGCGATCGCCGAGAACGACGGCGCCAGTGGTGTTGTCGACGTGTATGACGATGTTCTTGGCCGAGGCCGCGATCGCCGGCCGATCGGCCCCGTCGGCGACGACGTCGTCGACGGCCACCAGGTCGGGCTCGTCCAGCGTGCCGTTCTGCAGCGCGGACAGCGCGATGAGCTCGGTGATGAGGGTGCCGAGCCGGGACGTTTCGCGCCGCATGCGCTCGGCGAAATCGCGGACCGTGTCGGCACTGTCGGCGGCCTCGGTCACGGCCTCGGCGAGCAGGCCGAGCGCGGTGACGGGGGACTTCAGTTCGTGCGAGACGTTCGCGATGAAGTCGCGACGGACGAGTTCCGTGTGGTGGGCGGCCGTTTCGTCGGTGGCGGTGATCAACGTGAGTCCGTCGCCGAGCGCGTGGGCCCGCAACTGTAGCACCTCGGGGCGTCCCGGCTCACCGACCGATTGCCACACCTGCTCGGGCGCCGCGTGTGTCGCTGCCTGCGCCGTCATCTGTGCGGCCGCCTGCGCCGTCGCCTGTCCGTCCCGCATCGCGGCGGGGGCGATCTTGCCGGTCTGCGCGGGCCGGAGGGCCCGCTCGACGATGCGCGGGTCCACGATGTCTCCCGCGACGATGCCGAGCCGTCGCGCGCTGTCGTTGCACAGCAGCAGTTCGCCGCGCGGGCCTAGCACCACGTGGCCGGCGGGGGCGGCGGCGAGCGCCTGTTCGGCGATCGACCGGGCGGCCGCCCGGTTCGCGCGCCGCCGGAGCCAGCGTCGCCCGGCGACAGGGCCGGTCACGAGGCCGATCGCCGGTGTCACGGCCCCGGCCGCGTGGGTGTCCCGCACGGTGCCATCGTAGGGAACATCGTCATGGGCGGTCGTCACGGCGACAGGGGGAGCGACGGTGCGGCGCGATGCGGTGCGTTGGCCGGGCGGCGCTGCGGCACACGAGGACGTCGCCATGATCTACCCGAATCGTCCGCCGACGTAATCGCGCGTCGCCTGGTGCGTTGCGGCCGTGAAGATCTCGGCCGTCGGCCCGTGCTCCACCAGCCGCCCGGGCATGCCCTGATCGGCCACGGTGAAGAATGCCGTGCGGTCGGATACCCGGGCCGCCTGCTGCATATTGTGCGTCACGATGACGATGGTGTAGTCCGACTTCAGTTGCGTGATCAGCGATTCCACGGCCAGCGTGGAGATGGGGTCGAGCGCCGAGCAGGGCTCGTCCATCAGCAGCACGGCCGGTTGCACGGCGATGGCACGGGCGATGCAGAGCCGCTGCTGCTGCCCGCCGGAGAGGGATGCACCGGTCTTGTGCAGCCGGTGGGCCACCTCCGGCCAGAGGTTCGCGGCGCGCAGCGACGATTCGACGATGTCGTCGAAGACGGCCTTGCGTCGCTTGATCCCGGCGATCTTGTCGCCGGCGATCACGTTGTCGTAGATGGACATGGTGGGAAAGGGGTTCGGGCGTTGGAAGACCATGCCGATCGTGCGACGGACCGCGGTGGGGTCGATGTCCCGGCCGTAGAGGTCCTGCCCGTCCAGGCGGACCGAACCCTGGACGCGGCCGCCCGGCGTCACCTCGTGCATGCGGTTGATGGTGCGCAGGAACGTCGACTTGCCGCAGCCGGACGGGCCGATCAGAGCGGTGACCTCGCCCGGTTCGACGGATATCGTCACCCCCTCGACGGCGCGGAAATCGCCGTAGTACGCGTCGAGGTTGTGGACGTCTATGCGAGGGGGCATGGTGGCCCTTTCTGCTTGTTGCTGCTATGGAGTTCGTGGGTTCGTGCTGTCTTGGGGCTAGTGCCGCTGCCGGACACGATTACCGCGAGCGAGGGCCGGTGAGCCGGGCCAGCAGGCGGGCCGCGAGGTTCACCGCCAGCACCAGCAGGATGAGTACCAGCGCGGCCCCCCAGGCGCGGGTCTCGCCGAACGCGCCCGCATCGCCGGAGCGTTTGCCGAGTTGGTCCCAGATCATGACGGGCAGCGACGCCTGGTCGCCGGACAACGGATCGGGATTGATCCGGGCGCTGTAGCCGACCAGCAGGATCAGCGGGGCGGTCTCCCCGGCGACGCGTGAGATCGCCAGCAGGCAGCCCGTCACGAGTCCGGACAGTGCCGTCGGCAGAACAACTTTCACGATGGTCCGCCACCGCGGCACGCCGAGCGCGTCGCTCGCCTCACGAAGCTCGTGGGGGATGAGCCGGATCATCTCCTCCGCGGAGCGGATCACGATCGGCAGCATCAGGACGACGAGCGCCACCGAGCCGGCCGCGCCGAACGGTCGAACGCCCAGGCCCAGCAGCAGGAATGTGAACACGAACAGGCCCGCCACGATCGACGGGACGCCGTTCATCACGTCGACGAAGAACGCGACTCCTCGGGAGAAGGCGCCGCGGCCGAACTCGACGAGGTAGATCGCGGTCAGAATCCCGATCGGCAACGCGACCGCCGCGGCGATCCCGACCTGCTCCAGCGTGCCGATGAGCGCGTGGTATACACCGCCGCCGGCCTGCGCGCCGGTGACGCCGTTCATCGAGTGGGTGAGGAACGTCGGGGACAGGGCGGGCGCGCCCTTGACGGCGATGTAGCCGAGGATCATGACGAGCGGGATGGACGCGGCGACAAGGCAGGCGCCGACCAGGATCCCGGCGACTCGGTCGGTGGCGCGCCGCCGGCCCTCGACAGCGACCGACCAGGCGCCGAGCAGCAGCAAATGCACCAGCGCCGCGGCGAAACCCGCCGTGAACCAGCCGGTCCAGTGCAGGGTTCCGCGCGCGGTCAGGGCCGCCGCGACCGCCGTGAGACCGGCGACGCCGGGGGCGGACCGGGGCAGGCGCTTCGCGCTGAGCGTGCGCCGTTCGGTTCGGAGGATCGGGATGACGGCGGTCATGACGTGACCGCCTTCCGCGCCACGATGAGCCGGGCGGTCGCGTTGACCACGAGCGTCACGGCGAACAGACACAGCCCGGCGAGCATGAGCGCTGCGATGGCGACCGGACTGCTGCCGGCCTCGCCGAACTTCAGCACGATCGTCGACGCGACCGTGTCGCCGCCGAGCTCCGTCAGATGCCAATTGATGACGAATCCCGAGCTGAGAACCAGTGCCACCGCGATGGTCTCACCCAGTGCGCGGCCCAGGCCGAGCATCGCAGCAGACGCGATACCGGACCGGCCGAACGGCAGCACGGCGGACCGGATCACCTCCCACCGGGTTGCGCCGAGGGCCAGCGCCGCGTCGATGGTCGCGCCCGGCGTGCGCGCGAAGACCTCGCGGCAGATGGAGGCGACGATGGGGATGATCATGATGGCGAGCACGATTCCGGCCATCAGCAGGCTCTGTCCGTACTGTCCGGCAACTGTCGCCGTGCGGTTGCGGAAGATCGGGATCCACCCCAGGTAGGTCGACAGCCATTGCTGGAATCCGCGCGTGTGCGGGATGAGGTAGTACAGCCCCCACATGCCGAATACCAGGGACGGAACCGCGGCGAGCAGGTCGATGAGCCCGCCGATCACACTGGCCCAGCGCCGCGGCAGGTACTGCGAGACGCCCAGCGCCACGCCCACCGCGACGGGCACCCCGATCGCGACCGCGATGAGCGAGGACACGACCGTGCCGAAGGCGATGGCGGCCATGCCGAACACCGGGGGATCGGCCTGCGGCCGCCACACCTGCGTGGTGAACAGGTTGCCGGAGTTCGCGTGCAGTGCGGGCCAGGCGGCGACCGCCAGATAGCCGCCGATGGCGACCATGGTCACCAGCACGAACGCTCCCGAACCGGCCGTCAACGTGCGGAACACACGGTCGCCGAAGCGCCCCGCCCCGGGCAGCGCGCGGATGCCGGGGAAGGCGCCCCCGGCCGCGGGCCCGAGCGGAGCCCGCCTTCCGGAAGGCGCCTTCGTGACGATCTTCGTCATCTCCGTCACGGTCAGTTCAGACCCTTGATAGCGTCCTGAACCCGGGACTGTATCGACGCGGGAAGCGGTGCCGCGCCGAGGGAATCGAAGCCGGCCTGCCCGTCGGTGACCGCATAGCCGAGGAAGGACTTGAGCAGATCCGCGGTAGCGCCGTTGCCGCCGGTGCACACCAGTTCGTAGGTCACCAGGACGATCGGGTAGGCGCCCGGCGTCTTCGTCGCATAGTCGATCTTCAGCGTGAGATCCTTGCCGGTACCGACGATCTGGGCGGCCTCGACGGCCGCGCCGGCGGACCCCGCGGTCAGCGCGACCGGGCCGCCGCCGTTGTCGATCTCGGCCATGGCCAGGTGGTACTGCCGGGCGAAGCCCCACTCGACGTACCCGATCGACCCTTCCGTTGCCGCAACGGCTTTCGCGACACCGTCGCTGCCCTGCGCACCGATTCCGCCCGGCGCGCTCCACGCCTTACCGCCCGGGAACTTCCAGCCGCCGGCGGCGGCCAGGTAGCGGGTGAAGTTATCGGTGGTGCCGGAATCCTCGGATCGGTGCACCGTCGAGATCGCCAGCTTGGGCAGATCCACGCCGGGGTTGACATCGCGAATCGCCGGATCGTCCCAGGACGTGATCGTGCCGCCGAAGATGCCGGACAGCGCTGCCGGGGTGAGCGTGAGCGCGCGGACCCCGGGCAGGTGGTACACGATCGCGATCGGGCCGGTCACCATGGGCAGGTCGACGGCGTCCGCGCCGTGGCAGCGATCCTTGCTGGCCGTGGCCTGCTCCTCCGGCTTCAGCGGCGAGTCGGATCCGCCGAAATCCGTTTGGCCGGAAAGGAAGTCGGCGACACCCTTGCCCGAGCCGCCGCCCCCGTAGGAGTTGATCGAAGCACCGCATGTCGCGTTGTACGAGTCGATGAGCTGCGCCATGACCTTTCCCTGCGCGGTCGAGCCGCTGGACCGCAGGGTGCCGGTGGCGCACGAGAATCCGGCCGCGGCGAACGCGTCGGTCGTGGCTTTCGTCGTGGTTGTGCCCGCCGGGTCGTTCGAGGCTCTGCCCGACGCGGCAGCGCTTGACCCGGTCCGGCCGGTGGGCGATGTGGAGCCGTTGGCGTTGTTGTCGGTTCCGCAGGCAGCGGTGAGCATGACGGCCGCGACGGTCGTGGCGATCGCTACCCTGGTCAGTCCTGGCACTCGCGTTCCTCTCTGGATGTCACCCGCGTCCCGCGGTTCGTCGGTCGATGTCCGCCGCGTCGGGTGGGGCCGCCGCGTTTTCGCGACCCACCGGAGACGCTAGGAAGCAGAGGTAGCCGGAGTACGGCGCCGAGGTGAATGCCAGATGAACACTGCACGGCGGCTCGGTGACCAACGCTTGGTCACCAAGGGTTTATGACCGGAAACCGGCGATCGGGACCCGGTGACAGGGCCTGAAGACCGGGCCTGATCACTGGGTCGTTGCGGCCGATCGCCACGTCGGCGCATGATCGACTGCAGGGTCGGCCCTGCCCGTCGGGAGGGCGTGCCGTGGGATCGTCCGCGTGGACCGGCATCGGGTCCGGGCGGACCGGCCTGAAAGCTGCACAGCATGGTCCAGATCGACAGCGGCGGGGCCGCCACCCGTCCGAGCCCGGGCGCGCGGAACGCCGACGACGGCGCGGTGATCGTCGCGGAGGGGCTCACCCGCCGATTCGGCCCCCGACTCGCCGTCGACGGACTCAATCTCACGGTGGGCCGCGGCGAGGTGCTGGGCGTTCTCGGCCCGAACGGGGCCGGCAAGACGACGACGATCCGGATGCTCGCCGGCCTGATCGACATCACCGCGGGACGGGCGCGTGTCGCCGGCATCGAGGTCGGCGACGAGGGTTCCGCGCAGCGGTTGCGCTCTCAGATCGGGCTCCTTCCGGAGGAGCCCGGCCTGTACCCCGACCTCAGTGCGGTCGCGACGATGGAGTTCTTCGCCCGCCTCTACGGTGTGCCGAAACCGGACCGGGCCGACCGGATCGAAGAGCTGCTGCGCCGGCTCGGACTGTGGGATCGCCGCGATAACACGGCCGGAACCTTCTCCAAGGGCATGCGGCAGCGCCTGGCGCTGGCACGTGCCCTGATCCACCAGCCGCCGGTGTTGTTCTTGGACGAACCGACGGCGAACCTCGACCCCGAGGCCGCCGCCGATGTCCGCCGCATCCTCGGCGAGCTGCGGCAGGCGGGGCACACGATCGTCATCAACACGCATCAGCTCGACGAAGCCGAGCGGCTCTGCGACCGGATCGCCATCCTGAACACCCGGCTGATTGCCACCGGGGCGCCTGCCGAACTGCGCGCCTCGGCCGAAACTCCTGGTGTCACCATCGAACTCGACGCGGTGACGGCGGACGTCCTCGCCGCTGCGGGCACCCTAGCCGCGGCGCCGATCACCGCTCCGATCACAGCGCCGGACGCGACCGTCGCCACACTGACCGTCCGGCTGGCAGATATGCGCCGCGAGACCCCCGCCCTGGTCGCCGCGATCGTCGCGGCCGGCGGGCGCATCCAACGCGTCAGCCCGGGCGAGGCCTCGCTGGAGGAGACGTACCTGCGGCTGATCGCCGACCAACACGTGTCGCACGACGCGGCAGTGCCGGCCGGATTCGCGGTGCCGGCCGGAGGCGCAGTGCCGAACCAAGGAGCAGCGCCGACCGGAGGGAAGCCATGAACACCACTGTCATCGCCACCATCGCCGGCAAGGACCTGCGCCAGATCGGCCACCGGAGAACGGTTCTCGTCCCGCTGATCGCGTTCCCGCTGCTGATCGCCATCGGCCTGCCGCTCATCGTGTTCCGAGCCGAACACCGCTCCGGCGGCATCCCGGCGAACGTGGTCACCACCCTGCTCGGCGCCTTCGTCGTCATCTTCGTCATCGGCGCGGCCATCCTGCCCACCGTCATCGCCTCCTACAGCCTCGTCGGCGAGAAGGTCGAACGGAGCCTGGAACCGCTGCTGGCCACCCCCGCCACCGACACCGAGATCCTGCTCGGCAAGGCCGCCGCGGCCACCCTCCCGCCGCTCGCCGCCCTCTGGATCGGCGCGGCCGTGTTCATGGTCTGGGCCGACCTCCTCACGCACCACCAACTCGGCTACGCGTACTTCCCGACCGGTCAAAGCCTGGTCACCGTGCTGCTGGTGCTGCCGTTGGCCGCGATCCTCTCCGTCCAGTACTCGGTGCTCGTCTCCGCCCGTGTCACCGACATCCGCGCCGCCCAGCAACTCGCCGGCCTGATCGTGCTGCCGTTCGCCGCGCTCTACCTGCTGGCCGAGCTGCGCATGTTCAGCCTCGACGGCACCGGCGTCGCCGTCCTGTGCATCGTGCTCGCCGTGATCGATGCGGCCCTGTTCGGCGTCACCCGCGCCACCTTCCGCCGCGAGGAGATCCTCACCCGCTGGAAATGAACAGTCGCGTTCCGAACCGCCGAATATGACGATTTCGTCCCCATACCGCTTCCGCAGCAACGGAACTCGTGACCGAGCCGAAGCCGTCGGGCGCATCCCGGTGTCTGTCGGTAGGGCCGGTGGATGGGATCGGAGCCGCCCGAGATCGTCATCATCGGGGATGACGGCGTACCGGACGAGCCCCGTCCGCCGCGAGCGCCCCGGCCCGGGCCGCGGCGGTGGGCGGCTCTCCTCATCGGCGGCGCGCTGATCTTCGCGCTCGGCATCGCCGTGGGCACGCACCTCGACCGTCCGGGCGACTCGTCCGACGGTACGGCGCTGTCGACGCCGCCGACACTTCAGACGGCACTTCGGACATCATCGTCGGTCGTCACGCCGTCGACGACGCTGCCGGAGAGCGAAAGTCAGGGTGTTACAGCGGAACTCGGAACTATCGCCAGACCCTCCGACCCGACGGCGACGTCGACCGCGCCGGGATTCTGGACGATCGACACCGATTGCCCCACTGGCGCGGTCCCGCTGGCCAACATCACCGGCGCGACACCGCTGACGGGCGGGCCGAATCTGCGACTGGTCGCCGGGCCGCGGGCGTCCGTCATCACGGTCCCCGGCTCCAGCGTCCGGCCGGTGCTGCAGGAGGCGACCTCGGCCGACCACTACATCCAGCAGGTGCTCCCCGGCGGGCGCGGTGTGCTGGCTCTCGCGGCGCCGTGCCCATCGGCCGCCGATACGAGCACCATCGAGATCCTGCCGGACGCAGACGGTTTCGGCACCGTCACGCACACCGTCAAGGTCCCCGCCACAGCCCACCTCCTTGGTCTGGTGGCAGGCGGCACCGGCACCTGGGTCAGCACGCTCGCTGATCGGTCGGTGGGCGCGGACTCGCCGTCGGTGCAGCTCATTCCGGCCGACGGCACCGGGAAGAGCGTGACCCTGCCGCCGGGCTTCTGGCCGGTGGCTGGTTTCAAGGACCTGATCGTCGGGACCTTCGCGCCCAGGTCGCAGGCGAGTGAACAGCCGGGCTCGATCGTGCAGGTCTACAGCCTTACCAAGGGCGGCATCGTCGACCAGCTCGGCATGCCGGCCGGTCAATTCCTCGTCTCGGGCTCGTCGGTGATCTGGCAGCCGGTGTGTTCCGGCCGATGCGAGATCCACCGCTACGACATCGTTTCCGGCACGGATCGCGTCATCGACGAGGGTTTCAACGTTCCGGGCGGGTCCATGTCGCAGTGGATAGCCGTGTCGCCGGACGCGAACCGTATCGTCATGCTCGTGGCGAGCGGACCGCCCCCGGCGGACAGCGTGTATTTCACGCTGGCGGTGGGCGATGTCGCGACGGGGCGGCTGTCGCCGGCCTACGGCATCGAGATGCTGTGGCCGCAGGCGAGCGCCGTGTTCTCGCCGGACGGGGTGTGGCTCTTCGTCGGCGTGCCCACGTCAGAAGGCAGTCGGGTCCTCGCCTACGACGGGCAGATGCGCGGCCCCTACGAGGTCGCGACCATGCCCGGGATCGGCAACGGCTTCGTGCCGCTCGCGGTCCTCCCGTGAACGGGCTCCGCCGCGGGCGGAATCTACCGGCATAACCGCCGCGCCGAGGATCGCCAAATGCCGAGCGAGGTGTAGCTGCGCCGCGAGAGTCACTCACCTCGTCGGGCGCAATGCCCTCCGGAGATCACCGCCCACGTGCCGCCGGGCAGCGTGATCACGCGCACGTATACGGCGCCCGACCGAAGCGCGACCGGAGCGGCCCGGACCTGCCGGTGCCATACTCGGTCCATCGGGCGGGAGGTTCTGCGCCGGCGGCGCGGGCTCACCGGCAGGCGCCGCCCCCGCGGCCCCGCGACCGGAAGGCGGGTAGGGCGATGTTCGAGAGGTTCACCGACGCGGCACGCCAAACGATCGTCCTGGCGCAGGAGTCGGCACGTGAGCGCGGTGACAACTACATCGGCACGGAGCATCTACTGCTCGGTGTGCTGCGCGATCGCGACGGAACGGTGACGAAAGTGCTGGAGTCGCTGGGGGTCTCGCCGGAGGCGATCCGACAGGGAATCGAATCGGCGACTCAGACGGATCGGCCCGCCCGGCGCGGGTTCGGGCGTCGGGAACAAGCGGTGAGCGGTCACATTCCGTTCACTCCGCGGGCGAAGAAGGTTCTGGAGCTGTCGCTGCGCGAATCGCTGGCGCTCGGCCACAACTACATCGGCACCGGCCACATCCTGCTGGCGCTGATTCGCGAGGGCGAGGGTTCTGCGGCACAAACGCTCGCCTCGCTGGGGATCACCCTGGACACGACCCGTGACCGGCTCCTCGAGAATATGCCGGCCGAACCGGACCGGCCGAATCGCCCGCATCGGGGCGAGCGAGCGGCATCCGCCGTGGTCCACGGGATCGAGTCACGCCTGAGCGCTATCGAGGACCGGCTCGCCGCTATCGATTCCCGGCTCGCCGCGATCGAGCGACGCCTCGATATCGATCCCGGCGCGACGGAGCCAGGGGAGTCAGTCAACGGCTGACCGTCTGGCCTCGGGCGGTTCGGGATCTGCGGCGCGCACCTCCCTGCGGTGCACACCGGCGGGCCCGATGCAGGCCGCGGCCGGACCGGCCGCCGAGCCCTCCTACGATGGGGTCGTGCGATTGGCCGAGCGGGCTGCGGTGGGCCCCGGCCTGAACTCGATCGCGCAGGCCCGAGCCGCGCTCGTCGCCGCCGGCGTTCGGATTACCGACCTGTCCGACTCCAACCCGACGCGACACGGTCTCCTGCACCCCGACATCCTCGACGTGATCGCCCGGCACGTTCCTGACGCCGCTCGCTACGAGCCGCATCCGCGTGGTCCGCGACCGGCCCGCGAGGCGCTCGCGGCGCGCTTCGGCGGCGATCCGGCCGACTACTGGCTCACGTCGTCCACGTCGGAGGCGTATTCCTGGCTGTTCACCCTCCTCGCGGATCCGGGGCAGGCGATCGCCGTGCCCCGGCCCGGCTACCCGCTCACCGAGCCGCTCGCGCGGCTCGCGGGCGTGCGCACGACGGACTATCGGCTGGACTACGTCCATCCGGACGGTTGGATCCTCGACTCGGAATCGCTCCAACGAGCCGTGGCCGACCCGCAGGTCCGTGCGGTGGTGGTCGTCAATCCCGGCAATCCGACCGGCTCTTATCTCGGCGCGGGCGCTGGTGCCGTGGTCGACGCGTGTGCGCGCCATGGCGTCGCGCTCATCGCGGATGAGGTCTTCGAGCCGTTCGCCCTGGACGGCGAACCCGGCACGATCTCCGGCGAGCAGCGTGTGCCGACGTTCGCTCTGGGTGGTGGGTCGAAACTTCTCTGTGCGCCGCAACTGAAGGTCGCTTGGATCCGGTTGTCCGGTCCCGCAACCGATCTCGCGCCGCTCCGGGACGCCCTCGACCGGATCGCGGACGCGTTCCTGCCGGTGAGCGGGCCGATCGCCGCCGCGCTGCCGGACCTGCTCGCCCTCGCCGACGAGTCGGTGGCGACAACCCGGCGGCGCCTGCAGGGCAACCTCGCGCACCTCCGGGCGGCGCTCGCCGCGGGGCCGTACCGGGTGCGACGCTGCGACGGCGGGTGGACGGTCCTGGTCGACGTGCCGCAGCACCTGCCGGTCGACGACCTCGCGGTGCACCTGCTACGCAGCGCGCATCTCGCCGTGCACCCGGGCTGGTTCTACGACCTAGCGGATGGGCACACGCTCGCACTCTCCCTCCTGCCGGAGCCGGAGGAATTCGCCGCTGGAGTGAGCCGGCTGCGCGCAGCGATCGACGACCTCATCGATCGGTCGGCCCAGCCCGCCGCGGGGCCCGAAAGCGACCGGCCAGTAATCTGAGTCGGTGTCTCCGGGCGTCGTGCAGTGGATGTGGCTGTGGGTGGCCATCGCCTGCGAACTCGTCGGCACCTCGGTGCTCAAGGCGGCAAGTAGCCACCCGAACGTGCTCAACGTCGGAATCGTCGCCGTCGGCTACATCGCCAGCATGGTCGGCCTCGCACTTGCCCTGCGCGCCGGGATGCAAGTCGGCATCGCCTATGCGGTCTGGTCGGGCGTCGGCACGGCGGCGATCGCGATCATCGGTGCCGTATTCCTCGGAGAGTCGGCGAACCTCTGGAAGTTCGTCTTCATCGGCGTCATCGTCATCGGCGTCGTCGGCCTGAACCTGGTCGGCGAGTAGCGCCCGACAACGCATCGGCATCCGCGAACGGGGCGAAACCCGAGAACACCGTCATACTCGGCGGTTTCACACCGAAACGGTACGGCGGTACGCGACGGTCACCAACCCCCGGGCGTGCTCGGCAGGCTCGTGCGGACGGTCACGTTCATGCGATTCCACACGTTGATCGCGGCGATCGCCATGAGCAGCGTCACCGTCTGCTTCTCGTCGAAGGCCTCGCGCACATCGCTCCATACGGCATCGCTCACGCCGTCGACGCTGATCAGGGTTACCTGCTCGGCGAACGCGAGCGCGGCGCGCTCCTGTGGCGAGAACATGTCGCCCGCCTCCCGCCATGCCGCCAGCACGTCGAGCTTGCGTTGCTCGATGCCCGCCGTCCGCGCTTCGGCCAGGTGCATGTCCAGGCACCATGCGCAGTGGTTGATCTGCGAGGCGCGGGACTTGACCAGTGCGAGCAGGCCATCGTCCAAACCGCCTGCGTGGACGTACTTCTCGAGGCCGAGCACGGCTTTATAGGCATCCGGATCGACATCGTTGATCGACAGACGCTGGTGCATGGCTTCCATGACGGGCATAACGCCGCCTCCTGAAGGAGAACGAGATGACAACACCATCGACGCTACGCCCGGGCGGGTTTCGGTGATCGTGTGGTCCGCGCCACGTGACGGCGGCGAAGTCCCGTCGAAGGACGCAGCGGCTTCCTGGGCCGCGCGCCGGCGAATCACCGATGCTCGCGGAATTCCTTCCAATGCGGCACGAAGACCGCAGCCAGCAACGCGGCGATCACCACCGCGCCCAGCAGCACCATGGCCCAGAGATAGGTGGCGTTCTCGCCTTCGACCTGCGCGCTGACGATGGCGGCGGCGGCGAACAGCGCGACCATGCATCCCACGAACGTGCCGATGGCGAGCTTGATGCCGCTCTTCTTCGTGATGGTGGCGGCCGCTGTCGGCGTTTCCATGGTTGCACTCCTCACCGGATCGCGGGCCCGTTGGCAGCAGGGTTCCCCTACTGTACGGGCTCCGGAGCAACCCGCAAAGCAGGCCGGCCGCGTAGCTGGTTGGGTCGGCGAATATGACGAGATGTCGTGACCAGGGCCTAATCTCGACGATATGGGCGGCACGGGCGATACGAGCGGAGCAATCGACACGGACGGCGCGGAGGATGCGGGCGTGAGCGGCACCGACGAGGCGGGCGGTACCGGCGCGGGGCGGTTGTGGACGCTGGGGCATTCGACGCGGACGGCCGACGAAACAGTCGCGCTGCTGCGCGAGTTCGGCATTGCCCGCCTGGTCGACGTGCGCACGATCCGGGGCTCGCGCCACAACCCGCAGTTCGGCGCCGGCGAGATGGCGGTGTGGCTGCCCGCGGCCGGCATCGACTACCGGTGGATCGAGCGACTCGGCGGCCGCCGCCGCAACCAGCACGTGGATCCGGAGGTCAATGCGGGCTGGTCGCACCCGAGCTTTCACAGCTACGCCGACTACGCCCTGGGCGACAAGTTCGCGGCGGGGCTCGACGAACTCGCGGCACTGGCGGACCTGCCGTGCGCCATCATGTGTGCCGAGGCGGTGCCGTGGCGCTGCCACCGCAGTCTGATCGCGACCGCACTGGTCGCACGCGGCTGGCAGGTGACGCACATCCTCGGGCCGGGCCAGCAGGTGCCGCACAAGATCGGGCAGTGGGGCGCGCAGCCGCTGATGGAGCCCGACGGGCGGATCAGTTACCCGGCGGATGCGCTCTTCGGGCCATGACGGGGCGCGCGGAGGCTCGCACGGCGTATGGCATCCTGCCCTTACCGGCGCGGGCCGGCGTGCGCACGGACGGATCGGTTCACGGCCCGGCGCGTGCACTGATCGTTGAAGGAGCTGCGGGCGTGGAGATCACCAGGATCGGCGTGGTCGGTGGCGGATTGATGGGCTCGGGCATCGCCGAGGTGTGCGCCCGGAGCGGTCTGGATGTGATCGTCGCGGAGGTGAGTCCCGAGGCGGCCGCCGCCGCTCTTGCCCGGATCGAGAAGTCCGTGCGGCGCGGTGTCGAGCGCGGCAAGATGACGGCCGATGACGCCGACCGTGCGCTGGCCGGTCTGCGGGTGGAACCGGCATTGGATGCGCTGGTGGACCGGCAATGGGTGATCGAGGCGGCCACCGAGAACGAGCCAGTGAAGCTCGCACTGTTCACGCAGCTTGATCGCGTGATAGTCGACCCGGACGCGATTCTGGCCTCGAACACGTCGTCGATTCCGATCGCCCGGCTCGCGGGCGCCACCGCGCGCCCGGATCGGGTCGTCGGCATGCATTTCTTCAACCCGGCGACCGTCCAGAAGCTGGTCGAGGTGATCCCGTCGCAGCTCACCGCCGAGTCGACCGTCACGGCCGTGACGACGTTCGCGACCGAGACCCTCGGCAAGACGGTGATCCGCGCGAAGGACCGTGCGGGATTCGTGGTCAATGCGCTGCTGATCCCGTACCTGCTCTCGGCGATCCGCGTGTTCGAGGCCGGGCATGCGTCGGCCGAGGACATCGACACCGGCATGGTGCTCGGGTGCGCGCACCCGATGGGGCCGCTGACGCTCACCGACCTCGTCGGACTGGACACGACGCTGGCGGTGGCCGAGTCGCTATATGCGGAGTACGCGGAGCCGACGTACGCGCCGCCGCCGCTGCTGCGCCGGATGGTGGAATCCGGGATGCTGGGCCGCAAGTCGGGCCGGGGCTTCTACAAGTACTGAGTGCGCTGGCCCGGGCGCCGACGCCCCCGCGTCAGTCCGTGTACAACCTGTCGAGCTCGGCCTGGTACTGCGCCTCCACGGCGCGGCGGCGCATCTTGAGCGACGGGGTGAGTTCCCCGTCCTCGACGGACAGGTCGCGGGGCAGGACGATGAAGTTCTTGATGGTCTCCCAGCGTTCGAGCTTGGAGTTGAGCTCGTCGACATAGCCCTGCATCAGTGTGCGAACCGCCGGGGAAGTCGCCAGCTCATCGACCGACACACCGTCCAGCCCATGGGCTTTCGCCCATTCGGTGATCGCATCGGGATCCAGCGTGATGAGCGCCGAGCAGAACTTCCGCCCGTCGCCGTGCACCAGGATCTGCGAGGCATACGGGCAAACGGCCTTGAACACCGTCTCGATCTTCTGCGGCGCCACGTACTTGCCACCGGACGTCTTGATCAGGTCCTTCTTGCGGTCGGTGACCTTCAGGTACCCGTCGACCATCGTGCCGACATCGCCGGTGCGCAACCAGCCATCCGCGGAGAGAACCTCCTCCGTTGCCGCGGGGTTGTTGTGGTATCCCCGCATCACGCCGCCGCCGCGCATCAGGATCTCACCGTCCGCGGCGATCATGATCTCGGTTCCCGGTAGCGGCGGTCCGACGGTGCCGATTCGGTTGTCGTGCGGCAGGTTCACGCAGCTCGCGGCGCTGGTCTCGGTGAGGCCGTAGCCCTCCAGGATCTGCACGCCCGCCGCGTCGAACCACTCGGCGACCTCCGGAGAGAGTTTCGCCGATCCGGAGATGAAGAACCGCGCCCGGCCGCCGACCAGGTGCTGGATCTTCGTGAACACCAATTTGTTCGCGATCGCGTAGCGCATCTTCAGCCCTGCGGGCACAGGCGCGTGTGCCTGGCGCAGGCGCGACACCCGGATCCCGGTGGCGAACGCCCAGTCGAAGATCTTCGCCTTCAGTCCGCCGCTGCCCTGCGCGGTGAGAGTCACCTTCGCGCGCACCTTCTCGAAGATGCGCGGTGCGCCCGCCATGAACGTCGGCCGCGAGCTCGCCAGGTTGGCCACGATCCGGTCGAGGTCGCCGTCCACCGCGGTGGCGAAGCCGATGGTCAGCTGGATCGCGAGCAGGACCTTCCCGAAGACATGGGACAGCGGCAGCCACAGGTATTGCACGTCATCGGGGCTCAGGATCCCGATCGCGTCAACCGCGGCCCCCTCGTAGGTCCAGTTGTCGTGGACCAGCCGCGCGCCCTTCGGCACGCCGGTGGTGCCGGACGTATAGATGAGGGTGGCGAGGTGCTCCGGCTCGAGCCCGGCGATGCGGTCGGTGACCGCCGTGGGGCGCTCGGCGAGCAAGGCGCGGCCGCGCTCTGCGAGTTGATCCATGGACAGCACACGGTGCCCGTCAGTGGTTCCGTCGAACGTGACGATCGTCCGCACATCGGGCAGGTCCGTCCCGGTGAGTTTCGCGATCTGATCGTCGTTCTCCGCGAACACCACCACGGAACCGGAGTCGCGCAGGATGAACGTGACGTCATCCTGCTTCGTCGTCGGATAGATGGTGGTCGTCGCGCCGCCGGCGCACATCACCGCCAGATCGGCGAGGATCCATTCGAGCCGCGTCGAGGATGCGATCGCTACCCGGTCCTCGATCTCGATGCCGAGCGAGAGCAGCCCGGCGGCGAGTTCCGTTGCGCGCTCACCGGTCTCGGCCCAGGTGAGGCTGCGCCAGCCGCTCGGCGTGCCCGCATCCGGCGACAGGAACGCCGTGCGGTCGGGCGTGGCCGCGACGCGGTCAGTGAGCAACCGCCCGAACGAGGCAGGGCGGTCGGACAGACTGGCCGTGGGCATGGCGTCCTCCTCGACGAGGGCTGAATGCGCGTGAGCCGCGCTCACTGCAGACTCTACGGAGCCGCGGGTCGGCCGTCGACCGCAGCCGCGCTGGGCCTCCGCCGCCCGTCATCTCCGTCCAAAACTGCAGCCGGCTACCCCCTTGCGTCACTGCCCCGCTTTCTCGCCGAGCCAGCCCTTCCTCCGGAACATCCACAGCAGTGCGCCGGCGACCACCGCCTGGAGCGCCACCCCGGCGATCCAGAACACCGCCGGGCCGGCCAGCCGGTTGACCATCCAGCCGAAGTTCTGGCCGAAGAATCCCGTCAGGAATGACATGGGCAGGAAGATCGTGGCGATGATCGCGAGCTGTTTCATGACGACGTTCAGCCGGTTCGATGTCGTCGATAGGTGCGTGTCCAGCGCGGAGGACAGGAGATCCCGGTAACCATCGGCCGTTTGCGACAGGCGCGCCAGGTGGTCGTAGACGTCGCGGAAGTAGCGCTCCGTCTCGGCGTCGAAGCCGGGAATGCTCCGGGTGCCGGTCAGCAGATCCGCCATCGCGTCGCGCTGGTCGGAGGTGAGCCGGCGGATCCGGATCAGCCGGCGCTTCAGGTCGAACAGGGTCCCGAGCTGTTCGTCGCTGGGTTTGCGCAGTATGTCGTCCTGGAGCGCGTCGATCGCGTCGTCGAAACCGTCGAGTTGCGGGAAGAAGCCGTCGACCAACCCGTCGAGCACTCGGTACAGCAGCATCGCCGGCGGCGGCAGCGTGCGGTCCTGCCGCAGCCGGACCTGCGCTGCGGCCACGCCCGGCACGGGGCCGTGCCGCACGGTCACCAGGTAGTTCTCCGCGAGAAAGCAGTGCACCTCCACCGGGGTGCCGTCGTGCCCCGGACCGTAGGCGACCAGCAGCGCGAACCCGTCATACGAGTCGACCTTCGGGCGTTGGCCAAAGTGCTCGGCATCCTCCACGGCGAGCGGATGGAAGCCGAACGTGCTCTGCAGCAGCGCCACGACGTCCGCGTCGACATCCGGAATGTCGAGCCAGAACCGTTGCCCCGCTTGCAATGCCGATTCGATCGCGGCGACGTTCGGGTCTCCGATCGTGCGGAACGTGGCGCCGGAATCGCTGGCGCCCGCCGTGCCTGCGGCGCTCGCCGTGTCCGCGTGCGCGTTGTCGCTGATGACTAGGTTCCCCTGCATGGCCCTCAGTCTGCCGGGCTAGGGCCGTCATCTCCGATCGGCGCGCGGAACCGGGGGTAACACCTCCATGAATCCCAGGGGATTCTGCGAGGTCGTCATGCGTTCGCATCACCACTTTGAGTCATACCGGGTTATACTGCGCGTATGAAGACCGCGATCTCGCTACCGGACGAGACTTTCGAGCGTGCATCACATCGTGCGGGCGACCTCAAGATGAGTCGCTCGGAATTCTTTGCTCGCGCTGCAGAGCGCTACCTTGACGAGCTCGACGCGGAGTCGTTGACCGAGCAGATCGACGCCTCGTTGGATGTCGTCGACGACATAGGTCATGACGCGGAAGTCGCCGTCGAGGCGGGTCGACGGACACTCGCCTCGCTGGACGACGAGTGGTGATCCGCCGGGGCGAAATCTATTGGGCCGATCTCGGAGATCCGAATGGAAGCCGGCCGGCCAAGCGCCGACCGATGCTGGTTGTCCAATCCGACCCGTACAACGACAGTCGGCTCGCAACGGTGCTCAGCGTGGTCATCACGTCGAACACGTCGTTGGCAGCGATGCCGGGAAACGTGTTCCTGCCCGCGGCAGCCACCGGTCTGCCGCGCGATTCCGTCGTGAACGTCACCGCCGTCGTGACCCTCAACAAGGTCGATCTGACCGACTGGGTCGGCCGCATCCCCCACAACCTCATGCTTGAGGTCGACCGAGGACTCCGACAGGTCCTCGGCTTGTAGTCCGCCGCCGGCCTCTCGTCGATTGTCGATGGCTCATCGATACAGGTCTGCCGATGACAGAACATGGTGCAGCTCTGGTGATCGAGAGCAGGGAGAGGCGGGGAAGAGACGGCGAGGTTCCCCTGCATGGCCCTCAATCTGCCGGGCTTGGGCCGTCATCTCCGATCGGCGCGCAGAACCGGGGGTAACACCTCCCTGAGTCCCTGGGGCTTCTGCGAGGTCGTCATGCGCCCGCATCACCACACCGGCGTTAGCCCCAGGGCCGGGTTGGCCTCGGCGGGCAAGGCGCCATATCATGTGACATCCTGCGGTCAAACTGGGTGACGTTCGGGTATGATTGGGCCATGGTCAATGCAACGATGCGCCCCGTCGCTAGGAGCGCACACGGCGACGCTATCCGGGTGCCGTCGACCGATGTCGCCGGACGACTACAGGACGCGATCGGCCGTGACTTGGTAGCGATGATCACCGGGAGAACACCCCGTCAGGTGTCCCGGTGGATCGCCGGGGAGTGTGCGCCGGCCCGGCATGAACAGCAGATTCTTCGAGACGCCCTCCAGATCGTGCAGCTGCTGCGTGGCGTCGAGGATGACGAGGTCATCCGAGCCTGGTTCATGGGCATGAACCCGCAGTTGGATGATCAGGCCCCGGCCGAGGTGATGGCTGCGGGCCGAGCCCGGGACGTGATGGCCGCGGCACGCTCCTTTGTCGATGCGGGCTGAGCCCGCACTCGCCACGCCGCCCGATGGAGGCATGTGGCGCGTCGAGCGCACCAGCTCTCGGCTGCGCTTCTCCAGCTTGAACCCGGTCGACGCGCTCGATGACCGGGCGGGCAACCGGTTCGATATTCCCGGCGCGGGCGTCCTCTACGGCGCCACCACCCCGCAGGGCGCGTATGCCGAGACATTGGCCGCCTTTCGGCCCCGTGCGTCGATGATCGCCGCACTGTCCGCCATGGGTGCCGAGCCGGGGAGGGTAGCGCCCGGGCAGGTACCCGCCAGCTGGCCGGCATCACGGCGCCTACGGTCTTTCGACGTTATCGGCGCGCTCCCGTTCGTCGATGTCGAGTCGCCGATCACGCACACCTATCTGACAGCCCACGCCGCGTCAGTGCTGGTGCACTACGGTGTGGAGAACCTCGATGTCGCCACCGTTCGTGGCCCGGGCAGGCTCCTCACCCGGGCGATCGCCGGCTGGCTCTATACCCGCACCGACCAGCACGGTCAACCGCAATTCGCCGGCATTCGCTACATGTCCCGACTCGGGGACTTCGAATGCTGGGCGATATTCGACGGCACACAGGTTTGGCAGCGCTCCGAGCAGCAGCCCGATCCCACCAGCCAGCAGATGCGTGAGGTGCTCGAGTTGTTCGCCCTGACTGTCCGCGCGTGAAATAGCGTCAGCCGCGACGTGCCGCCGGACGCTCCGGCGGCCCAAACAACTATCCGGCGCCCCGTTGGCCTATCCTCGGCGGCATAGGACTGCTTCATGCAACCCGGACCTCTACGAGGCCCGATACCCAGACGACGGTTGACCGTCACCGTGTTTGCCAACCGAATTGTCATCGTCTGTGCCGATGACCGACGGAGTCCGGTCCCCGTGGTGAAGCCGATCGGCAGTGCTACAGCGGCGAATCGGCGGGTCCTGAACTCCCGAATCGCACCCTGGTAGACCGGCGGAATCAACTACTCACGGTGACTGACCTGCTCAGTTCATTGGGCGGTGCGGTCGACGAAAGGGCTGTGGAACAACACACGTAACCACCACGGGGCGCCGGACACGTCGAAGGACGCTTCGAAGCCTCTCGGAATGCTGTTCCAGCCCTCCAAATGCATAAACCCCATCGTGCCAAACACGCGGTGTCGCCGCTCATGCCTGCTCCGCAAGCGGGTCCTGATATGAAGATCCCGCGATTGCGGCTGAGCGGCGACACTTCGAGGGTGACGGTCGCTCAGCTGGATGCTTGCGCGTGCGGCCGGGAGAGCGGACGGTGAGTGCTCGGCGACGCGTTACACCGGCTGCGGCTTGGGTGTGGCGACCCAGAGGGGAGCGCCCACCAGGACCTTGCCGGCAGTGCCGTTGCCCAAGTCGAGGTCTTCGACGCTGACGAACAGCCTGGCGAGAAAGTCCAACTGTTCGGGCGTGCCTTTGGCTGAGCGGCGGGCGAGGGTCACCGCCGCGCTGGCGCGTACTTCGTCGTAGGGACGGCCGTCGTCCCAGAGGTAATCGGGAGGGTCCATTCCCGGGCCACTCGGATCACGAACGAGGTACAGCAGGGTATAGAGACCGCGCATGTCGGACGGATAGTATCCGCTCCCGCCGGTGTCTCTGTTCCCGACGACGTTGGCAGCCGATCCGAATAGCGCCACCACGAAACGCTTTGCATCGTCCTGCACTTCGGCCAGATAGTACGCGACCTTGCCTCCGGCCCATCCCATGTGAGGTTCGAAGATGCCAAACCGAAGCGGGAGCTGCGTGCGGAGATATTGACCGCTGTAGGCCTGAGTCAAGTCCCGCGTCGTGTGGTCCGAGACGAGCTTTTCCGAGCGCTGAGCGAGCATGTACAGGTTCGTGTTGTCGCGTTCCGGGCGGCTTATGTTCACGTGGCCGAATACCGCCGTGAGCTCGCCGCTGGCACGCCAACGGCTTCGCGTTGCGTCATCTTGCTGGGCCAACTCCCTGAGCAGGCGCCCGCTTAGGTAGCGGTAGTCGAACGGTGCCCGGTCCGTCAGCATGTCCACCTCGCGACTCGTGCCCGACTGCTTCTCATAGGATGCGCCGGTTATAGGCCGAGCGTTGGTATCGACGAGCAGGGGTGATATTCGAAGGCAGGCGGAAGCGCCCGCTGGCCGCCGTTGCCGGCGCGGCGCTACGGCCGGCCAGGCCGATGGTACAGGCTGTCCAGGTCGAACAAGGCGTGGCCGTGGCCGTTGGGTGTTGACCATCACCGTCTTTGCGAACCGAATCGTCGTTGCCCGTGCCGACGATCGGGGGAGTCCGGTCGCCGTGGGGGAACCGACCGGCAGTGCCACAACGGCGCGTCGGTGGGTCCAAAACTCGCGAATCTCCCGCCGATAGATCAGCGGAATCGACTACTCACGGTAACTGACTATGCCCCAGCTCCTTCGACGGTGCATAGTGCCCGTGGGCGCATCGGCTCACGGTTGTTGTCTGCTGCCGGCTCGCCGGTCATCTCGTCGAGTAGTGCGGAGAGGTGGTCGCTGCGGTCGTTGAGGACAGCGCGGAGCTTGACCGCAAGCTGGTCCCAGTCGCCCCGTGTGGGGGTCTTTTCGAGGGGAGCGCGTCGAGTGTCTGACGGATCTCGACGAGGGTGAGCCCGACCGTCTGGGCGGCGCGCATCATGGCGACGCGGCACAAGACGTCGGAAAAGAAGCGCCGCTGGTTTCTCGCGCCCCGTTCGCAGGGCAGCAGAGAGTCGTCGGCGTACCAGCGCACCGTGGAAGGCGCGATTCCCATGCGCTTAGCGACCTGGCCCACCGTCGGCTCCTGCGCATGCCAATCGGAACTCATGCCTCGTTCGTTACGCCGCTGACGCTTGCATTCAGGTGCGCTTGAACTCTTAACGTCGGTCATGTCGACCACACCACGTGGTGGCGCGAAGTCCGCGACGCGATGACTAGGTTCCCCTACATGGCCATCAGTCTGCGGGCTAGGGCCGTCATCTCCGATGGACGCGCGGAAGGGGCGTGGGCGCGACACGAGGAAGCCCCCGGGCGGTAGGCACCCGGGGGCTTCACGCGACATTCAGATGGTCAGGGAACGATGAGCCCCGAGGTCTTGGTGCGCGCGGCATCGAAACGGGCTGCCGCATCGGCCCAGTTCACCACGTTCCACCACGCGGAGACGTAGTCCGCCTTGACGTTCCGGTACTGTAGGTAGAAGGCGTGCTCCCACATGTCCAGCAGGACGACCGGCACCTGCGCCGCCGGCAGGTTCCCCTGCTGGTCGAAGAGCTGCATGATGTTCAGCCGCTGGCCGAGCGTGTCCCAGACCAGCATCGCCCAGCCGGATCCCTGCAAACCGCCTGCGGCAGCGGAGAACTGGCCGCGGAAACCGTCGAAGGAGCCGAAGTACTCGTCGATCGCAGCGCCGAGGTCACCGTCCGGCTTGTCTCCGCCGTCGGGCGACATGTTCGGCCAGAAGATCGAGTGGTTGATGTGCCCGCCGAGGTTGAAGGCCAGGTTCTTCTCCAGCAGGTTGACGGTGCCGAAGGACCCCTTCTCCCGGGACTCGGCCATCTGGTCGAGGGCGGTGTTCGCGCCCGCTACGTATGCGGCGTGGTGCTTGTCGTGGTGCAACTCCATGATCTGGCCGGAGATGTGCGGCTCGAGCGCTCCGTAGTCGTACGGAAGATCGGGAAGGGTGTACTGCGCCATCGAATTTCTCCTTCGCAGTCGGCGGTTTGGGGTGTTACGGAAGTTTCCAGCCCTCTTCACCGACCATATACCTCCGTGTCGAGAGGGGTTCGGGTATAGCGGATATGACGGATATGACGCTGTTCGCGACGATTCTCATCGTCGCATGCCGTGTCGGTCACCCCCAGGAGGGGAGCCAGGTTTCCCAGACGAGTCGCTGTGGGGTGATGGGGTCGCCCATCAGGATGGGCCACATCCAGATGAAGTTCGCGGCGGTGAGGCCGATGTAGGCGCTGACGATGACGAGCCGGACGGTGCGTCCGTCCCAGGAGCGCATGGTGGTCCACGCGCGGCGCGGCCACGGAGGGCGACGGGCCGGGGCGGTGGTGGTCTCGGCGTCGGCGTCGGCGCCGTCCTCGCCGTCGCCGTCACTGTCGGTCGCTGGGTCGTCACGGACTATGTGACTCTCGGTAGTGGCGTGGTCGCGAACATCGTCATCGGCGGTGACCGGTGCGGCGACGGGTATCGGCGGCGAAACAGATTCTGGTGCACGGGATCTCGCCTTACCGAGAATGTCGCCGAGCACCAGCGCGATGCCCATCACGAGGAACGGCGCGACGGGCGTCATGTAGAAGAAGTACATCTGCCGGTCGAAGATGGCGAACCACGGCAGATACCCGGACCCGTAGCCGACAAGTATTGCGGCGTAACGCCAGTCGAGACGGCCGAACGCCTTCCACAGCGCCCAGGCGAGCACCGCGACCGAGACCCACCACAGCATCGGGGTGCCGACTAGCAGGATGCGTTTGACGCAGTCGTCCTTGCCGGCGCCGCAGCCGGGGGTGCCCTGCCCGCCGGACAGGTAGTAGAGCACGGGCCGGGTGGACAGCGGCCACGCCCACGGCTTGGACTCCCACGGGTGGCGTTTGGCCGGATCGGTCGGGGTGTTGATGCTGTCGGTCGTCTTGAGCATGAGGAGCGTCATCGTGACCAGCGACTTGAGCGCTCCGCCGATCCCGTTGCCGCTCGCGGTGACGTGCCGGTCCCAGCCCGTCTCGTTGGTGAACCAGGCCCAGTACGAGGCGAGGTACGTGAACACCGGGATCAAGCCGAGCGACCACACCGACGGGCCGAAATCCCGCCGCAGCATCGCCGTGATCGGGTGCCGCATCCCGTACTGGCGGCGGGCGGAGATGTCCCAGATCACGCTCATGATCGCGAAGCCGACGATCCAGTACGCACCGTTCCACTTGACCGCGGTCGCGCAGCCCAGCAGGAAGCCGCAGCCGAACCGCCACCAGCGGGCGCCGAGCGGGGCGCCGCCGGCAAAGCGCGCCATCGACCCGTCGGCCACGGCGCGGGCCAGCCGCGTCCGCACCTGGTCGCGATCGACCAGCAGACACGCGAAAGCGCCGAGCACAAACGGGGTTTGGATCGTGTCCAGCAGCGCGGTGTGCGCCATCACCTGCGAGACGCCGTCGCAGATCAGCAGCACACCGGCGATGCCGCCGACCAGGGTGGATCGGGTCAATCGGCGGGTGGCGCGGACGATCAGCAGGATGCACAGCGTGCCGCAGACCGCGGAGGCGACCCGCCAGCCGACCGGGTCGTACCCGAAGATCAGCTCGCCGATCGCGATGATCTGCTTGCCGAGCGGCGGATGGACGATCACGCCGAACGCCTGATTGTCCTCGACCCCGCCGGTACGGATCATCTCTGCTGCCTGCACGGCGTAGTACTTCTCGTCGAACAGCGGCGTGCCGCCGTCGGTGCGCCAGCCGAGCTGCCAGAACCGGAGGACGCCGCCGAGGAGGGTCAAGACGGCCGTGACGATCCAGCCGCGGGCTTTGTCCGTTGGCATGGGCGGGAGCAGATGGCCGCGGACCGGCACGGGGTCCGGGACTTTCGGCGTGTCGCCGATGGCGACCAGGCCGTCCGCGGGGTCGTGCCGGTAGGCGGGATCGTCCGGGTCGACGGTCAGGCTCGGCCGGGGGAACTCGAAGCGGTCGTCGTCGAAGTCGTCGGGTTCGTTGCCCGCGGAGGCACCCGGATGGCCCGGCCCGCGTTCCATGGTCGCGCGGCCCGGAGTCATGCGTGCCATCGTAGGGTGAGCGCGTGAGTTCCGACGCCGCGCCCGGCCGACTGGTGCTCGCGGGCACCCCGCTCGGCCGGGTCACCGACGCGTCGCCGGGCTTGGCCGCCGCGCTCGCGGACGCCGACGTGATCGCCGCCGAGGACACCCGACGGTTGCGTCGGCTCGCCGGTGAGCTGGGCGTCGAGGTGCACGCCCAGGTCGTCTCCTACTACGAGGCCGTGGAGCAGGCGCGGATTCCGGGCTTGCTGGCGCGCATCGAGTCCGGGGCCACCGTGGTCCTGGTGACCGATGCCGGCATGCCGAGCGTCTCCGATCCGGGCTACCGGCTGGTGGCGGCCGCGTCCGCGGCGGGCCTGACGGTGACCAGCGTCCCCGGTCCGAGCGCCGCGATCACCGCGCTGGCGCTGTCCGGGTTGCCGTCCGACCGGTTCTGCTTCGAGGGCTTCGTGCCACGCCGGGCGGGGGAGCGGGCGCGGGCGCTCGCGGCGCTGGCCACGGAGCGGCGCACGATGGTCTTCTTCGAATCGGTGCACCGACTGTCCGAGACGCTCGCGGCGATGGTAACGGCGTTCGGTGCGGACCGCCCGGCGGCCCTGTGTCGCGAGCTCACCAAGACCTACGAGGAGGTCCGGCGCGGCACGCTGGGCGAGATCGCCTCGGGCGCAGCGGATGTGCGAGGCGAGGTAACCCTGGTGGTCGGCGGCTGCGCCGATGACGATGTTCCGGCGCCGGGCCCGGCCGAACTGGCGGCGCAAGTGTCGGAGTTGGTCGACTCGGGCCTGTCCCGGCGCGATGCGGTCGATCGGGTGGCGGCGCGACTGGGCCTTGCGCGGCGCGTGGTCTATGCGGCGGCGACCGCCCCTCACTGACGCCATCAGGCGGGCTAGCTTGGGAGCTATGACCGATACCTCGCAGCTTGCCGACAAGGCCCGCGCATTCACCGCGATGCACGTGCCGGGGAACCCGATCGTCCTGCCCAACGCCTGGGACGCGTCCTCTGCCTGGGTGATCCAGCAGGCGGGCGCGAAGGCGATTGCGACGTCCTCGGCGGCGTGCGCCTGGTCGATTGGCCGAGCCGACGGTGGCGGCATGTCGCGTGATGAGGCCGTCGATGTGGTGCGCCGGGTCGTCTCCGCCGTCGACGTCCCCGTCACCGCCGATATCGAGACCGGATACGGGGATGATGCCGCCCTGGCCGAGACCATCCGCGCGGTGCTGGACGCCGGGGCGATCGGCATCAACCTGGAGGACTCCGGCGGGGACCCGCTCTATCCGATAGATATTGCGGCGCAGCGCGTCTCGCTTGTACAGGAGACGGCGGAAGCATTCGGGGTGCCACTGCACATCAACGCCCGGGTCGACGTGTTCTTCGAGTCGGTCGGCGAACCCGACGAGCTGGTGGCGCTCACACTCGAGCGCGCCGCCGCCTATCTGGAATCCGGCGCCAGCAGCATCTTCGTGCCCGGAGTGCGGGACCTCGCCGTGATCGAGCAGTTGACGAAAGGGATCGCCGCGCCGGTCAACATCCTTGCCGGCGCCTCGTCGCCCAGCGTCGCGCAACTCGCTGAGGCCGGGGTCGGCCGCATCTCCGTCGGTTCGTCGCTGAACCTCGCCATGTTGCAGACACTGGGCGGAGTTGTCGAGAACCTGCTCGCCGCAGGCTCTCTCGACGCGCTCGGCGGCATCCCGTACCCCGAGATCAATCGGTACTTCGCCGGGCGGTGACGGGTTCGGGGCGGGATCGCCGGAGATCCCGCGCCCTGCCGATACTGTGGTGGTCGGGACTGTGGGCCGCGCTCGGATAGGCCCGCGGTGAGCGTGATCCGGTGCCGAAGGAGTGGGGCAGTGAGCGAACAGGTCGACGCAGGCGGACTCAAGACGCGCATCCGCGCGGATCTGACGACGGCTATGAAGGCGCGCGACACGCTGACCACGGGCACCCTGCGGATGGCGCTGGCCGCGATCACCAATGCCGAGGTCGCCGGCGAGGTGGCGAAGGAACTGACCGACCTCGAAGTCACGGCCGTCATCACGAAAGAAGTGAAGAAGCGCCACGAGTCGATCGAGATCTACCGCTCCGCCGGACGAGACGAGCTGGCGGACAAGGAGAGCGCCGAGGCCGAAGTACTGGAGCGCTACCTGCCACAGCAGCTCTCCGACGACGAACTGGCCGCGTTGGTGGCAGGCGTCGTTTCGAGTATGACGGAGCCCTCGGGCGAGGCCCCCGGCATGAAGCAGATGGGCGCCGTGATCAAGGCCGTCAAGGCGAAGGCCGGCGCACAGGCCGACGGCGCCCGCGTCGCCACCGCGGTGAAGGCTGCCCTCGCTTGAGCCCTACCGGATGATCATCAGTTGTGTGGGATTTGCGTCGCTCAGCGATACAAATCCCACACAACTGATGATCATCCCCGGTGGTGCTGGTACGAAGACCAAGTGACGTGCCCACACCATGGATTCGGCTCGCGTGGACAGCGATGCTCGACACCATGAACGAGATGAACGACAGCGCCTTCGCCACCACGGTGCCTCGCGCCCGACGCGAGGGGCCTGCGGTGGCCCGGCGTGTGCCCGTGTTCTTCACCGCGTTGGGCGGCCGGCGCGCGTGGCTGGAACTGGCCTACGCCCTCGTCGCGCTGCCGGTCGGCATCGGCGGGTTCGTCTTCACCGTGGTGACGGTGTCGGTGTCCGGCGGCATGGTGGCCGTCGCCCTCGTCGGGATTCCGACGCTCGCCGCGACCGGATTGGCGAGCCGGTGGCTCGGATACCACTGGCGCCTCGCGGCGAACTCATGGCTCGGCTGGGCGATTGATGCCCCCGAGCCGTTCCGCGGCGACCCTGGCTTCCTCGGCTGGATCCGGTCCTGCCTCGCGGACGGCACAGCGTGGCGCTCCCGCCTGTACTTCGTGCTCAAGCTGCCGCTCGGCATCGCCTCGTTCGTCACCGCGACGGTGCTGTATGCGATAGGCGCTTGGGGTTTGACCTACTGGTTCTGGTATCGCTGGCTGCCCTGCCGGGCGGATTCGGAGGGCGTGCACTGTCAGCGGAACACGGGGCTCTGGAACGGTGCGCATCTCGACTCGGTTCCCACCATGCTGCTCCTGGTCCTCATCGGTATCGTGGCGCTGCTTATCGCGCCCTGGGCGGTGCGGGCGATCCTGGCCCTCGATCGACTCGCGATGCAGGCGCTGCTCGGCCCGTCATCGGCGTCGCGTGTCGCGGAACTGGAGCACAGCCGGGCGCACGCGGTGGATGATGCCGCCGCCACCCTGCGCCGGATCGAACGCGATCTGCACGACGGCACCCAGGCGCGGCTGGTGGCACTGGCCATGAACATCGGCCTGGCCAAAGAGAAAATCGCCGAGGGGACCGCGGAGTCTGCGGGGTCGACTGGCTCCGACGACGCAGCCCGGACGGACGCGCTGACGCTGCTCGATCGGGCGCACGCGACCGCGAAGGATGCCATCGCCGAGGTCCGGGACCTGGCGCGCGGCATCCACCCGCCGGTGCTGGACGCCGGCCTCGACGTGGCATTGGGCACGCTGGCCGCGCACAGCGCCGTGCCGGTGCGCGTGCACACGGCCATCGACCCGCGACCGACGCCGTCGATCGAGACCATCGCCTACTTCTGCGCCGCCGAGTTGATGACGAATATCGCCAAACACTCGCACGCCGGTCACGGCACGGTGGATGTGCGCACGGTCGGCGACCGGCTTCGCCTGCAGGTCGCGGACGACGGCGTGGGTGGAGCGAGCATGCGAGCCGGCGGCGGCCTGGCGGGTCTGCGCGAACGCATCCGCACCGTCGACGGCCGGCTCACGGTCGATTCGCCGCCCGGCGGACCGACGACGATCACCGTCGAGCTGCCGCTCGCCGCCGAGTCGACGCCCAGGCAGGATCCGCAGCCGGCCGATCGGGGGTCGGTTGATCGGGGGCCAGTCGCGTGAGGATCATGATCGCGGAGGACAGCGCGATCCTCCGGGACGGCCTGGCCTACCTGCTCGCCGATCGGGGCCACACCGTGACGGCCGCGGTCGCGACCGGCGACGAACTGCGCGCCGCGGTCGCCGCCGACCCGCCGGACATCTGCGTCATCGACATCCGCATGCCACCGACCTTCACCGACGAGGGGCTGCGCGCGGCGCTCGCGCTGCAGCGGTCGCATCCGGCGGTCGCCCTGCTGGTGTTCTCGCAATACGTCGAAACGCGTTATGCCACGGAGCTTCTGGCGAATCCCGGCGGCGGCGTGGGGTATCTGCTCAAGGACCGGGTCGCCGACGTGAGGGAGTTCGTCGAGGCGTTGGAGCGGGTGGCCGGCGGCGGCACCGCGCTCGATCCCGAGGTCGTCACGCAGCTGCTCGGCGCGAGCCGGCGCCGGGACGAGCTCGCGATGCTCACCCCGCGGGAGACGGAGGTGCTGGCGGCACTCGCCGAGGGGCTGTCGAACGCGGGCATTGCGGCGCAGCTGGTGGTGACCGAGCGGGCCGTGGAGAAGCACATCGCGAACATCTTCGCCAAGCTCGGGCTGGCCGCGTCGGAGACGGAGAACCGCCGGGTGATGGCCGCGCTCCGCTACCTCCAGGGCTGACGGAGGTTTGCCGGGATGGGCGTCGGTGGGCGGCGCTGAACGCACTGAACTGCTGATTCTCCCGCGTCCCACTAGAAGGTGTCGCACATTCAATCAGGTGTTACACTTGATATATGCCCACGACCCGAGCTCGCCATGTCGTCACGGAGACGAACGATATCGCGCGTGCGTTGGACGACGCCGCGCGGCGCTGGCCCGCGGACCGCGATCGCCGCGCGAAGTTGCTGCTGCACCTGGTGGAGGAGGGGCATCGCGCCGTCCTCGACCAACGGGATCGCGAGAGCAGCCTGCACCGTGAGGCCGTGGTTCGAACGAGTGGCGCCCTGACCGGCCTCTATGGGCCGGATTACTTGGCGCGCATCCGCGAGGATTGGCCCGAGTGATCGCGCTCGATGCCTGTGTCTTGATCGCGCACCTTGACTCGTCGGACGCCTGCCATGCAGCGGCGACGAAGCTACTGGCGGACACCGGCGGACAGCAACTGATTGCGAGCCCGATCACCATCGCAGAAGTCCTGGTCGGTCCGGCGCGAGCTGGGCAACTCGACCGCGGCATGAACGCACTGCGACAACTGGGCGTGGATGCCGTCGATCTCGGCGCCGACGCGCCGTGGCAGCTTGCGATCTTGCGTGCGGAGACAGGGTTGAGGTTTCCGGACTGCTGCGTCTTGCTGACAGCGGAGGCATTCGCAGCCGAGATCGCCACGTTCGACGAACGCCTGCGCGTGGTCGCAGAGGGCCGTGGGATCGCCGTCCGGCCCTGAGCCAGCGCCCGTCACGACGGGTCAGGCGCGCGCGACGAGCTGGTCGATGGCGGCCGCATCGATGCCGTCCGGCAGGGCGCCGTACTCGCGGCCACGGTCGGGACCGAGGCGGGCTGCCACGAACGACTCGGCGATCCCGGAGGGGGCGTGCTCGAAGAGGATCGAGGCCTGCAGTAGCAGCGCCATCCGCTCGACCAGCACCCGGCCACGGCGCTGCAGCCGGGCGAGATCGACCGCCTCACCCGAGGCGAAAGTCCGTGCGGCATCGTCCATATCGGCGGCGAGGCGGTCGAAGGCCGCGTCGAACGCCGCCGTCCGACCCCGCCCAGCCTCCAGCTGGGCGAGCAGGGCCTTGCCGCTGGCCGGATCGCGCACCAGCGCCCGCAGCACGTCGAGCGCGATGACGTTGCCGGATCCCTCCCACACCGCCAGGACCGGCTGTTCCCGATAACGGCGTGCGAGCGGGAAGGTCTCCGTATAACCGTTGCCGCCCAGGCACTCCATCGCCTCGTAGGCGTGCTCCGGCCCGCGCTTGCAGATCCAGTACTTGGCCACCGCCGTGGCGATGCGACGGAAGTCTGGCCCGTCGCTGGATACATCGTCATAGGCGGCGGCGATGTGTGCTGCGGTCCAGGTCGCGGCCTCCGCCTCCAGCTGCAGGTCCGCCAGCACCGCCTGCATCAGCGGCTGATCGATGAGCTTCGCGCCGAACGCGGCCCGGCCGCGCGCATGCCACGCCGCCTCCGAGACCGCTTGGCGCATACCGGCTGTCGTGCCGAGGATGCAATCCAGCCGGGTCCGGTTGACCATCTCGATGATGGTGCGCACGCCGCGCCCGGGCTCGCCGACCAGAAACCCGCGAGTGCCGTTCAACTCGATCTCGCTGGACGCGTTCGCGCGATTGCCCGGCTTGTCCTTCAGCCGCTGGATGAGGAACGGGTTCCGCTCACCCCCCGGCAGCACGCGCGGCACCAGGAAGCAGCTCACCCCCTCGGGCAGCTGGGCGAGCACTAGGAACGCATCCGACTGCGGCGCGGAGCAGAACCACTTGTGCCCGGTGATCAGATAGGCCCCGCCGTCCGGGATCGCCCGCGTGGTGTTGGCCCGGACGTCCGAGCCGCCCTGCTTCTCCGTCATCGCCATGCCGAACGTCACCGCGGACTTCTCGGCCGGGTCGATCAGGCGCGGGTCGTAGTCCGTCGACACCGCCCGCGGCACCCAGAACGCTTCGTGCGGTGTGCCTTTCAACGAGGCGACCACCGCGTGCGTCATCGAGACCGGACACGAGTGGCCCGGCTCAATCTGCGCGAACAGCATGAAGCGCGCCGCCCGCTCCACGTTCGCCCCGGGCCCGGGAGCCGTCCACGCGAGCGAATGCGATCCGGTCGCGAGGTCGTCGCGCATGATGCGGTGGTACGCCGGGTGGAACTCGACGTGGTCGATCCGGTTGCCCCACCGGTCGTGCGTTTGCAGCTGCGGCGTGATCGTGTTCGCCAGATCGGCGTCATGCTGGAAATCCGCGCTGCCGACGAGCCGGCCGATCCGCTCGAGTTCGGCGGAATCCGCCTGCGGGGCGAACGTGCGTACCGCATCGACGAGGGCGACATTGGCTGAGTACTCGTCGATGTCGACTCGCGGCGCGGCCTGATTGGTGACGATATGCGTGCGGACGGAGCCGGTCATGCCGTCATCCTCGCCGAAATGCGGGCCGAGCGCGATACTGCCCTCCTTTCGCCGAGCGGTGCGAAATTGCGGGCAAAACGGACACACTTCGATGCATTTCGCACCGCTCGACGACCCCAACGACGCAGGGTCCACCATCGATGCGGCACGCTGGGCGGGGCACTCCTCGCCACGGAAAGACGACTTCAGGAGAACGCGATGACCGCCACCGTCAGCAACACCGCCGCCACCGGCACCGCCCAGATCGGCGTCACCGGCCTCGCCGTGATGGGATCGAACCTGGCGAGAAACCTTGCGCGGAACGGGTTTGTGACGGCGGTGCACAACCGCTCCTACGCGAAGACGCAGGCGCTCATCGCCGACCATGGCAACGAGGGCGCGTTCGTTCCGTCCGAGTCGATGGCGGACTTCGTCGCCTCACTGGCCCGGCCCCGGACGGCGATCATCATGGTCCAGGCGGGCGCGGCCACGGACGCCGTCATCGACGAACTTGCGGCGCTGATGGAGCCGGGAGACATCATCATCGACGGCGGGAACGCGCATTTCCCGGACACCCGGCGGCGTGAGGCGGCGCTGCGGGAGAAATCGCTGCATTTCGTCGGCTGCGGGATCTCCGGCGGGGAAGAGGGGGCGCTGAACGGCCCGTCGATCATGCCGGGCGGCTCCGCCGAGTCCTACCGGACGATCGGCCCGATCCTGGAGAAGATCTCGGCGCACGTGGACGGTGAGCCCTGCTGCACGCACATCGGCACCGACGGCGCCGGACACTTCGTGAAGATGGTGCACAACGGCATCGAGTACGCCGACATGCAACTGATCGGCGAGGCGTACGACCTCCTGCGCCGGGGCGCGGGGATGACGCCGTCCGCTATCGCGGACGCGTTCGCCGATTGGAACACCGGGGAGCTCGACTCCTATCTGATCGAGATCACCGCGCAGGTGCTCCGGCAGACCGATGCCGCGACCGGGAAGCCTTTGGTGGACGTGATTGTCGACGCCGCCGGGATGAAGGGCACCGGCACCTGGACCGTGCAGACGGCGCTGGACCTGACCGTGCCGGTGACGGGCATCGCGGAAGCCGTGTTCGCGCGCGGGCTCTCGTCGCAGGCCGGCCAGCGAGCGGCCTGCTCCGGGCTGCCCGGGCCGGATCCGACGGCGGACGCCGCGTCGTTCGCGGGGTCGCCCGTGGGGCACCATGCGGGGCCGGACGTCGAACCGGCTGCGGGCCCGGTCGAGGACATCCGGCGCGCGCTCTACGCGTCGAAGATCGTGGCGTACGCGCAGGGGCTCGATCTGATCGTGGCCGGCGCGCGGGAGTACGGCTGGGACATCGATCTCGGTGCGGTGGCGCGGATCTGGCGCGGCGGCTGCATCATCCGGGCGGCGTTCCTGAACCGGATCACCGAGGCATACAACGCATCGGCTCCGGCGTCACTGCTGCTGGCGCCGTACTTCACGGCAGCGGTCGGGGCAGCCCAGGACTCGTGGCGCCGGGTGGTGGCAGGAGCGGTGTCGGCGGGGGTTCCGGTGCCGGGGTTCTCGGCGGCGCTGGCGTACTACGACGGACTGCGGTCCGGCCGGTTGCCGGCGGCGCTCATCCAGGGCCAGCGGGACTTCTTCGGAGCGCACACATATCGGCGCGTGGACCGGGACGGGGTCTTCCACACGCTGTGGGGCGGGGATCGTTCCGAGGTTTCCGTCGGCCCATAGCGGCAGACACGCCCGGCCGGGACGCGGTCTGCATCCCGGCCGGGGCCGTGCTCCGACCTCCTAGACCTCGGCGAAATCCGCCGCGGTCTCGCGGATCTCGTCGATGACGCCGGCCCGGGCGGCGACCGCCATCCGGGCTCCCGGGCGCCGGATGGCCAGTGCCGTGACCAACGCGGCCCCCACCATCAGCGTGCCGGCGACCAGCAGTGCGCGATGCTCGCCGGTGACGAACGCCGCCTGCGCGGCGCTGGCGGCCGCGCCGGACAGGCCGGGCGCGTCCGGTGTCGGAGTACGGCCGAAGACGGTCACCAGAACCGCGAGGCCGATCGCCCCGCCCACCTGTTGCGAGACGTTCACCAGCCCGGAGGCCGCTCCGGCGTCGGGCGCCGCCACGCCGTCCAGCGACATGGCCGTCATCGGCACGAAGGTGGTTCCCGCGCCGATTCCGAACAGTGCGAGTGGGACCAGCAGCGACGGATAGCTGCTGCCGGCGTCGAGCGTGCCGGACCACAGCAGGCCGGCCGACGCGATGGTGAGCCCGACGATCATCAGAGTCCGGCCGGACACCCGGGGTGCGAGCACCCGCGCCGTGAGCTGGGACATGACGAACAGGAACGCCGTCAGCGGTAGGAATGCCACGCCGGCACGCAGCGGGCTGTATCCCAGGATCTCCTGCACGAATTGCGTCATGAAGAAGAACATGCCGAACATTCCGGCCACCATCAGCAGGCGCACGAGATGCGAGGCGCTGCGGTTGCGGCTCGCAAAAAGTCGTAGCGGCGTGATCGGGCTCGTGGCCCGCATTTCGATCATGACGAAGGACGCCAGCAGCGCCGCACCGGCCGCCAGTCCGAGCAGCACCAGCGGATCGCGCCAGCTCGAGGTCGCGGCCCGTACCAGCGCGTATACGACGGCGGTGACGCCGGAGGTCGAGGTCAGCGCGCCGGCCAGGTCGAGTCGGCCCGCCGCCCGCCTCAGGCGTGGCAGCACTGCCATGATGCCGACCACCAGGGCGGCGCCGATCGGGACATTGACGAACATCACCCAGCGCCAGGAGGCCCACTGAGTCAGCATGCCGCCGGCGATCAGCCCGACCGCCGCGCCGCCCACCGACACCGCCGAGAACCAGCCCAGCGCGCGGGTGCGTTCGCGCGTCCCCGGGAACAGCGTCATCAGGATCGCTAGCGCGGACGGCGCCGCGAACGCGGCGCCGATGCCCTGGACGACGCGGGCGGTGAGCAGTTCCGCTGACGTTCCCGCGAAGCCGCCGGCGAGCGATGCCGCCGTGAACAGGGTGACACCTGCCACGAAGATGCGGCGTCTGCCGAATATGTCGCCGGCGCGGGCACCGAGGAGCAGCAGGCCACCGAAGGCCAAGGTGTAGGCGTTGATGACCCACGACAGCGAGGTGGGGGAGAAGTGCAGTGCGACTGCCATGTCAGGCAGCGCGATGTTCACGATGCTGGAGTCCAGCACCACCATCAGCTGGGCGATCAGCACGATGCCCAGCACCAGGCCGGGCCGGTGAGTGGATGCCGTCAGGCGGGTGGAGATCGCCGACGGGTCGGCAGCGCCGGGACCGGAGGCCGTGCGCGGTGGTGCCGCGTGCGGGTCGGTGCGAGGTGCAGCGAAGTTTGGTTCTCTGGACATGCGGAGAACTCCTCAGGCGCTAGTATGAGATAAGTGGAAAGGCCCTCCGGTAACTATACGGAGGCATCCTCCACTTAGCAAGCGCGTATGCGACCAGCCGATGGAGGGCGGTCATGGCCAGGGCATCGCGAGCAGGCGGTGACGCGGCCACCGCCGCGTCGGCGGGACGTCAGTCCGCTCGTCCGCTGCGCGCGGACGCGCGGCGTAATCGGGATGCGGTGCTGGTCGCCGCCACTGCCGCATTCGCAGCCGAGGGCGTGGGAGCGTCACTCGAGGACATCGCACGTAGGGCCGGCGTGGGGGTCGGCACGCTCTACCGGCACTTCCCGACGCGCGAGGCGCTGGTGCTCGGCGTCTACGAGCGGGAAGTGGAATCCCTCGCCGCGAGCGCCGACGATCTGGCGGCCACGCTGGAACCGGCCGCGGCGCTGCGCGAATGGATGCGCCGCTTCGTGCGCTACGCCGCCACGAAGCGAGGCCTGGTCGGAATGTTGCGCACCATGGTGCAGGACGATTCGGAGTTGTTCGACCGCGCGAAGTCGCAGATTGCCGCCGCGGCTCGAAAGTTGCTGGGCGCCGCCGTCGACGCCGGACAGATCCGCGCGGACGTCACCGCGGAGGATCTCACCCGGTCGATGAGCGGGATTTGCGTGGTCAGCGGGCGCGCGGATGAGCCGGACTGCGCCGGACGGCTCATCGACATCGTTTACGACGGCCTGCGATACGGCGCGTCGGCGGAACCGGCCGCGGCGCGCTGAACGGGTTACCGCGACGGCGCGGCGGAGGAGTCGTCTCACCGGCGCGCTGATCGCGACGGGGCGGCACTGAGGCGCGGGTCGGGTGTCGCGTGCTCGGGCCGATAATCTGATCCGTATGAATACGCCCGTCCTCACCGCGGTCGCCTGGCCGTATGCCAACGGCCCGCGCCACATCGGCCACGTCTCCGGGTTCGGTGTGCCGTCCGACATCTTCGCCCGCTACCAGCGGATGGTCGGCAACGATGTGCTGATGGTGTCGGGAACGGACGAGCACGGCACGCCGATCCTGGTGCAGGCAGACGCGGAGGGCGTGAGCGCTCACGAGCTTGCCGATCGCTACAACAGGGTGATCGTGGAAGACCTTGCGGGGCTTGGGCTCTCGTACGACCTCTTCACGCGAACCACCACCCGCAATCACTACGCCGTGGTCCAGGAGATGTTCCGGACGGTGCACCGCAACGGCTACTTCGTTCCGCACACCACCATGAGTGCCGTGTCGCCCTCGACCGGTCGTACC
This sequence comes from Actinobacteria bacterium 69-20, assembly GCA_001897425.1. Lineage (GTDB taxonomy): Bacteria > Actinomycetota > Actinomycetes > Mycobacteriales > Nakamurellaceae > Nakamurella. The sequence goes on along the minus strand of MKSW01000013.1, from coordinate 49,021 downwards.
CTGCCCGACCGCTACATCGAGGGCACCTGCCCCATCTGCGGCTACGACGGGGCCCGCGGCGACCAGTGCGACAACTGCGGAAACCAACTGGACCCGATCGATCTCAAGAATCCACGCTCGAAGATCAACGGGGAGACGCCGAGATTCGTTGAGTCGGAACACTTCTTCCTCGATCTGCCGGCGCTGGCGGCAACACTCGGGGACTGGCTTGGCACCCGCGGTGACTGGCGGCCGAACGTGCTGAAGTTCGCGCTGAACCTCCTCGGCGACGTCAAGCCCCGTGCCATGACGCGCGATATCGACTGGGGGATTCCGGTTCCGCTCGATGGCTGGCGCGACCGCCCGGACAAGAAGCTCTACGTGTGGTTCGACGCGGTGATCGGATACCTGTCGGCGGCCATCGAGTGGGCGCGCCGGTACGGCGCCGACGCGGAGCAGTGGCGGCACTGGTGGACGAACCCCGACGCGCGGCAGTACTACTTCATGGGCAAGGACAACATCACGTTCCACGCCCAGATCTGGCCGGCCGAGTTGCTCGCCTACTCCGGGCACGGCGACAAGGGCGGCAGTCCAGGCGTTTTCGGCGACCTGCAGCTGCCGACCGAGGTCGTCTCCAGCGAGTTCCTGACCATGAGCGGGTCGAAGTTCTCTACCTCGCGCGGCACCGTGATCTATGTGGGCGACTTCCTCCGCGAGTTCGGTCCGGACGCGCTCCGCTACTTCATCGCCGCGGCCGGGCCCGAGACCCAGGACGTCGACTTCACCTGGGACGAATTCGTTCGCCGCACCAACTACGAGCTCGCCAACGAGTGGGGCAACCTGGTGAACCGCTCGATCTCCATGGCGCACAAGAACTTCGGCGCGATACCCGCTCCCGGTGCGCTCGCCGACGTTGATCACGCGCTGCTGGACAATGCCCGGGCGGCATTCGCGACGACAGGAGAGCTGTTGCGGTGCAGTCACTTCAAGGCAGCCATCGGCGAGGCCATGCGCGTCGTCGCCGCCGCGAACAAGTACCTCTCCGACACGTCGCCGTGGAAACTCGGCGACAGCGCGGACGACAAACAGCGCCAGGCAACGATTCTGCACACCGCACTGCAGGTGGTGGACGACGCCAAGACGTTGATGACGCCGTTCCTGCCGCACTCCTCGCAGCAGGTCTTCGCGGCGTTGGGCGGGAACGGGGTCTGGGCGGCGCAGCCGGAGATCCGCACCGTGACGGACTTTGCCGACGACGTAGAGGGAGTGGGGGCACCGGAGGCGCGCAACTATCCCGTGCTGACCGGGGATTACGCCACGCAGCAGGCGGTCTGGGCGCGGCGCGATATCGTCGTCGGCCGCCCGCTGGCCAAGCCGACGCCGTTGTTCACGAAGCTCGACCCCGGGCTCGGCGAGACCGGTCCGGACTGGGCCCCCATCGGATGATCACGAGTTGTGGGGGTTTTGGTACGAAAACTGGAACGAATCCCACATAACAGATGATCATCCCCGGGAGAAGTGGGTAGCCGATGCCGATCCACCCGGCGGTCGCCGCGAAGGAGCTTCCACCTGAGCCGGAGCCGCTGCCCCTCCCGGTGATCGACGCGCACACGCACCTGGACGCATGCGGCGCGGACACCCCGGCGGCCGTGGCCGGCGCCATGCGCCGCGCGGCGGACGTCGGTGTGGTCGGTGCGGTAACGGTGGGCGACGACCTGGAGTCGTGCCGATGGGCTGTGCGGGCAGCCGGATGGCATGAGCACCTGTTCGCTGCGGTGGCGATGCATCCGACCCGCGCCGATGCGCTGGACGAGGAGGCCAGGCGCACCATCGAATCGCTCGCGCAGGACACGAACGTGGTCGCGATCGGTGAGACGGGCCTCGACTTCTATTGGGACGCCGCCCCGCACGCGGTGCAGGAGGAGGCCTTCGCCTGGCACATCGACCTGGCCAAGCGCCTCGGCAAACCTCTGATGATCCACGACCGTCAGGCGCATCGGCCGATCCTGGACGTGCTGCGCGGCGAGGGCGCCCCGGAAACTGTTGTCTTCCACTGCTTCTCGGGTGACGCCGAGTTCGCCCGGCAATGCGCCGACGCCGGGTACCTGATGTCCTTCGCGGGACCGGTCAGCTTCACGAACGCCCGAGACCTCGCGCAGGCCGCGGCGATCGCACCGCTGGACCTCGTCATGGTCGAGACCGACGCCCCGTTCCTCACCCCGCACCCGTTCCGCGGCCGCCGGAACGAGCCCTTTGCGCTGCCCTATACGGTGCGCGCATTCGCGCAAATCAGACAAATACCCGTCGAGGAGCTCTGCCGGGCTGTGACCATCAACACGGAGCGCACCTATGGAATTTCCGTCATAAACGGATAAACCAGACATAATTCACCGCATTCGCTGCCGCGTGGATAAAGTTTGACCAACTCATGGGTTGTCTGGCTCGCAACCGCCTCGTTACCCTTCTGTGATGTTGGCCGGGGGGAACGCCCCGGACCGGCTCGGACAGGACACTGCGGTAACGCCAGGGCACCTACGAACCGTGTAGGTCGCGCTCGCCGATCCGCGCGCGAAATCTCAGTGCTGTCCACCACCGCATCTCGAAGCGGTGAGCCGGTCCGACCTCTTGCCCGGAGACTACGAGGGTTGGATGACTATTGAGCTCGAGCAGCACGTCGCATAAGGATGAACGGGGTGTGCCGGACGGCGCACCGACATCAGTCGACGGGAAGTCCGTCGACGCTCAGGATGCGCTCACCGTGTCCGGCAGCGTCAACAGCACTGTCAGCGACACCGATACCGCGAACGCAGCCGGCGACACCCGCCCGATTCCCGGCCCTGGCGTGCTGACCGTCGCATGGTCGCGCCCGGCGCCCGGCGAGACAGCACCCCCGGAGGCGGCCGAGCCCGCCGACGCCCGGGGTGTCACCGCGGCCGCGACCGCTGGGCACGGCGGACGTGCGCGCAGTGCACTCGCCGCCGCCGCCCGCGGCCTTCGCCACCCGCCCCGCACAGCGACGTTGATCACCGCAGGCGTGGTCGTCGCGCTGGTCGCCGGGACCGCCGGAACGCTCACCGCGATGGCCAAGACCGTCACCGTCTCGGTGGACGGCGCGAGCCAGCGGGTCACCACCTTCTCCAACACCGTCAGCGGCGCACTGTCGTCGGCCGGTATCACCGTGGGCGCGCACGATTCCCTCGCGCCCGCCGGCACGACGCAGATCGCCGACGGATCCAAGATCTCGTTGGCGCGCGGCAGGTCCTTCACCGTCACGTTGGACGGTGCCGAGCATCAAATATGGACCACCGCCGGCACCGTCTCGGCCGCACTGGCGCAGATGGGCGAGCAGGCGTCCGACTTCCAGTTGTCCACCGCCGACGCCGCGCCGATCCCGCTGGACGGTATCGCGGTGACAGCCGACACGCTGCACACGGTCACGTTCGAGATGCAGGGAGCGTCGACGACATCCCAGCCCGCCGTGCGGGCAGCGTCGGTAGTCGGTGCGTTGAACGGCGTCGCCACCGCCAGCGCCGCACTCGAGCGCCACGGCCGGTATACGACCGCAGCAAAAACGGTCGGCGACTTCCTGGCACAGCAGGGCGTGACCGTCGCCGCCGACCAACAGATCACGCCGTCGCTCGATTCGCAGATCGTGGACAACCTGTCGATCACCGTGGCGACACTGCCGACGGTGGTCGTGACCGATGGGAACAGCAAGCCCTTCAACGTGATCGCCGCGGCGGGCACGGTCGGCGCGATGTTGACGAAGCAGGGCATCCCGCTCGGTTCGCGCGACACCGTGTCGCCTGGGCCGGCGACGCGGATCACCGACGGTCTCACCATCGCGGTGACACGCGTGGACATGCGGACCACCAAGAAGACCGAGGCGATCCCGCAACCGGCCGACAAGTCCGTCGGTGACCCGGGTCTCGCCGCGGGCACCAAGAAGACCGTCCAGCAGGGCCACCCCGGCACGATCGAGATCACCTACCAAACGCGCGTGGTCAACGGGAAAGCCGAGGCCCCGAAGGAGGTGTCGCGCGCCACGGTGACCGCCGCGGTCGCGACCGTCATCCACGTCGGCACCAAGTCGGCGAGCAGCAGCGCCAGTTCGACGGTCAGTTCCGCCACCAGGCCCAACGGCGTCAACTGGGACGCGATCGCGCAGTGCGAATCCGGCCAGCGCTGGAACATCAATACCGGCAACGGATATTACGGCGGCCTGCAGTTCGACATCCCCACCTGGCTCAGCAACGGCGGCGGCAAGTACGCGCCGCGGGCCGACCTGGCCACCAAGGCGCAGCAGATCGAGATTGCCAACGTGCTCTACTCGCACCGCGGCCTCAAGCCGTGGGGTTGTGGTTGGGCCGGCTGAGGTCCTGACGGGGCGCAGCAGGTTCGAATCGGACCGGAAAGGCGGCGGGGGCGTGAGCGGTCACGCCTCCGCCGCTTCGCATTCCGCCGCCGACCGCCCCGGCCCGAGACGACATCCGGGCCGTCGGTGCCATGTGAAGATGGACGGGTGACCATCGCGCTTGATCGGCTGCTCGGACCCGGCGAGATCCGCCGGCTGGCCGAGAGTATCGGCTTGCGCCCCACCAAGACCCTGGGACAGAACTTCGTCCACGACGGCAATACCGTGCGGCGCATCGTCGATGCGTCCGGGATCACCGAGTATGACGATGTTCTCGAGGTCGGGCCCGGTCTCGGCTCCCTCACCCTTGCCTTGCTGCAGGCCGCCGGAACGGTGACCGCGGTGGAGATCGACCCCCGCCTCGCGCGGCTGCTGCCGGACACCGCCCGGCGACATCTGGGCGATCGCGCGGCGCGGCTGACGATGCTCCCGGCGGACGCACTGCGGATCCTGCCTACCGATGCGCCGCGCCCGCCGACCGCTGTCGTCGCCAATCTGCCCTACAACGTCTCGGTCCCGGTGATCCTTCATCTGCTCGCCGAGTTCCCGAGCATCGATCACATGCTCGTCATGGTCCAGACGGAGGTCGCCGACCGTCTCGTCGCGGCGCCCGGCTCCCGCACGTACGGCGCGCCGAGCGTGAAGCTCGCCTGGTACGGGACGGCGCGGCGGGCGGGTTCCGTGTCGCGATCGATCTTCTGGCCGGTGCCGGGCGTAGATTCGGCGCTCGTCGCCTTCCGGCGCGGGGCGCCGGCTCGCGGCGGGGTGGGTGCCGCCGATGTCTTTGCCGTGGTCGACGCGGCGTTCGCGCAGCGGCGCAAGACCCTGCGGTCTGCTCTCGCGCGCTGGGCGGGATCTCCTGCGGAGGCCGAGAAGGTATGTCGCGCTGCCGGTGTCGACCCCGCGGCGCGCGGCGAGGCGCTCGCCGTCGACGCGTTCGCGGCGCTCGCCGCGGCGCGCACTACCGCCCTCGCCGCCGCCGACCTGCCGAATCGCCCCGTCCCATGACGGCGCACCCCATCGTCACCACCGTCCGGGTGCACGCGCCGGCGACGATCCCGCTGCACCTCGGCGTCGGCGAGCCCCACGGGACCGGTACCCGCGATGTGGTCACCGTGCTGCACGCGGTCGACCTCTACGACGAGCTGGTGATCACGCGTGCGGCACGGTTGCGCGTGACCACGACCGGGGCGCGCGGCGCGCCCGAGGATGTGCAGAATGTCGCCGGTGCTGCGGCGCGTACCTTCGCCGATCACCTCGGTGTCGCCGCAGCCGTGTCGATCGAGATCACCAAGCGGATCCCGGTCGGGGTCGGGCTCGCGGGTGCCAGTGCCGACGCGGCCGGCGCGCTGGTCGGCTGTGCCGCGCTCTGGGGTGCCGATCTCAGCCGCGACGAACTCGCCGCAATCGGCGCCGAAATCCGACCAGGCGTGCCGTTTTCGCTGTCCGGCGGGACGGCGCTCGGTGCTGGCGGGGACGAGCGGCTGTCGCCCGTGCTGGCGCGAACGCCGCTGCACTGGGTCCTCGCCATGGCCGGCACACGGCTCGCAGCGCCTACCGCCATGGCCCAGATCGACAGGCTGCGGGCCTCCGGGTCGTCGCGACATGCCGGCGACGTTCGCGATATCTTGGCCGCGCTCGGATCGGGCGATCCGACGCGCGTCGCAGAGCATCTCGCCAACGACTTCGAGCCCGCCGCGATCAGCCTCATGCCGGCGCTACGGCAGACGCGCCGGGCGGGGCTCGACGCCGGCGCACTGGCAGCCGTGGTGGTCGGTGCGGGTCCCACCATCGCGCTGTTAGCGGCCAGTCGCGAGGCGGCCGAGAAAGTCGCGGCCGAACTCGCCGGGTCAGGCACCTGCCGCGCGGTCCAGCTGGCCTCCGGACCGGTGCCCGGTGCGCGAGTGGTCGGCAGCGAGTGAGCACGTGTCGCGGGAGCGTGTGCGGCGCGACGGAGCAGAGAGCGGACGGTGCAGATAGCGCATGGCGGTGATCGTGTCCGCCGAGACGATCACGGTGCGGACGTCCGAGCGAGCGCTGCTGGACGGCGTCTCGCTCGGCATCCAGACCGGTGACCGGATCGGTGTGCTGGGGCTGAACGGCGCCGGCAAGACGACGCTGCTCCGAGTCCTCGCCGGCCTGCGGCAGCCCGATGCCGGGAGGGTCGCGATCGCGCGTGGCGCGACAGTCGTCATGGTCGGTCAGTCGGCCGAGTTCCGGGACGACGCGACCGTGCGTGACGTCGTCCTGGGGGTGAGCGCGGACCGGGATCACGTGTGGGCGTCCGATGCCTCGATCCGCGCGGTGCTCGACGGGCTGGGGCTCACGGGTATCGGCCTGGAAGCCGCGATCGGCGCGTTGTCGGGCGGGGGGAAGCGCCGGGTGTCGCTGGCCGCCGCGCTGGTGACGGATGCGGACCTGGTGATCCTGGACGAGCCGACCAATCATCTCGATATCGAGGGCATCGACTGGCTCGCGCGTCACCTCGCCGGTCGTCGCGGTGCGGTGGTCGTCGTCACCCACGATCGATGGTTCCTGGATGCAGTGGCACGACTTACCTGGGAGGTGGTCGACGGCACCGTACAGATTCGCGAGGGGGCCTATTCCGATTGGATCTTCGCCCGAGCGGAGCGTGCGCGGATGGCCGCCGCGACCGAGGAACGGCGCCGGAACCTGGCCCGCAAGGAACTCGCGTGGCTGCGTCGCGGCGCACCGGCCCGCTCGTCCAAGCCGCGCTATCGCGTCGAGGCGGCGGAAGCGATCATCGCCGACGTTCCGCCGCCGCGGGACCCGGCGTCGCTCGTCGCGTTGGCTCGGCACCGGCTCGGGCGGGATGTCCTGGAACTGAAGGACGTGACGGTGACGCTGCCGACCGGTCGGGTCCTGCTCCGTGGCGTGTCCCGGCTGATCGGTCCGGGGGACCGCATCGCGGTGCTCGGCCCGAACGGCGCCGGAAAGTCGACGCTGCTCAGAGTGCTTGCGGGCGAACTGCTTCCGGATTCCGGGCGGGTGAAGCGCGGCCAGACCGTGCGGCTCGGATTCGTGCATCAGGACCCCGATCTGGTCGATCCGGACCTGCGCGTGCTGGAGGCGATCACCGAGGTCGCCGGCGCCATCGAGATCGACGGACGGTCGGTGACGGCCTCCGGACTCGCGGAGCGATTCGGATTCACGCCCGCGCAGCAACGACAACAGGTGGCGCGGCTGTCCGGTGGGGAGCGCCGCCGATTGCAGTTGCTTCGCGTGCTGGCATCCGAACCGAATGTGCTGCTGCTCGACGAGCCGACGAACGATCTCGACACCGACACCCTCGCTGCGCTCGAGGATTTGCTCGACACCTGGGCGGGCACGCTCATCGTGGTGAGCCACGACCGGTACTTGATAGAGCGCGTCACGGACACCGTGCTGGCGCTGCCGGGGAACGGGACGGTCGTGCACCGGCCGGGCGGCGTCGAGCAGTACCTCGCCGACCGGCGGGCGGTGGCGTCTGCAGGAGATGCGGGCCTGCGCCCTGTCGGCGCGGCAGCGCAGGCCGCGGTCGGCAGCGGCGCCGAGGGTACTGGGGGCACCGGAGACTCCGGGGACATCGGGGGCGCAGCCACGGCAGCGTCGGCCGGGCCCGGCCAGGCCGAGTTGCGCCAGCTGCGAAAGGAGCTGCAGCGCAGCGAGAAACGGCTGGAGTCCTTGCGCCGCAAACAATCCGGTCTGCATGACAAGCTTGCGGCGGTCGGCGCCGACTATGCGGCGGCCGCAGAGCTCAACGACCAACTTCGGGCGCTGCAGGACGAGCTAGACGCGACCGAGGCCGAGTGGCTCGAGATCGCGGAACGCCTTGAGGGCTGAGTCGGCACATGTCCCCCGTGTGCGGGTGTTCACGTCCAGACGTCAGTAGGTGCTCCGCGCTGTGTCGTCAGTAGGTGCTCGCGCCAAAACGTTGATGGGTGCACCGCACCAACGCGTCAGTAGCTGCTCCGCACCATGTCGTCGATCGCGGCCCGCATCGGTGACGAACTCGAGGCGCCCGGCACCGTCGTGGCGAGTGCGCCCGCTGCGCACGCGTGCTGCAAGGCCGACCGCGGATTCGCACCCTCGGCGAGAAGGACAGCGAGGGCTCCGGCGAACGCGTCGCCGGCGCCGGTGGTATCGACCGGATCAATGCGCGGGGCAGGTACGTCGATCCTCTCTCCCGAGGGGCCACGGAACCGCGCTCCTCGGGCACCGAGGGTCGTGACGACATGCGGCACGGCGGCAAGGGTTGCGTCGCCGAGCGCCGCGGCCTCGCCCTCGTTGACCACCAAGAACGTGACGGCGCGCAGCAGCTCCGCCGGCAGCTCCTGCACGGGTGACGGGTTGAGCAGCACCGGTATCGCGGCGTCGTGGGCCGCCCGGGCGGCGAGAATGACAGTGTTCACAGGGATCTCGAGCTGCAGGACCACCATGCGCGAACCCGCAATGAGCGAGAGGTCCGCGTCAGTCAGCTCGGTCAGCAGCCCGTTCGCCCCGGGAATCACGATGATCGTGTTCTCGCCGTCTGCCGCGACGCTGATCGAGGCGATCCCGCTGGCCCCCTCGACGCGCCGCACTCGACCGGTCCGCACCCCGGCGTCAGCCAGTGTCTCCACGAGTGGGTCGGCGAAGGAATCCGACCCCACCGCACCGACGAACGAGACGTCGCCGCCGGCGCGCGACGCAGCGATCGCCTGATTGGAGCCCTTGCCGCCGGGCACCGTCGCAAAACTGCGGCCGAGCACGGTCTGTCCGGGCTGCGGCAACGACTCCGTCGACGCCACCAGGTCCATGTTGATGCTGCCGACGACGGTGATGCTCGGGCTGGGCATGGCGGCCTCCTCGACAGACATCACTCGACGGTAATCTGCCCGCTATGAGTCGCTTTTCGCAGGGTTTGGTTGCGGCGGCACGGTCGACCAAGGGCATCACCACCGGGGTCCCGACCGCGCCCGTGCGTACGCGGTGGGCGGAGATCCACGAGACGGCGCGGCGCGGTGCGGCGGTGCTCAGCGAGGCCGGCGTCCAGTCGGGTTCGGCCGTGGCGATCCTGGCCGGGCTGCCCATCGACGTCGCCCCGGCGGCGCAGGCGGTGTGGCTGGCCGGGGGATCGGTCACGATGCTGCACCAGCCGACGGCCCGAACCGATCTCGCCCGGTATGCCGCCGAAACCCTCGCCGTCCTCACCATGATCGGCGCACGGGTAGTGATCGTCGGCGAGCCGTTCACGTCGGTCGCCGAGATGCTGTCCGGCAGTGGCTTTGTCACGGTGACCGCCGACTCGATGCGGGCCGGTGAGGCGTCCGCCGAGCCGGTGCACGCGTCCGAGGACGCCACCGCCCTGCTGCAGCTCACCTCGGGCTCGACCGCCACACCGAAGGCCGTGCAGATCACCCATCGCAACCTCTGGGCGAACATCTCCGCTATGTCACAGGCCGCGGAGATCGACCCGGAGCGGGAGGTGATGGTCTCCTGGCTGCCGCTGTTCCACGACATGGGCATGGTCGGATTCCTGACGCTGCCCATGTGCCGCGGGATCGAGCTCGTCAAGGCCACGCCCACCGACTTCCTCCGGTCCCCGCTGATGTGGCTCGAACTCATCAGCAGCTATCGCGGAACGATCACTGCCGCACCGGATTTCGCGTACGCGCTGGCCGCCCGAGTGCTGCCCCGGGCCGAGGGGCTGGACCTGACGTCGCTGCGGTTCGCCCTCGACGGCGCCGAACCGATCGATGTGAGCGCCGCCCGGGCCTTCCTGGCGGCGGGGGAGCCATTCGGGCTGCGCGGGACCGCGGTGGTCCCCGCCTACGGCATGGCGGAGGCCACGCTGGGCATCTCGTTCCACCAGTGGGGCACTCCGCTGGCGATCGACACGGTCGACGCGGCCGCCCTGGAGGAGAGCGACCGGGCGATACCGATCACCGCCGATGACGCTGATCGCGCCGCGCGCGGCGCGGAGCAATCGATCGAAATCGGAGCCACCGCGGACCTTTCGGGGTCCGAGCCCGCGCCGCCGGCGAACGGCGCGCTACCCGGCGAGGCGCACCCCGTCCGGCAGTTCCCGCTGCTGGGCAGGCCGTTGCCCGGGATCGAGGTGGAGGTCCGCACCTCCGACGGAACACGGTGCGGCGACAGGGAAGTCGGCACCATCATGCTGCGCGGCGAGTCCATCACCGAGCGGTACGTGACGGTGGACGGGCCCTCCCCGACGCGCGGCGCGGACGGCTGGTTGGATACCGGCGATCTCGGCTACCTCGTCGATGGCGTGGTAGTGGTCTGCGGCCGCGCCAAGGACGTGATCATCATGGGCGGACGGAACATCTACCCGACCGATATCGAGCGGGTGGCGCAGACCGTACCCGGCGTACGGGCCGGAAACGTCGCGGCGGTGCGTATCGACGCGGGCGCCAGGCGTGAGACGTTCGCGGTGATCGTGGAATCGCGTTCGGCCGATGATGAAGTCGAGAATGCCCGCATCACAACGGAAGTGCGCGCGGCCGTGACGTCACGGATAGGGGTGCGTCCGTCCCTGGTCGTGGTGGTCCCGGCCGGCAGTCTGCCGAAGACCCCGTCCGGGAAGATCCGCCGCTCCGCCGCCGCCGCGCTCCTCCCGAAGTAGTAGCCCCGAAGAGCGCCCGAGGCCGAGCCAGGGCTCAGGGCGCGCCGTGCCACCGGTTCTGTGTCGCGGTGAGTCCGTCGGTCACGAGCATCAGCGCCGCGTCCGCGGCGTCCTCGAGACCGACTGCCAGATCAGCTCTTTCGGCGGACGAGAAGTCGTGTAGCACGAAGTCCGCCGGGTTCATCCGGCCCGGCGGGCGCCCGATTCCGACCCGCACCCGCAGATAGTTACGGCTGCCGATCGCCGAACTGATCGACCGGAGCCCGTTGTGACCGCCCTCGCCGCCGCCCTGCTTCATCCGCACCGCCCCGTACGGGATGTCCAAGTCGTCATGCACGACGATCAGCGACTCGGCCGGCAGCGTGTAGAAGCGCAGCAGCGCGGCAACCGGACCACCCGACACGTTCATGTACGAACGCGGTTTCGCCAGGATGAGGCGCGGCCCGCCGATCGCCGCGCGGCCCTCGGCGACGTCGGCGCCGGCCTTGTGCGAACGGAACCGCTCACCGATCCGGCTCGCGAGTACGTCGACCACCATGGCGCCGACGTTGTGCCGATTGCCCGCGTACGTCGGGCCCGGATTACCGAGCCCGACGATCAGCATGGCATTGGTCGACATCGGGTGCGCGGTATCAGCTTTCGGCGGCGGGCGCGGCTTCCGCAGTGGTGACCGCCGCTGCCTCGGGCTCCGGTTCCTCGATGGCCACCGGCGTCTGGACGGCGACGACCACGGTCTCCGCGTCCGTCACCAGGGTGGCTCCGGCCGGCAGCGCCACCGACCCGGCATGCACGATGTCGCCCGCGTCCAGCCCGTCCAGCGACACCTCCAGGCGCTCCGGGATCGCCAGCGCGTCCACGTCGATCGCGAGTTGCGTGGTCTCATGCAGCACGAGGGTGCCGGGTGCGGCCTCGCCGACCAGGTGCACCGGCACGTCGACGGTGACCTTCTCGCCGCGGCGCACGATCAGCAGGTCCACGTGCTGGAAATAGTCCTTGATCGGGTGGCGCACGACGGCGCGCGGCAGCGCCAGGTGCTCTTCGCCGTCGACGACGACCGTCAGCACGCGGTTCGCGTCACCCTTGACCGCGCGGGCGAACTCGCGGGCCGGCAGGGTGAAATGGTGGGTCTCCGAGCCGTGGCCGTACAGGACCGCCGGCACGAGGCCCGCGGCGCGAGCGCGGCGCGCGGCACCCTTGCCGAATTCGGTGCGCTTCTCGCCGACGAGGCGGATGGTGTCCGTCATGGTGATGCCTTCCTGGGTGGGTCTGTTCGCTGTCGGTATCGCGTCCGGTCCCGTGGAACCGCCTGTGACGTCGTTCGTTGCGATACCACCGTCGCCGCGCCGCAGGATGACGTGGCGGCGCGCGGGCGAACCCACCGCGCCGATCACGGCTGGCCCCAATGTTTGTCAGAAGGGCCGCCCTCGCCGAGGCAACCCGAGTAGTTTACAGCACCCGAGGGGCCGGCTTAACGGGCGAGTTCCTCCGCCAGCGCCGCGACGAAGGCGTCGACGTGCTCGGGCCGGGTATCGAAGGCGCACATCCAGCGCACCTCGCCGTCCCCGGTGCTCCAGTCGTAAAAGCGGAAGCGTTTCCGCAGTCGCTCTGCCACCGCGGCGTCCAAGCGCGCGAAGACCGCGTTCGACTCCACCCGCTGCGTCACGCGCACACCGGCGAGCGGTGCCACACCGGCCGCCAGGCGCTGCGCCATCTCGTTGGCGTGCCGTGCGGAGCGGAGCCACAGGTCCCCGTCGAACAGGGCGATGAGCTGCGCGGAGGCGAAGCGCATCTTGCTGGCGAGCTGGGCATCGAGCTTGCGCACGAAGTCCAGGCCGGTCGCCGCCTCGGGGTTCAGCACCACCACGGCGTCGCCGTACAGCAGGCCGTTCTTCGTGCCGCCGAGCGAGAACACGTCCACGCCGACATCGCTGGTCAGCGCGCGCAGCGGAACGTCGAGATGCGCTGCGGCATTGGCGATCCGGGATCCGTCGAGGTGCACGTGCATGCCGAGCGAGTGGGCGTGGTCGCAGATCGCGGCGAGCTCGTCCGGCGTGTACGCCGTGCCCAGTTCGGTGGACTGACTGATCGAGAGCACCAGCGGCTGCGACCGGTGCTCGTCGCCGAAACCCCACGCCTGGCGGTCGATCAGCTCCGGCGTCAGCTTCCCGTCCGGGGTCGGCACCGTCATCATCTTCAGGCCCGCCATGCGTTCCGGCGCACCGTTCTCATCGGTATTGATATGCGCGGTCTCGGCGCACACCACCCCGCCCCACCTCGGCGACATCGCCTGCAGCGCCACCACGTTCGCGCCGGTGCCGTTGAAAACCGGCCAGATGTGCGCACTCTCGCCGAAGAGCCGCCGGATCACGGTCTGCAGGTGCGCGGTGTAGACGTCGCCGCCGTAGGCGATCTGGTGCCCGCCGTTCGCCTCGGCGATCGCCGCGAGCGCCTCGGGATGGACTCCGGCGTAGTTATCGGAAGCGAAGGAGATGATCGACGGATCGTGCAGTGTGGTCACTCCGAGGATTCTGCCGCAGGGCTCGGCCGCCTCGGTCGGCAGCCCGGCCGCGCGGCAGCGCGCGAACGTCGTCATAGGCGAAAAGCCCAGCGCCGCGGCGAGTTCAGGACTCGAACAGGCTGGTGACCGACCCGTCCTCGAAGACCTCGTGGATCGCTCGCGCCAGGATCGGCGCGATCGAGAGCACCGTGAGCTTGGGGAAGCGGTGGTTCTGCGGGATGGGCAACGTGTTGGTGAGCACGACCTCGGTGAGCCCGCAATTCGACAGCCGTTCGGCGGCCGGGTCGGAGAGCACGCCGTGCGTCGCCGCAACGATCACCTGTTTCGCGCCGGCCTCCAGCACGGCACGGGTGGCCGACGCGATGGTGCCGCCCGTGTCGATCATGTCGTCGACGACGATGCAGGTCCGCCCGCCGACCTCGCCGACCACCCGGTTGGCGACCACCTGGTTCGGTTTGAGCGGATCGCGGGTCTTGTGGATGAACGCCAGCGGCGTGCCGCCGAGCCTGTCCGCCCACCGCTCGGCCGTGCGCACCCGGCCGGAATCGGGGGAGACCACGGTGAGATGGTCGGCGCCGTACTGCTTCAGGATGTAGTCGGTGAGCAGCGGCGCGGCCATCAGATGGTCGACCGGCCCGTCGAAGAAACCCTGGATCTGATCGGTGTGCAGGTCCACGCACATCAGCCGGTGCGCGCCGGCGGTCTTCAGCAGATCCGCGATCAGCCGGGCCGAGATCGGTTCGCGCCCACGGTGTTTCTTGTCCTGCCGGGCGTACGGGTAGAACGGCAGCACCACCGAGATGCGTTTCGCCGACGCACGTTTCAGCGCGTCGATCATGATGAGGGTCTCCATGACCCAGGTGTTGATGCCCTCGCCGCAGGACTGGATCACGAACGCGTCGGATCCGCGCGCGGATTCCTTGTAGCGGACGAAGATCTCGCCGTTGGCGAACTCGTAGGCGTCCTCCGGCGTGACGGTGATACCGAGATGGTCGGCCACCTCCGCGGCGAGGTCCGGATAGCCCCGCCCGGAGAACAACATCAAGCTCTTCGAGTTCGCCACGCTGATGGAGCTCACGGTGCCGGGTGCCCTTTCGTCGTAACTGTTCCGTGTGTCGTGCTGATCTAGCCGGGTATGACGGTGTTCTCGGGCCGGGCGGGTTCTCAGCCGCCGCTGCCTGATGCTGCGCCGTTTCCGGTGCCGCTCGCCCCCGCGGCGCGGGCTGCCGCCTCGGACCCGGTTCCGGCCCGTCGGCGCAGCACCCAGCCGGACGAGTTGTGCTGGTGGCCGCGAGCGACAGCCAGGTCTCCGGCGGGAACATCCTCGGTGACGACCGACCCCGCGGCCACGTAGGCGCCGTCCGCAATGGTCACCGGCGCGACCAGCGTCGAATTGCTGCCGACGAACGACTGTGCCCCGATCGCGGTCAACGACTTGTGCACCCCGTCGTAGTTGGCGGTGATCACGCCCGCGCCGATGTTCGCGCCCGCGCCGACGCGGGCGTCGCCGAGGTACGACAGGTGGTGCGCCTTGGCGCCGGCGCCGATCACGGCCTTCTTGACCTCGACGAACGCGCCGACCTGCGCTCCGGCGCCCACCTCTGATCCGGCGCGCAGGTGCGTGAACGGGCCGACCTGCGCGCCCGCGCCGATATGCGCGTCCCGGCAGTGCGAGCGCACCACGGAGGCGCCGTCATCCACGTGGCATGCGATGAGGGTGGTGTCGGGCCCGATGGAGCAGTTCGAGCCGATCACGGTGCCGGCCTCGAGGTGGGTGCCCGGCAGGATCTCGGTATCGGGGCCGATCCGCACGTCCGCGTGCAGGTAGGTGGTGGCCGGGTCGTGCACCGTGACGCCGGAGAGCTGGGCGTCGCGCACCAGCCGGGCCCGCAGCCGGGCGGCCATCTCGGCGAGTTGGACGCGGTCGTTGACACCCTCGGTCTCGGCGGCGTCCTCGGCGACGACGCTGCCGACGGGCCGGCCGGCGGCAGCCGCGAGCTGGACGACGTCGGTCAGGTACAGCTCACCCTGGGAGTTCGACGCGGACAGGCGGCCCAACAGCTGCCCGAGCAGCGCGCCGTCGAAAGCGTAGACGCCCGTATTGATCTCGTTCAGTTCCCGCGTCTTCGCATCCGCGTCGCGATGCTCCACGATCGCCGTGACCGCCCTGTCGGCGCCGCGCGTGATGCGCCCGTATCCGGTCGGGTCGTCGACGTTCGCCGTGAGCACGGTGACTGCGTTGCCCGCCCGGGCATGTTCCGTCGCGAGGGCCACCAGTGTTTCGCCGCGTAGCAGCGGCACGTCGCCGTACGTCACGATCACCGTGCCGTCGAGCGCGCCGGTCGCGGCGAGCGCGCATTGCACGGCGTGGCCAGTGCCCTTCGGCTCGGCCTGCACGGCCGTGCGGATCGGCAGGTGCGCGAGGTCGGCGGCCGCGGCGAGGTAGCTCTCGACCTGCTCCCGCCCGTGGCCGATCACCGCGACCAGCCGCTCCGGGGACACCGCGGCACCCGCCCGCAACGCGTGCCAGAGCAGCGGCCGGCCGGCCAGCGGGTGCAGCACCTTCGGCAGCGTCGACTTCATGCGGGTGCCCTGCCCGGCCGCCAGCACGATGACGGCGGTGACTGCCGGCGCCGCAGATTGCGTTGCGGCTGCCACGGCGGCCCCCGTGGACGATTGGTGAGTTGTTCCCGTCACGTTCCCCTGGTCCCGCCTGCTGTTCTTGCCCTGCCACGCCGCTCCGCCGCCAGGATTCGAACCTGGACTATCGGAACCAAAATCCGAGGTGCTGCCGTTACACTACGGCGGAATAGCACGGCGCGCGCCGGGCGCAGGGACCATCATTCCATGCCCGGGGGCGGTGCCGCTTCCCCCGCTCGCCACGCGTTCGGCCATCCCCGCGTTGCGCTCGCCGCTCCGCGCCGCGGTGGGGCAGGGCGTAACGTGGCCGTCGGATACCCCCCCGTCGATTCGGCGGGGGGCTTGTTGGCGTACGGCGAGGCTGCGTGGCGTCGATGCGGGGCTTCACACCGCATCGTCGTGTCGCGTCGCCCATAAGGAGCGAAGTGTCACAGCGGGGAGCAGGTGCGATGGCGGCCGAGGGTGACCGATTCGACGGATATGACGGCGCCCGCGCGGCACGCGGGCATGGGGTCGGTTCGGCACAGCCGGGTGCCGGACAGCCGGCGCGGCTGGGCGGACTCCTCGCCGCCGCACTGCGGGATCCGCTCGTCGCTCGGTTCGTGGCCGACGCCGGCAAGCCGGTGGTCCGCATCACCGGCCCGGTTGGACTGCGCGCGTTCATCGCCGCGGCGCTCGGAGCGCCTGTCGACGCCGGTGGCGCCGGCGTGCCGGTCTGCCTCGTCACCGCCACCGGGCGAGAAGCCGAGGCGGCCGCGGCGGCGATCGGTGACCTCATCGGCGACGAGCGGGTCGAGGTGTTCCCGTCCTGGGAAACCCTTCCGCACGAACGGCTCTCGCCGCGCGCGGACACCGTCGGCCGCCGCGTCTCGGTGCTTCGCCGGATCGCGCATCCGGAGGAGCATGCGACCGGCGCGCCCGCCGTCGTCGTCACCACCGTGCGTTCCCTCATCCAGCCGATGGCCCCGGATCTCGGGGAGATCGCGCCCGTGCGGCTGCAGCCGGGGCAGGCCGCCGACCTGGGCGAGACCGTGCACCGGCTGGTCGACCTCGCATACACCCGGGTCGACCTGGTCGAGAAGCGCGGCGAGATCGCCGTGCGCGGCGGCATTGTCGACGTGTTCCCGCCCACCGCGCAGCATCCCGTCCGCGTCGAGTTCGACGGCGACCGCATCGCATCGCTGCGCACGTTCGCCGTCACCGACCAGCGATCCATCGACGACACGGACGAACTCGTCGCGCCACCGTGCCGCGAGATCCTGCTCACCGACGAGGTGCGCGAGCGCGCCGCGCACCTCTCGACGGAGGCGACCGGGGACCCAACGCTGTCCGAGATGATCGGCAAGATCGCCGCCGGGGTCGGCGTCGAGGGCATGGAGTCGCTGATCCCCGCACTGCTCCCCGGCCGGCTCGTGATGCTCGGTGCGCTGTTGCCGGCGGGAACCCATGTGGTGCTGGCCGATCCCGAGCGGATCCGCACTCGCGCGGAGGATCTCGTGCGCACCGGCGCCGAATTCCTCGCGGCGTCATGGATGGCGGCGGCAAGCGGCGGCCAGGCGCCGATCGACCTGGGCGAGTCCGCCTATCGGGACTTGGCGCGGACTCTCGAGGCGATCGAGGATCGGGATCTTCCGCTGTGGCGCATCACACCCTTCGGCACAGCCCCGGGATCCGAGGCTGGCACGACGGACGGTGCACCCGCCGAGGCTGGGAGCGCCAGCGGCCGGGGCAGGCCGGCTGAGATCCACGGGGCGGCTGCGCTGCCCGAGGCACCTGAGGCGAGCGCCGCCCCGAGCTACCGCGGCGACGTGGGCCGCGCGATCGCCGACACCCGTCAGACCCTGGCGGTCGGCGGGACCGCGGTGATCGTCGTCGCCGGCCCCGGAACGGCGTCACGGGCGGTCGAGATGCTCGCCGAGGCGGACGTTCCGGCGCAGCTGGTCGACGGCACCCTGATCGCCGCCCCCGCCCCCGGCTCGGTGTCGGTGGTCTGTGGGCATATGGACGACGGTGTCATCTTCACCGGCTCGCGCCTGACCGTCATCACCGAGGCGGACCTGACTGGAAACCGCGGTGGCGCACCGGAAACCGTCAGCCGCACACCGGGCAAGCGAAGGCTCGCCATCGATCCGGCGACGCTTCAGGTCGGCAATTTCGTGGTGCACGCCCAGCACGGGATCGGCAAGTACGTCGAGATGGTGCAGCGCACCGCCGGCGGCGCGGTCCGGGACTATCTGGTGGTCGAGTACGCGCCGAGCAAGCGCGGCCAGCCGGGCGACCGGCTCTACGTCCCCACCGACGCGCTCGACCAGCTCTCCCGCTACGTCGGCGGCGAGGTGCCCGCGCTCAACAAGCTCGGCGGCTCGGACTGGGCGAAGACGAAGGGCCAGGCCCGCAAGGCGGTCCGCCAGATCGCCGCGAAACTCGTGGAGCTGTACGCGAAACGGGCCGCGGCGCCCGGGTACGCGTTCGGCGCGGACACGCCCTGGCAGCGCGAGCTGGAGGATGCGTTCCCGTTCACCGAGACACCCGACCAGGCGGCGGCCATCGACGACGTCAAGGCCGACATGCAGCGACCGGTGCCGATGGATCGGATCGTCGCCGGCGACGTCGGCTACGGAAAGACCGAGATCGCGGTCCGCGCCGCATTCAAGGCGGTGCAGGACGGCAAGCAGGTGGTGGTACTCGCGCCGACAACCCTTCTCGCGCAACAACATGTCGCGACGTTCAGTGGGCGGATGGCGCAGTTCCCGGTGACCGTGAAGGGGCTCTCCCGGTTCACCTCCGACGCCGAGGCGAAGCAGGTGATCGCCGGGCTCGCCGACGGGAGCGTCGACATCGTGATCGGTACGCACCGACTACTGCAGCCCTCCGTGCGATACAAGGACCTCGGCCTGGTGATCGTGGACGAGGAACAACGTTTCGGGGTCGAGCACAAGGAGCACATCACCGCCCTGCGCGCGAACGTCGACATGCTCACCATGTCCGCCACGCCGATCCCGCGCACCCTGGAGATGAGCCTCGCCGGGATCCGCGAGATGTCCACCATCGCCACCCCACCGGAGGACCGGCACCCGATCCTCACCTACGTCGGCGCCTATGACGACAAGCTGATCGCGGCAGCGATCCGGCGTGAGCTGCTCCGCGAGGGTCAGGTCTTCTACGTGCACAACCGGGTCAAGGACATCGAGGCCGTGACGAAGCGGCTGCGCGAGTCCGTGCCGGAGGCCCGGATCGCCGTGGCGCACGGCCAGATGAACGAGCACATGCTGGAGAAGGTGATCGACGGGTTCTGGCAACGCGAGTACGACGTGCTCGTCTGCACCACGATCATCGAGACGGGCCTGGACATCTCCAATGCCAACACGCTGATCGTCGACCGGTCGGAGATCCTCGGCCTGGCCCAGATGCACCAGTTGCGCGGCCGGGTCGGCCGGGGGCGGGAACGCGGCTACGCCTATTTCCTCTATCCCGCGGACAAGCCGCTCACCGAGACCGCGCACGATCGTCTGGCCACCATCGCGCAGAACTCCGCGCTGGGTGCCGGCCTCGCGGTGGCGATGAGGGATCTCGAGATCCGCGGCGCCGGTTCGATTCTCGGCGCGGAGCAGTCCGGGCACATCGCCGGCGTCGGTTTCGACTTGTACGTGCGGCTGGTCGGCGAGGCGGTCACCGCGTTCAAACGGGCCGCTGCGCAGGCGAACGACGAGGACGTCGAATCCGAACCGGTGGAGGTTCGGATCGAGCTGCCGATCGACGCGAACATCCCGCAGGACTACATCGACTCGGAGCGCCTGCGGCTGGACGCGTACCGCCGGATCGCCGCGGCGCCGGACGCCGAGGCACTCGACGCGGTGCGCACCGAACTGGCGGACCGCTACGGCCCGGTCGGCGAGGAGGTCGGCAATTTGCTCGCGGTGGCATCGCTGCGGCACGCGTGCCAGGCCGTCGGGGTGAGGGAGATCTCGCTGGGTTCGCGGGGGCTGAAGTTCGCCGGTGTGGATCTGCCGGAATCGGCGCAGCTGCGCATGGCACGGCTCTACAAAGGTTCCGACTACCGCCCGGCAACGCACACGCTCACGCTCCGACCGCCGACTGAAACGGACACCATCGGCTCGCCTGCGCTGCGCGACGCGGACCTGCTGCGGTTCTGCCGCGGCGTGCTGGATGCGATCGCGCCGGCCCCGGTGCCGGTGGCATGAGCAGGGGCCCGCGCGCCGTGGCGCCGAACAGCGTCATACCCGCTTTTCCGGCTGCCCGGGATGAGCGCGCCAGCGGTCTTGTGGCACGCTGGACCGGCACGGACGGGCGCCCAGCGCCGGTCGTGCGACAGACTCACCGACCGTAAGGGAGTGACCGGTGTCGAGGGCACACAACATGCGCGGCGCGGCCGCAACGGCGGGGCGCGGTCGCGCATTCCGGTCGGCCCTTGTGACGGGCGCCGTGGTGGGCGCCGCGGCCGTGGCCGTCGCTGTTGCGGGGTGCGGCACCGTCCCCGGCGCGGCCGTGACGGTCGATGGTACCCAGGTCTCGACGGAAGCCGTGCTGGCGCGGGTGACCTCTGTTCTCGACGCAAGTGCGGGCGCGTCGGGAAGCTCCGCCCCGGCAGACGACGACACGCGTACACAGGCGGCCCGCACGCAGATCACCGATGTGATCCGGCACCAACTTGCGGAACGCGCCGCGGCGGAGAGTGGGATCACCGTCAGCGCCAAGGAAGTCAACGACTTCATCGCGCAATACGACGCCTACCAGAAGAGCTCCGGATCGCCGGACCTCGGCTCCGTGCTGCAGGTGCCGAGCGCGTCGGTGAACGACGCGGTCTACGACCTCCAGGTACTGGACGCGCTGATCAAGAAGATCCCGAAGTCGGGCGTCGAGGTGACCAACGTGTCGGTGACGGTCGACGCTGTGCCGGCCTCGGACTGGGCGACGGCCGTCGCCGACCGGGTGAAGTTCACCGCGGACCCGGCCGCGATGGACGCTGCCGCCGCGGCTGCCCGGGCGGCGAACCCGCAGCTTCCCGGCGGTGCGGAGTCCCTGCTGGAGCAGCCGCACCACGCGGCATTCGGCCTGTTCAGCGCCGCGCAGGGGGAGATCCTGCTGATTCCGCAGGGCACACAGGGCTACCTCGTGACGCGTATCACCAAACGGGTCCAGGCGCCGGCGACGCTCACGGCGCAGATGATCACGAACGCCAACCAGACGGCGGGTCTGAGCGGAGAGATCGCGCTCGCCTCGCTGCTGTTCGCGAAGGACGCGGAGAGCGCGCGCGTGCAGGTGAACCCGAGGTTCGGTACCTGGGATCCGCACATCGTGCAGGTGGTCGCGGCGAGTGACGCTGCGTGAGGGGTGCGGGTTGTGACTATGGCTGCGCCTGGGTGGGCATGCGCGGGCTCGGCGGGGCATGACCGGGTATGACGCTGTTCGCGGGCGGATGAATCCGCCCGGGGACGGTGTGTCGGAGACCGCGCCGCCGGGGCGCGCGACGCCCGGGAATACAGCGTCGGACTGGCCCGCACCAGCTGGGAGCGCGCTGCTCGAAGCGGTCGCCGTGATGGATCGGCTGCGATCCCCCGGGGGTTGCCCGTGGGACCGCGAGCAGACGCACGCCTCGCTGCTCCGCTACCTGGTCGAGGAGTGCTACGAGCTGGTGCAGGCCATCGAGGACGGCGATGCGGCGGCCACCCGGGAGGAACTCGGTGACGTGCTGCTCCAGGTGCTGTTCCATGCGCGCATCGCGGCCGAGAAGGATTCCGGCGACGGCGGTTTCGACATCGACGATGTGGCGTTCGGCCTAGTCGACAAGTTGATCCGGCGCCACCCTTATGTGTTCGGCGGACCGGAGGAGCGCGAGACGTTGACGCCGGCCGAGCAGCAGGTCCGGTGGGATCAGCTCAAGAGAGCCGAGCACGCCGAGCCGTCGCCGCTGGACGGGGTGGCGCTCGGACAGCCCGCGGTGGCGCTCGCAGCGAAACTCGGTGCGCGGTCGGCCAAATACGGTGTCTCGGTTCCGTTGCCGGAGGGGGATTCGGTGGGGGAGCAGATCTTCCGGCTCGCCTTCACGGCCGGGGCTCGCGGCGAGGACCCGGAACAAGCCGTGCGCACTGTCGCTCGAGCCCACGCCGCCCGCATCGCCTGAGCCTGCGGGCTGCCTTGAACACCGCGGGACCCCGCCGACAGCCTCGGCGCAAAAAGGCCCGACAATCGGGGTATGGCATCCCCGCCGTCGGCACGCACCCGTCGGTGGCGTCTCCCGATGACGGGACTCGGCCTGTTGGGGCCGGCGTTTGTGGCCGCTGTGGCGTACGTCGACCCCGGGAATGTCGCTGCCAACCTGCAGGCGGGCGCTCGCTACGGCTACCTGCTGCTCTGGGTGCTGGTCGCGGCGACCGCGGCGGCCGGGCTGCTGCAGTACCTGTCCGCGAAACTCGGCATCGCGACGAGCCAGTCACTGCCCGAGCTGATCCGTACACGGCTGCGCACCCCGGCCCGCGTCGCGTACTGGTTGCAGGCCGAGACCGTGGCCATGGCAACGGATGTCGCCGAGGTGGTCGGCGGAGCGGTGGCGCTGAACCTGCTTTTCGGGCTGCCGCTGCTGTTCGGTGGTGTTCTCGCGGCCGGCGCCTCGTTGCTGCTGCTCGCCGTCCAAGACCGGCGCGGCCAACGCACCTTCGAGCACCTCGTGATAGGGCTCCTGCTGCTGATCGCACTGGGCTTCCTTGCCGGGCTCGTCGTCACTCCGCCCGCCCCGGCCGGCGTCGTCGGCGGTCTGCTGCCGCGATTCTCGGGGGCCGATTCGATGCTGTTGGCGACCGCCATGTTCGGCGCGACGGTGATGCCGCACGTCGTCTATCTGCACTCCGCGCTCGCCCGGGACCGCTTCGGCACCGTCCCGGTCGGCCCGCGCCAACGTCGCCTGCTCGCCGCGACCCGCGTCGATGTCGTCATATCGCTGATGCTCGCCGGCGGCGTCAACATCGCCATGTTGCTGCTTGCCGCCGCCGCGTTGCCCGGACGCGAGGGCGTGGACACCCTCGAGGGCGCGCACCGGGCGATCACTGAGCAGGTCGGCCCGGTGATCGGCGTGCTCTTCGCCATCGGGCTGCTGCTCTCCTCGCTGGCGTCCACCTCGGTCGGGTGCTACGCCGGAAGCGTTGTG
Organism: Actinobacteria bacterium 69-20; assembly: GCA_001897425.1. GTDB lineage: Bacteria > Actinomycetota > Actinomycetes > Mycobacteriales > Nakamurellaceae > Nakamurella. The sequence goes on along the minus strand of MKSW01000013.1, from coordinate 25,683 downwards.
ATGCAGGGGCTGTTGCGCCGCTCGGTGGGCCTGTTCACCCGCCGGGTGATCACCGTGGTCCCGGCCCTGATCGCCTTGGCACTCGCCAGCAGCCCGACGCAGCTGCTCATCCTGTCGCAGGTGGTGCTCTCCTTCGGGCTGCCGTTCGCGCTGGTGCCGCTGGTGCGCCTGACGTCCGATCGGACCCTGCTCGGGGCCGCCGTGAACCACCGGATCACGACGCTCCTGGCCTGGGCCGTGACCGTTGCGATCACGGCGCTGAACGTCGTGCTCATCGTCGCCGTCGTCACCGGCTGAATTCGGCACTATCTCAGGTAGGCGTCATCCTTCCGGAGCCGCGACGTCGAGAACCGCTATGACGGCGCGTGCGCCGCGAACAGCGTCATACCCGGAAGTTGAGGGCTGGGCGAGGGGCCGGTATAGTCGTGCGAAGGTCATGAGTGCCAGCGTCCAAGCCCCGGCTTGCTGGACGGCAACCCTCCACACGCGGTGGGGTGCCCCGGGTGATGACCGGGCGGCCCGTCAACCCTGGCGGGCGGCAAGCGCGGTCCGTGTGCGGCGGGCCCAGTAGACGCAAGGAGCGCCCACTGTGTGTACTTCACGAATGTGTAGCTCACGGTAGCCCTGCGACGTTTCCTTGCGCGGAGTAGCCGACCTTAGCTGAAGGTCTGGCCGGATCGCTGTACGTCGTCACCCCTCTCAGCACCTTGCGGTCATCCGTGTGCCGACCCGCACGCCGATGCCGGAATACCGCTCACCGTGACCGAATCCCGGTGGCCCGTTCGCGGCCGCCGAACCCATACCAGGAGTTCCGAGACACATGTCTGCCACCGCCAGCCCGAAATGGTCCTTCGAGACCCGCCAGATCCACGCCGGCCAGCCCATCGATTCCGCCACCGGCTCCCGCGCGCTGCCGATCTACCAGACCACCTCGTTCGTGTTCGATAGCGCCGAGGTGGCCGCCGCACGCTTCGCCCTCGCCGACCTCGGGCCGATCTACACCCGCATCGGCAACCCGACCACCGATGTGGTCGAGGCCCGCATCGCCGACCTCGAAGGCGGTGTCGGCGCACTGCTCGTCGCGTCCGGCTCATCCGCCAATACCCTGGCGATCCTGAACGTCGCCGAGGCCGGCGACCACATCGTGGCGAGCCCGGCGCTCTACGGCGGCACACACAACCTGTTCCAGCACACGCTGCCGAAGCTCGGCATCACCGTGGGCTTCGTCGAGAACCCGGACGACCCGGAGTCCTGGCGCGCCGCCGCCCGTCCCAATACCAAGGCGTTCTTCGGCGAGTCGGTGTCCAACCCGTCGTCGGCGGTGCTCGACATCGAGGCGATCGCCGCGGTGGCCCACGAGGTCGGTGTGCCGCTCATCGTCGACAACACGCTCGCGAGCCCATACCTGTTGCAGCCCATCCGGTTCGGGGCTGACGTGGTGGTGCACTCGGCCACCAAATACCTCGGCGGGCACGGCACCGCGATCGCCGGCGTGATCGTGGACGGCGGCACGTTCGACTATGCGCAGCACCCAGACCGGTTCCCCGGCTTCAACACGCCGGATGCCAGCTATCACGGCCTGGTCTACGCCCGGGACCTCGGGGTCGGATCGGCCTTCGGCGCGAACCTCTCCTACATCCTGAAGGCTCGGGTGCAACTGCTGCGCGACCTGGGCCCGGCGGCGGCTCCGCTCAACGCGTTCCTCATCGAGCAGGGCATCGAGACGTTGTCGCTGCGGCTGGACCGGCACACCGAGAACGCGCGCGCCGTTGCGACGTGGCTGGAGAGCCGGGACGACGTCATATCAGTGAATTACGCGTCGCTCGAATCGAGCCCGTATTACGCGCTCGCGCAGAAGTACACGCCGAAGGGCGCCGGGGCTGTGCTGGCGTTCGAGATCGCCGGCGGGCTGGAGGCCGGCAAGGCGTTCGTGTCGGCGCTGCAATTGCACTCGCATGTGGCGAACATCGGGGATGTGCGGTCGCTGGTGATCCACCCGGCGTCCACCACGCACTCGCAGCTCTCCGAGGCCGATCAGCGGGCGGCGGGCGTCACCCCGGGCCTGGTGCGGCTGTCCGTCGGCATCGAGCACATCGACGACATCCTCGCCGATCTGGAGCTCGGCTTCATCGCGGCCAAGGCCGCCTGAGCGGGTTTCTGCGAGTTTGCGCGGCGGCGGGAGATGACCATGACGCTCACGGGTTCGTGTACCGGCGCGGCACCCGACAGCGGTTTTTCCCGTGGCTACGACGGCGGGTATGACGGCGTAGCTGTCGCGGGTGCCGCACCCGTTCGGACGATCGACGCGGCCACGGGGCCGTCCGCCGGGGGGCCGCTGGCCGCGGTGGGCGCCGTGTCGCCTGCTGCGGCCGTGCCCCTGCGGGCCGCATCACCGCTGGCCGCGCGATCGAGGTTCGCGTCCGCGGACAATTCGATTGGGCGGCACTACCTCTCGATCGGCGACCTTGTCACGGAGGGCGGCGAGACCCTGCCGGACGTGACCATCGCCTACGAGTGCTGGGGTCGGTTGAACCCGACCCGCACCAACGCGATCCTCATCGAGCACGCCCTCACCGGCGACGCGCACGTCGTCGGTGAGGCGGGCCCTGGTCAGCCGACCGCCGGCTGGTGGCAGGGGATCGTCGGCCCGGGCGCTCCGCTGGACACCGACCAGTACTGCGTGATCGCCACGAACGTGCTCGGTGGCTGCATGGGCACCACCGGGCCTTCGAGTCTGGCGCCGGACGGCGCGCCGTACGGATCGCGGTTCCCGCGGCTGACCATCCGCGACCAGGTGGTAGCGGAGGCCGCCGTAGCGGACGCCTTCGGCATCGACTACTTCGCCGCGGTGATCGGCGGTTCCATGGGCGGCATGCGCGCCCTCGAATGGGCCGTGAGCCTGCCCGACCGGGTTCGCCGCGCCGTGATCATCGCCTCGACGGCGGCGGCCTCGGCGGACCAGATCGCTTGGGCCGGAATGCAACTCGCCGCGGTTCGGCTCGACCCGTCGTTCGCGGGCGGGGACTACTACGGCGGGCCGCCGCCGCTGGGCGGGCTCGGGCTGGCGCGGCAGATCGCGCACACCACCTACCGCTCGTCCACCGAGTTCTCGGCGCGATTCGGGCGCGAGCCGCAGCGCGGCGAGGACCCAGCCGTGGGCGGCCGCTTCGCCGTCGAGTCGTACTTACAGCACCACGGGGACAAACTCGGCCGCCGCTTCGATGCGAACTCCTATGTCGTGCTGACGGAGGCGATGAACTCGCACGACGTCGGCCGCGGGCGCGGCGGCGAGGTCGCCGCGCTGCGCCGCGTCACCGCGAAGACCACCGTCGCCGCCGTCGACACCGACCGGCTCTACCTGCCGGAGGAGGGCGCGCGCATCGCGGCCGGCGTACAGCGCGCCCGGCCGCTGAAGATGATTCAGTCCTATTACGGACACGACGGCTTCCTGATCGAGGCCGACCAGGTCGCCCGCATCATCCGCGGGGCGCTGCACGAATAGGTCGCGAGACTTTCGGGGACGGTTGCTCTTTCGCAGGCGACGGAGGTTTCGGCGGTGTGCTAGTGACCCGTGCCCTTGTCGAGACCGCAGATCGACACACCCGAATGCACCTTGTATCGCTTGTTGATGTTGATGAGAACGGCGGTAAAGGGTTCCAGGTGCCGGGCGATCCGCAGCGGTCCCGCGTCGATCCCAGGCTTGCCCACGACCGCCGTCGCCAACTCCTGCACCTGCGCTTTGGCGTCCTTGTCGTCGCCGCAGACCAGTACATCTTCGCCGGGAAAATCCGCATTGGCCCATAGGTTCACTGCCGAGAGGTGGTGGAAGGCGCTGGTCACCCGCGCGCGCGGCAGCAGGTCCGCGGCGATCTCGGCCGCGCTTCCCTCCGGCACCTGGATGCCGATAGGCCCGCGCTTGTCGAACTCGATCGGGTTGACACACGTGATGACGATCTTGTCGCCGATCGCCGGCTCGAGGCCCAGCAACAGCTCGCGATAGCCGGCGAAGGGCACCGCCACCAGCACCATGTCGCCCTTCTGTGCGGCGGTGGCATTGTCGGAACCGCTCACCCTCGTGGGTTCGGTGAGGCGCTCTGCTATCTCGGCGGCGGCTGCCTCCGCTCGATCGGCCGAACGCGATCCGAGTATCACCTGATGACCGGCCAATGTCAGCCGGTACGCAAGGCCCCGACCCTGGGGTCCGGTACCGCCGATGATCGCGATAGACGTCACGAACTGTCTTCCTCTCCAGGGGCCTGCTACGCCTGGCGGCCACGTGGGCCTTCGCCAGGATCCAGCCTGTCGGAATCGTAGGACATCGTCCTTGACGCGCCTCATCCGCTCGATGCCAGATTCCTGTTCCGATCTGCCGAGGACGATGTTACATTGAATATCAGATCTAACCGTTCATCAGTTCCCAGACCTTGCGCGAATGCGGAGAGGACGACAATGACCGACGAGTTCGACGTTGCGGCTCAGAAGGCCGTATCGGCGATCGACCACGAGCGCCTGACGGATCTCGTTCAGCAGGTTTGCCGGATTCCGAGTGTCCTCGGGGACGAAGGACCGCTGGCAAGCTTCCTCGCGGACTACATGAGGCAGTCGGGTTTCGAGGCCGTAGGCCTGCAAGAAGTGCTTCCAGACCGGCCCAACGCGGTGGGCGAGTTGCGGTTCGGTGCCGGTAAGCGCGTGGTCTTCACCGGTCACATGGACACCAAGCCCGTCTCGGTCGGATGGTCCAAGACGGAGCCGTTCTCCGGCGACATCATCGACGGCGCGATCTATGGCCATGGGATCATGGACATGAAGGCAGCCTTGGTGTGCCAGATCGTGGCGATGGAAGCGCTGCGCGACTCGGGCGTCGACCTGCACGGGACGGTCGCCATGGCGGCTGTGTCGGACCACATGGGTGACCAGACGGGGTCGATTCGCTACTTCGACGAGTACCCGGCCGATCTGGCGGTTCTCGGCGAACTCTCGGACAACGAGATCTTCCTCGGTCATCGTGGGCGTTACTACTTCGACGTCACGGTGCAGGGCAAGTCTGCGCACACCTGTCACAAGCCGCTCGCGATCAATGCGAATCTCCTTGCCGCGCACGCGGTGATCGAGCTCGACGGATCGCACCTGACGCCGGAACTCGAGGATTGGGTCACCGACCTGTTCGGTCCCGAGACGTACATGGTGCCGGGACGCATCTACGGGGGGCTGGCGCCGGGTGGTCCCTCGATGATCCCGGACGAGTGCGTCATCCGGGTCGATTGCCGCCCGCAGCCCGGCGTCTCGATCGAGACCGTGCGAGCGGAGATCGACCGCTGCCTGGCAGATGCGCAGCGGCGCGACCCGCGGTTCAAGGCGTCGGTGGAACTCGCCGACGTGAAGAACGGCTACCTCGCCAAGCCTGGCGACCCGATCGTGGAGCTGATGCGCGCCTCGGTGAAGTCGGTGCGGGGCGGCGCAGAGCCGCCGCTGCAGGCTGCCGGGTGGCTGGGCGACACCGCCAGCTTCGGGCACAAGGTTCCCACCATCATCTTCGGGCCGGGCGGCGAGCCGGTGTATTGCCCCGACGAGCACCTCTCGATCGACGACATTGTCGAGGCCACCGAGGTCTACACACAGTTCGCCGTGCGCGCGTTGGGCTCTCAGGACACACCGTGACCGGGGCCCGGCGGCCACGCGCCAAGATCGTCCTGGCCAAGCCGGGGCTGGACGGGCATGACCGGGGCATCAAGGTCGTCGGCATGGCGTTGCGGGATGCCGGCGCCGAGGTCGTCTACCTCGGCTTACACCAGACCGCCGAGCAGATCGTCCACGCGGCGCTCGCCGAAGACGCCGACGTCATCGGGCTCTCCGTGCTTTCCGGCGTGCACCTTGACGTCTCCCAGGAGTTGATCAAGGCGTGCCATGCCGCCCAGCTGGATGACGTCGCGATCGTGGTGGGCGGCACCATCCCGCCTGCCGACGTCACCAGGCTCCGACAACTCGGCGTCCGCGACGTCATGCCGGTGGGTACCGCGATCGATGACGTCGTCGACCGGATCCTGACCCTCGCCGCGGAGGAGACGCGTCCGTGATCGATCAACACACCGCCATCACGACGGACTCGGGGATTCCACTGGATCCCGTCTACTACCCGGATTCGGTGGCCCCGGACCTGACCAGCCGGCTCGGCGAGCCCGGGCATGCGCCCTTCACCCGAGGGCCGTACTCGACGATGTATCGCGAGCGGCTCTGGTCGATGCGGCAGTACGCCGGTTACGGATCTGCCGACGACACCAACGCTCGTTTCCGCTACCTGCTCTCCCAGGGCCAGACGGCGCTCTCGGTTGCCTTCGACCTGCCGACCCAGCTCGGCTTCGACTCGTCCGCGGAGTCGGTCCGCGCCGAAGTGGGTCGGGTCGGGGTAGCGATCGACACCGTCGAGGATATGGAGGCGGTCTTCGACGGACTGCCGATCGACCAGCTCTCGGTGAATTTCACCATCAACGCGACCGCGCCGATCATCCTGGCGTTCTACCTTGTCGCGGCCGAACGCCAAGGCGCGAAGATGGCTGACGTCGCGGGAACCTTGCAGAACGACATCCTCAAGGAGTTCCTGGCGCGCAAGACCTTCATCTTCCCGCCAGACCACTCCATTCGGCTCGTCACCGACGTTGTCGAATACGCGTCGGAGCATCTGCCCCGGTTCAACGGCATCTCCATCACCGGCTACCACGCCCGCGAGGCGGGATGTGATGCGGTGCAGGAGATCGGGCTGACCATGGCATCCGCGATCGCCTACACCGAGGCGTTCTTGGCCCGAGGGCTGGACTTCGACTTCTTCGCGCCGCGGTTGTCGTTCCACTTCTCCAGCCAGCTCGACCTCTTCGAGGAGGCATGCAAGGTCCGGGCGGCCCGGCGGATGTGGAGCAAGCTGGCGACCGAGCGGTTCGGCGCGCAGAAGCCGAACAGCGCGCGGCTGCGGTTCTTCTCCGGATGCTCGGGTGCGACCCTCACCGCGCAGCAGCCACTCAACAACGTGGTCCGTTCGACGCTGCAATGCCTGGCGGCGGTGCTCGGCGGGGCGCAGTCGATCCACGTCATGGGATACGACGAGGCTCTGGGCATCCCGACCGAGGAATCCGTGCGGCTCGCGCTGCGGACGCAGCAGATCATCGCCCACGAATCCGGCGTGGCCCGGGTCATCGATCCGCTGGCCGGCTCCTACTTCGTGGAGCGGCTGACGGACGACATCGAGGAGCGCGCCTGGCAGATCGTCCGCGACGTCGCGGACGGCGGCGGCCTCGTCGACATGTTGGCGGCCGGGATCCCGCAGCGCTGGATCGCAGAGTCCGCGTATCGCTACGAACGCGAAGTCGCCTCCGGCGAACGGATCAAGGTGGGCGTCAACAAGTTCGTCAGCGACGATACCGCGGTGCCACCGCTGTTCGAGGTCGACGAGTCGGCGGGAGACCGGCAGCGGCAGCGACTGGCCGAGCGGCTGGCGCGCCGGCACGACGCCGCGGCGAGAAGCGCCCTCAGTGAACTCGAGGCGGCGCTCCGAAACGGGACGAACAGCATGCCGCACATCATGGATGCGGGGCGGGCAGGGGCCACGCTCGGTGAGATCGCGGACACGATGCGGGCGGTGTTCGGTGTCTATCGGGAGCCGCAGCCGTGGTGACCGGATCCGTTGTGCCCGGGGCCGCCATCCCCGGGGCCGCCCCGCTTGCCGGCTATTCCGTCATAGATATGACGAGGTTCGTCTCCGGCTCGTACGCAGCGATGCTGCTCGCGATGCTGGGCGCCGACGTGATCAAGGTCGAACTGGCGCCGGGCGGTGATCCGTACCGTCAGCAGGGCACGGCATTCGTCGGTGGCCGGAGCGCGTTGTTCGGTGCGCTCAACCGCGGCAAGCGCTCCGTGGTGATCGACCTGAAATCCTCCGTCGGCCGCGCCGATCTCGATCGGCTTCTCAGCGGCGCCGATGTCTTCATGGAGAACGGGCGACCCGGGTCGCTCTGCGGACACGGACTCGACGCCGACACCCTTTCGCGACGATTCCCGGATCTCGTCTACGCGTCGATCTCGGGTTACGGCCAGGTGGGTCCGGATGCGACACGCGGCGGATTCGACCTGATCCTGCAGGCCGAGGGCGGGCTGATGAGCGTCACCGGCGAACCGGACAGCGGCCCGGTGAAGGTGGGCGTGCCCGCGCTGGACATCGGCAGCGCTGTCTCCTGCGCGCTCGGTGTGGTCGCGGCGCTGCTCGGCCGCGAACGACGCGGCGGCGGCGCCGTGGTGAGTTCGTCGTTGTTGGAATTCGCACTCGCCACGTTCACCAGCGTGGCGCCCGCCTACTTCGTCGACGGCGAGGTGCCGGGACGTCTCGGCAGCCACTCGCCCACCTTCGCACCCTATGGCGCGTACCGGGCACAGGACGGGTACCTGGTGCTCGCGGGCGCGGGCAGCGAGTTGCTGTGGCAGCGGCTGTGCGAGGCGATCGGCGCGCCCGGGCTCATTGATGACGTGCGATTCGTGACGAACGCGGATCGGGTGGCTCATCTGCCCGAGCTCATCACCGAACTCGAAGAGCGCCTCGGTGCGCGCGACTGCGCCTCCTGGCTGGAGACGTTCGGGAAGGTCAACGTGCCTGCGGCGCAGGTGCGCAGCCTCGACCAGGTCCTGGCTTCCGAACAGGTCCGGGCGCTAGGCATCATTCAGTGCGACCCCGACGATCCGGCCGCCGTCCCTGCGATCGGGGCGCCACTCCAGATCAACGGTCCCCTCGCCGGTACCCGTCGCGCTCCGTCGCTCGGGGAACACACCGCCGAGGTTCTCGGCGCGGTCGCACCTCTCGCGGGAGACGCGCGGTGACATCGAGGGTGACATCGGGGGGGACTTCGGAGCCGACATCGGCGGTGTCAGCCGACGAACGGCCGTCTGCAGAAGAAACGCTGCTCGCCGCCTGCCGAGCCCTGGCGCCGACCGTCCTCGACCGCACGTTCGAGCTCTCGCTGATCCCGGCGCCGCCGTTGGGCGAGACCGATCGCGCCGAGCGGGTGCGCTCCTGGTGGGAAGCCGACGGGCTCACCGTGGAATCGCAGTCGGTCGGCAACCTGTGGGCGCGGATCCGCGAAGGCGACCGCTCCGCTCCGGCGGTCGTCGTCGCCGCCCATCTCGACACCGTTTTCGCCCGTGACGTGCCGCACGGCCTGCGCCGGGCTGCCGATGGAACCGTGACCGGTCCCGGGTGCGGCGACGATACCGTCGCGGTGGCGGCGCTGGCCGCGCTCGATCGGCTTCTGCCGGCAGTCACCGCCACACCGGTCTGGATCCTGGCGACGGTCGGCGAGGAGGGACTCGGCAATCTTGCGGGCGCACGGGCGGCATTCGACCATCCGCCAGCTGCCGTCGGTGCGTTCATCGCGCTGGAGGGAAACTACCTGGGGCGCGTCAACACGGTAGGTGTGGGATCCGAGCGGCGACGAGTACGGATCGCCACCCCCGGAGGCCACGCGTGGGAGGACGCCACTGCGCCCAGCGCGGTACACATCGCCGTTGATCTCATCCACGCGATCGACGCGGTGCAGGTCAGCCACCCGGCCAAGACCTCTCGTAACGTCGGACTCATCTCCGGCGGCGAGTCGATCAACTCGCGCGCTCGTTCGGCCACGTTCGATCTCGACCTGCGGTCCGAATCCGCTGCGGCGCTGGACGGTCTCACCGCACAGGTGGACGCCATCCTCGCGGCGGCCAGCCCCGGCGTCACGATCTCCGTCGAAACCCTCGGATCGAGGCCCGCTGGCGGCATCGACAGCGACCATCCTCTGGTGGCAGCGGCCGCGCGGGCACTCACCGAGGCCGGCATCTCTCCGCGGCTGACGGCTGCCAGCACCGATGCCAATGTCGCGTACCACCGCCAGGTCCCGGCCGTGACCCTCGGCATCACCTACGGTGACGGCACACACACCGAACAGGAGTGGATCGATCCGGACGCCATCTGCTACGGCCTCTACGCGCTCACCCGGACCATCGACCAGTGGCCCCCGTCATCCCGACAATCGTGACCCATGACCAGCGACCAGGAGAACACCACCATGCTTAGCGGCGTAACCCTTCAACCCGTCGACACGCCAACGGATTTCGAGTCCATGGTCGGGGAGATCGAACAATCCGGATTCGACGAATTGTGGCTTACTGATTCCTCGCTCCACGCGAAGAACGTGTACTCGTTCCTGACGTTGGCGGCGCGTGCAAGCCACCGACTGCAACTCGGTACCGCCGTCACCAATCCGGTGACCCGTCATCCTGCGGTGACGGCGGCCGCTGCGGCGACGATCGATGAGGTCAGCGACGGGCGGTTCGCCCTGGGGATCGGCGCGGGGGACCGACCCCTGTTGGCTCTCGGGTACAAGCCCGCGACCCTCGCCCGGCTCGAGGGTGCGATCTCGGCCATGCGGCAGCTCTGGGACGGCGGGCACGTGACCTTCGAGGGGGACGGGTTCCGGCTGGACGATGCGCACATGCGTGAACCCGCGCAGCGGCAGGTACCCATCTACATGTCCGCGAGCGGGCCTAAGACGCTCACGCTTGCCGGGCGGGTCGCGGACGGTGTGATTCTGCTGGCCGGCCTGCACCCCGAGGGGCTTACCTGGGCACTCGATCACATCGATCGCGGCGTCGAGGAAGCCGGCAGATCGGCGCGGCCGAAGATCACGGTGTTCGCCTACGGTGCCATCAGCGATGACGAGCAGGCTGCCTACGAGGCCGGGCGTTCGATCGCGGCATGGTTCCCGCAAACTGCGCCCGCGTATTGCGAGATGGCCGGACTGCCGCGCGAACTCGTCGATCGCGTCCGCAAGATCTACGAGGGCGGCGAGTTCCAGGAGGCCGACGACGCTGCCGCGCTGCTGCCGGAGGACTTCGTCCATCGGATGGCACTGGCCGGCGGGCCGGATCGCGCTCGACAGCACATCAAAAACATCAGCGAACTCGGAGTGGACTGTATTTCCGTCTTCCCGCTCGGTGCGGATCGGATGGGAACGATCAGGCATTTCAAGCGTGTCTTCGACAAAGTGTCGCCGCGATGATCCCGGAGCAGACGCTCTCGACGGTGCTCGACCACTGCCTCGCCGTACGGGCGAACGAGGAGGTCGTGCTGTTGATCGACCGCGAGACCGACGTCGACGTCATCGAGGCTCTGGTGGCTGGTATCGAAGAGCGGCGGGCGGTCCCGGTCATCGCGCGGATGCCGCGGTACGTCATTCCCGGCTCCGAGCCGCCGGGCGGGATCGCGCGGTTGCTGGATGGGTCGACGGCGGCGATCGAGCTGACGTCCACTTTCATCGGTTCGAGCCGCGCTCGGCAACGGGCCACCGCGGGCGGCACACGGTACCTGTGCATGCCGGGCGTCGTCGGCGACACCTTTCGATTGGGGGGTCCGCTCGACGTCGACTTCGACGCGTTGAAACGGACCACCTTGGCGATCGCCGACGCGTGGTCGCGCGCCGATAGCTACCGCCTGACCACCCCCGGTGGCACGGATCTCGCCGGGTCGGTCCGTGGTCGGCCCGGCAGGGCGCTGTACGGGATCGCTCGCGATGAGGGCGCCTACATGTGCCCCCCGGATGTCGAGGCGGGAACCGCCCCCGTCGAAGCGAGCTCATCGGGCACCGCCGTCATCGACGGGGACTTCCTCTTCATGGAGCGTGGCCCCGTTTCTCAACCGGTCGCGTTGCACATCGAAGGCGGTCACCTCGTCGGATCCGATGGTGACGAAGCCGGCCGGCTGCTCGACATGATCGCCCGGTGTCACGACGATCGGATGTCGAACCTCGCCGAGGTATCGCTCGGACTCAACCCGCGCGGGAGTATCGGCCCGGTGCCTATGGAGACCGAATCCACCTTGGGCAGTGCCCATATCGCGTTCGGCAACTCCATTGCCTACGGCGGAACGGTCGACGCCGCAGCGCATCTCGATTGTGTGATGCAGCATGCCACGCTGATTCTCGACGGGCGTCCGGTGATGATCGACGGCGAGATGACCGATGAGGCTTGAGATAACGCGCCGCACGTGACACGGCATCACCGGAAGCAGCGTCGATATATGATATTCGAGTTCATATTCGGCGAAAGGGTGGGAGATGATGGTTGCATCAGCAGAGTCGCCGGTACTGAATCACATGCAGCTCAAGGATCTCGTTTACGAACACCTTCGGCGGAGCATCATCGAAGGAGAGTACGAGGTCGGCGCGGCCCTGCGTGAGGTCGACATATCTACCTCGTTGGGCGTGAGCAAGACACCGGTGCGCGAAGCCCTGGTTCGGCTCCAGAGCGACCGCTTCGTGGAACTGATTCCGTACCGCGGCGCCGTGGTCACGGGATATTCGCGGCGAGACGTTCGCGAGATGTACGAGGTTCGCGAGATAGTCGAGGGCCGCTGCGCCGCCAGGATGGCCGAAGCAGACGACGACGGTGCGCGGGATGAGTTGCAGAACAACCTCAAGGACACCTGGGATGCGGTCAGCCGGGGCGACGTCGACGCCGTCATCGATCTGTTCGAGAAGTTCGACGGTCTTATCTATGCTCACGCCGAGAATCGTTGGTTCGCCGACCTCATCGACGATTTGGAAGGTCATCAGCGGCGCATCGGACGACCGACCGTCGAAATCCCGGGCCGCATCGAAACGTCCACCCGTCAGCATCAGGCGATCTGCGACGCGATCCTTGCTCGCGACGCGGAAACCGCTGAAGCGGCAATGCGGGAACATGTGCGATCGGTGCTGGCCGATCGATTGGGGAATTTTCCGGATGACGATGCGGCGTGACCATGTCGTGGCACGTGCGATAGTGGCCGACCGGGTGGGACTGTGAGGCTTCACCATGTGGCGTTCGCCGAGAGGCACGGCGCGGCGCTGGTAGCGACATTGGAGCGGGTATTGGGTTTCACCGTTGACTCCAGCGAGGAGGCACCGGGATTCATCGAGCGCATGCTGGGGATGGACAATTGCGCGCTCCAAGCGTTGGAGGCGACCGGTGACGGCGTCGTCGCCCGGTTCCTCGATCGTCGCGGTCCCGGGCTGCACCACATTGCCCTGGAAGTGCCTGATCTTGACGGAACACTCGAACACCTCTCGTCGCACGGGATTCGGCTCATCGACGAGAAGCCGCGGATCGGCGGCGGCGGACATCGCATCGCATTTGCCCATCCCGATGCGTTCGGCGGTGTGCTGGTGGAATTCGTAGAGGTTCCCGTGGGCCGAGAGGATTGATGGTCATCACCTGCCGTATCGATAGCTTGTGTCCCAGGACGAAGGTGGACGGATCCGTGGCGCGGTGGTCGTGAACCATCCGGCGGATATCGACTCACTCGTTCGAGCTGCGCGTCAGGGCGTGATCAAGGCAGTTGCGCGACTGGTCTCGCTCGCCGAGTCGGAGGATGATCCGGGCCTTGCGCGACGCGTCTCGGAGGCCTTGTCGCAGGACAAGCGGCGGGCGCACGTCATCGGGATCACGGGGTCGCCAGGCGCCGGGAAGTCGACTCTCAGCAGTGCGCTGGTGACGAGGCTACGCGCCGATGGACTGCGGGTGGGGGTGCTCGCAGTGGATCCGTCGTCGCCCCTCACCGGTGGCGCGTTCCTCGGCGATCGAGTGCGGATGCAGGCACATGCGACCGACAATGGCGTCTTCATCCGTTCTATGGCCTCCCGTGGACGGCTGGGCGGTCTCTCGCCCGCCGTGCCGCTCGCCGCCCGCGTCCTCGAAGTCGCCGGTTATGACGTGGTGCTGATCGAGACGGTCGGCGTGGGCCAATCAGAGGTCGAGATCGCTTCGATTGCGGATACCACCGTGGTTGTTTTCGCTCCTGGCCACGGGGACGCCGTCCAGGCGGCGAAGGCCGGCATCATGGAGATCGCGGACATCTTCGTCGTCAACAAGGCGGACATGCCCGGCGCGGATGACGTGGCGCGAAACCTGCGGCATGCACTGCTGGTGGGAGCTACGCAGCCGGAGACTGCTTGGCGACGCCCGATCGTCCGGACCTCCGCCGGCTGCGACTCTCCGGGTGGCATCGCGGATCTCATGGCACTGGTATCGCGACACCGTGCATGGATAGCCGCCAGCGGCGAAGCCGCATCGCGTCGGCGTCGGCGCACCGCCGATGAGATCCGGACGATCGTGCTGGAGGATGTGGGGCGCCGATTGTCCGAGCGGCGTTCGACGCTTCGCCTCGACGAACTGGCATCGCGCGTCGAAGCGGCCGAACTCGACCAGTACACGGCCGCGGACATCGCTCTGGGATCGCTGGTCCGTGGAGGGCGGGCAGATCTTTAGCAGCGCGGACTTGGGGGCGTGGCGCCGCAAACCACTTGATGCAGCGTCAGCGACCGGTGACCCGATCGCGGCGCCCTTCGCCCGGGCGCCTCCGTTGCACCGTGGCACGATGCGCGCGTTGCCCGGAGCCCTTGACCCGCAAATTGGATATACCTAGACTCTGAGTTCAAGATCTCAGATATTGAATGTGAGGATAGACATGGCACCTGTGATGGACTCGGTCGCTTCTTTCATCTCGCGGGAACATCAGCTCTTCATCGGTGGAGAGTTCGTGCCGTCGAAGGAGACATCGCGGCTTGAGGTCTACAACCCGGCGGACGACACCGCGCTGACCACCGTTGCCGCCGCGGGCGCCGAGGATATCGACGCTGCGGTCGCGGCTGCGCGGGCAGCCCTGCCGGGATGGCGTGCGCTTCCCGCTGCGCGGCGGGCCGAGTTGCTGTGGAACCTCGGGACGCGCATCACCGAGCTCGCCGACGAGTTCGCGCAGATCGACACCCTGAACAACGGGAAGACGACCGCCGATGCGATGGCGGTCGACATTCCTCTTGTCACTGGACTTCTCAAGTACTACGCGGGGTGGGCGACGAAGCTCGAGGGTCGCACGATCACCCCGATGGGCGGTAGCAATTTCCACGTCTACACACGTCGTGAGCCGATCGGCGTCGTCGGTGCCATCATTCCCTGGAACTTCCCGCTGCTGATGTGCGGCTACAAGCTCGGGCCCGCCCTTGCCACCGGAAACACGATCGTCCTCAAGCCCGCGGAGCAGACGCCGCTGTCTGCATTGCGGCTGGCCGAGATCATCCGCGAGGTCGGGTTCCCGGACGGCGTCGTCAATATCGTGACCGGTGACGGGCCAGGCGCCGGCGCGCCGCTCGCTGCGCACCACGGCGTCGACAAGATCACGTTCACCGGTGAAACAACCACCGGCCAGAAGATCATCGATGCCGCCAAAGGCAACATGAAAAAGATGTCCCTGGAGCTCGGCGGGAAGTCGCCGAGCCTGGTATTCGCCGATGCAGACCTCGACGCCGCGGTCGAGGGGACCTTCGGTGCCGTCTACTTCAATCAGGGACAGTGCTGTATCGCTGGTGCCCGGGTGTTCGTCCATGACGACATCTGCGACGAATTCACCCAGCGTCTGGTGGATCGCGTGTCTCAGATTCGCCTGGGGCCCGGCCTTGACCCGGAGAGCACGATGGGTCCACTGGTGAGCCGCGAGCAGCAGACCAGGGTGCGCGGATTCATCGACTCCGGCCTGGAGCAGGGCGCAACCATCGTTTCCGACGCGCAGTCGCCCGTGCCCGAGCAAGGCTATTTCGTGCGGCCCACCGTCTTCACCGACGCCACCGCGGATATGCGCATCATGCGCGAGGAGATATTCGGGCCGGTGGCGGTCGTCGGAAAGTTCTCCGACGAGGAGCAGGCCGTCGCGGCGGCGAACGACACCGCGTTCGGGTTGTGTTCCGGTGTGTGGACGCGTGATTCGGCGCGGGTACATCGCGTGGCGGCCGGCATCGAGGCGGGCACGGTGTATGTCAACACCTACGGCATGTTCGATCCCGCTGTGCCGTACGGCGGATTCAAGATGAGCGGCTTCGGCAAGGAGCTGGGCGAGGAGTCGCTCGATAGCTACCTGCAGACCAAAACGGTGTGGGTGAACCTCGATTGATCGGTTCGCACCCGCCGACGTCCACCTTCGGGAAAGGGAAATGATGAGAGCTGTCGTATTGAACGATGACAAGTCCGTCAACGTGGTCGAGGTAGATGATCCGCAGCCCGCAGACGTCGCACTGGTGAAGACGCAGGCGGCAGGCGTGTGCGGCACCGAGTTGCATATCCTCGACGGAATGCTCGAGCCGCCGGCCTATCCGTTCGTCCTGGGCCATGAAGGTGCCGGCGTGGTGAGTTACGTACCGGACGGGACGACCGATATTGCGGTCGGCGACCGCGTCGCCATCTACAACTTCATCGGCTGCGGCCGCTGCCACTGGTGCCGTACCGGGCGAGAGGAGGTCTGCCGGAACCTGCGTGGCCAGATCGGTTTCAACACGGACGGCACCTTCCGCGACGTTGTCCCGGTGCCCGTGGACAACCTGATCAAGCTGCCGGACAACGTTCCTTTCGAGGACGCCGCGATCCTGAGCTGCAG
The DNA here is from genome assembly GCA_001897425.1 of Actinobacteria bacterium 69-20. Classification (GTDB taxonomy): domain Bacteria; phylum Actinomycetota; class Actinomycetes; order Mycobacteriales; family Nakamurellaceae; genus Nakamurella. The sequence goes on along the minus strand of MKSW01000013.1, from coordinate 9,212 downwards.
CGGGATGACCGCCGTGCATGCGTTACGGCTCTCTGGCGTGGCCCTGGGCGACAGCGTGGTCGTCGACGGAGTCGGCGGGGTCGGGCTAATGGTCATTCAGGCCGCGCGCGCGGCGGGCGCGCGCGTCATCGCGATTGCCGACACCGAGACCAAGGGCGAACTCGCTCGCCAGGCCGGTGCCGACGAGTCGATCATCCTGGACGACAAGGGGTATGACGTCGTCGCCGATAAGATCCGGGATCACACCGGCGGTGCCGGTTCCGACCACTTCTTCGAACTTGTCGGAACCACGGCGAGCATGCTCGCCGGTATTCACGGCCTGGACCGGCACGGATCGGCCGTCATCATCGGCTACACCGGCCAGGAGCTGCACATCAACCCGATCGAGCTGGTGCTCTCCGAGGTCAGCGTTCGCGGTTCCGTCGCGGCTGCGAAACAGGATCTCGAGACGGCGATCGCCCTGGCCGGTCAGGGTCAGCTGTCGGCGCAGATCGATACCCGTTACCCCATGGACGATGTGAACGTCGCGTTGGATCGGCTGCGCCGCCGTGAGGTGAACGGACGGAACGTGCTGGTCTGGTGAACTGACCGCCGGGAGAACCGGCTGTCGGTCGACAGGCTGCTGGCCTGCCCCCATTCCGATAGGAGACAGACAATGAGCAGAATTGCCCTCGTCGGCGGAACCGTCATGACGATGGACGACGACGCGACCGTCCATGCGGACGGCTATGTGGTGATCGACGGCGACTCGATCGTCGAGGTCGGTAGCGGCACTCCTGCGCTCCGGCCGGACGACGAGGTGGTCGATACGGCCGATCAGATCGTGATGCCCGGTCTGGTCGACCTCCACTACCACACGGCGATCGGCAAGGGCTTCAGCGATCACCTGCCGCTGTGGGAGTACCTCGATACGGCCTGGTATCCGCTGATCCGCAACCTCGATGCGGATGCCGCCTATTGGGCGGCGGCCGCCAGCTATCTCGAGTCGATCCAATGCGGCGTCACGACTGTCAACGACATGTACCGGCGCCTGCCGGACCTGGCACGAGCGGCACAGGACATCGGGATCCGTGCCGTGCTGTCCAACGACGTGGCGTTGGATGAGCACAACATCGACACCCTCGATGACAACCGCGCCGCGTACCAGGAGGTCCACGGCCTGGCCAACGGCAGGGTCGAGGTCTACGTCGGGATCGAGTGGTTGCCGTTGGCTGACCCCGAGCTACTGCAGGACGCGCGTGCCTTGGCGAACGAGCTCGGCACCGGCATCCATATTCACCTCAATGAATCGCTGACCGAGGTGGAGGACAGCAAGAAGCGTTTCGGCAAACGGCCGACCGAGGTTGCCTACGAGGCGGGCATTTTAGGCCCGGACTGCGTTGCCGCCCATTGCGTGTGGCTCTCCGATCGGGAGATCGCGCTCATGCGGGAGACCGGGACCCATATCTCGCACAACCCGAGTTCTAACGCCAAACTCGGCAACGGTATCGCCCGTGTGCCCGAGATGCTCGCGGCCGGCATCAACGTCGGGCTCGGCCATGACGCGGCGGAATGCAACAACAGCCGTGACCTCTTCGAAGTGATGAAGTTTGCCTCGATCATCCATCGTGCGAACCGCGTCGACTCCAGCCTGATGCCGGCGCCGGACGTGGTGCGGATGGCAACACGCAACGGATCGGCGGCATTGCAGCACAACACGGGGCAGCTTACCGCCGGAATGAAAGCCGACGTGATCGTGCTCGATACGCAAAACCCGATGTTCACGCCGCTGATCCACGGCGATGCGAACCACATCTACTCGCACATCGTCTACAGCGCCAACGGAAGTTGCGTCAACTCGACCATCATCGACGGCTCCTTCGTGATGCGGGACCGCAAACTCACCTTCATGGATGAGAAGGAGATCGTTCGCAAGGCAAATGAGGGTTTCCAGCGGGTCCTCAAGGCTGTCCAAGCGAACTCATGATCCGCTCGCTCGGCCGCTGCGTTGCCGATTCATGAAAATGAGGTCAGCACGATGATCGTCATCGAGAACGCCACGGTTCTGACCTTGAACGACGCCGATGATGTCCACTTCGGTGGACACGTCGTGCTCGTGGACAACCGTATTCTCTCGGTGGGGGACGGGCCCTTTGCCGGGCCCGTCCCGGCATCGGCAGACCGCATCGATGCCACTGGCATGATCGTCATGCCCGGTCTGGTGGATCTGCATTACCACACCGCGGTCGGCAAGGGTCTCTACGACCACGTCGCCCTGCGGGAGTCGCTCGAGCGGTTCTGGTACCCCTCGATCAGGGCGCTCGATGCCGATCTTGCCTACGGTTTCGCACTCCACGGTTACGCGGACTCGTTACTGGCCGGTGTGACGACCGTCAACGATATGTACCGACGCCTCCCGGATCTCGCGCGAGCAGCGGACGCGGCGGGGATCCGCGCGGTCCTGTCCAATGATGTCGCCCTCGCCCAACACCGACTCGACCAGCTGTCCGATGTGAAGGAGGCGTTCGAGTCATGTCACGGTAGCGGCGACGGCAGAATCGAGGTGTTCGTCGGGATCGAGTGGCTTCCGCTGGCCTCACCTGAGCTGCTGCAGGAAGCAGCGGAACTCGCGCGGGCGTTGGACACCGGGGTCCATGTACACCTGAACGAATCCCTGGACGAGGTCGAAACCGTACGCCGGCGCTTCGGCGCCCGACCCACCGAGCTGGCATTCCATGCCGGCCTGCTCGGGCCGAAGACAGTGGCGGCGCACTGCGTGTGGCTCTCCGACCATGAGATCGATCTGATGCGCCAGACGGCGACCAGCATCTCGTACAACCCCATCTCGAACGCGAAGCTCGGGAACGGGATAGCCAGAGTCCCGGACATGATCGCGGCCGGAATCAATGTCGGCCTCGGTCATGACGCCGCGGAGTCGAGCAACACCCATGACTTGTTCGAGATCATGAAGTTCGCATCCTTGATACAACGGGCCGATCGCCAGAACAGCATGCTGATACCTGCCGATCAGGTCGTCCGCATGGCGACACAGAACGGGGGCCGGGCGCTCGGCCACGAGAGCGGCCAGCTCTCGCCGGGCCAACTCGCCGACGTGATCATCCTGCACACGGAACGAGCGATGTTCACGCCACTCCTACCGGGTGACAAGCGACACGTCTACAGCCATCTCGCATACGCAGCCAACTCCAGCATCGTCGACACCACCATCGTCGATGGCCGAATCCTCGTACGCGGGGGAGCGCTCGTGGAACACGATTACCAGGAATTACGCCAACGGGCCAACGAGGGTCTCAAGATCCTTATGAAGAGGATAGATCTATGCTGATCGACGCGCATACCCACATTCTGAGTCTCGCGGGAGACACAGACTTCAATACCGCATACGGCCGTGAGGGATCTCTGTGCATCTACCGGAGCCATGGGAAGCTGCCCTCTCATCGTATGCCGACGGAGCAGGAATGGGAGGAGAGCGGCTACGGAAAGGCTGGGTTTCCTATCACCGGTCCCGACGCGTCGATCGCCGCGCATCCGGGATTCGACAAGATCGTTGTCCTCGGGGTGTCCCCACAATTCTTAGAGGGCAAACTGATCGGCACGGTCGATACGGCGCGGATCACGGATGTGTCGGGGCCGCCGAGTCCCGAAAAGTGTAACGACTACATCGCCGCGATCGTCCGTAGCGACCCCGACAGGTTCATCGGATTCGGTTCGGTCAACCCGAACTATCGCGGGCCGAAGGCGGCAGTCGCGGAGCTGGATCGGTCGGTACGCGAACTTGGACTCTCTGGTGTGAAACTCTATCCGATGTACCAGGATTGGTCGCCGGCGGATCCGATCCTCGGCTTCCCTCTCTACGAGAAGGCGGCCGAGCTAGGAATCCCGGTGATGGTCCACCAAGCCGGATCGACCCGCATCGATGCGCGGATGGAGTACGCCAGGCCAGCGTTGCTCGATGCGATCGGAAGACATTTCCGGGATCTGCGTGTCATTATCGCGCACTGTGGTATTCCGTGGATGGACGAGGCGCTGTTCATGCTGACGAAGCATCCGAACTTCTACACCGAGATCAGTTATTACATCGCCAGTGCCACCGAGGAGGAGTTGTTCCGCTTCCTCATTCACGCCGAGCAATCGTTCGTACCGCTGGAGAAGATCTTCTTCGGGACGGACTATCCGGGCTTCCTCTACGATCCGGTGGCATTGATGACGAAGCTCCGCAATGTCAACGCGCATGCGGAGCGGGTGGGCGCCGAGCCGATCCCTGAGTCGAAACTCGACGGAATCGCCGGCGACAATTTTGCGCGCGTACTGGGCCTTTTGTGAAGAAAAACGATCGCACTGACGAAATGAGTGATGACGGATATGTCTGATGACATCGACGTGGGCTCCTTCGCGCAGCAGTTGAGGCTGGGGGGCTCCGACACCTGGGATGCGGCTGCTCACCACCCGATGGTGACCGGTATCGGCGACGGCTCGCTGCCGCACGGTGTCTTCGCCTACTACTTCAGCCAGAACATCCCGTACTTGGAGGACTATGCAAGGGCGATCGCATTGACGGTCTCCCGGGCACCTGATGCCGCGAGCGTCAGTGTTCTCAGCAGATTCCTGGTGCAGATCGTGGAGACGGAACTTCCGGCGAACCGCCGGTTTGCCGATCGATTGGGCACCCAGCCGACGCCACGGCACAAGACCGGGTATGCCTACACGCGACACCTGCTCGACACCTGTTCGCGTTTCGGCATCGTCACGGCCCTGGCAGCACTGTTGCCGTGCCAGTGGAGCTACGGCGAGATCGGTACGCGTCTGCTGGCGCAGGACCTGTGTGAGGACGAGATCTACCGCGACTGGATCGCGATGTTCTCGAATGACGATTACGCGGCGCTCATCGGAGAGACGACGGACCTGATCGACCGGCACGTCGCCGGTGCGGATCTTGACGCAGCGCAATCGGCGTTCAACACGTCCATCAGTTACGAGCACGACTTCTGGTCCATGGCGTACAGCAAGGGCAGTCAGTAGATGGCCGGGGGCGGCAGCGATCTCAGGACGCCGTGGATTCAGCCGGGAGAACATGCGATGGAAGGCGATGGCCAATGACTGCGATGCAGCCCAGCCCACCTGTCACGACCGCGCCTGCGATACAGGTGCAAGGCGTCATCAAGCGGTTCGGAGCGACGACCGCCATCCAGGACGCGACGCTGGAGCTGACGATCCATGACAGGCTTTCGATCGTCGGGCCGAGCGGCTGCGGCAAGTCCACGCTCCTCGGCATCATCAGCGGGCTGGATGACCCGGACGCGGGTGTGGTGAGCGTGCTCGGGGAGAGCACGTCTCAGGGACGTTTGAAGAAGTGCGCGTGGATGCCGCAGCGAGACCTGTTGCTGCCGTGGCGAGACGTCCTCGGGAACGCGGCCATTTCCTTGGAGAACCGCGGTGTGCGCGCGAAGGTGGCACGGCAACAAGTCGCCGATCTTGCCGGCCGTTTCGGACTGGCGGGCTTCGAGGATCGTTACCCGTATCAGCTTTCCGGCGGCATGCGGCAACGGGTCTCCTTCCTGCGCACCTTGTCCGCCGGCAAGGAGGTGCTGCTCCTCGATGAGCCATTCGGCGCCCTCGACTCCATCACGCGCGCCGACTTGCAGTTGTGGCTGCGCGGTGCCCTGGACGAGGAACCGCGGACCACGATCCTGGTGACCCATGACGTCGAGGAGGCACTGCTACTAGGAAACAAGGTCGTGGTCATGTCGGCCCGGCCGGGACGGATCCAGGCGACGTTCGAGGTCAGTCTGCCGGAGGGCATGTCGCGGCGAGATCTGATCCGGCTGCCGGAGTTCGGCGATCTCAGAGACCAGATCCTCGGCCTGTTGGAGGCGTCATGACCCAGACAACCTCAGCGACAGTTGTTGCGCCGGACATGCTTCCCACGCGGCGAAGCGGCTCGTCGTTGATCATGCGCAAGGTCAAGCGAAGCCTTCCGAGCCTCGGTATCGTCGCCGTCGTCGCGGCATTCTGGGAAGTCGCCAGCCACTGGTTCGGCGTGCCGGCCTACATCCTGCCGTCGCTGGAGGCGATCGGGTCGAAGATTGTCACCAGGTGGTCCGACACACTGGCCAGCGCCACCTGGGTGACCGGCAAGGAGGTCATGGGCGGCTATGTCTTGGCGGTCGTCGTCGCCCTGGTGATCGCGCTGCTGCTGCATCTTTCCGAGTCGTTACGCAATGCGGTCTACCCGTTGCTCATCGGTTCGCAGGCTGTGCCGATCGTCGTGATCGCCCCGGTTCTGGCGATCATGTTCGGCTACACGATCACTCCGAAGCTCATCGTCGTCGCGTTCATCTGCTTCTTCTCCATGGTCGTCAACTCGCTCGACGGTCTCAGCGCGGTCGATCCCCAGTACCTCCGACTGATGCGGACGCTGGACGGCAGCCGTTGGTCGACGTTGCGGAGGGTGCAGATACCGGCCGCCCTGCCCTCGATGTTCACCGGCATGCGAATCTCTGCGGTGTACGCGCCGGTCGGCGCGGTCTTCGGTGAGTATGCCGGCTCGCAGGATGGTCTCGGCTACGTGATGATCCAGGCGACGCCGTTGATGGCGACCGACATGGTGTTCGCGGCGATCGTCATCCTGACCATCGGGGCAGTCGCGTTGTTCCTTCTGGTCAATGTGCTCGAACGCATCATGTGCCCGTGGGCCAGGCAGTCCCGCGTCGCCTGAGCGCCGCTCCGCAACGCTGACTGCGTGGCGTTGCAAGGCGCATGCCGTAGGACGAGCGAACGGTGCTCGATCGTTATCGAAAGGCTCTATACAAGTCGCCATTGTCACATATAAGATCTAATCGGTTAGATATAGCGATGAGGCCCGCGGAACCCTTGCTGAAAACGCCGGCATGCGGTGCCCGATACCGCACGACGACGAACGCGAAGCACACGCACGGCATAGCAGTCGCACAACAACCGTCAACTTCCGAAAACGAGAGGTGATTGCGATGGCACGACACAGAGGGCGCTTGGGCATCGGCATTGCCGCGGTTGCCGCGGTGGCGCTCGTAGCCGGGTGCGGTTCGGGAAACTCCTCCGCCGGCTCATCGGGGCAGCAGACGTCTGGGACCCAGACGAGTTCCGCCGAGACGCCGCAGAAGCTCGAGCCGTTCACCGTGCTGCTGGACTGGTTCCCGAACCCCGACCACATCTCGCTTTACACGGCGCAGCACGAGGGCTACTACAAGGACGCGGGCCTCGACGTCACCTTGCAATCGCCGTCGAATAGCACCGACGCTCTCAAGATGGTCAGCCTCGGCCAGGTCGACCTGGCGATCAGCTACGAACCGCAGATCATCAATGCAAATGCTCTCGGCCTCGACCTGGTCGCCGTTGGGGCCCTGATCCCGAACCCCCTGACCTCCATCATCCTGTCGGGCAAGCAAGGATTCAGCACCCTGAAGGATCTTGAGGGGCGGAAGCTCGGCAGCACCGGCGATCCCGTGACCAACGGCGTCTTCAATGCCATGCTGACCAAGGCGGGGGTCGACGTAAAGAAGGTCAGCGTCATTTCCCTCGATCAGGGGCTCGTCCCGGCGATCGTGGCCGGGCAGGTGGCCGGAGTCAGCGGCGTGTACGCGAATATCGAGGGTGTGCAACTGCGCGATGAGGGGATCAAGCCGGTCATCTTCAGCGCGAAGGACGCGGGCGTCGGCCAGTCCGACGAACTCATCATGATCGCGCAGAAGAGCAAACTCGCGAGTGACGCGGGATACAAGGATCGAGTCAAGAAATTCTTGGATGCGCTGGCCAAGGGTGACGCGAAGTCGCAAGAGAATCCCGAACTCGCGGTGACGTCGATTACGCCTGTCGCCAAGGGGTATGACGCCGCCCAACTCGTGGAAATGGTCGACGCAACGATCCCGTTCCTCAAGAACCCCGATGGCGGTTTCGGCGTGATCAGTAAGGATCGCTGGCAGCAGTTCGCCGACTGGATGTTGGGCGAGAAACTCCTCGAGAAGAAGGTGGACGTCAGCAACGTCCTCGATATGTCGCTGCTGCCCGGGAAGTAATACGCGGTGGGGGATCGCATGCGTCATGCGGTCCCCCACCGATTTCTCCACGAGGCGTGGCGGCTCGGCCCACTCGGTAACACGATTCGAAAGGTTGAGTCTCAATGTCTGACGCGAAGGAAGCGCTGGAGCGCGCACGCACCTCGGGTTGGAGCGGTCGGCTGTGGTCCGCGATCACACCCATCTACGACGCGATCCTCGAGCATCCCTTCATCACGGGCCTTGTCTCCGGTGATCTCGACGTGGAGACGTTCCGTCACTACATCATTCAGGACGAGCTCTACATCCGCGACTACGCGAAGGCCATCTCCGTGCTCGCCGGAAAGGCGCCAACCTGGCGCGCGACGCAAGAGTTCACCGATCATGCGACCAGCGCGACGAAGTACGAGTCGGAACTGCATGAGTCCGTGGTGCGGGAGCTGGGTGGACGTTCCACGATGATCGACGACGCGAAGCCGTCGCCGACGGCGCTCGCGTACATCAACTTCATCCGCAGCCATGTGCATGGATCGTCGTTCGTGGACGGTGTCGCCTCGATCCTGCCGTGCTTCTGGATCTACGCCGAAGTAGGTATTCACCTGGGCGAATTGGGGTCGAAGAACAAGGCGTACCAGAACTGGATCGATTCGTACCAGGATCCGGCATACGTCGATGCGGTTATCGCCACCCTCGACATCATGAACGGTATCGGCGCCGAACTCGGGCCACAGGATGAGAATAGGACGCTCGACATCTTCGTGACGGGCTCGAAATACGAGTGGCTTTTCTGGGACGCCGCATACCGTCGCGAGACCTGGATGCTCTAGAAAGCGCGAAGCAACCTACAAGGGGACTTGATGCCTGAGTTTTTCATGGGTTGGGGCGTGGTCGGGCGTGTGGCCCGGGGTCCTGTGCCCTGTGAGCCCGCATTCGACTGATTCACCAGCCCAGAAAAAGTGTTGCTTCCCTGGCGATATCGGCTGGCCAGGGCCATCGCCAGTACGTCGAGTGGCAGGTCGGTGCGCGTCGATCGGGACACCCGCCAGCCGACGGTCATCCGGGAGAACACATCGATCACGGACGCCAAATACACCCAGCCAGAGAGCATTGCCACATAAGTGAAGTCCTATGCCGACCTTCGAACTATGCCGATTTGTGGCGTGTTCGTGCAGGTCACTGATA
>MKSW01000012.1 GCA_001897425.1 Actinobacteria bacterium 69-20 | reverse complement strand
CGATGAGCGTGTCGTGCCGCCACGACGCAGCGTGCTCCGCGAGGGTGTGCCGGTAGATGTCGGCAGCGGCCCGCGTCATCGCCGGCGACGCGGTCCCGTCCTCGACCTCGCCACCGGAGCGCTCGCCTGGAGTTCCGGCCGCGGGCTCGGCCGGTCGTGAGCCCGGCCATGCTGCGTCGTCATACTCGTGTGCGGCTGGCGGCATCGACGCAGAACCCATTGCCGCGTCTGAGGTTTCGGTGGTTTCGGGCCTCACGCGGTGGGTGATGTGGATGCGGGTGATCTGGCCGCTGCCGCCGATCGCGGCGAGGGCCCGGCCCAGGCCGGCGCAGGCGGCGTCCTGTGTTTCCGGGTCGGCGTAGAGGAATCCGTGGCCTGTGACGGCTGCGATGACGGTCCAGGTGTCGGCGGTCTTGTCGCGCAGGATCGCCGCCCCGTCGGCGGCTTCGAGAACCGAGAGTTGCAGCGCCGTTCCGGGTATGGGGAGTACCCCGGCGGGGATCGGTCGATCGACGGGGGTGAGGGGGCGCAGTCGGCCTTGCGCGCCGCGCCAGGCGTATCGGGCGGCGTCCGGGGTCCATTCAATGAGCGCTCGCCCCTCGACCAGAAGCAGGGCCGAGCCCGCGACCGGTGAGATGCCGATCGCGGCGATCAGCCCGGTCGTCATACCTGCCGCGACCGTCACCGCGGCGACCGATAGTACGCACACGGCCAGGGTGATCGCGCGGGTCGCGGACAGGCCGAGGACAAGGCTGTGGTCGGGGCGCTGGGCGAAGCGCACTGGGGTTGCGGTGGTGGTCATGGCGTTCCTCCCGGCGGGCGGGGCGGCAGCGGTGCCCGGCGGCGTAGCCGCACCGGATTGAGCCTCGAGACGGTCGACGCGGTGTAGGCGGCGGAGTTGACGTTGCCGACCGCTTCTCCCCCACCGCCGGGATGGGGTGCGGCGAGTTCCCCGCCGGCGAACGTCACGAACCGCATCGTGGCCAGCGGGGAGAACGCGGCGACGAACAACCACAGGGCGCCCGTCATCACCTGGGTGGTCGACGCGCCCCCGGGTGTACTGACGCTGTTGGCCAGTGACAGGAAACCGAGGGTGAGGATGACGGCGATCGCGAACTTCGCCAATGCCAGGGCGATCAAGATCTCGAACCATTTCACGAGCCAGGTCTTGGTGCGGTCGGTGGTGGCGCCGGCGAATGCGAACGGGGCGAAGGCGACGGTGGCGATCACCATGGCGTTGCGGCCGATCAGGACGAGGTGGATGAACAGGAACGCGAGGCACGCGAGGCCGGCGATGATGATGACGACCAGCCATCCGGCCGTGTCGATCACCCCGTCCATCTGGAAGACGCGGGCCATGGTGTCTTCGGCGGACTTCTGGGCGGGGCCGAGGACGAACGCGGTGAACTGGTCGACGACGAGCAGGATCGCGGCGGCGAGCGCGGCCGCAGCGGCCCCGCCGAGTAGTGCGAGTGCGGATCCCCACACGGCCCGCCACAGGCCGCGGTGGTCCTTGCGGAGCATGGCGACGATGACCTGCAGCGCGAACATCAGTGCGACGAGGGAGATGACGAGGGTTTGCATCTGGCCGAGCACGGTCTGGATCCATCCCGCGGACAGGTCGATGCGCAGCCCCCCGTTCAGGTCGTCGATGGTGACCTGGAGCAGGAACCCGGCGGCGTCGACGAAGCCCTGCGCGATCCGACGAAGGATGTCGCCGACCTGGTCACCGAGGACGTCGGCGATCCCCTCGGGAAGGGCGGCGGTGGTTGCGGCGAGTGGCGTCATGGTGTTTTCACCCGCCCATGACGACGTGCGTGACGAGTCCCGGCATGATCGCCCCGTCGCTCTTCGGGGTGCACGGGGCTTTGCAGGGTCCGGCGGAGAACATGAAGACGAGTTGGGCGGTGCCGTTGTGGGTGTTGCGGGCGCCGACGATCGCGATCCGAGGGTCGTTCGTGACCTTCGAGATGTCCGACGTGAGCGCGGGCGCGTCGGTCTGCAGGGTGTCCGGGGACAGCGGCCCGGACAGGGTCGCGACCTGGGACGGGGAGAGTTTCACCGCGTAGTACTGGCCGGCGTCCGGGCAGATGCCGGTGCCGCCCGCGAGTTCTGCCGCGCAGGAGGCGGCCAGGGCTTCCAGCGCCGCATCCGGCGCCACCGGATCTGCAGGGGTGGACTGGCGGTAGTGGTTGACCGCGACGATCCAATCCGACGTCTTGCTCACGACCTCGATACCCGGCTGCGGCGCGGCGGTCTCGGCCTTGTAGGAGGCCGGGTCCGCGGTGAATGCCTGCGCCTGGCCGTTGCCGAGCCAGGCGAGGTAGCCGGCGGAGGCGCCGAGCAGCAAAGCGCCGGCCATGGCGACCACGATGCCGGCCTTGGCCCTCGCCGCGACCTGCGGATGCGACGAGAGCGAGCCGACCGCCCACCCGGCCGCGCAGATGACCACCATCGCGACCGCGACGGCCAAACCCCAGCCGACGGCCTGACCGGCCAGCGAATCGAGCGCCGCCGTGCCATCCGCGAGCAGCGGGGCCGATCGAACCGGGCCGCCCGGGCTTGCGACAGCAGCGTCCACGGCGCCGCGTATGACGACCGCGATGACGGGGTTGGCGGTCATGACGCACTCCCGACGTATTCCCAATGCCACGGTTCCTCCTGGCCGGCTCCGGGCTCGGCCCAGCCGGGATGGACCCAGCCGAAGGCGGCGGCGTTGCCCTTCAGCCACAGGTAGGTCGGGGTGGTGTAGCCCATGGCGGTGCGGCCTGCCTCGCACAGGTCGACCGCGAGAGCCCAGCCGTGATTCGACGTGCCCGCAACCGCCGCCAAGGTCGGCTTCTCGGCGCGCAGCCGCACCTGCACCGCGAGGCTCCGATAGGAGTCGGTGATGCACAGCGGGGCGCCAGTCGCGGCCCGGTAGGCGGCGGACATGTTGTTCCACGCGGTCGCCGCGTCGCAGCGCAGCAACTGGCCCGGCGCGGTGAGCGGGCACAGCGCCGTCGCGAGGATCTGCCCGTTCGAGAACCCGCGCCACGCCCCGGCTACCACCCCACCGCCAGCGGCGACTCCCGTGCTGCTCATGGCACAGAAGGCAGCCATATCGAAGCCGGGCACATCGGCAGCGGCGGACGACGGCTGCGCGCCCGTCGCCTCGGGGTCAGTGCCTTGCAGGTCGGCGACGATGGTCAGCGCGTCCTGGTAATGGGCGGCGTAGTTCGAGCCGTCGGAGAATGCGGAATGCTGAACCTGCTGCGCCGCCGCCCACGGCGCCAGGTCCTGCCATCCGTCAATGGCGGTGAGCCGGTCGAAGAACAGGCCGGCCGCGCCGGCCGGGTCCATCCGCACCGAGGCCGGCCCCCAGGAGTCGCGCTGCTGGAACAGGCCCCGCGAGTCCGGCCCGGCAGCGTCACCATGGTCGATGTTCAGCAGCGAGGATTCCGTCATCGCCGTCATCACGCCGATCACCGCACCCGCAGCGCCCATGCCGCGAGCCGCGGCGACCGACGTGATCGTCGCGGCGTTCGCGGTCTGTTCGGCGGTCAGGCCCGGCGCGGCGTCACCGTTCGAGGTGCAGGCCGCAGCGCGGACGGCCGGATCCCCTGCCGTGCCGTTGTCGTCGGCGGCGAAGGCGGCGAACGCGGTGACGATCAGGGCCACGACTGCGATGGCCGCGACGGGCGGGGTTGCGACCGCCGCCACGATCAGTCGTCGGGAGGTGCGCTTCATGACCCGAGCTCCTGGGCGACGGTGCGCGGGAAGATCCGGTCGATCTCGCACTGGACCAGCGCGGGCGGGCACGCACCCGTGATTCCGATCGTCACGGGCACTGCCACCGGATCATGCCCGGGCACCGTGACGACCTGGGATCCCGTCACGTCAATGGCGAACGAGCCCGGCGGCAGCCGGAGCTGCTCGATGCGAGAAGCAGCCCACGCGGACGGGGTCACAGCATCCGGCGAGAACGAGACGGACGCACCTGACGTCGTGAGCGCCGTCGCCGCAGCCAGCCGGTCCAGGTCCGTCGCCAATTCCTGCGGGGATCCGATCGGGGGCAGCGCCGCCACCGCCATCACCGCGTCCGTCTGGGCCGTACGGCCGTGCCCGGCCGGATAGGCGAGAACGGTGTCGGCGACGGCGCGCGCGAAGGCGAGCGGGTCCGTCATGCCCGCCAAACCAGCCGGCAGAGAGTCGCCAGCGGCGCTGGCCGCAGTACCGATTGGCGTGGCCGGTCCGGCGAAAGTTGCGGAGCCGGTGACGGGGGTCGAGGCTGCAGCGGTGGCCGGTCGCGGCGTCGTCGAGGGAGACGTCATCGGCGGTTCAACCAGGCGCGAACCCGAGGGCGCAGACGGAGCGGTCGCGGCCATGCTCGTCGCAAACGGGGCGTGCGCGAAGCCGGACCCGTAATCGGTCGCGCGGCCCGTGGAAGCCAGCCACGAGCCCCATGCCGAGAAGCCCACCACTGCGGCGATGATCCACAGGGCGCGATGCCGGCGCGGAAGCGGAACGATACGCATGACGGCCACCGCTCTCAGCTGATCGTGGTGCCCTGGTCGTGCGCCCAACCGACGATGAAGCCGGACGCGCCGATCACGACCGCTGCCACCAGCGGCCACAAGACCGTGGTCTTGCCCGAGGCGGCGCGATGCGGATTGTTCGTGAACCCGCCCATCGCCCAGATGATCGCGCCGATGATTACCGACAACACGCACGCCACCAGGGCGAACGGCACCATCGCCGACACGATCCCCTTGAACCTGGCCAGGCCCGGGATCGTCACCGTGTCCCCGCCTGACAGCGGGTCATCCATCAGATACGCGCCGGCACGGGCCCACGCCCGATCGAGATACAACATGGGAAGCCTCCTGTTCTCGGCCCTACTTGCGTGAGGCCGCTGCTGCTCTACTTAGGTGCGCGCCGCGCGCGGTAGTCGGCCGGCGTGCTAGCGCCGCAGGTCGAGGGAGGCCCGGTTAGCCCTCACGGCTGGCCTCGGCGGGTAGAGGTGGGCGGCGGACATATCGCGCCGATAGCCGTGCAAGACCGCGCTGATCGCCTGCCGGCGCTCCCGGTGCGTCGACCCGGCCGGCGGGACCGTGAGGATCTCGTGAACGGCCTGCATTGTCGCCTCGGCAACCTCGTGACGGCGACACGCAGCGACCTCGCTGGCCGCCACGTCGACGTCGAGACCGGCGATGTGGCTTTGGATGCCGAAGATCCGACCCGACGCGAGCGGGCGCCCGGCAAAGCGCAGCGGCCACCGATCCGGGTCGAGCAGATCTTCGACCGGGGTGGCGATCTTCGGCAGGCCGAACCTGCCCGAATCGACCCGGTCCTTCCACAGCTGCCGAAAGTCGCGCAACGTGTCGGCCGCAGGCAGCGGATCCGTCCACGTGACACCGCGGCGGCGCAGATCAAACATCGCGGCTGCGATCGTGTCATCCACCGGATGAAAGTCCCGCGGCCGAACGATCTGGAACATGCGGTCGGCATCATCCGACGACCACAGTGCCGCCGACAAAGCGTCGACTGCCGCGATTTCGTAGCGCCGGGCCGGGCTGATCATGACGCCACCGCCTGCAGCGCGTCGCTGCGGCGGCGCGCGGCGGTAGTCGAGACGTTGCGACGGCCGGGTTGCCGGGTCGCGATGCTATCCGCAACCACGTTGACCGGCCGGGCGCGCCTGCCCTCGGCGACTGCTGAGAGAACCGAGCGAGTACCAGGATCGTCGGCCGCACGCTGCCAGCCGCGGTGCGCGTCCAGCCAGACCACGCCCGGCCACCCCAGCCCGTCACGCCTGCGCGACCCAGCAACCAACAGCACCATGCCGCTGGCCACCAGCGTTGGCAGGGACGGATAGCGGTCGATGATGCGTCGGCCGGCGCGATCCCGACCAGATCGACAGACCTCCTCGATCGCGTCCGCGGCCACGTGTGCGGGCCGCGCGCACCACCGCCAACCGGCTTCTTCGAGCAGGCCGCCGAGTCTCGGCGCGAGGCGCGACGTCGACACCGTTCGTGGCTCGGCGGCCTGCGCTATCAACTCGGTCTGCGGCGCCAGTGCCACCTGGCCGCCGGCGCGGACGTCCGCCATCCAGCGGTGCTCCCGGTAGGAGACCGGCGGCACCAGCCGCGCGCGGGCCTCCCGCTCCCAATAGGCCGCCCGCCTCGCACCGGCGAACGCGGCGTTCACGCGGTCTTTGACGCACTCCTCGGTCGCGGCCTCGAACGCGCCGACCGACGCCTCGTACACCAGCGTCGAATCGACCCACAGGTCGCGTGCGGTGGCGACCGCGGCGATTGAGCACGACGCCGCCCACTGCTGCGCCGGATCATCCGACCCGAGCGCTGCCTGCCAATCACATCCCTTGGCCCACGTCGATATCGACGAGCCAGCCTGCCCTTGCGTATCCATGCCCGGCAGCGTCGACAGCAGGCGTTACCGGAACGCATCCAAAGCGCATCTTGGGCGCATCTTGGGCGCATCTTGGGTCAGGATGCAGGGCGCATCCTGGGATCTGTTTGGCGCGTCCTGGCTCCGCGACCTGCGCATCCTGTCGCGTCGGGCCCAGGATGCGCTCAGGATGCGCCGCGTGAAAGAGCCCCCTACCGGAACGTCAGTCGGCTATACATACAGGATGACCTACGTGAGACCACAAACGCCGATCGGTACGGTCGCGCTCGTTTCAGTGGCCGCGACCGACCCCGAGTTCGAGGACGTCTTTGCGCTCGGTGAGTCACACAAGCAAATCGTTGGGATGCTTCCGCGTCAGGCATGGCAGGAGTATGCAGACAACGGCCGCATACTGGCTGCAATCGAGACCGTAGCCGGGTCGGGCACATCACGAGTACTCGGTTACGCAGCGTTCCGGCTTCCACGGCAAGAAGTCGCTTTGGCGCACCTCATCGTCGCTGTGGAGTCGCGAGGCAGGGGAATCGCGAGAGCACTAGTCGACGAACTCTCCAGGCGTTACGCAGGCCGTCGTGGTATTCGTGCGAAGTGCCGACGGGACTATCCAGCAAGTTCGATGTGGCCCGAACTCGGCTTCGTGGCACAGGGCGACCTTCCGGGGCGTGGGGCCGCAGGCCACTCCCTTACTGTGTGGTGGCGTGATCACGGTCATCCCGACCTCATGACGTGGGCAGGGGCACCGACGTCAGTCACGCCAGCAGTTATAGACGCAAATATCTTTATCGACCTGCACAGCGATCACGGCAGCCGGCACCAGCTCACTCGCGAATTACTGCTGGGCACTCTCGCCGGCCGGATCGAACTGTTGGTCACCCCGGAACTAGGCAACGAGATCAATCGACAGCCCGACGATTCCGAGCGAGCACATCTCCAGGCAATTCGACAGACGTACCCGATAATCCAAGTTCCAACTGACGTGTTCGATCAAAACCACGCGGCGCTGGTCGCTGAACTGGGCGATGAGCCGCGCGGGCGCAGAGACAAAAGCGACGTTGCCCATCTGGTGTACGCGGCAAGTGTTGGGGTGCAAGTTGTCGTTACACGCGACGATGCGGCTAGACGCAAGCTCAGCTCTGCGGCCGCCCAGGCACTCGGCGTGACGCTCGTGGGCCCCCAAGAGTTGGTAGTTTGGCTCGACCAGGAGGAATCCGCGGAGACATATAGCCCGTTCGCGCTGCTCGGCACCGGCTTCCACGTACGCGAGGCCGGTACTGCTGACCATCCCGTCATCAACGGTTTCCTTGACACCGGGAGCGGCGAGCGCCGTTTCAAATTCAACAACCGAGTCAGAACTCTGGCGGGGCACCGCACAGGTGGCGCACACCGGCTAATCTTCACTTCGCCAGCCGGAGACGCCGTTGCCCTCCTGGGAACAGACTTGGTCGGACGGGTACTTGACGTATCCATCCTGCGAATGGCCAACTTCCCGTTAGCCAACACGATGGCCGCTCAGATCGCTTCCCGTTTGCGTCCACTAGCGCAGGCGGCCGGGGCCTGTGCAATCCGGGTTAGCGATCCCAACCCGCATCCGTTGCTGATCGAAGCACTACTTGCGGATGGCTTCGGTTCGGCGCCGACAGGCCCCGTCGGGATGTGCATAGCAGCGGCCTGCAGCACCGCCGAGGTCAATGGCCTGGTTGAATCCGTCGCCAGCCTGCTCAGCGATGAAGAGCGTGCTGCGCTATCGGGCGTGCTGGCTCTGGCCGCGTCGCTCGAGGACCAACACCAGGACGCACCTACAGTTGCTGCGGCAATTGAGCGGCAGCTACGCGCGCTCCGCATCGTGGACGCAAATCTCGACACTTGGTTGGTACCGATCAAGGCACCATGGGCGAGTCAGCTCTTCGGCGTACCGCGTGACCTCTATGGGCAGGACGACCATCTCGGCATCAGTGTCGAACACGTGTATTACCGTGGGGGTCGTTCAGGAGAAGCGGTTCCCGCACGCGTGCTCTGGTACGTCAGCGGGGCCGGTCATATGACCGTTATCGGTTGCAGCGAGCTCGTTGAGGTCCGTGACGACACGCCCGAGAGACTGCACCGGAAGTTTCGGCGCCTCGGAGTTTGGGGGCTCGATGAGGTCCGCGCGGTGGCCGGTCGTACGGGTAATGTCAGAGCGTTGCGCGTGATCAACACCGAGTTGTTCACGTCGGGCGTGCCTCTATCGAAACTTCGTATCCTTGCCGCGGAGGTCGGTCAGAGTCTGTCGCTAGTGTCTCCGAAGCGGATCAGCGCCGAACTGTTCCGCAGGCTGATGACGGAAGCACGCAAGTAAGGGGAACGGTGTCCATCTCAATCGACCGGGTCATGATGCTATCGATCCACCCTCGTCACGTCGAGAAGATTCTCAACGGTACAAAGTCCGTTGAGCTGCGGCGCACGAAGCCCGTCGTCCTTCCGGGACAACCAGTAGCAATCTACGCGACGCTGCCTTCCGGTGCTCTAGTCGCTACCTGCCGAATCGGCCGGATCCTCAGCGACACACCTACTGCAATCTGGCGATCCGTAGGAGATTTCACCGGGGTCTCTCGCGTGGTGTTCGACGACTACTTCGAGGGCGCGAAGTACGCGGTCGCGCTGTGTCTAGAGGCCGTGACGGCGTTGGCCGGTGAGATTTCACTGCAGGAGCTGCGCGATAGAGATCACCACTTCCATCCGCCACAGACATGGCACTTTCTTGATCACCAGCGGCTCGGTCGGATGCTTGGTGCACACGCGTCATCTACTGCACTGACGACCCTTTTCCCTGCAGCACGTTGACCGCTGCACAACCCCGCGGTGCCGGTACTGTGCGCAGAAAGCTTCAAGAGCAGCGATCACTACCCGCGTGCGCACATCCGCTCCACGGCCGACTTGGAGTCGCCGACACGTATCCACGCGCCAGGATGCGCCGTCCCCGGCGCCCCAAAATCAGCCGCACACGATTGGCACCAAGGTGCGAAAGGCCCCTGAATAAACTCTTGGTCGACGCCTTGCGAGTGGTCTGTGGAGACGTCGCAGACTCAGAATCTGTGTCATCCGCCCCTGACGTCGCGCGCCGTCAACAGGCGCAGGCCGGGCACATCGTTGAAGATGCCGTCGTCCGACACCAAGGGAACGTTCAAACGAATTGCCGCAGCGGCGATCCACCGATCGCCATTGTGGATCTTGTCTGCCAGCGCGTGGCCAATCCGCTGGCAGTCGACACGAAGCCGTGCACACACCGTCATCGTTTCGTCATCGGGTTGAACGACCGTCAACTCTGAGATGCGGCGCTCAAGGCGGCGTCGCCGAAGCTCACCCCAGTTCGCGCGGAGCGCCCCGAAGCGCAACTCCGTCACGGTCTGAAACGACAACATGACCGGGGAATGACCGATCAGCGTGCGGTACCGCTCGGCCATCGGGTTCGGCTGTTCGACGAACATCGAGCCGAACACCATCGTGTCGATAACGACGCCGACCCTCGCAGCAGGCCTCATGCCTCAGCGAGCGCCGCGAAGAATACGTCCCACTCTTCCTCGGAGACGCCCTCAATTACCATGTGATCGCGGTCGGGAAGGGGACGCGCAGCAGCAAGCGCCTGCTCGGGCGGGAGCACAAGCAGGTGCGGCTCCTCAGGCTGCTCCATAGTCGTCACAACCTCAGAATACGCGACGAGATCGATCCGGAGGCGAAACCGCCACTACCGCGCGGGGTGCGCACCTTATTGGGGTGTGGTGATGTCTCTGTCGCGCATGTCGGCCGGGTCGGGGTTCGAGTACCTGATGCGGCATACGGCGCGCGGGGATGCGCCGGAGCGGTCGACGGCGATGACCCGCTACTACGTGGCGGCCGGCTATCCGGCCGGGGTGTGGCTGGGCGCGGGCCTGGCTGGCGTGAATGACGGGGCCGGCCTGGTCGTAGGCAGCGTCGTGACGGAGGAGCAGATGGCCCACCTATTCGGCGCGGGCCACGACCCGGCCACCGGTACGCCGCTCGGCCGCGAATACCCCGCGAGCGCTCGCCCTGCGGATCGGATCGCCGCACAGGTCGCGCAGCTGCCCGCGGACCTGCCGCCCGCCGTGCGGGAAGCCAAGATTGCGGCGGTCACGGCAGCGGAGAAGGCCCGGGATTCGCGCGGGGCGGTGGCGGGGTTCGATTTGACGTTCTCGGTGCCGAAATCGGTGTCGGTGCTGTGGGCGCTATCCGACGCGGACGTTCAGCGCGCCATTGTGGCCGCGCATCACGAAGCTGTGGCATTGACGATTCGGCTGATCGAGCGTGACGTTGCCCGCACCCGCACTGGCCGTGGCGGCTCCGCCCGGGTGCCGGTGCGCGGCCTGATCGCGGCCGGGTTCGATCATCACGACTCTCGGGCCGGCGACCCGCAGCTGCACACGCATGTGACGATCGCCAACCGCGTGCAGGCAGCATCGGACGGCCAGTGGCGAACGTTGGATTCCCGCTCCTTGTACGCGGCGTCGGTGGCGCACTCGGACACCTACGACCTGCTGCTCGCCGACAACCTCACCCGTGCTTTGGGTCTCGCGTGGGAGGTGCGGCTGCGTGGCCGGGCCCGCAACCCGCGCCGCGAGTTGGCCGCGATCCCCGACCACCTGATCACCGAGTTCTCGCAGCGCACCGCCGCGATCACCGCCGCCAAGGACGCCGCCATCGACACCTTCGTCGCCAAGCATCACCGGCAGCCGACCGGCCCGGAGGCCGTGCGCATCCGCCAACAGGCCACCCTGGAGACACGGCAGCCGAAACATATTTCGACCCTGGCCGAATACACCGCCGTCTGGACCCGGCGCGCCGACCTGATCCTCGGCTCCGATGCGAGGGCCTGGGCCCGCGCCGTCACCGCGACGCCGGGCACCGCCATCCCGACAGTGGCAACAGGCCCAGCAGCCGCCTGGGGCCCTGACACGACCCGGGATAGCACCCGGTTGGTGACGGCTGACGCGATCGACGAGCAGACGATCGAGGTGCTTGCCGCGGCCGCGCTGGATAAGGTCGAGGCCAAGCGCGCCACCTGGTCCCGCTGGAACCTGGTTGCCGCAACCTGCCGCGCCATCGGTGGCGCGGGTCTGCAATTCGTCACCGAGCAGGATCTGCTGGAAGTGCGGCGCCGGGTCACGACCGCCGCCATCGAGCGCAGCGTCCTTCTCAACCCGGCCAATACACCCACGGCCGTCACGGAGGTCGATGCGACGACCGGCAGATCGATCTATGACGCGCCTGAGGTATTCACGTCCCTGGAAGTGATGGCCGCCGAAGATGCACTTCTCCAAGCGGCCGAGACGTCCACCGCACCAACGGTTTCCACCGACATCGTGGAAGCCGTCGTCACCGCACCTCTGCCCGGGCGTGACCACGGGCTTGCGCCGGACCAGGCTGCTGCGGTGCGGGCGATCTGCAACTCCGGCCGGGTGTGTGACGTGTTGGTCGGCCCGGCGGGCACCGGCAAGACCACCACGATGGCCGGGCTGCGGGCCGCCTGGGAACGTGAACACGGCCCCGGTTCCGTACTCGGTCTTGCCACCTCCGCCGTCGCGGCCGAGGTACTCGCAACCGAGATCCAGGTCGCCGCGGAGAACACCGCTCAGTGGCTCGCCCAGCAGCAATTCCAACCCGGCCGAGCCCAGCGCGTCGCACAGCTCGAAGCCCGCCGCGCCGACGCGGTCGCCGAGAGTCGACCCACCGACCGGCTCGACGCCGCGATCGCCCACGCCCAAGCTCACTTCGACCGGTGGGCGCTGCACCCCGGCCAGCTCCTGGTGGTCGACGAGGCCGGCATGGCCGACCTCCCCACGCTTAACGCCCTTGCCCAGCAGACAAACCAGGCCGGGGCGAAGCTGCTGCTCGTCGGTGACCACGCGCAGCTGCCTGCGATCGGTGCCGGCGGCACCTTCCAGCTCCTGGCCGAACACCAAAGCGACACGCCGCAGCTCACCGATATCCGCCGCTTCACCGCACCCGACGGGCAGCCCCGCCGATGGGAAGCCGAAGTATCCCTCAAGTTGCGCCGCGGCGACCCCGCAGCATTGGACGCCTACCAGGCGCACGGCCGGTTTACCGACGGTGACGCCGACGCGATGATCCACGCCGCCCACCAGGCCTGGAAAGCCGACAAGGCGCGCGGGCTGACCAGTTTGCTGATCGCCGCCGACAACGACACCGTCCAAGCCTTGAACCTCACCGTCCGGGCCGACCTGATCGAAATCGGCCACGTCCACGCCGAAGGTGTGCCGCTGCATGACGGCACCGTCGCCGGAATCGGCGACCGCATCATCACCCGCCGCGTCGACCGCCGTCTTCCCGACGGCACCAGCCCGAACTCGCGCACCGACGAGCGGGGCCGGCTGGCCGAAGGATTCGTCAAAAACGGCACGGTCCTCACCATCACCGATGTGCGCCGCGACGGGGCGATCCGCGTCCACGTTAGCGGCGGCCAGCCCGTCATACTTCCCGCCGACTACGTCGCCGAGCACGTCGAACTCGGGTATGCCGTCACCGCGCACCGCTGCCAGGGCGTCACCGTCGACACCACCCACACGATCGCAAGCGGCCGAATGACCCGCGAAGCGTTCTACGTCGCCATGACCCGCGGCCGCCTATCGAATCACACTTACATTGACACCGACACCTGCCATGGCAACCTCGACAACCTGAACCGCGAGCGCGAAACCCGGCCCGCCCGAGCCGTTCTCGAGCAGATCCTCACCAACCAAGGCGCCGAGCCCTCCGCCCACGCGCTACAAAGCCGGCTGGCTACCCGAGGGACGACCCGACAGGGCCAAGGCCGCTACTGGCGACATGCCATCCGGTCCAGTGAGCAGGCCGGGATATTCCGATGACCACCGCCCGCGCAGCTCACAATGGGCAATCATCAGAAGCCCCTGCGACACTTGCGCGCTCTGCGACTGTGGGTGGCTCACACCCAGCGGACTCGCTACTACTCGCCGTCGGCCGCGGTGATCTCGCGCCGCGCAACTCGCTCGCGTGCAGCTCGGTATATCTCCTGGATGCGGGCCTGGAGTTCCGCCTTCGGTGGCAGCGCCGTCCAATACTCAGCGACGACGATCCCGTCTCGGTGCATCTCCAGCAGTTCCACCTGCTCGCGGCTCGTCTCCGTACACAGGATCAACCCGATCGGCGCTTCCTCGTCCTCTCGACGCTCATTACGGTCCAACCACTTTAGATAGAGCTCCATCTGACCCTTGTGCGCCGGCTTGAACTTCCCGAGCTTCAACTCCACCGCGATCAGGCGGCGCAGCGGCCGCGAGTAGAACAGCAGGTCCAGGTAGAAGTCGTCGTTGCCGACCGTCATCCGCTTCTGCCTGGCGACGAACGCCCAGCCGTTGCCGACCTCCAGGAGGAACGCCTCCATCTCGCGAATGATGGCCTCTTCCAGGTCTCGCTCCGCATATGCACCCTTCAACCCAAGGAAGTCGAGGAGATACGGGTCGCGGAACGTGTCGGCAGGCACCGCGAACCCGCCGGGTGTCTGAGCATTGGCGATCTCCTTGCGCTCGAAACCCTGCCGGCCGATCAGGTCCCGCAGCGCGCGCACACTCAGCCGCGCGGTGATGACCTGGTCGATGTAGAACGCACGGGCCGCTTCGGTCCGCACCGGAAGCAGTGTCCGGAAATGAGTCCAACTCAAATGTCGTCCCAGTGAGACGACAATCCTCTCGTCCGGGAAAACCTGCGCGAACTGCATCATCCGACGAAGGTTCGTGGCGGTGAACGAGCGTCCGTACTTGTCAGCCAATTGTCGTCCCAGCGAGACGACAATCTGCTGCCCGTACGCGGCGCGCTCCGACCCGAGTACCTCATCTTCAATGAGCTTCCCGAGCCTCCAGAACGTCATCGTGAGAGTCAAGTCGGCGTGGCGTGCCACGGCCGCCCGGCCCTCCTCGATGAGGTCGACGGCGCGATCGATCAGCGAGGCGGCGCCATGATGCCTACCGGCGGATTCCAGTTCGCTCATCGCCGTGTCCCTTCCAGAAGCAGACTTGCCGACATTGCGGCCTCAATGTGCGGCCTCACGGGCCGCGGCGGACCAGTCATGTCCCGGCCACCTCCGACATCCGCCCGGCGATCTCGGCGTCGCGACCATCTGCTGCGTGCTCGTACACCAGTACAGTCGCAACACTTGAGCGTACCGACACGAGGTCTGGAATCCGGTCAAGTCCATCGCGATCGCCTCTTTCGCTGGCTCGACTACTCCCGAATCGGTGCCCTCAGCATGGTCTGCGTCAGCCGGCGTTCTCGGCGAGCTTCGATAAGCGCTGCGCGATCAGGGCATCGCGGCCCTGCGCCGTGTGCTGATACCGAAGCGCCGCGGCAGCGGTCGAGTGCCCCAGCCGCGCCTGCAGGTCAGCCATCGTGGCACCTGCCTGCGCCGCCATCACAGCACCCGTGTGTCTGAGGTCATGCCAGCGCAAATCCGGCCGGCCCGCAGCCTCACGGGCACGCACGAAGTGCTTACGCAGCGTCGAGGAATGCATGGTGGAGTGCCCGTCATCGCCTGGGAACAGCAGACCGTCAGGGCCATGCACGTACCGGCGGAGATGGTCCTTCACGGCGCCGATGACATGCGGCGGGATGTGCACGTCGCGAACCCCGGCCGCCGATTTCGGAGCACCGATGATGACCTTGCCGCCGACGCGCACCATGGCGCGGCGGATCTTCAGGACTCCGGCCTTGAGGTCCACATCTTCGCGGCGAAGCTCTGCCATCTCGCCGAACCGCAACGCGCACCAGGCCGAGAGCAGCACGGCGAGCCGCATCTGCTCGGGCATGTGGTCGACGATGACGTCCAGCTCGGCGACGCTCGCGGGGTTCGTCTCCTTCGCCCGCTTCGAGCTGCCGGCACCGGGAATCCGACACGGCGAGGAGTCGATGAGGTCATCAGCGACTGCAGTGGCGAATATGGCGCGGATAACCCGGTAACAGTACGACCGCCACGCCGGACGATCGGCGGGAAGCGCGGCGTACCAGGCTTTGATGTCTCGGACCTTGACCTCGTCGAGCACCAAGCCGCCGATCCGGTCGGTCTCGATGTGCAGCTCCCACACGCGCACGTACTGGGCTTTGGTCCGCGGCCGCAGCGGCTGGCCGGACGACGTGACGCGCGATTCGATCCAAGCACGCGCGTAATCGGCCACCGTCGGCAACTGAGCCCGCTCGCGCTCTCCCTGCCAGGCGCCGCTGGTGATCTTCGCACGCTCCGCCGACAGCCATGCGTCCGCATCGGTCTTGGTCTGGAAGGTGGTGGCCGCCGTGTGACGTGTGCCATCCGGTGCGCTGTACCGCGCCTGAAATGCCCCGCTGGGAAGCTTCCGGATCGCTCCCCAGGAGCGTTTGCCACGAGCCATGGCGTGCCCCTCGTGCCCAATGGCGGATCGGCGTGCCCAATCCGTGCCCAATGCGTGCCCAAAGTATAGGGGTTTCGAGGCCATTCGTGTCCACGCATGTCCGCCGCATGAGGGCGAAAAAGAGGTTCATCAGCGGATATTTCCGCTGGTCAGAGCACCTAAAGTGCTGGTCACGCTGCCGAGCCGCCTTGGAGAATCGAACTCCAGACCTTCTCATTACGAGTGAGACGCTCTGCCGACTGAGCTAAGGCGGCAGCGCGGTCAAGTGTAACGGGTCCGGGCTGCCGGAACGAACCACCGGCACGGAACAACGTCATACTCGAAAACACGATGGGCACGCGGGCCGCTACGTCACGGTCGAGTTCGGGGCGAGCGCTGACATCGTGACCCACGTGGACCACGGGACAGCCCAGTCGTAGATGTCGCCGTCGGCGGAGGAGAGCTGGATCGAGGTGCCGGTGATCTCGACCGGGTCTCCGTAGATCGCGCTCTCGAAATAGGCCTTGGCGTCGTTCCAGGACAGATTGATGCAGCCGTGGGTCTTGTTGATGTTCGCCAGCTGCCACGGGGTGGTGCCGGGATTGTTGTGCAGGAACTCGCCGTTGTTGCTGATGCGTACGGCCCAGTACTCGGTGACGTTCTCGTAGCCGTACTTCGGGTTGGACATCTTGTAGACGGCGTCCTTGCTCATCACCACGTGGGTGCCGGACCGGGTGACCAGGTTGGGGTCCCCGACCCGGTCGCCCATGCCGAACGACCCGTTGTACGTGGCCGCGACCTTGCCGTCCCGCAGCACCACGACCTTGTTCGCCTTGGCGTCGGCCTTGACGACCTGGTTCCGCCCGATGGCGAAATCGACGGACACATCGCTCCCGCCGTACCAACCGTCCTGGAACTTGACGCCGTACATGTTCGCCTCGACGTGCACCTTGGTGCCCGCGGGCCAGTAGGCCTTCGGCCGCCAGTCGAGCGACGGGTAGGTGTCGCCATCGTGTTTGATCCACGCCCACGCGCCCTCGACCGGCGGGTCGGTGACGATCTTCACGTGCTTCTCGATCATCGCCTTGTCGTCGGCGCGGAGCCCGAAGCGGATCATCACCGGGGCCGCGACCCCGACCACGGCACCGTCGCCGGGCGAGATCCGTGTGCTGACAGGTTCTTTCGTCGTCGCGGTGGTGTACGTGCCGTTGATGCGCGTCTGCACGCCGGCCCGGTTCACCGCCACGCCGGACACGGTGTACGTCTTCCCGAAGCCGAGCGGCTCACCCAGCGTCCACGAGGTTCCGTCGTCCGAGAGGGCGCCCGCGACGTTCTTGCCGTCGGGGTTGGTGAAGGTGAGCCACGACAGGGTGCCACCCTCGGCCGTGAGCGTGATCGGCTCGGCCGGCGCGACCCCGGTGCTGCCCAGTGCGGGCGTACCCGTCACCGTCGCCGCGGCCATCGGCAAACTCGGATCGCTCGGATCCCCGATCGACCCCGTGGCGTCACTCGTCGGCGCGGTGGAAACGCTCGTCGGCGAGGTCGAGTCGCTCGTCGGCGCGACGGTGGCCGTGTCGCCGGTGGTCGCCGCCATCGGGCCGCCGGTCGAATCCGTCGGTCGGGCACCGGGCGTGAGCGGAGCAACCGTGACCTGGTTCGACGCGCCCCCCGTGGAGCTCTGCCCCATGCCCTCGGTGCCGGCGGCCTGGCTCGACGGGGTGCACGCGGCGGCGAGGGACAACGAACCCACCACAGCGCAGGCGACGAGCGTCCTGCGCCACAGCCCGGAACCCATCACCACTCCCTCTCCACCAGCCCGAAACCCAGCCGAACATCCCGCACCTCGCGACAGCCCCGCAACAGCGCTGCCACGGTGTCTGTCGAAGTCCCCCACCCATACCTGAAGACGCGCTCAGGCGCCGCCGTGTTGCGTCATGATACCGAGATGTGATCTGCCTGCGGCCCGGGCAACGAACCGCAGGCACAAACCTCCGCAACAAACCGCCGCAACGAAACAGCCGGGCCGATCCGCCACAGCCAACCCGCCGCGCAAGACGGTGCGGCAAAACTCCCAGCAGCGCCGCCTTCTGGCGCGGGGTTATCGAGTATGACGAGATTCGTAGGCCTTGCGAGCACCGCACACCGATGCCCTGGGGCACACCTGGTGGGAGCCGTCCGCGTTCAGCCGCAGCACGAGCGAGTCGCTCGGCACCGAGTGCCCGACGACCTGGGCCGGGCCGTCCGGCGATTCGACCGTCTCGCCGATCGCGGGAGCGCTGGCCCGGAACTCCTGGTACAGCGGGTGCTCGTACTTCAGGCAGCACATCAGTCGGCCGCACACGCCGGAGATCCGCATGGGGTTGGCGGGCAGATCCTGGTCCTTGGCCATGGTGAGCGTCACCGGTTCGTAGTCCTTCAGGAAGGTCGAGCAGCACGTCTCACGCCCACAGGAGCCGATGGCGCCGACGGCGCGGACCGCGTCGCGGTCGCCGAGCTGGCGCAGCTCCACTCGGGTGCTCAGTGTCGCGGAGAGATCCCGCAGCAACGAGCGGAAGTCGACCTTGTCGGGTGCCGTGTAGTAGATGACGGTGCGCCCGGCGTCGGCCTGCGGATCGGCGGCGAGAACCTTCATCGGCAACCCGTGCTCGCGCGCCAACCTCCGCGTCGCGACCACCGCCTGGGCCTTGACGCGCCGCAGATCGTCCTGGGCGACGACGTCGTCGTCCGAGGCGCGGCCGAGAACCGTCGGAAAACCCGAGGTGTCGTCGGAGACGTACTCGGCGGCCCACACCACCGTGCCGACGACGGCGCCGTGGTCGGTCGGCAGCAGCACCTTGTCGCCGACCTCGAGCAGCAGCTCCCCCGGCGCGGCGTAGTGCAGCTGGCCACGGTCGACCAGCGTCACCGCGCACAGCATGCCCATGGCGCTACACGCTACCGCGCACCTGAAACCGCAGCCCGCAACCGGCGGCGCTCACGCCACCCGCAGCTGCATCATCAGCGCCTCGATCGCGATGTCCGGCTTCACATTTCGTTCCAGCGCCACCCGGCAGGCCAGCACCGCGTCCAGCCGCCGGAGCGCCCCCTCGGCGCCGATCCGGCTCGCCGCGACGTGCACGTCCCGGGCCACATCGGGATTGATCAGCGCCGCCGAGGCCCCGCTCGCATAGACGATCACATCCCGGTAGAAGCCGGACAGATCCACCAACGCCCGGTCGAGCACGTCGCGCACCGTGCGCGTCGCCCGCGCCTTCTGCTGCTTCTCCAGGTCCTTGAGCGCGCCGGCGCTGCCGCGTGTGGCGGCCGCGGCACCCTTGCCCGTCCCGCCCGCGCCCAGCGCGATCCGCAGCTCCTCGCGTTCGGTCTCGTCCCGTCGCTCGGACTGCTCCGCCGACTCCTTCTTCGCCACGTCCAGCAGCGCGTCGGCCTCGGCGAAGACGTCCGCCAACGTCCGGACCGCGCCCGGAACGGCGAGCACGGTGGCACGGTGGTCCCGGCTGGTCTCAGATCCGGCCAGCGCCCGGGCTCGGCCGACATGGCCGGCACATACCGACGCCGCCCAGCGCGCCAACTCGGGAGCCACGCCGTCGCGCTGCTCGAGCACCTCCGCGATCTCGTCCACCGACGGCGTCACGAGATTGACGACGCGGCAACGGGAACGGATCGTCACCGGCACGTCGTCGGGATGGGTCGACGGCGCGCAGAGCAGGAACACGGTGTGCGGCGGCGGCTCCTCGATGGACTTCAATAGCGCATTCGCGGCACCCTCGGTGAGCCGGTCCGCGTCCTCGATCAGCACGATCTGCCAGCGCCCGGTCGCCGGGCGCATCGCCGCGCGCGAGACCACGGCCCGCATCTCGTCCACCCGGATCGACAGGCCCTCCGGAATCACGGCCCGCATGTCCGCGTGCGTGCCGGCGCGCACCGTGCGGCAGGAGGTGCACGATCCGCAGCCGCCGGACTCGCATTCCAACGCCGCGGCCAACGCCCTGGCGGCGACCGACCGCCCGGAGCCCGGCGGGCCGGTGAAGAGCCAGGCGTGCGTCATGGCCGGGCCCGCGCCTCCCGGCCCGGCGGCCGCGGCGGCGACCGCGGCACGGCACACCGCCACCGCCGCGGCCTGCCCGACCACCTCGCCGAACACGTCGGAGCTCATCTAAACCACCCGATACACCCCGAGGAAGGCCGGATGCCAGGGCAGCGCACGCCACAGCGCCGCACCGACGAACGGCGCGAAACTTGAACTGACACAGGAAAAACCGTGTTGCGCAGCGAGCGCGGAGAACTCCCGGCCGGACGGGCGATAGACGTGCGTCGGGTCCGCGGCGTAGGAGCCGGAGTACAGCCGGGCCTGCACACGGTTGCCGATGGTGGGCAGGTGCGCCACCAGCAGCCCCCCGACACGCAGGCGCGCGCGCACCGCGTCGAGACCCGCCGCCGGATCGTCTAGATGCTCGAAGATGTTGATGGCGGTGACTACATCGAACATCTCCTCGAACGGCAGCCCGTCGGTGAGGCTGCCGACCCGGAGCACGGCCGCCGGCAACCGACGCGCCGCGCGCTCGACGGCATACGGCGACAGGTCGATGCCGTAGAGCTCGAACTCGCCGGCCATGGTCTCCAAGAACAGCCCGAGCCCACAGCCCACATCGAGCAGCCGCCCGCGAGGAACGCGCCGCAAGATCTGCCGCCGGATGTATCCGTCACGAACCTTGTCGACCACGCCCTTGGCGCCCGCCTCCGGCCGCGAGAAGCGGTAGTACTCCTCGGAATACGTCTCGCCGCTCGCCATGCGCCGCCTTCCGCGTCACCGAACCCGAACGCCGGATCCGCGTCTCCACCAGTGCCCACGACACATCGCCGCACCGCCGCCCGTCAACCTACCGCAGGGGTCCGTCGACCCGCAGCGGCCGGGAATCCGGTACGGCACCGCCGTCGGCATCGGCATCGGGTGAATCGGCTTCGGGTATGACGCCGTTCTCGGCCGCGCCCGCCCCGGCATCGTCGCGGCCCTCGTCACGCGTTCCATCACCACGATCGTCACGGGTGTCGGCGCCCGTTGCGGAGCCGGCATCGGGTATGACGGTGTCCCCGTCGTTCCCGTCCGAACCCGTCCCGGCCCGCCGCGGAGACCGGTGGGCGAGGACGGCGCGAACATGGTCCGCGAGGTCTTCGGGCAGGCTGCCACCGGACGGCAGGGGCGGCACCACGACGTACCGTTCCGGCGCGGCCGCCGCCAGGTCCTGGTACGCGCGCACCGGGTCGACGGCGGGCACCTCGGCGTCGCCGGGTCCATCAGCGCTGAGTCCACCACTGCTGACTCCACCACTGCCGAGCGCACCCTCTGCGAGAGCACTGACGGCGGGCGCATCCACGGCAGGCACGCCGACATCGACGGCCTCACCCGGGAGCCCAGCGTCCGAGCCGAGACCTGCCGCCCCCTCGGCCGACTCGCCCGTCCCCTCGGCCGACTTGTCCGCTCCCTCGTGCACAGCCTCGCCCTCCGCACCGGCCGCCGGGGTTTCGCCGGAAGCGGCACCCTCGACTTCCCTTGCCCCGTCACCGCTTTCGCCCGGAACATCGTCATACTCGGCGGACGGTCGCAACGACGGGTCGACGAGAACCGTCAGGTCGGGGCGCAGCTTGCCGGTGGACCAGTCGGCCATCCGGACGATGTGCTCCTCGCCCAGCCGGGCCTGCGCGCCGAACCGTACGACGGCCGCATCGACGTAGTCGCGGCAGACCACCACGCAGCCGGACTCGATCGCCGGGCGCAGGCGGTGCGTCGCCAGGTCGGACAGCTTGGCCAGCGCCCGCAGCGCGTCCGACTCGGTGTCGTCGGGCCGCGCCGGTTCCACCGGGGCCGCGTCGTCGCACACCACCCAGCCCTGCCCGCTCAGGTGCGCCACCAAGGCCTCCGCGTACCGGGCGGTCGCGTCGCCGTCGGGTCCCACCACCGTGATCAGCACGCCCGGGTCGCTCTCCTCGGCGTCCAGCAGGTTGCGGCGCCGGCTCCGCAGCAGCCTGCGCGACAGGTGACGCATCAGCTCGCCGGGCAGCCCGCCGACCTGGCGGCCCGAGAAGATCGCGACGGCGATCGTGACGAGCCCGCTCGCCAGCAGCACCAGGCCCGGGCCGGTGAACACCAGCTGGTACTCACCGATCGAGAAGGAGTGGTATCCGATGCTGTTGGCCAGCACCGGGCCGACCGCGATCGTGCCCAGCAGCATGATCCGCACGGACGACATGACGAACGAGAACACGCGGCCGCGCAGCCGATCGGCGACCTCGTGCCCGATCATGGTGAACCCGGTGATCCATGCGATCCCGGCGAACAGGCCCATCACCACGGACATCACCGCAGCGCCGACGAAGTCCTGGATCACGCTCATCACGACGAGCGCCAGACCGGCCACGCCGATCGCCATGGTGAACACCATCCGGCGGGGCACCGCTGGCAGCACCTTCGGGCCGATCAGCATGCCGAGCGCCAGCCCGGTGAACACGGTGCCGAACAGGATGCCGTACCCGGCGCTGCCGGCGCCCATGGTCGCGACGTACGCCTGCGCGACCCCGGCGACCAGGCCGCCCGCCGCGAACGCGCCGAGGATGCCAACGTAGATGGCGCGCATCACGGCCGAGTTCTTGACGTACCCCACGCCCTCCCGGACCAGCCGGAACACGGACTTCGGCGGCGGCCGCTCGTCCAGGTACGCGGGGATCAGCCGGCGCGTCGCGAACAGCACGCTCGCGGCCAGGAAGTAGGTGGCCGCGTCGAAGATCAGTGCGATGTTGATCGCCACCGACGAGGTGACCGAGATGAGCGCGGTAGACGCGCCCGCGGCCGGCACCGGCGGCGCCCCGAAGAACTGCGCGGCCGTCGCGAGCAGCGCGAACACCAGCGCCGCAACCGGCACCATCCCGTACACCGACACGTAGTTGAGCTGGTTCGCCACGGCCAGCCGCTCCCGCGGCACGATGTTCACCCACAACGCCTGCTTCGCCGGATTGGAGAACAACCCGACCGCCTCGACCAGAAACTGCGCCGCGAGCAGCCAGCCGAGGTTCCCCACCAGCGGGATGGACAGGTACATCAGCCCGGCCAGGGTGTCGCCGATCATGGCGACGTAGCGGCGGTCGAGCCGGTCGACCAGCGCGCCGGCGATCGGTCCGAGCACCAGGTCGGGCAGCAGCCGGAACACGAGCACGCCGGACACGGCCGCGCCCTGCGCGAAGTTCGACGAGTTCTTGGTGAGGTAGGCGGCCATCGCGGTGGTCGCCAGCAGCCCCAGCCAGTCGCCGAGGCTGGAGGTCGACAGCGCCAGCCACATGCGCCGGAACGCCGTGATGCGCATCAGCACGGCGATCGAGTTCTGGCTACGCGCCACGGTTATCGACCGCCCTGAGGGGTGTCACAGGGGGTGTCGCAGCGGATATCGATGGCGGCGTCCGGTGGGGCGATCGTCATAGGCAGGGCGGCTTCCGTCATCGATTCAGCAGATGCGTGAGCGCGTCGAGGATCTGCCTCCCCGCGCCCGACATCACCAGGAAGAAGATGACGACGACGAGGAGCGTCCATGCGCCGCCGGACTTCTTGCGGGGGCGGGTCTGCGACGGTGTCAGCTGGCCCGGTGGCAGTCGGCCCGGCTGCTGCGGGCGCGCGGCGTTGGGGTGCCCGGCAACCGAGTACGACGCTGTTCGCGGCGCAGCCGCTGGGCGCGGTACCGCCGGCCTGGCGCCCAGAGGCGCTGCCGGCATGGTGCCCGTGGGCCGTGCCAGCTGAGCGCGCATGAGCACCGCCGGTCGGGCGGCGACCGGCACGGCACTCGAGGATACAGCCGGACGGGCCGGGGCCGGCGGGGCCCAGAGCGGGTTCGGGGTCCAGCCCGTCGTCGCGCCGGGCGACAGTGCGGGCCGTGCGCCCCGTGTCGGCGACGGTGCGGCCGTCACGCCGGGGCGCCCGGCGGGAACGCGGCCCACCGGCGCGCGGCCGGCCCGGGCGGGCTGTGGCGCACGAACAGCGTCATACCCGCGGTCGGTATCGGAACCTGGCGACGTCGAGACCGCGGCGGGCGGGGCCGGCGCCGGCACCTGAACCGCGACCGTGCCGCGTGCCTGCATGACGGCCAGGGCGTCACCGAATGTCTCGGGCGCCCAGCGGGACGGCGCCGGGTCGGACGTGCCGTCGACGCCGGTCAGCGCATCGGTGAAGAACACCTCGGTCACGGGGGAATCCTCACGAAGCCGGGCCATGCCCTAGATCGTATGCTGACAACCCGACCGAGCCTGCCCCCGCACGCCGCGGCCGTCGAGTGGGAGTGCTGCAGAGTCACCGGGCTGCAAAACTCTGCAGGACTCCCAGTCAACGAGAAATCGGGCCTACTTCTTCGCCCCGGCCTTCGTGGACGTCTTCCGTCGCGTCGCCGTACCCGTCCTGGAGCCCGCACCCGCGGCGGCCGTCCGCCGGCCACGCGCAGGAGCCGGGCCCTTCGCACGTTTCTCGGCGAGCAGTTCCGCGGCGCGCTCGTCGGTCAGGCCTTCGACGCTGTCGGACTTGCGCAGCGAGGCGTTCGTCTCCCCGTCGGTGACGTACGGGCCGAACCGCCCCTCCTTGACGACCATCGGCTTGCCCGAGTTGGGATCCGCGCCCAGTTGTTTGAGCGGCGGCGCCGCCGCGGCCCGGCCGCGCGTCTTCGGCTGCGCATACAGCGCGAGTGCCTCGTCGAGCGTCACGGTGAACAGCGCATCCTCACTCGGTAGCGAGCGAGAATCGGTGCCCTTCTTCAGGTATGGGCCGTACCGGCCGTTCTGCGCGGTGATCTCCGCGCCGGACTCCGGATCGACACCCACCACCCGGGGCAAGGTGAGCAACTGCAACGCCTCGTCCAGCGTGACTGTCTGGACTCCCATCGACTTGAACAGCGACGCGGTACGCGGTTTCACGGCGTTCTTACCGGTCTTCTGGGTGCCCTCCGGGAGCACCTCCGTGACATACGGCCCGTAACGCCCGTCCTTCGCGACGATGGTGCGCCCGGTCGCCGGGTCGACGCCCAGCTCCCGGTCGCCGGCCGCGGCTTGCCCGAACAGCTGCTCGACCACCTCGGGGGTCAGCTCGTCGGGAGGCAGATCGTCCGGCAGGTTGGCGCGCTCCGTCGCGGCGGCATCGCCCACTGCGTTGGCCGCCGTATCCCCCACTGCGTCGCCCCCCGTAGCGTCGCCCGCAGCGTTACCCGGCGCGAACGTGGGACGTTCCAGATACGGCCCGAACCGGCCGACCCGCACCACCACGGTGCGCCCGGCCGAGTCCTTCAGCAGCGGCAGCGAGTTCACCTCGCGCGCGTCGATGGTGTCCAGCTGGTCGGCGACCAGGTGCTTGAGCCCACCGGACCGCCCGACCGACCCCTTCGGCCCGACGTCACCGCCGAAGTAGAAGCCGGACAGCCAGTCCGTCCGATGCAGCCGGCCCGCCGCGATCCCGTCGAGCTCATCCTCCATGGCAGCGGTGAAGTCGTAGTCCACCAGCCGCGGGAAATAGCGTTCCAGCAGTCCGATCACCGCGAATGCCACCCACGACGGCACCAGCGCGGTGCCGCGCCGCCACACGTACCCACGGTCGGTGATGGTGCGGATGATCGACGCGTAGGTCGACGGCCGGCCGATGCCCATCTCCTCGAGCGCCTTGACCAGGCTCGGCTCGGTATACCGCGCGGGCGGCTTGGTCGTGTGCCCGTCGGGGGTCGCGCCGTCGACGCGGAGCGCCTGGCCCTCGGCCAGCGGCGGCAGCTTCGCCGGTGCAGCCGCCCCCGCGGCCCCGGCCTCCCCGGAACCCGCGCGGCCGGACACGTCGTCATCTCCGCGGCCACCCCGTCTCGAACCGCTAGCCGCCGACCCAGCGGAACGGGCGGAACCGGCGGTCGCCTCGGAATCGGCGTCGTCCGGCGTGTCGTCGTAGGCCCGCTGGTAGCCGGGGAAGGTGATCGTCTGGCCGGACGCGGTGAACACCAGCTCGCGGATCGCCCCGGCTGCCCCAGCGGTCGCAACGTTCACCGCGATGCGGGCCGTCACGGAGCGGCCCCGCGCATCGGCCATCTGCGAGGCGATGGTGCGCTTCCAGATCAACTCGTAGAGCCGGAACTCGTCGCCGGACAGCTCGCCCGCCACCTGCCCGGGCGTGCGGAACTGGTCGCCGGCGGGCCGGATCGCCTCGTGCGCCTCCTGGGCGTTCTTCACCTTGCGGGTGTAGTGCCGCGGCGCGTCCGGGACGTACTCGGGCCCGTACAGTTCGCGGGCCTGGGCGCGCGCGGAATCTAGCGCGGTCTGCGACAGCGTCGTCGAGTCGGTGCGCATGTAGGTGATGTAGCCGCCCTCGTAGAGCCGCTGCGCGGTGCGCATGGTCCGCTCCGACGAGAAGTGCAGCTTGTAGCCGGCCTCCTGCTGCAGGGTCGACGTCATGAACGGCGGTGCGGGCCGCTTGGTGAACGGCTTGTCCTCCACGGAGGTGACGGTCGCCGCGGCACCGGCGAGCGCGGCGGCGAACGCGCGGGCGGTCGGCTCGTCGAGCTGCAGCACGGCGACGCCGGCCTTGATGGCCCCGGTCGCGGGGTCGAAGTCTTTGCCGGTGGCGAGGCGGGTGCCGTCGACGCTGGCCAGCGATCCGGTGAACGCGCCAGACGCGTCGCCCGAGTCGCCCGCCGCCGCGAAGACGGCGTCGATGCCCCAATAGGTGCCGGACACGAACGCCATGCGCGCGCGTTCACGATCCACGATGATGCGGGTCGCCACGGACTGCACGCGCCCCGCCGACAGCCGCGGCATCACCTTCTTCCACAGCACCGGCGAGACCTCGTAGCCGTAGAGGCGGTCGAGGATGCGGCGGGTCTCCTGCGCGTCGACCAGGTCGTCGTCCAGCTCGCGTGGGTGCTGCACGGCGGCCCGGATCGCGCCGGGGGTGATCTCGTGAAACACCATGCGCTTGACCGGGACCGTGGGGCTGAGCGTCTGCAGCAGGTGCCAGGCGATCGCCTCCCCCTCCCGGTCCTCATCGGTGGCCAGGAACAGTTCGTCGGCGCCCTTGAGCAGGTCCTTGAGCTTGGCGACCTGTTGCTTCTTGTCGGGCGGGATCACGTACAGCGGCTCGAACCCGTCGTCGACGTTGACGCCGAGCCGGGCCCACGGTTCGCCCTTGTATTTCGCCGGGACGTCCGCGGCGCCGCGCGGCAGGTCACGGATGTGCCCGACCGACGATTCGACCACATACCCATCGCCCAGGTAGCCGGCGATGGTGCGCGCCTTGTGCGGCGACTCCACCACCACCAGCTTCGTGCCGGATCGGGGCCCGGTTCTCGGTTGAGGCATGGGCTTTTCACATACTCCTTAGTTCCGTTCGTCACGCCGTCAGGATTCGTCATCTCCGTCGATGACGCTGTTCGGCGCAAAGCTTCCGGCCGATCCGCCGCACGATCACAGCGCCGGTCGCCGGACACACCCATCGCTCGCCACGGGCCTGGTCCGCGATGAGGGCGTCCGGTGCAGGATGCCAGATCCTGCCCGCCCGCCGCAGGGTACCCCGCCGAAGTGGGTCGGTGGTGTGCACGGGCCGTGTGCGTGAGCTTCGCGCGTCGGTCGTACGCGTCGGCACCCGCGTTGCGGCCCGGCGCGTCGACACTGTGCATCGACACTGTGCGTCGAAGGTCAGCGGCCCGGCACCGGCCAGATGCCGTCCGGGGCGCCGGACGGCGGATCACCGATCATCTCGGCCAGGCGCGCCGCACGCCTGCGGCCGGTTAGCCGGACCGCCGGCCACCCGGACTGTACCCCCGTCACCGAGCCGGCCAGCCCGGCGCGGGCGAGCGCCGCGGCCAACGCCGAATGCATCCCGGCGGCGTGCGGGTCCAGTCCGAGCAGGTAGCCCTGCGCGTCCGGGCGGCCGGCCGCGAGCAGCCAGATCCTGAGCAGGCCCGCGTCGATGACGAGATCCGGCGGGGGCGCCTTGACCGCGCCGCGCGTCCACCGCGTAGTCAAGGCGTCGAGCTTCGCGGACCGCTCTGTGCGCAGCAGCACCGCCCCGTCCGTCCGGTCGCGCACGGTCTCGGCGATCAGGTCCCGCGCGGCGCATTCGCGGATCAACGAGTCGGCCCGCCACGCGTCCGTCAGCAGGATGGAGATCCGCGAGCCCTGCGGCCCGCCGACCATCTGCCCGTGCGCCGCGAGCAGCCCGCCCAGGTCGAGCTGTGCCGGTGGCAGCAGATCCGCGGAGAACAGCGACGGTTGCGTCACGGCTCGCCACGGTACCGGATCACACCGACGGCCGGGTGCAGCCGAGCATTCCCGGTGCCCGGTCGCTCAACTGCTCGGCCGACGTCACTCAGCTGGTGGGCGACGCGGACTGCGCGAAGGAGTACAGCGGAGCGCAGGCCGGTAGCTTCTTCATGGCGTCTTGGATCTTGGGATCGAGGTCGTACTTGTCGAACGACAGCCCGTCCATGCCCGAGGTCAACGACGAATTGAGCGAGCTCATCGCCTGCTGCAGCTGCTCCATGGTGGTGACCTTCTCGGCCTGGAGCTGGTCGGCGACCTGCTTCAACTGCGGCGCCGACTTGCCCAGCGCGGCGACGATGTCCTGCGCCATCTGCTTGCCGTTGGCGAGAGTGGGCGGCGGGACCGCCCCGATGGTCTTGGCCGCGGAATCCATGGAGGACGCCATCGTGGAGATCGCCGCGACGAGCTGCTGCTGGATCTTCGCGGGGTCGCCGGAGCCACCCAGGCTACTCATCGCGCTGCTCATCAGACCAAACGCCTGCTCGACCACCGGCGACAGTCCGGTACAGACCGCTCCGAACCACGCGGCACTCTGCGCGTCGAGGTCCCCGCTGATCGTGACCGTGGATGACGAGCCGCCGGCGGTCGGCTCCGTGGAGGCCTGCGGGCTGGACGACTCGGTGTTCGCCGCCTGCCCCGCGAGAGACGACTCGCTGCTGCTCGACGACTGCGAACTCGAGCTGCTGGATGGGCTCTGCGCCGTCCCGCCCGAACTTCCGCACGCCGTGACGACGAGTGCCGCCACTGCCGCAGCGGCGACGGCCACCAGTGTGCGCTTCATAGCTCAGGGTCTCCTTGGAGTCGGTTCGGCGAATTCGATCGACCTACGATACCCGCCCGGAGTCGAAAAAGGTCACGGTCGAACGGCCTCTTCGCCAGGCGGCAGAACGTGCTAGGCGAACCCGCGGTTACGCCGCAGCAGCGGCCTCGGCCTCGGGCGCCTCCTGGTGAAGCTGCGACGCTCGCTTCTTCGACACGATCACAGCGGCCACGATGATCGCCAGCGCGATGATCGCGATGAGCGCGCGGAGCCACGGCATATTGCTGCTCCCGACCGAGAGCAGCACGACCGCCGGCGCGATCAGCACGGACACCAGGTTCATCACCTTGATCAGCGGGTTGATCGCCGGGCCGGCCGTGTCCTTGAAGGGGTCACCCACCGTATCGCCGATGACGGTGGCGGCGTGCGCATCCGAGCCCTTCCCACCGTGGTGGCCGTCCTCCACGAGCTTCTTCGCGTTGTCCCACGCGCCGCCGGAGTTGGCCAGGAACACGGCCATCAGCACGCCACAGGCGATCGCACCGCCGAGGAAGCCGGCGAGCGGGCCGGTGCCGAGGCCGAAGCCGACGGCGATCGGCGCGAAGACCGCGAGCAGGCCCGGGGTCGCGAGCTCACGAAGCGAATCACGCGTGACGATATCCACGACCTTGCCGTATTCCGGCTTACCGGTGCCCTCCATGATCCCGGGGATCTCGCGGAACTGGCGTCGCACCTCGAACACCACCGCTCCCGCGGCGCGAGAGACCGCGTTGATGGCCAGGCCGGAGAACAGGAAGACGACGCAGGCTCCGAGCATCACGCCGACTAGGACGTTCGGCCATTTCACGTCGGTGAAGAACG
This sequence comes from Actinobacteria bacterium 69-20, assembly GCA_001897425.1. Classification (GTDB taxonomy): domain Bacteria; phylum Actinomycetota; class Actinomycetes; order Mycobacteriales; family Nakamurellaceae; genus Nakamurella. The sequence goes on along the minus strand of MKSW01000012.1, from coordinate 69,292 downwards.
CCGACATGGTGCTGGCGGCGGATTCCGCGGCGCCGCCCGCGGATTTGAGGGCGCCGGAGATCGCGTCCGCGTACGAGCCGAACAGCGCCGTGGCGGCGAGCACGGCCGTCGCGATCGCGATGCCCTTGGTGATGGCCTTCGTGGTGTTGCCGACGGCGTCCAGGTCGGTGAGGATCTGGGCTCCAGCCTCGGAGACCTCACCGGACATCTCCGCGACACCCTGCGCGTTGTCGGAGACCGGCCCGAAGGTGTCCATGGCGACGATCACGCCGACCGTCGTGAGCAGGCCACACCCGGCGAGCGCCACCGCGAACAGCGAGACCAGCAGCGAGCCGGAGAGCAAGAACGCGCCGTACACGGCGGCGCCGATCACGATCGCCGTGTAGACGGCCGACTCCAGACCGAGCGAGATGCCGGACAGGATGACGGTCGCCGCGCCGGTCACCGAGGTGTTCCCGACATGTTGCGTCGGCCCGTGGTGCGTGTCGGTGAAGTAGCCGGTGAGCCACAGGATGATCGAGGCCAGCACGATCCCGATGATCACGGCGACGAACGCGATCACCGCCGGGTTGCCGGCGCCGCTCATGCCCAGTGCCGCGAAGTTCGACGGCAGGTACACGAACGCGGCGATCGCGCACAGGATCGCCGAGATCACCGCCGAGATGTAGAAAGAACGGTTGATGGTCGCGAGCCCGCTCTCGCCGGCCCGGGCGCGCGTGATGTACACACCGACGATCGCGGTGAGCACGCCGATCGCGGGGACGATCAGCGGGAAGATCAGGCCCTTGGTGCCGAACGCGGCCGAGCCGAGGATCAGCGAGGCGACGAGGGTGACGGCGTAGGACTCGAACAGGTCGGCGGCCATGCCGGCGCAGTCGCCCACGTTGTCGCCCACGTTGTCGGCGATGGTGGCGGCATTGCGCGGATCGTCCTCCGGGATGCCCTGCTCGACCTTGCCGACCAGGTCGGCGCCCACGTCGGCCGCCTTGGTGAAGATGCCGCCGCCGACACGCATGAACATCGCGAGCATCGCGGCACCGAACCCGAAGCCCTCCAAGACCTTTGGCGCGCCGCCGGCGTAGACCAGCACCACGATGGAGGCGCCGAGCAGGCCGAGGCCGGTGGTGGCCAGCCCGACGGTTCCGCCCGTGCGGAAGGCGATCTGCATGGCCTTCTCGCGACCCTCGCCGTTCGCCGCGGCCGCGACGCGCACATTGGCGCGGGTGGCGAGCCACATGCCGAGGTAACCGATGAGTGCCGAGAACGCCGCGCCCACCAGGAAGAAGATCGACCGCCCGATCCGCTGGCTCCAGCTATCGGCCGGCAGCACCAGCAGCAGCAGGAAGACGATCACCACGAAGACCGACAGCGTCCGGAACTGCCGGCCGAGGTAGGCCGCACCGCCTTCCTGCACGGCCGCCGAGATCTCCTGCATCTTCTTCGTTCCGGTCCCGGTGGCCAGCACCCCCGCCCGCAGCACGAACGAGATGGCCAGGGCGATCAGCGCCACCACGCCGACGGCGATCACGATGGCCCTGTCGCCACCGTCGACGGTCAGGGTGGCCGCTGAAAGGTGCGCTGCAACATGGGGGGCGGCAAGCAAGTCAGGCATCTGCAGAAAGATCCTTCGCACAGGCGACCACCCACAGCACATGCAGGCGGTGCGATTGACACGCGGAAATTCGCCGGTTCCCCGGCGGGGCTCTAGCTCACTTTAGGGCACGATTGGCGGTCATTCTCGCACAGGGCGCACCCGATGCACACCGACCGAGACCGAAGTGGCAGACTGGACCCCGTGACATTCCCGGGCGCGCTTCTCACTCGCCGGCTGCACGTCGACCTGCAGCGGCGCATCAGCGCAGCCTGTTGACGGTCCCTCTCGCGCGTCCCGGGCTCGCCCGGCGCTGATCCGTCGCACCCACGCGGCACCGGCTCATTCCACGGGCGCGTTGTCCGTCCATGGCCTTCATGCGTGGGCTTGATGCGTGGATTCAGCCCGGAACAGCGTCATATCCGATTCCTCGCTGTGACGCGCATCCGCGGATCCTTACGCGACTCGTCGACCGCACTTTTCGCCTATGACGCTGTTCGTGTGTCGGTCCGGTTTGTCCCGTCCTACCCCTTTGCTGCCCGGCTTCGTTGCCGGTGCAGTCCTTCATGAGAGGTCCTCTTCATGTCTCGCCCTTCTAGTAGCAGTTCGGGCACCGCCGACAGCGGCGCGCCCACAGTAGCGGCGTCATCGACGGCATCGGCAGCATCGGTACAGCAGCCCCGCCGGTCGCGAAATCCCTTGGCCCGCATACCGTTCGGCGCGCAGGTGATGCTCGGCCTCGGCCTCGGCCTGGTTCTCGGCTTCATCGCGCGCGATACCGACGCCGCGTGGCTCACCGCCACCCTGACGACCATCGGGAAGATCTTCGTGCAGCTGCTGTACCTGGTGGTGCCGCCGCTGGTGTTCGCGGCGCTGGTCGTGTCGATCACGAACCTGCGCGGTGTCGCCGGCGCGGCGCGGCTCGCCGGGAAGACGCTGCTGTGGTTCGCCGGGACCGCGCTCATCGCCGTGACGATCGGCATCGTGATCGGCGCGCTCACCTCGCCCGGCAACGGGTTCGACACCTCGAAGCTGAGCAAGAGCGATATCCCGCAGCACACCGGTAGCTGGCTCGACTTCCTGACCGGCATGATCCCGTCGAACCCGATCGACGCATTCTCCGGCAGCGGCAAGGTGCTCCAGATCGTTTTCATCGCAATCGTTGTCGGCATCGCGGCGATCAAGGTCGGTAAGAAGGCGGACCCGTTCATCTCCTTCACGCGGTCGCTCTTGGAGATCGTGCAGAAAGCGCTGTGGTGGGTGATCCGGCTCTCCCCGCTCGGTGTGCTGGGGCTGATCGGCAAGTCGGTGGCGTCCTACGGGTGGAACCTGCTCGCGCCGCTCGCCACGTTCACCGTGGACGTTTACGTCGGTTGCGCGATCGTGCTGTTCGTCGTGTACCCGATCCTGCTGTCGGTGGTCGCGAAGGTGAACCCGGTCAAGTTCTTCACCGGCGCGTGGGCGGCGCTGCAGCTGGCGTTCGTGTCGCGCTCGTCGGTCGGCACCATGCCGGTGACGCAGCGGGTGGTGACCCGGCTGGGCGTGCCGGAGGCGTACGCGTCCTTCGCGGTGCCCCTGGGCGCGACGACCAAGATGGACGGCTGCGCCGGGGTGTATCCGGCGCTGGGCGCGATCTTCGTGGCGAACGCGTACGGCGTGCACCTCGGGGTCAAGGAGTACCTGCTGATCGTGGTGTGCTCGGTGATCGGCTCGGCGGCGACGGCGGGGCTCACCGGCGCGCTGGTGATGCTGACGCTGACGCTGTCCACGCTCGGGCTGCCGCTGGAGGGCGTGGCGCTGCTGCTGGGCATCGACGCGATGCTCGACATGATGCGGACCATGACGAACGTGGCCGGCCAGGCCGTGGTGCCGATCCTGGTGTCCGCGTCCGAGAAGACGCTCGACCGGGCCAAGTTCGACACAGCTGGCCGGCGCGCACTGGACGTGCCGGACGACATCGAGTTCGAGGCCGCGGGCGACAGGGACGGCGCTGCGGAGAAGGAGCTGCAGCCCGCCTGATCCCCCGCATGGATCAACGTCCGCTGCATGCGCGAAGTTCGCCCCCACCAAGTTCACCCACGGGCGAACTTCGCGCATGCAGCACAATGTGCCTGTGGCGAGTGCAGTCGTGCGACACGTGGACGTACCGGCGCGCGGCGCAACGCCCTCGTCGTTATTGGCGGCGCTGCAGCATGTCTCCGAACTGGACGCGATCCGGCATATTGAGCACCTACCGCCGCGCACCGGGCGAACCGTCCCCTGGCCCGACTGGGCTCCCACCGACGCGGTCGCCGCGTTTCGTGGCCGGGGCATCGCGCAGCCGTGGGCGCACCAGGTCGAAGCCGCCGAGATCGCCCACCGCGGCGAACATGTGGTTGTCGCCACCGGAACCGCATCGGGCAAGTCGCTCGCCTACCAGCTGCCGATCCTCGCCGCCCTACAAGGCGATCCGCGCGCGTGCGCGCTCTACCTCTCGCCGACCAAGGCGCTGGCCGCGGACCAACTCGAATCGCTGAACTCCTTGGGGCTCAGCGGAATCCGCCCGGCGCCCTACGACGGCGACACCCCCCTGGCCGACCGGAACTGGGCGCGCGACCACGGCCGCCTCATCCTCACCAACCCGGACATGCTGCACCACGGCATCCTGCCCTTCCATCCCCGCTGGTCGCGAGTGCTGCGGCACCTGAGTCTCGTCGTGGTCGACGAATGTCATTCCTACCGAGGCGTTTTCGGATCGCACGTGGCACTCGTGCTGCGCAGGCTGCGTCGCGCCGCGGCGCTCTACGGTTCGTCCCCGACCTTCGTGTTCGCCTCCGCGACGGTGGCCGACCCGGCCGGCGCGGCGTCGCGACTGATCGGCGCACCCGTCGTCGCGGTGACCGCGGACGCCGCCCCTCACCCCGGCGCCGAGTTCGTGCTCTGGGAGCCGCCGCCATTACCCGAGCCGGACGAGAGCGCCGGCGGAGATGACGTCATTCTGCTGTCGGACCCGTCCGTCGACGATCCATGGGCAACGGGCCCGACCGCAGCCGAGAGCGACGGCGCTGCCGAGCCGGACGGTCCCCCGCCGCGCCGCGCGGCGTCCGCCGAGGCCGCGCGGATCATGGCCGCGCTCGTCGGCGCCGGGGCGAGGACGCTCACCTTCGTCCGCTCCCGCGCCGGCGCCGAACAGGTCGCCCTGACCGCCCGCAGAATTCTCGAACGCACGAATCCGCTTCTTGCACCAAAGGTCTCGGCCTACCGCGGCGGCTACCTGCCCGAGGACCGCCGCGCCCTGGAGCGCGCATTCGGCTCCGGCGAACTCGCCGGCGTCGCCTCGACGAACGCCCTGGAGCTCGGGGTCGACATCGCGGGCGTCGACGCGGCAGTGCTCGCCGGTTATCCGGGCACGCTCGCCTCCCTGTGGCAGCAGGCCGGGCGCGCCGGGCGGGGCGAGGCACCCGCCCTGGTGGTTTTCGTCGCGCGCGAAGACCCGCTGGACTCGTATCTGGTGCACCACCCGGAGGCGGTGTTCGCGAAACCGGTCGAGGCGACTGTCACGAACCCGCAGAATCCGTATGTGCTGGCGCCGCACCTTGTCTGTGCCGCCGCCGAGAACCGCTTGACCGACGACGATCTCGCACTGTTCGGCGGGGACGCCGCCCGCCCGGCACTGGACGGGTTGCTGGCAGAGAAGGTGCTCCGGCGCCGCCCCGGCGGCTACTTCTTCGCCGGGCATCGCTATCCGGCCAGCGGCATCAGTCTCCGCGGTTCCGGCCGGCAGATCGCCGTCGTCGAGGCAGACACGGGGCGTCTGCTCGGTACCGAGGACGCCCTGCGCGCGCCCGCGACCGTGCATCCGGGAGCGGTGTATCTGCACCAGGGCCAGACGTACGTCGTGCGCGAGCTCGACCTGGACGGCGGCGTGGCTCTGCTCGACGCGGACCGGCCGGACTGGTCGACGACCGCCCGCTCCGTCTCGACCGTGGCGATCGTCGAAGCCCTTGCGACGCAACAGGTGTCGAGCGGCATTTCCGTCTCGACTGGGGCCGTACGCGCCACCGAGCAGGTCGTCGGGTACCTCCGCAGGCGCGGCGACGGCACCCTGATCGACTCGGTCGGGCTCGACATGCCCGAGCACACGCTGGACACCAGGGCGGTGTGGTACACCATCTCCCACGAAACCCTCTCCGCCGCAGGACTTTCCGACGCCACCATCCCCGGCGCACTACACGCGGCCGAGCATGCGGCGATCGGACTCCTTCCGCTGTTCGCCGGCTGCGACAGGTGGGACATCGGCGGCCTGTCGACCGCGCTGCAGCCGGATACCGGGGAGCCGACCGTCATCGTCTATGACGGCTATCCGGGCGGGGCGGGGTTCGCCGACCACGGCTACCAGGTCCTCCCACAGTGGCTCACCGCCGTGCGCGACCTCGTCACCGCATGCCCCTGCGCCGCCGGGTGCCCGTCCTGCGTGCAATCCCCCAAGTGCGGCAACGGCAATCATCCACTGGACAAGTCCGGCGCCATCACGGTTCTCGGGCTCGTCATCGACGCCATACGGTGACCCAGCCGGCCGCTGCGCGAGCCCCGGTAGCATCCCGCCCGTGGCAGACGACATCCCGGCGAACGTCGGCCGGCCCGGCCCGGAACCGGACGCGGTTCTCCGTTATCGCGGCGGCGAGGACGGCGTCATCGACGTGTACCTGCCGCAGCAACGACCGGACGCCGCGGCCACGAGGCTGATCATCGCTGTGCACGGGGATTCTGGCGGGCCGCCTACGACCGGCGCCACCTGCGCCCGTTCGGCAGAGCCCTGGTCGAGCGCGGTTTCGCCGCCGTCATCCCGGAATTCCACCAGTTCGGCGCCGGCGGTGAGTGGCCGGCCATCGGGGATGACGTCGAATCGGCACTGCAGGCGATCCCGGGACTCGTTGCTGCGCACGCGCTCTCAGCACCGACCATGCAGATGTCTCGGTGTGGCCCAACCGCGCCGTCGCGCGACCCACGTCGAGATCGGGTGCCTCGAACTCCTGGGAGTCGATCACATGGCGCTCATCGGCCGGGATGACGATGTGTGGCGCGGGACCATCCTTCCCAAGGTCGCCAAGCGCTGACGACCCGGAAGCAGAAGTACGAGGGTAGCCCGGCGCTTCGGTGCCAGGCCGGACCCGCGTCAATCCCCGGAGATGCGCAGCAGTAGCCACAGCACCAATCGCTCGTCGGGGTCCTCAACGTCGACATTGAACAGCTCGGCTATCCGCCGCATGCGATGACGAAAAGTGTTCTGATGCAAGAACATCCGCTCGGCGGCTGTCGGTATGTCCCCCAGGCTGTCGAGATAGGTGCGCAGCGTGCCGATGTAGTCCGTGCCCCGGTCCCTGTCGTGGGCCGCGATGGTATCGAGCACGTCCAGCGACATGCGCGGATCATCACCGACACAATTGCGCAGGTGCAGAAGGACTGTTCGGCTCCTTACGTCCGCGATCGTGGCGACCGTCGCCGGGTTCGATTCCGACGCAAGAACCGCCAAGACCAGGTCGGCGTCGGTTCGCGACGTGACCACCGATCCGAGATCCGCCACTGCGCTGCCGATGCCGGCCCGCAGGCGCACGTGCAGTGAGGCCGCGGCCCGGTCGATGATGCGCTCTACCATGGCCCGGAGTACATCCCGGCCATCGCCGCTCGTCGGCAGGAGCGCGTATATCGTCTCGCCGAGCGTCAGGCAGGCTGCGTTGCGATAGGCGCTTTCGCACGAGACCGCAACAAAGTGCGCGGCGGATTCGAGCAGCGCGCTGTCGTCATCACGCACACGCCCGATCGCTTGAAACGCGACCACGGCGAGCGGGTGCATATCGACGGACGGTAATGCATTCGCCCGGGCGTTGCCTTGACCCAGGAGCAGCACGCGAAGCGCCGCGGAACGAGCGGCGCTTTCGACATCTTGGTTCGCGCGCAAGCGCAGCAGGTGCAACGAGGCGAGCCTCGCCGCATCTGCCAGCGCGGCTTCCGCCCCGGCCGGGAATCCGCCGTCGCCTTCCACCGCCCAAATGGACCCGATCGGTTCGTCACCGGCCTGGATCGACACCGCCAACCGCGACCGGACGCCGTCCCGCTCGACCCGCACAACCGATTCTGCCTGCCTGACCTCTTCGTACATACTGGCCAGCCGGAACTCCTCCGGGACGCGCCGACCTAAGATGCCCTCCCGACGCGGGTCATCGATCGGCTGCCCCGGAATGCTCGAGTAGGCCAAGACATGCTGGCGCATGTCCTCGATGGTTATCGCGCCACCCACCATGGAGGCAACCGCGTTCGCCAGCGCGAACAGATCGCCGGGCACGACCCCAAAAAACGGCTGGCGCCGCCCGGCAGGGCCCCGCGAAGCGGCGGCGACGAGCAACGAAAACAGGTGTGGCCACGGAACTTCGTCATCGACGAGCAGCAATGCAATACGGGCATTCTCGGCGGCCGCGATGATCGGCGCAAGCTCCTCACCGTACGATTTGACGATGACGGCGGCAAACTCAGCCGCGGCGGCCGCCCGAACGACATTGGCGGCAGAGCCACGAGGTCGACACCCGACCGCGAGCAACAATGCGCCCGGCCTCGCCTCAATATCCTCGGCTGGGTCAAAAAGCCACGGTTCACCCGCATTCACATTCGGCCCGAGGGGCAAGCACAGCGACTGGAGCACCGGAAGTCCCACGGCCGCAAGGACCGCTTCGAGCGTATAGGACGCGGTCGCCGTCATGCTACGAATACAACCATAAGGATTGCCCTCCGCCATGGCCGCTAACCGATCGCGAACACGTGCAGATCCTCGCGCTCGACGGTGAAGCGCCGCAACGCGTCCGTGTCCACGGTGACCCCGAGGCCGGGGCCGCACGGCACCGGCACATGCCCGTCTTGAAGCACGAACGGCTCGGTAATGATGTCGCGGGCGTAATACCTGTCCGACGCGGACGTGTCGCCAGTGATGGTGAAACCGGGCAACGCCGCGAGAGCCACGTTTGCGGCTCTGCCAATGCCGGTCTCCAACATGCCGCCGCACCACACAGGAACCCCGTTGGCGGCGCACACATCGTGGACCGCCCGGGCTTCCAAATATCCGCCCACCCGGCCCGCCTTGATGTTGACCACCGAGCACGCGCCGATCCGCACTGCGTCCGCGGCTCCCTTCGCAGAGGTCACGGACTCATCGAGGCAGATCGGGGTACGCACGAGCCGAGCGAGCTCGGCGTGCTCGGTCAGGTCCTCCTCGCCAAGCGGTTGCTCGATCATCAGCAAGTCGAAATCGTCGAGCCGAGCCAGATGCCGGGCGTCGGCCAGGTCATAGGCCGTGTTGGCATCGACCTGCAGCGGGATGTCGCCGAACCGCTCCCGGACCGCCCGGACGGGCTCGATGTCCCATCCCGGCTTGATCTTCAGCTTGATTCGCATGTAGCCCTGAACGAGATAGCGTTCGACCGCCTCAAGCAGTGCCGGGATCGACGGGTGAATGCCGACGCTGACGCCGGTCGGCACTGAATCGCGCACCGCTCCCAAGTAGTCGGCGGCGGACATGCCGGCCGCACGCAATTCCGCGTCGAGCACAGCAAGCTCCAGCGCCGTCTTCGCCATCCGGTGGCCGATGAATCGGGACAGTGTCGTCGCGACGCGAGGCGCAGTGAGTTGATCGGCTGCGGCAAGTGCCGGGACAAAAAACCGTCGGATCGTCAGCGCCGCTGCTTCGATGTACTCCTGCGAGTAGACGGGATCAGGCAGCGCGCCGCACTCGCCCCACCCTTCCTGTCCGTCAAGCTCGACGCGAACAAGCAACACGTCCCGTTCGTTCTGTGCGCCGAACGAGGTTTCGAACGGCGCAACAAGTGGCAATCGCGCGTGAATCAGTTCCGCTCCAGTCAGTTTCATCATTGCTCCATTCGAGTCGCGTATGCGCCTTGCGCGTCCATTCCGATAATCAGATGCCCGCGTTCGAAGACATCTGCCAACGCCGTGCGTAGTGCGTGCCGCCACCGCATCGCCAATTCGGGTTGTCCGCGGCGAAGCTGCTCGAAATCCGGCGGCAGCGAGATCGAGCCTCGGTCGCACGCCGACAGCGTCAGCACCGGCTCGCTCTGCTCGCCGATCGCCAGCACTGAAGTAACGTCGCCGCCGACCTCGACGGGATCGCCGGGTACGCCCGCCAACAGGTCCCATCGCACGAGCAGACGGTCCGAATGATCGTCGCCGGCCGCCTGACCGGTCAACGTGCCGTAGAAGTCGGGCACGTACTCGGCGATCTGTGCACCGAGCTTGATCAAATTAAAATGCGCGTTGCGGCGAATGATGGGATCAAAAGTCCAGGTGATCGTGGGAATCCCTTGGCGCAAGGCCCACGCACGCTGGTGCAGCTTGAGGACGTATCCGATCGAACGGTGCTGATAACCAGGTAACACACCGGCGATGTGAGAGTGCAGCTCGTCCCGATCCGTACGAAAGCCGCAAGCTACCCCGACGATCGTAGCGTCGTCGAAGACGATCCCCACGTAGTTTCCGGAGTGGGACAGCGCGCGAAGCACTTCGGGCCGCAACGGCGAGCCGACGGGATCAGCCCACACCTGTTGCAGCACTTCTGAAGCGGCGCGGCACAACTCAGGATCGTGCAGCACATCCGCGCGCACCCCGACGGCGCCGGCCGCGCGCACCGCGGCACGATCTGCGTCCGCGCTTGCCTGCTGGAATGTCTGCGCCGGGGAAGAAATCTCATCAATAGCATCGTTTCCCACCGCTATTTCGGTGCCATCGGCTATTGGCCGCGGCACCCCGACGGCATCTTCTCGTGTACCGCCCGTCATGTTGTTATTCACGTCGTTAAGAGTGCGGTGTCGGCGTCAGCGCGGCATCGTCGCGGCACCCGAATCTCTTGCGCGCCTGTCGTTGCGGGCCACTACCGGGTGTCCGGGTTTCGGCGCAACCGGCGTTTGGTGAACTACAGGTTTTCGGTGGCCGGCGTCTGGTCGGCGAGGGTGACGGCGAACGCGTTGAGGCGGGCGGCGGTGGAGGCTATGTGCCAGCTGTGTTCATGTTGCCGACGACCTCGGAGCCGACGCCGGGGTGTGGGCGTGCCAACTCGCCGCCGGCGAAGGTCACGAATCGCATCGTTGCCAGCGGGGAGAACGCGCCCATGAGCAGCCACATAGCGCCGGTCATCACCCCGACGGCGACGCCCAGCCACTCATGCGACTGCGCTACGGCGGCTCCGCCGGACGCTGGGGCTTCGCCGCCTACCCGGCCAGCAAGGACTGCTACCAAGGCTCTGTGCTGCCCATCGGCTACTTCGCCGGAGCACCCGCAGACGCCCTGGACTGAGCGTGCGGCCTCTACCTCGCCGACCTCACAGCCCGGACCTGGTTCCCGGCGGACTCACAAGCGAGACCACTAAGCCCCATTGCGGATCGCGGCAACAAGCGCGGCTAAGAGTGCGGCCCGGTCGGGCATGTCTGCCACGCTCGCCCATTCGCCTTCCGCGTGCGCGTGAGCCCCGACAGCACCTAGCCCGTCGAGCGTGCGAACACCGACACCGGCGGTGAAGTTGCCGTCTGATCCCCCGCCGGCAGCGACCCCACGAAGCGGGGCCAGCCCCATATCGTCGGCCAGCGACGCGGCCACCGCAAACAACTCGGCCGACGCTTCGGAGGTGAGCGGCGGCCGGTTGACGTCCGCGTCAAGCTCGAGGCGCGCACCAGGTACCACGGGCCGCAACGCCCGCATCGCGCGATCGACGCGGAACTGGTCCGAACGGTCGGCGGCACGCACATCAACCGCAATCTCGGCGTGATCGGGAACCGTGTTGGTGGTCCGCCCACTGCGCACAATGGTGGGTGTCACCGTGGTACCGGCCGCAGCGTCCCCCATTTCGGCAATCGCCAGGATTTGGTGCGCAGCTTCGACAGTCGCGTTCACTCCAAACTCAGGCTCCAGCCCGGCGTGCGCGGCCTTTCCATCGATGGCAAGCCGATACAGCGATGCCCCCTTGCGAACCGTCTTCAAAGCGCCGTCGAGGCTCGCTTCCAATACCAATGCGGCCCGCGCGCCGGTCGCAAGACCTTCGATCACGGCGCGCGACGTAGGCGAACCGATTTCCTCGTCGGTGGTCACAATCACTGTGACGCCGGTCAAGTCGTCCAGGACGGAAAGCCCGTGAAACATTTGAGCCAAGCCGGCCTTCATGTCGAAGACTCCCGGCCCCGTTGCCCGATTCTCCTCCACCGAGAACGGCCATCGCGCCAGCGTCCCCGAAGGCCACACCGTGTCGCAGTGCCCGATGAGGAGCACTCGGGTCGGCCCGCCACACCGCCATATCAGATGTGGCCTCCCCTGCGCGGTATACCAGTTCGCAGTGACGCCGAGAAGCTCGTTTCCCAGTTCGGCCACCATCTCGGCACACACCGCGGTGGCCTCCAGATCCTCTGACGGGGACTCGCAGTTGACGAGCGCCGCCGTGTCGTCGAGAATCCGCCCGCGTCGGGCCTGGAGCAGCGTAAGGAGCGCCGTGGTGTTCATCGCGACATCTGAGCCCATCCGGCCAGGCGCGAATCGGTGCCAATTTCCGCTACGCTGCCCATCGCATCGATCGCAACTTCCTCGACGGCGCGATGGCTGAGGTGACATTCCGCGAGTTCGGTGGCGCCACTCGCGACCCGGCCCACGACTGTCAGCTGTGCACTCATGAAGTCGAAGACTAGTGACATAAGATGCCCGCGTCATGGTCTGCCACAACGAAAGTCGCTCCGCTGCATGTGTGTCGCCGACGGCGGTCCGCAGCGAGTCCTGCCTACCGGACGGCACTTGCCGGACGAATTCACTGGCGCGACCGCGGCGGCGCCCGGCTCCCTCGATCAGCGAGTCCCTACTTGGTCGAGGATCTGGCTCGGCCGCAAGACCTCGCGGTCGTGCTGGCCGCCCGAGGCTCCACAGCCCGCGGTAGTAGTCACGGATGCGGGCGCCCATGAGAGCTCGGTGAGCAGCGAGGAATTCGAGGTAGCTTTCGAGCCTGTTGCGTGAATCGTCTGGCATGTCTTGACCCGTATGGCCTGATGTTTCGCGTGATAGTCGTTGTGTGACATACAATTTCCGTGATTCCGGGCGTGGTCGGGTGCTTCTTCTGCCACCGTCGGTGGACGAGTGGCTACCGGCAGATCACCTGGCTTGGTTCGTGCTCGACGCGGTCGAGCGGATCGATCTCGCCTCGTTTGAGGCGCGACCCGGCCGACGCCGAATGGAAACTGATCAGACCGAGGAGCGGGCGAATTGTCGAGAACACCGACCGGGTCCGGAGCGGATCGTCCCGGGGGACGATGACGCGCGAGCGGCAACGATTTTAGTGTACGGCCCAGGGCCCCCGCTAGACACGGCGCCCGCAGGTTAAGCGCAATCCAGGATCGGCGACAGGACGGAAAGCCACATGAAGGTCTATCTCTCGATCGACATGGAGGGCGTGGGCGGAATCGCGACCATGGATCAAATTGTCCGAGGCGGTCACGGCTACCCGCGGGCGCAGCAGCTCATGACGGCAGAGGCGAACGCCGCCATCGCCGGCGCATTCGACGCAGGCGCGGAGTCTGTGCTAGTCAACGACTCTCACGGCACTATGGACAACCTGATCCACAGTGAACTCGACCCTCGGGCCCGGCTGATATTCGGCTCGCCGAAGCTCCAGTGCATGGCAGAAGGCATCTCCGCCGACCACGACCTGGCATTATTTGTCGGTTACCACGCGCCGTCGGGGTCCCGCGGCGTCATGGCTCACACCTACTCGGGGTACTTCACCGAAGTTCGGCTCAACGGCGAACCGGTCGGCGAGGCAGAGATCAATGCGCTCTTGGCGGGAGCCCTCGAAGTCCCGGTGGGGTTGGTCAGCGGCGACGACGTCACCTGCGACCTTGCCGAGCGGGGCTTCCCAGGCGTGACGACAGTGCAAACCAAAGTGGCTCACGGGTTCAACGCGGCCGATTCGCTGGCACCCTCGGCGTCCTGCCATGCGGTTCGCGAAGGCGCCGCACGGGCTGTGAGACGCGCCCACGAGATCCGCCCCACCGCAGTTCCGGACCGACTGCACCTGGCGATCGACATGCCGACGATTGCCAGCGCCGAGCTCGCCGAGGCAATCCCCGGAGCACGGCGCACCGGCGCGCGCACCGTTGAGCGGGACCTCGACAGTCCATCGGACGTCATCGGGATGGTCACGGTCAGCTACCAACTGGCCAACCAGGGCCTGCGCTCGATGCTCGGTCCGCTGCACCGCGTATAGCGCATCTTCGGGTACTCCGCCTAGGGCGCTCGCCAGCGCCACGGCAGCGCCGGGAAGCACCCTGCCTGCCGGCACCGCCTGCGGATCCCGAGCCTGCGAGCTTCTTCCGCCACCCAGCATGTCGCAGAATCGCGCATGGTGCATTCTGACCACCCTAGGAATAAATCCTTGTCGGCCGAAACAATGCGTCCGACCGCGAAGAAGCATTAGCGTCAGCGAATACGACGCGAACAGGCACCGCCGACAAGAACTTGGAAAGGCTAGTTATCACGATGGAACCCGCAACGCGAGAGCTCCGCCCCAGTACCGCAGGAGAGCGCGAGGCCACCGTCGCCTCCACCGGCGGCGAACCCGCGGTCACTTTCGCGGATGCCGTCACACCATATGTCGCGTACACGCTAGTGGACAAGCTTCTGACGCTGCAGCAACCACGAAGCACGCAACACGACGAAATGACGTTCTTCATTAGCGGCCAAGTGATGGAGCTCCTGTTCAAACTGGCCGTTAACGAAGTCGGCGAGGCGCGCGACAAGATTGATTCGGATGACGTCGAAACTGGGATCGGCCTCTTGCGGCGCGTGGTGACGACGGAGCATCTCTTGGTCAACGTGTGGCCCCTCTTGGACACCCTCTCCCCGAATCAATACAATGGCTTCCGAGATGCGCTCGGCAAAGCGTCAGGCTTCCAGTCCTACATGTACCGAACGCTGGAATTCATCTTGGGTAACAAAGATCCGAATATGCTGAAGCCCCACCGAGCGATGGCAGGCATTTACCAGGAGCTGCTCGGCGTTTTCAACGCGCCCAGTGTCTGGGACAGCACCACCGTCTTGCTGAAGCGCCGCGGGTACGAGATCTCACCGGACCACCTCGGCCGAGACGTCACCAGACCGTACACACCGGACGAATCCGTCGAGCAGGCGTGGCTCGCGGTGTACCGGGCAAACGACCCCGGTGACCCGCTCTACCGACTGGGGGAAGTTCTGATGGAAATCGCGAGCGCTTTCAGCGAGTGGCAAATGAAACATCTGGTCACCGTCGAGCGCCTGATCGGCCGTAAGGTCGGCAGCGGTGGCACTGCGGGTGTGGGCTGGTTGCGAAAAGTCACCGACAATCGCCTGTTCCCAGAGCTCTGGTCTGTTCGCACATTGCTGTGACGAAGGCTCATCATGACGGACAGGCGCTCGACGGCCGGAGGGCAGCGGCGGCTGCTCGAGGTAACGGATAAATCCACAATTGCCACGAACGTCGTCTCCTTGACGTTCCGAGACGTCGACGGCGGGCGACTGCCCGAGTGGACGCCGGGCTCACACATCGATCTCCATCTCCCCAACGGCGCGACGCGCCAGTACTCGCTGTGCGGCAACCGATGGAAGCCCGGCGAATACCGCATAGCCGTACTGAAGGAAGGGCACGGACGCGGAGGGTCCGACTTCATCCACCAACACGTCAACGTTGGCGATCGACTCGCGATCGGCGGGCCCCGGAACAATTTTGCAATCCTGCCGGCGCAGCACTACATCTTCATCGCGGGTGGCATCGGCATCACTCCCATCATTCCCATGATCGACCACGTCAGGCGGCTTGGCGCACGCTGGGAGCTTCTCTATGGCGGCCGCACGCGAGAGTCCATGGCGTTTCTCAATACGCTACAGGGCGACAACATCACGATTTTTGCGAAGAACGAGCATGGACGAATGTGCCTCAGGCGAGAGCTCGAGAAGCGGTCGCAAGATTCGACGCGGGTATACTGCTGCGGACCCGCCGAGATGGTGTCCGACGCCGCCGCGGCTGTCCGAAGCGTGGGCAGAGCACGATTCCATTCCGAGCACTTTTCCGCTAAGTCGCCGCCCAACCGGCTGAATGATCGCGAATTCGATATCCACCTCGCCCGATCAGGTAAGACGTTGCTGGTTACCGCAGGGTCGTCCATTCTCGACGTTGCCCGTGGCGCCGGAGTGGTCGTTTTGTCGTCATGCGAAACTGGCACCTGCGGGACGTGCGAGACGGGTGTGCTAGCTGGTGTGCCAGATCACCGTGATTCGATTCACGATGATCCGGATGCGGTCAGTGACATTATGTACATCTGCGTGTCGCGTTCTCAAAGCCCTCATCTGACCCTCGACCTTTAACTTTTCCCAAGTGAGCGAAATGTCCTATTATACTCCGGCTGCCGCAGCAGATGGCGTGCCGATTTGCGATGACGACCCGTTCGCCACCGACGTGCTCCTCGACCCACACGCGTTCTACTCGAAAGTTCGCGAGATGGGCGACGTCATATGGCTCTCGCGCTATCGCGCCTACATGATCGGCCGATACGCGCCCGTGCGGAATGCATTGGAGGACTGGCAGAGATTTTCGTCGTCGGCTGGCGTCGGCATCGAAGACTTCGAGACGACTGGTCACGATCGGAGCCTGACGCTCGAGGAAGACCCGCCGTTCCACGACGCCAGCCGCGCGGTGTTCTCGCATGTGCTCAGCCCCCGGTCTCTCCAAAAACTGCGGGACTCGTGGTTCGACACTGCGGACGGCCTGGTCCAGTCGGCACTGCACATCGGGACGGTGGACGCCGTGGCCGCGTTGGCACAGCCGTTGCCCGTGGCGGTCATTCCCCAGGCACTGGGCGTCGGTGGCAGCGGGCAGGAGTGCCTGATCCCGTATGCGGATTACATGTTCAACTCCTTCGGCCCGGAGAACGATCTGCGGCGCGCGAGCAGCGTGGGACAGGAGGATCGCGCTGCGTGGGTCACGGCCCAGCTGGAGCTAAATAAGCTAGCGGAATCCGGCATCGGGGGCGATATCTGGGCGGCAAGCCAGCGCGGCCTCGTGGACCCGGACGATGCGCACCTGATGGTTCGCGCGCTGCTCGCGGCAGGCATGGACACGACGGTCCACGGGCTCGGTTCCCTCTTGTACGCACTGGCGTCACATCCACGACAGTGGGAGGCACTGCGGCGTGATCCTGCACTCGCCTCGGTGGCGTTCGATGAGGCGATCAGGTGGGAGTCGCCCGTGCACAGGTTCTTCCGAAAGACCCGTGAACCCGTGCGCATCGGTGACGTCACGATCCCTGCGAACGTCAAAGTGCTGCTCCTTTTCGCGTCGGCGAACCGGGACGCGCGCCGATGGAGCGAACCAAGCGAGCCAGAGGCTTTCGACTTGGCCAGAAACCCGGCGGGGCACGTCGCGTTCGGCATGGGCATCCATCAGTGCGTCGGCCAACACGTGGCGCGACTGGAAGCCTCGGCGTTGCTGCACGCGATGGTCACGCGGGTTCGCTCGATCGAGATGGCGGGCGATGTAACGCGAAATCTCAATAACAGCGTCGGCGGCTGGGCATCCATCCCGATTCAAATCACTGGCTGCTGACGGGCCCCGCCGCCGGTGAGACGATGACGAGGCAGTCTCGAGATCTGCCACAACATCGCCAGCGGCCACGACACAAACCCGCGAGCCGGAAGGGGTGCACGCCGGCGGCCGACGTTTCACTGTGGCGCTGTGCCGCCGAGCTTCTGCCTTGGCCCCGCGACCTCGACAGTGTCGATCGGGAACAGGCACGCCGTCACGTGCACGTCAAGAGGCGCGTTCGCTGGTTTCAGGGCCGGGTCGATGTCACTGCACAACTCCTGCACATGGGGGCAGCGAGTGCGGAAGCGGCATCCGCTGGGCGTATGCAGCGCGCTCGGCATCTCGCCCACGATGGAAGGATATTCGGCGCGTGCCCGACCCATCCGCGGCACCGCCGCGAGGAGGCCCCTCGTGTACGGGTGGCGCGGGTGCCCGAACAAGTCGGCCGTCGGCGCCTGCTCGACGATCCGGCCCATGTAGATCACCGCAACGCGGTCACAAAGGCCACTGACCACCGACAGATCATGGGCAATAAAGACGATCGACAGGCCCAGACGGTCTCGCAAGTCGGCGAAGAGGTTGACGATCTCCGCCTGCACAGACACATCCAATGCCGAAACAGGCTCGTCGGCAACCAGCAGGCGCGGCTCGAATGCCAGGGCGCGGGCAATCGCGACGCGTTGGCGCTGGCCGCCGGACATCTGGCTCGGTCTCGCGTGAAGCAATTGCGGGGGCAATCCGACCTGTCGCATGAGAAATTCGCAACGCTCGAGGATCGATTCCTTGGGAACAACGCGATGCACTCGAAGCACCTCGGACAACTGCTGGCGGATCGTCATCCGGGGATTCAACGACGAATACGGATCCTGAAATACCATCTGTACGGCCCCGCCGGCCCTATGAACCCGCGGTGTCGATGAAGCCGGCGTGCCGTACGCGATCGCACCGGACTCTACCGCGCATAATCCGACCACGGCCCGCGCAATTGTCGACTTTCCCGAACCGGACTCCCCCACCAACCCCACAATCTCGCCAGGTGCAACGCGGAGGTCCACGCCGTCGACCGCGTAGAAGGCATGCTCGTGGCCACCTTGACGCACCGGGAACGCGACGCGCAGCCCCGATACGTCCAACAACATCGTCGATGTCACCGTTGATCCTCCACCGGAGCGATAGCGTCCGTCAGCGGACGGACGCAGCGAACTCCGCGTCCGTCAGTCATGTCGCGCCAGTCGATGCGGCCCCGTTCGCAGGCCTCCTCGGCGAGGATGCAACGCGGCGCGAACGGGCAGCCGGCCGGCAGCTCGCCGAGTGCGGGCGCGGCTCCGCCAATCGGAACCAGCCTTCTCTTGCCGTGTTCAACCCGGGGCATGGCGCCAAGCAAACCCAGCGTATACGGGTGCAGCGGCGACCGGAATACGTCCGCGACCGGGCCGGACTCCATCAATTGGCCCCCGTACATCACGTTGATGCTCGCGCACACCTGGCTCGCTACGGCGAGGTCGTGCGTCACGTAGAGCAGGCTTGTCCCGGACTGCTCGCATAGCTCAGCCAACAGCCTCAGTATCTGATCTTGAATCGTCACGTCCAACGCCGTCGTCGGCTCGTCGCACAGCATGAGAGCCGCTTCGCAAGCCATCGCCGACGCGATCATCACCCGTTGCCTGATGCCACCCGACAGCTGGTGCGGAAACGCGTGAAAACGCCGATCCGGGTCGGGAATGCCCATCCGACTCATCAGCTCGATCGCCCGTGTCCGCCGATCGCGATACGACAGATGACGACGAGCCGTCAAACCGTCCACAATTTGCGGCCCCACGCGCATCACGGGGTTCAGGGAACTCATGGGGTCCTGAAATACCATCGCGATGTCCTTGCCGCACACCGCGCGCCGCTGCCGCCTCGTCATCGTCGCCACGTCCACGCCGCGCAACACAATCCGCCCGGAGGTCTGAATGACGCCCTTGGGCAGCAGGCCCATGATTGCGCGCAGCGTCAGGCTCTTCCCGGAACCGCTCTCGCCGACGATGCCCAAGGTATCGCCCCCGTGTAGGACGAGTGACACACCGTCAACGGCTCGGCGCGGGCCATGCGCGGTCATCACGTCGATCGTGAGCGCGTCTATTTCGAGCAGCGGGGCCTTGTGGGTCGTCATCGATCAATCCTCCACGCACGCGCCAGGCCATCGCCCACGAGCGCCAGGCCAAACCCCGTCACCACGACCGCCACGCCGGGCCCCACCGCGAGCATCCAATCTGTCGAAAAATACTCTTGGCCATCCGCAATCATGGCGCCCCATTCAGGCGCAGGAGGCGGCACACCCAGGCCCAGGTACCCCAGCGTGGCAATCGCCAAAATGTCGCGAATCACGTCGCTGCTCGCGTAGACGATCGGCTGTGAAATCACGTTGGGGGCTATGTGGCGCAACAGGATGCGTATATGGGAGAACTCTCCCACGCGCGCGGCCTCCACAAAGGCCCTACTGCGGAGAATGCGCGTCTCACCGCGAACGATTCGCATATACGGCACCCAGCTGACAATCGCAATTGCTATGAAAATGCTTGCGACCCCAGGTCCGAGCGCGAACACCAGGGCAATGATCAAGACATACACGGGGAACGCGACGACAACATCCGCCATGCGGGCAACGATCGCGTCCAGGCGACCTCCGACGTAACCCACCACGAGGCCCACCGCCGTGCCGACGACGAAAGGCGCCACGACGGAGGCGAAGGCTACCGCGAGGTCGATCCGACTCGCCCAGACAATGCGGGAAAATACGTCGCGGCCCAGGCTGTCTGTGCCGAGCCAATGCGAACCGCTAGGCCCCGCGAGCGCATGTGTCAAGTCCTGGTCGATCGGGTCGAACGGAGCGAGAATCGGAGCGAGGACGGCAACGGCAATGGTCAGGCAGACGATGATGACGCCGGCGAACAGCGTGGGGTTCGCGCGCACAGCGCGTCCCGCGCCCCAGAACCGCGCGGCCGCGCCTGAGCGCCTTCGGCCTGGTGACAGGAGCTTGCCGCGCGCGGCGATCGACGTTCTGACACCCATGATCAGGCCGCCCTCGTGTCCAGCAGGTCGCACGCGACATCCGTCAGTAAGAACACGATCATCGTCAGGATAGCGAATACCAGCGCGATTCCTTGGACGACCGGGAAGTCCCGTTTGAAGATGGCCTGAATCATCAGCCGGCCAAGTCCAGGAAGGGCGAACACATTTTCGATCACCAACGTCTGACCCACCAAGAATCCGATGGTCACGCCCAGAATATTCACTGCGGGAATAGAAGCATTTCGCAAGGCATAGCGGATCAGGACGGACGACGGCCGTAATCCCTTCGCGCGGGCGAACGCCACATAGTCCATGTTCAACGCCTCAAGCAGAGCCGCCCGTAGGCTCCGCACCAGGACCGGAACGATCGCCACGGCAATTGCGACAGACGGCAAGATCAATGACTCGAGGTGCGACTTGATGTCAGTCCCGTATCCACCGACCGGGAGAATGCCGAAATGAACGCCGAAAATGAGGATCAGTATCGTGCCAACCCAAAACGTAGGCATAGCGAGGCCGACCGTCGGGATGGCACGGATCGTATGGTCGACCAAGGTCTCAGGCTTCGTCGCGGCGATCAACGCCAAAATCACTGACACGAAAGCTGCGAGGAGCGAGGACAGCAACAACAGGAAGAGCGTCGGCACCAGGCTGCCCGCAATGAGACTGCGAACGCTGGTGCCGTAGTAGAGGCTCTGTCCGAGGTCGCCGCGGACGAGTCCGGACAGGTAGATCAGGTACTGCAGGGGGATCGGCTGGTCGAGGCCCCACGCATGCCTCAATGCCTTCAGCGACTCATCCGTCGCGTGTATTCCTAAGTAAGTTCGCGCGGGGTCGCCCGGCGTGATGTGGACCAACATGAAAACGACGAGGGTGATACCGAACAAGATCGGCAATAAGGCGATCAGGCGCCGTCCTATGTAGCGGACCATCGGTGTCGATGTTCACCTCCTGCGGCGGGTGTGGTCGGCAGAGGTGCGCTCAGGGGCGACCGCTCCCCTGAGCGCACCTCGATCATCCGATTGTGGTTTGGTTGAGGCGGTAGGTGCCGCCCGCCGTGTACACCAGGTTCTTCACGTTGCTTCGGAACGCTATCGGCGTGGGCTGGTAGAACAGGAATGCCATGGGGGCGTCCTCGGCGACCTGCTTCTGCAGCTGCGCGTAGATCTTCAACCGGGCCGTTTCGTCGGACGTCACGAGCGCCTGGTTTGCGAGCTTTTCCACCTCGGGGTTGTAGTAATTCGTGTAGAAGGCGCGCGTCGCCGGGTTGTTGGGCCCGCCGACGACCTCCACGGTCGTCAGCTCAGAGGGATCGGCGATGTCAGTTCCGGAATGGGCCAGCGCCATCTGGTATTGGCCGTTCGCCAGTTGGGTCTGTTCGGTCGTGGAATCAGCGGGGGAGATCGTCACTGAAATATTGACAGCAGCCAGCTCCGACTTGATGATCTGCGCCATCTGCGCTTCTTTGGAGTCACCGGAAGCAATGAGGAGCGTGGCGTCGAATCCGGACGGCGCGGACGACGCGGCAAGGGCGGCCTTGGCCTTCGCAAGATCGTAGTCTGCACCCGGCGTGTTCTTGTCGTAACCCCATATGTTGTGATTGAGGTACGAGTTCGCGACGGTTCCATGCCCTTCCAAGACTGCGTCGATCATTGCCTTGCGGTTCACTGCGTACGAGATAGCGCGCCGGACGTTGACGTCTTGAAACGGCTTAACCTTCTGATTGAACAGGACGTATTCGGTCCACGTATTGGGGAAGAGTGTCGTCGAGACGCCGTCGGTCTTGCCGAACTGCGTGAACTGGTAGAAGGTCGGGATCGGGTAGACGTCGATCTGGCCAGTTTTGAGCTGTAGCGTGCGCGTATTGGCGTCGGGCACTACGGTGAACTTCACGGCAGCGAGCTTCGGTTGGGGGGACTGCCAGTAATTGTCGTTCTTGACGAGGTCAACTTCTTGGCCCTTCGTCCACTTCTCAAGTTTGAAGGGCCCGCTGCCCACCGGGTTTGCGAAGAACTCCGCAGACGACTTGCTTTCAAGATTGTCTGGCAAGACTGAGTGTGCATAGAGCGCGCTCTGGGCGAGAAACGCCGCGGACGGCTGCTTCAGATGGAAGACGACCGTCGTCGGGTTGGGGGTGTCAATGGAAGAGATGTCCGCGTCCATGAATGCGAACGAGTTGCTCTGATCGCCTGCGTTGCGCTCGTAACTGAACTTGACGTCTTTGGAGGTGAGCGGCGAGCCGTCGGAGAACTTGACACCCGATCTCAATGTGAATGTCCACGTAAGATCATCACTCGAGAGGGTGTACCCGGTGGCAAGGGAAGGCTCCAGCGATTTTCCGTCCGGGGATGTTTGGTACAGCGTGTCATAGATAAGACTGAATGTCTGGATGGACATGTTTTCGTTCGCTTTGGTGGGATCGAACGTCAACATTCCGGCCGGTCGAGCGATCGTCAGCGTCTGGCCGCCGGCTGGGGACGATAGGGAACTGCCAGCTGCGTTCGTCGCGCTTCCGGACGGCGACGTCCCGCCCGAATTTCCGCCGCAGGCGGCGAGGAGAATCGCAACTGCCGCGAGTGCGGCGGTTGTCGTAATGACCTTTTTACGCATCATGGACCTTTCTGTAGGTTGGCGAATCGAATCGATGCTGCTCGGTCGGGCCTGTGGCGCGAGTGCCGATCAATTTCTGGGGCGTCTGTGCTACATGTCGGGTTCATGGGGTCGGCGTACGATGGAGAATTTCTTTTTGCCAAGCGACGGCGGCGATCGAGCCGCTAGCGTTCCGCACGATCATTCCGGCGGCTTCGTACGGGTCGATATCCGTGGCGAACGCGTCTTGGCCGATGAAATGTGCACGGACGGTGGGCAATTCGTGGTCGTAATCGGGAGAGCTTTCCGTTGTGATGAGAATGTCGGAGCCGACCGCTTCGACGGCGACGGTAGTATGACCCTTCGCATACCGGCCGTTGATTTCGCTCAGGTCTTCAGGCGGGTCCGTGACGGGAAGAGGGCTGAGCTTCACGCCAACGATGCGCTCCAGCGCCCAGTCGATGATGATGCGGCCCAGGTCGCCGCCTCCTGGCGCGTTCGCGAGGGTGCTGACGGCCAAGTCCGCCTCGGGTACGAGGGCGAGCGTGGACATCTGGTTTGAGTTCATGCTGCCATCGTGCGAGACCAGCGCCTTTCCCGCGCGCTGCCGTAGGAACCAGCTCAGGCCGACGCTCATGGAGGGAGTCATCGTGAAGTGAGGTACCCGCATCGCGGCACGTCGCGCGGGGTCGATCGGCGCTAGTCCCGGAGTTTCGCCAGCGAGGTGGAATTGGGCCCAGGCCAGCAGATCACGAATCGACGATGCAATTCCGCCACTGGGGGTGAAGCATCGCGGTATCGGCCAGTCATCCACCGGCACCAGCCCTTCGGCGGTGTCGCGATGCCCCACCGCGTGGCGACGGTTCGCCACATCGTCCGGAAACAGGAACGTTGTGCTTAAACGGAGGGGGTCGAGAACCCTGGCCCGCATCAGATCCTCGAATGTGCCGCCTCCGATCACTTCGATCAGACGCGCGGCGACGGCCGGTGACAAGTTGTTGTAGCTCGCGTATGCTCCCGGCGGTGAACTTTGTTCGACTGTCGGCAACATATCGCGTACCAGGCGCGTCAGGGCATCATCACCGCGCCCGGTATCGAAGGAAATTTCGCTCGCCCAGCCTGCGCTGTGCGTGAACAAGTCTTGAACACGCACCTGGGACCGCTGCTCCCGGGTATCCGCCGGGCAGTCCAGCAGTTCAGGAAGGTAATATCGGGCCGGTCGTTCCAGATCGAGTAGGCCTTGCTGGACCAATGTCATCGCTAGTGTCGCTGTATATGTTTTCGTGATGGAAGCGATCATGAACAACGTATCAGGCTCTATCGGTAGAGGATCCCGTACGCTGGTAATACCGGCGCACGCAACGGTAGAGACACCGCGATAGCTAATACCTGCGGCGGCACCGGGCACGCGATTTTCACTGATGGCGCTCGCCAGAAATTCTTGAAGCTCTGCCTGCAGCGACCCCGTTGGGTCACGGCCAGACGCCTTGTTGGACATGGCTATTGACGATAGGCAAGCGCGGAGTGGATTTCATGGTTCCACAGCATGATGTGGCAGACCGGTGATAGGTGCGGGCCACACAGGGCGGCCCCATCGACGGCGCATGACCTGCGGATCCAGGGTTCTGTGGTCGCCTCAAGCGCCGAAGTACCGGAAACCGCCCTGACGCGTGGGCTTCCGTCAGCGCTCGCCATCATCCGGGAGGCCGGGTTACCCCTCGTAGCGTGGAGACATCGCCCATAAGGAGGAGGCGATGGCTGTGAAGCGTCGCCG
The DNA here is from genome assembly GCA_001897425.1 of Actinobacteria bacterium 69-20. Taxonomy (GTDB): domain Bacteria; phylum Actinomycetota; class Actinomycetes; order Mycobacteriales; family Nakamurellaceae; genus Nakamurella. Next base: position 44,662 of record MKSW01000012.1, on the reverse strand, counting down.
CTTCGATGGGGACTTCAAGGCCGGCGCGGCGCGCATCGTCCAGGAGACTGGCAAACCGGTCGCACAGGTGGCCCGGGACCTGGAAGTGACCGCGGGCACGTTGGGGAACCTCGGATTCACCTCAGCGCATGACCGACATCGCCGAGGGCTACCTCGACATGCGCCTGTGAACGCGTTGCGGGAGAGGAACAATCATGACCAGGCAGGAAGGGGCACCACTCGTTGCAACGGATACCGTCGGAACTGCGATCAGTCAGCGACCGCCGTGAAAGTTCGCGCCGCGACGGCCTGAAACAGGTTGCTCGACGGGTCACCGAAGGCCAGCGAGGTTTCGGCGTGGTTCGCACCGGCAACCGGAACCGAGATGACGTTTCCCTGCCGCGCGGCGACCGCATCGATAAGCACCTGGGAATATCTCGCGACTTCGGTGGGATCACCGGCCCTGCGCGTCAATTCCTGGGGCCCAAAGGCCACGATCGCGCAAGCCGGCATGCGCGACATATTGCAGACAGGACTGGCCTCCAGCGCCTGCGCAGGAAGCACATACTCGCCGGACATGTCACCGCGCCAGTCGTACCGCCCGCTGATCAAGACCGCCGTGTCGATGACGTTATCCGCGACACCCTCGCCTTCTTGCCAATCGCCGCGGAATGCAAGCTGCGCGGTGAGCATCGCGCCGGCCGAATGCCCGGCGACACAGAGATGCCTGACGTCAGCGACACCGTCCAACTCGCGGTAGAGCCACCCGATCGCCTGCGCCAAGTCGGCGGACGTATCCGGGTACCGGGCATCGGGGCGCAGCCGGTATCCGACGCTCGCGAACACCGCCCCGCGCGCCAGGTACTCCTCGCCGAGGAAGTCGTAATACATCGGGTGCCCCTCGGTGAAACCGCCGCCGTGTACGAAGACGACGACCGGCGGGCTGCCCGAGACATGTTGCGGGTAATAGAGATTCAGGATCTTCGCCGGATGGTCTCCGTAGAAGACGTTACTGCGATGCAGGTAGCGGCTGCGCATCGCGACGGTGCGCCGAGCGCCGTCGCGGTAGAACCCTGCCCAGTCAGTGACGTACAGCCCGGGGCTCAGACACGTTTGGTAGTTCTCCCACTGTGCGCTGTGCGGAAGCATCATGCGGTCGTCCTCTCCAGGTTGTCGATGGCCACCCGTGACGGCACCAAGGGCACGCCGGCGTCACGTTCTCCAGCTAGGGCTTATCCTCGGAGGTGGTCGGCGCTCGGTGGGCACCGTCGGTTGGGTGGGAGTCCCCGGTTCGGATCGTGATTTCCGTTGCCTTGGTGAGGCTTTCAGCGCTTCGACGAGCCCTACCGGCCGGTTTCGGGAAGGCTCCGCCATGGTCTACCCGGTCAAGATGGTAACAGCGCGGGCACGCATGAGCACATCTGCGGAGACGAATGCCACGTGCAGTCGGTTCAGGTTCTTGGCGATGCCCCTGATAGCCCGAATCGGCGTAAGCCACCTTGTCGTCGCCGCGGCCCACCCCGAGATCCGGTACCTCGAACTCCCTGGAGTCGATCACATGGCGCTCATCGACCCGAATGCCGATGCGTGGCGCGAGGTCGTCCTTCCCGAGATCGCCGGGAGGTGACCGGCCGACCTTCGGCCTAGAGTCGACGCGAGTGCCCCGCGCTCTCACCCGCCGTTCGTCGAAAGGACCGGCCATGACATCACCGAATCTCCGCCCGCTCGAAGAGGGAATCCAGCGGGACGTCGCCGCGATGAACTACGGCAGCTATTTGCACCTCGACACGTTGCTCTCGGCGCAGGTTCCGGTATCCGATCATCACGACGAGATGCTGTTCATTATCCAGCATCACACCTCGGAATTGTGGATCAAGCTGGTTCTTCACGAACTGCGTTCCGCGATCTCGCTGATCGCCGCCGACGACCTCGGTCCGGCGCTGAAACGGCTCGCCCGTATCAAGCACGTTCAGAAGCAACTGTCGGATCAGTGGTCGGTGCTCGCCACCCTGACCCCCGCGGAGTATGCGCAGTTCCGCGGCCTGCTCGGCCATTCCTCCGGCTTCCAGTCGCTGCAGTACCGATTGATGGAGTTCATGCTCGGCAACAAGAACTCCGGAATGCTGGCCGTCTTCCGGCATGATCCGGCCGCGCAGCAGCAATTGACCGACGCCCTCAATGCGCCGAGCGTTTATGACGAGTTCCTCCGATTCCTGTCCCGTCGCGGATACGCGATCCCGCAGCGCCTTCTGGACCGGGACTGGTCCGAGCCGCACACGCTGGACGAGGAATTGGTCACGGTCTTCGCGACGGTCTACGCCGATCCGCAGCAGCACTGGGCCGTCTACGAGACGTGCGAAGAATTGCTCGATATCGAAGACAATTTCCAAACCTGGCGGTTCCGCCACATGAAGACCGTGGAGCGCATCATCGGCTACAAACGCGGCACGGGCGGCTCGACCGGCGTAGCATTCTTGAAGCGTGCGCTCGACCTCACCTTCTTCCCGGAACTCTGGGCGGTTCGCACCGACATCGGTGAGCTTCCGGCGCGGTAGCGGCGGAGCATCGATGCTCATTCGCGCTCGCGCTATGCCTTGTTCGGTTGCCGAGCGCGCGGTTAGCCTAATGGCCCGATCGGCGGCTCACCGCGGTGCGTCTGCGCCGGCCGGAGCAGGCCGACGATCGCCGGTATACCCATGACAGTGAAGGAAGTCCCCCACCATGACAGCTGCGCAGGCGAACGGTGAAGCGGTCGCGCGCGAATTGGATGCGGCAGACCCGCTGCCCACGCGGCGGTCCGAGTTCCACATGCTGCCGTACGACGGCACATACAGCGAGATCGCTTACTTCGCAGGCAATTCGCTCGGCCTACAGCCGAGGGCGACCGCCGCGATCCTCCGGCAGGAGCTGGACGATTGGGCACGGCTCGGCGTGGAGGGGCACGGCGAGGCGGCGCGGCCGTGGGTGTCTTATCACGAGAACCTGCGGGGCACGGCCGCCGAGTTGATGGGCGCCCGGCCGACCGAGATCGTCGTCATGAACACGCTGACCGTCAACCTGCACCTGTTGATGATCAGCTTCTACCGCCCGACCGCGGAACGCTTCAAGATCATCATCGAGGATGACGCCTTCCCGTCGGACAGTTACGCGGTGCGCAGCCAGGCCGCGCTGCACGGGTTCGACCCGGACGACGCCATCGTCCGTCTCGCCCCCCGCGCCGGTGAGCACACGCTGCACACCGAGGACATTGCTGCCACCATCGCGGCCGTCGGCGGTGAACTCGCCCTCGTCCTCCTCGGCGGCATCAACTACTACACCGGCGAAGCGATCGACATTCCCGCCGTCACCAGGGCCGGCCACGCCGCCGGCGCGATCGTCGCGATCGATCTCGCCCATGCTGCCGGAAACCTCGAATTGTCCCTGCACGATTGGGATGTCGACTGGGCGGCATGGTGCAACTACAAGTATCTGAACGGCGGCCCGGGTGCCGTCGGCGGCGCATTCGTCCACGAGCGCCACCTCGCGAATCCGGCCATCCCGAAGCTGCACGGCTGGTGGAGCACGAACCCGGCCACCCGCTTCCAGATGGCGCCGACCGTCGACGAGCAGCCGTCCGCCGATGCCTGGTCGATGTCCAACCCGCCGATCATGGCGATGGCCCCGGTGCTCGCCTCTTACCGCATGTTCGCCGAAACCGGCCTCGCCAACCTGCGCGCCAAGAGCACACGGCTCACCGCCTATCTCGAAGCACAGCTGCAGCCGGTCATGGCGACCCGCCCCATGCGCATCATCACGCCCGCCGACCCCGAGCGGCGCGGCGCCCAACTGTCCGTGCAGTTCGACGCGATCGATGTCGGCGACCTCACCGCGCGCCTGCGCGCGAACCACGGCGTCATCGCCGACGCCCGGCAGCCCGATGTGGTCCGGCTCGCGCCGATCCCGATGTACTCCACCTTCCACGACTGTTGGCGCGCCGCACAGGCTCTCGCGGCGGAGGTGCCGTCAGCATGACACCGGCCGCATCCCCCGGCACCTCCCGGACCGAGCACGCCCCCGCACCGCCTGCCGCAGAAAAGGACAGCATCGTCATCATCGGCGCGGGGCTGACGGGGAGTCTGCTCGCCGTCCTGCTCGGCCGAAAGGGGCTGCCCGTCACGGTTTTCGAGCGCCGTTCGGACCCGCGCGTCGACGGGGCGGAACGCGGCCGGTCGATCAACCTGGCACTGTCCGCGCGCGGGCTCGCGGCCCTGCAGCAGATCGGGCTCGAGGATCTAGCGCTCGGCGTCTCGCTGCCGATGGCCGGCCGCATGGTCCACCCCGTCGACGGGCCGCCGAATCTGCAGCCGTACAGCGCGGACGGCAGACATGCGATCAATTCCATCAGCCGCACCCTGCTCAACATCGAACTCCTGAACGCTGCTGCCGAAACCCCTGGCGTGGAGCTGGTTTTCGACCACAAGCTCACCGAAATCAGCCTCGACGAGGGAAACGTCTTATTCGAAACCCCGGCCGGCGAGAAGGTGATCCGGGCGCGGACGGTGTTCGGCGCGGACGGGGCGTTCAGCACCGTGCGCAAGCACCTGGCCGAACGCGGCGGGTTCCGGGTCGACGTCGACTCGCTCGGCCACGGCTACAAGGAACTGTCGATCCCGGCCACCGACGCCGGCGATTTCGCGCTCGACCCGCACGCGCTGCACATCTGGGCGCGCGGCGATTCGATGATGATCGCGCTGCCCAACCAGGATCGTTCCTTCACCTGCACGCTGTTCTGGCCGCGCACCGGACCGGGTGGGTTCGACCGGCCCGCCACCGACGCCGAGATCGGAAACTACTTCGCCGAGCACTACCCGGACGCCGTCCCGGTGATGCCGACGCTCGCCGACGACTACCGGAACAACCCGATCGGCTCGCTGGTCACCGTCCGCACCTGGCCCTGGTTCGCGGCCGGAAAGCGGTGCACCGCAGCGCTTGTCGGTGACGCGGCGCACGCCATCGTGCCGTTCTACGGGCAGGGCGCGAATTGCGGGTTCGAGGACACTGTCGCCCTGTCGGAGCTCTACGACGCGCACGGCCCGGACTGGCCGGCGATCTTTGCGGACTACCAGCAGCGGCGCAAACCCGACACGGACGCCATCGCCCGCTTCTCGCTGGCAAACTTCGTCGAGATGCGAGATTCCGTGAACCGCCGGTCTTTTCGCGCGAAGAGCGCCGTGGAGCACGCCGTCGGCCGGGCGACCGGTGGCCGGTTCAAGTCCCTCTACGAGCTGGTCTCGTTCACCACCGTGCCGTATTCGAAGATCCGGCGGCGGCGCGCCGCGCAACTCGCCGGCATAGCAAGCGGGACAGTGGGTCTGGTGGGCGGCTTCCGCTTCCTGCGTACGTGGGGTCGTCGCCGCCGAGTATGACGTTGTTCCGCGGCGGGCACACCGCGCAGCCTCGAGCCGCCACGGGCTGAACCACCGTGCGCCGCACTACCCCGCGGTGATCGCGGCCGCGGCCTCGCGCAAGGCGCCGATCATGGCCTGCGAACTCGGGCTCAGCCGCCGCCCGCGCGCCGTCGTCATGCCCACCCGGTGCCCCACCGCCTCGAGCTCGATCGGCAGCACCACCAGCCGCGGGTCGGTCGACGCGATTAGCGCCGGCAGCGCCGCCACCATGTCCGTCTCGATCAACAGTTGCCGCACGGCCAGGAACGAGGTCGTCTCCACCCGGTTCGCCGGCAGGTCGAAGCCGCCGTGCGAGAAGAACCGCTCCAGCTCGAACCGGAGGCCGGTGTCCAGCCCCGGCAGGATCCACGGAAAGTGCATCACCTCAGCGAGTGTCGCGTCCGGCCGGCCCGCCAACGGATGCCGATCGCCCACCACGAGGCGCACATGCTCCTCATACAGCACCTCGTGGCGCAACGCCTCGGATGCGGTGCGCGTGATCCGGCCCACGATCACGTCGACGCGGCCGGCGCGCAGGTCGGTCTGCAGCGTCTCCGGACTGCCCTCCCGCACCACCACCGACAGCAGCGGATGGCCCTTCTTCAACTCGGCGATCGCCCGTGGCAGCAGCAGGTTCGAGCCGGCGAGATGCGTGCCCACCACGACCTGCCCACGCCGTGCGTCGGCGATCTCCTCGACATGCCGCGCGGCTTGGCGAAGCTGGGCGAGCACCGATCGGGCATGGTCGGTGAACGCGATACCGAACTCGGTGGGCGCGATCCCGCGCGGCCCGCGCTCGTACAGCTCCACCCCGAGGATGTCCTCCAGGTCGCGCAGCGCGCGGGTGACGACCGGCTGGGTCACGTGCAGTGCCGCCGCCGCGCCCACCACCGAACCGTTCTCGGTGAGCGCGTCGACGAGGATGAGGTGCCGGAGCTTGAGCCGGCCGTCGAGGAGCTTGACCGCGTGCATCCACCGACGGTAGCGGCGGAGCGAGGCCATGTCACTTTCGGCATGGCTCGATCGGCAAATGGCATTGGCCAGGTATTGCGCGAGTTCCTAGGCTTGGCCCATGCCGGGTCCAGATCTGTACAACATGGTCGCGGGCGCGCCGCTCCCCGGCCGGGCGGCCTTCGACAAGATCAATCCCGTCGACGGGACTCTCGTCGCGAAGGTCCACGAGGCCGGGCCCGACGTGGTCGACGCGGCGGTGCAAGCCGCCCGGCGCGCGCTCGACGGCCACTGGGGCCGCACCGGCGTCGGCGAGCGGGTCAGGTTGCTGCGGAAGGTCGCCGACCGCATCGAGGCGCGCTTCGACGATCTCGTCGTCGCCGAAGTTGCCGACACCGGAAAGCCCCTGCCGCTGGCCCGCGAGCTCGACGTCGCCCGGGCCGCGATGAACTTCCGCTCCTTCGCCGACACCGTCGCCGGCGCCGGGGTCGATTCGTATCTGATGGATCTCGCGGGCGGCGGCCAGGCGTTGAACTACGCCGTCGCGAAACCACTCGGCGTGGTCGCCGTGATCGTGCCGTGGAACCTGCCGCTGTTGCTGCTCACCTGGAAGGTCGCACCGGCGCTCGCCTGCGGCAATGCCGTCGTCGTCAAGCCGTCCGAGGAGACACCGTCCTCTGCAACGCTTCTCGCGGAGATCATGGCGGAAGCCGGCATCCCCGACGGCGTCTATAACGTGGTCCACGGGTTCGGCCCCGATTCCGCGGGCGAGTACCTGACCGCCCATCCGGGCATCGACGGGGTCACGTTCACCGGCGAGTCCCGCACCGGCTCGGCGATCATGCGGGCGGTCGCCCCGCGGGTGCGGCCGGTCTCGTTCGAGCTCGGTGGCAAGAACGCGGCGGTCGTGTTCGACGACTGCGACCTGGAGGCGACACTCGACGGACTGACCCGCTCCGTCTTCATGAACTCCGGCCAGGTCTGTCTGTGCACGGAACGCGTGTACGTGCAGCGGGGAATCTTCGATGACGTCGTGTCGGGGCTGGTCGACCGCGCGAAGGGGCTGAAGCTCGGTCGGCCCGATGCAGAGGGGGTGACCACCGGCCCGCTGATCTCCCAGGAACACCGCCGCAAGGTGCAGGCCTACTACGACCTGGCGCTCGACGAGGGCGCGGAGGTGCTGGTCGGCGGCGGTGTCCCCGACCTCGGGCCGGAACTGGCGAACGGGTCCTGGATCGAGCCGACCCTATGGACCGGTGTGACGAACGCCGACCGGGTGCTCCGCGAGGAGATCTTCGGCCCGACAGCCGCTCTCGTGCCGTTCGACAGCGAGGAGGAGGCCGTCACACTCGCCAACGACACGGATTACGGCCTGGCCGCGGCGGTCTGGACCTCGAACCTGGAACGGGCGCATCGGGTCGCGCAACAGATGCGGGTCGGGATGGCATGGGTCAACACGTGGTACCTGCGCGACCTGCGCTCCCCGTTCGGCGGGATGGGCCTGTCCGGCATCGGGCGCGAGGGCGGCATGCATTCGTTCCACTTCTACACGCAGCCGACGAACGTGTGCATCAAGCTGTGACAGGGGCGGCGACGAAAACCATGACCGAACCCATGAGCACGGACCCGCACACCCCGACGGCCGTCATCGGGGCGTGCGCCGAAAACCTGCACGAGGCCCGGCGTTCCGGCCGCGCCATCCCGCAACTCACCGCGACCACATCGCTGACCCTGGACGACGCCTACGCCGTGCAGGCCGCCGGGGTCCGCCTCCGGATGTCCGCCGGCGAGCGCGTGGTCGGCGCCAAACTCGGATTGACCAGCAAGGCCAAGGCCGAGCAGATGGGCGTCGCCGACGTCATCATCGGCGTGCTCACCGACGCCATGCACGTGCCCGACGGCGGGCTCCTGGACATCTCCCGCGGCGTGCACCCCCGCATCGAGCCGGAGGTCGCCTTCCGGCTCGGCCGCGCCGTCGACACGTCCGCCCCCGATGCGGATCTCCGCGGCGCCGTCGACGCCGTCGCGCCCGCGCTGGAGATCATCGACAGTCGTTACCAGGACTTCCGTTTCACGCTGGAAGACGTGGTCGCCGACAACACCTCCGGCTCGCATTTCGTGATCGGGCCGTGGACTGAACTGGGCGAAGGCAGCGCCACGCAACTGCTCGACCGCGCCGTCGAGATGCGCGTCGACGGCAGGGTCTGCGCCACCGGCTCGACCACCGATATCCTGGACGACCCGTGGCAGGCACTCCCCACCACCGCGCGGCTCGCCGCCCGGTACGGGCAGGTGCTGCCGGCCGGTGCGGTGCTGCTGGCCGGGGCCGCCACCGCGGCGGTCCCGCTGCCGGCCGGGGCCAGGGTCACCGCCGAGGTGGCCGGGTTGGGCACCGTGTCCGTGTCCACCGCTCCAGGCGCCGAAACAGCGGAGATGACGGCCGAGCCCGGACAGGCCCATACCCATGACTGAGGCGAGAACCGTTGCCGGCAAAGCGATGCCACGCGGCCGCTTCCCGCATGTCAGGGTGGCGAACGGCTTCGTCTACGTCTCGGGCACCAGCAGCAGGCTGCCGGACAACACGTTCGCGGGCGCGAAAGTCGACGAGATGGGCGTGACCGACCTGGACATCCGGGTGCAGACCCGCGCCGTGATCGGCAACATCCGGGACATCCTCGCCGAGGTCGGCGCCGGCCTCGCCGATCTGGTGCAGGTCACGTCCTACCTGGTCTCCATGAACGACTTCGGCGGCTACAACGAGGTGTGGGCGGAGTTCTTCGACGAGACCGGCCCGGCCAGAACGACTGTCGCCGTTCACCAACTCCCCCACCCGCATCTGCTGATCGAGATGCAGGCAGTCGCCGCCCTACCCATCAAGGAGGAACAGCAATGACCGACATCATGCCGCCCGTGAACTTCCTGGGCTGGATCGAGGAGAACAAGGACCAGTTCAAGCCGCCCGTCGGCAACAAGGCCCTGGCGGTCGGCGACGACTTCATCATCATGGTCGTCGGCGGCCCGAACTCCCGCACCGATTATCACCACGACCCGTACGAGGAGTGGTTCTACCAGATCAAGGGCAACATCCACGTCGATCTGATGACGGACGACGGCCCGCAGCGCGTCGACATCCACGAGGGCGAGGTATGGATGTTGCCGCGCAACACCTATCACTCCCCGCAGCGTCCCGAGCAGGGGTCGATCGGCCTGGTGATCGAGCGGGTCCGCGCGGCCGGTGAACTCGAACGGTTCGCCTGGTTCTGCCCGAACTGCCACCACAAGGTGCACGAGGTCGAGCTCAAGGTCAACGACATCGTCGTCGATCTGCCGCCGGTGTTCGCGGAGTTCTACAACTCCGACGAGGGCCGCGTCTGTGCGCAGTGCGGCACCAAGCACCCCGGTAAGGGCTGACATTCGTTGGGGCTCATCGACATCCACACCCACTTCGTCCCGAAGGGGTGGCCGGAGTTGGGTGCGGGGCGGCCTTTCTTGCGGGTCGATTCCGAACGCGACGCGACCATCATGATCGGCTCCGCGGAGTTCCGCCGTATCCATAGCGACTGCTGGGACGCGGAGGCCCGGCTGGCCGATATGGACGCGGACGGCGTTGCCGCGCAAGTGGTCTCGCCCACCCCGGTGTTCTTCAGTTACGACGCGGCGCCCGTCGAGGCGGAGCGGATCTGCCGGATCTTCAACGATCTCGCGCTGGAGATCTGCGCACCCAGCCCGCGTTTCGTCCCGTTCTGCCAGGTGCCGTTGCAGGACCCGGATGCCGCCTGCCGGGAACTGGAACGCGCCGTCGCCGCCGGCCACCGCGGCGTGGAGATCGGGAACCACGTCGGCGACAGGGATCTCGACGACGCCGGCATCGTCACGTTCCTGCAGCATGCCGCGTCGCTGGGCGTGCCGGTGTTCGTGCATCCGTGGGACATGCCGACCTCGCCGCGGCTGGACCGGTGGATGGCGCGGTGGCTCGCGGGAATGCCTGCGGAGACGCACTTGTCGATCATCGCGATGATCCTCGGCGGCGTCTTCGACCGAGTGCCGGAGAACCTGAAGATCTGCTTCGCGCACGGCGGCGGCTCGTTCGCGTTCTGGCTCGGCCGCTTCGAGAACGCGTGGCACGGCCGGCCCGACCTGATCGCGACCTCCGCGAAGCCGCCGTCGCACTACATCGGCCGGTTCCACGTCGACTCGGTGGTGTTCGACGAGCGGGCGCTGCGCCTGCTCGTCGACACTGTCGGTGTGGACCGCGTCATGGTCGGCAGCGACTACCCCTACCCGCTGGGCGAGCGCCCCGCGGGAGCGGTCGTCCGCAAGGCCGAGTTCCTGTCGGCCGAGGGCCGCGCGATGATCGAAACCGGCACCGCACGGCGCTTTTTGGGGATGGAGACGCCATGAGACAGCCGACGACACCGCTGGACACCGCCACCGTCGCATCCCTGGCCGACCGGCTGCGCGCCGCGTCGAGGACGGGGATCGCGTGCGCGCCGGTCCGCGACACCATTGCGGCCGATGACGCCGCAGGCGCCTACGCGGTCCAGCAGCGGCTCGCCGAGCTCCGGCTGGCGGGCGGCGCCACCATCGTGGGGCGCAAGATCGGCCTCACCTCTCCGGCGGTGCAGAAGCAGCTCGGCGTGGATCAGCCGGATTTCGGGATCCTGTTCGACGACATGGGTTTCGACGACGGCGACGCCGTCCCGATCGGCGCGCTGCTGCAGCCGAAGGTCGAGGCGGAGGTCGCGTTCGTGCTCGGCGCGGACCTCGCGGACGGCCCGCTCGACGCGGCTCAGGTGCGCGGCGCCGTGGCCGCCGTGCTGCCCGCGTTGGAGATCGTGGACAGCCGCATCGCGAACTGGGACATCACGTTCGTGGACACCGTGGCCGACAACGGTTCCAGCGCACTGTATGTGCTCGGGCAACCGCGCCGGACCCTGGACGAGATCGAGCCGGTGGACGTGGAGATGACGATGTTCGCCGGCGACACCCAGGTCTCGTCCGGCAACGGCGCGGCCTGCCTCGGCGATCCGCTGACGGCGCTGGCCTGGCTCGCCCGCACGGCGCGGGATTTCGGCCAGCCGCTGCGCGCGGGGCAACTCGTGCTCTCCGGCGCGCTCGGACCCATGTATCCGATCCGTCCGGGCGAGCACGTGCGCGCGGAGCTGCGCGGGCTCGGCACGGTCAGCGCCTCCTTCACGGCGAGTACGGCCGGCACCGCGAGCCGAGCTCACTGATCGGCCGCCGGCACACGATCATCGACAAGCACTCTTCGAAAACCCAGCGGAGGACCAAGTGTCGGAAGAAGCAGCCCGAGAACTGCCCGCGGACGCGACCAAGGCCACGGTTGCCATCATCGGGTCGGGCAATATCGGCAGTGATCTGATGATCAAGGTCATCCGGCTGTCGAAGTCCCTCGCCATGGGCGCGATGGTCGGCATCGACCCGGCCTCCGACGGCCTGGCGCGGGCGAAGCGGCTCGGTATCCCGACCACGGATCGGGGTGTCGACGGGCTCATCGCGATGCCCGGTTTCGAGCAGATCCGCGTCATATTCGATGCCACCAGCGCGAAGGCGCACGAGGCGAATGCCGCCGCACTGGCGCCGTACGGCAAGCAGCTCATCGACCTCACGCCGGCCGCGATCGGGCCGTTCGTGGTGCCCGTCGTCAACCTGGACGATCACATCGACGCGCCGAACGTGAACATGGTGACCTGCGGCGGCCAGGCGACAATCCCGATCGTTGCGGCGATCTCGCGCGTCACCCCGGTCGCCTACGCCGAGATTGTCGCCTCGATCGCCTCGAAGTCGGCGGGACCGGGCACCCGGGCGAACATCGACGAGTTCACCGAGACGACGAGCCGGGCCATTGAGGCGGTCGGCGGCGCGGCGCACGGCAAGGCGATCATCATCCTGAACCCGGCCGAGCCGCCGATGATCATGCGGGACACCGTCTTCTGCCTGATCGACGCCGCCGATCCGGAGATCCACGAGCGCATCACGAGTTCCGTCGAGAAGATGGTCGCCGATGTGCAGGCCTACGTACCCGGGTACCGGCTCAAGCAGAAGGTGCAGATCACGGCGGTCCCGGACGGGCAGCCCGTCGGCACCCTCACCGCGGGAGTCGAGGTGACGCACCAGGTGTCGGTGTTCCTGGAGATCGAGGGCGCCGCGCACTATCTTCCCGCCTATGCCGGCAACCTGGACATCATGACGTCGGCGGCGCTGCGCACCGCGGAAACCCTTGCTGCGCGCGATCTTTCGGAGGCACAGGCATGAGCACCACGATCTACCTGCAGGACGTGACGCTGCGCGACGGGATGCACGCCATCCGGCATCGCATCACGCCCGACACGGTCCGCATGATCGTCGCCGCTCTCGACGCGGCGGGTGTCGACGCGATCGAGGTCTCGCACGGCGACGGGCTGGCCGGCAGTTCGATCAACTATGGCCCCGGTTCGCACACCGACTGGGAGTGGATCGAGGCCGCCGCCGAGGTGATCCGGCATGCGACGCTCACCACGCTGCTGCTGCCCGGCATCGGCACCATCGCCGATCTGCGCCGCGCCTATGCGTCCGGCGTCCGATCCGTACGCATCGCCACGCACTGCACCGAGGCGGACGTCTCTGCCCAGCACATCGCCGCCGCCCGGGAACTCGGCATGGACGTGTCCGGGTTCCTGATGATGGCGCACATGAACGACCCGGAAAGCCTTGCGCAGCAAGCGAAACTGATGGAGTCCTATGGCGCGCACTGTGTGTACGTCACCGACTCCGGGGGCCGGCTCACCATGAACGGGGTCCGCGACCGCATCCGCGCCTACCGCGACGCGCTGCGTCCGGACACGCAGATCGGCATCCACGCGCACGAGAACCTGTCGCTCTCCGTGGCGAACTCCGTCGTCGCGGTGGAGGAGGGCGCGTTCCGGGTGGACGCCTCGCTGGCCGGTCAGGGTGCCGGGGCGGGCAACTGCCCGATCGAACCGTTCGTCGCGGTGGCCCGGCTGCAGGGGTGGGACGTGGGCGCCGACCTCTTCGCGCTGCAGGACGCGGCCGACGACCTCGTCCGCCCGCTGCAGGACCGGCCGGTGCGGGTCGATCGGGAGACGCTCAGCCTCGGCTACGCCGGTGCCTACGGCAGCTTCCTCCGGCACGCGGAGGCCGCCGCGCAGCGCTACGGCGTGGACGCGCGCGACATCCTGATCACCGTCGGGGAGCGAAAACTGGTGGGCGGCCAGGAGGACATGATCATCGACATCGCGCTCGACATGGTGGCCCGGCGCGAGGCCGCGGACGCCGCCGAGACCGCATCGGTGTAGCCGCACGGCCCGACCCCGGAACGTCGTCATACTCGAAAAGCCCGGCGCCGCAGCGGGTTCAGGCCTTCTCGCAGACCCACCCGGCGGGCATCGTGCCGGTGGCCAGGAACTCACGAAGCTGCTCGGTGGCGGGCCCGTTCAACGTCTCGTCGGCCTTGGCGTAGATCGTCGCCTCCTCCTTGAGGTTGTGCGCGGCGATCAGCGCCACGAACTTCTCGCACAACCCGGGCACCGCCGGATCGGTGCCGCCCGCAGCCACCAGCGGCTCCAGTTCGTCCATCAGGTTCCACATCTGCCCGTGCTCGCGCAGCATCACCAGGATGGCGGCGAACATGCCGCCGGCACGCAGCGGCGGGAAGAGGATCGTCTCCTCGAGGTAGATGTGCCGGCGGTGCGCGGCGAGCGCCTTTCGCATCGTGTCGACGGGCGGCGCGCCGTCCGCCAGGCCGCCGGTGAACGCCGAAATGCCGGCGTCGATGTCCTTGTGTTCCTGCTCCAGCGCCTCGGCGAGCGTCGCCGTCATCGGAACCTCCTTGCCCTGTATTTGATCTTGCACCGTGTTTGATCCGGACCCCCGGGGAAAAAGAGCCGTCGCCCGAACTGTAGACCCGTCGCCCGGCCCGCGGACGCCCACTGTCGCCCATCCGATAATTTTCACACATACTCGTTGCATAAAATGCGACGGTTGATATTCGCTGCCGAAAGGACACCCCATGGACCCCGTGCTCGACGTCCGTTCCGAGCCGCACATGCGCCGCCACGCGCTGATCCTGGACACCTACCGCAAGCTGGATCCGGGCGCCGGGTTCGAACTGGTCAACGATCACGACCCGAAGCCGCTCTACTACCAGTTCGACGCGGAGTACTCCGGCGATTTCACCTGGGACTACCTGGAGCAGGGGCCGGAGATCTGGCGGGTCCGGATCGGCCGGCCGACCGCGGGGTGACCGATCGACCGAGTATAACGCTGTTCGCGGGCGTCCGCCCGGATACCGTACCCGGTGCTCGCAGACGACCGGGGCGGTCTGCCGCGCGTCACGTCATGAAGGTCACCGTGCTGGGCCGGCCGGGTGCACGGCGGCGCCGATAGGTTGGAGGTCACGACGGTGGCATGGGCGCGTTCCCGCGTGGTTCGCGGCAGGTGGCATCGCGTGATTGTCGACTTCGGCTCCGGAGGATAGGACCGTGCTACCGCCACCGCTGCGATCCGCGGGCCCGCGCCAACCGACGACGGCCGGGCCTGCTGCGGTGTCCTCGAGGAGGCTACCGCCGGGCCTGTTTGCGCTGCCGTTCGGCATCCTGGTGCTGCTCGCGGGGCTGTGGGGCGGGCTCGCCCGCTTGGGCTATACGGTGCCGTCGGCGGGGACCTCCTTCGCGCAGCACGGGTTCCTGATGAGCCTCGGCTTCCTCGGGACGCTGATCTCGACGGAGCGGGCGGTCGCGCTGGGCCGATGGTGGTCCTGGGGGGTGCCCGCGTTTTCCGTCCTCGGCTCCGTCTGGGTGGTGGCCGGGTGGACGGCCTGGATCGGCTACGCATTCTTCTTCGCGGCCGGCGCGATCCTGGTGGCCGTCTACGGCCGGCTCGACCGGATCCAGCGATCCACGCACAACACGCTGATGGGGCTGGCCGCGGTCGGCTGGGCGGTCGCCGCGGCCGTCGCGATGAGCGGCCGGTCAATCTCCGATACCGTGCCGTGGCTCGCGATCTTCCTCGTCGTGACCATCACCGCGGAGCGGCTAGAGCTCTCCCGGATGCTGAAACGGTCGACGCCGGTGCGAGTGTCGCTCGTGGTGGCGATCCTCGGCATGGTGGCCGGGGCGACTGTGTCGCTGTGGCTGCCGCAGTGGGGCATCCGGCTGACCGGCCTCGCGATGCTCGCGATGGCGGTGTGGCTCGGCACCTACGACCTGGCGCGGCGCACGATCTACGCCAAGGGTGTCACCCGGTTCATGGCGGCGGGTCTGCTGGCCGGATATGTCTGGTTGGCCGGCGGCGGAATCCTGTGGGCGATCGCCGGGTACCAGGTCGGCAACCCGGCGTACAGCGGTGCGCCGTTCAATCCGTTCTATGACGCCGAACTGCACACCGTCTTCTTGGGCTTCGTGATGTCGATGGTGTTCGCGCATGCACCGGTGATCGCGCCTGCCGTGATACGAAAACCGTTGCCCTACTTCCCGATCTTCTACGCCCCGCTGGCGTTGTTGCACGCGGGGCTCGTGCTGCGGGTGCTGGTGGGCGACACCGCGGGGCTCGTCTGGGCGTGGCAGATCGGCGGGGTGTTGAACGAGGTCGCGATCCTCGCGTTCGTCGGCGTGACGGTGGGCGCCTTCGCGCGCGCCGCGGTCGTGCATCGGCGGGAGATCGCCGCGCGGGCGGTGGGTTCCCGGTCGGCGCCGGCTGCGTTTGCGCCCGCCGCGAGCCCGCCGCCCGACCCGGTGACCGGGCTGGTGCTGCCGAGCCGACGGGCTCGGATCCGGTCCGGCGTGATCGGCAGCGCGATCGGCGTCGCGATTCTGGTCGGCGCCATTCTCTTCGCGAACAGCGGCACCACCGCGAGCAGCGCCGGCGGAACGACAGCGCCACCGGCCGGCTCCGCAGACGTGATCACCGCCGCGGAAGCCGCTGCGGGAGTGGACATCTCACTCGTCGACCTGAAGATCCTTCCGGCACATCTCGTCGTGGAACGCGGCGCGAAGCTCGTCTTGAACGTGAAGAACAACGGAGCCATGCAGCACGACCTGCATCTCGCCACCGGCCCGACGACACCGATGCTCGACCCCGGCCAGTCCGCCGTGCTCGATGCCGGGGTAATCGATGCGCCGGTCGAGGGATGGTGCACCGTCCCCGGTCACCGCCAGGCGGGCATGGTCATCTCGATCACCGTCGCCGTGCCCGGCGCCGCGACACCGCCGAATGCTGGCACCGGCGGCATGGCCGGAATGGCAGGCATGGGTGGCGCCGCTGGCGGCGCCGGCGCCGGCGCCGGAACAGCGTCATCCTCGAATGACGCCGTCTCACCGGATCTCACGGCAACCCCGCCCGCGGGGTGGAAGCCGGTCGACGCGTCGCTGCCTCCAGCGCCGAACACCACCGTGCACGACGTGACCTGGCACATCAAGAATGTCGAGACGGCCGTGGCGCCCGGCGTGACGCAGTTGCTGTGGACGTTCGACGGCCGGGTGCCCGGTCCAGTGCTGCGCGGCAAGGTCGGTGACCGGTTCAACGTCACCGTGGTCAACGACACGGACATGACGCACAACATCGACTTCCACGCTGAGTCCGGGCCGCCGGCGAAGGTGATGACGCCCATCCCGGCCGGTAAGACCCACACCTACAGCTTCGTCGCGACGCATGCCGGCGCGTGGCTGTACCACTGTTCGGTGGAGCCCATGCTGATGCACATGGGGAACGGCATGTACGGCGCGATCATCATCGATCCGCCGGACCTCGCCCCGGCCGGCGCCGAATATGTGCTGGTCGGCTCGGAGCTGTTCTTCGGGCCGCAGGGCCAGATCGGCGACTACGCGAAGATGCTGGCGGACAAGCCCGATGCCGTCGCGTTCAACGGATACCCGTTCGCCTATCAGCACGCTCCGCTCACTGCGAAAGTCGGTGAGCTGGTGCGGATCTGGGTAGTCGACGCCGGGCCGACCCGCTCGCTGGCGTTCCACGTAATCGGCGCGCAGTTCACGACGGAATACCTGAACGGCGCGTACCTACTGAAGGACGGCACGTCGGCAGGCGTGGAATCCGGTGCGGCGCAAACACTTCCGGTCGACCCGGGCAATGGCGGGTTCGTCGAGCTGCGCTTCTCGGAGCCGGGCACGTACCCCTTCCTGACGCACGCGATGGCCGACGCCGTCATCGGTGCCACCGGCGCCTTCACCGTCACCAACTGACGCCGGGTTCGCGGACTGCCGCGCATTCGGGGTCAGCCGACGGCGATCACACGTGCGGCGCTTCCGGCGGCGGCGAGCAAAGCGGCGATGTCGTCCGGATCGCTGGTGATCACCGACCCGGCTTTCGACTCGGAGGCCACTGCGGCAACGTGCGCATCGACGACATCGCTCGTCCCGGTAGCCGCTAGCAACTCGCCGACGCGGTGGGATTGGGCATCGTCGAAGGGGCGCACGCGACAGCCCCGAAGGAAACGCCTGAGCTGGACTTGGCGGGCGGATCGACTCACCTGCGCGACGACCGGCGCGGTGGTGACGGGGAGAACTCCCATCTCCAGGCAGACGCGGTGCTCCGCCCACACCGCTCGCACGGAACTCTCCGCTGCGATCAGCACCCCGGCGTCATAGACCGCGGTCATAATGCTGCGCGGCGCTCGACCGCGACCGTCGATTTCGCGGCGACGCGCATGCGCGCCATCGAGAGTTCCGCCTCGGCGAAAGCACCATGCTCGGCTTCCCACTCGGCGACGGCGGCAAGGCCCTCACGAATCTGCAGCGCATCCCGCGAAGTGGCGGATATCCACGCGGAGACACTCAAGCCCTCGTCGGCGGCCGCCGCTCGGACGCCGTCGGCCAGATCCGCGTCCATCGAAATCGCCAGCTTCCGGGCCAGCCTCCCACGTGCCATAGCGACAATCCTACTACCGCGGTATGACCACAAAGTCTTCTCCCCCTTGATCGCCGCCGGAGCCTTCACGGCCACCGGCTGATGCCGGGATCACAGGGCCGGGTCGCTCGATCGAATATGCGGGCCAGGGTTGCTCAGTATGATTGCGCGGCGACCGGTCCGGCGCGGGCGCGCCCGGTCGCTCTGCCGCGCAGTGGCCCGACCCGCACGTCGACCGAGACCGTCACCAGCACATCGGCGCCCTCCACAGTGCAGCTCTTCACCGCGGTTGAGTTCTGCGCGACCATCCGCGCCGCCGCGGAGCACGCCACGTCGGCGCCCGATAGCATCTCCCCGGCGCCGGCCAAAGCCCCCATCTCCGCGGCGTTCTCGGCGCGATGGCGCGCGACGACCGCCGCGCCGAACTGCAGGGCGAGCGCCGTCACCGCAATCAAGGCGAGCACGCACACGCAGGCAAGGACGGTCGCCATGCCGTCATCACCGCGCGCGCCCCGCGAACGCATCACGGGACGTCCGGTTCCCGCGCGGCGACAGCCGTTGCGCCGACACGGATCCCGGGCAACAGTGCGCCCAACGGCGGCGCCTCGACCTGCGCCGTCACGACATCAGTGCCCGACAACGTGAGCACCGAATCAGCCGGCGCCAGCCTCACCACCGCCGCACGAGCGGCCGCGTCGTCTCCTCGTGCGGCTTGACGTGCCGCCTCCCCGGCCGCGTCGGTCGCCCGCACCTGGGCGATCAGCACGCCGATGCCCGCCAGGCACAGCGCGAGAACCACGACCAGTGCCGACAGCGCCACGGCAGCCTCGATCGTCACGCTGCCCGTATCGCCGCCCCCGAACCGCTTCGCGGGCCGGCACCGTCGTTCGGTGCCGTGCGCAACGACGGGCGGGGCGACGAGCGCGTTACCGCACGCCGAGCGACGCGACCCGTTCCCGCAGGAACGTCTCCGCCGGCCCGCCTCTGCGCGCACCGGACGCCGGACCACCGAACGTCTACCAGTTCGTCGCGAGCGCGGACTGGATCAAATTCGTCAACCCCGACACGATCGAGTCACCGGTGACGATCTTGTACAGCACCGCTGCGAACGCCGCGGCGACGACGGTGCCGATCGCGTACTCGACCGTCGTCATTCCCGCGTCCACAGACCGACGAGCGCGCCGTACCCGACACGCAAACCTCTTGCCCCAGAGCCGAACTCGCCCGACCATCACAAACCTCCCATGCCGCGAACAACGTCATACCCGCTGATGGGTCGAGACTGCCGCACCCACCGACGCGAATCGAGCCGCCGCCAACGGATGTGGATGGAAATCGGACAGGTGGACAAGCACCGCCGCCGAGACCTCCAGTCGGGTCCTGGGGACCTTAGCGAATCCAGGGGCACCGGGCGGGCATGGCGGCACAGTTCGCGCACTACACGGCAGACGCCTACCAGCGGCGGTCGAAACACTCTATGCCTTGGTACTTCTCGCCCAGGTTCGAGATCGTCCAGCCCATCGCACGATACAAGGCGACGGACTCGTGATCCGTCTCGGCATGTAGCTTATTGACGCCCAACACGTCGACGACGCGCGTCGGTAACTGGCGGGTGGCAGCGCTGGTCGCGATCGCCGCGAAACGACTCCAGTCGCCCTCGGTCCGCGAGTGAGGGCGAGTAAAGAATAATTGACATGATGTTGAGGATTCACTACATTGACCGATGTCAAGAATTCTTGACATTCGATGTGGGGAGGGTCTGTGTCGTACGAGGAGAAGAACACCTGGGCATTCGGAGCCATCGCCCCGGTCGGTTACGTGGTGTATCTCGTTCTTGCGTACCTGGCGGGGAGTGGGCCGCTCGATGCGGAGACGTATGTCTGGCCGATGGTGTGGGCGATCGTCGGGGCGATCACCGCCGGCATCTTGGCTGGGATCGTGATCGGCATGGCAGGAGCTCGCAGGGTCGATCGGCGTGACAAGGAGATCGGGTGGTTGGGCTCGCGTGTCGGCAACTCGTTCATCGCCACCGGTGGTGTGGCGGCGCTCATCCTGTGCTTCGTCGAGGCTCCGCATGTCTACATCGCAAACGCGCTCTACCTCTGCTTCGTTCTCGCGGCCATGCTGCAGGCGGCAACAAAGCTCGCCGCGTATCAGCGAGGCTTCTGACATGGTGAGGCCGACACGGGTCGCCAACAGAATCCGTCTTCTGCGGTTCTCCGCAGGAGAGATGACCCAGGCCGAACTCGCAGACCGCATCGGCGTCACCCGTCAGACGATCATCGCGATCGAACAGGGCAAGTACTCGCCATCCCTTGAGATGGCCTTCCAGATCGCACACGTCTTCGGCGTCGGGCTCGGCGACGTGTTCAGTTACGCACAGGAGGAGAACCACAGATGAGAGCTGTCGTACGACACGAGTACGGGGACACGTCCGTGCTTCGTGTCGAGGAGGTCGACGAGCCGGCACCTGAGCCGGGACGGGTGATCGTGGACGTCGCCGCTGCTGGTGTCAACATGGCGGAGTGGCACATGATGTCGGGTGAACCGACTCTCGTGCGGCTCGCCGTGGGGTTTCGGCGACCCAAACAGGCGGTTCTCGGTCAGGACGTCGCAGGCGTCGTGGCCGCCATCGGGCCGGGCGTCACGAGGTTCGCCGTCGGCGACGAAGTGTTCGGATCGGCCCGCGGCTCCTGGGCCACGCGAGCGAGCGCGAGCGAAGTTCTGCTGCAGCCGTTGCCCCAGGGCGTGAGCTTCGAGCAGGCGGCGGCGGTGCCGATGCCCGGATACACCGCACTGCAGGCGCTGCGCGCCGTGGGCGAGCTCGAGGGCAAGCGCGTCGCGATCACCGGTGCGGGCGGAGGTGTCGGATCGTACGCGGTGCAGCTCGCCTCGTCGAGCGGCGCGTACGTCATCGCGGTGTGTAGCGCGTCCAAGGCAAGCTTCGTCCGCGAACTCGGCGCCGACGAAGTGATCGACTACGCGACAACCAGCCCCACGGAAGGAGCGCGGCGCTTCGATGCCGTGCTCGACTTTGCGGGGAGCCTGCCGATCGCGCGCTGGAAACGGGTAATTACGGCGGGCGGCATTCTCGTACTCGGTGGCGGCGAGAAGGGCGGGAAAGTCCTCGGCCCACTGTCCCGGTCAGCCCGAGCTCCGTTTGCTGGAGGTCTCAAGGCCGTCACTCTCATGGCGTCGACACGCGGCGACGACATCGCTGAACTCGCCGCAGGTCTCGCATCGGGAAAACTGCGCTCGACACACTCACACACGTATGAGTTCGCCGACGCCGCCCAGGCGGTCGAAGCACTCCGCTCTGCGGTTCACCCTGGCAAGATCGTCCTGACGCCGTGACGCAGTCGCACCCGTCGGCACAGCCGACAGAAAGCCGGTTGCTTCCGCCGTGGCATGGGGGCGGACCTCTTGTCTCTAGCACCCACGCGGGCCGTCCGACGCGCTGCCAAAGCACCAGGACGTCGTCGTTGCGTTCCGCCTCGGCCAGGTGCTGGTTGTCATTCTGAATGAGACGACGCGCGTCGGTAACTGGCGGCCGGCACCCGTACCGCGCCAGTGTTCTTCAAGAGCAACCGGTAGCCGCCCGCAGAGTTCGGCAGGCTTGAATGAGGCGTACCTCCGACAACGTGGTCACCCTGCGACGGAACTGGGTCCTCGGGAGTGTGTGGAGGTTGTCGAAGTTGACCACGCACGCGCTGGGCACGCCGTCGTCGTCCGGGTTCAGCTCCAGCTCGGACACGAGGCCGCGGACTGTACGCGTTAACGCCGCGACAACCACAGATCCGATGTGGTCCGCAACGGGATCTCGCGTAAGGACCAGGACCGGCCGGTCACCACCCGGAGTCGCCGCGAACCAGATCTCACCGCGTCGCATCGGCCCAGTCAGCCCACTCCTCCGACGGACCCCAGTCCGCGACGCCGGCCAGCGCTTCCTCGTCGACGGTGAGCGGCTGGCGTTGCCACGTCTGCGCATCACGTTCACTCGCCAGCGCTACCAGGTATCGGTGCGTGGCATCTCGAAGCAATTGCGATCGGTCCACGCCCAACTGCTCCGCCCACTGCCGGATCTCATCGGCCTCATGCTCATCGACCCGGAAGCTCATCATTGTCATACAGCTAAGGTACTTCGTCATACGCCTTGCCGCCCAGCCGCCGAGGCAACCGCGGGAGTCAACCAGCGACGGCGATCAGCGCCGCCACGATGGTCGTCATTCCCGCGTCCACAGACCGACGAGCGCGCCGTAGTCGACACGCAAACCTGTTGCCCCAGAGCCGAACTCGTCCGACCATCACAAACCTCCCATGCCGCGAACAACGTCATACCCGCTGATGAGTCGAGACTGCCGCACCCACCGACGCGAACCGAGCCGCCGCCAACAGATGTGGATGGAAATCGGACAGGGGGACAACCCGGGTGAGCAACCGAGGGCCGCCCCGTCTTCCCAGAACGGCGCGAATCTGCCAAGATCACCCGAACCCCTCCGAGAAAGGATCGCCGCGATGGCAGGAAAGTTCGAAATCTACGAGGACAAGTCGGGCAAGTTCCGGTTCCGTCTCAAGGCCGGCAACGGCGAGGTCGTCGCCCAAGGCCAGGCCTACGCCAGCCGCGACGGCGCGCACGGGGGCGCCGAGGCCGTTCAGCGGGCCGCCGAGGGCGCTGCCTTCGTCGACATCGAGGAGAAGGAAGAGTAGTCCGCTTCGTATCTCCTCAAGTCCTCGCAGATTGACTGTGGCGTGGACCCGGACGAACCCGGGGTCCACGCCACAGTCATTCGGGAGCGCTACACCTGCTCCACTTGGTCCACGGGATCGCCGAATCAATCACCGACAAGAATCCCGCCGACCTGGCACAGCTGTGAGTCACAGTTCGCCCCTGACCAGGTCTTCGAGGATCCTCGACAGCTCTGACGCCACGCGCTCGCCTTCGCCCGCTGCAATTCGGCAGCCGTGTGACACTTCGTATCCACCCTCCCGGAATGCCGTCGCGGTCGGGATGTAGTCGATGGATCCGTTGGTGTAGCCCGCGACGATGGTCGCGGGGAACGGGGACCGCGCCTGCACGTGCAGGCCCAACTCGCTGAACACTTCACCGGGCGCGGTCACAATGGCCAATTCCGACCCCAGCGATAGACCGGTGAGGGAACACCGCACCGCGACCGCCTCATCGGGCCTCCGCAATGCGCCGATCGCGCGGGATAGCTTCCGCAGCCGCCACTGGTCCCAGAATCGATCAACACCGTCACCGGTGCCGGCTTTCTCGGCTGCCGATTCAATACTCCGAATCTCGTCCCACGCCTGCGCTTCCGAGGGCGGTAGCCACGGCGCAAGGTCGATGTCACGTCGAATCGCGCGGATCTCCACTCCGTCGAGTTCTTGTAGATGTTCATCGTCGTACACACCGAGAACATCCGCGGCCAGCATGAGACCGAGCCGGGCCGGGTTGGACCATGCCGCCCCCATGCAAATGGGGTTGACGTCACCGGCGCAACCCTGAACAAAGAAGGTCTCAGCCCCCGTCATCCGCTGAACAGTGTCACGCATCACTCCGGGGAAATCGGCAGTAAAGTCGTCGAATTCCGCCCCCAGCGAGACGACGTGGCACGCCGCATGAACCACGACCGCCAGCGGCGCACCCTGCATTCCATCAATGCGCAGAACTCGCAGGGCCCGATCAATGGGTCCGTCAGGATTCTGGCCCAGAACGATCTCCCCATCGCGTCGTTCACGTCGGTTCACCCCGATGGCAGTGGTACCGGTGCCGAACCGGATCCGGCAGGGTTCCGACGATCGAATGGCCTTCCCCACCAGACCGACCACGACATTCACGAAATGGTCCGCATAGGACGAGGTCCGCTCGTCGACCACTACTGCCAGCGCCTCACCTGAATCGTCCACCGGGCTGGCGTAATGGTTGTGCGCGGCCGAGACCAAGACGCGTTCCGGTCGAATTGCCCACGCCGCGCCGACGCGGGTACGAATCTTGTCCACGATGAATCCGGGAACGGACAACAGATCGCAGCAAATCCAGACGAGTTCGATAGAACCCGATGCGCCGGCCAGGACCAGCGCCTGCGCAGAGAGATCGTCGTGAACGCCCTTCGACGTCCATCGATGTGAGAAGCCGGCCATGGACGAGCCGATCGAGGGCGTAATGACGCCTCTGGACACACCAGCTTCGAACATGGTGAAACCTTTCTCGAATCTCTCGGTGACGTCGCCGTCGTCCTGGTCGGTCGCGAGAGTACTGGGGTACCGGCCGGGGTTCAGGCTCCAGCCCTGGGCGACTTTCTGCGCCCACGTGGCCACCGCGCCGAGCCCGGCTACGCCGTCATCAGCGTCACTAGCGAAGTGTGCGGCCAGCACCGCGACGCCGCCACGCTACAGCGGTCTAGCCCAGTTGTACAGGCTCGACCGCAGGCCCGTCGAACCCACTTGCGGTCACGCCGGAATCACATCTACAGGTCTAGCCCACTGCCGTCGATCGGGCTGCTATCGTTCGCTTATGGCGGGCGCTGCACGGGACGGCGGGGCAGCGATCCGGCTGACCGATCTGGGAGTGATGGTCAATGCCGCGGAGGCTCGCGGCGCAGCGATCACCGTCGATTCCGCCCGGGGCGCACGGCTGGTGGTCTGCTCGCGCGGATGGGCCCTCGTCGCGGATCCGGACACCGGTGCGAGCACGCAGTTGGAACTTCCCGACGACTCGTTTCCCTTCGCCTGTCTGGCGACCTCCGATGCCACAGTCGTGACCGGCGGGGCCAGCTGGGTTTGCGAGATCGATCCGATCCGGTTGACGGTGCGACACGTCCAGCTGTGCCCGGACGAGGAGATCACCGGCTTCGCCTGGGCAGACGACGGGCACGGCGGTGTCTGGCTCACCACCTACCCGAGCTGCCTGCTGCTGCGCTGGGACCGCGCGTCCGACACGGTGAGCGATCCCGTGCCGCTGCACCCCACGGAGCAGTACGCGGGGCATCTGGCCGTCGACGACGACGGTTGGGTCTACGTCGGCATCGGGACCACCCGGCGCATCCTCGTGTCGTTCGACCCGGCGACCGGAGAGCTGACCACGCTGGCCGAGCGCGGGGCAACCGGCTGTGGGCAGATCCGCCGCGGTCGTGACGGCCAGGTCTATGGCCACGTTGATGCGGACGAGATCCATCCCGACCCACAGCAGCCGGCACACTGGCTCCGGCTGCATCGGGGCACCGCCACCCCGGTGCCGACTGCCGCGCCGTCGTCCTTCCACGGCCGCGGGTTCGCCCGCATTCACGAGCCGGTGGCCGCGCCATGGCAGGTGATCGAGCTCGACCTGCCGGAGCACCGGCTCCGCACCACGGCACGTCCGCAGCCGATCACGCTCGCGTACGACTCCGCCGGTGCGGAGTTGTCGCCGCTCGTCACGGGGCCGACGGGTCGTATCCACGGAACGTCGAACCATCCGCTACAGCTCTTCGACGTCACCTCGGACGGCGAAGCGACGGTGTACGGACTGGCGCCCGTCGCAGAGGCCGGCGGGAACATCTGCGCCTGGGCACGGTGGCGCCGGGTTCTGGTCGGCGTCGCCTACGCCGGTGGGCACCTGTATGTGCTGGACCCCGCGGCTCCGGTGCAGGCCGGCGTCAATCCCGTGCACCTGACGAAGTTCGACCAGATCCACCGGCCGCGATGCGTGTTGGTGCACGGCGATACGGCGATCTGGGGCGGCTACGGCCCCTATGGCTCCGATGGCGGCGGGCTCGCGCTCACCGATCTGGTGACCGGCCGCTCCCGGATCCTCGAACACGACGCCGTGGTTCCGCACCAGGCGACGACAACGTTGGCGATGGTGGGAGAGACGATGCTGCTCGGCGCGACCAGCGTCGAGACACCAGGCGGCGCCACGCGATTCGCGAACGATGCGGTGGTCTACCTGCTCGACGTGGCCGCCGCAAGGGTGACGCACACCGGCGTCCCGGTGCCCGGCGTCGCCACCTGGTCAGCCGCCGCGAGCGGCGCGGACGGGCTGGTCCGCCTGGTGAGCGCGGAGGGGTTGTGCGTGTTCGTCGACCCGGGGTCGCTCGAGGCGGTAGGGCCCGTCCAGCGGCTCGATCTGGGGCCGGCCGCCTACGGCAGCGGGATCACCACCGACGAGGCGCTGCTCGTGGTCCACCGCGACGGCGTGGCCCGGATCGGTCTGCAGGACAACACCATCGAGGTGGTCTACCGATCCGATCGACCGCTCACCGCCGGTGGCGCGGTGGTGGGCGATCGCTTGTACGTCGCATCGGGCTCTCACCTGCTCGAGCTGTCGGGGGTGTGCTGATGTACCGCTGGGACGAACTCGACGCCGGGCACCTGCCGTCGCTGGACGCGCCGGAGTGGAGCAGGCGGCGCGAGGAGATCCTGTCCCGCTGGCTGCCTGTGGTCGGCGACCTACCCGCACTGTGCGAGCCCACGTACCAGGTGCTCGCCGACGAACAAGCATGCGACCACCGCCGGCTTCATATCGTCTTTCCCACCGCCGATGACGACCAGGTA
Organism: Actinobacteria bacterium 69-20; assembly: GCA_001897425.1. Taxonomy (GTDB): domain Bacteria; phylum Actinomycetota; class Actinomycetes; order Mycobacteriales; family Nakamurellaceae; genus Nakamurella. The sequence continues at coordinate 17,891 of MKSW01000012.1, read as the reverse complement.
CCCGCGCTGCTGCTCCTGCCGGAAACGCCGGGACCGTGGCCGGCGATGCTGGCCCTGCACCCCACCTCCGACGACGGCAAGGGTGACATCGCGGTCCCTTCCGGACGCGACAATCGCCGCTACGGGCTGGAACTAGTCCAACGCGGATACGCGGTGCTTGCGCCCGACGCCATCACCGCGGGCGAGCGGGTCGGGCCCGGCGATAGTCCTTTCCACACGGCCCGTTTCGTCGATGACCATCCCCGGCTGTCCCCGGTCGGAAAGATGATGGCCGACCACCGTCAGGCCGTGAGCGTGTTGGGGTCCGTGCCCGGAGTCGACGGAACCCGCATCGGTGTGATCGGGCACTCCCTCGGCGGCTACAACGGCTGGTTCCTGGCGGGACTCGACGGCCGGGTGAAGGCCGTGGTGTCGAGTTGCGGTTTCGTGACCTTCGCAGGCGATCCGGATCGGCAGCGATGGGGGGAGCGAGACTGGTTCAGCCACTTCCCCGCGTTGACCCCGATGCTCGGTCGCGGTCTGGTGCCCTTCGAGTTCCACGAGATCCTCGCCCTGGTGGCACCGCGCCCGCTGTTCACCTGGCTCGCACTGCAGGATGAGTACTTCCCGAACTGGCCGCAGTCGACACGCGCCTTGGACCAGGTGTGGGACCTGTACCGCGCGTTGGGCGCGGCGGATGCCATGGCGACCTGGGTCGGCCACGGCGGCCACGACTTTCCCGCCCCGGTACGCGAAGCCGCCTACGCCTTCCTCGATCGGCACCTCGGGCCGGCCACCGCGATCGCCGCCGTCACCCCTTGACCGCGCCTTTGGCGCCCTCCATCACCTGTCGCTGCATGATGACGAAGAAGATCACGATCGGGGCGATGGCGATGATCGCACCGGCGGAGAGCAGCCGCACATCGACGCCGCTGATGCCCTTCAGATAGGCGACGCCCAATGCCACCGGGTACTTGCTGCCGTCATTGAGCACCACCAACGGCCACAGGAAGTCGTTCCACACGTTGATGAATCCGAAGATGGCCACCACGGCGAGAGTCGGGCGCACCACCGGCAGCAGGACACTCCAGAAAATGCGCCATTCGCCGCAGCCGTCGATTCTGGCGGCTTCGGACAGTTCCCGGGGGACTGTCGTGAACGCCTGAATGAGCATCAGAATGCCGACCACGGTGAGCACATCGGGAAGGATCACGCCCTGGAACGTGTTGATCATGCCCAGACTATTCACGATCAGGTATAGCGGGATGAGCATGACCTCGTTGGGCAGGAACATGGAGGCCAACAGCGCGAAGAAGACCAATCTGCGCCCGGGGAATCGCATCAAGGCCAGCGGGTAGGCGGTTAATGAGCAGACAATGACGGTCAATGGAACGGTGGCGAAGACCAGGATAAAGGAGTTGCGTAAATACAACGGGAAATCGATCTGCGTCCACGCCCGGACGTATGCCGCGATGGTCGGCGGCCGCGGAATAAGGTCCGGCGGGAAGGAGAACACGTCCTGCGTCGCGGGCTTGAGCGACGCGGAGAGCAGAATGAGGAACGGGGCGATGAAGATCGCGGCCAAGGCGATGAGCATCAGGTAGTGAAGCCCGCGCTTGGTCAACCGCCAGGCTCTCGTGGCGTCGACTGGGGCCGCACTGTGCTGTTCGGCAGGCAGAGTCTGTGTCATCGGTCAATCCCTCCGCTGGCCGAAACGGAAGTTCAGCAAGGACAGCAGCACCAGGAACACGCACATCATGAGCGCGGCGGCGCTTGCGTAGCCCATCCGGTGGCCTTCGAATGCCTGGCTGTAGATGAAATACCCCAGAGACGCGGTGCTGTTGCTCGGGCCGCCTCGGGTCAGCATGAATATGGAGGTGAACACCTGCATGGAGCCCAACATCTCCAGGGTGAGCGCCACTGCCAGGAAGGGTCGCATCATCGGCAAGGTGACATGCCGCAATCGTGCCCAGGCACCGGCGCCGTCGACGGTCGCAGCCTCGTAGAGATCGCTCGGAATGGATTGCAGCCCGGCGAGCAGGATCATCATGTAGGTGCCCATGCCCTTCCATCCCTCGACGAGGATCAGCGAAGGCTGTGCCCACGCCGTGTTGATCAGGAAGTGGATGGGGTTATGGTGTCCGAAGAGGCTGAAGATCCAGTTCAGGACGCCCTGATCGTCGAAGACGAATTGCCAGGCGACGGCCACTGCGACCATCGACGTGATGACCGGCATGAAGTAGATGGCCCGGAACACCTTGATACCCCGCAGCGGCCGGTTCACGGCAACGGCGAGCAAGAGCGGGAAGATCGTGGCGAACGGGACGAGACCGACCATGTAGATCAGCGAATTACGGACGACCTGCCAGAATTCGCTGCTGGCTAACAGCCGCCTGAAGTTGCTCCAGCCGACCGGCACGGCGGGGTCGACGATGTTGTATTTGTAGAACGCGATCTGGATCGCCGAGGCCGCGGGCCAGACGACGAAGGTCACGAACAGCGTCATACCCGGCAACAGAAAGAGGTACGGCGCTATGCGGCTGCGCCCGACGGGTCCGTCGTTCCGGGAACTGCGCGTACGCCACCCACGTGCGGCCCCGGTCATGACGGCCGGTGAGGCCGTCATGACCGGGGCTGCTTCGCGTGCGGCAGAGCGGGATTCAGTCGCAAGTCCATCCACGTTTGAATCGTCATCCAGCGAGGATGGTATTCCACTTATCGGCAATGGCCGCCAATGCCGCCGTCGCGGACTGCGAGCCGGTCAAGTAGTCGGCGGCGCCCGTCCGGAACACCGTGCCGAGTTCGGAATCATGCGTGGTGCCGTACTGGACGTACTCGAGCTTGGACAGGTTCTTGCCGATCATCAGCTTGGCCTTCGTGTCGAGCGAATCGTCGGATTTCTCGGTGAAGAACGCATCCTCGCCCGCCTTGATCGAACTCGGGAAGATGGGCACTAGCTTGCAGAACGCGAGTTGATTTTGGGCGTCGGTGATGAATTTGATGAAAGCCGCGCCGGCCTTCGGGTTCTTGGACGCGGAGGGCACCACCAGGGTCTGGATCTCGGTGAGGAGATACTTGCCGTCCGTGCTCATGGGCGCGGGCGCGATGTCGATGTCGCCGTAGATCTGGGGCGCGTTCTTCTTGACATTGGCTAGCCAGGCCGGGCTGTTGATCGCGAAGCCCACTTTGCCGTTATCGATGTACTGCGGTGGCACGCCTTGGTTCGAGACCGATCCGGGAGCCAGGCCTTTGTCGGTGTAGGCCTTCTTGAAGTGCTCGAAGACCGCGGCACCCTCGGGCGTCGCGAACGCCGCCTTCGTCTTGTCGTCGCTGATCATCTTGACGCCGTAGTAGGACATGATGTCGTCGCGCGGGATCAACGCGGTCCCGTACACCTTTGTGGCGTCGTAGATGCTCTGCGCGAGATTCAGGGCCTCGTCGTAGGTTTGCGGGGGCTGCTCCGGATTGAAACTGCTCACCTTCTTCAGCACGGACTTCTGGTAGATCATGACCGGCATGCCGCCGTGATACCACGGGATGGCGACCTGCCGACCATCGATCTTGAACGGATTGAGCAGGCCGGGCTGGTAATCGGACAGTTCGTCGGCAGACAGCACGGTGGAGAGATCTGTCAGCTTGACACTCACCCCGGAGATGCTGTCGTTCCACATGTTGACCGCATCCGGAACGTCGCTGCTGGCAATTGCGGCGAGGAACTTCGCGTCGATCTGATCGCCGGGCACGTCGGTCCACTCGATGGAGACGCCGGGGTGCTGTGTCTGGAAGGCCTTGATCATGCCATTGATGTAGTCCTCGAACCCCGCCTTCAGATTGATCGTCCAAAAAGCGACCTTGCCGCTGAGCGGCTCCGGCGCAGCGGTCGAGGTTCCGGTGTCGCTGGAAGATCCGGTGCTGCCGGTGCTCGGGGCCGACGAGTTACTGCCCGACGGCGTGGTGCTGCCGGACGGGTTGCTCGATGAGGTGTTGTTGCCGGTCGTGCCAGGCGCGCACGCAGCCAGCCCGAAGGTGACGGCGGACGCACCCAGGCCCACCAGCAGCCGGCGCCGGCTCAGGTACCTCGGCTCCGGTATGCGGTCAGTGCCATTCGATTCGGACATGCTGAGCCTTTCGCTTGCAGTGAAGGACCTGTGAGTCCGGGCGTACCATAAGGGGCTCTGCTCGCCACCTTCCCTTAACTGGTCTAGTCCGGACTTCAAATATGGTGGACTGGGGAATCGAGCGTTGTCAAGCCCTCGACACACAAATCAGTCACCGTCATGATCACAGCAGCGCGCACTCGCATCGATCATGTGGATGCGACCGGACTGAAGTACCCAGAACAGAGTGCAGGAGAAGCAATGGCACGGCGTGGCAACCTGATCGATACCGACGAGCTTCAACTGCCGCGCGCCCTCGATGACGATCTGCCCAAGGGTGACCAGCTCCGGAAGATCCTGCTGGATCTCATCAGCGGACTCGAGGCCGGCGCCCCGCTGCCCTCCGAGCGGGGACTCGCCGAGCGTTACGGCGTGGCGCGGATGACGGTGCGCGGAGAGATTCGCAAGCTGGCCGCCGACGGCATCGTCCGAATCCTGCCCGGGGTGGGCATCGTGGTCGCGGACCCGCCCGCTCCGTCCTTCGGGATCGGCCGCCCCTTCGGTTTCGAACTCAACCGCCGGGGACAGAAAGCCGGGTCAATCATTCAGGAGCACAACATCTTTCGTGTCACCTCAGAGGTGGCGCAGCGCCTCGAGGTGCCCACCGGAGGGCGAGCACTCAGGCTGGCACTGATTCGCACCGCCGACGGTCTGCCCACCGGCATCGAGCGCACCACGATCTCGCTGGAACGATTCCCCGGTCTGGAGTCGGTCGACTTCGAGCAGGAGCCGCTGGATCGGATCATCGAGACCCGCTACGGCATACGGCCGACCAGCGCCCAAGCACGAGTGGCCGCGGTCCGGCCCACCGCCGAGGAGACGGAGCTGCTGGGGATCGACACCACAGTGCCGTGCCTGCTGATCACCGCCACGACTCGGGACAGCTCCGGGCAAGTCATCGACTACAGCAAGTCCATCTACCGCGGAGATCGCTTCGATCTGGAGGTCAGCCAACGGTCGTCCAGCAGCCCCATCCACCTGACCGCGCCGTACGGCGACTGACCTCCGCGGGCTCGCCCTGGCAGCCCCGAGGGCCTCATCGGTGGCCAATGTCGTCGCGGTACCGACTTGCCTACCGCACCACCGACCGCATAAACTGGGCTAGTCCGGTTCCCTTCTCACCGGTGATCGGTGACTTGCCGGCCTTCCACCCTCCAGGCCGATTGGACGACATCATGACGACCGTCGACGCCCACGCGGGCCGGCCATCAACGGCCTCCCCACCGCTGGCATTCCCCACCACCGGCGACGCCTCCGGGCGCACCTTCGGTGCGGAGGAACTCGCCGCGGTGACCAGGGTGCTCGAGTCCGGGCGGCTCTGTCGCACGGTGGGCACGGAGGCTGGTGCGCTCGAACGGGAGTTCGCGGACTACCTCGGCGTCGGCGAGACCGTGGCAAGCACCTCCGGGACTGCGGCACTGCACCTCGCGGTCGCCGCCGTGAACCCCGAACCGGGCGACGAGATCGTGGTCCCCCCGATCACCGACTACGGCACCGTGGCGGGAGTCCTGGCACAGTGCGCGATTCCGGTCTTCGCCGATGTGGACCCTCTCACCGGATGTATGACGCCCGAGTCGTTCCTGGCAGTCGTCACCCCGCGCACTCGCGCCGTCATCGTGGTGCACCTGTTCGGCGGCTCGGCGCGGATCGACGAGATCGTCGCCCTGGCGCACGAACGCGGCATCGTGGTGATCGAGGACTGCGCGCAGGCCTACCTCGCACGCCCCGACGCGATCGGGGGCCCAGTCGGGACACACGGCGACATCGGCTGTTTCAGCCTGCAGCAGTCCAAGCACATCAGCGCCGGCGACGGCGGCCTCACCGTGACGAACGATCCCGCCTACGCCCGGCGTATGCGACTCTTCGCCGACAAGGGCTGGCCCCGCGATACCGGCGAGCGCACCCACCTGTTCCCCGGGCTCAACTACCGGATGACGGAGTTGCAGGCCGCAGTGACCCGGGCCCAGCTCCCCAAACTGGCCGGCGTCATCGCCGCCCGCAGGCGGACGGCAGGATCAGCGATCAGCGCGCTGACGGGACTGCCGGGGTTGCGTCTGCCGCAGCACCCGGACCGCCACTCCTTCTGGATGCTGCCACTCGTGCTGGATCGCCAGCAGATCCACCTGGGCTGCCGCAAGTTCGCCGCCGTGCTCATCGAGCACGGGGTGCCGGCGGCGGGCGGCTACCTGACGACCCCGCTCAACCAGACCCCGGCCATGACGGGGCGACAGGTCTTCGGCACCAGCCACTTCCCCTTCACCGTCGCCGACGACCGGCCGACCCGCTATCGGAGCGGCGAATGCCCGGTGGCGGACTCGCTCGTCGCGGACTCGCTGGTCGTCATCGCCTGGAACGAGAACTATCGCGGTGAACACGTGGATCGGGTCGTGAACGCCGTCATCGACGCGCACCGTCGCGCGACGAGCTGACACGTCGATGTACCGCCCCCTGCCCACCGGCCCGATCGCACTGGACTGTGATGTCTTGGTCGGAACCTGGCCGGCACAGGCCGATATCGACCTATCGCCGGAGAAGGCAGCGGCCACCCTGGCCGAGGCAGACGTCACCGGCGCGCTGGTCTGCTCCGCGCGGGGCGCCTGGTTCGACGACGTCGACGGGCTCGCCGAGACCCTCAGCCTCGCGGCAGACCGGCCCGCCTGGTCGCCCGTGGTGACGGTCAACCTGCGCAATGCACTGCGGGCGGAGGAGCTGCTGGCCACCGCGTCGAACGCCGGCGTCCGGACGCTTCGGCTGTTCGGCGCCCTGCAGGGAGTACCCATCGCCTCCCCCGCCTACCGTCACACGATCACCCTGGCCGCGGCGGCCGGAATCACGATCCTGACCGACGGCGACGTCCGCGAGATCTGGCCGGCCTTCGCCGGCCAGGGGTTGCGGGTCGTGTTCCTCGATGTGCACGCCTACCACCTCGCCGACTTCATCCTGCTGGCCCGCGAGGAGCCGGGATTCGTTTCCTCCACCCGATTGCTCAACGCCCCGGACTCCATCGAGCGACTGGTCGGCGAAGTGGGCGCCCAGCACGCCGCATTCGGCAGCAGGGCGCCGCTGCATGCCATCGCGCCCAGCACCCTGCGCCTGCGTCACGCACGGATCTCCGCCGAGGATCGGGCGACGATCGGCGGCGGATGGCTGACCGATACGACGGTGACACCATGAGCCCGGACTACGACGGGCCGATCATCGACGTCCACGGTCATTGGGGGCCCTGGTTCTTCGCCATGGACATCGGCAGCGTCGAGGAGAACGAGCGGCTGCTCGACTACTACGGCATCGACCTGCAGATCGTCTCGGCCAGCGAGGCCGTGGTCTATGACGCGCCGGGCGGAAACGCCCGCCTGGACGCGGTATTCGCCGAACATCCCCGGCTGCGCGGGTATGTGGTGGTCAACCCCAACACCCCGGAGGTGGGGCGGGCCGACGCCGAGCGCTTCTTGGCGTCCGATCGGTGGGTGGGCGTCAAGATCCACACCACGTACCCCGGTCGCAGCATCGCGTCACCGCAGATGCGTGACACCTTCGACATGCTCGAGGCCCTGCACGCCGTGGTGCTGGTGCATACCTGGGGGCCGGATGTGCTCGACCTGGCCGCGCTCGTCGCGGACCGGCCCCACGTCACGGCGATCGCCGCGCACGCCGGCGCCACCAGCTGGGACGGCGCCATCGAAGCCGCCGGGCTCACCGACCGGCTCTACCTCGAGCTCTCCTGCTCCATCACCGATCTGGCTCGCGTGCTCCGGATCACCGAGCAGGTCGACCATCGCCGGCTGTTGCTGGGCACCGACGCCACATTGATCGACCCGGCGGTCGCCATCGGCCTGTACCAGTCGGCCGATCTGAGCGCGGAAAGTCGGGAGCTAATCTTCTGGCGCAACGCGGCGGAACTCTTCGGCCTCGATCCCCGCGCGGGCGAGAACGGCCGCGACCACCGGAATCCCTCGGCAGTCAAGGAGCAGTAATCGTGTTCGACACCGAAGAAGAGCTGGAAGACGAACTGAGCAGACCGGGACCGAAGCTCTTGGAAGAGGTCGCCGGGTGGGAGGTGACGACCCCCGGCCGCGGACTGGTCGTGCTCGGTGCGGGCGGCAAGATGGGTTCCGCGGTGGCGACCATGGCCCGACGCGCTCTGGACGCAGCCGGGCGGTCCGATATCCCGGTGACCGCCGTGTCCCGCTGGACCGACGAGCGGCGCCGACAGTGGCTCGACTCCCACGGCATCCACACCCGGGCCGCCGACCTGTCGGATCCCGCGGCGCTGTCGCGGCTTCCCGATGCCGACCGGGTGGTGTCTCTGGTCGGGGCGCGGTTCGGGACGGCCGAGCACACCGATGACGCGTGGATGACGAACACCGTCATCCCCGCTCACGTGGCACAGCGTTACGCGAGCGCAGCGATCTGCGCCATGTCCACCGGCAACGTCTATCCGCTGACCGACCCCGGCACCGGCGGCCCGCGAGAGAGCGACCCGACCGGGCCCGTCGGCGAGTACGCGATGACGTGCCGCGGCCGAGAGCAGGTGTTCGTCAACGCCAGCCGCACCCGAGGCACCCGGGTGACGCTGCTGCGGATGAACTACGCGTGCGAGGTCCGCTACGGCGTACTGGTGGATCTGGCCAAGCAGATTATCGCCCAAGAGCCCGTGGATCTGGAGACCGGCACCGTCAACGTCGTGTGGCAGCGCTACGCGAACGAGGTGATCCTGCGCGCCCTGAGCAAGGCGGACGTGCCGCCGTTCATCCTCAATCTGACCGGGCCGGAGACAGCCTCGGTGCGCGCCGTGGCCAAGGACATCGGTGCGCGACTGGGGATCCAACCCGTGTTCCGCGGCACGGAGCTGCCGACCAGCCTGCTGAGCAACGCGATGCTCTGCCATGAGCTGTTCGGCTATCCGGATCGCACGCTCGGGGAGATGATCCAGCTCGTCACGGACTGGCTCTGGGACGGCGGGCGCGTGTGGGACAAGCCCACCAAGTTCGAGCGGCGAGACGGCCAGTACTGATGAACGCCGACGTGACACGGGCCCCACTGACCGGGCCCGATCAGCACACGCGCCCGACCCAGGACGGCGCATCCGCATCCCCCACCGCGGAACGATTCCTGACGCTGGCCCTGGACGTCATCCATCGCGCCGTGGACACGCAGCGCGAGGCGATCGACCGGGCCGCCGAACTGATCGCGACCAGGCTCGCGGACGGCGGCCACTGGTGGGCCTTCGGGACCGGGCACTCCCACATGCTGGTCGAGGAGCTGTGGGGGCGCGCCGGCGGTCTCGTGGAGTTCCGGCCGATCCTGGAGCCGTCTTTGATGCTGCACGAGGGCCTGGACAAGAGCAGCCTGCTGGAACGCCAGGCCGGGCTGGCGGAGACGTTGCTCGAGATTCATCCCGTCGGGTCCGGCGACTGCCTGCTGGTGGTCTCCAATTCCGGCCGCAATGCCGTGCCGGTCGAGTTCGCGGCGGGGGCGCGTCGGCGCGGCGCGGCGGTGATCGCGCTGACGTCGCTGGCCCACAGCGCCGCTGTCGCCTCCCGCGCACCATCGGGTCGCCGGCTGTTCGAACTCGCCGATGTGGTGATCGATAACTGCGGGGTGCCGGGCGACGCGGTGGTGCCCCATGAGCCGCACCCGGTCGGGCCCACCTCGACCATCGTCGGTGCACTCCTCGCGCAGGCGCTGTCCGTCGAGGTCATCGGCCGGATGGAACGCCGCGGCCGACCGCTCGCCACCCTGCTCAGCATCAACGCTTGATGGACAGCCCATGGCTGGCCGCCGCAGCGGCCACGGTCGTCACACCCCCCACCGGACTCGGTATGGGGGGATACGCCGCGCGCCACGGCGTCAGCACCGGTGTGCTGGACGACCTCGAGGTCAACGTCCTGACCCTGCGCGGGCCGCGACGCCCCCGCCTCGCCTGGATCGCCGTCGACGCGCTGGCGGTGACCGCACCGCTACGCGCCGCCCTGACCACCGCAGTCGCGCACGCCACCGGTATCGACGAGCGACACATGGTGGTGCTCGCCTCGCACACCCACTCCGCTCCCGTCGGCTGGGTCGGCACGATCCTGCCGTCGCTGCCGGCCGCGTCCGATCCCGGCCTGCTGAGCCGCTTGTATGACGACGTGTCGGGCATCGCCCTCGTCGAAGCGCCGGTGACGGTGGAGTATTCCTGCACCGACATCCCCGGCATCGCTGCGAACCGGCAGCGCAAGGACGGGCCTGCGGATGCCAGTGCGGGCGTCGTGACGGTGTACGACACCGATCACCGACCGCTGGCGGTGTTGTACGACTTCGCTTGCCATCCCACGGTTCTCGGGCCGGAGAACATGCGGTGGTCGGCCGACTGGGTCGGCGCCGCCCGTCGCGAGCTACGCCGGCAGCTCGGCACCGAGCTCCCGGTGGTCTTCGCGCAGGGAGCCGCCGGCGACGTGAGCACCCGGCTGGTGCGTCAGGGTCGCCGCCCGGAAGACGTCATGCGGATCGGCGGCGCGGTCGCCGACCGGCTCCTGGCCACACTGCCGCACGCGCGCCTACTGTCACCCGGGGACCTCCGGATGGTTCGGCGGGACCTCACGGTGCCGTCCCGATGGGATGACGGTTCACGGCTCACGGCCTCGGTATCGGTCGTGCGAACGGGCGGGCTGCGTCTGCTGGCGATTCCCGCAGAGCTGGTGGCGAACCTGGGCCGGCGTCTCACCACCGCGTTTCCCGGTATCCGACTGTATTGCTGTGCCGACGGCTACCTGGGGTATCTGGCAGACGAGGAGAGCCATTCCGAGAACCGGTACGAGGCGGCCAACTCGCCGCTCACCCTGCCGGAAACGTTGTCCTTCCTGGACTTCTGCGCGGAGCTGGTGGCCGCGTCATGATCGAGACACCCATACGGATCGGCGTTGTGGGCACGGACAACTCCCACGCCGCGCAGATCATCCGACTGTTCAACATCGACCGCCGGTTGCCGCACGGGAGCGTGGTCGCCGTCTGCGGTGAGCCGCAAGCTGCGGGCGAGCTCGCCGCGCAGGGCGGAATCGACCGGGTGGTCGCCGAGCCGGAGGGGCTCCTCGGTCTGGTGGACGCGGCGATCGTCACCGACCGGCATGGGGCGCTGCATGCTGTGCACGCCCTGCCGCTGATCCGCGCGGGACTCCCGGTGTGGGTGGACAAGCCGTTCGCCACCAGCACCGCCGACGCCGAACGCATGCTCGCTGCTGCCTCGGAGGCTGCGGCGCCGCTCACCTCCTATTCGGTGCTGCGGTGGACGCCCGAGATCGTCTCGTTGCGCGCGCTGGCTGAGCAGTCGCCGCTCGAGACATTGACCGTGCGCGGCACGGCCGACACCGAGAGTCCTTACGGTGGCGTGTTCTTCTACGGCATCCATCTGGCAGAGATCGCTTGTCACCTGGCTCCGGGCCCGGTGCAGGTGCAAGCGGTCACGCGGTCCGCCGACGCCGTTCGGGTCGACGCACTGCTGGGCGACACCCGCGTGGCCATCGAACTCCTCACCCCAGCCGGCGAGCAGCCGGTTCCCTTCCAGGTCGCGGCTGGCAGGGCTGGGCGGACCGAGTCGGTCACCGTCGCGCTCGGCGCCGACTACCTACTGCCGGCGATCGACCGATTTCTGCAGATGGTGATTCACCGGACCCCGCCGCTTCCGGCCCTCGAACTGCTTCGCCCGGTCGCGCTGCTGGAACAGGTCGAACGCCGGCTGGCGACGCTGCGCCGGAACCACGACGAAGCGCGCGGGCGCCATGGCTGACACCGATATCCGGGTGACGGACGGTGCGGTGTTCTTCACCGACGTCCCGCTGACGCATCCGCTGATCCTCGCCGGTGGGGTGGTGGACAGCGTGGCGATGGCGACCGTGACCCTCACGGTGGTCAACCGTGCGGGACATCGCGCGCAGGGCATCGGCGCCGCCATGCTCTCGGTGCCGTGGTCATGGCCCGCGCCGGGTCCCATCACCGACCGCGACGCGGCCCTGCGCGAGCTGACCGTGACGCTGGCAGCGAAGGCCGACCAGGTGGGCGAGGGCAACCCGTTCCTGCTGTGGCAGCGGCTCGCCGCTATGGCCCAGGAAGATCCGCGAGCGGCGGATGTGCCGTCGCTCGCCCGCATGCTGTGCGTCGCCGCGATCGACAACGCGGCGCACGACGGGTGGTCGCGCGCTGCCGGTGCCGGACTCTATGAGCTCTATGCGGCCGGCGCGGTGGCCGATGCCTGCCGACGGATCTTCGCGGTCGATCTCGGACCGTCGGGCTATCGACTGGGGCCCGCGCGGCGCCGCCTGCCGGTGCAGCACGTGGTGGGGCTGGCCGACGCGATCGATGCGGACTCGCCGCTGGGTCAACGGATCCGCGCGGACGGCGTGCGGGAGCTGAAGGTCAAGCTCAGCGGGGACGCCGAGGTCGACCTGCACCGCACGCAGCAGGTCCTCATGACGGCGCAATCGCTGGGCGGTCGGATCGGTCTCGCCCTGGACCCCAACGAGGGCTACCCGACGGTGGACGAGTTCGACGCCCTTCTCGCGGCGTTGTCCGAGGTCGGTGTGCTGCGGTCGGTCCGCTACATCGAACAACCGGTCCCTCGGTCGGTGCTCGATCTGCAGCCGCCGGCTGGCCAGTGGCCGGTACCCACCCTCGCGGACGAGGGCCTGACGGATCCCACCGATATGCCCGCGTTCCTCCGCCGCGGATGGTCCGGCGCGGTGATCAAGGCCAGCAAGGGGCAGTCGTTCTCGATCCTCTGCCACGCGTATGCCCGAGCACGGGGCGCCTACGTCACCGTGCAGGATCTCACTGCTGTCGATATTGCCCTACTGCATTCCGCGCGCCTGGCCAGCCAGCTGCCGCTGTCCTACCCGGCGTTCGAGTGCAACAGCCTGCAGTACGCCCCAGATGCCAACGAGACGCTGGCCTCTCGCGCGCCTGACCTGCTGACGGTGCGGTCGGGCAGCATCGGCCTCGACCCGCCCGCGCCCTGCGGGTTGTACTAGGAACACCTGTGAACGGGCAGGCCTATGTCGTCATCGACGTCGGGAAATCGGGTACCCGCATCAAGATCCATCCCTGGGCGGAGGTGCTGGTCGGACCCGGCGCGGCACCGGAGTTGGCCGGCGGCCCGGAGGCCGGACGCTATCTCGCCGACCTGCTTGCCGCGACGTGGTCGCAGAGCGGCGCGGACGGGTCCGGCATGTCGGCGGTAGTGATCGGCTCCACCTTCCTGCCGCCGACGAAGGAGCAGGAGGCGTGCCGAGCGGCTCTCCGGCAGATCTGGCCGAGCGCCGTCATCACCCTGGTGTCGGACGGCGTGCTCGCCCACGCGGCAATGCTCGGCGGCGCCGGAACCGTGGCGTCCCTCGGTACCGGCACCAGTGTGGTCGGCATGGACCGTTCCCGGCATCTGCACCAGATGGACTCCTGGGGGCCGGATCTCGGCGATCGTGGCAGCGCGGCGGACCTGGGTCGCAGTGCCCTGCGGCTGGCCTGCGCCACCGTCGACGGAGTCGCACAGACACCCGGCCTGCTCCGCATGGCCTGTGACTGGCTCGGTGAGGAGCTGGACACACCGGCCGCGGCCCGCCTGTTGGCCGCAGAAGACCGCGCCGCCCGTCTAGCCGACTTCGCTCTGGTGATCTGTCGCGGGGCCGATGACGGCGATACCGATGCCGCCGCGCTCGTGCAGCGGTCGGCCCGAAAGGTGGCCGACACGTGCACGGCGATGGCCGCCCGTATCGGCAACCCGACGCTGGTGCTGCGGGGCCGGTTCGCCACCGACCCCAGTTTTCATGCCGCACTGATCCCCACGCTGCGCGCTCAGGGCCTGACCCTGATCGCCAACAACCGCGACGTGCTCGACATCGTGCCGGACGTCATCGCGGATTCGGCATACCGACGCACCCCGCAACGAGCGACCGGCGGGACCACCGACCTGACCACCACCGCACTACAGGAGTTTTGATGTTCGCCACGGAGACCGAGCTGGAGTCCGAACTGAGCCGGCCTGGCCACGACCTGGTCGATGATGCCCGGACCTGGGACGACCGCGGCCTGATCGTGCTCGGCGCCGGCGGGAAAATGGGCACCGGCATCACCATGATGGCGCGCCGGGCCCTGGACGCCGCGGGTCGCGACAGCACTCCGGTGACCGCGGTGTCTCGTTGGACGAATGAGACGACCCGGAGCTCCCTGGCGAGCAGGGGCGTCAATACCGTCACCGCGGATCTCAAGGATCTGGCGGCGGTGAAACAGCTGCCGGACGCCGGGCAGGTGGTCTTCCTGGTGGGCGCCAAGTTCGGCACCGCGAGTCGGCCGGACGAGGCGTGGATGATCAACACCGTGCTGCCGTCGGCGGTGGTGCGGCGCTACGCGTCGGCGAGGATCAGCGCACTGTCCACGGGGAACGTGTATCCCCTGATGGAGCCGCGCACCGGCGGCGCACGGGAGGACCACCCCACGGCCCCGGTCGGTGAATACGCCATCACCTGTCTGGGCAGGGAGCAGGTGTTCACCTACGGGAGCCGGAAACATGGCGCCAAGGTCGCCCTCATCCGGCTGAACTATGCCTGCGAGCCGCGCTATGGGGTGCTGGTGGATCTGGCCAAGGCGATTCTCGACCACCAGCCGGTGAACCTGGAGACCGGCACGGTCAACGTCGTATGGCAGCGCTACGCCAACGACGTCGTGCTGCGTTCGCTGGCCCATGCGGACGCGCCGCCGTTCGTGCTGAACCTGGCCGGTCCGGAGACCGCGTCGGTGCGAACGGTGGCCGCCGAGCTCGGCCGCCGGCTGGGTGTCGAACCCGTCTTCGGGGGCAGCGAGCTTCCGACCAGCCTGCTGAGCAATGCCATGCTCTGTCACGAGCTGTTCGGCTACCCGGACCGCAGCCTCGGGCAGATGTTCGACATGGTCACCGATTGGCTTCAGCGTGGCGGCCGGGTCTGGAACAAGCCGACCAAGTTCGAGCGACGGGACGGCGCTTTCTGATGTCGGCCCCCGCGTCTGCCCAAATGACCGCCTCGCTGGATCCGCCGGCCTACGCCGCGCTCCACAGCGGGCAGGTGATCCCCGCTCATCCGCTGGCTCTGGACGAGCGGCGCCGGCTCGATGAGCGCCGGCAGCGCGCGCTGACCCGCTACTACCTGGATGCCGGAGCCGGCGGCCTGGCCGTCGCCGTGCACACCACCCAGTTCGCGGTGCATCGACCGGAACTCGGCCTGCTCCGGCCGGTGCTGGAGTTGGCGGCCGAAGAGATCGGGGCCCATCCGCGCGACGGGATCCTTCGCATCGTCGGGGTCACCGGCCCCACCGCGCAGGCTGTGGCGGAGGCCGAGCTGGCGCGCAGCCTCGGCTACCAGATCGCGCTGGTGTCCCCGGGCGGGTTGGAGCACTACACCGACGACCAATTGCTGGACCGTTGCGCGGCCGTCGGCGAGGTGCTGCCGGTCTTCGGCTTCTACCTGCAGCAGGCGGTGGGCGGCCGTCCGCTGTCCCGCTCCTGGTGGCGCCGGTTGGCGGACCAGCCTTCGACGGTCGGGGTGAAGGCGGCACCCTTCGACCGCTACCGGACGCTGGAGCTGGTGCGGGGGGTCGTCGAGTCCAGCCGCGGTGATGCGGTGGCGCTGTACACCGGCAATGACGACAACATCGTCGCGGACCTGCTGCTGCCGTTCGACATCCACACCCCCCACGGGGTGATCCGGCGACGGTTCGTCGGCGGGCTGCTCGGCCACTGGGCGGTCTGGACACGATTCGCCGTCGAACTGCTGGAGTTGGCCAGGCGAGCGGCCAATGGAGATGAGGCCGCGCGCTGCGCTGCTCTCCGGCACAGCGCCTGGATCACCGAGGCCAACGCTGCGGTGTTCGACGTGGCGCACGACTTCCACGGCGTCATCGCGGGTGTGCACGAGGTACTGCGGCATCAGGGCCTGCTCGCCGGCACGTGGTGTCTGGATCCGCAGGAGGGGCTGTCGGCGGGACAGGCTCAGGCCATCGGCGTCATGATCGCCCGCGTGCCCGAGCTGCAGGCGGAGGATGCGTTCGTGCGGGACAACCTGCCGCGCTGGCTGGACAAGGCCCAGTAGTTCGGAACGGCGTTCCGCTCCGCGCGGATCGTGACCGTCGCCGGCAAGACCAGGCATCGGGCGTCGAAAGGGCAGGCCATACCCGGCGCGACCCGGCACAGCCGGAGCCCCGCTTCTATACTCGGCCCATGGCACCAACCGTCTTCGATCGGATCACGGTCGACCCGAGTGTCTTGGGTGGCAAGCCGTGCATTCGCGGTATGCGGCTCTCCGTGGGCATGGTCGTGCAGATGGTGGCCGGTGGGAAGTCGATTGACGAAATCCTTGATGAATACCCGTATCTCGAGCGTGAGGACGTCCAACAGGCACTGGCGTATTCTGCCGAGCTTGCCGAAAGCGAGTATCACCTGGCACTGCGGCCGAGCGCGTGAGATTCCTCGTTGACGAGAGCCTGTCGCCAACGCTGTGCGAATACCTGGCATCGGATCTCGACACCGCGAATCACATTCGAGACACCATCGGCACGGGCGCGCCCGATGCGACCATCCTTGATGCCGCCGAGAAATCCGGCCAGATAGTCCTTACCGCCGACACCGACTTCGGCACCTTACTTGCGCGTTCGGAACGATCGCGGCCGTCAGTCGTTCTCGTGCGCGATCTTCTCCGGCTCTCCGTGACGGAGCAGGGGCTGCTCATCCAGGCGAATCTCGGACAGATCCGCGGAGCACTGGAAGCTGGGGCCATCGTGGTCATCACCCCCGACGACATCAGGGTCCGCCCGCTTCCGATCCTCTGACCACGCCGTAGTGCGGCGGAACATGGGCTCGTTGTCAGCGCGGCGAACGCCATAGCTCGGCTATGGTCGGACGATGATCATCGGCTATCTGCTGATCCTCGGGGGCCTGCCGCAGCTCGCGGCGGGGTGGTTGGTGCCGGTGACGGCGTTGGCCGTCGTCGGTGGGGTGTGGATCGTGGCGGGGACCGCGAATGTCGCCCTCTCACGATCGGCCCGGACGGCCCAGGTATCCACAGCCGCGCCGGCCACGGACATCGCGGGCACCGAGCCCAGCAACCCGGTCCAGCGGGCCCGCGCCGTTCAAGGGACGCGGGGGGCGCCGCTACGCGGCCTGATCGCCCTCGGATGCGCGGCCGCCGCGCTCGGGATCGGTGTGTGGGGAACGGGTTTCGAGGATGACGCCGCACCGTGGCGGGCACTGCCGCTGATGACGGGGGTCGTGGTCGGCTTCTTGTCGCTGATCGGCTTCCTGGTCTACGCGGCTTCCGGCACGGAACGCTCCGCCGTCTATCCCGCGACCGTGGTGGTCCGGTCGTACCGGGGCACTGCCCTGAACGCGACGACCACCCGGCCGACGGTCCGGCTCACGCTGGACGTCTACCCGCAGGGGTTGACGCCGTATCAATCCGAGATCCTGGCGGCCGTACCGCTTCTCGTCATTCCGGAACTGGCCGTTGGGTCCCGGTTCGACGCCCTGGTCGCCGGCCCGGCCAAGCCGAAGAACGTGATCGTGGACTGGGATTCGGTGCTCCGGAAAGCGTCGGCCGGAGAGCCGGACACGGTCACTCCGCCCACCGCACCTGCACCGATCGCCCCGCCGATGGACCCCGCCGCCCGGCTGCGCGAATTGGACGCGCTAAGCCTCAGACCGTGGATCGACCGGCCCGGTGATTTTGAATCGAGGTAGTTGATCTTGAGCGGGGCGCGGCC
>MKSW01000011.1 GCA_001897425.1 Actinobacteria bacterium 69-20 | reverse complement strand
CTGCCGATACAGACACGGATCCGGCTCCACCACCCCCGCCGGCCGCCACACCTGCACCGACGGAGGAACAGCGGGTTGGGAGCCGGAGTCCGAGAGATCCCAAATGCATTGGCCTCGGAGAGCGCAATGAAAGTCCCAATTGGCCCAGGCGACCATTGGTAAGCCAATCGAGATGAGAACCGCTGAAACTGCGGTGATAGTCAGCCGTCGCAGTATTAACATTTCGTATTCCAGTCAGGATTCACACTGGACAGGCGCCAACTATCATCAATGAGCTTCATTGTGGCGACTTCGACGTAACGCCAATATGCTCCTGGGCCATTCGCCACGACAACCGAACGGCCTTGCTTGTCGATTGTGTCCTGATGAGATGTGTCTACACATCCGATGATTGTGGCCGAAGTAGGGCTCATAGTCTTGACTTCCGCAACTACGGACACATGCCCGACTGAGCGAAGGCCTTTTTGTGCGTTTTGGTGAAGAGAATCCAGGAATTGCGAAAGGAATGGGTCGGCCATATATCTAGAAAGCGAAGTTTTCCAATCGATGGATGGGTTGGCCGTGGCCTGGTCAGAAATGCGCCATGACCCAATATATCCCTCGATTACGGCATCAGCGCTCCGGTCGAAGTTGGGTGCCGTGACAGAAAACGACGCAGAACTGGCGAGGCTGATGCTGGTCTGCGGGGGCAGGACGGGGTTGGTCGGGGTGCGGGTGGTCGGCAGGAGTGTGGTCGAGGACAGCGTCATACCCGCGGTGCTGGATACCGAACCGGGCTCGGACTTCGAGCCTGTTGCCTCGGTGCCTGACGGGCCGGTCGAGCCGCCGCCGGAAGCGGTGGGGGAGTCGGGGCCGCCCGACCCGGACGTGCCAGTGCTGGGCGCGGTTGGCGAGGTCGTCGTATGAGCCGAGATTGTCTGCGGCGCAACACCATCCGACTTCGAACAGGCCACAGTGCCTAGTGCGAGGATCGTCGCCGCGAGAACGAGCCCGCCCGTGCGCACACGCCGCGACCGGCATCCGGCCGCAGGCCGACCATCGGGAACACGCGGTGCAGTCGGTGCGGTCGAGCCAGTCATCGGTACCCCCGTCGGATGGCGGTCAGCGGGATGACTCTAGCCCGGATCGCCGCATCTCGCCGAGGTTGTCCACAATCGGCTGTGCCTGCCCGGACAGTCGACCAGGGGGTCGTATCACGGAGCTGGCATCAAGGGGCCGGTATCAAGGCGCCCGCATCACGTGGCAGGGACCAGGGGAATCGTGCCCTCACCCGAATCGGGTCCGAGATCCCCCGAGCGGTGGTGCGCGCGGCACAGCACCTGGTAGCACCTGATAGCACCGATAGCGCACCCATCGACCCGGTGTCCCAATCCACCACGCTCACACCGTAGACCGACGGTCCGACAACGTCGTCGTTCTGGCGGGACCTGTGCCGCTTGCCTCGTCGCGCCTCTCGGCAAGGCCCATCCCGCACCGTCCCGCAGGCGCTCTCGGGTCATCGAGCGCGATGCGGATCGTCACTGGATGTGTCTCGACGCGCCCGCTACGGCCCTGCGACGATGAGCATGAATGGTCCGTTGTCGGATGGTTCTCGTACGCTTGTGCCATGTTCGAAGCCCGCGCGATGGGACCCGCCGCGACCGGCGGCAGTGCCGCCGTTGCGACGCCGCACGTGCTGCCGCGCGCCGTGGTGCCGGGGCCGCGCGCCGCATCGGACGCGGCTGCCGGCGTTCGGGTCGTGGCGAGCACGGCTCGGGCGGAGGAATCCGCAGGCTCGGCGGGCACGTCTCGGCATTCGGTGGCGGGTGTGGCCGACCGCGCATCGGCGCAGTTCGCCGCGATCCGGGATGCGCTCGGTGTGCTGCGCGGCCTGGACCTGTGCCGCCTATCGGAGCCCGAGGTGCTCGACCTTGCCCGCGCAGCCGAACAGGTCGTCCGCTCGATGTATGGCGTGCAGGTCCGGCTCGCCGGTGAGATCTCAGAACGTGGTATCGCCGCGACACTGTCTGTGCGCTCCGCCGCTCACCTGCTACGCGAAACCCTGACCATCACCATCGGCGACGCCCGGGCCCGCATCGCCGCCGCGGCCGCCGGGCTCGGCAGCGAAACCCCGTCGGGTTCAGTGATCGAGCCCTCCTTGCCGCTGCTGCTCGAAGCGGTGGACGCGGGGACCGTCTCGAAGGAACACTGCGCCGTGATCATCGGCTGCTACGACCGCATTCCCGATCAGATCGATGACGAGACACGTGAGCTGTGTCGCGACGTGTTGCTCGATGAGGCCGCGCACCGGGACCCGAACGCGCTGCGCCACGTCGCCGAACACATCGAAAACATCGTCATCCCCGACCGGCTCCCACCCGACACCGACCCCGGGCCGCGCGCGGAACTGCACATCGGCGCCCGACGCCGCGACGGCCTCACCCCGATCCGCGGTCTGCTCTCACCGCTCACCGCGGAGCAACTGCGGGTCGCGGTGGAGGCGCTGTCCGCCCCGACCCCGATCGACGAGCACACCCCCGATCCGCGGCCGGCCGCGTTGCGCCGTGAACAGGCGCTGGGAGAAATCCTGCACCGGCACCTCACCGCGGGGGCCGGGCCGAGGGACGGCGGGGTCCGCCCCCAGGTCGTCGTCACCATCAGGCACGACGAGCTGTTCCCCGCGAGCCGACGCCGTGGACCGGCAGGACCGGGCGGCAACTGGGACGGAGCGGGAGCGAGGCCTGCGGGAGGAATCGACCGCGATGCCCTGTCCGACAAAGGATCGGGCGGTGGCCCGTGTGGCTGCGCGATCGCGTGGGGCTCGCGAGACGGCTCGCGGCTCGGCACCGCGCCGGGCCGCGGCTCGGCCTGGTCGGATTACGGCGGGGTGCAGCCGCTCTCGCTGGCACGGACCCTGGCCTGCGATGCGGCGATCATCCCGCAGGTGCTGGGCACGGACTCGGTGGTGCTCGATCAGGGTCGTGCGGTGCGGCTGTTCACCGCCGAACAACGCCGGGCGATCACCACCCGCGATCGCGGATGCGCGTTCCCAGGCTGCGACATTCCACCCGCGTGGACGGATGCCCACCACATCACCTGGTGGTCAAAAGGCGGCACTACGGACGTAGCGAACGGTGTCCTTTTATGCCGACGGCATCACACCGTCATGCACCAGGGCGGTTGGCGCATCGACACCGACCCGGCCGGCGGGCGACCCTGGTTCATTCCACCTGCACACATCGACCCCGGTCGACAACCGCGCCGCAACAACCACTTTCGAATACTTGAACTCACCAACCGACGACGACGCTGACACGCCACCCGACACCAACCGAGAACCCGGCGGGCAGCTACCGTACGCCCACAGCGGCCCATCCGCGGTGGCCGATTGGTGGCCGCCGATCTGAGGCGGCCAACACCGCCGTCACGCGGTCACAACCACGCGCATCGGACACGCATGCCACGCCGATGCTGCACACGTCGAAACACACCTCGCCGGCGCTTCTCGGCAGACTCATCGACCGCGCGAACGCCGCACCCGCTGAAACACGCCAGCGCTCCGGTGCCGCGGATTGCCATCGACCACCGGACGCCGCTGCGCGCGCCGAAACACGCCGGCCCGGCCCCGCACGGATCCAGGGCTGCCGCGCACGCCGGGGCACGTCGGTCCGATCCGGCCCCGCGCCGATTCAGGACGGCCCTGCTGCCGTGCTGGGACACGCCGGTCCGATCCCCGGCTCCTGATATCGGTCCAGGACGGCGATGCCGCGCACATGGGACACGCCACCCCTCCACAGTGCGGTGGGGCGAAGGTGGCGGTCGGTCACGGTCCGCCGATCGATGCGCGGACACGCGAGTTACCGCGGCGGTGCCGCGGAACGAAGGGGGCGCGGTCAACAGGACAGGGCGGGTTGAGCGGCAGGGCGGGGTCAACGCCGAGCAGTACAGCGGGGCCAACACCGCGCAGAACAGTCGCCCACCACACGGCGGAAGACCAGCCCCGTCGGCCGCACTATCCACTCCCGCTGCGTGGATCGTGACTGCGGATCGTGACTGCGGACGCGACTATTGCGCGGCGCGCAGCCCTTCGACAGTCTCAGCGCGGGTCTCGCCCATGGAGGTGGTGACGGACAGCCGGGAGGCCAGCGTGGAACGCGACGCGATCGCGGCCACGTAGGCGCGGCGGGCGACGTCGCGGCGCGTGGGCTTGTCGGCGGCGACTGCGTGCACATCGGCGATGCGACGGCGTGTAGCGGCTGGGATCGCGGGACCCTGGCTCTGCCCTGCGGCCCGACGTGGCCCGGGCACGGCGGCACTCACGGTGTCCTGTCCGGCGAGTCCGTCGCGCAGCAGCGCGAGCGCCTCGGTACGCAGCTGCGAGACGCGAGACTCGGTCACGCCCAGATCTGCCGCAATGTCCGACATGCGGCGGTTGCCGTAGAAGTACTCCTCGATGACGGAGCGAAGACGGTCGGGCAGTTCGGCGATCGCGTCGTGCAGCAGCCCGATCTGCTCGCGCCGGATTAGCAGGACCTCCGGCCCTTCGTCACCGCTGGGCACCAGGTCGCCGCCGGCGGCATCCGCCAGCCCTTCGACGCTCAGCGTCGCGGCGCGATGTACGTCGGCCTCCAGCGAGTCGAGCTCGGCGACGGCCACGGCTAACGTCTTGGCAATCTCCTCGCGGCGGGGCGTGCGTCCGAGCGCCGCGGTCAACTGCGCGGTCACCGTCTCCACCTCCCGCGCCCTGCTTCGGACACCACGACTGGCCCAGTCCATCGACCGGAGCTCGTCGGTGAGCGCCCCGCGGATGCGGATCGTCGCGAAACGGCCGAACGGCACACCGCGTGAGGAATCGAAGCCCTGCGCGCTCGTGACGAGCGCCATCATGCCGGCCGAAGTCAGGTCGTCGCGATTGACATGCGCCGGCAGCCGGCCGGCCAACTCGCGGACCAGATGTCCCACCAATGGGAGATGGGTTTCGATAAGCTCCCTCGCAGCGGCGCTGGGTGCAGCCGCCTGCGTGTCGGTCGGCCTGCCGAGCTGGGGGGCCGGCGACAGGGGTGCGGGCATGGTGACCTCCGGGTGGAGTAACTCTTGCGGGTGGGTTCAACTTCGAACCGTGTGTGGTGCTGTGTTGTGTCACGCGGGTGGTGCCGAAGTGCGATCGGGCCGGGGAGAGGTCCGATGCGCCTTGTCCGGGTCTGCGTGGCGGGGGTGCCTTGTCACGTATGCCCGATATTGCGTAGCACAGCGTGAAGTTTGAACTACGGAAAGTAGTCCAGGCAAGTCCGGTTGAAAAAATCACCCGGCAGGGCATTCAAGTGCTTTTCGCCGGCTACTGACGGTGAACATGCCCGTGCCGCGGGCGCCGGTTCGGACGAGTTACACGCTTGTGATCTGCGATGACAGTAACCGGCGTGCTGGACGTCCCGCCCAAATCCGACACCCCGGCTGCGCCGTCGTGACGGGTGTTCCGGTGGCGCCACACGGGGGTTATCCCGGCAGGCATGACGCGGATGCCGACAGAGCCGCGTCACGAAGCGTAACGAACGGGTCACGATCGGGTCACGATCGGCGTCATGCTCGGTAAGCGGGACATCCGACCGGTTGGCTCCTCCGGATGGAGCAGTCGGACGCAACGGCAGGATGAAACCGTCGAATGTTCGCCGCGCTGGCGCTCAAGAGTCGGCGCGAGGCGCCGATGCATTGATCATGACGCGACCGACTCCGTACTCCTTGATCACGTCCCCTGTGCGGCACCATGGGGGCATGGACGAGTCAGCACTCGCGTCGCTCGCGGCAATTCTCTGGGACGAACGTCGTGAGATGGAACGGCTGCTCTACTGCCTGGTCAGCCAGCAGCTGGTGCTCACCTCCGGACAGACCCGGTGGCTGGGCCACGCGGACACGGATATCAATGCCGCGCTAGCGACCTTCCGGGACGCGGAAGTGCTGCGTGCCATCGAGGTCGCGTCGATCGCGTCGAAACTGGATGTGTCCGGCGACGTTTCGCTCGCGGAACTCGCCGAATTGGCGCCCGAGCCGTGGTCGATGACGCTCCGCGACCATCGCGCGGCGCTGCGAAGCCTCGCGGCCGAGATCGATACCACAGTCGCCGAGAACCGGCGGCTGCTCAAGGCCGGCGCACAGGCCATCGGCGAGACCCTGGCGCGGATCGGATCCTTCTCCTCCACCTACGATGCGCGCGGCGAGTCGGTGCACCGCGGCGGCGGGCCATCGTTATTGGACGAGCAAGCATGACGAATCTCTTCGCCGGCATCTACGGCGCCAACGACGCGTTGACCGCGGCCCGCTACGGGCTCGACGTCACGGGGCAGAACATCGCCAATGCGAACACACCCGGTTACACGCGGCAGATGTCGCGGCAGGCCGCCGTCGGCACGGCCGTCGGGGTGCCGACCATCCATAGCGGCACGGTCGAGAACGGCGGGGTCCGCGCGACCGGGGCCGACCGGCTGAATGACCCCATCCTGGACATCCGGGCACGCGACGAACACGCGAAGTCCGCGAGCGTGGACACGAACGCGGCCCGGTTCACCGACATCGAGAACATCTTTCACGAGCCCTCCGACAACGGCTTGGCCGAGCAGTTGCACGACTTCTGGAACGCGTGGGGCGACGTGGCCAACAACCCCGGGGCGCAGGTCCCGCGGGAGATGCTGATCCAGTCGGGGCAGGCCACGGTGACCACACTGCACTCGATGGATTCGGCGCTCGATTCGGTGGCGGCCGCGGCGAAGAACTCGCTCGACGCCCAGGTGACCTCGGCGAACGCGGCGGCGGGTGACCTCTCCGAGCTCAACCGAAAGATCGCCATCGGCAACGCGACCGGCGTGAACGTGAACGCACTGCTGGATCAGCGAGATGTGCTGCTGGACAAGCTGTCCAGCACGGTCGGCGGGGTGGCGAAGATCTACGACAACGGCACGGCGTCGGTGACGGTGGGCGGCCAGGACCTCGTCAAGGTCGGTGCCGGGGGCACGCCCCCGTTCCAGGCCCAGCAACTCACCGCGAGCATGACGGTGACCGACCCCACGCACGTGGCAGTCGACTTCGCCGTGGCCGGCACGTCCGTGACCTTGAGCGATTCCACTGCGGCCGCGGAGGCCAAGACGCTGACCGACACCGTGCCGAAGTACCGGGGTCAACTCGACGACGTCGCCAAGGCCCTGCACGACACGGTGAACGGGCTTCAGGGCTCCGGATACCAACTGGACGGCACGAGCGGTCCGGATATGTTCACGGGCACGACCGCATCGTCGATCACCGTGGATCCCGCATTCACCTGGAAGAACGTGGCCGCCAGCGGTGCCCCTTCCGCATCGGGGAACCTCGACGGCGGCAACGCGCTCACCGCGGCCAAGGCGGGTTCGCTGGGGACGAGCCCGGATACCGCCTACAGCTCGCTGGTCGGCGACCTGGGCCGGGCGTCCGCGTCCGCGAAGCAGCAGCAGACCACTCAGGGCGTGATCGCGTCCAGCGTCGACACGCTGCGTGCGTCTGCGTCCGGCGTGAGCTATGACGAGGAAGTCAGCAACATGATGACCTTTCAAATGGCGTTCCAGGCGTCGTCGCGGGTGCTCACCACGCTCGACTCGATGCTGGACACGTTGATCAACCACACCGGATTGGTGGGTCAGGCATGACGATTCGCGTCACGGTCGGGTCTACCTCGGCCGCATCATTGGCCGGGCTGCAGGCGTCATCGAGCACGCTCGCCTCGTGGCAGCAGAAGCTCTCGACGGGGCAACAGATCTCGCAGCCGTCGGACGATCCGGCCGGCGCCGTCCGTGCGCTGGCGCTGCGCGGCGACCTGAAGCGCAACGCCCAGTACGCGCGCAACGCATCCGATGCCTCCGCGTGGCTGTCTGTCGCCGACACCGCCTACGGGCAGATCACCGACCTGGTGCAGAAGGTGCGCACGCTCACCGTGCAGGCGTCCAACACGGGCGCCTCCACCGGCCAGTCGGCGGGCGCAATCGCCGACCAGATCAAGGCCATCAAAGAGGCCATCCTCAAGCTGTCCAACACGACCTACAACAACCAGCCGATCTTCGGCGGGACCACGGCGGGCGGCACCGCATTCCAGGATGTCGGCGGAACGGTCAAGTACGTCGGAGATACCGGTACCGTCACCCGGTCGATCGGCGACAAGAACGACGTCACTATCAACCAGAACGGGACACAGGCATTCGGTACGCCGGCGGACGGGAGTACCGGCCTCTTCAGCCTGCTGGACGGCATCGTCAACGACCTCACGACGTCGGGTGCCCCGAGTTCCACGGCGCTCAGCAACATCGACAAGTCGATCAACGACCTCACCAGCGCCCGCGCCGCGTCCGGCGCCGCCCTGGCCAGGGTGCAGTCGGCGCAGACCACTCAGGCGACGAACAAGGTCACCATCCAGTCGAACCTGTCCGATGTCCAGGACATCGACCTCGCCGAGGTCGCCATCCAGATGAACACCGCCCAGGTCGTCTACCAGGCTTCCCTGCAGACGACCGCGAATATCCGGCAGCTCTCGCTGCTCAACTTCCTCAAGTGATTCCCGGAAGGGACCGGCCGTGACCGTTACCGCTCCAGCAGTCCAGTCGTTGCCGCGGCCCCGTCGATCCATGGAGGAGGGCACCATGACCGACATGCCGACCGTCTCGTCGGCCACGGAATCGCCGGTCCGGGACGCGACCGCGGTGACCATGATCGAGCCGATGGCCGGTTTCGAGGCGGACATCGACTTCACGCTCAGCCCGATCGACGACGGCGGTGTCCTGCAATCGCTGCGGTCCGTGCGCGACCCGGACCTGCGATTCGTCGTGAGCCCGGCGGAGGTGTTCTTCGCCGGCTACCGCGATGCCGTGCAGCCGGTGATCACGGCGCCGGTGGCGACGGCACTGGCGACGACCGAGGCCGACGCGCGGCTGCGGCTGTACGTCCTGCTGACGATCGGAAGCTCACTGGTCGACACGACCGCGAACCTGCGGGCGCCGCTGGTGGTCGACGCGGCGAGCGGCCGGGCCGTCCAGGTGATCCTCGACGACAGCTCGCTTCCGCTGCGGCATCCGCTGCCGACCGAGTAGCAGCTGCGCCGGCCCCGCGGGCTCGGGCGATCGGCACCGATCGGCGCCGCAGGCGCGAACAGCGTCATACCCGGCGGACATCCGTGCTGTGATAGGTGGGATGACGACGCAACCGCGCCACCCCTATCCGGTCCCGGCCGGCCCGGTGGACCGCGAGATCGTCATCAACAAGAGCCGTTTCATCGCGTGGCTGCGGCCCGCCGCCAGCCGGGATCAGGCCCTGGCGGTGCTGGCGTCGGCGCAGTCCGAGTACCCGGCCGC
Source organism: Actinobacteria bacterium 69-20 (assembly GCA_001897425.1). Taxonomy (GTDB): domain Bacteria; phylum Actinomycetota; class Actinomycetes; order Mycobacteriales; family Nakamurellaceae; genus Nakamurella. The sequence goes on along the minus strand of MKSW01000011.1, from coordinate 149,928 downwards.
GACCCACCACTGTTACGCCTACCTCATCGGTCCGCCGGCATCCGCCCATGCGGCGATGAGCGATGACGGCGAACCGTCCGGAACCGCGGGGAAGCCGATCCTCGGGGTGATCTCGCACAAGGGGATGAGCGATGTCATCGTCGTCGTGACGCGGTATTTCGGCGGGATCAAGCTCGGCGCGGGCGGGTTGGTGCGCGCCTATGCGGCGGCCGCGGAGGCCGTGCTGTCCGCCGCGGAGGTGACCGCGCAGGTCCCGGTATCGACTATGACGTTGTTCCTGGATTTTGCGCAGGAGCAACCGATGCGCCTGTGGTGCGATCGGAACGGGGCCACGATCGACCGCATCGAGTACGGCGAGCAGGTGGTCGCGGAGCTGATCGTCCCCGACGAGGCGCTGGGCGCGCTGACGTCGTTCTGCGCGGCGAACCGGATCGATGCCTCCTGCGGCGCACCCGATTCGCTAGGCTCTGGGCTGTGCTGATCCTCACCCGCCGCGTCGGCGAGAACATCGTCGTCGGCGACGACATCGTGATCTCCGTGCTGGAGATGCGGGGCGATGCGGTTCGGATCGGCATCCAGGCCCCGCGTTCGGTGACGGTCCATCGCGAAGAGGTGTATCTGGAACTGCAGCGCGCCAACCAGGCGGCTGCGCGGTCGGCGGCCGCGGGCGACGACGCCGTTGCCGCAGTCGCTCAGCAGCTGAAGCCGCCCGTCGCCGGGCAGGCGTCGGAAACCGCGGACTGACCACCTGCAGCGCGCCGCGGCCGGGCGCGAGACCAGCATCACAGCGCGGGGCTGCTGGAACCGTCAGCCCGGATTTGAAATCGGCGGGGGGCTTCCGCCATACTTGAACGGTTGCCCATCTTGCGGTTGGGCCGTCACGGCTTCGTCATGACGCGGTCATGGCGCCGTCACGGCACAAGCAGGGCGGGGCAGCCATCATCCATGGCAGTACGGGTGAGGCGTTCGGTTCGGCGATCGGACCGGGGCGCGACCGGTTCTCGTCAGTCGGCTAGGATTCTTCGGGCCGACGCGTGGGCGCTGCGGGCGACACGCCCGACCGCGTGGATCGGTCACCACGACGGCGTCGGTGTCGCGATGAGCGGCGCATGACGGCAGTGGTTTGCAGCTGAACAGGGCAGCGGGACTTCTGAAGAGGACCCCGTGGGGCGCGGCATGAACACCGCGAGGGCTCGAGCGAGCCCACGACAACGCTGTGCTCCGGCACAGGCACGAAAGGGACGTACGTGGCGGGACAGAAGATCCGCATCCGACTCAAGGCCTACGATCACGAGGCCATCGACGCGTCGGCGCGCAAGATCGTGGAGACGGTCACCCGTACCGGTGCGCGCGTCGTGGGCCCGGTGCCGCTGCCGACGGAGAAGAACGTCTATTGCGTGATCCGCTCGCCGCACAAGTACAAGGACTCGCGCGAGCACTTCGAGATGCGCACGCACAAGCGCCTGATCGACATCGTCGACCCCACGCCCCGCACGGTGGATGCGCTGATGCGCATCGACCTGCCGGCCAGCGTCGACGTCAACATTCAGTAATCGACCGCGACCGGGCTGACGCCTGCGACGTGCGTCAGGCGCACAGAAGATGGGTAATTCAAAGATGTCACAACCGACGAAGGGGATCCTGGGCCACAAACTCGGGATGACCCAGGTTTTCGCCGCGGACAACCGGGTTGTTCCGGTCACCGTGGTCGCGGCCGGTCCGGTGGTCGTCACCGCGATCCGCACGCAGGATGTGGACGGCTACAACGCCGTGCAGCTGGCCTTCGGTGCGGTCGATCCCAGGCGGGTCAACAAGCCCGAGGCGGGGCACTTCGCCAAGGCAGGGGTGACTCCGCGCCGCCACCTGGTCGAGATGCGCACGGACGCCGTGGCCGACTACCAGGTGGGCCAGGAGCTCACCGCCGCCGAGGTCTTCGACGCGGGCGCCGTTGTGGATGTCACCGGGACGTCCAAGGGCAAGGGCACCGCCGGCGTCATGAAGCGGCACGGGTTTTCCGGCCTCGGCGCCGGGCACGGTGTGCATCGCAAGCACCGCTCGCCGGGCTCCATCGGCGGATGCTCCACCCCCGGACGCGTCTTCAAAGGCCTGCGTATGGCCGGTCGTACCGGCAATAGCACCGTCACGACCCAGAACCTGACCGTGCACGCGGTCGACGCCGATGCCGGCCTGCTGCTCATCAAGGGCGCGATCCCCGGCCCCAAGGGCGGACTCGTGATGGTCCGATCCGCGAGCAAGATGGGTGGCGCAGCATGACGACCCTTTCGGTAACGACGCCGAGCGGCAGCACGGACGGCGCGCTCACCGTGCCTGCCGAGGTCTTCGACGTCCAGGCGAACATTCCGCTGATGCACCAGGTGGTCGTCGCGCAGCTCGCTGCCGCGCGCCAGGGCACGCATTCCACGAAGACGCGGGGCGAGGTCTCCGGCGGCGGCAAGAAGCCGTACCGCCAGAAGGGCACCGGCCGGGCCCGGCAGGGTTCGACGCGCGCGCCGCAGTTCGCCGGCGGCGGTATCTCGCACGGGCCGGTACCGCGCGGCTACGTGCAACGCACTCCCAAGAAGATGAAGGCCGCCGCGCTCCGCGGGGCGCTGTCGGACCGGGCGCGGGGCGGCAAGGTGCACGTGCTGTCCGCTGTGGTCGACGGCGCGGTGCCGTCGACGAAGGCCGCTGCGGCGACCCTCGCCGCGATCGAGACCGGGCGCAATGTGCTGGTGATCATCACCCGCGAGGACGTCGCGGGCTGGAAGAGTCTGCGGAACCTGCCCAGCGTTCACCTGCTGCCCGCGGACCAGCTCAACACGTACGACGTGCTGTGCGCCGACGACGTCATCTTCACCCGCGCGGCGCTGGACGAGTTCCTGAGCGCGGCCGGAGCCGAGGCGGCCGCCGAGGCCGCGCTGCCGCCGTCGGCGACCGAGGCATCGGAGGCGACGCCGAAGTCGGCAAAGGGTGCGAAGGCTGCGAAGAAGCCGGTGGCCCCGAGCGCGGCGGACGACGCATCCGGCGAAGCCGCGGACAGCGTCATACCCGCTGAGAGCAACGAGGAGGACGCGCAGTGATCTCCGATCCCCGCGACATCATCATTTCGCCGGTCGTGTCCGAGAAGAGCTACGGGCTGCTGGAGGACGGGAAGTACACCTTCGAGGTGCATCCCGATGCCAACAAGACCCAGGTGAAGATCGCCATCGAGCAGATCTTCGCGGTCAAGGTCACGTCGGTGAACACGATCAACCGCAAGGGCAAGCGCAAGCGCACGAAATTCGGCTATGGCCAGCGTCGTTCCGTCAAGCGCGCCATCGTCACCCTGTCCGCGGACAGCAAGCCGATCGAAATCTTCGCGGGCTGAGTGCCGGCGCCGAAGGTCAACGTAAGGGACGACTGACACCATGGGTATTCGCAAGTACAAGCCGACGACGCCGGGGCGTCGCGGGGCGTCGGTGAGCGATTTCGCCGAGCTGACCCGCACCACTCCGGAGAAGTCGCTGATCCGCCCGCTGCACTCGAAGGGCGGGCGCAACGTCCACGGCCGCATCACGGCGCGTCACCAGGGCGGCGGGCACAAACGTGCGTTCCGCCTGGTCGACTTCCGCAGGGCCGACAAGGACGGCGTGCCGGCGACGGTCGCGCATATCGAGTACGACCCGAACCGCACGGCCCGCATCGCGCTGCTGCACTACGCGGACGGCGAGAAGCGCTACATCATCGCGCCGGACAAGCTGCGTCAGGGCGCCGTGGTGGAGACCGGCCCGAAGTCCGACATCAAGCCGGGCAACAACCTGCCGCTCCGCAACATCCCGGTCGGCACCGTGGTGCACGCGATCGAGCTGCGACCGGGCGGCGGCGCGAAGATCGCCCGCTCGGCCGGCGCCAAGGTGCAACTCGTCGCGAAGGACGGCCCCTACGCGCAGCTGCGCATGCCGTCCGGTGAGATCCGCAATGTCGACGCCCGCTGCCGCGCGTCGATCGGCGAGGTCGGCAACGCCGAGCAGGCGAACATCAACTGGGGCAAGGCCGGGCGCATGCGCTGGAAGGGCAAGCGCCCGCAGTCCCGCGGTGTCGTCATGAACCCGGTCGACCACCCGCACGGCGGTGGCGAGGGACGCACCTCCGGCGGTCGTCATCCGGTGAACCCGGCGGGCAAGCCCGAGGGCCGTACCCGGCGGCCGAACAAGGCGAGCGACAAGCTGATCGTCCGTCGCCGTCGCAAGTCCGGAAAGAAGCGCTGAGGCGAAGCGCCATGAAGATCACGATGAAAATTGCGGTGCGTGCAGCTAGGTGTGCCGCCGCTGAGCCGACCAGAAAGCACAGCACATGCCTCGCAGCCTGAAAAAGGGTCCGTTCGTCGACGACCACCTCTTGAAGAAGGTCGACGCGGCGAACGAGAAGAACTCCAAGAGCGTGATCAAGACCTGGTCGCGCCGGTCGATGATCGTGCCCGAGATGCTCGGCCACACCATCGCCGTGCACGACGGCCGCAAGCACGTCCCGGTGTTCATCACCGAGTCGATGGTCGGCCACAAACTCGGCGAATTCGCGTTGACGCGCACCTTCAAGGGGCACGTCAAGGAAGACCGCCGTAGCCGCCGAGGCTGATGACCGCGGCGCGCGTCGACCGATCAGGCCGCACGCGAGCCGCCCGCTTTGACAAAGAGGAATCGTTGATGAATGCCGCTGCAAGAGACACGGCCGCGAACGTCCGTGACGCGGACGCCGCCCCGCTGCCCAGGGTGCGCGCGCAGGCCCGCTATGTGCGCACGACGCCGATGAAGGCCCGGCGCATCGTGAACCTGATCCGGGGTCGCGCCGCCGCCGATGCGATCTCCGTGTGCCGGTTCTCGCCGCAGGCCGCCGCCGAGGTGGTCGGCAAGGTGCTCGCATCCGCGGTCGCCAACGCGGAGAACAACCACGGCCTGAACCCGGACACGCTGCTGGTCGACGCTGCCTGGGTCGACGAGGGCCCGACGCTGCGCCGGATCCGCCCCCGCGCCCAGGGCCGCGCGTTCCGCATCAACAAGCGGACCTGCCACATCACGATCGAGCTCGTCTCCGTCGAAACAGCGGACGTCGACACCAAGCGCCGCGCTCGCGGCGGTGCAGCTAAGGGAAGGACCCGGTAGTGGGCCAGAAGATCAACCCGCACGGCTTCCGGCTCGGCATCTCCGCCGACTGGAGCTCTCGCTGGTACGCAGACAAGGCCTACGCCGACTATGTCGCCGAGGACGTGAAGATCCGGAAGCTCCTTGACACCGGCATGGAGCGCGCCGGCATCTCCAAGGTGGAGATCGAGCGCACCCGCGACCGGGTCCGTGTCGACATCCACACCGCGCGTCCCGGCATCGTCATCGGCCGCCGCGGCGCCGAGGCCGACCGTCTTCGCGGCGAGCTGGAGAAGCTCACCGGCAAGCAGGTGCAGCTGAACATCCTCGAGGTCCGCAGCCCCGAGTCCGATGCCCAGCTGGTGGCGCAGGGTGTCGCCGAGCAGCTGTCCAACCGTGTCGCCTTCCGTCGCGCCATGACGAAGTCGATGCAGTCGGCGCTGCGCTCCGGCGCGATCAAGGGCATCAAGATCCAGTGCTCGGGTCGGCTGGGCGGCGCGGAGATGAGCCGCTCCGAGTTCCGTCACGAGGGTCGGGTGCCGCTGCACACGCTGCGCGCCGACATCGATTACGGGTTCTTCGAAGCGAAGACCACCTTCGGCCGCATCGGCGTGAAGGTGTGGATCTACAAGGGCGACAAGACCGGCACCCTCGCCGAGCAGCGCGCCGCCGAGGCCGCCGCCGCGCAGCGTGCCGCCGCCGGCCGGGATCGCGCCGACCGGGGCGATCGCGGAGACCGCGGTGGCCGCGGAGAACGTGGCGAACGCAGCGACCGCGGTGATCGCGGTGGCCGCGGGCGAGCCGAACGGCCGCCGGCCGCCGCACCACAGTCCACAGATGCCGGGGCCACAGTGGCCGCCGACACCGATACCCCCACGGAGGGCTGAGCCGTGCTCATCCCACGCAAGGTCAAGTTCCGCAAGCAGCACCGGCCTACCCGCAGCGGCATGTCCAAGGGCGGCAACGCCGTCACCTTCGGCGACTACGGCATCCAGGCCCTCGAGCCGGCCTACGTCACGAACCGCCAGATCGAGTCGGCGCGTATCGCCATCAACCGGCACATCCGCCGTGGCGGCAAGGTCTGGATCAACATCTTCCCGGACCGGCCGCTGACCAAGAAGCCCGCCGAGGTCCGCATGGGCTCCGGCAAGGGGTCGCCGGAATGGTGGGTCGCGAACATCAAGCCGGGGCGCGTCCTGTTCGAGATGACGTACCCGTCGGAGACGATGGCCCGCGAAGCACTGCGTCGCGCCATGCACAAACTGCCGATGCGCTGCCGCATCGTCACCAGAGAGGGTGGTGAGTGACCATGGCAGAGGCTACCGCCGCGTCCATGCGTGAACTGGGTGCCGAGGAACTCGTGATTCGCCTGCGGGAATCCAAGGAAGAGCTGTTCAACCTGCGCTTCCAGATGGCCACCGGGCAGATGGACAACAACCGCCGGCTGCGCGAGGTCCGGCACGACATCGCGCGGATCTACACCGTGATGCGCGAGCGCGAGCTCGGCCTGTCGGTCGGTCCGGATGCCGTTAGCAGCACAGCCAGCACCACGGAGGATGCACAGTGAGCGAGCCAGTGAGCGACGAGGCGACGACGGAGGCCGGCACCCCGGCGACACCGGCGCGTGGGTTCCGCAAGACGCGCGAGGGCATCGTGGTGTCCGACAAGATGCAGAAGACCATCGTCGTGGCGTTGGAGGACCGGGTGAAGCACCCGCGGTACTCCAAGGTCATCCGCCGCACCCAGAAGGTCACGGCGCACGACGAGGCCGGCCTGGCCGGAGTCGGCGACCGCGTCCTGCTCGCGGAGACCCGGCCGCTGTCCGCCACCAAGCGCTGGCGCCTCGCAGAGGTCCTCGAGAAGGCCAAGTAACAGCGAGTATGACGTAGTTCGTCGCAATACTCGTCCGCCAGGCCCCTGCCCGTTCCGGGCGGGGGCCTGCGGCGTTCCCTGGGCCGAGCAAGACCCAGTAGCCTCCGGGGATGACGATCCTTACGTGGCTCCGGCGCCGGGCGCGTGCCGTGGTGTCGACGGTCGTCAGGCTCTGCCAGCCCCCATGCAACGGCGAACGGGTATGACGGCGCTCGCGCCGCGAACGTCGTCATACCCGGCATTTGGAGGCGGGGCGCGGCATCGGGTACAGTGAACGACTGGCGTTGGTGCGCGAGCACCGATGCCGATCTGGCTTGGCAGGGTCGGAAATCCTGCCAGGACATCGCACCAGCCCCCGCCCGGCCGTCGCGCCGGGTGCTCATGCCGCAGGCAAGGGTGAAAAGGCGGGCTCCGGCAGACCACACGGTCGGTACGGCTGCCCGTACTTCCTCTTGTCTTTTCGCATGTCAGCAGCTGCGGGCAAGGCTGGCGGAGCGAGACCAGTATCAGCTCGGATGCCGCGTGCGGTGTCCATCCGGACCGAAAAGGATCACGAGCCGTGATTCAGCAGGAGACCCGGCTGCGGGTCGCCGACAACACCGGTGCCAAGGAGATCTTGTGCATCCGGGTGCTCGGCGGGTCGAAGCGCCGGTACGCAGGCATCGGCGACATCATCGTCGCCACCGTCAAGGACGCCATTCCGCGCGCCGGTGTGAAGAAGGGCGACGTCGTCAAGGCGGTCGTCGTCCGCACCGTCAAGTCGAAGCGCCGCCCGGACGGCTCCTACATCCGCTTCGACGAGAACGCCGCCGTCATCATCAAGAACGACGGCGATCCCCGCGGCACGCGCATCTTCGGGCCGGTCGGTCGGGAGCTCCGCGACAAGAAGTACATGAAGATCATTTCGCTGGCGCCGGAGGTGCTCTAACCCATGAAGGTGAAGAAGGGCGACACCGTGCTCGTCATCGCGGGCAAGGACAAGGGCGCCAAGGGCAAGGTCATCCAGGCGTACCCGGAGAATGATCGGCTGCTCGTCGAGGGCGTCAACCGCATCAAGAAGCACACCCGCGTCACCACCAACCAGCGCGGCGCGCAGTCCGGCGGCATCATCACCCAGGAGGCCGCCATCCACGTCTCCAACGTGATGGTCGTCGACGGCGACAACAAGCCCACCCGCGTCGGCTCGCGCGTCGGCGACGACGGCAAGCGTGTGCGCACCTCGCGGCGTAGCGGGAAGGACCTGTAACCCATGACCACCGCAGAGAAGGTGACCCCGCGCCTGCGCGCCCGGTACGCCGACGAGATCCGCGGGCAGCTGCACGAGCAGTTCCACTACGCGAACATCATGCAGGTCCCGTCGCTCACCAAGGTCGTCGTCAACATGGGCGTCGGCGAAGCCGCCCGCGACGCGAAGCTCATCGAGGGTGCCATCCGCGACCTCACCGCGATCACCGGTCAGAAGCCGCTCGTCCGCAAGGCACGCAAGTCCATCGCCCAGTTCAAGCTGCGCGAGGGGATGCCGATCGGCGCGAAAGTGACACTGCGCGGCGACCGCATGTGGGAGTTCCTGGACCGGCTGATCACGATTGCGCTGCCGCGTATCCGCGACTTCCGCGGCCTGGATGCCACCCAGTTCGACGGCCACGGCAACTACACGTTCGGCCTGAACGAGCAGTCCATGTTCCACGAGGTCGACATCGACAAGGTCGATCGGCCGCGCGGCATGAACATCACGCTGGTGACGACCGCGACCACCGACGACGAGGGCCGCGCGCTGTGCCGGCTGCTCGGCTTCCCGTTTAAGGAGCAGTAGCACATGGCGAAGACCGCGCTGATCAACAAGGCCAAGCGCAAGCCGAAGTTCGCGGTGCGCGCGTACACCCGCTGCAACAAGTGCGGGCGTCCGCACTCGGTCTACCGGAAGTTCGGGCTGTGCCGGGTGTGCCTCCGCGAGATGGCGCACGCGGGGCAGTTGCCCGGCGTCACCAAGTCCTCCTGGTAACGCCCCGATCCGAGGCGGACCAACCGCTGATGACGACGTTCGGCGCGCGCAGCGCGCGAACAGCGTCATACCCGATTACGAAGCTCATCACGACATCACCACAGGCCCCCTGCCGGGGAACCAGGTGAGAAAGGCACAGCGGCCATGACGATGACCGATCCGATCGCGGACATGCTCACGCGTATCCGCAACGCGAACTCGGCCTACCACGACCAGGTGGTGATGCCCTTCTCGAAGCTGAAGGGCACCATCGCCGACATCCTCGTCAAGGAGGGCTATATCGCCTCCTGGACGACCGAGGACGCGCAGGTCGGCAAGTCCCTGGTGATCAACCTCAAGTACGGCCCGCAGCGCGAGCGCTCGATCTCCGGCATCCGCCGGGTGTCGAAGCCGGGTCTGCGCGTGTACGCCCGGTCGACCGAGCTGCCCAAGGTGCTCGGCGGGCTCGGCGTGGCCATCATCTCGACCTCGGCGGGTCTGTTGACCGACCGCCAGGCTTCGAAGAGCAAGGTGGGCGGGGAAGTCCTCGCCTACGTCTGGTAAGGCGGTAGTCACATGTCTCGAATCGGAAGACTGCCGATCAGCGTGCCGGCCGGGGTGGACGTGTCCATCGACGGCGCGCAGGTGACGGTCAAGGGGCCGAAGGGCACGCTGGCGCACACCGTCGCCGCACCGATCCAGGTCGCCAAGGGCTCGGGTGATCACGAGGGCTCGCTTCTCGTGTCGCGTCCGGATGACGAGCGTGCGTCGCGCTCGCTGCACGGGTTGACCCGCACGCTCGTCAACAACATGGTGATCGGCGTGACGCAGGGCTACTCCAAGGGCCTGGAGATCGTCGGCGTCGGCTATCGCGTCGCGGCCAAGGGGCCGAGCCTGGAGTTCGCGCTCGGGTTCTCGCACCCGGTCGTCGTCGAGCCGCCGGCGGGCATCACCTTTGTCGTCGATTCGCCGACGGCGCTGCGCGTCGAGGGCATCGACAAGCAGCTCGTGGGCGAGACCGCCGCGAACATTCGCAAGCTGCGCAAGCCCGAGCCGTACAAGGGCAAGGGTGTGCGCTACGCCGGAGAGAACGTCCGGCGCAAGGTCGGAAAGACGGGTAAGTGATCATGGCACTGTCTGTTTCGCATGCTCGGGCGGTGGCCCGCACGCGTCGTCATTTCCGGCTGCGCAAGAAGATCGTCGGCACCGCCGGGCGGCCTCGCCTGGTGGTCACCCGCTCCGCCCGGCACATCGGTGCGCAGATCGTGGACGATTCGGTCGGCCGCACACTGGTGTCGGCCTCCACGTTGGAGGCGGACCTGCGTGGCGCGTCGGGCGACAAGACCGCGAAGGCGCGTTCGGTGGGCGAGAAGTTGGCTGAACGTGCGAAGGCCGCCGGGGTGTCCGCGGTGGTGTTCGACCGTGGCGGCGACGCCTACCACGGCCGGATCGCCGCGCTCGCCGACGGTGCCCGTAGCGGCGGACTGGAGTTCTGACACATGAACCTGACTACCCCTACATCCCCGAACATGATCGAGAGGGACATCTGATGCCCGGAGTCGCACGCCGCGATTCGGATCGGCGTGACCGTGGTGGCCGCGCGCGCCGGGAAGCGCCCGAGAAGAGCCCGTACCTGGAGCGCATCGTGGCGACCAACCGTGTCGCCAAGGTCGTCCAGGGCGGTCGCCGCTTCAGCTTCACCGCGCTCGTCGTGGTCGGCGACGGCGACGGCCGTGTCGGCGTCGGCTACGGCAAGGCCAAGGAGATCCCGGCCGCCATCGCCAAGGGCGTCGAAGAGGCGAAGAAGAACATGTTCGCGGTGCCGCGCGTCGGCGGGACGATCCCGCATCCGGTGCAGGGCGAGAAGGCCGCCGGCGTGGTGCTGCTGCGCCCGGCCGCGCCCGGTACCGGAGTGATCGCCGGTGGGCCGGTTCGTGCCGTGCTGGAATGCGCGGGCATCTCGGACGTGCTCACCAAGTCGCTCGGCTCGAAGAACGCCATCAACATCGTGCAGGCCACCATCGCGGCGCTCAAGGGTCTGCAACGGCCCGAGGCGATCGCCGCGCGGCGTGGTCTGCCGATCGAGGATGTGGCGCCGGCGGCCTTGCTGCGCGCCCGCGCAGCACAGGCGGTGTGACGATATGGCACAGCTGAAGGTCACCCAGGTCAAGTCGCTGATCGGCGCCAATCCCAAGGCGCGTGAATCGGTGCGATCGCTGGGGCTGAAGAGGATCCACCACAGCGTCCTCATCGAGGACACCCCGCAGTCGCGCGGCTACCTGCACGCGGCCCGGCACCTGGTTGCCGTGGCCGAGGCCGGTGCGGCCGACGAGGCTGCCGGCACGAAGAGGTCAGGCAAATGACGATCAAGGTTCACCATCTGCGCCCCGCCCCGGGAGCGAAGACGGCGAAGACGCGCGTGGGCCGCGGTGAGGGTTCCAAGGGCAAGACCGCGGGCCGTGGCACCAAGGGCACCGGCGCACGTAAGAACGTGCCGGCGTCCTTCGAGGGCGGCCAGCTCGCGCTGCACATGCGTCTGCCGAAGCTCAAAGGGTTCGCCAACCCGTTCAAGACGACGTACCAGGTGGTCAACGTCGGCCAGCTGGCGGCCGCGTTCGCCGAGGGCGGCGCCGTCGACGTGGACGCGATCGTCGCAGCCGGTCTGGTGCGCGACGGCCAGAAGGTCAAGGTCCTCGGCGACGGCGACGTCGCGGGTGTGGCGCTGCAGGTGACGGCACACGCCTTCTCCGGCTCGGCCCGCGACAAGATCGCCGCAGCCGGCGGCACCGTCACCACCCTGTAGTCTGCCTCGTACCGGGGGCGGCGGCCGCTCGTGGAAACGCCTGGTCGCCGCCCAGATCCGGTACCGCCATTGGCCGCCCCTGAGTTGGGGGCGAACCGGGAGGACCATTGCTCACCGCCTTCGTTTCGGCCCTGAAGACGCCGGATCTTCGTAAGAAGATCCTGTTCACGCTGGCCATGCTGGCGCTGTACCGCTTCGGCGCCACCCTGCCGTCGCCCGGTGTCAACTACAAGGCCATTCATCAGTGCCTGAACGAGATCGGCGGCGGTGCCAACCAGGCGTTCACCATCCTGAACCTGTTCTCCGGTGGCGCGCTGCTCCAGCTTTCCGTGTTCGCGCTCGGCATCATGCCGTACATCACGGCGTCGATCATCGTGCAGCTGCTGGTGGTGGTGATCCCGCGCTACGAGCAGTACAAGCAGGAGGGTCAGGCCGGGCAGGCCAAGATGACCCAGCACACCCGGTACATCACGATCGGGCTGGGCGTCCTGCAGTCGACGGGCTTCATCGCGCTCGCGCTCAACGGACAGATGTTCGCCGGCTGTTCCCAGGCCAAGGACGTCATCAACGGTCGGGACCCGATGACCCTGATCACCCTGGTGATCGTGATGACGGCCGGCACCGCGGCGATCATGTGGATGGGCGAGCTGATCACCGATCGCGGTATCGGCAACGGCATGTCGCTGTTGATCTTCACCTCGATCGCGTCGCGCATCGTGCCGGAGGGCCAGAACATCCTGACGAACAGCACGCCGGTGGTGTTCGGCGTGCTCATGGTGATCGCGATCGCGATCATCATCGCCGTCGTCTACATCGAGCAGGGCCAGCGCCGGATCCCGGTGCAGTATGCCAAGCGCATGATCGGCCGCAAGATGTACGGCGGCACCTCCACGTATCTGCCGCTGAAGGTCAATCAGGGCGGCGTGATCCCGGTGATCTTCGCATCCTCGCTGCTGTATATCCCGACGCTGATCACGAGCCTGCTGTCCGGGTCCGGTGCGGCCACCAGTGCGGCCGTGACCTGGGTGAACTATTACGTGGGCAGCCCCGGCTCGTGGTCGCACATGTTGCTGTACTTCGCGCTGATCATCTTCTTCACGTACTTCTACGTCGGCATCCAGTTCAACCCGGTCGACCGCGCGGACGACCTCAAGAAGTACGGCGGGTTCATCCCGGGCATCCGGCCCGGTCGGCCGACCGCGGAGTACCTGCAGTTCGTGCTGTCCCGGATCACGCTGCCCGGGTCGCTGTACCTCGGCATCGTGGCGATCATGCCGGACTTCTTCCTGTCCTACAGTGGCTCCACCAGCAGCAACCAGAACTTCCCGTTCGGCGGCGTGTCAGTGCTCATCCTGGTGGCCGTCGGCCTGGACACGATGAAGCAGATCGAGTCCCAGCTAATGCAGCGCAACTACGAGGGGTTCCTGCGGTAGCGGCTCTGCCGCCATGTCGATCGTGCTGGCGGGTATGACGCTGTGATGACGCTGTTCGCCGGCAGAAGGGTTCGTGACGCGATGCGCTTGCTGATCATCGGCCCGCAGGGTGCCGGAAAGGGGACCCAGGCCGACCTGCTGTGTTCGGAATTTGGCATCCCGCACGTGTCGACCGGCGACCTGTTCCGGGCCAATATCGGTGCCGGGACCGAGCTAGGACAGCGCGCCAAGCAGTACCTGGACGCCGGCGAGCTGGTTCCGGACGCGGTCACGCAGGACATGGTCACCGACCGGTTGGCGCAGCCCGATGCCGCGGGCGGATTTCTGCTGGACGGATTCCCGCGCACCATCGCGCAGGCGAAGTGGCTGTCGGCGGTGCTGGCCGATCGTGGCACCCCGATCCAGGCGGTGGTGCTGTTGACCGCACCGGCCGAGGTGCTCACGCAGCGGATGCTGGCGCGCGGTCGCGCGGACGACACCCCGGAAGCCATCCGCACGCGGCTCGAGATCTACTACTCGGAGACGCAGCCGCTCGTCGACTACTACGGCCCGGCGGTGATCACGATCGACGGCGTCGGCGAGATCGACGAGATCCACCGGCGCATCATGGACGCCTTGCGGACCGGGGACGCTGCGGCGCCGCCGGCTGGCCCGTCGGTGTCCGTGTAGCGCGCGCGATCGGGTAGCAGAGTCCATGTTGGGGCGAGACGGCGCCATCGAGATCCACACTCGCGGTGAACTGCAAGCCATGCGCGCCGCCGGTCGGGTGTTGGCGTCCGCGATCGCTGTGGCGCGAAGCGCCGTGGCGCCCGGAGCGACCACGGCGGATATCGACGCGGCGTTCGCCGCTGCCATCGCGGCGGCGGGAGCGACGAGCAACTTCCTGAACTACGGCGGTGCGCCGAACGGGTCCGGCGCGTTCCCGGCCACCATCTGCGCCTCGGTCAACGACGAGGTGGTGCACGGGATTCCGTCATCCGCGAGGGTGATCCGCGAGGGTGATCTGCTCTCGATCGACGCCGGGTGCATCCTCGACGGCTGGCACGCCGACTCGGCGATCTCTCTGCATGTGGGCGGCGCGCCGTCGATGGACGAGGTGGATCTGATCGCGGCCACCGAAGCCGCGATGTGGGCGGGCATCGCGGCGGCGGCCACCGCGCGTCGCGTGGGCGACATCTCTTGGGCCATCGAGACTTCGGCCGTGCGGTCCGGGCGTGACGACGGCCGACGGTACGGAATGGTCGCGGGTTACGGAGGGCACGGCATCGGGTCGGCGATGCACATGGACCCGTTTGTCGCCAACGCCGGCCGTCGCGGCAAGGGCCCGCGCCTGACGGCGGGGATGGCGCTGGCGATCGAACCGATGCTCACGCTCGGCAGGCCGCAGGTCGACGAGTCCGACGACGGCTGGACGGTGGTGACGCGAGACGGCTCCCGGGCGGCGCACACCGAACATTCGATCGCCATCTGCGAGGACGGCATCTGCGTGTTGACCGCTGCCGATGGCGGCGTCGCCGGGTTGGCGTCGTACGGGATCGTGCCGGTCGATCTCGGCTGAGCTCTTCGATCATGACGGTGACGAGACAGCGGCCCGACGAGGCAGCGGTGACACGGCGATGAGCGTGATGCACAAGCGCGTGGCGGCGATCGACTGCGGCACGAACTCGATACGTCTTCTGGTGGCGGACATGTCGCTGTCGCCGGCCGGCGCCTACCTGGTGGACGTGCATCGGGAGATGCGCATCGTCCGGCTTGGGCAGGGCGTGGACGCGACCGGCCGGCTGGCCCCGGAGGCGATCGACCGCACGTGGCGCGCGCTGGCGGACTATGCGGCCGTGATCCGTGCCTCGGGTGCCGACGCGGTGCGGATGACGGCGACATCCGCGACGCGCGATGCGTCGAATTCCGACGATTTCCTGGCCATGGTGCGCGGGGTCCTCGGCCAGGACCCGGAGGTGATCGCCGGCACCGAGGAGGCGGCGCTGTCGTTCCGCGGCGCGGTGGGGGATCTGCCGGCGGCCGACGGCCCGTTCCTGGTATTCGACATCGGCGGCGGCTCAACGGAATTCGTGGTCGGATCGGTACGCGACCATGCCGCCGAGCTGGATGGCGCGGTGAGCCAGGACATCGGCAGCGTACGGATCACCGAGCGGCTGCTGCCGTCGGACCCGCCGACCGCGTCGGAGGTCGATGCGGCTCGGCGCTGGGCGTCCGGCATGGTCTCGGTGGGGCTCGACGGGTTGCCTCGCGGCAGCCTCGCATCGGTGCGACGGGTGGTGGCCGTGGCCGGCACCGCGACGACCGTCGCGGCCGGGATACTCGGCCTGCCGGTCTACGACCCGACGCGGATCCATCTGTCGCGCCAGCCGGTCGACGGGATCCGGCGCATGTCGGACCGCCTGCTGGAGATGACCCGGGCCGAGCGCGCCACCCTCGGTTACATGCACCCGGGGCGGGCCGATGTGATCGGGGGCGGGTCGCTGGTGCTGGCGACCATCGCCGAGGCGCTGCGCACCCGCATCGGGACCAGCGAGCTCACCATCTCGGAGCACGACATCCTGGACGGCATCGCCCTCTCCCTGGCGTAGCGCCTGTGGCCAGCTCCGGCTCGGGCGGCTCTGGCCCCGGGCTGCGGGAGTGAGACTATGAGCCGGTGACCGCGCGCATCCCGAGCCCAGAGACCGCCCCCTCCCGCGCTCACCGGACGCGCACCGTGGCCGAGCTCGACGCGTTGGTGACGACGTGCCGGGCGTGCCCGCGCCTTGTCGCATGGCGCGAGGAGGTCGCGGCCCATCCACGGGCCGCATTTGCGGGCCAGACCTATTGGGGCAAACCGGTTCCGGGCTTCGGTCCGCCGGACGCGCGCATCCTGATCGTGGGGCTCGCGCCTGCGGCGCACGGCGCAAACCGCACCGGGCGCATGTTCACCGGCGACCGCTCCGGCGACTTCCTCTTCGCCGCGTTGCATCGGGCCGGAATGGCGTCATCGGCGCATGCGGTGTCGGCCGACGACGGGCTGCGCCTCACCGACGTGCGCATCACCTCACCCGTGCACTGCGCGCCACCGCAGAACAAGCCGACCGTCGGCGAGCGAGACAACTGCGCGCCGTACCTGGAGCGGGAGCTCGAACTCATGGCGCCGACATTGCGCGTCGCGATCGTGCTGGGCGCCTTCGGCTGGCAGGCCCTGCTGGGGTCCCTGGAGCGATCGGGGTGGGCGATCGGAAGACCAAGACCGAAGTTCGGGCACGGCTGCGTCGCGGCGGTTTCGCGTGGAGCGCAACAGCTCTCGCTGCTCGGATGTTTCCACGTGAGCCAGCAGAACACGTTCACCGGCCGGCTCACCCCGGCCATGCTGGACGATGTGATCGCGCAGGCCAAGTCGCTGGCCGGAATGAGCGGGTAACAGGCGGCGAGTATGACGATGTTCTCGGCTACGCGCGCGTCGCGGCCTGCTCGAATTCGGTCCGCGGGTGTTGAAGTTGCCCCAGCGACACCACTTCTCGACGGAACAGCAGTGCGGCGGTCCAGTCGGAGACGATGCGCAGCTTCCGATTGAGCGTCGGCATCTTCGACACGTGGTAGGTGCGGTGCATCCACCAGGCGGGGAAACCGCGGAGCCGGACCCCGTAGATCTCCGCGACCCCGTGATAGAGCCCGAGCGAGGCCACCGACCCGGCGTAATGGTGGAGGTACTCGGCCGGCTCCTTCCCGCGAAGATGAGCGATCACGTTGCGCGCCAACAGCTTCGCCTGCCGGACTGCGTGCTGCGCACTCGGCCCGCACAGCGCGCCAGGTGGTTTGGACAGGTCCGGGATCGCCGCGCAGTCACCGGCCGCGAACACGCCGGTCGTGCCGAGGACCTCCATGGTCGCCGAGCACGGGAGTCGCCCTTTGGAGTCGCGCGGGAGGTCCGTGCCGTCGAGCATCGGATTCGGTTTGACTCCGGCCGTCCACACCACGGTGTCCGCGTCGAAGGAGCTTCCGTCGTCGAGCCTGACGTGGCTGTCCGTCACGGACTCGAGTCGTGTCGCCAGCCGCACGTCGATGCCGCGGAAGCGCAGCTGGTCGAGGGTGTACTGCGACATGCGCGGCGAGACCTCCGGCATGATGCGGTCGGCCGCTTCGACGAGGACCCATCTCATGTCGTGCGGGGTGATGCTGCCGGTGTATCGGGTGGCGTACCGCGCCATGTTCTCCAGCTCGGCGAGCGCCTCGATGCCGGCGTAGCCCCCGCCGACAAAGACGAAAGTCAGTGCGCGGCTGCGAATGTCGTCATACTCGGTGGTCCGGGCGATGGACGAGGCGAAATCCAGCCGGGACAGCACGTGGTTCCGCAGCGCGATCGCCTCACCGATCGTCTTGAAGCCGATGCCCTGCTCGGCCAACCCGGGAATCGGCAGGACGCGCGAGACGGAACCCGGTGCCATGACGAGGATGTCGTAGGTCTGTTGGTAGGGCTCGGCGCCCGGTGGGGTGATGGTGGCACTGTGGCGTGCGTGGTCGATCCCGGTCACCGCGCCGGTGATCACCCGGCAGGTACGCAAGACCCGCCGCAGGGGAACCACGACGTGCCGGGGCTCCACGTTGCCGGCCGCCGCCTCCGGCAGGAACGGCTGGTAGGTCATGTTCGCCTGCGGATCGGCCACCGTGACTTCCACGTCGCCGCAGGAGATCTCGCGCTTCAACCCGCGTTGCAGGCCGAGCGCCGTGTACATCCCGACATATCCGCCACCGACGATGAGGACCCGCGTCGGCGCGCTTGTGCTCTCGTTCACAAACTCGACGGTACTCACGTCTGCGCGACTTGTCAGCGGCTTGTCCGTGGCGGTGCGGGCGTGCGTGAGTCCCGGGGCCGGTGCCCGTAGGCTCTCAGGTGCGCCGCCGAGATCGACGGCCGGCCCCCGTAGCCCAATCGGCAGAGGCAGGCGACTTAAACTCGCCACAGTGTGGGTTCGAGTCCCACCGGGGGCACTTTCCGCAGGTCATCGCGTCGCGACCGGTTCGAAAGTGCAAGTTTGTGAGTACGTAAACTGCGCACTTTCGAACGGAAAGTCAGGCAGACGATGGCTTTAGTTCAAGGACCACCTTGGCTCGGGGTCCGGCCGGAGACCGTATGGCGTCGAAGGCCTGTCGCCAGTCGGCGAGCGGAAACCGGTGGGTGATGAGGAAGCCGAGGTCCAGCTGGTCACTGTTGAGCAGTTTGACGACGTGGCGCCAGGCGCCGCTGGTGTAGGAAAAGCTTGCCACGATCGTGATGTCGCCGTTGATGAGATCGTCCACCGGCATAGGCACCTGCGCTTCCTGACCGGAATATCCCAAGAGCGCGACCGTGCCGCCGCGGCCCACCAGACGCATGGCTGCGGACACCGACTCGGCCGCGCCTGCTGCCTCGATGACAAGGTCGAAGCGGCCGTCTGCGCCTGATCCGTCGGCGAGCGCGGATTCGTCGGTGATGAATGCCTCCGCACCTGCCGTCGCGACCAGTGCGGCTTGCCCGGCCCGACGTCCGATCACCGTGACGGACGCCGGCGACCACAACCTCACCAGCCGCGCGGCGAGCAGACCGATCGTGCCGTCACCGATCACCAGAACCCGTTGTCCCGGGCGGGGTCTGCAGCGCGCCAGGGCCCGGAACACGACCGACGCCGGTTCGACGAGCACGGCGGATTCGTCCGGCACGGAGTCCGCGATGGCGTGCACCAGTCGGCGCGGCACCGCGATGCGTTCCGCCGCCGCACCGGGACGGGTGAAGCCGATCTCGTCATAGGTGGCGCACCGGTTCGTGTCGCCCGCAACACATTCCGCGCAATGCCAGCACGGCACGACCCCCTCGACTACCACCCGAGTGCCCGCGACGAGCGGTGGCAGCGCGCCGCGTGCACCCGGCGCACGGCCGCCGTCTTCGACGACCCGCCCGACCCACTCATGACCGAGCGTCACCGGGTAGCGAACAAAATCGGGGTCGATGTCCCCCGCGACGATATCGAGATCCGTTCCGCAGATGCCCACCAGAACGGGCTCGATCAGCACCTCATCGGCCGCGGGCACCGGTTCGGGCAACTCCGCCAGCCCGACCGAGCCGGGTTCCGACACGACCAATGCGTGCATCTCACACCTCCCTGTCCCGCGGCCGCCCACCGAGCAGGCCGGTGACCTCATCGGCGCCGGCGCGCACCATGCGACCGAGTTCCTCGATACGCCAGGCCGGTAGGTCCACCTTGATGCCGGTGGCCGACAGTGCGCCGGCGCAGTCGCCGTCATGGTCGAAAAATGCTGCGGCCACGCAAAAGACGCCCTCGAAGTCCTCTTCGTCATCGATGGCGTACCCGCGACGGCGGGCGACCGTGATATCGGCGAGCAGCGCAGGCACTTCGGTGATCGTCTTGCGAGTTCTCCTCGGCAGACCGCAATCTGCCGCGATGCGTTCGATCTCGGCATCGGGTAAGGCGGCCAGGATGGCCTTGCCCGCGGCGCTGGTGTGCGGCAGCTCCCGCACCCCGAGCGGCGTGTGGAACCGGACGGCGCCGACCGCGTCGACCCGGTTGATGAACACCGGGTGCCCGTCGTCGACCCGGGCAACGCGGATGGTGAGCCCGGTCTGTTGGCTCAGTCGCGCCAGAATGGGCGCCGTGATATCCCGCAGTGGCAGCCGCCGACTCGCGATGTCGCCCAGCCACACCAGCGCGGTGCCCAGGCAGTACCGCGGCCCGGGCTCGCGGGCATACAGATAATCGGCATCGAGCAGGGTGCGCACGAGGCCGTACGCGGCGCTCTTCGACATGCCCATGTGCTGGGACACCTCGCTGAGCGTGACGCCCTCGGCGGGCGCCTCCGCCACCATGCTGAGCAGGCGGAATGCCTTCGCGACACTCCGCACCGTGTACCGGCTGACCGGGTCTTCGTCCGTCATCACCGATGACTGTACGGCATTACCGCACGCAAACCCAATGGCAATGACTGTTGACTCGACTGACCTGCCGTGAAACACTATTGCATCTGCCGCATGCTGTGCGGTAATACCGAACGAAAGAAGTCGAGTGTCACCTGCCCACCGCGCCCGCGCCGTACAGCCGATCGTGCGTGCCTTGGCCACGGGGCTGCGCCCGCGGGTGCCGGCGAGCCCGTCTCCGGGTCTTGTGCTGACCAGTACGGCGGCGGTGGCGTGGGCGACCGGCGGCGCGAGCCCGGCGATCGACCGGACTGCGGCAACCGACACGGTCTGGCTTGCTGTCCCGGCAGATCCGGCCGCACCCTGCACGGTGATCACCACCGTCGTCGAAGCACCCCGGCTCGCCGCCGAAACGCCTTTCGCCGAACTCGGCTGGCCGATCGTTGCCGTCGGCTGGAGCGACCCCGGCGAGTTCGTCCGCGCGACCGAAACAGCCCTGCGATCCGAAGCGGCAGATATCGCGTCCGACGGCCACCCGGCCTTCGGCATCGACATATCCCATGACGTCTTGGCCCGCCGTATGGCGTTGACCGAGCCGGAGATAGCGGACCTCCGCTCCCTTGCCGCAGATGCCACGACCGCCGTCGAAGGCGCGCTGCGTGCCTGGCGCCCCGGCGATACCGACCGGACGGTTGCGGCGTCCATAGCGGCCCATGCGGAATCCGTCGGCGCGAGCACTCCGGTACTGCTGGTGGGCGGGGACGATCGGCTGCGCCGATTTCGGCACCCGGTTCCGGTCGGGGCTGTGATCGAGGACGTCGTCATGGCCGTTCTCGTCGCGCAACGCGGGGGGCTGCATGTGGCGCTCACCCGCTATGCCGCACGCCCCGGCGCGGCAGCCGCGCTCGCCGACCGGCTTGCCGCGACCCGCGCGGTGCACGCCGCTGTGCTCGCCGAAACCCGGCCCGGCGCCACCGGTTCCACGCTGATGGCCGCGATCGATGCGGCCTACCGCGCCGCGGGCTATCCGGGCGCGTGGCGCGAGCACTACCAGGGCGGACCCATCGGCTTCGCGCAACGGGAGTTCGAGATCGCGCCCGGCGACGTGACGAGCCCGTGGTGGGATTTCGCGCTGCCCGAAACCGTGGCCATGGCATGGAATCCGAGCGTGGCCGGCGGCGCGAAGGACGAAGACACCTACCTGGTGACCGCGCACGGCGTGGAGCTGCTGACGGCATCGACCGACTGGCCGATGGTCGACTGCGGCGCGGTCCGCAGACCGGATGTACTGCTGGTAACCGACGGAAAGGGCGATTGATGAAGGCGGATGATCTTCTCACCAGGTTCGGCGCGGCCCCCGAGGCTCTGCCACCGGCCAGTGGGAAGCGCTTCCCCGACGGCGCGGACTTCCGCATCGAGGTCTCCTCCGTCGAGGGTCCGGCGGTGCTGGCCGCGATCGTGCGGGATGCGGCCGAGCGCGGCGTCGTGGTGAACCGGGTGTCGCAGGGCAGCGGCGCGATGGTGCTCTCCGAGGCGGATATGCGGGAGATGAGCGCGATCGGCGCCGATGCGGGTCTGGAGATCTCGCTGTTCATCGGGCCGCGGGAGGAGTGGGGCGGCGGTGTGCAGGCGCACGCGCCAGACGGCCCCTCCCTGCACGGGCAGATCCGCGGCATGCAGGAGTTCCGCTACGCGGTCGAGGACGTGCTGCGCGCCATCGACTGCGGTATCCGCGGATTCCTCATCGCCGATAGCGGTTTGCTGCGAATCCTGGTGCAGGCACAGCGATCCGGCGAGATCCCGGCCGAGGTGGTCTGGAAACTCTCCGCGATCGCGGCGCCGTCCAACCCGGTGGCGCTGCAGGTGTGGGTGGAGCTCGGCGCCAGCACGGTGAACCTGCCCAGCGATCTGAGCCTCGGCGAACTCGCCGCCATGCGCGCCGCGGTGGACGTGCCGCTGGATCTGTACGTCGAGGCGCCCGACGGCATGGGCGGAATCGTCCGCGGCGAGCAGATCGCCGACCTCGTCACCCTCGGCGCCCCGATGTACACGAAGTTCGGGTTGCGCAACTCCCAGCCGCTCTATCCCGCGGGCCTGCATATGGAACAGGCCGCGATCCTGATCGCTCGGGAGAAGGTGCACCGCGCACAGGTCGCGATGGAGTGGCTGCGCCGGTGCGGGTCGACCGCGGTGCAGTCCGCCCCGGGGGCCGTCGGGCTCGGAATTCCGGTGCGATGAACGAAACATCGGCGGGAGCGCTGCGGCGCGCTGGCACGGCGGCGACCGGCGAGATCGGCTCGGTCGATACCACAGTGCATGCCGGCGATACTCCTGCACGCGCTGCCGCCGGTTCCCGGCAACTGCGCAGCGCGCGCTGGTTCTCCGGCGATACCGAGGTGGCCCTGACCCACCGTGTCGCGCTGCGGACCGCGGGGTTGGCCATCGCCGATGGCGATCAGCGACCCGTGATCGGGATCGCCGACTCGTCGAGCGAGCTCAATCCGTGCAATCTGCCGCTTCGCGCCCAGATTGCCGCCATCTCAGCCGGTATCACGGAGGCCGGCGGGATCCCGGTGACCTTCCCGGTGATGTCGCTCGGCGAAGACCTGATGAAGCCGAGCGCCATGCTGTACCGCAATCTGCTCAGCATCGAGGTAGAGGAGTACCTGCGCTCCTACCCGCTCGATGGCGTAGTGCTGTTGGCGAACTGCGACAAGAGCGTGCCCGGCGCGTTAATGGGTGCGATCAGCGCGAACCTGCCGACCGTCATGCTCACCGGCGGCCCGCGCCCCATCGCGCATTTCCGCGGCCGGGCCGTAGGCAGCGGCACCGATACCTGGCGCGCCTTCGAGGATCACCGTGCAGGTCGCCTCGACGATGCGGGATGGGCCGAGTTCGAAGGGTGCCTTGCCTGCGGCGGCGGCGCCTGCAACACGATGGGTACCGCGATGACGATGGCGCTCATCGCGGAATGCCTCGGCTTCGCATTGCCGGGCTCGGCGGTGCTGCCGGCCGATCATCCGGATCGGGTGGGGCTCGCGCGCCGGGTCGGAGCGGCCGCCGTTGCCGCCGTCATCGACGACCGTCGGCCACTGTCGACAGTGACGCCCGCTGCGCTACGGAACGCGGCCCGGGTGATCAGCGCCGCCGGCGGTTCGACGAACGGAATCATTCACCTCCTTGCCATCGCCGGCCGCGCCGGGATCGCGTTCTCCTTGGCAGACCTCATCGCAGCCGCCCGGCAGACCGCGGTGATCGTCGACATGCAGCCTTCCGGAAGGTATCTCGCGCAGGCACTGCACGCCGCCGGCGGCCTGCCCGCTGTGCTACGACAGATCCGAGAGGTGCTGGAGCTCGATACGCCGACGGCGACAGGTGAGACCTGGGCGGCGTACCTCGATGCGGCCGAGAGTGATGTCGCCACCTCCCATGACGTCGTCCGTACGCTCGCCCACCCCATCTATGCGGGCGGTGCGTTCGCCTACGTCACGGGCTCGCTCGCGCCGGACGGCGCGGTGATCAAGGTGAGCGCTGCAACCCCCGCGCTCCTTCGGCACCGCGGCCCAGCGGTGGTCTTCCACGGCTACCAGGACATGTTGGACCGCGTGAACGACCCGGAACTGCCGGTGACCGCGGACAGCGTCCTCGTTCTCGCCGGGTGTGGGCCGGCCGGCGTTCCGGGTATGCCGGAATGGGGGATGATCCCGATCCCGGTGGCACTCGGCCGCGCCGGGATCCGAGATATGGTGCGGATCACCGACTCTCGGATGAGCGGCACCTCCTTCGGCACCTGTGTGCTGCATGTCGCACCGGAGGCGGCCGTCGGCGGCCCGCTCGCCCTGGTGCGGGACGGAGACATGATCGAACTGGATGTCCCGGCGGGCACCCTCGAACTCGATGTGCCTGCCGACGAGCTGGCGCGCCGCCGCGCTGCCTGGCAGCCGCCCGAATCGGCACACGTGCGCGGCTGGCCGAGGCTCTACCAACAGCATGTGCTCCAGGCGGATACCGGATGCGACCTGGATTTCCTGCGACCCCCCATCCCCGGATACGCCGCTTTCATCGAGCCCGTCATCGGACGGTCCTGATCCAGGCGGCGCGCTCCACCCCGACCTTCGGGCCGGCCGACAGTAAGGACGGAAAACAGTGAGGAAAAGGCAGCTTTGGGCCGCTGTGGCCGCGGCCGTCGTCGCCGTCACGGTAGCGGCATGTAGCAGCAGTGGACAGCCCGCGGATCAGTCGTCTGCCGGGTCGCCATCGACGTCCGGCGCCGCGACGGGCTCCGGGTCCGGTGGGTCGGGCGAGAAGGTCACGCTGACCCTGTGGCACAACTACGGCACCGAGCAGAACGCCGTCGCCACTCAGAATCTGGTGGACGCTTACACGAAGGAGCACCCGAACGTCACCATCAACCTGGTGAGCCAACCGGCCGAGAACTACTTCTCGTTGCTGAAGGCGTCGGCGATCTCGGGTAGCGGCCCGGATATTGCGGTGATGTGGACGGGTCTGTTCACGCTCAAGTACAAGAACCTGCTCACGCCGCTCAAAGGCCTGGTGCCCGACGACGCACTGGCCAAGATGGATGGTTTGCGGTGGACCACCGACAACTTCGATCCCAACGGCAACCCCTACGTCATACCGCTGGAAACACAGTTCTACATCGGCTTCTACAACAAGGACGCCTTCAGCAAGGCGGGGGTGAGCGCAGTACCGACCACGTGGGACGAGCTGTTCAACGCCTGCACGAAGCTGAAGACGGCCGGTTACACGCCGGTCGTGTACGGCAACGGCGGACAGAGCCTCGGCGCAGAGTTCTACCCGTGGTACGACACCAGCTATGTGGAGATCGGCCAGCTCTCCGTCGACGACTGGCGCAACCTTTATGACGGCAAGACGGCATGGAACTCGCCGGGACAGGTCGCGGCATTCCAGAAGTGGGCGAGCATGAAGGACAAGGGTTGCACCAACCCGGATGTGCTCACGAAGACGGACAACGTCAACGACTTCCTGAACGGCAAGGCCGCCATGATCATCGACGGGACGTGGGATACGCAGAAGTTCACCGACGCGCTGGGTGACAAGGTGGCGGCGTTCGTCCCGCCGTTCTCGGACTCGCCGATCAAGGGCGTCGTGCAGTACGCCGGCGACGGTTTCGGGATCACCCAGAGCTCGAAGCACAAGCAGGCGGCGGCCGATTTCTTGGCGTTCATCGCCTCCGACGCAGGCATGAAGGCCGTGGACAGTGCCGGGTTGATACCGGATGTGAAGGGGGCCTCGACGTCGAACCCGGTGAATCAGCAGATGCTGCAGTTCGTGTCGAAGGACGGCATGACGCCGTACCCGATGATCGACAACGTCATCCAAGGCGACGTGGTCGATGTGGGCAACAAGGTGCTGCCGCCGGTGCTCGGTGGTTCGACGGATGCGAAGACTGCCCTCGGCCAGATGAACGACGCCTGGCAGCATCTTGCCGAAGATCAGCGGTCCGGCCAGTACAAGTAAGAGGCCGCGGTCCGGTGGGACGGTGCACCCGTCCCACCGGACCGCGCCGCTTGAAGTGCATCCGGTGAAGTGCGAAGAGATGTGGTGATGACCGAAACAGCAGTGGCACACGGTGTTCGCGCACGGCGCGGGCCGATCGGCATCCTGATGACGGTGCCCGCGTTCGTCCTGGTCGTCGCGCTATTGGGTGTTCCCATCGGGCAGGCCGTCTACTACTCGATGACGAATTGGGATGGGCTGACAACGACCTGGATCGGGCCATCCACCTACCTGCGGGAGTTCTCGAATCCGGCGTTTTGGCGGGTGCTGCAGAACAACGCGCTGCTCCTCCTCGCGGTTCCGGTCGCCATGATCCTCTCGCTCGCGATCGCCTACGTGCTCAACCTGAAGATCCCCGGCTGGCGGCTGTTCCGCACGCTGATCTTCATGCCGACGGCGATCTCCTGGGTCGTCATCGGCATGGTTGCCGCGCGCGTATTCGCACAGCAGGGCGACCTCAACGGGCTGCTCCGGGCACTCGGCCTGGGCTTCTTGCAGACCGACATGCTGGCGGGCGAACGCACAGCGCTGCTGGCCGTCGCCATCGTGTTCGTGTGGTCGATGGTCGGCACCAACATGATCATCTTCCTGGCAGGCTTCGCGACCATGGACGGCTCGCTGATCGAAGCCGCGCGCATCGACGGCGCTTCCGGATGGGTGATCTTCCGCAGCATCATCATCCCGCAGATGCGGCGATTCCTGCAGTTCTCCTTCATGATCACGGCGATCAGCGCCTTCACCGCGCTGTTCAGCCTGATCTATGTGATGACGGGCGGCGGACCGGGCTACGGCACGACTACGTTGGAGTTCTTCGTGTACCAAACCGCCTTCTCACAAACCAATTTCGGCCTCGGCGCGCTCCTGGGGATCATCCTGTTCGTGATCATGGCCCTGATCGGATTGATGCAACACTTCGTGCTCAAGGACTCGGACTGATGGCAGCGGTCGGGATCTCGCGGGCGCAGGCCGACGCATCTGTCGGCGGCGGACAGCGTAGCGGCGGACCAGGTCGCGGCAGGCCTGACGGCGCCACGCCGCGCCCCGGCGGGGCCCGCCGGTGGAGCGCGGGGACGATCGCGCTCGTCGCCGCGATGTGCGCCGTGAGCGCCGTGCTGCTCTACCCGTTCTGGTTCATGATCAACACGTCGTTCAAGACGCAGCAGCAGTTCGACGGTGCGCCAGGGCATTCGGTCGCGTCCTGGTCCAAACTCGTCGACGCCATCCCGGTCGGCCGCGAGTTGCTCAACTCGGTGTTGGTGTGTGTGCTGGCGATCATCGTCATACTCGCGGTCAGCAGCCTGGCGGGATTCGCCTTCGCAAAACTGAAATACCGTTTCGCGACACTGGTTTTCCTCGGGCTCGTAAGCGCGATGCTCATCCCCATCCAGTCGATCATGATCCCGGCGTACGTGAACCTCGCCAAGTTGCACCTCGTAACCGGGTACACCGCAGCGGTTTTCATGTACGCCGCGCTCGGGACGCCGTTCGCGACATTCCTGATGACGACCTACTTCCGCAGCTTGCCGGACGAGCTCGTGGAGGCTGCGGTGGTGGACGGCTGCGGCTACCTCAAGACGTTCACCCGAATCGCGCTACCGTTGGCCGGTCCGGCGCTGGTGACCGTGACGGTGCTGCAGTTCATCCAGATCTGGGACGACCTGCTCGTGGGCTTGCTGTTCCTGCAGGATCCGGTGCAGCGACCGATCACCGTCGGGCTCGCGGTGCTCGCGTCCGGCCGGACGACCGATGTGCCGGTGCTGATGGCCGGATCGATCGTGAGCGCACTGCCCGCGATCGTCGTCTACCTCATCTTCCAGCGTCGCCTGGTCAGCGGCCTGACGGCCGGCGTCACAAAGTAATTGCACGGCCATTCCGGTCGGCGACGCCCGGTGTGGTGACCCGCCCTGCGCCTGGTGGTCGGGCGCCGACGCTGATCACCGTCCCTCCGAACGGGGTTCTCGCGTCGATGATGTGCGCGTTTATGACGCGTC
The DNA here is from genome assembly GCA_001897425.1 of Actinobacteria bacterium 69-20. Classification (GTDB taxonomy): domain Bacteria; phylum Actinomycetota; class Actinomycetes; order Mycobacteriales; family Nakamurellaceae; genus Nakamurella. Next base: position 122,298 of record MKSW01000011.1, on the reverse strand, counting down.
CCCGCGGGAACATTTCTATATGGGCGATCACGAAGGTCATTACGGATCGGTGCCACCGTCGCGCCGTCGCCTGTTGGTGGTGGCGCTCCTGAGTCTTGTCGTGCTGATCGTCGGCGCAGGGCTCGTCATCAATCTCGTCACCGGCACGTCCGTCCGCTGGGGCTGGCTGCTCGTTGCCGTTGGATTCGCCGGCGGGATGTACGCGCTCTACTTGTGGATCCGGCTGAGCGACTAGACAGCGAGCGACTAAATCGCGGCGGATCGAGGGCATCACTTTCATGTCAAAGGCCGATGTCAATGGCCGATGTCACAGACCGGCGAACCTCTTGCTTGCTGCGCCGAATGACGCGGCATGGCGACGCATACCGGACCAAGGGTCTCCGTGATCGGCAAGGCGATCGAGGATCGTCAACAGCGTGAATCCATCAGGGCGCACACGATCATCGCCGAGTTCCTCCCACGTGATCGGCGTGGCCACACTCGCATTCGGCCGTGCCCGAACGGAGTACGGCGCCACTGCCGTTTGCGCGTACCCGTTTCGCATCACGTCGATGTACAGCCGACCCCGACGATCGGCCTTGCGAACGGCAACGGTGCGATGCGTCGCGTCGTCGTGTGCGAGCCGTTCGCCGATCCCGCGGGCGAAGTCTCGAACTTCATCGAAGGTGGGTCCCGTCTTGATCGGCGCCACGACGTGGACGCCGCGTGAACCGGTCACCTGCACGTATGGGCGCAAACCGATAGTGGACAACAGGTCTCGTGCCGCGAGCGCGGTGTCTCGGACAACGGCGAAGCCATCCTCCGCCGGGTCTAGATCGAAGACCACCAGGTCCGGATGCGTGAGATCCGTCCAGCGGGCGGTCCACATGTGCAATGTGATCGCTCCCTGGTTCGCGAGCCACGCCAACGCCTCCGGGCGATCCGCGACCGCGTGCTCCACCGAGCCACCGGAGAGTCTCGGTACCTTGACCGTTCGGAGCCAACCGGGGGCGCCGGAACGCGAAAAATCCTGCTGTACAAACCCTTTTCCACTGCCGTGGGTTGCCCGGGCGCCGACCCCGCGCGGGAATCGCTGCACCGTGAGCGGGCGATCCTTGATCAGCGGCAGCATCCAGCGCGCGACGCGGCGGTAGTAGTCGACCACGTCGCCCTTGGTGACCCCGACGTCGGGGAAGACCAGACGATCGGGATGCGTGACGTCGACCTTCACACCGCTGCCCTACCCACCGGCCCGTCGACGCAAACGGGGCCGTACGCACAGATGCGGTTCAGGCCCGGGCAATCCGGGTAAGGAACCGGTGAATCGCACGAGCACGACTCGTATCTTGCGGCACACGACGCGGATACGGGCGACACGAGGAGGCTGCGACATGAGGAGGACATGAGGAGGCTGCGTCGTCATGGCGGGTGATGCCATCAACTCTGCCACGGCTGGCGCGGCGACACGCGGTCCTGACCACGGGCGCCGGTCATGGTGAGCAGCGATCGGTCAACTGGCACCGGGGCGATGCCGTCGCCACAGTCGCCACAGCCGCAGCGGGAACATGCCCAGAATTGGTGCGCGGCGGCCGATGTCGGCACTGTCCTCGGTGTCCATCGCGAGGGCGTACCTGGTCGCGGTCGCGGCATCGGGATAGTCCTTGCTCCCCGAGGCCCCGCACCCTCGTGCGCATCGCCATCTCATGGTCGAACCGTCCGCGGTGAACCGGTACCGGTGCCCGAGGAGTTGACAGCTGTTCACACCGACAGTGTTACCCGTTCGGCGGGCGGGCCGAACGGACGCGTGCCGACAGGAGGCGGACGATGAGCGACATCGCGGTGCAGAACCGGACTATCACGACCCGGATCCCGGCGCGGCTGGACCGCTTGCCGTGGAGCGGATTCCACTGGCGGGTGCTCATCGGGCTGGGCACCGTGTGGATTCTCGACGGGCTCGAGGTGACCATGGTCGGCGCCGTCGCTGCGCGGCTCACCGAGAAGGGCAGCGGCGTCGGCATGTCGGCAGGCGACATCGGCATGGCCGGCGCCATCTACATCGTCGGCGCCTGTCTAGGCGCCCTTCTCTTCGGCCATCTCACCGATCGGTTCGGCCGAAAGAAGCTGTTCCTCGTCACGCTGACGCTGTACGTCTTGGCGACCTTCGCCACGGCGTTCGCCTGGGCGCCGTGGTTCTTCTTCCTGGCGCGGTTCTTCACCGGCGCCGGCATCGGCGGTGAGTATTCGGCGATCAACTCCGCCATCGACGAGCTCATCCCCGCACGGGTTCGCGGTCGCATCGACCTCATCATCAACGGGACGTATTGGGCGGGCTCGGCAGGCGGCTCCGCATTGGCGCTCGTATTCCTCAACAAGGCCTGGCTCCCGGAGTGGTTGGGCTGGCGACTCGCGTTCGGCATCGGCGTCGTCCTGGGCCTGGGGATCATGTTGGTGCGACGGCACGTGCCGGAAAGCCCGCGATGGTTGTTCATCCACGGGCGCGAGGACGAGGCAGAGGCGATCGTCGACGGCATCGAGAACGATGTTGCGGCCGAGACCGGCGAGGATCTTGCCGAACCCGACGACGAGCTCACCGTGCGGCAGCGCGACACCATTCCGTTCCGAACCATCGCGCGCACCGCGTTCAAGGTCTACCCGAAGCGCGCGATCCTGGGTATCGCCCTGTTCATCGGACAGGCGTTCATCTACAACGGGGTGACCTTCGACCTCGGCACCCTGTTCGGGAAGTTCTACAAGGTCTCCTCGGGATTGGTCCCGATATTCCTGATCATCTACGCCCTCGGCAACCTGTTGGGCCCACTCACATTGGGCCGGCTGTTCGACACGGTCGGCCGGAAGGCCATGATCTCCGGCACCTACCTCGGATCGGCGCTCATCACGATTCCACTCGGCATCGTCTTCGTGACGAACACGGGCAACGAGTGGCTCCTGATCGCGTTCATCGTTGTGACGTTCTTCCTCGCATCCGCGGGCGCCAGCGCCGCCTACCTGACGGTGAGCGAGATCTTTCCCATGGAGACCAGGGCGCTGGCCATCGCGTTCTTCTACGCCGTGGGCACGGCGGCCGGCGGCATCGCCGGGCCCTTGCTGTTCGGGAACATGATCGACTCCGGCAATCGCGGCCTCGTCGTCGTCGCCTTCTACATCGGCGCGGCCGTGATGGCCATCGGCGGCATCGCGGAGTTGCTCTTCGGGGTGAAGGCGGAACGGGCCAGCCTGGAATCGATCGCGACACCGTTGACGGTCGCCGAGGCGGAAGGAGGCGGCGTCGCCCAGGCCGGGTAGGTCGGGACAGAGCGGGGGGGCCGAGACGGCTAGGTCCCGGGTTCGCCCCGGCCCCGGGAGCGGCCTCGCGGGCCGGCATCCGATGGGCGACGAAGATGGGGTCTTGTGACCACCGCCGATGACGCTGTTCGCGCGCTCCGCGCGGCTGCCTATCGGGTGCCCACCGAGCGGCCGGAAGTCGACGAGTGGAGCGTCGGCCACGGCTTGGAACTCAAGGAATCTGACTCAAGGAATCTGACGCCGGGCAATTCCGGATGGCTTGAAACGCGGCATGTCTCGAAGCAGCGTGTTTCGAAACTGCCTCATCCGAAGATCTCGGCGGCTTTCGCCTTGACGCCCTCCTTGAGGAATTGCCAACGATTCTCGTCGCCTGCCAGTGCGGACTCGAGCATCTTCTGGACCTGGTCGAACGTCGCGTGCGGAGGGATCGGCGGGATATTCGGATCGCAGTGCACATCGATCACGCTCGGCCGGTCCGCGGACAGCGCCGCATCCCATGCCGAGCCCAGGTGCTCCGGATCGGTGACGGTCGTGGCGCGAAGGCCCAGCGACGCGGCGAAAGCCGCATAGTCCACGCTGGGAAGCGACTGCGATTCGACGAACTTCGGCGCACCGCCCATCGCGCGCAATTCCCAGGTGACCTGGTTCAGATCGTCATTGTGCAACACCGCGACGATGAGCCTGGGATCACTCCACTGGCGGTAGTACTTCGCGGCGGTTATCAATTCGGCCATACCGTTCATCTGCATGGCGCCGTCGCCGACGAACGCCACGACGGGGCGATCCGGATGGCCGAACTTCGCGCCGATCGCGTACGGCACACCGGGGCCCATCGTCGCTAGATTGCCGGACAACGAGCCGCGGGTGTCGCTACGGAAGCGTATATGCCGCGCGTACCAGTTTGCGGCGGAACCCGAGTCCGCCGTCACAATCGCGCGATCCGGCAGCCGGTCCGAGAACTCCGTGAAGATGCGCATGGGATTGACCGGATCCGCCGACACACCCGCCTCGGCATCCATCGAGTCGCGCCAGTCGGCGACATTCTTCTCGATTTCCTCGCGCCAGGAGCGATCCTGCTGCTTCGTCAACAGCGGAATCAGCGCCCGCAGCGTCGCCTGCGCATCGCCGACCAAATTGACGTCATAGGGATAACGCATGCCGATCATCGCTCCGTCGATATCGATCTGCACGCCCTTCGCCCGGCCGAATTTCGGCAGGAACTGGGTGTACGGGAAATTCGACCCGACGGTCAGCAGCGTATCGCAGCCCATCATCATCTCGTAGCTCGGTCGCGTTCCCAACAGACCGATCGAGCCGGTGACAAATGGAAGATCGTCCGGGAGGACATCCTTGCCCAACAGAGGCTTGGCAATGCCGGCGCCGAGAATGTCCGCGACATCGCGCAGTTCCGCCCGAGCGCCGCGCGCTCCCTGCCCGGCGAGGATCGCCACCTTGTGCCCGGCATTCAAGATCTCGGCGGCGCGGCGAACAGCGTCATCTCCGGGAACGGCGACCGGAAAATCGATCCCCAGGCTCGACGGCACCATCTTGAACTCATGGGTCGGCGGCGAATAGCGCGCCTCCTGCAGGTCCGACGGGACGATGACGGCGGTGACGCTGCGCCGGGCCTGTGCCGTCCGCATCGCCCGGTCGATCAGGTTCGGCAATTGCTCGGGAACGGTTGCCATCTGCAGGTAGTCGGAGGCGACGTCCTTGAACAGGCTCATCAGGTCGATTTCCTGCTGGTAGGAGCCGCCCATGGCCGAGCGCGACGTCTGGCCGACGATGGCGACCATCGGAACGTGATCGAGTTTGGCGTCGTAGAGGCCGTTCAACAGGTGAATGGCACCAGGCCCCGAGGTGGCCGCGCAGACGCCGATCTCACCGGTGAACTTCGCGTAGCCCACTGCCTCGAAGGCGGCCATCTCCTCGTGTCGGGCCTGAACGAACCGGGGTGTGTTGTCGGCTCGTCCCCACGCGGCGACGAGCCCGTTGATCCCGTCTCCTGGGTAGGCGAAGACGGTGCTCACACCCCATTCGCGAAGGCGCTTCAAGATGAAATCCGCCACGGTGTGCTCGGCCATAATGATTGCCTCCTGGGCTGATTGGTGGATGGCCTCGGTCGGGATCGTGCGGCGCTGATCCTTCTTCGCGCGTCAACGACCATGACGTTGTTCTAGGGTCGGGCCCGCGGCCGTAAACCCGACCTCGATCCGGCCACCAGCAGATCCGCGGCGCGCGCGGCCAGCGCCATGATGGTGAGCGCAGGGTTCGCGCTGCCCTGGGTCGGGAGCACGCTGCCGTCCGTGACGAGCAGGTTGGGGATAGCGAAGGATCGGCATGCCGCGTCCACGACTCCAGTGCGCGGGTTGTCCCCCATGCGTGCCCCACCCACCAGGTGCGCGTAACGATTGATCGTTATCACCTCGGTGGCGCCCGCGGCCTCGAGGATTGATTCCATGACGGACTGCGAGGATTTCATCAAGGCCCGGTCGTTGTCGCATTGCGAATAGCTGAACCTCGCGACCGGCAGCCCATAATGGTCCTTCTCGCCCGCGAGCGTGACGCGGTTGTCGGCCAGCGGCAGGAATTCGCACAGCGCGCCGAGGCAACTCCAGTGCACGTAATCGCTCATATAGCGCCGCAGATCCGCACCCCAATGGCCTTGTGCGGCCACATGTTCCGCCCAAGTGATCGGAAGCGGAGAAACCGTTTGAATCGAGAACCCGCGACGGTACGGCTTCGTGGGATCGGTTTCGTAGAACTCCTCCGTGGTGACTTCCGGTGGCGGCGCCTTGTACATGCGCACCTCGTCGTCGAACCGGCCTGCCGTCTGCGGCGCACCCTGCACCATCACGTATCGCCCGACAAGATCGTGGTTGTTGGCAAGCCCGTCCGGGAATCCGGTGGTCGCGGAGTTCAGCAGCAGCCGCGGTGTCTCGATCGAGTAGCCGGCGACGGCGACCATGCGGGCCCGCTGGAAGCGCTCGCGCCCGCGCCGGAGGTAGTGCACACCGGTGGCCAGCCCCGTGTCGTCATCCATCCCGATCCGGGTCACCATCGAGTCCGGACGAACCTCCGCACCGTGCGCCAGTGCGTCGGGAACGTGGGTGATGAGCGGCGACGCCTTCGCATTGACCTTGCAGCCTTGGAGGCAGAAGCCCCGGTAGATGCAGTGCGGACGCATGCCGAACCGGCCGTTGGTGATGGCCACCGGCCCTACGCGGGTGCGGAGGTGCAGTCGGGTTGCGCCGCGCAGAAACACCTCACCGTTCCCGCCCACCAGATGCGGACTCTGCGGGTAGCCGTGCTGATCGCCCCACGGCCAGTGCTGGCCGGCGACGGGCAGTTCCTGCTCGAGAGTCCGATAGTAGGTGCGCAGATCGTCGTAATCCAGCGGCCAATCGGCTCCCACGCCGTCCAGCGAGAAGGTGCGGAAGTCGCTCGGGTGGAAACGTGGCGTGTACCCGGCGAAGTGGATCATCGATCCGCCGACGCCGCGCCCGGAGTTGTTGGCGCCCAAGGGAACCGGGTCGGCGCCGTCGATCACTCGCGGTTCCGTCCAGTACAGATGGTGCGATCCGGCCTCGTCGGAGACCCAGTCGCGTTCCGGGTCCCAGAACGGACCGGCCTCCAGCGCCGCGACGCGCCATCCGGCGCGCGCCAGCCGCTGCAGGAGGGTCGCGCCCCCGGCCCCGCAGCCGACGATCACCAGGTCGATCTCGTCGTCGTCATCGAAGCGCCGCATGTCGGCCCGCAGCCGATCATCGAGTCTCCGGCCTCCGTCAGCCAGCAGCCAGGCGGACTCGTTCCGCTCCCGGACGGCGTTCATGTGGTGGCCCCCGTTCGGCCGGCGGGTTCCTCGGCGGTGACGGGATCCAACGCCGGCCTGGCGTCCGGCACCTCAAAAGACTCGCGTTTGCCGAGCCCGAGGGCGGCATAGCCGCGGGGGTAGGCCGGACCGGGGAAACCGATGTCGTTCCAGATGTGCGGATGCGAGTAGAAGGCGGTGCAGGCGTAGCGCATCCACAGGCTCCAGATCCGAGCTGCCACGAACTCGTGCCACGGCGCGGAACCCCGTCGGCAGATCGCATCGAGTTGCGCGCGCTGGGACTCGACATCGCAGCCCGCGAAAGCGGTGCCGAACTCGTCGACGGCGTCCGCATCGAGCAGCGCCAACGATCGTTTGAACGCGTCGCCGTCCGCGGGCATGTCGCCGTAGTGCCACCCGTCGGTCCGCTGCTCGGCCAGTCGGGAGTCCACCATCGACGTGACGGGGATGCGGTGATCGTTGCCAGGGTTCTGATCGAGGAGGACGTCGAACAGCGCGTCGGCGGCTGCCTCTTCGACCGCATTGAAGAACCGAGGCGGCTCCGGCGACCGCAATCGGCCCAGCACCACCGCCGCCGTCGCGTCGTCCCAGTGCGCCGCCTCGTCGAGAACGTCGAAGCCGGGAAACCTGTTGCAGTACCCGGGCTTTCGCTGCGGCGAAACGGCGCCGCCGGGACCTGGCGCGCCACTCTCGCCGTCGAATCCGACGCCACGGGGTGCCACGGGACGCGTCATCGTTCCCGCCGCAGCAGAGCGGCCACGAGGCCCATGCCACCGACCATCGTCATCAGCAGCGGGGCGAAGAGCGGCGGGCCCGTCTCGATATTGAACTTGGCATTACGGCGAAATCCGCCGGGCTTCTGCGCGATTCCACGGACATGCAGGTAGGTCCCTTGCACCCCGTTGGCCACGATCGCCAGCGATGCGATCGGGAGCGCCGTCGTCGCCATCCGAGGCGAGCAGAACCCGGCGATCCCGGCGATCCCGCCCACCGGTCCTAGCATCACGGGCCACCACATCACGCGGTTTCCGAAGCTGGACCGGTCGTGTTCGAAGAAGATCTCCGCCGCTGTGATGACCGACCCCGCGGCGGTCAGCCCGGCCAGGGTGCGCTGGGAACGACCCTGACGGATATCGCGCAGCAGGCGAGCGGTGCCGGCGACCCCGCCGCCGTGTTCAACCAGGTCCGCAGCCTTGCCCACCACATTCGCGACCACCGCGTCGGCCGCGGAGCCGACCGTGTCCACAACCGCGCTCGCCGTGTCAGTGACCGCGCCTGCGACCGCTGCGGGCGTCCCATGACGGGCGGCCCGCAGGCCGCCGAGAGCCGGGCCGATCGATCGGCGAATGATGGTCGTCACTGTCGTCGCCTCCTGTCCGGCCCCGCCCGTCGACGCCTATCGACCGCTCGTGCGTGTGTCTCCGCGGATACCCGTCCATACCCACTCTGGCCGCCCCCGCAAACCCCGGTCGAACGGGTGGCACGGTGGCCGCCAGCGATTCGCCGATCGACGTGCCCATGTGACAAGCCCACGGGACAAGCCCGTGTGACAAGCCCGTGTGCCCGTGTGGCGGGCGCGTTTGACGGCCGGCCCCGTCGGGTATTGCCGCCATATGGCGGAAAGGCCCGCATCGTCCCGCCGCACGCCGATCGACAGTGGAATCACGCCACATGTCCTACGCGAATATTCGCTGCTGGCGGACGGTCGGCGGGGAGCCCTGGTCGGCCCCCGCGGCGACATCTGCTGGCTGTGCCTGCCGACCTGGGATTCCGACGCGGTCTTCGCCGCTCTGATCGGCGGCGCCGGACGTTTCGCCGTTCACCCCATCGACCCCTTCGTCTGGGGCGGGTACTACGAATCGCGGACGTTGATCTGGCGGTCGAGGTGGGTGACCCAGCGCGGTGTGGTCGTGTGCCGGGAGGCACTCTCGTATCCCGCCGAGGCGCATCGCGCCGTCGTCCTGCGCCGGATCGAACCGGCGCCCGCCGCCTTGACCGTGCGTATCGCCCTGGACGTCGCCGCCGGCTTCGGAGCGCATCGCCTGCACGGGTTCCATCGCGACCGCGAAGACGTGTGGTCCGCGCGCAGCGGTCCCGTCTACGTTCGGCTCTCCTCGGGCCGGGCTTCCGCATTGGCTCCCGGCCGCGCGACCGACGGTGCGCCGACGCTGATGGGTGATGTGTCCCTCGCGTCCGGCGAGATCTGCGATCTCGTGCTCGAGGTCAGTGACCAGCCGCTGACAGGTGCGCCCCCCGATCCGGCGACGGCGTGGTCCATGACCGAGAATGCCTGGCACGACGCGGTTCCCGCGACGACGGGCACGCTGGCAGACCGGGACGCGACCGCATCCCGGGCGGTGCTTCGCGGATTGACCGATCCCGGCGGGGGGATGGTGGCCGCCGCCACGATGAGCCTGCCGGAGCGTGCCGAACAGGGCCGCAATTACGACTACCGATACGTGTGGATCCGCGATCAGAGCATGGCCGGGCAGGCGGCCGCGGCGGTCGGCGCGTCAGACCTAATGGATGCGGCCGTATCGTTCGTCGGCGAGCGCCTGCTGAGCGACGGCCCGCGCCTGCAACCGGCCTACACCACGGGCGGATCGACCGTCCCTGACGAACACGTCATCGATATTCCCGGGTACCCGGGCGGTTTCGACGTCGCCGGAAACCACGTGAACCGTCAGTTCCAGCTCGATACGTTCGGCGAGGCCCTGTTGTTGTTCGCTGCCGCCGCCCACGCGGAACGGCTGACCGTGGACGGCTGGCGGGCCGCCGAGATCGCCGTGGGCGCCATCGGGGAACAATGGCGGGATCCGGAAGCGGGCATCTGGGAACTCCAGGACGACATCTGGACCGAAAGCCGGCTGATCTGCGTGGCAGGTCTTCGCGCACTGTCCGACGCCGGTGCGCCGCGACGCCGCATGGCTGCGTGGGAAGCACTGGCCGACACCGTGCTCGCCGATACCGCGCAGCGGTGCCTGCACCCTTCCGGCTGGTGGCAACGCAGCCCCGGAGACGGCCGATCCGATGCATCGCTGCTGCTCCCGGTGATTCGCGGCGGGTGGACGGCGAAGCATCCACGCACCGTCGCCACCGTCGGCGCCATCGAGCACGACCTCACCGATGACCTCTTCGTCTACCGGTTCCGACACCACCCGGGCCCGTTGTCCGACGCGGAAGGCGCCTTTCTGCTGTGCGGCTTTTCGATGGCATTGGCCCAACAGCAACTCGGTGACCCGATCAAGGCGGTCCGCTATTTCGAACGCAACCGGAGCGCGTGCGGTCCGCCCGGCCTGTTCTCCGAGGAGTATGACGTCGACGAACGGCAGATGCGGGGTAACCTGCCGCAGGCGTTCGTGCACGCCATGTTCCTGGAGACAGCCGCTCGGCTGGCGGGGCCGTGACCGTGTCGGGATCACGTCCCGGGTATGACGGCGCCGACCCCGGTCCGCCGGAAGTAGTCGCCGCAGCGTTGCCCGCGCCGCAACAAGGGCGCCGGCAGTCGTTTGAGATGTCCTGCTTCTGGGCACCCCCCTTGCATACGGATCTGGTATGGCGAGCCCCGCGGCGCGGGACCACTTCGTGGTCGTCGCCCACGCGGCGCGAACGGAGTCGGCCGTCTCAGCAGCCGACAAGATTCGAGGTCACCTGCCTGTAGCCGTCTCGCATCGACCACGAAAGCGAGCAGATGATGCCGAAGGAACAACCGGGGCCAGGAATCAAGGACCCGGAACTGTACGAGCGACTCCGCGATGAGGGCAACTCCAAGGAGAAGTCCGCCCGGATCGCCAATGCCGCCGCGAAGTCCTCACGTCAGGTGGTGGGCCGCCGCGGTGGATCGTCCAGCGCATACGAGGACTGGACGCTCGACGAACTGCGCCAGCGCGCCGGCCAGATCGGAATCAGGAGCCGGTCGACCTTGAGCAAGGACGAACTCATCACCGCGCTTCGGAATCACTGATTCTGGGGGTCGCCATGCCATTGAGCCGGGAGGACCGTCGCTCGCTGATCGGAATCGCAGCCGCCATCAGCGCACAGGATCCGGACTTCGGTGCCCGCATGCGATGGCCGCTCGGTACCGGCATCGGGTGGTGCGCGCGTGGCGTCCTCCGAGCGCTTGTCGACAAACGATGTCTCTGGGCAATTCTCGCGCTTCTGCTCGCGGGCTTGGGCCTGCTCGTGGTCGGCTCCACCAACTCGGCAATCGCCCTTCTCGTGACGGGAAGCGTTCTGGTCGTGGGTTCCTGTCTCTGGGCCGCGCCCTGGTGGATCGCCGGGCGGCGCCACTGGTGATCGGCCGTGTGGCAGGTGGACGCCCACGTGGCTGAGATCTGTCGTTGGCAGACAGCTGATGTTCGTCGGAAATCGGTGCGCGGAGGCGTTCACATGCTTGAGAAGGCGCGCCACCTCGCACGGCAGACCGGGACGTTCAGTTCTGCATGCCTGACTGTCAGTTGCGCGGTCCCGCCGACCGAGGGACTTCTCGACGCGCGCTTTCGGGTGGCAGCCGAGAACCTGGCGCGTTTCGGTGCGCCACCCGAGGACATCGCGGCTCTGCGGAACGCGATGCTCGCTGCACCGCGACGCGACGGGCCTGTCATGCGGTTGGCCGTCGCGAGCGCGGGCGCCATCTGCCTGGACGTCGTCCTTCCCAGCGCCGCACGCCGAAACCAGGTGGCGTTCGGCCCGGCGCCGCAACTATCGCCGATGATGCCCGCCGCCAGGTGGCCGACGCCGTATCTGGTGGTCACCATCGACCGAGTCTGCGCGGATATCGAGGTGCTCGGCGTCGACGGGCCGACTCGCGACGCGGCGCGGGCCGCGTGCGGGCCGGACGGCTCGTGCCAGGCCCCGGACGGCGGCGGGTCCCGTCACCGCATGACGTTCTCTGCCGAGCATTCCGGGGATCGCAATGCCGCCCAGGCGGCGACCGAAATCAACCGACTGGTTGCGGCGACATCACCCGCCTTTGTGCTGGTGGACGGTGACGGCGACGCGGCGTCATCCATGATCAGCGGCCTGAGTGACGCCGCCCGAGAACTGGTGATCCGGGCGGGGTCGCCTGCCCACACGGACGGCGGCGACGTGCCGACCCGTCGCGCGGCGATCGACCGCGCGCTCGCCGTGCGCGCGCGTGCCGAGCGCCGCAGGGTGATCGAGCAGTTTGCCGACGCTGCGGCGAGACAGGTCGGTGCCGTCCAAGGGCTGCAGAATGTGGTCGACTCGTTGCGTCGCGGGGAGGTGGAACGCATTCTCCTGCACGACAATCCGCCGTCGCCGGTGATGTTGTGGTCGGGGAGTGGGCCACTCGATATCGGCACGGAGCGGAAGCAACTCGTCGACATCGGAGTATCGGCCCCGGTATCGATGCCGGCCGACGCGGTGCTTGTGCGTGCGGCGCTCGCCTCGGGCGCGGACGTTGTCGTCCTCGGCGGTGACATCGGCAGTGACACCGGTAACGACACTGCCGATGGCACCGGCAATGACACTGGCAATAACACCGACCACGACACCGGTCATGACGATGTCCGCCTCAAGGACGGCGTCGGTGCCGTGCTCCGATGGTCCGATCCATCGAGGCAGGTTTCCACTACGGCCCTTCCGGCGTGGTGCAGATCCACGTCGGAAGGGCCGCGGCCGTAGCGCTGTTGACGGAATGCGTCATATGCGGGGATCGTCGGGGTCGTTCGGAGTCGCGTAAGTCGTCCGGGTCGCACGCTCGTGGCCGTAGCCGTCGTCAACACGAGAGATGACGTCGGTGCGGCGCCGCGTCGATGTCAAAATGAGAGAAATCACGAATCCGACCGCGCCGATGGCCATCAATATGATACCGACAATACTCAGATTAATACCCCGAATGGTGTCCGTGACCGCGAACTTCAGGATGGCGCCGATCGCAAAGACAGCCAGGCTTGCTCCGATTCTCATGGCGGACCTCCGCTTTCATTGTGGCGGCACTGTATAGCAGCCGCTGGGGGTATCTGGAGGGTTCCCGGGTGCGCGCCGGCCTAAACCCGACGGCGCCGAACCATCGGTTCCGATCGGCCGTCGGACAGCCTTCGGATTGCGCGAAGTCCACGCGGAAGTGAGATCGCGAGCGTTGAACGTGCGCGCCAAGCGGTCAGTCCGTAGCGGCTTCCTCGCTGAGGTACGCCACGGCGGCTGCCGGTTCAGGGAAGACATTCAGGACCTTGTCGAGCCCGGTCACCTCGATGGCGCGAAGGACGACGTGTTGGTTGGCAACGATGGCGAACCGCCCGCCGGCGTCGGCCGCCCGGCGCGCGGCGCCGACCAGGACCGATAACCCAGCCGAGCCGAGGAATTCGACACCGCTGAGATCGAGTTGGACCCTCGGGGCCGACTCTTGCGCTCGGGCGATAGCCCGGTCGAGTTCCGGCGCAGTCACCATATCGATCGCGCCGGCTGCCGTGACCCTGGCATGTCCGCCCTCGGGCCCTTCGACGTCGACGGAGAACCCGTCCGATGGGGACGATTCGCTACTTTCGGGATTCATCCGGGCAGTCCCTTTCGCGCGTTTTGGCTACTATGTGCATCCGACGATCTTCTGGCGTTCGATGCCGCCGACGAATCGGCCGTTTCCGGCGTTTCCGACATGTGTTCCCGGAGTGTCCGCAGTGTACGCGCCAGGAGCCGCGACACATGCATCTGCGACAGTCCGAGTTGCGTTGCTATTTGCGTCTGCGTCATGTGCTCGAAAAATCGCATCTTCAGGATACGTCGTTCTCGGTCCGGGATCATTTCGAGCGCGGGCCGAAGGGAGGCGCGGACCTCCACCAGGTCCATTCCTGGGTCTTCGTCACCCAGCCGGTCGATCGGCGACTCGGGACCCTCGCTGAGTGCGTTGTCGAGCGAGATCGCGCGATAAGACTCGCCGGCCTCCAAACCCTCTTGGACCTCTGCGACCGTAATCTGCAGATGCTCGGCTAGCTGGCGCGGCGTCGGTGCCGAGCCGAGTTGCTGCGCCAATTCCCGGCTGGCCTCGCCCAGTGCCAGATGCAACTCCGACAGCCGGCGCGGCAAGCGCACGGACCATGCGGAATCGCGGAAGTACCGACGAACCTCGCCCATCATGGTCGGTATTGCGTACGCCAGGAACGTCACGCCTCGTGACGGGTCGAATCGCTCGACCGCTTTGATGAGTCCGATGGAGGCTACCTGCTCCAAGTCCGAAACCGGTTCGCGGCGGCCGCGAAACCTCGCGGCGATACGCCGTGCGACCGGTAGGTACAGGCTCACCAACCGATCGCGAACCTCCTTCCGCCGTGGATCCTCCGTGCCCAGCTCTGCCAACTCCGCAAACAGGGAGTCGGACGTCGACGCAAGCGTCTCGCGTTCGTTCACTGCGGTTCCTGGCTGCGTCGCATGCGAAGTCGCACTTCGAGGCGCTGGTTCTCCGCTCCACCGGAGTGCGCCGCCCAGGCCACGGAATCGGCCAGGGTCTGGAGCACCATCCAGCCGAAAGAGTTCTCATCGACGGTGGCAGGCTCAGACACCGGCACCTCCGCAAGCACCGATACCGCGCCATCGCCGGTTTCGAAGTGAACGCACATGTCGCCGTCCGGGCGCGCCCGCTTCATGGCTATCGAGCACAGCTCGTCGACAGCCATACGCAGGTCGGCCAGCGTGTCGATGTCGAAGTCGAGTGCCACGGCCAATGCCGTCGCCACGCTGCGCAGCAGCTCAAGCCGATCGGGATCGGGCGGTATCGTCACCACCACCCGTGAGGTTCCCGCGCCGCGCGCAGTGTCGATGATCGGGTTGAGGTTGTCGTCCATCACCGTTCTCCATGGTGTCGAGGGTCTGCGGGGGCGTCTGCTGCGTCAGATCATGCCGACTCACGGCCGGCCGCGGCGTGCTGGTGACGGCCGGCCAACTCCAATGTCGCCCACACTTGCTTACCGCCATCGAGATACGAAACTCCCCAGGCCGTCGACAACGTGCTGACAAGCTGAAGCCCTCGGCCCCCGGGCTCGTCGAGCCGAGGGTGCATCAACCGTGGGCGCGCGATCGAATCGTCGTGGACGGCGATCGTTAGTACGTCGCCGCTCAGCGTGACCGTCACTGTGCATGAGCTCTGACCGTGGCGGACGGCGTTTTCGACCAATTCGGAAACGATGATGAGCGCGTCCACCCGCGCATCCGGTACCTGGCATTTGTGACATAACGCGGCCACGAAGTCGCGCGCCAGCCCAGCGCTTTCCAGCTTCGCGGGAAAGCGCGCGGCGGCGCGACAGACGCTCATAGGAGTTGCATACCACCGCACGCTGTCGCGAAACCGTCAGGCTCGAGACTCTTCGTAACAATTGTGAAACGTGCCGACGTGCGCACTCGAATCGCGCACGGGACACGTAGCGACCGAGTCGGCGGGGAATGCCGAACCGAGTGCCGACCGAGCGCGATCGCGTTAAGCTCGAGACAGCCGTACATATCGGCGCCAGCGGCCGAGCCAGGCGCGATGAGCGTATAGAGATGGTGAACCGTGACCGCAGTTGCGGGGGCGATGGATGCCGAGGACGATCGGCTGCAGAACCTTCTCGCCATCACCGACACAAGCTTGAACAACGGCGACAGTGCCGATTCATTGGCGGACCTGCTGGATCGGATCAAGGCTGTCCTCGGCGTCGACGCGGTCGTCGTGCTGCTGCTCGACGAGAGCGGTGACTACCTTGTCGCGCACGCGTCCCGGGGGCTGGAGGAAGAAGTTCGGCAGGGCATGAGGGTGCCGGTAGGTTCAGGTTTCTCCGGCAGAATCGCCGCTCAAGGGCGGCCGCTCGCGATCGAAGACGTCACGGAAGACACGGTCGTGAACCCTGTGCTGTACGAGCGCAGGATCTCATCCATGCTCGGCGTGCCGTTGGTCCGCGATGATCACGTCATCGGCGTGCTGCACGTCGGTTGCCTCGATGCGCGGACCTTCACTGAGGACGAAACGCACCTCTTGACTGTTGCCGCGGAACGTGTTGCCGGCATCGTGACCGCAAGGGAGTTGGCGGCGGAGACCGCGGCAGTCCAACTCCTCGGGCGCAGCCTGCGACCGCGCCGGTTCCCCGCGATCAGCGGTGCGCAGTTCGCCGGCCGATACGCTCCTGCCGCGCACCGGCTGATCGGTGGTGACTGGTACGACACGTTCACCCTGCCGAACGAGCACTTGTGGCTCATCGTCGGTGACGTCGCGGGCCACGGGCTGCGCTCGGCGGTCGTGATGGGACGAATCCGGAGCACCCTTCGGGCCTATGCGTTGCTCGGGGGCGGGCCGGCCGAGGTCCTCGAGCAGACGGACCACAAGATGCATTATTTCGGAATGGACGCCATGACCACGATGCTGTGCGCGGTCTCAGCTCCTCCGTACGAGACCTTCGAGATTGCGGATGCCGGCCATCCCGCATGCGTCCTGGCCGCGCCCGGTGAGGATGCCTCGCTGGTTGCCGTCGAGACCGACCCGCCGCTTGGGTCCTTCCCTGGTGTGCGGCGGACGAGCGTGTCGGTCGATCTGCCGCTGGGTGCCGTACTGCTGCTGTACACGGACGGGCTGGTAGAAAGCCGGCACATCCCCGTTTCGGAGGGCATGGAGCGGTTGCGGGCCGTCGTTCGGGCCGACCACCCTGAGGTTGTGTGCCGCACTGCCATGCTTCGCATGGTCGGCGATCGAATTCCTGACGACGACATCGCCGTGCTCGCCATGCGCCGTGTCGCGCTGTGACGTCGCTGTGGCGCCGCGATGTCGGCTGGCCGCGTATGACGGCCGGATGCCGCTGACGCGAAACACCGTTGCCATCACTCGCTGCCATCACTCGGTGAGAGCCGAATGAAGCAATAGCGGCGCACGGGTGAGTGGACGCCGACGTGGGCCGCCCGCGACTCAAGCCGCTCCGCGGGCGGTGGCATCGGGCGCGTGCGTCCTGATGATCAGGGCCGGTGGCGATTCGAGGGTGACGACGTTCGTGCCGCTGGGCGCGTCGAGATCGAACAGGATACGGCTGCCCGGGAACAACTCCCGCAACTGTCGTAGTGCATCGAGTTTGCCGAAGGCGTAAGGGCTGTCGGCAGGCTCGGGATGCGGTACGTCGGGATCGGACGGCCTGTCGGGTCGGGGTGGCTCGGGAATCGTCACGGCGCACTTCCTTCTCTCCGTCGGAAACCGGCCGCGGCGACGCTCACCGGTTCTCACTCCTTACCCGCTCGTGACCCAAAGGAAACACGGCTGCGGTGATTCGCCGACGGCACCGGCGCGCTAGGAATCGCCCGATTCGGGGTAGTACACGGTATCTGCGGATATTCACAGCGTGAAGCGTGAGGAGGATCCACGACATGGCTGCACACACTGACCCGGACAGGGAACGCGACAACGAGTTCGATCACGGCGATCTCGGGCGCGGCATCGCGAACCTCGACCCCGCCGACAACCTGCTCAGCGACGACCCGGACGAGACCATGCAAACCGGTTACGACCCGCCCGACCGCGAGCCGGCCAGCCTGCGCAGGGCGCGCACCCTGGAGGAGGAACGCGAAGGCGTCGGCATCGACGACTACGTCACACAAGAAGAGCCGGAGGCGGATCCGGATGACGTGACCGCCGGCCCGCCGGAACCGCGCGCGGGCCGCCTCGTGACGGAGGAGGAAGGCACCGAGCATCGCGAAGAGCCGGACGGAGTGGCGACCGACGTCGGCCCGGCCGGCTATGCCTCGTCCGCCGAGGAGGCGGCGATGCACATCAAGATGACGGCGGATCGAGGCGACCGTGATCGCTGCGAGGCAGGTGTCCGGAGCGCTGGCTGCCGGGGGCTCACGTCGTTATGCATGGTCCGCCGGCGATGGGTTACCACTACCAGTAGTAGCGGCGACCCATGAGCGTTCGGCCGGCGGCTCCGACTAGGAGCAACACGACTCCGATCACGGTGAGGATGATCCCGAGCGTCCACAGGATCGGAATACCGAATACGAATCCTAGAATCAACAGGATAATTCCGAGAACGGTCATGATAAGACGCCTTTCGGTGTGTAGCGCGGTGCGCAACGACGTTCCCTCTGATTCCCAGATTCCGGCCCCGGGAAACTACTCCGAAGCATCGGATCCCGTCCCGGCCGGGCAACAACACCGCGGCCGTTTACGGCGCCACGGTCCGGGGTATGTCGTCGCCGACGGCTCGTTCCGAAACAAGACTTCAAAGGAGATGATCTTCGTGACCGCAGCCGAACCCCCGAACCGACCAACGCTGATCAAGCTCGGCGACACCGATCGGAATATCGCCGATCCCGACGAGGACGTCCGCGGGCGGGTGGTGATCGACGTCAACGGCGAAGAACTCGGCAAGGTCGCCGATCTGCTGGTCGACGACTCTGCTTCGCAAGTCCGCTTCCTGCTCGTTGAACACGGCGGGATCCTGGGAATCGGCGCAATCGAGACGTTTATACCGGTCGATGCGATCACCGAGATCACGCCCGACAGCGTTTGGGTGGACCGTGACATGAGGACGGTTGCCGGGGCGCCCCAGTACGACCCGGAGATCGGAACCGAAGCCGAGTTCTACCAGGACGTTTACGGGTACTACGGCGTCGCGCCGTTCTGGACCCCGGGGTATATGCCGCCGACGTTCCCGCATGGCGGACGTCGCGGCTGACGCAGGCGAGATGGCGCGGTGACAACGGCCGCTGAGAGTCCTGGTGCCGCCGGGCGGGCCCGGGCCGCTCGGCCAAGGGGGAGGATCGTCATGGCAGCAGACCGCCGTGCCCCCTCAGCCGGCGCCGGGCGGGCCGCCGCTGGGCGTCGAAGGCACGCGTCCGCGAAGGCAGCACCACTCCGGCCCCGCCGGCAGCCCATCCCTGTCCGCTACCTCTCCGCCGTCATCTGGGCCTTCCTCGTCTGGAACCTCCTCACCTGGACGGCCACTGTGGAGAACCTGGCCGTCGGGCTCGGCGTCGCGCTCGCCGTCGCGGCAGCCATCGCCGCGGCGGGAACCGTCATCCCGCCCTGGCGACTGCTCGATCCGCGGCGGCTCGCCGGTATCGTCTGGCTGATCGCCGTCGTCAGCGCCGGGATCATGCGTGAGAACGTGAAACTGGCGCGGCGCATCTGGCTCCCCAGCCGGCCGCTCGCCAGCGGCATGGTCATCGCCCCCACCGCGGCACGCACCGACGGCGAGATCGCCGCGGTCGGCCTGCTTACCTCACTCGTGGTGGACAACCAGGTCATCGACATCGACCGCAGCCGCCACCTGCTGCAGTTCCACGGCGTCGCCCTGCCGCCGCCGGGGCGACAGCACGCCCGCGCGGCGATCAACGGGCCCGTCGAACGCCCGCTGCTGTTCCTCTCCAGGAGGTGAGGATGGACACCTGGTTCACCGCCGTCGCGATCGCCGAGATGGCCATCGCCGCAATTCTTGTCGTTCGGCTGGCGCGCGGGCCCTCCGTCGGCGACCGGATCGTCGCCGTCAACGCGATGTGCACTCAGTGCGCGATCGTCGTCGTCCTCTTCTCCGTGATCTCGGGCCGCTTGGTCTCCCTCGACGTCGCCATCTGGCTCGCGTCGTTCTCCTACCTCGGCGCCCTGGTCTGGGCTCGGTACCTGGAAAGGGGTCTCAAGTGATCAGCTCCGATGTGACCGACATTGTCGTCGTCATCCTGTGCGCCGTCGGCCTGTTCTTTTCACTCACGGCCGCCGTCGGCCTGCTCCGGATGCCCGACGTCTACCTCCGCATCCAGTGCTCGACCCAACTCGTCACCCTCGGCGCGCTGCCGTTGCTCGTCGCGATCGTTGTGTTCGCCGGGCCGATCTCGTCCTACGGAAGCCGTGCGTTGATCGTCGCCGCGTTGCTGTTGGTCCTCGCCCCGGCGACCTCGCATGCGCTGGGCCGCTCCGCGTACCTGACAGACGTCCCGATGTGGCCCGGAGCGGTGCGGGACGAACCCCGGGACTGACCATGGCCGGCCTCTGGGCGCTCGATTACCTGGTGCTGGCAGGCATTCTCGTCTGCGGCGTGCTGGTGGTCCGGCTCAAGAACCTGAACGGTGCCACCATGGCGCTCTCCGGCATCGGGACACTGATGACGCTGATATTCGTGTTGCTCGGCGCGCCCGACGACGCCCATGCCGAGGTCGTCATCGGCGCGATCACCCTGCCGGTGCTCTTCCTGCTGGCCATCGGGAAGACCCGCACCGACGTCCCCGACGTCGGCGACCTCGGCGAGGAGCAGGGCACAGCAGAGGGCACAGACGCCCCGCCCAGTCGCTCCCTCGACGACGCCGGCACCCAACGGTCCGTCCGTTCCGACGGGAGCGCAGATCGTGGCTGAGCGCACCGCGCGGGAGCAGGCGCGCACCGAACCACACGTCATCGAGCCGCTGCACCGGCCGCGGATCGCGCTCCTGTGCGCCGCCGCCCTGCTCGGGGTTCTCATCGTCGGATTCCTCGGGCTGCCGGGCGCCGACGCCCCGCTGCCGGCCATCGCCCGCTATGCCATGGAGATCGCCCTGCCGCAGTGGAAGATCACCGAGCCTGTCAACGAGATCGTCTACGGCACCAGGGGTTTCGATACCTTCGGCGAGACGTTCCTGTTGATGGCAGCGATCGTTTCGGTGGCCACCATCGCACGTTCCCGTGAGCCGCGCGGCGAGTACCTCGGCGAGGAGGAGGCCGGGCTCCAGGAACAGCGCGAGAGCGATCCGACCGGCTTCCAAGGTGGTGGGGGAGGCGTGTCGGCTGCGGAGAGCGAGGCGCGTGAGGCCGAAGAGGAGGAGGCCGAAGAGGAGGCCGGGGGAGACGAAGGCGAGGAAGGCGCAGGCACCGGACGGGATGCCGGTGATGACGTGGTGTCCGGCGATACCACCGGCGACGGCGATGCCGCCGGCGACGGCGATGCCGCCGACCATGACGTAGCGTCCGGGCATCGCCGCGGGTCGGCACATCGGACTCCTGGCTCCCGCGTGCACCCCGTGATCGAGCGGTTCGCATCCGATCGAAATCCGCTGGGCTCGCGTGCCCCCGAGCACAGCCAGTCCATGACGGTTGTTGTCCGCGTCGCGGCGCGGGCCGCGGCGGTGATCCTCGCTGTCGCCGCCGTCTACCTGTGTGCCCGCGGCTATTCGCCGGGTGGTGGGTTTCCGGCCGGGGCCGCGCTGTCCGGCGTCGCGCTGCTGCTCTATGCCGCCCTCGGCTATCGCGCCGTGTCGCGTGTCGTCCGCCCTAGGGTCCTCGAACCGGTCGAAATGATCGGGGCGGTGGTGGTCGTCGCGCTCGCCGTCCTGGGTCTGGTGCTACGTGGCTCGGTGATGGCGAACTGGATGCCGCTCGCACCGGCGCAGACCATCCTCAGTGGCGGTCTGTTGCAAGCGTTCTCGGTCACCGAACTCGTCGAGGTGGCGACCGGGCTCACCATTGCGGTCTTCGCGGTGCTGTCCATGCGGCACGACTGGACCCCCGACGAGCCCGATTCCGTCGCCCGACCCGACCTTCAAGAAGACCGGGACCAGGGCCAGAACCAGGACCGCCCGGATCGCCGCCGGCCATGATCACCGTCAACTACCTCGCCGCCGCCACCCTGATGTGCCTCGGCTTGTACACCGTCCTCAGCCGCCGGAACCTCATCAAGATCGTCATGGGGCTCTCCCTCATGGAGTCCTCCACCTATCTGCTGCTGGTCTCCCTGGCCTATCGCCGCGGGTCCACCGCCCCTGTGATTCTCGATCCGCCGAACGGCGTCACCATGCAGCAACTGGCCAGCGGCAATGTCGCCGACCCGGTGCTGCAGAACTTCTGTCTCACCGCGATCGTCATCGGCGTCGCCGCGGCCGCGGTCTTTCTCGCGGTCGTCGTCCGGCTCGCGCAGCACCGTCGCAGTCTGGACTCCGACACCGATCGAGAGTTGCGCGGATGAGCCGCGCCCCACTCCTGGGTGAGTCCATCGCAGGCGGCGACGTCACGAGGCCCCGCCCGTGAACGTCGTCATCGCCGCATCGCTGCTGCCGCTCGGCGTCGTCGTTCCGATCGCCGGCGCGATCGCCTCGATGCTGCTCGCCCTCGCCAGCCGTCTCGCGGCCGCAGTGGCCGCCATCGCCGCCATGACGGCTACCACCGCACTGCTCACCGTGATCGCGCCGACCGTCCTCGCCGGTAACGGTCGGATCGTCTCGCACTACCTCGGCCACTGGGGTCCGGTCGACGGGGCCGCGCTCGGTGTCGCGTTTGCCGCGGACCCGTTCGGCATGACCTTCGCATGGATCACCGCCGCGATCGGCACCCTGCTGTTGATCTATGTGCAGTCCGAGATCGGGCGGCTCGGCAAGCGCGAGTTCGGGTTCCTGCTGTCCCTGATGCAGCTGCTGCTGGCGGCCATCATTGGTACCGCGCTCACCGCCGACACCATCAACATGTTCGTCTGGTTCGAGGTTGCGGCACTGGCTAGTTACGGGCTCACCGGTTTCTTCCTCACCCGGCCGACCGCCCTCGAGGCCGCCTTCAAGACCCTGGTGCTCACCTCCATCGCCGGGTTCGCCGTCTTCGTCGGCGCTTCTCTGCTCTACGCCGATCACGGCGCGCTCAATGTCGGCCAGCTCGGCCGCGCGCTGACGCACGGGGTCACCCGCCCGGACATGCTCGCCGTCGCCCTGCTGCTCGCCGGTTATGCCACCAAGGCCGGCATCATGCCCTTCCACGCCTGGCTGCCCGACGCCCACACGGCGCCGCACGGGGCCGTCTCCGCCCTGTTCTCCGCGTTGATGTACGACATCGGGATCATCGGCATCACCCGCCTGATGCTGCAGATCCTTCCCGCCCATGACGGGGTGTCCGCCCGCACCCTGTTCACGGTGCTGGGCGCCGTCACCGCGGTCGCCGGAGCCGCGCTCACCCTGGCGCAGGACGACCTCAAGAGATTGCTCGCCTGGGACACGGTTTCCCAGATGGGCGTGCTGGCAATGGGTTTCGCCACCGCGAACGCCGATAGCGTGGCCGGCGCCACGTATCACATGATCAATCACGCGCTCTTCAAGGCCATGCTCTTCCTCTGCGCCGGGACCGTGGTGCACATCACCGGCAAGGCGCGGCTGTCCGAGATGGGCGGCCTCGCGCGGCGGCGCCCGTTGATCGCCGCCGGGTTCTGCGTCGGGGTGGCCGCGATCGCGGGTATCCCGCCGCTGAACGGCTACGCCTCCGTCGGTCTGGTGCACCAGGGGCTGATGGACGCGGGCGACTGGGCCGGGTTCGCCGCCGCCGAGCTCGCGCAGATCCTCACTATCGCCGCGCTCTGCCGTGCGGCGTATCTCGCGTTCTTCCGCCGCCGCGGGGCTCCGTACGCGCACCTCGAGCCCATCCACGGCGGGGTCGTCTTCGCGCTCGTCATGCTCGGCGCCGGCTGCGTGGCCTTCGGTGTGCTGCCCGGGACGGTGATCGGACTGGCCGCCGCACCGGCTGCCTCCGCCCTCCTGCATCCGCAGCTGTACGCGACGGGCGTGCTCGGCGGCAACGCGTCCCTGCCGCCGCTGACCGTCCACTTCGACTACGCCGATCCCGCCAACCTGCTCGTCGCCCTCGGCAGCGTCGCCGTCGGCGTGGCGCTGGCGGCCCTGTACCTGCGTATTCCGGAGCCCGCGCCCATCCGCTGGCTGCGTGCCGTGCACACCGGATCGGTCAATGACTATGCCGGGTTCGTCGCGGTCGGCATGGTCGGCTGTGCCGTGGTGCTCATGCTGTGACATGCCGTGAGCAGGACGGCGGTCCTCGGTGCTGTGCTTGCTGTGCGCCTCGTGTCGTCGCGGGCCGGCTGCCTATGACGATGTGTTCGTGCCGCGCCGTGTCCGACGAGCCGAGCGCCCTGCGCACGGGCGTTGGTTGAACTGCGACATCTGAGGGCATCGGTCAATCTGTGGTCCGCCCGAATCGAACCTCCTCAGGAACGCCCGGGGCGAGCGCAGGCGCATCCGCGCCAGGTCCACAGCGCGACGAAGCCCGCCGCTGTGAGCTCGGTGGCAATCAGCATGCGTTCCACCAGGCCGCCGACCCGCCAGAGCGGCAGGCCCGTCGCGAACGCGATCACGTTGCCGACGAACAGGGTTGCGAAGCAGCCGAGTGCCGCGGCGGCGCTACGGCCGCAGAGCGTGCTCACCCTGGTGCAGCCGCTGAGCCCGCGGTGACGAAAGTACATCCGCAGCGGCACCATGGGCATGACGCCGAAGGCGATCATGGTGGCGATCCAATGCGCGCGCCCGACGGGTGTGAAGCCGTGAGTGGTGGTGACGTCCGGAAAGACCACCAGCGCAATGAGCCCGAGCGCCGTGATCGCCAGGGCGCCGGTCAGGGTGCGGTCGGCGCGTCGATCCAGGATGAGTGCAGCCAGGATCGCACCCAGCCCTGCCGCCGTGGCGACGATCGCCCAGTCGAACAGGGCACCGTCGGCGGTGAGAGCGTAGGCGCTCACCGGTTCGGATATCGGATTCAGCCCGTCCGTGGCGGGCAGCAGATGCAGGATCACCAGCGCCGACATGCAGGCGACGACGGCCGCACCGCCCGCGCCGGCGCAGGCGCGTATCGCCCACCGCGCCGGTGGTGATGAGGCGGATGACCCGGTCGGTGATGTGACGGAGAGCTGGGTCGGCACCGTTCGCAAAGCCGTGCTGCTCAAAGCTGTACTGCTCACACCGGTGCCCGAGTTTGTGGCCGCTGCTTCCGTGACATACATCGCCGTGCCTCCGTCCCCTGCAGACCGTTATCTTAACGTGATCAGTCCGTTATTGGATCGATACTTATTTCATTCCCGCCGGGGCGGCGGCTTACACCTGAAGCCGGTGGCGTGGACGGCGGAGCGCCGCGCTGCGGCGCCACGGCACCGTCGACGCGGCCGGCATCAAACTGGAGCCGGCCGATCCCGAATCCAGCGATCCGGCGCGGGCCCTAGTCGCCTGAGAGAATCGGCACGCTGCCGGTGAGACTGCCGGTGAGACTGCCCGTGAGGCCCGGCAGATCGGCGGCGACTTCGCACGGAGCCATGACCGGCGTCACCGTGGCCCATCCCGCGGCCAGCAGCGCGGCATCGCTGGTCGGGTCGGGTTCGGCCGCCGTCTGCGACATCGTCACGGTCTCGGTCGCGTCCGGCGTGGTGACCTGGGCCTGCGCCGCGCCGAACATCGCGAGGTGCGCCGATCGCAATCCGCGCAGTTCCTCGGCCGGCACATCGGGAATGTTGATGTTCAGCACGACGGGCGACAGGTGGCCCGAGGCTGCTTTCTCTGTGGCCCAGTGCAGCACGTGCCGGGCCACGGTCACGGCCGTCTTCCACGTGCTGGGCGCCGGCGGCGCAAAGGAGAAGGCGATGGCCGGGACACCGCGGATGGCTGCCGTGAAGGCAGCGCCGACCGTTCCGGAATGCAGCACGGCAGTACCGGTGTTCGGCCCATGATTGATGCCCGAGATCATGAGATCCGGTGGGGGACCGAAAGTTCCGGCTGAAGCCAGTACGGAGATCAAGGCCGGCGAAGCGTGCACGCCGAACGCGGCGGCATTTGGCGCAGCACTGAATTCGACGGGGTCGGTGAGCACGCCGGCGTCCGATTCCACCGCGGACAGGGCCGCGGCGCTACCGCTACGCTCCCCGGACGGAGCAGCAACCACCACATCCCATCCGGTGTCGGCGGCAATTGCGGCGAGTTCCGCAATACCCGCTGCCTCGATTCCATCGTCGTTGGTGACCAAGATCCGCATCCGCGTTGTCACTCCTCATTGACCTGTTGAACTTCGACGTACGGGACAAGCGCGCTCACCGCGGCTGCCTGTCCGGACGCGAGACCGCGGCGTGTGACGGACGCGGCCCCGGAGGCGGCGCCGAGCCGCAGCGCATCGACGAGTGAGGAGCCCCTGCTCAGGGCCACCGCAATGGCGGCCGTCATCGCATCGCCGGCGCCCAGATGATCGACCGGTTGCAGAGGTGGGCAGCGTATCTCCATCGGTGCCTGATCCACGTAGCCGAGCGCGGGGTGGTCCGCTCGGGTAAGCACGACGGCCGTGGCCCCGCGACGATGCAACTCGTCCAGCAGGTCGATGCGCGCCGTGTCGCTGTCCGCGCGAAGCAATCCGTCGCGGCGCATGTCCTCCTCGCTGACCTTGAGGACGTCGACCCCGCCGCCCAACGCGCTGTCCAGCGCTGCGCCGGACAGGTCGGCCACCACCGTGATGCCGAGCGTTGCCAGGTCCGCGGTGAGTCGGCCGTACATCTCCATGGGCAGCAGGTCGGGCGTGCACGGCCCCGCGAGCACCACGACGCGGGACTCGATGGCGGCGGCGAGACTCGCGCCGTAGAGGTCGTCGGCCTCGTGTCTGGTCAGCGGCGGCGGGGCACTGTCCGCGACAAGGGCGCGTGCTCCGGATCGGCGGTCCTGGACGTACGCGCCGTTGCTGCCGGCAACATCGGTAGCCACGACCCGAATGCCGTGCTGGCCGATGAGGGGAACGAGGAGTGTTCCCGATTCGCCGCCGAAACTGCTCGCCATGGTGACCTCGGCGCCGAGTCGCCGCGCCATGCGGGCGATCCAGAAGCCCTGCCCGCCGGCATGGAAGTGGATCTCACCGGAAGCCCCGAATGGTTCGATCATGACGGTGAGCACGGGCGAGGGATCGAAAACGCACAGGTCCGCCGACTGCGCCGCCGTATTCTGCGACGGCGGAACTTCCACCGCGTGATCGGCCACGTTGCCGGCCGCCTCGTCGTGATCCGCGTTCATGACGCCGTCCTGTCCTCGGGCCGTGTCCTTTCCGCTGAGGTCCCTCCGCCGAGCGCAGAGCGAGCGAGCACCCAGCAAGGCACTCGGTGGTTTCCCGCCCAGACCGCCTGACAAACCTGCCGCGCGAACGGATTGCCGCCGCTCCCCAGCGGGTAGGGACCAGACGACCATCTCGACGGGAGGAGACTCACCGTGACCGACACCGGAACCCCGGCGACCGAGTTCGTCGCACCGCCCCTGCCCAGCGACGAGGGCGCATACGTCGCCGCGCTGCTGCAGGGCCAGCTCGATGCCCTCAACGACCTGGCGCTCACTCTGAAGCACGTGCACTGGAATGTGGTAGGCCCGCACTTCATTGCCGTGCACGAGATGATCGATCCGCAGGTCAAAGCGGTGCGCCGGATGGTCGACGACATCGCGGAACGCATTGCGACTCTCGGCGTACCGCCGGACGGCACCCCGGGCGGCATCGTCCGGCGGCGCACGTGGGGCGACTACGCCATCGGCAGGGCCGACGCCCTGACCCACCTCGCCGCGCTCGATTCGGTGTACCGATTCGTCATCGCGGGGCATCGCCAGGCCGCTGCCGAGACGGAAGCCATCGACCCGGTGACCAGCGACCTGCTCATCGACCAGTTGCACTCGATCGAACTCTTCCATTGGTTCGTCCGCGCGCACCTGGAACCGTCCGACGGAGCCCGGCCCGCGGCCGACGCGACCGTCCCGGACCCCGCGGCCGGGCAATTCACGGCCGGACCGCGCGCGACGATGTGAGCAGGTTCGTCGACGAGGGCGACAAGGGTTGATTCGGGGGTTTACTCGGGCCGTGATTCGGTGATGATGTGGGTGAGTCCTCCACGAAGAATCGCCGGTGAGACGAGGGGATGAGGCTGATGACCGGATTCACCGCCACCGCTCAGGTCGACGTTGTGGCAAACCCGCACCGGGTGTGGGCTGCCCTCACCGATCCGCGGGAGATCGCCGGATACATGGGCGGCTCGCACGTCACCACGACCTGGAGGGTCGGCTCCCCGATCACTTGGGACGGGGAGTACGACGGACGCGCCTACCAGGACAAAGGCGAGGTGCTGACCTATGACGAGCCGCACGTCCTGTCGGTGACCCACTACAGTCCGATGACGGGACAACCCGACGAGGCGCAGAACTACCACACGCTGGTCTACACGCTCACCGCCACGGCCGAGGGCACCCACCTCGAGCTCACCCAAGACGGCTGCGACGACGAGGAGCAAGCGGCACGGTTCAGCCGGAATTGGCAGGGGATGCTGGACGGTCTCAAGGCTCAGGTCGAAGCGTGAACCGGTCCGCGTGAGCCACTGCCGTCCGGCCCCTGCTCCGGGCGTCTGCCTGACACGCACCTTGCGAGGCAATGTGCGAAATTTTATGTGACGATCCGTAGCGGCCCGCGAACTGCCCGCTACGGCGAGCAGGTGGTCAGCCCAGGTCCGGGCCCTGGTTGCGCAGTCGGTTGACCTCCTCCATGGCCTCGCGCAGGCCGGCTAGCCAGGTTTCGGCGTGCTCGCCGACCAGGCGCACCGACCAGGCCAGCGCCTCCGAGCGGGATCGGGCCACCCCCGCGTCGACCAGGGTGTCGAGCACCCGGCGCTCGGGCTGGCGAAGCCTGGTCATTACCGGAGCCGAGACCGTGGTGAACAGCCGCTCGGTGCCGCCGAGCCGGGCACCCCAGGAGACCGCGCGACCGAACCGGTGCTCGGCCTGGCGCGCGACGTCGATGCGCTCGTCGCGGGTCTGCTCCCGGAACCGGGCGATGCGCCCCTCCTCTGCGGCGGCGCGCGCAGCCGCATCGTCGAACTCGCCGTCCAGGCCGGGAAGCGTTCCGACCACGATGATCTCGTCTCGATCGACCGTCACGTCCGGAGCCCCGGTGAACCACCCGTCCGGGAGCCGGCCGGCGAACCAGGCCGGCGCATCGACTGCGTCCGGTAGGTCCTGCTCCGGGCGCATCCGGCCACGCATGCCCATTCCGTACCCTCTCATGACAATTCCTTTCACGTGCAACGGTTATTACATAATTACAGCGTTGCACTGGAAACAACGGCGGCGCCAGCCCTGTTCGCTGTGGGCGCACATCGCGAAGGCCCGAAGCCCTGAGTCGCGTCAGGCGACCATGGCCGATCCGATAGGGGCCGCGATCACGAACATCGTCATACCCGCGGCGAAACCCCTTCGGGGACAGGCGTTATCGCGGGACCGGGGCAACGGTGTGGCAACGCCCGGACAACGAGGGAAGAGCGTCGCTGTCAGGCCACGTTGCTCGCGGCAGCGAGCCTCCGTAGCCGGTCGGCATCCCCAGCGAGTCGTTCGATGGCGCCGCGCAGGGAAACGCCGCGCTCGTCAGCGAGCCCGTCCAAGACCCAGCCGCGGATCAGCGCACCGACCGGCACGTCCATCTCGGCGGCGAGCCGTTGGATATCGGTGAACTCGGCCTCAGGCAGGCGCACCGACTGCACCACGGAGCGGCCTCGAAGGTGCCCACGCACATGCTCGGGCAGTGCGGCATCGATACCGGCCTCGGATTCGGCTTGGACGATCTGCACCTCGCGCTTGCCGCTCATCACTCGCCCCTCTCATGCCTGTGCCGGTCGGAACTATTAGATGGCCAGCCGTTCGCACCCCAATAGCCCGCGCCGCCATCGCGGTGCACCAGCATCACCGTGAGCACCGTCCGCCTGCTGCGGCAGTAGCCGATAACCCGGACTCCGAGCCCCGATCGACTACTCGGGTCCGGGTCGAACCAGACCGCACCCGCATCGGCGATCGCTTCGTTGGCTTCGGCGACGGTGACCTTGTGGCGCTCCCACATGTGTTCCTCGCCATGCCGCCAGTCTACTCCGTCCACAACTACAAAACTACTACACTAAAGAACAGTGGCACGTTTCGACTGCCCACGTCGATCTCCAGGACACGCGCAAGAACAAACCGCCCCGGTACAGATTCGAGCCCCATCCGGGCACGCCAAGCAGACGTCGCGAAGGCGAGTTTCGGCTACTTCCAGCGGAAGTGGACGAAAATGCGGCCGAAATTGCGGGAGTCCTTCTCGACCCGGTCGTACAGCGCCTTGATGTCCTTGCGCTGCAGGAAGCGGAGCACGTGCTTCTTGAGCTGGCCGGACCCCTTGCCCGGAATGATCTCGATGAGCGGGGCCTTCTTCCGGACGGCCTCGTCGATGATCCCCTGCAGCGCATGCTCGATCTCCGCGCCGCGGTTGTAGATGTCATGAAGGTCGAGCGTGAGCTTCATGCGCCCATCCTTGCAGGGGGCGCGAAGTCCCGGATCGCTTCGGGTGACTGTGGCCGGTCCGGCAGGAGCCGCGATCACGAACAGCGTCCTACCCGCGACGAAACCCCTTCGGGAACAGGCGTTGTCGCCAAATCGGAGCATCAGCGGGCGTGCGCTCGCCGCCTATGACGATGATCCGTGGCCGGGCACCGCGGTGACGCCACGTTCCTGGGCTGCGTTCCGTCGCTCGGTTCTTTCTCCGTGGGACGTTGGTCCCGGCGGATGCGGGACCAAGGCTGCTGCCGCGGCCGTACGAAAGCCGCGAGCATGGTCCTCAAGGCGACCGCCCGGGCAGCGACCCGGTCCGGGCGGCTCGCCTGTTCAGCGGCGAAGGGGTGCGCGGTGTGGCGTATTCGTGTGCACGGCCGGGGCGGCCAGGGTGTGGTGACGACGGCCGAGTTGCTGTCGATCGCCGCATTTCGCGACGGTCATGAGGTGCAGGCGTTCCCGAGTTTCGGCTCGGAGCGGATGGGCGCGCCGGTGACGGCGTACTGCCGGATCTCCGATGCGCCGATCCGAACGCGGGAACCGGTCACCACGACCGACGTGCTGCTGATATCCGACTCGACGCTGCTGCACCAGGACGACATCTTCCCGGGACTCACGGCGGACGGGTACGTGCTGGTCAATTCCTCCCGGCCGTGGGGAGTGCTGGGCCTCGAGGAACGGCTGAGCGGCCACCGAGCCGACCGCCTGCGCACCGTGCCGGCCACGCTGATCGCCCGCAACGCCACCGGCCGCCCGGTGCCGAACGCGCCGATGATCGGAGCCTTCGCCGCGCTGACCGGCGCCGTGTCGCTGCCGGCGGTGGAGGCGGCGTTGCGGGAGCGGTTCGCGGCCGAGGTGGCCGAGCGGAACGTGCATGCGGCACGGGCGGCGTACGAGTTCCTGCGAGAGGAGATACCGGCACATGCGTAGGCAGCTCGAGGGTTCGCGGGCGATCGCCGAGACGGTGGCTCGCTGCCGGCCCGGGGTGATCCCGGCGTATCCGATCACTCCGCAGACGCACATCGTGGAGGCGCTCGGAACGATGGTGCGGAAGGGAACGCTGACGTCGTGCCGGTTCCTGACCGTCGAATCGGAGTTCGCGGCGATGTCGGCGGCGATCGGTGCGTCTCTCACCGGATCCCGCGTATACACCGCGACATCGAGCCAAGGCCTGCTGTATATGACGGAGGCCGTATTCAACGCCGCGGGGCTCGGCGCGCCGATCGTCATGACGGTGGCCAACCGCGCCATCGGTGCGCCGATCAACATCTGGAACGACCAGAGCGACTCGATGGCGCTGCGCGACAGCGGCTGGATCCAATTGCACGCGCCCGACAATCAGGCGGCCGCGGACCTGCACGTGCTGGCGTTCCGGCTGGCGGAGGAGCTCTCGGTGCCGGTGATGGTGTGCGTCGACGGCTTCGTGCTGACGCACGCGTTCGAGCCGATCGACGTGCCGGAACAGGAGATCGTGGACGCGGTCCTGCCACCGTATCGGCCCCGGCAGGTCCTCGACCCGGACGCCCCGGTGACGATCGGCGCGATGGTGGGGCCGGACGCGTTCACCGAGGTCAAGTATCTGGCCGACCACGCGCTGCGATCGGCGCCGGCGGTGTTCGAGCGGATTGCCGCGGAGTTCGCCGATGCGGTCGGTGCTCCGCAGCGGCGGGCGTGTTGCGTGCAGGACTATAGCACCACCGGGGCCGACACGGTCGTGGTGGCGCTCGGGTCCGTCACCGGGACGCTGCGCGATGTGGTGGATTCGGTCGAAGGGGTAGGCGTCCTGACGGTCACCATGTACCGGCCGTTCCCGGCGGAGCAGGTTCGTGCCGCGCTTGCCGGCGCGCGCCGCATCGTCGTGCTGGAGCGGGCGCTGGCCTCGGGCGCCGGCGGGATCGTCACCTCCGACGTGCGGTCGGCGCTCGCCGGCCTCGACGTGCCGGTGCACACGGTGATCGCCGGGCTGGGCGGCCGCCCGATCGGCGCGGCCTCGCTGCGGGAGCTGCTCACCCGACCCGGTCTGGGCGACGTGACGTTCCTCGATCTTCGCGAGGACGTCATCGATCGGGAGCTCGGCCGCGAGGCTGTCCACGAGACCGACCGCGAGACCGCCTACGAGACCGACCGCGAACCGGTCGCTGAACGTGACGGCCAACCTGCGATCGAATTCGATCGTGAAGCTGCTGGCGAATTCGATCGTGAACTCGACAGCCAACCCGCCCTCGAGCCCGCCGGTGAATTTGATCGTGAGCCCGCCGGCGAACCCGCCGGTGCGTGAAGGGAGAAACCGTGCCCGCGCAGAGCGTGAAGTTCTACCAGGTCGGTAGCCGCGCGGTCGGCAACCGGCTGCTCGACGCCGAGCTGCGGACCGAGCAGTCCAGCGCCGACCGCCGGAACTCGATCACCTCGGGGCACCGCGCCTGCCAAGGGTGCGGCGAGGCATTGGGGGCGCGGTACGTGCTCGACACCGCGGCGCGCGTCACCGGCGGTCGCCTGGTGACCGTGAACGCGACCGGATGCCTGGAGGTGTTCTCCACCCCGTACCCGGAGAGCGCGTGGCAGGTGCCGTGGCTGCACTCGCTGTTCGCCAACGCCGCGTCCGTGGCCAGCGGAGTCGCCGCGGCGCTCGAGGCGCAGGGCCGCACCGACATCCGGGTACTCGCGCAGGGCGGCGACGGCGGCACGGTCGACATCGGGTTCGCGTGCCTGTCCGGCATGTTCGAACGCGGAGATGACGTCTTGTTCGTCTGTTACGACAACGAGGCCTACATGAACACCGGCGTGCAACGGTCCGGTGCGACGCCGGCGTACGCCCGCACCGCCACCACCGAAGCCGTCGGGCCGATCCCGGGCAGCCGGCCCGGCCAGGGCAAGGACCTGCCGCGCATCGCCATGGCGCATGAGATCCCTTACGTGGCAACGGCAACGGTGGCGGAGCTGCGGGACCTGGAGGCGAAGGTCGAGAAGGCCATGAGCATGCGCGGCCCGCGGTACCTGCACGTGCTGGTGCCGTGCCCGCTCGGCTGGGGGAGCGCGCCGGCCGAGACGGTACGCCTGGCGCGATTGGCCCAGCGCAGCGGCCTGTTCCCCGTGTTCGAAGCCGAGCACGGCGAGGTCACGTCCGTGTTGCCGATCCGCGACCGGATTCCGGTCGAGGAGTACCTGCGCCCGCAGCGCCGCTACGCGCATCTGTTCAACGATCCGCCGCGCACCGACCTGATCGAGCGCATCCAGCAGATCGCCGACCGGAACGTCGCGCGGTACCACCTGAATCCGCATGAGGCCCCGCGTGAGACTCCGCTTGAGATTTCGCATGAGGAAGGTGCCTGATGGACACGCCGTTCGCGATCACGCTGGGGCCCGGCTCGAGCTCGGTCAACCGCACGGGGACCTGGCGCACGGAGCGCCCCGTCTACGTGGACCGGCTACCGCCGTGCAATCAGGCCTGTCCGGCGGGTGAGAACGTCCAGGGCTGGCTGTACACCGCGGAGGAGGGCGACTACCAGACCGCGTGGCGACAGCTGGTGGCGGCCAACCCGTTTCCCGCGGTGATGGGCCGGGTCTGTTACCACCCGTGCGAGACCGCTTGCAACCGCGCGCAACTCGACCACGCCGTCGGCATCAACTCGGTGGAGGAGTTCCTCGGGGACGAGGCGATCCGGCGAGGATGGGTGCTGCCCACCCCGGCGCCGGACACCGGCAAACGGGTACTCGTGGTGGGCGCCGGACCGTCAGGGCTGTCCGCGGCGTACCAGCTCTGCATGCTCGGCCATCACGTGGAGATCCGCGACTCCGCGGCGCGGCCGGGCGGGATGATGCGCTACGCGATCCCGACGTTCCGGCTGCCGCGTGATGTGCTCGACGCCGAGATCGACCGACTCCTCGCCCTCGGCATCGACTTCCGCCCGAACACCCCCGTCACCGACCTGACCGCGGAGCACGGCTTCGACGCGGTCTTCCTCGCGGTGGGAGCACAGCTCGCGCACCGGGCGTACGTGCCGGCCGCGCAGTCGGCCCGCATCCTCGACGCCCTCGAGCTGCTCGGCGACACCGCGGCCGGTGGGCGTCCGCTGCTGGGCCGGACGGTCGCCGTCTACGGCGGCGGCAACACCGCGATGGATGCCGCCCGCACGGCCCGCCGGCTCGGCGCCGACGAGGCGATCATCGTGTACCGCCGTACGCGAGAGCGCATGCCCGCCAACGACATCGAGGTCACCGACGCACTCGAAGAGGGCATTCGGATGAAGTGGCTGTCGACCGTGAAACACGCGGACGTCGGCGTCTTGACCATCGAGCGCATGGAACTCGACGAGAAGGGCGTGCCGCAACCCACCGGGGAACTCGAAGAACTCCGTGCCGATGCGCTCGTGCTCGCGCTGGGCCAGGACGTCGACCACACCCTCGTCGACACCCTGCCCGGGGTGCGGGTGGAAGGCGGTGTGGTGCAGGTCGACGGGCATATGATGACGGGCTACCCGGGCGTCTTCGCCGGCGGCGACATGGTGCCGTCCGCGCGCTCCGTGACCGTCGCGATCGGGCATGGTGCGGCGGCCGCGCGCAACATCGACGCCTGGTTGCGCGGTACCGTCGCCACGCCCGAGCCCGAGCGCGAAGTGGCGACGTTCGAGCGGCTCAACACCTGGTACTACAGCGATGCCCCGGAAACGGTGCGACCACGGCTCGACGCCGCCCGTCGAGTGTCCGACTTCGCCGAGGTCACCGGCAGGCTGGACGTCGATACCGCCCTGTACGAGGCGCGCCGCTGCATGTCCTGCGGCAACTGCTTCGGCTGCGACAACTGCTACGGCGTGTGCCCGGACAACGCCATCGTCAAGGTCCGCACCGGGCATGGCTACGCGATCGACCTCGACTACTGCAAGGGCTGCGCGCTGTGCGTCACCGAATGCCCGGCCGGCGCCATCGACATGATCCCGGAACCCGACTGACCGGCCCGCTTGCGCCGATCAGAACCACATCAACGAGGAGGCCGCCATGACACGCTTGGACGGTGCGGTCGCGATCATCACCGGGGGAGCCCGCGGCATGGGCGCCGCGACGGCACGGCTGCTGGCGGGCGAGGGCGCCGCCGTCATCGTCGCCGACGTGCTGGACGCCGCGGGGCAGGCCCTGGCTGACGAGATCGGTTCCCGCGCACAGTATCTGCACCTGGATGTGTCCGACGAAGGCGACTGGCGCCGTGCCGCGGCGGCCGTCGAGCAACGGTTCGGGCCGGTGTCGATCCTGGTCAACAACGCCGGCATCCTCGACTTTGGCACGATCGAGGACCAATCGCTGGCCGCGTTCCGGCGGGTGATCGACGTGAACCTGCAGGGTTGCTGGCTGGGCATGCACACCATGGCGCCGCAACTGCGCCGCACCGGCGGGGGAGTCATCGTCAACATCTCCTCGACGGCCGGGCTGACCGGATACGCCGGCCTCGGCGCCTACGTGGCCAGCAAATGGGGGATCCGCGGGCTCACCCGGACGGCCGCGCTTGAACTGGGCCAGGCGGGCATCCGTGTGTGCTCCATACACCCCGGCGCCGTGCGCACCCCGATGACGGCGGGCATGGACGAGTCGACCACCGCCGGCCAGCCGATCGCGCGATACGGCGAACCGGAGGAGGTCGCCCGGCTGGTGCTCTTCCTCGTCACCGACGCGACGTATTCGACCGGCTCGGAATTCGTGCTCGACGGCGGCGCGACGGCCGGCTTCGGCCCCGCCCTGCCCGCGGCGGACGCGATGGAGGAGCTCGACCTGGTCACCTGCCCGCGCGATTGACCCCGCCCGCCGCCTGCCGGCTGCAGATCCGCCCGTGGTGACGTGACGGGTATGACGATGTTCCGGGGAGAACCCTGCCCTGGCAGGTGATCTCGTCAGGCGGCGAGCCCGTGTCCGGTGGTCCCGGTGCCCGGATCGGGCGCGGGGGAGGGCGGCGTCACGGGCGTCATGGGCGCCGCGGACATCATAGGAGAGGGTTGGATCGACGGTCCGGCCGGCACATTCGCCACGCAAGCGCCCGCATGCAACCCGCCGAGCAGGATCGCGACCGAGTCGCCGAGGTTCGCGGGTCCGAGTGACGCGACCAGGCCTTCGAGCGCCAGCATGCGCTCGGCCGGCACTGCGGAGGCATCGTGCTCCGGTGTGGCGGTCATCGATCCTCCTCCGCTGTGTTTTTTCACCGCGTCGTATTTCACCGCTGTGTATTTGACCGCTGTGTATCTCAGCGCGTCCGCGGCTGTCTCCCCACCGTGCCCGCGACGTGCCAAGGCACGTACGGGTTCTCGGTTCCCGTGTCGCGACACCCGCGTCGGCGTCGCATATCTGGAACATCGGCCCGCCGCCGCGAAACCTGAGCGTTCGGTGGGCATGACGACCGGTTGTGTGCCGCGCCGCGCTGGGAGGGGCTTCCGGCGTACTGCCCGCCGGGTATGACGAGGCTCGGGTATCGGGCGCGAATCCGGCGCGGCTCAGTAGCTGAGAACCGTGTCCGCCAGCGGGATGTCGGGATCCGCGAGCGCCCGCGCATTGATGCGCCGCCCTCCGGATATGAGCGCGCCGACCAGGTCCGGGATCCCCTTGATGTTCACGTTCATCCCGGCCGCCAGTCGGCCGCCGCGCAGCCAGAACGCGATGAACGCCCGGTCACCGGGCAGGGTGCGCGTGACGAACTCGTCGGCACCCGCGGTCTCGCCGGTGAACTCCATCCAGACGTCGTATTGGTCGGTGAAGAAGAACGGGATCTGCGAGTAGGGGTGCCGGTCGCCCAGCATCGCGCGGGCCGCCGCCGGCCCTTGCCGGAGCGCCGCGGCCCAGTGTTCGAGGCGAGTTCGCCTGCCCTGCGCGCCGTTCCACACGTTCGCCACGTCTCCGGCCGCGAAGACGCGCGGCGCGCTGGTGGCGAATTGCGCGTCGGTCATGATGCCGTTGTCCACGGTGAGGCCCGCCGCCCGTGCCAGGCCTACCCGGGGCCGGGCGCCGATCCCGAAGACGACGACGTCGGCCGGCAGGACGGTCCCGTCCGACAGCACGACCGCGCGCACCGAGCCTTGCCCGCGCAACTCGGTGACCTCGCGGCCGCCGTACAGCTCGACGCCGTGCTCGGCGTGCAGGTCCCGATAGAAGCCGGCCATCCGCGCGCCGAGCTGGTGCTCCAACGGCACCGACGAGCGTCCGACGAGCGCCACGTCGATGCCCAGTTCCCGTGCGGCGGCTGCGATCTCGCAGCCGATCCAGCCGGTACCTACCACCACGAGTCGGCCGGAGTGCGCCGCCGCCGCAACCAGCGCGGCGCGGAGGCGGTCTGCGTCCGCCAGCGTCCGGAGGTAATGCACGCCGCCCAGGCCGGATCCCGGCCCGGCCCACCGCCGGGGTTCGCAGCCCGTCGTGAGAAGCAGCGCGTCGTAACCGATCCGCTCGCCCGACGCGAGTTCTACCTGCCACGCGCCGACGTCGACCGCCACCACGGGGGTCGACACTCGCAACTCGATATTGTGTGCGGCGTAGAAGGTTTCGTCGTGAACGAACAGCGAATGCAGCCCCGGCTTCCCGTACAGGTAGTGCTTCGACAGGGTGACCCGGTCGTACGGGCGGACCGGCTCGTCCCCCAGAAGCAGGACCCGTCCGTCGAAACCTTCGGCGCGCAGCGTGATGGCGGCACGCGCGCCGGCGAAGCCGGCCCCGACGATCACGAAGGTCCGGCGCTCGCTCACGTGCTAGCCCATCTGCTCGTCGACATAGCACCAGCGCCAGGTCTCGCCCGGCTCGAACGACCGCATCACCGGATGCCCCGTGGCCCGGTAGTGCGCGGTGGCGTGCCTGCCGGGCGAGGAATCGCAGCAGCCGATGTGGCCGCAGGTCAGGCACATCCGCAGCCGAACCCACCGGGAGCCGGTGGCAAGGCATTCCTCGCAGCCGCCGGGCGTCCGGGCTGCCGGCATCGGCGCCGCTGCCCGCAGATGCGGACACGGCTGCTGTCCGGCAGCAGGCCCGTCGCTGGTCTGTGCTGTCCCATCGCTCATGGTGGCCACCGCTCCCGATGTTCCCACCGCTTGTCGGTGTGGTGTCCGACAGTCCGGATGCCCGGGGCGGTTTCACGAACGTTTCGGCTGCTTTCACCAAAGTGCTGTGTCCATCGAACAGCTGTGTCCATCGAACAGCTGTGTTCACCGAAGGGCCGTGCCCATGGCCCGCAGCCACGACGTCCCGCGGCCTTCCGGGAAGCGGCTTGTCCATGTGGCTGGTGGGTCGTTTGCGGTTCGGGGCAAGCGGGCTGTTCGGGCTGAGTGGCGGCGCGCCAACGATTGGCTGTCGGCGCGGAGGGGCTGCCGGGCCGCGAACACGGGCCGTTGACCCCGGCCGGCTTGGTCGCTTTCGGCCGTGGGATGTCCGTGACCTGGTGGCAAGTCACAGGCGCCCCGGCCGGGCGCTGCGACCCCCGCTGGGAGAGCATGCCTTCGGCGCGAGTGCTGCTGCGGTCCGTGCGTGAGGTCATTGTCGACGCACCGCATGACCGAGGCGTGGCTGCTTACGCCGATGGGGAGCGGGTCGGGCCGTTGCCGTTGCGGGTATGGACCGAGCCGGCCGGCCTGCTCGTCGTCGCCCCGGCGGCACCGCACTCCAGGCCGTAACCGAGGGCGCGGCATCCTGCGCAATCCCGGCTCCGGGCGGAGGCCCAGAGCCGGGTGGGGCATTCGGTGTTCGGTGCTCGGCAAGTTCCTCGTCATAGGAGGCGGCGTGGCGGTTCCACTCGATCGCGCCGTCGACGATACGACCGGCCAGCCGATCGCGGTGGACGACCGTGTGATGTCGCGGGCACAACAGCGCGGCGTTGGTGGCGATGTCGGTGGGTCCGCCGTCTGCCCAGTGCAGGAGATGGTGGGCGTCGCACCATGCGGCGGGGATGTCGCAGCCGTCGAAGGTGCAGTGTCGGTCTCGTTTCCACAGGGCGCGGATCTGGCCGAGGGTGAAGAGCCGGACGGTGCGACCCTGGTCGAGGACTTCACCGCGGCCGCCGAGGACCGCGGGGATGATCGCGGCATCGCAGGCGAGCTTGCGCACGGTCGCGGGCGCCAACGGCGTGCCATCCGCGCGGGTACCGACGGCGACGCCGGCGCGCAGCTCGTCACGCAGCGCGTGAAAGTCCATGGTCACCATCAGGACGGCTTTGGCGCCGGTGGGCACGCGGCCGGCCGCAGTCGCCGAACGGGCCAGCACGGCGATGAGTGCTTCGCCGCGGCGGCGCGGCACCGGACGCATATCCCGTTCACCGGTGGCGCCGTCGGGGCAGGGCGCGGACAGCGGCCCGATCGCGGCCTCCAGGACGGATCTGCCTTCGCCGTCGACGGTCAACCGGTAGTCCCACAGGCCGGGGGCAACGGGCCGGCCCGCGGACAGGTGAATATGACGACGGCAGCGGTCGGCATGCGCATCGAACTCGCCCTCGTCGCCATAGGTCGCCAGCAGCTGCTCGGTCAGACGGCGCACCGCACCCGGGCCGTGGTCGGCGCCGACCGCGATGTAATGGCCGAGCACCACCGGCGCCACTCCCGCGGCGAGATCCGGTGCGAGCTTGTCGTATTCACCGGCGATCACGGCGGCGGTGGGCAGATCGAGGCGCGCGGAGCACAACGCGTCTGCGGCGGCGGACAACTCGTCGCGGCGCAGCACCCGCGCGCAGGCGGCCACCATGGATGCCTCACGCCGAGCGTGCGGCGCTACCTCCGCGACCCAACCGCGCACGGACGCGCTGTGGGATTCGGCGATCACCCCGCGAGCGTCCGCCTCCGCGACCGTGGCGGCGAGCGCGGCACCGGCTAGGGCGCGCAGCTCGGCCAGCTCGCCGGCGAGAGCGCCCAGTTGATCGTTCGTGCATTGGTACAGCACCGAGCGCAGGGAGCGCAGCGCGGCAAGGCTTGCCGTGACGACGCGTCGTCGCTCCGCAAGCCCTGCGGCGTCTCCCGTACCGGTGGTGTCCACGCCGCGAGGTTACAACACCTGTACGACAGTGCTTCGGGAACAGCATGGTTATCCACATACCCAGCACGCACCAGCCCGGGCGCAGGCGGACTTCGCTTGATCGTCACGTACGTCGAGCTCGATGGTGACCTCCAGCCCCCGCGCGGGCGAACTTCGCGCACCCTCGCACGCGCGGGCGAATGCGAATGTGGGTCGGCGACGTCCGATCGCGCCATTGGTATTCCCGGTCTGCACACCGCGCGGGCGAACGTCGCCGTCCGACTCGATCACCTATGCGCAGCGGTCTCGGTCCAGGGAAGCGCGAGCAGACTTTGCATCTTCGGCGCCGCTGCGATCGCAGTGACCACGTTCGCCCGCGTGCTCCGGGCCCGGACGTCAGGGGGCGACCGCTGTCGGGGCGCCTTGCCGGGCCAACAGCTGACCGCGCCGACGCGCCACCACGCCCGAGCGGCCCGATGCACCGAACTGCAAAAGACCTCGCACGCCACATGGACAGGCCGCTCCCGATGATTCCACTTCGCGTCAGGCCGGACTGGTATATGCTCTTGGGACGAACTCGCAATTCGGGAGGTGAACGATGTCCATGACCACGTCGATCGGCAGATCAGCCGATGCCCTTGTTGGTGTCACTGTTGGTGCCCCTGCTGGTGCCGCCGTGAGCGCCTTCCGCTGGAATCGCATCGTTCCCGGGCGGGTGCTCCGCGGCAGAGTCGGTGGCCCCGCCGCATAACGGCGCCGCACGCACCTGTTGACGCGGTTGATTCCGCGCAAAAACCTTCTCAGGCATGCCTGGCCGATGGCCGGCGTCGCCTCGTAGCTCATCGAAACGTCGCTCGTCGAGCTCGCCGCGTGAGAATACGTGGCGCGCCGTCGCGCCGACCCTCCGAATACGGATTGACTCATGCATCCCATCACCCTGATCGACCTTGCGTTCGCCCACCGGGACGAACTCCTGAACAGCGCCTCCCATGCCTCGCGCACTGCCCGCACGCGTGGCCGCCGGCTGCGGCCGACCGCTGCCGATCGGCCTTCGGTACGCGCCATCTGCGCGAGATGCCAAGGGGGCCCATGCTTGTGCGGTGGCGCGCCCTAACGCCGTCGCCCGGTCGTAGCGCGAGCGGCACCGAAGGCGAGCACTTCGGTGCCGCTCGCCCGCTATCTGTTGACCTCGGGCAGAACCTGCCCTAATCTACAACCTTATGGTTGTACAAGCGGAGCTCAGCGACAGCGAGGTGGACCGGATCTTCCGGGCCCTCGCCGATGCCACGCGCCGCGACATCCTGCGCCGGAGCCTGGATTCCGAGGCGTCGGTATCGCAGCTCGCGGCGGCCTACGACATGTCGTTCGCCGCCGTGCAGAAGCATGTCGCCGTCCTGGAGAGGGCCGGCCTGGTCAGCAAAAGGGCGGTCGGTCGGCAACGCGCCGTGCGCGGCAACCCTGAGAGGGTTGAGCGCGCCCGCGCACTCCTCGATCGATACGAACAGATCTGGCGTCGCCGCATCGAACGACTCGACGCCTTGCTCGCGGACGATCTCACCGCGGAACACTGACACACAAGCACCAGTAGAAAGGCACCGTCATGCCCGTCACCTCCGTCACCAAGAACACGGACTCGCTCACGATGACCGTCGTCGCCGAATTCCCGGCGAGCGTCGCGCGGTTATGGGACGCGTATGTCGACCCGCGGCAACTGGAGCGGTTCTGGGGTCCGCCGACGTATCCCGCGCGGTTCACCCGGCACGACGTGGCGGTGGGCGGACGCTCCGAATACGCGATGACGGGCCCGGACGGCGACGTTTCGCGTGGCTACTGGGAGTGGCTGGCGGTGGAGCCGCTGCGGTCGTTCGAGGTACGCGACGGATTCGCACGCGAGGACGGATCGGCCAACAGCGAGATGCCCTCCATGCGCATGGAATTCGTCTTCACGCCGCAGGAAAACGGGTCGAGGGTCACCACGACGACGTATTTCGCGAGCATCGATCAGCTCGAAACACTGCTGGGCATGGGCATGGAAGAGGGCCTGACCCTGGCGATGGGCCAGATGGACGAGGTGATCGCCGACCTCCGCACCTTCGCAGCCGACATCCCCACGCTCGCACAGATTCTCAGCGATACGCAGGTGCGCGTCTCGCGGGTGATCCGCGGCCCGGTGGACGCGGTGTGGCGCGCGTACCACGAACCCGACCTGCTGCGGCGCTGGCTGCTCGGCCCGGACGGATGGACCATGCCGGTCTGTGAGGTCGCGACGGCGGTCGGGGACTCGTACCGCTACGAATGGGAAAGCGGCGCGCAGCGGTTCGGTTTCGTCGGAGAACTTCTCGCGTCCGCGCCGCCGCATCGCGCGGTGACCACGGAGCGCATGATCGGCATGCCGGCGGAGACCACGAATGAGCTGACGCTGACCGCCGTCGCCGGCGGTACCCTCATGTCGCTGCTCATCACCTACCCCGACGCCCAGCTTCGCGATACCGTCCTGGCCACCGGCATGACGGACGGCATGGAGACGAGCTTCCGCCGACTCGAATCCGAGGTACTCACATGAACGAGCCCGCCGCCGTGGACGTGCGGCGCGCCGATCTCGGCGATGTCGA
Organism: Actinobacteria bacterium 69-20; assembly: GCA_001897425.1. Lineage (GTDB taxonomy): Bacteria > Actinomycetota > Actinomycetes > Mycobacteriales > Nakamurellaceae > Nakamurella. The sequence continues at coordinate 79,578 of MKSW01000011.1, read as the reverse complement.
CGCCATCGCCCCGCTCTTCGACGCCTACCGGCAGTTCTACGAATGCCCGCCGGACCTCGCTCTCGCCCAGGATTACCTCGCCGCGCGGATCGGGCGTGCGGAGTCGATCGTCTTCGCGGCATGGTCAGGCGGCGAGCCGGCCGGGTTCACGCAGCTGTATCCGACCTTCTGCTCGCTGGAGGCAGGAGCGATTCTCGTTCTGTACGACTTGTACGTGGCGCCCGAGAAGCGTCATGGCGGCATCGCCCGCGCCTTGCTCGCCCTGGCCGCTGCCTTCGGCCGCGGCCAGGGTGCGGTCAGGCTGGAGCTGTCCACGGCGCGGACGAACGTCACGGCGCAGCGGCTGTACGAGGCGTCCGGCTGGGTGCGTGACGATGTCTACCTGCACTACTCTCTGTCACTGCGGTAAGGCGAATCAGCCCATCGATGCGGGTATCTCGCCGGTGTGACCGAACATTCTGAACCAGATGAGAACGCGATTTCACTCGTCTGGCGGTGATCACCACCCGAATGGTCGTACCCACCGGACGTTATAGTGATGCATCATCATCTGGAGTAGGAAGGCCCGGTTTGTCCCGGAGTGACCCCCAGGGGGCTGGGGAGGGATCACTGTCGGGAGGGTCGCGGGGGATTGGCTGACATTGCGCACGTTGTCGGCGCTGCAGGCCCGCACGCAGCGCCGTGCGCTGAGCGGGTGGGGGCGTCAGTGGCGAGTGCGGGCCCAGGGCCGGGCTTGATCGGGCGAATGGTGTGCGATAGCGACTATCGCATCACCTCGATCGACTCGTCGCTGGCGATGGCGCTCGAGTATTCCGCAGACCAGTTGGTCGGGTATCGCGCAATCGATCTCGTCGACTCCGCGGACCGCCTGGCCATGATCACCACCGCGCGGGCCGCGACGGCGGGCACCGAGCCGATGGTCACGGTGGGGTGCTCGTTCCTGCGTCGTACCGGCGGATCCTTACCCGTACAGCTGGCCGTCTCGGCCTTCCGATCCCAGCACGACGATTCCCGCGGCCTGGTCTGTGCCGTCGTCGCGACTCAGGGTGCCGACGACGCAGCGGGCGCCGGCGCCGACGAGCGAGCAGCAACGCTGTTGGGCGCGGCGCGGATCGCCGCCGTCGCGCGGGCCGACCTGCTCCGACTGCTGCACACGGCCGCCAGCGCAGCGAACGCCTCGACCACCATCGAGGAGGCCGTCGACGCGATCGTGCCGAGCGTGTGCCTGCATTTCGGTTGGCAGGTAGGCGCTTTGGTGCGTTGGAACGGCGACGGCGCGGGTCACGTGCATCCGGCCCACGGCTGCGAAGCCTGGCCCTACGATCGGCCCGAACGGCCGCCCAGCACCGGTCCGCGAGTCCGTATGCAACGCGGGGACCAGCCTCTGGTCGTCGCCCGGGTGAACGACACCGCGGCGCTGGTATTCGCCGGGGCCGTCGATCACGCCGCGATTCCGGTCCAGGCGCTCAGCGCGATCGCCGGAGATTGCGCGCGGGTGGCCGATCGCCAGGCCGCGCTGGACCGGGCGCAGCGAGCGGCGGACAACTCGAGACGCCGGCTCACGCGCCGAACCGCCGACGCGGCAGCGGCGCAAGTGGCAGCGGCGCAAGTAGCAACCATGCAGGCAAGCGCGCAGACGACCGTGCAGACGACCGTGCGACAACGGGACGTGGACAACCTCACCGGCCTTGCCACCCGCAGTCAGCTCGTCGACGAACTCGACCGATCGCTCGCCGCCCGGTGCAACGTCGCCGTCCTGCTCGTCGACCTGGACGATTTCAAATCGGTCAACGACACGCACGGGCACGACACCGGCGATGAGGTCCTCGTCCAGGTGGCCGACCGGCTGCGCGCATGCGTGCGACCCGACGATCTCGTGGTCCGGTTCGGCGGTGACGAGTTCGTGGTGCTGTGCCGCGTCGCCGAGGCCGCCGTGACGGTGGCACAGCGCGTGGTCACGTTGCTGGCGCCGCCCATCGTGACCACGTCCGGCTCCGTCACGATCACGGCGAGCGTCGGCATCAGCGACGGCAGCATCCCGGTCATCGCGGCGGCCGAACTCCTGACCCGCGCGGACGCCGCAATGTACTGGGCGAAGCGGCTCGGCAAGAACCGCTATTTCGTCTATGACGACAATCTTCACGCGCAGGCCGCCCGCGACAAGCAGACGGAGACACTGCTGCGCAGCGCCGTCGACGAGAACCGGGTCGTCGTCCGCTACCAGCCGATCCTCTCGACGATGGGCACCGGGATCGTGGGCGTCGAGGCCGTCGCCCGACTCGTCGACAACGACGGGCGGATCCGCCTGCCGGGTGACTTCCTGCCCGTCGCCGAACGCACCGGACTCATCGCGGCGGTGGACGCCTGGGTGCTGGCCGAGAGCTGCCGGCGCATCGCGGCCATCGGGAACCGGCTCGGCCGCCCGCTCACCGTGTCGGTCAACGTGTCGGCGCAGCTGGCGGCGCGACCGGATCTCGGCGATACCGTGGCCGCCGCGCTGTCCGCCGCCGGCCTGCCCGCGTCCGCGCTCATGCTCGAACTCACCGAAGCGACCCTCATCCAGGCCGGATCCACGATCACCGATCGGCTCGCCGCGCTGCGCGAGCAGGGCGTCCGGGTCGCGCTGGACAACTTCGGCGCGGGGTACTCGCCGCTCGCGTTCCTGCGCCGGATGCCGCTGTCCCACGTGAAGGTCGACCGCCCCTGCATCACCCGGATGCTCAGCGACGAGCGGGATGCCGCCATGCTGGAGGCAGTGACCTGGCTCGCGGATCAACTCGGGTTGACGTGGATCGCCGAGGGCGTCGAGACCGATGCGCAATGGGAGGCCGTGCGGCGGTTCGGGCCGGGATTCGCCCAGGGCTTCCTGTTCGCCGGGCCGCTCGCCGAGGACGACCTCGTCCGCACCCTCTGCGCCGGCCCGGGCGCGACGGCGCACACCAACGGCAAGGCGAGTTTCGTCACGAGGTGACCCGCGGGCGCACCCGGCACGGCTGCCTACCAGCGGTTGTCGACGTCCTCCGCCCAGCCGAAAATGCCGTCGAATATGACGGTTTCGCCGACGATCGTGACGAAGGACCCCGACCAGTAGCCGAAGCACTGGTCCGTCCGGGACGACACGACGCCGAGGTTCGTCCGGGACTTCCGGTCGTAGACCGGCGTGAACGTCGCATCCAGCCTGGGGCCGCGGATCCGCCATGGTGCGAGGTAGTTCGCGCGGTCCACCTGCCAGGCCAGTTCGTCATGGATCTTGTGCAAGATGCCGTCGAGTATGACGCCGTTCTCGGTCTGGCCGGTTCCCGCCGTCCATGCCCCGCCGAACTGGATCCCGACCACGCGGCCGTTCGAGACGCCGGAGCCCGCGCCCCACTGCCACCGCGCGCGGTACGGCCACCGACCGCGCCCGTGGTCGAGCACCGCCCACGACTCGCCGGCCGGCACCACCTGCTCCACACCGTCGATCCGGACCGTTCCGTGGGCGGGCAGGGTGACGTCCTTCACCGTGTACTGGAACCTCGTCGCGCTGAACGGGACGACGACGGCCAGGCACTCGTGATCGGCCGGACGCACGGCGACGACATCGATCTCCGCGCCGGGGATCCGCGCCCGCAGGTGCACCGACGACGCTGAACCGTCTGAGTGCGAGCCGTCTGACGGTGAGCCGCCCGGCTCGATGTCGATGGTGAGGTCCTTCGCGCGAGCCCGCGCGACCCCTGCGTCCAGCCGGGGCGGCAGAGTCACCCCGCGCGCGGGCAGCACGGTCGCCGACCGGTGCCACGTTCGGTGGTCGGCGCGGTCGAAGAGCCACACCTCGTGGACGGCCGCGTAGTCGAGGGACGACACCGTCAGCGCCATCACATGTGTGGGTGTCGCCACGTTCCAGTACTCCCAGCGTTTGGTGCGACCCCAGCTGCGGTGCGGACCGCGCCCGATCCCGGTGGTATCGACCAGCGGGTGCCGGGCCCATCCCACCGCGGCCGGGTTGAGCCTGCCGTCCGGGCCCGTGAGATCGACGCCCCAGGTCAATTCGCGTGCCTGAGCATGCGCGTCGGGGTCGGTGGGCATGGCGTCCTCGGGAGTCGCGGTATTGCGGGGGGCCATCGAGATCCTATGCTGGGTGGCCGGCGTCGCCGTGTATTCGCACGGGCCTTCCGGGCGCGGGTGCATCGGTGCTGTGCAGTCGGAACGTCGTCATACGCGTGAGAGTTGATCATCGATGGACCGATCGGACCCGGAAGGACTCGGCGAGTGGACCGCACGACGCAGCGCGAGGGGCACGCCGTGTTCGTCCGGAACCAGTGGATGCTGTCCATCGCGCAACTGTTCTCCGGCGTCGGCGTGGCCGTCGGGTTCGCGGTCGGGGGATTGCTCGCCGAGCAGCTGACCGGCCACGCGGAGTACGCCGGGTTCGCCCAGACCGCGTCGATCGTCGGGGCGGGGCTGTTGGCGCTGCCGCTGGCCCGGCTCGCCGAGCGGCACTCGCGGCGCTACTCGCTGTCGCTCGGGTTCGGTATCGCCGCGCTCGGGGCGTTGGTGATCCTCGCCGGCGCCCGGCTGGCGTCGCCGGTGCTGTTCTTCGTCGGCATGCTGATGTTCGGCTCCGCGACGGCCTCCGGGCTCCAGGCTCGTTACGCTGCAACCGATACCGCCCCCGACAGGCTGAAGGGCCGCGCGCTGTCGGTGGTGGTGTGGGCGACCACCATCGGTTCGGTCGCCGGACCCAACCTCGCTGGGCCGGGCGGTGCGATCGGTCGCGGCCTCGGGGTCGGGGATCTCGCCGGCCCGTTCGCGGTGTCCGTGGTCGCGTACGGGCTGGCGGTCGTCTTCACGTCGCGGCTCAGGTCCCGGGCGCGCCTTGTGGACGATCCGGCGCCGGATGCCGCCAGCGGCATGGACACCGCCGTGGACACCACCGTTGACCCAGGCGTGGACGCAGATGCCGCCGTGGACACTGCCGTAGATGCAGATGCCGCGCCTGTCGCGCACACCGGCTCGGTGCGGCCGACACCGACACCGACACAGAGACCGACACTGAGACCGACAAGACCGACCCTCCGCGAGAGCCTTCGGCTGATCGTGGCCCGCCCGCGGGCCATGCTCGGCTTCGCGGCCGTCGTGCTCGGCCACACCGTGATGGTGTCCGTCATGGTCATGACGCCGATCCATATGCAGCACAGCGGCGACGCGATCGAGGTGATCGGGATCGTCATCAGCCTGCACATTCTCGGCATGTATGCGCTGTCCCCGGTCTACGGCTACCTGGCGGACCGCTTCGGGCCCGTGCCGGTGATCTGGGCCGGGTTCGCCCTGTTCACCGCGTCCGGGGTGCTCGGCATCGCCGACGACATGTCCGGCTCGACGATGCCGCGGATCTCGGCGGCGCTGATCCTGCTCGGGCTCGGCTGGTCGGCGTGCTTCATCGCCGGGTCCACGCTGCTCACCCAGTCCGTGCCCGCCGCGCACCGGGTGACGATCCAGGGCGCGACGGACGCCGGGATGAACCTCGGCGCGGCGGTTTTCGCGGCGGCAGCCGGCCCGTTGCTCAGCGCCGGCGGTTTCACGCTCATCAACGCGGTCGCGCTCGGGATCGTGGTGATCGGCGTGGCGACCGCCGTCCGATCGCTGCGGGCGCATGCGCGTGCCGTGCGCGCCGGGGACACCGGGCGCACCGGGGGCACCGGGAGCGCGGGGAGCACAGCCGGTTGAGCCGCACGCCCATGTCGCATACCATGGCACGCTCATCGGGCCGCCCTACGACACAGCGAGGCGGGTGAGGCATGGCGCCGTCACGGTCGGCTCGCGCCTGGATCAGGGCAGGCATCGCGGCACTGATCGCGATGTTGCTCGTGGCGTTGTCGCTCGGTGTCTCGGGATGCCTAGCGGTGCGGTCGGCGCCGCGGCACATCGGGGCGTTGGCCGCGCAACCTGCCGCGCCGACCGCCGATACGCTCCCGGGGTCGGTGTCCACCGCGAGATCGGAGACGTCACCCGCTGCGACGCCGACCGCAGCGACCTCGGCAGCGCCATCGCAAACGTCTTCTGCGACAACGAATCTCCCGACAACGCTCTCGGTGACGCCGCGAACAGCGTCATCGACGCCCGCGCCACGGACCACGAAACCCACTGCGCCGAAAACCACTGCGCCGAAACCGAGACCGACGACGCCCCCGCAGCACCATCAACCGGACCGGGTGATCACCCAGGACTTGCTCGCCGCGGTCAATGCCTACCGGCGGCAGGCCGGCGTGGCCGAGCTTTCCGAGAACAGCTGCGCGGACGCGTCCGCGCTGATCCACGCGAAGAGCCAGGCGGCGGCGAACAGGATGTACCACCGCACGCTGAGTCAGGTCGAGAACGCCTGCAAGATGGTCGGCGGTGAGAACATCGCGTTCGGGTACGCGACGCCGGCCGCGGTGCTGAAGGGGTGGTGGGGCTCGCCCGGGCATCGGGCGAACATGCTCGATGCCCGGTACCGGTACATGGGCATCGCCGTCGCCTATTCCGCGAGCGGGACGCCCTACTACACACAGGTCTTCTACATACCGTGACATACGCCGAGACACATGCTGTGACACATATCGCGAGACCGGTGCCGCATCGGCCCTCCCCGCTCCGGCCCTGCCCGCTCCGGCGGATCAGATCCAGTTGCGGCGTTTGAACACGACGTACAGCATCGTGCTCACCAGGACCATCAGTCCGAGCGCGAACGGATAGCCGAAGTACCAGTGCAGCTCCGGCATGCTGTCGAAGTTCATGCCGTAGATGGTGCCGACCAGCGTCGGCGCGAACAGGATCGCGGCCCAGCCGGAGACCTTCTTCACCTCGTCGCCCTGCTTGATGCTCGCCTCGGTGAGCGCCTTCATCTCCTCGTTCTGTTGCTGTGCAACGAGTGTCGCGTTCACGGACATCATTTCGCGGAGCAGGTGACGAAAGCCGTCCACCTGCTCGATCACCGCGGTGAGGTGGTCGTCGACATCGCGCAGGTAGCGCTGCAGTTCCTCGTCGGTGCCGTACTTGTCGAACCCGGCCATCAGCCCGTGCAACACGGCCTGCAGCGGTCCGACGGTGCGCTGGAACTCGACGACCTCGCGGGAGAGCTCGTAGATGCGGCGGGAGACGGCGGCGTCCCGCCGGAAGACCTCGATCTCGATCTCGTCGATGTCCACCTGCAGGCCGGTGACGACGGGGGCGTATCCGTCCACGATCCGGTCGACGATGGCGTACAGGATCGCCTCCGGTCCGAGCTGCAGCAGGTTCGGATTGCTCTCCAGCCGCCGCCGGACGGCCGAGAGGTCCGGCTGGTCGCTATGCCGCACGGTGACCACGAAATCCGGCCCGACGAACACGTGCACCTCGCCGAACTCGACCTCCTCGGTCTCGTCGACGTACCAGGCGGCGCGCAGCACCACGAAGAGCGTGTCGTCGTAGCGTTCGAGCTTCGGCCGTTGATGCGCGACGATGGCGTCCTCGACGGCGAGCTCGTGCAATCCGAACTCGTCGGCCAGCGACCCGACCTCGTGATCGTCCGGTCGGAAGAGCCCGATCCACGCGACGGCGCCGGGGTTTTCGCGTAGCGCCTGGTACGTCTCGGCGAGCGTCTCCGGGCTTTCGACCCGGCTGCCGTCCGCGTAGATGGCGCTGTCGACCATGCTGGAGTGCTGCTGCTCGTCCGCTGTGCTGGCCCCGTCGCGAGGCGTCGGTGACGTGGCAGCGGGCGGTCGCCCGGCCCTCGATGATGGTGCCGGCGAGGTCGGCGCGTCGGCCACGAGGCCTCCCCCGAGGCGCCCGGGGCCGCGCCGGACAGCGCGGCCGACCGAACGGCCGACGGAGCGAATGGGCAGAAAGGTGCGCTCGGACATGGCGGGCTCCTGAGCTGAATCAACGTGCTGCCGGGGCGGGATTCACGCCGGCGACGGCCGGAGGCGGGGCCGGGGTGTAGCAGCGCAGGGATATGCCTGCGCGTAGACCGCGGCGGCCGGGCGCTGAGCCCGGGTGTGTTCGCGGCTACCGGATGCGAGTTCGAGGAAGGGGTCTACTGGGAGGTTCGCCGTCCACAGCGCTCCACCTCCTCGGGCCGGTACCACTCAACTGCTGAGTCACTCTGGTGCTTCGCAGGCGGGAAATATGCGCCGCCGGGCCGGATCACAGCCGCCGTGAGCATAGCCGACGGAACGGCCCGCCGCCGTTCGCGCCGCGTCGTGCGGCCGTACCGGTTTCGACCACCACGGAACTCGTCATCTCCGTCATATTCGATCACCGGGCCCCGAGAAGTGTGGGAACCATATGTCCGATGCGGGCGTTGTCTAGGAGATGGCGCCGCGAAGCGCGATCGACGTCGGATACCGGCCCGTGCTCGGTACGCTGGCGTGAGAGGGAATTCTTCGGACCAGGAGGTCTCCGTGCCCAGCAGCAACCCTGCCTTCCGGGGTATCGACAAGGTAGTGGCCGGCCAGGCCGCGCCCAACGCCGAATACCTGCAGCAGATGTACGACCAGCCGGCGTACGCGGGTCCGCGCACCCCCGCCCGCCTGCTCACGCTCGACGACGTGATCGCCAAGACGGCAACCGTGCTCGGCGTGGCGGTGATCGCGGGCGGGCTCACGGCGTATTTCAAGGCGTACACGCTGATGCTCCCGGCGCTGGTCGTCGGGCTGGTGCTCAGCATGATCGTCATCTTCAAGCGGTCGACGAACCCGGCGCTGATCCTGAGTTACGCGGCCGCGGAGGGGGTGGTGCTGGGCGGCATCAGCGGGTGGATCGAGTCGCTCAGCCCGAACTACCACGGCATCGCGCTGCAGGCGATCGTCGGCACGCTGGGCGTCTTCGGCGGCATGCTGTTCGTCTACAAGACCGGCGCGATCCGGGTGACGCCGAAGTTCACCAAGATCCTGCTCGGCGCGATGATCGGCGTCGTCGTGCTGATGCTGTTCAACATGGTGGCGGCGTGGCTGTTCCACTTCGATACGGGGCTGCGGTCCGGCGGCGGGCTCGCGATCGTGTTCTCGCTCGTGTGCATCGTGATCGCGGCGATGTCGTTCCTGCTCGACTTCGACCAGATCGACAAGGCGCTGAAGATCGGCGCGCCGGCGAGGTTCGCGTGGTATTTCGCGTTCGGACTGATGGTCACGCTCGTGTGGTTGTACCTGGAGATCCTGCGGCTGCTGTCGTACTTCCGGCAGTAGCTTAAGGTGCCGGTCGCGCGGGGCGCCGCCGGTATCGACCGGATATGACGGATATGACGGTGTTCTCGCGGCCGGGCCCGGACCTGACGGGCATGCTCTGTAGGCTCCGGGCCCGGCCTGCGTCGTCCTGGGGGTACGGCGGCCGCGAGGCCGCGGCCCGATCGGCTCTTCAGGAGTTGGCCGACCTTGCTGCCGATGCGCGCGGCGAGAAGCGCCGGACGGTACCGGATGTCGGCGTGCTGGCGCTGCCCGATCAACTGGCGGTGCTCGCGTTCGATGCGGCGGAGGCGGGGGTGCCGGGCGGCGTCGTGGCGGGGATCCTCGGTGATCTCGCTGCGCGGCTGGCGGTGCGGCCGGCCGGTCGACTTCGGTTGTCTCCCGCTGACTCCGCTTGACTCCGCTTGGCTTCGGTGCCGCCGGTCGGCGGGGTTGTGCCGGCCGCTACCGGAGGGCGTCGATCACGGCCGGCAGGATCGCCGCGGTCGCCTTGGCGTAACCCTGGCCGGACGGATGGAAGTGGTCGACGTAGAACAGATCCGGGTGGCCGTAGAACGCGGGGCTGACCAAACGTGCCAGCGCCACCGGCGCCCCGCCCGCGGCGGTGACGACCCGCTCCTGCTTCTTGGCCAGGTCGCGGGACCACGCACCCACGATGCGCCGCAGCGGCTGGCCGATCGGCAGGACGACGCCCAGATCCGGGCAGGTGGCAACCACCACGCCGACGCCGCGCGCGCGAAGCTCCTCGACGATGGTGCGCAGTTCTCGCGCCGCGTGACGGGGCGTGCATCGGTGTAGGACGTCGTTCGCGCCGACCGTCACCACCACAGCGTCCGGCATCTCCGCGAGCACGCGTTTCACCTGCCCGGTGAGTTCGGCGGTGGTGCTGCCGGCGATGCCCACGGTCACCAACCGCACCGGGCGATGCAGCGACGCGGCGGCGCCGCGTGCCATGCGCACCCCCGGTAACTCGTCGACAGTGATGCACCCGAACCCGATCGACAGTGAGTCGCCCACGACTCCCAAGACGCGCGTCCCGGCGGGGGCGGTCGTCTGCGGGCCGCTACCGTCCGGCAGGTACACGCCGTCGCCGTTCAGGACCAGGCTCTGCCAGTCGAACGGTTGCCCGTCGACCAATAGGCCGCGGACGGCAGCAGCGCCGAGCGCGGCGGTCTCGATGGTCGACGACGCCTCACGCGCCTGATGCACCAGTGTCAGCATCGAGGCACCCACGGCGCCGACGAGCCCCGCGGTCACCGCCCCGAATCCGATCGCCGGCCGTGTCGCCAGTCTTGCGCCCCGTCGTGCGGCGCGCCTCGAAACGCCTGCGCCGCCGGCGCGCGCCTTCTTGTCCACCATGGTGGTCATCGCGCACCTCCATCGCTTCCGCGCCAGTGGTGAGCCTCGTCTCGCCGCTACCGCCGCTCCTAGCAGCGCCGGCGTGCGTGGGACGGGTCGTCGCGGTGACGGTGCCTGAGATTCCCGCGTCGCTGTGCTGTTCTCTACAGTTCGGAACGTATGTCGCGAAGATGAGATTCCCGCCACAATTCCGCGTGAACCTGATCAGTCGAAGGTCACCACGCTGCGGAGCACCATTCCGGCGGCAAGCCGGTCGAACGCCGCGTTCAAATCGGCCGGCGCGATCGTCTCGGAGACGAACGTGTCGAGCGGCAACCGGCCCTGCAAGTACAGGTCGATGAACATCGGGAAGTCCCGGGACGGTAGGCAATCCCCGTACCACGACGCCTTCAGCGCGCCGCCGCGGCCGAAGACGTCGCCCAGCGGGATCTCGGGAATGCGCGCGCCCGGGGCGGGCAGGCCGACCAGTACAACGGTGCCGGCCAGGTCCCGCGCGTAGAAGGCCTGCCGCCAGGTCTCGGGGGTGCCGGCCGCGTCGATGACGATGTCCGCGCCGAAGCCCCCGGTCAGCGTCCGCACCGCCTGAACGACCTCCGACTCGGTGCTGTTGACGGTCGCCGTCGCGCCCAGATCCGTTGCCAGCGCGAGCTTGTGCGCGCTCCGGCTGACGGCGATCACCGTTGTTGCCCCGGCCAGCCGGGCGCCCGCGATCGCCGCGCCGCCCACCGCGCCGCAGCCGATCACCGCCACCGAATCGCCGCGGGACACACCCGCCGTGTTGAGCGCCGCGCCCAGCCCGGCCGCGAGCCCACAACCGACCAGACCGGCCACCATCGGCGGAGCAGCCGGGTTCACCTTCGTGCACTGGCCCGCCGCCACCAGGGTGTACTCGGTGAACGCGCCGATCCCCAGCGCGGGCGAAAGCTCCTGTCCCGCATCGGGCCCGACCGCGATCGTCATGCGGCTCGATGCGTGGTGGGTGTCGAAGCAGTACCACGGCCGCCCCCGCCGGCACGCCCGGCACCGCCCGCAGACCGCGCGCCAGTTGAGGATCACGTAATCGCCGACCGCGACCTCGGACACGTCCGCACCCACGGCGTCCACGATGCCGGCCGCCTCATGCCCCAACAGGTAGGGGAAGTCGTCGCCGATCACGCCGTCCCGGTAGTGCAGATCGGTGCGGCACACCCCGCACGCCTGCACCCGCACCACCACCTCGCCCGGACCCGGGTCGGGGACAAGGATCTCGACCAGCTCGACCGGAGCGCCCTTCACGCGGGCGACGGCGGCGACGGACGTGCGCGGCATGACGTGCTCCTCGGGTTTCGCGGACGTGTGTCCCCACCGTAGGTGCCCGGCCCGTCAGGGAAGGCTCGTAAGATATGCCGGTGAGTCCGACCGACGCCTTCGCCACGCGCGCGATCCACGCCGGGCAACAGCCCGACCAGCGCACCGGCGCCATGGCGGTGCCGATCTACCAGACCTCCACCTTCGCCATGGACGAGGTCGGCGTCATGAAGGCCGGCTTCGACTATTCGCGCGCCGGAAATCCGACCCGGACCGCGCTGCAGATCGCTCTCGCCAGCCTCGAGGGCGGCCGGCACGCCCACGCGTTCGCGAGCGGCATGGCGGCGATCGACTGCCTGCTGCGGACGCTGTTGCGCCCCGGCGACCACGTCATCCTGCCGGCCGACGGGTACGGCGGCACCTACCGCATGATCGACCAGTTCGGCGTGCCCTGGGGCATCTCCTGCACCACGGTGGCGCTCGACGATCTCGCCGCCGTCCGCGCCGCGATCACCCCGCGCACCCGGCTGATCTGGTGCGAGACGCCGACCAACCCGCTGCTCGGCGTCAGCGACATCGCGGCGTTGGCCGAGATCGCGCATACCGCCGGGGCACAACTGGCCGTGGACAACACCTTTGCCTCGCCGTACCTGCAAACCCCGCTTTCGCTCGGCGCGGATGTCGTCATGCACTCGACCACCAAGTATCTCGGTGGGCATTCCGACGTGATCGGCGGCGCGCTCGTCACCTCCGACGAGGAGCTCGCCGAGGCGTTCACGGACTTCGTCACCACCGTCGGCTCTGGGGCCGCGCCGTTCGACGCCTGGCTCACCCTGCGCGGAGTGAAAACCCTTGCGCTGCGCATGGAACGGCATTGCGACAACGCCGAGCGCATCGCCGAGTTGCTGGTGGGTCTGCCGAAGGTGGCGCGCGTGTACTACCCGGGCCTGCCCGACGACCCGGGGCATGCGGTCGCGGCGAAGCAGATGCGGCGGTTCGGCGGGATGGTGTCCTTCACGGTGGTCGGCGGCGAAGAGGAAGCCGTCAAGGTCTGTTCCCGCACCAGGCTTTTCACACTGGCCGAGTCGTTGGGCGGCGTCGAGTCGCTGATCGAGCATCCGCACCTGATGACGCATGCTTCCGTCGCGGATTCGGTGACCGCCGTGCCCCCCGACCTGATCCGGCTCTCCGTCGGCCTGGAGGACGCGGACGATCTCGCCGCCGATCTCGCCGACGCGCTGTCCTGACGGGCCCGCGATGCAGGCACTCGCCATCGATGTGGGCGGCACCAAACTCGCCGCGGCCGTCGTCACGGACGCCGGCCGGATTCTCGGCCGCCACCAGGTGCCCACGCCGCGATCCGGTGACGCGGCAACGGTTTTCGGCGCGGTCTGCCAGGCCGCCGACGGCGCGCTGGCGGCTGCCGGCATCGAGATCTACGACTATGACGATGTTCGCGCGGTTGCGCTGTCCGGGCAGCCCGGGCCGTCCGAGCGGCCCGTGCTGCTCGAGCCACCTGCGGCGCCCCGGGTCGACGGCGCCCTCGCGGGAATCGGCGTGGCGACGGCCGGTCCGCTCGACGCGCGCGCCGGCACGGTGTCCCCGGTCAATATCGGGGCCTGGCGGGATTTTCCGCTGCGGGATCGGCTCGCGCAGCGTTATGCCCTGCCGGTGCGCATGTTCGGCGATGCGGTCGCCGTGACCGTGGCCGAGCATTGGCTCGGCGCCGCCCGGGGCCTGGGCAACGTGCTGGGCATGGTCGTGTCGACCGGCGTCGGCGGAGGTCTGATCCTCGACGGGCGCGTGGTTCCGGGTGCCGGCGGGAACGCGGGGCACATCGGTCACATATCGATCGACCCCGCCGGGCCCGTGTGCGCCTGCGGCGGCATCGGCTGCCTGGAGGCGGTGGCCAGCGGCACGTCGATCGCCCGCTGGGCCGCCGAGCACACGAGCGACAGGGACGTCCCGCTGCGGACGACCACCGCCGTCGCCGAGGCCGCCCGCGCGGGGGACGAGATCGCACTCGCCGCCATGCGCCGCGCTGCGGAGGCGATCGGCATGGCGGTCGCCGGCGCCGTCACCCTCCTCGACCTCGACAGAGTGGTGATCGGCGGCGGCGTGGCGCACGCGTTCGACCTCCTCGCGCAGCCCATGGACGCGGCCTACCGGCGATATGCCGCCCTGGGCTACGCCGCGCGGCCCCGCATCGTTGCCGCGGAGCTCGGCGGCGATGCCGGCATCCTCGGCGCCGCCGCGGTGGTGCTCAAGCCGGACGACTACTGGCCGCGCAACGCTTGAGGTGAGCGCGGCCGCTCGCGGCCCGCATGACGGAGGAACACCATGACGGAGTCGCAGCGCGGCCGAGCGACCGAAGGCCCGAACGACCCGCGGATGTCCATCGACATCCCCGAGCGTCTCGGCTACCGCATCAAGTGCGCCCTGCTCGGCCGTCCGCTGATCTCGGCCGATCTGCGGCACCAGAAGCTCTCGAAAACGGTGGCGCTGGGCGTGCTCTCGCCCGACTGCATCTCCTCCTCGGCGTACGGCACCGAGGCGATGCTGGTCGAGCTGTTGCCGTGGTTCGGCATGGCCGCGTTCACCATCGTGCTGCCCATCACCGGCGCGATCCTGCTGATCCTCGTGCTGATGACGCTGTCCTATCGGGAGGTCGTCCAGGTCTACACGCGCGCCGGCGGGTCCTATGTCGTCGCCCGGGAGAACTTCGGGCCGCGCGTCGCGCAGGTCGCCGCCGTCGCGCTGCTCATCGACTACGTCGTCACCGTCGCGGTGCAGGCCGCTGCCGGCACCGTCGCCGTGGCGTCCGCCGTCCCGGCACTCGGTCCTTATAGCACCGAGATCACGATCGGCGTCGTCATTCTCATCGCCTACGGGAACCTGCGCGGCATTCGCGAAGCCGGCAAGCTGTTCGCGCTGCCCACCTACGCCTTCACCGCCGCGATGTTCGCCGTCATCGTCGTCGGGATCATCAAGGAGATTTCCGGCACGCTGACGCGATACGACCCGCACGCGCTGGTCGGGACCGTGCCGGTGGACCACAGATCGGGTCTCGTGTTCTTCGTCGTGGTCCTCGTGGTGCTGCGCTCGTTCGCGAACGGCGGGTCGTCGCTCACCGGCCTGGAGGCGATATCGAACGGCGTGAGCGCCTTCCGGGCGCCCCAGGGTCGCAACGCGCGGCGCGTGCTAGTCATCATGGCGAGCATCCTCGGCGTGCTCGTCGCCGGCGTCTCGTGGCTGGCGCATGTCACCCACGCGACGCCGTTTTCGGCCGGCTATCCGTCGGTGATCTCCCAGGAGGCGCGCGCCGTCTTCGGCAACGGCCCGGCCGGCCATGTCTTCTACATCGTCGTTCAGGCGGCCTCCGCGCTCATCCTCTACACGGGCGCGAACACCAGCTTCAACGGCTTCCCGTTCCTGGCCAGCTTCGTCGCCGAGGACTCCTTCCTGCCCCGACAGCTCACCAAACGCGGCCACCGGCTGGTGTTCTCGAACGGGATCATCGTGCTCGCGGGCGTGTCGATCGCGCTGATCGCCGTCGCACACGCCAAGGTCAATACGTTGCTGCCGCTCTACGCCATCGGCGTCTTCACCGGGTTCGCGATGGCCGGCTTCGGCATGGCCCGCTACCACCATGTCCGGCGCGAATCGAGTTGGCGGCGGAGGCTCGTCATCAACGCGTCCGGCGGCGCGCTGTCCGCACTGGTGGTGCTGATCTTCGTCGTGGTCAAGTTCACCGAGGGCGCGTGGCTGGTCGTCCTGCTGTTCCCGATCCTCGTGTTCGTCTTCATCCGCCTCAATCGGCAGTACCGCGCGGAGGCCCGGTCACTGGACCTGGCGACCTGGATCCGCCAGGACCAGGCCGAGGCGCCACGGTATCCGCGGCACGTCGTGCTCGTCATGGTCGACACGCTCGACCTGGCCGCGCTGCGGGCACTGCGCTACGCCGCGAGCCTGCGCCCCACCGAGTTGCGCGCCGTGCATTTCGTCATCGACAACATGGTCGCCGATCGGCTGCAACGCGGATGGGTGGATCGCCGCCTGGGGGATCGGTACCCGCTGGAGATCGTCGAGTGCCCGGACCGGCGCCTGGTGCGTTCGGCCGCCGAATTCGCTCTGTCCACCGTGGTCGGCGAGAGCGCGGAGACCACGGTGCTGCTGCCGCGTCGGACGTATCGGCGCGGATGGGGGCAGTTGCTGCACGATCGCACGGCGGACCGGATCGCCGCCGCCGTCGGGCGGATTCCGCACGTCGCGGCGACCATCGTGCCGTACGACACCACGCTGTCGCATGACGTGGTCGTGCGCCTCGAGGCCGAGGAGCGACGGGCCGCCGCGACCCCGGCCTTGGCACCGGTGGCGAGCGGATCCGGCCGCGTCGGCCATGCCGGTCCGCGCCCGCGGCGAAAGGCCGTGCCGGCGCCGGCGGGCCGGGCGCTCACGCCGATCGCCGATGCGGTGTGGAGGCGGTACGTCACCGTCGAGGGACGCGTCGTCTCGGTGCAAACCAGCTCGATGGCCGGCGTGTCGATGGAGGCCCGGCTGTTCGACGATTCCGGCGGGCTGCGTCTGCTCTTCTTCGGCCGCACCAGCATCCCCGGCATCGCCCCCGGTGCTCGGCTGCGTGCGACCGGCCGCGTCGGCCGATACAAGGATCACCTCGCGATCGCCAACCCGATCTACGAACTGTTGCCGGAGGCGGCGGGCGAGGGGTAGCGGTCGCCGTGCGCAGCCGGCCGCCGGTCGTGATCGACCACGGCAGCCGATCGCTCGCAGCGACGGGTGCACCGGTGGGTCGCACCGGTGGGTCACGGCGCGGAGCAGGTCGGGTGCTGGCAGGATTCGATCCATGCAACGAGTCACCCTGGACGAAATACGTGCCGCCGCGGATCTGCTCGAGCCGATCGTGCGGCATACGCCGGTCGATAGCTCGCGACCGCTCCAGGAGATGGTCGGCGGGCCGGTGTTCCTCAAGTGCGAGAACCTGCAGCGCACCGGCTCTTTCAAGATCCGCGGTGCCTACACCAGGATCTCGCGGCTCACCGACGCCGAGCGAGCCAACGGCGTGGTCGCGGCCTCGGCCGGGAACCATGCCCAGGGGGTTGCCCTCGCGGCGCGCATGCTCGGCACCGCGGCGACGGTGTTCATGCCGGTGGGCGCGTCGATCGCCAAGCTGGCCGCGACCAAGGCGTACGGGGCGACCGTGCACCTGGTCGGCGACACGATCGAGGGGTCGCTCCAGGCCGCGCGCGCGATGAGCGCCGAGACCGGCGCCGTGCTGGTGCACCCGTTCGATCACCCGGACATCCTGCGCGGCCAGGGCACCGTCGGGCTCGAGATCTGCGACCAGGTACCGGATGTCGCGACCGTGATCGTGGCGACCGGGGGCGGCGGGCTGATCAGCGGTATCGCGACAGCCGTCAAGGCCCTACGGCCGGGGACCCGGGTGGTCGGGGTGCAAGCCGACTCCGCGGCCGCCTGGCCCGCCTCGCTGGCCGCCGGTCACCCGGTGCGCGCCACGTCCATGACGACGCTCGCGGACGGCATCGCCGTCGATCAGCCGAGCAACCTGACCTTCGAGCACGTGTCCCACCTCGTCGACGAGATCGTGACGGTCTCCGAGGGGCAGCTCTCGCGGGCGATGCTGCTGTGTCTGGAGCGTGCGAAGTTGGTGGTCGAGCCGGCGGGCGCGGCCGCCGTCGCCGCGATCCTTGCGCATCCGCACGCGTTCACCCCGCCGGTGGTCGCCGTGCTGTCGGGCGGCAACATCGACCCGCTGCTGCTGTTGCACGTCACCCAGCACGGCCTGGTCGCGGCCGGGCGGTTCCTGTCGCTGCGCGTCGATATCCCGGACCGCCCGGGATCCCTCGCGCGGATGCTGACGCTCGTCGGCGACCACGGCGGCAACGTGATCGACGTGGTCCACTCGCGCGTCGGCTCAGGGCTTCGGCTCGGCGACGTGCAGGTCAGCCTGCGCCTGGAATGCCGCGGCCACGACCACTCGGAGGAGATCATGGCGGTGCTGTCCCAAGCCGGGCTCACCGTGCACGTCGACGAGTAACGACGCGAACACCGTCATATCCGCGCCATATCCGTCATATTCGCGGTCGATGGTCCGCAACGGGCCGGGCCGACCGGATATGACGTCTCCGCCGCCGGGCGCTGTCCGATCGCCTGGGCCAAATGAGCCCTGACGTGCTACGCGTCGAACGGCTTGGCCTCGACGATGGTCACCTTCTGATGGTGGCCGTTCGGAAGCTCGTACTCGCGGGCCTCGCCGCGGCTCGCTCCGACGATGGCCTTGCCCAGCGGTGATTGCGGAGAGTACACGGGGAGATCACCGTGGGTGCCTTCCTCGCGCGATCCGAGCAGGAACGTCTCGGTGTCGCCGTCGCCGTCATATGCGATCGTGACGACCATGCCGAGCTCGACGATTCCGTCGTCCGCCGGCCGCACGCCGACCTTCGCGGTGCGCAGCAGCTCCTGCAGCTGCCGGATGCGCCCTTCCTGTTTCGCCTGCTCGTCCCGTGCCGCGTGATAGCCGCCGTTCTCCTTCAGGTCGCCTTCTTCACGGCGTGCATTGATCTCGGCCGCCAGCGCAGGACGATTGGCCACCAGGTCGTCCAGCTCTGCCTTCAGGCGGTCATATGCCTCCTGGGTCAACCAGGTCTGATCCGCTGCGGTCATGATCACTCCTTACTATGCGTAACGGCCCGCGCGGCCGATGACTGCGCGGGCCATTGTGTGCTCATCGACCCGTACCCGGGCCGGTCACCGTCCGGCGTCAGCGTCCCCGCGAGCGGTGACCTGCACATAGACGAACGTGCGGCCCCGAAAGGAGCCGCACACTGTGTCCAGCCTAACACAGCATTCGCTGGTGGGGTCCGAGAATCCGTGGGGCAGGCCAGCGCTGGCGCAACCCGGCGCGGCCCGGCCATGCGCATCGTCGGCGCGGAACCGGAGAGGGAACAATGGTGGCAGGCACATGACATTCTGTGAGCAAGAGAGGACTTGAGTGCGTGAGTGAGGCAGAGCGCGGCCTGCGGCTGATGGCGGTCCATGCCCACCCGGATGACGAATCGAGCAAGGGCGCCGCGACGCTGGCGAAATACGCGGCAGACGGCGTCCGTGTGCTCGTCGTGTCGTGTACCGGTGGGGAACGCGGGGACATCCTGAACAAGTCCTTCAAGCTCGGGGACGAGCCGCTCGCGGAGGTGAGGCGTCGCGAGATGGCGGAAGCCGCAAGGATTCTCGGCGTGGAGCACGCATGGCTCGGGTTCGAGGACTCCGGATACCACGAAGGCCCGCCGGACACCTGGGACTTGCCGAGCGGAAGTTTCGCGGCTCTCGACCCGCAGCCGGAGACGGAGGCGTTGGTCGCACTGATGCGCGACTTCCGGCCGCATGTCGTCATCACCTACGACGAAGAAGGCGGTTATCCCCATCCCGACCACATCCGTACGCACGTCATCTCGGTCGCGGCCTTCGATGCGGCGGCCGACCCGGACATGTTCCCGGGCGCCGGCGATGCCTGGCAGCCGTTGAAGCTGTACTACCACGGCGGCTTCTCGCTCCGACGGCTCGAAGCCATCGACGAGGCCATGCTGGCCCACAACGGCACCAGCCCGTTCAAGGCCTGGATCGACCGCATGCGCGCGACGGGCCGTCCCGACCGCAGCGAGAAGATCACGACCCGCATCGAGGTCACCGACTTTCTCGATGTCCGGGACGCGGCGCTCAAGGCACACGCCACCCAGATCGACCCGAACGACGGGCACTGGTTCGCGATTCCGCACGAGGTCGAGGCAGCGGTGTGGGGCACGGACGATTACGAACTGGTCCGCTCGCTGGTGGATTCGCCGGCCCCGGAGGATGATCTGTTCGCAGGGATCAGGGAGCGGGTGAACGCGACATGACAACACTGGTGGCGACGGCGGCGACGGCGATCGACCGGCTGGCGGCCTGGGCCCAAGCGCAGCCCGGCGATTACGACCCGACCAGCGGCCACGGGCCCGAATGGGGCAAGGCCGCTCCGGCCGGGCTGTTGATCTGGCTCTTTCTCGGTGTGGCGCTGTTCTTCCTGGTCAGGTCCATGAATCGGCATCTGCGCCGGGTGCCGAAGACGTTCGGCGATGCCGCCGCTGAATCGGACGCCGGGAAACCGCCGAGTATGACGATGTCCTCGTCCGATGCCGGTTCGGGTTCGGATGCGGACGGCGGGTCAGGCGATGGCGTGCATGACGGTTCGGGCGACCGTGCGGGGGATGATTCGCGTGTCGCCGCGGGCGCCGTGGACGAAAAAACCGTTGACGATTAGGACGCAGTCACCGATCCACAGTCACCGATTCAAAAGTGCGATCAGCCGGCGGGGAGCCACGCACCGATACGCGTCCTCGCAGAGATCCTCGATTTCCATCCAGTCCACCGTGCCGTCCAGCCGGACGCCGAGCCAGCCGCGGTGCCCGACATACGGCGGGACGAAGTAGTGGTCCGGTTGCTGGGCTACCATCGCCTGCTGCGCGCCCGGCGGCGCCGCGGCCCACAGGTGCGGGAAGTCGTGGTCGTGGTGTCCGTGGTCCCACAGCAGCGCGAACTGCTTGCCGCAGAAGAATCCCGGCGATCCGTGGCTGAGTCGCTCGGTCGCTTCGGGCAGCGCCAAGCAGATCGTCCGGATCCTGGCCGTCAGGTCGTCGGTCATGATCCGCAGCCTACGATCGGCCCGCTACGGGCAGAGATCTGCTCATACCCCGCCCATGGCCCACGGACTCGTGCCGTCCCAATCGGGTCCGTAGACCACTGACTCGCCATCCGATAGGCGGCGATCAGGGGGATGTGAGGTAGTCCATCAGGTGGCCGGACTCGGTCTCCAACTCGTCGATCCGTTTCTTGACGACGTCGCCGATGGACACGATGCCCACGAGTGCGTCGCCGTCGACCACCGGAAGGTGACGGAATCGTCGCTCGGTCATGATCCGTGCGATATCGCTGATCCGGTCGCCCGGCCGACAGGTCTGCACATCGGACGTCATCATTTCGCTCACGTGCATGTGCAGCACCGCGGCGCCGTGTTTGTGCATGGCACGGGCGATATCGCGCTCGCTGACGATCCCGTCGATCCGGGACCCGTTGGTCGACACGACGAGCGCACCGATACCGTGCTCGGCCAGCGCGTCGACCAGTTCCGAGATCGACGCGTTCGGGCTGATCGTCACCACCGACCGGCCCTTTCCTGCGAGTACATCCTGGACGATCATCGCAACCTCCCAGCTTGCGAATCGTGACGTCTGCCGGACGTGGTACTTGCCGCAACTGTAGTCGAGATCACACGGTCCGGCGCGGTGTCGTTTCGGCCGGCCCCGCGGCGGTGGGAGGATCGCCGAATGAAATCACTGGCTGAAGCCGATCTGTCGACCCGTCTGCCCAAGAAGCAGGCTCGCCGGCGGCTCAAGGCGGCGCAGCGCCGGCTCGTCGAGTTGCGCCTGACTCTGGGCGGACAGCTGGGCCGGACGCTCGGCCCGCCGGTGTGCATCGTCTTCGAGGGCTGGGACGCCGCTGGGAAGGGCGGGGCGATCAAGCGCCTCGTCGCGCCGTTGGACGCGCGGCACGTGCGGGTCGCCCAGTTCGCGGCACCCACTGCCGACGAGAAACGCCACCACTTCCTGTGGCGATTCTGGCCCGTGCTGCCCGGCCGGGGCGGCATGGCGGTGCTCGATCGGTCGTGGTACGGGCGCGTGCTGGTCGAACGTATCGAGCACTTCGCGACGGAGGCAGAGTGGTCGCGTGCCTACGACGAGATCGCCGACTTCGAACGCGGTCTGACGGCCGAGGGCATGATCCTCATCAAGTTCTTCCTGCACATCAGCGACGTCGAGCAGCTCCGTCGCTTCGAGTCCCGGCAACGTGACGAGCTGCGCGCCTGGAAGCTCACCGACGAGGATTGGCGCAATCGCGACAAGCGCGCGGACTACTACCAGGCCGTCACCGACATGTTGGAGCGCACGGACCGGCCCGCCGCCCCCTGGACGGTGATTGCCGCTGAACACAAGCCCACCGCCCGTGTCGCCATGGTCGAGCACGTCTGCGAGCGCATCGAGCAGGCCCTGCACTGACCGCCTGGCGCGCTGCGGAGTGCCGTGCGAGTTCACCGTTGGACACCGATTCCACACGATGCCGTGTCACTCAGTGACTCAGCCGAGGTGGTCCAACCGGTCGATCCAATAGCCCGGCTTTCGCTTCGCGTGAGCGACAGCGACGATCCAGAAGGTGCCGTTGAAGACGGTGTAGAAGAGGCCGTACTCATCGAACCGCCGCAGCTGAATCTTGCGAATCCAGGGCTCAGCGGGCAGCTTGGGGTGCTTGTACTTCCGGGGCATGAGCGGGTTTTGCAGGGCTTGGTCGACAGTCTTGTACAGATCGACAGCGAGTTGCCGGCCGAGACCTGGCTTTCGCTTGTTGTACCAGTCGTAACCGTTCTGGAGATCCTTGACGGCCTCGGGGATCCAGCGGGGCTCAGCCGTCACGGGGCCGTCACAGGCCGAAGCGCTTGCGAACTTCAGAGTCCGGGACGCCAACCGTGGTGCCGTCGGCGATGTTCTGCAGGCGTCGGCCGATCTCTGTCGCCCACTCGGACTCGACCTCAGCAGGGTCGTCGTACGGGCCATCGGCTTCTATCCACAGGTCGTGCGCGAGCTTCAGCTGCTCGTCGCGCGTGAGCTTGCGCGCCTGCGCCAGCAGCTCGCCCGTGGTCATGTTTCGAGGATATCCGCGGGAGCCGTCAGCTCGCCCTCTGCGCTGACCGGCCGGCCCGGCCGGTTTGCTAGCTGAGGCCTTGACTTTCACTGGGTAGTGGATGCTGCCGGCCGGGGGAGTGCCGCACGGCTATGTGGTGAGCGTGGCGAGTTCTGCGCTGGGCGGCAGCGGGGCGACGAGGCTGCTGCTGGCGTTGATGTCGGCCCAGCCCGAGGCGTGGATAGCGGTAGTCGGCATGCCCGATTTCGGGGCGCTGGCCGCGGCCGAGATGGGTGTGGACCTGTCTCGGCTGGGGCTGATCCCGGATCCGGGACCGGATCCGCTGCAGGTGATCTCGGCGCTCGCCGACGGGGTGGACGTGATCGCGGCGGTCTCGCCTGTGGAGGGTGCGGTGGGCCGGGCTGTGATTCGGTCGATGGGTTTGCCGCCGGCTCGGCAGCGGGTGCTGACCGGGCGACTTCGCCAGGGCGGCGCGGTGCTGTTGGTTGCGGGCCGCTGGCCGGGGGCGGATCTGGTCTTCACCGTGCGGGAGGTGCGCTGGTCGGGGATCGGCCAAGGCTACGGGCGGCTACGGGATCGGGAGTTGGACGTACGTGTTGCCGGTCGCAGGGCTGGCGCCGCTCTCGGGGCGACCGTGACGTTACGGCTGCGCGCCGGCCGGAACTCCGTCATGGTCGAAGCGCCCGAAACCGCCGCACCGCCGCTGGCGATTCCGCCGCAAACCATCGCTCAGACCGGCGTCGACTGATGGACATGACGGTGCGGGCGAAGCGACGGCGAACCGCTCAGGATGGGACGGAAGACCCGAATGATCTCGCCGGCACAGCGGCGCGCCCTGCGGATCCGGGACGGCAGGTGCGGACTCCCGGGGTTGCGGTTCACCTCCGCGTGCCCGGTGATGGCGCCATTGGCCCTGATCACATAGCCTGGGCGCGCCACACGCTGCACATCGCGGACCTCGTCGTGAGGGACAACTGTCAGATGGAGTGCCGCCGGGACGCGGCCAACGGCGTCTCCAGCGGCGCCCGGATCCCAGCCTCCGCGTTACCTGGCATAGCGAGTCTCGCCTTGCTCTCGACGCCGAACGCCGCGACCGCGCTGTCCGGCCGGGCCGGCATCCCTCATCTTCCCGCTCGGGGCATCCGGGACCCGCGCCTGGGGACCGCATCCCGGAGGCCAGTACGAGGCACTCCGTGGCCGTCGGCAATCAAGCCAACATGGACGCGAGTTGCAATTTTCCATCATTCCTATTGCCATGGCTTAGTTAGAGGCTTAGGCTAAGGCACAACCTAAGGAGGCAACATTGGCGCACAGGGCTACAGTCCTCGGCCTGCGGGAACGGAACCGGGCAGTGGTGCTGCGCCATGTCCTGTTGAACCAGCCGACTACGCGGGCGGACATCGCTGTGGCGTGCGACCTATCAACCTCGACGGTAACCAACGTCGTAGGGGCGCTGATCCGCGAAGGCTTGGCGCAGGAGAACGGCTCAGTGCCCTCGGACGGTGGACGGCCGATCGCCCAGATCTGTCCGGCCCCGGGCGGCGCGCATGTGATCGGCGTGGATGTGGGGGAGCAGGGTGTCGCGGTAGAACTGTTCGACCTGTCGCTGTCCCGGTTGGACCGGGTGTTCCGTGCGCTACCCCGTCGTCGGTCCAAGCCCGGCCAAGTGGGGCAGGTGGTTTCGGATGCGGTTGACGCGATCCGCACGGCGAACCCGGGCGCCGAGGAGAGCCTCATCGGGATCGGGCTGGGCCTGCCCGGGATCGTCGGCCAGGATCCCGTTGGCGGCGTCACCCTGTATGCGCAGAGTCTTGGCTGGGAGCCGACCTCGGTGGATGAGATGTTTGCCTCGCTCGGCCTGCGGATCTTTGCGGACAACGGAGCGAAAACCCTAGCCCGGGCAGAGATGTGGTTCGGCGCGGCGCGAGGGGTCAGGCACGGCGTCGTCGCCCTGGTCGGGCGTGGCATGGGCTCCGGTGTGATCAGCAACGGCGAGTTGCTGCGAGGCCTATCCAGCAGCGCCGGCGAGTGGGGCCACACAAAGATCGCCGTCGACGGCCGAGAATGCCAGTGCGGCGGTCGGGGCTGCCTTGAGGCCTACGCCGGCGGCGGGGCCATCATGGACCGCTGGCGCGAGGCCGGCGGCACCTGCAGCGGCCCGCTGGAACAGGGGCTGGAAAAGCTGATCCAGGCCGCCAACGGCGGCGATCCCACCGCGGAACGAGTACTGGCCGAGACCGTCGATGCCCTCGGGATGGGTCTCGCGAACCTGGTCAATCTCTTCAACCCCGAAGAAATCGTGGTCGGCGGGTGGGCCGGGTTGCGGCTCTTCCAGGCGCGCGGCGAGCAGATTACCCACCGCCTGCGGGTCGATTCGCTGGCCCGGCCGGCGGAACAGTGCCGCATCGAGACATGCCGCTTCGGTGACGACGCCGTCGCCCTGGGCGCCGCACTGCTCCCGATAGAGGCCCTAATCGACGGGTCCATCCCCTCTCCGGCGGTCTCGAAGTGACCGCGGCGAGCGGATTGGACGAGCGGCTGGACGTCGCGGCGTTCCCCCCGGGCTTCTTGTGGGGCGCTGCCACCGCCGCCTATCAGGTGGAGGGCGCGGCCCGCGAGGGCGGCCGCGGCACCTCGATCTGGGACACCTTCGCGCACACGCCGGGCAAGACGGTGCACGGTGACACCGGCGATATCGCCTGCGACCACTACCACCGCTGGCCACGCGACGTCGAACTCATGCGCGAACTCGGCCTGGGTGCTTATCGAATGTCGGTGTCTTGGACACGACTTCAGCCGGCAGGGCACGGGCCACTCAACCCGATCGGGGTTGAGCACTACCGACAGGTGCTAGAGGCGCTCGCCGAAGCAGGTGTGCGTCCCCTGGTGACGTTGTACCACTGGGACCTGCCGCAGGCGCTGGAGGACGTGGGGGGCTGGCCGGCCCGGGACACGGCATTCCGGTTCGCCGACTACGCCGCTCTGGTCACCAAAGCGCTGGGTGATCTCGCCTCGGACTGGGTGACGGTCAACGAGCCGTGGTGTTCGGCATTCCTCGGCTACGGTGACGGAAAACACGCCCCGGGCCGGACGGACCTCCGGGATGCGGTCGCTGCGGCCCACCACCTCAACCTCGCCCACGGTCTTGCTGTGCAGGCGATCCGAGCGGGTCGCTCGAGCCTGGCCGTGGGGGGGTCCAACCTGATCACCGACCTGGTAGCGGCGACATCCCGGGAGGAGGATGTCGCCGCCGCCCGCCGAGTTGATGCCAACAACAACCGAATGTTCCTGGACCCAATGCTCCACGGCAGCTACCCAGAGGACGTGCTGTACCTGTATCGCCGGCAGGCATTGGCCGAATTGGTGAAACCAGGCGATGAGGAGGTCATAGCGAGTCCGTCAGACTTCATGGGCGTCAACCACTATCAGCGGCTCGTAGTGCACGCTGAACCGGCTGACGCCCACCTGGGGGCTCGGTCGGTGCCGGCGGAGCCTGCGACGACATCGCTGGGCTGGTCGGTACGCCCGGAGTCGCTGCGCAACGTCCTGGTACGGGTTTCACGCGAATATGCGAGCCTGCCCCTGTACGTGACGGAGAACGGCGCGTGCTTCGAGGACTACGTCGACCCGAACGGCCGCGTCGTCGACTCCGAGCGCATCACTTACCTCGCCGGTTACCTCGCTGCCGCCGGCGAGGCAATACGCGACGGCGTGAACCTGCGGGGGTATTTCGCTTGGTCTCTGTTGGACAACTTCGAATGGGCCGAGGGCTACCGCAAACGTTTCGGGCTGATCCACCTCGACTACGGCACCCAGGCTAGAACTCCCAAGGCCAGCGCGTACTGGTACCGCGACCTCATCGCCAGGCACCGCCAGACAAGCCACCGCGAGGCACCCGCCGGACGCGCGGCCAGCAGAGCCGGCTGAACGCAGCAACGAACCCCTTACAAACTTGACGAAAGGATTGCCATGAGAAAAACCCTGCGCGCGACCCTAGCGGCCGCGGGCGTCCTGGCGATGGCGGCGACGATGGCTGCCTGCGGTGGCGGCAGCACCTCGGCATCGCCCGGCGCCGCCACGACCACTACGCCAGCGTCGCCAGGGGCCACCCAGACGACAGGAAGCGGCCCGGGCACCACCCAGTCCACCGCCGGGTCGTCCACGGCCGACAAGCCCGACGACGGGACGACCATCACCGTGTGGACCATGGAGGACAGCAAGAAGTTCACCGACCTGATGCAGAACTTCACCCAGCGGACCGGGATTACCGTCAAGGTCGAGGCGATCCCGTGGGCGAATGTCGGCGCGAAGCTGACCACCGCAGTGGCTTCTGGCAACGGCCCGGACGTCGTCCAGGTCGGCCTGTCCAACCTGCCGGACTTCGTCTCGGCCGGAGCACTCTTGGATCTGAGCCCCTACCTCAAAGATCACCCGGCCCTGCAAGACGACAAGTTCCTGCCAGGGGTCGCCTCGGACAAGACCAGCCCCGCCGGAAAGGTCCTGTCGATCCCGTGGATCAGTGACGTACGGGTGCTGTTCTACCGCAGCGACATCCTGCAACAAGCTGGGATCACCACGCCGCCCGCGACGTGGACCGACCTGTTCAACGACGCGAAAAAGCTCGCCCAGCGCGGCAACCGGCAGTACGGCTACTACATCCCCCAGTGGGACCAAGCCCTGCCGATCGAGTTCACCTGGCAGGCCGGCGGCGACGTGCTCGACCCGACGGGCAAGGTCACCTTCGACACCCCCGCGTTCAAACAGGCCGCGGACTTCTACCTGTCCTTCTACCGCAACAAGCTCGTTCCCACCGCATCGGACTCCGACCAGACCCAAGGCTTCATCTCCGGCGCGTCACCCCTACTGATCTCCGGGCCATACCTGGAATCGACGATCACCGGTTCGGCCCCCCAGCTGAACGGCAAGTGGAACGTCGCACCGTTACCGAAGGACAAGACCGGGACATCCCTGCTCGGCGGATCGAACATGGGCATCTGGTCCAAGTCCCAGCACGTCCAGGCAGATCTGAAGCTGCTGGACTACCTGTCCGGGACCTCCGCGCAACTCGCCTGGTTCAAGGCCGCCGACGAGATGCCCTCGACGAAGGCCGCCCTAGCCGACCCGACCCTGAACAGCGACCCCATGGTCAAGGTGTACGTCCAGCAACTAAGCGACGCGAAACTCCTTCCGCTGGTGCCGAACTGGGGAAAGATCAACCAGGACGCGCTCGATGCGCTGAACAAGATCGCGCTACAAGGCGCGGACGAACAATCCACCCTCGCCCAGCTCAACCAGATCGTTGCCGCCCTGCAGAAGTAGGCGGCACGGCCGAGGATCCACAGCCGCCGTGCGGGCGCCGGGACGCAAACCGACGCCCGCACGGCACAACAGGAGAGAGCCGATGGCCGTAATCGTGCAGGGGCGCACGACACAGACCAGTGCCGTACGCCTGCCGCGGCGCCGGGTACGGCCCGCCCCGTACCTGCTGGTCAGCCCGGCACTTATCTGCCTCCTGGCCTTCGGGGTCTTGCCGATCATCGTCGCAGCGGTGGTCAGCTTCACCAACATGGACATCAGCGGCCTCGGCGACTTCTCCAAGGTCCACTTCATCGGACTGGGCAACTACACGGCGATGTTCGCCGACAGCGCCTTCTGGCAGGCGCTCCGCAACACCGTCTTCTACATCCTCATCGGCGTGCCCACCCTGGTCATCGGCTCGCTCGCAGTCGCGATCGCATTAAACCAGAGCCGGTCCCGATTCTTCCGTGCCCTGCGGGCTTTCTACTTCCTACCCGCGATCATGGGCATTGTGGCGATCGCCCTGATCTGGGGATATCTGTACAACACCCAGTTCGGATTGTTGAACTATCTGCTGTCGCTGGTGGGCATTCAACCGGTCGAGTGGCTGGCGGACCCGACGGTCGCGAAATTCGCTGTCGCGCTGGTGGCGATCTGGCGCGGCTCCGGGCTGAACATCATCATCTTCCTGGCCGCGCTCCAGTCCATCCCGCCCGACTACTACGAGGCCGCGTCGATCGACGGCGCCGGCGAGTGGCGCAAAGTCTTTAGCATCACCATCCCGCTGCTGCGGTTCGCAGTCTTCTTCGTCACCATCACGTCGCTGATCAGCTGGATGCAGTTCTTCGACGAGGTATACGTGCTGACCGACGGCGGCCCTGTGCACGCCACCACATCCCTGTCGCTGTACATCTACCAACAGGGCTTCCAGGACAACGAGTTCGGCTTCGCCTCAGCAGCGTCGATAGTCCTGTTCGTGCTCATCGCCGCGGTCACCGCGATCCAACTGCGCCTGAAAGGTTTCCGCAATGGCTGACGCCCATGATCCCCGGCGTCACCATCGCCCGGTACTCATCGGCGGCCTCCTGGCGATCGGCGCGGTCGCCACGGCGTTCCCGTTCCTGTGGATGCTAACCACATCGGTGAAACCGCTGGCCGACTCCTACGCTTACCCACCCAAACTGTTGCCTTCCCAAGTCACCTGGGAGAACTACGCCACCCTGTTCACCGATCTTGACTTCGGGACCTACGTGGTCAACACCATCGTCATCGTGCTTATCAGCTTCGTCGGCATGTTCCTGATGGCGCTGGCCGGGTACGGGTTCGCCAAGTTCCACTTCCGGGGCCGCAACAGCCTATTCATGCTCGTCTTGACAACGATGATGATCCCCGTTCAGGTCACAATGATCCCCACCTACCTGATCCTCAACAGCGTCAAACTGACCAACACTCTGGTCGGCATCGCCCTGCCCACCCTGGTCAGCGCGTTCAGCATCTTCCTGTTCCGCCAGTTCATGGCCACCATCCCCGACGAGCTGCTGGACGCGTCCCGCATCGACGGCGCCGGGGAGCTCCGGACGTTCCTCCGGATCGTTCTGCCCATGTCCAAACCGATCATGGCCGTGGTCGGCGTCCTGACCTTCATCTCCGGCTGGAACAGCTTCATCTGGCCTCTGGTAATCGCCAACGACCAGAACAAATACACCCTCGCCGTCGGGCTGTCCCTGCTGAACAAACAACTCACCCCGAACCCGCCGTTGCAGATGGCCGGGGCGGCGCTGATGGTCATGCCCATCGTGATCGTGTTCGTCGTATTCCAGCGCCACATAGTCCAGGGATTCACCATGTCAGGACTCAAATGACACCACCGCCCCAGGAAACGGTTTCCTCGCCTACTCGCGAGCTCCACCGCGGGAGTTTCGACGGATACGTCCATGCGGAAGGCACGGGCCTCGCGGACGGTGCCGGCCGCCCCCTACAACTCCGCGGCGTGGGGCTGGGGAACTGGCTGCTCCCTGAGGGCTACATGTGGCGGTTTCCCAATACCGGCCCACAATCCCCACGGCAGATCGAATCCCTTCTGCGGAGCCTCGTGGGCCGCAAGCGGGCGGCCGAGTTCTGGCAGCGGTTCCGCGGGACCTTCATCGACGAGCAGGATCTGGCCCAGATCAGTGCCGAGGGCTTCAACCACGTCAGGCTCCCCATCAACTGGCGCGTAATCATGACCGGCGACGGCCGGCCCATCGACGAGGGCCTCGCCCACATTGACCGGCTCGTCAAATGGTGCCGAGCCCACCGGCTGTGGGCCGTGCTCGACCTGCACGGCGCCCCCGGCGGCCAGACCGGCACCAACATCGACGACTCCCCGAACGGGAAACCAGAACTGTTCACCGACAGCACATGCCGAAGCCTGACCATCCGGCTGTGGCAACTCCTCGCCCTCCGATACCGAGACGAAACCGCCGTCGCAGCCTACGACCTCCTCAATGAGCCGCTGCCGAACGACTACCAGCACGCCTACGCCGCCGACCTAGCCGTCCTCTACCAGGACCTGACCGCGGCTATCCGTGAGATCGACCCGCACCACCTGATCAGCTATGAAGGTGCCCACTGGGCGACCAACTGGGACATCTTCACCGATGTATGGGATCAGAACTCGCTACTGCAATTCCACAAGTACTGGTCGCCGCCTGACCGGCCCAGCATCGCGCCGTACTTGGACGCCCGTGACCGGCTGGGCCTCCCGATCTACATGGGCGAAGGCGGCGAAAACAACCTCGCCTGGGTCCAGACCGCCTTCCAGCTTTATGACGACTGCGGCATCTCGTGGAACTTCTGGCCCTGGAAGAAACTTGACACGATCACCTCGCCAGTCTCGATCAACGCCCCCGCCGGCTGGCAACGCCTCGCCGACTACGCCACCGGCCAGGCGCCGCTGCCGCGAGACGAGGCCTGGCAGATCCTGACCGGCCTCCTCGACGCACTTCCAACTCGGCGGTGCAGCTACCGAGCCGAGGTAATCAACGCCATCCTTCGGCGACCGCCGCTGGACATCCCCGCCACCGGCTTCGCCTTCCGCGGCCCCGGAATCACCTACCAGACCACCGGCGCCACCCCGCGTACCGACTTCCGAGGTGACGACCGTGTCACCATCCGCCACCAAACCAACGGCACGGCCGCGGCAGGGAAGATCGACTTCCACCACGACAGCGGCACGCCCCGCCACCCAGGCGATGAACTCCTCCTGCACCTGGCACTCGGCGACTGGATCACCTACGAGGTCAACACCCTCGACCCCGCCCGCCTGGAGATCACAGTCACGGTGGTCACCGACCACCACCCGGACCGTAGGGATCCCGCGCTAGCCATCGCCGTGGACGGAAACGCAATCCTCATCATGCCCACAGGGCCTAGCAGCAGCGACGACGACTACGAGACCATCCACACCACAACGCCCCTGGCCGTTCCGGCCGGACGTCACGACATCCGCCTCACCGCCCACGCCACGGAGATTCTGATCAGCAGCATCCGGGTGACGCCATCGACGGCGAGCTGAAGGCCCATATACCCCAGGGAGAGCACCGATGAAGAAGCGTCCGTTGTCCATTCTCGGCACCGCAGCCGCCCTGTTGGTCCCGATCCTGGTCGCCATCGGTCCGGGGGCCACGCCAGCTCAGGCAAGTTCGGATCCGAATTTCCTCAAAGCGAGCGGCAAGTACCTCCGAAACGACTCGGGCAACGGGTCGATCGTGAACCTCCGCGGCACCAACCTCGGCGGCTGGCTCACTATGGAGGACTGGATGTCTCCGCTGGGCGAGTTCGCGCTCGATCGCGGCGGCTGGACCGCGACCGCATCGGTCAACAGCTCGGCCGCCGCGAACGCGCTGGACGGCGATGACACCACCAGCTGGGACACTGGAACAGCGCAGGCCGGCGGCGAATGGTTCCAGGTCGACATGGGATCACCGACGCTCATCAACCGCGTCTACGTCGATGCCGCTGGCTTCACCGGTGATGAACCCGCCGGGTACCAGGTACTGGTCTCCGATGATGCTGCGACCTGGAAGAACGTAGCCAGCGGATCATCTTTCGCCCAGCGCAACATCATCCCTTTCACCGCACAGGTTGCCCGTTACGTCCGGATCGTGCAGACCGGCACCTCCACCAACCCCTGGTCGATCGCCGAATTCAACGCCTTCTCGGACCCGGTCCTCGACAACGCTGGCCGCACCGCAACCGCGTCGACCACAGCCGCCGGGTATGCCCCGGGCAGTGCACTGGACGGCGACGTGGGCACCCGCTGGACCAGCGGCATCCCGCAGGCACCCGGCCAATGGTTCACGGTCGATCTCGGCACAACCACTCCCGTCAACAAGATCCTCCTCGATGCCGGGCCGGATTCGGTCGATGACTACCCGCGCGGCTACGAGGTCTGGGGGTCCACCGACGACGCGAACTGGACCAAATACGCCAGTGGGCTCGGCGCCGGCCGGGTCACCACAGCAACTATGTGGACCACCGAAAACATTCGCTACCTGAAGATCGTCCAAACCGGGAACAGCTCGAACTGGTGGTCGATCGCCGGCCTCGCCGTGTACTCCAGCAGCTACTTCGATCGCACCGGTTGGACCGTCACCGCCTCGACCACCGGCTCCGGCAGCTCACCGAACAACATCAAGGACGGGAACTCCACAACCCGCTGGACCACCGGCGCGCCCCAGACCCCCGGCCAGTGGCTGCAGGTCGACATGGGCGCCACGGAAACGTTCAACCAAGTGCAGTTGGACAACTCCACTGACACCGGCGACTACCCACGCGCATACACCGTCCAAGTCTCGCCCGACGGCTCCACCTGGACCCAGGTGGCCGGCGCCGACGGCTACCCCTCAGCAACGCCGATCAACTTCCCAGCCGTGGCGGCCCGCTACATCAAGATCACGCAGACCGGTTCGTCAACCAGCTGGTGGTCAATCGACGAGTTGAACGTCGCGCTCAATAACGACGACTACGACATGAACACCGAATACGAGACCCGGTTCGGCGCAAGCACCGCAGCCAGTCTCCTGAACACCTTCCAAAGCAGCTGGATCCAAGCCTCCGATCTTGACAACATCGCAGCCATGGGCCTCAACGTCGTTCGATTGCCGATTGGATGGAAGACACTGCTCAACGACGACGGAACCTGGAAGACCAACGCCTGGGACAAGATCGACTGGCTGGTTCAACAGGCCGCGCAGCGACAAATCTACGTCATCCTCGACCTGCACACCCTTCCCGGGGGTGACTATCCCTGGGAAAGCTGCGGGCGAGAAGGACTGAACCCCAACGAATTCTGGAACAACGCCACCTACCAGGACTGGGTCAACAACATCTGGTCCGTCATGGCCGCCCGCTACGCCGGGGACCCCTGGGTAGCCGGCTACGACCTGATGAACGAACCGGTCCTCAGCTACAGCCAACCGGCCAGCGACGTCGCAACCAAGAGCGCCTACTACAACCGGCTTTATAACACCGTCCGAGCCGTCGACCCCGACCACCTGATCATCATGGAGGCATTCTTCGGCTTCAATGCTGTCGACCCACCCGCCACCTACGGCTGGACCAACGTCGCCTACGAAATGCACCCCTACGACATGCCGGACGGCTTGGATTACAACGCCCAAGCCAACCTCGTTCAGACCCAACTGACGAACGCGGCCTCCAACCAGGCCGATCCCGCCTGGGGCGTCCCACTGCTGTACGGCGAGTACCAGCTATATCAATACGACGACGTGTGGAAGCAATTCATGGCCGGGCTTAACGCCCTGCACGTGTCCTGGACCAACTGGAACTACAAAGTCATCCAGGGCCAGAACGACGGCGGTGGTGGCTACTGGGGCTTCTACAACGGCGACGCCAACCCCGTGCCTGTGATCAACAACGATAACTCCTCGACCATCAATACAAAGCTCGGCGGCTTCGCGACATCCGATATGCAACCAAACACCAGTTTCATCAACGATGTGAAGACCCTGTCCGATGCCGAACCGTGGATGGAGTCCACACCGCTGCCCGAAACCGGCTGGACCGCAACGGCATCATCAACTGAGCCCGGCGGGTCACCCGGCAACGCGCTGGACTGGAACACCTCGACGCGATGGAGCACCGGCGCCCCGCAGGCTCCCGGTCAATGGTTCGAAGTCAACCTCGGCGCACAGCAAGTCTTCGACCAGATCTCCTTCGAAACAGAATCAGGCGACAAGTGGGACTACCCGCGCGGATACCAGATCCAGGTGTCGACAGACGGGAACACATGGACGACCATCAAAACCGGCCAGGGATTCGGCTGGAAACAGACCATGGCGTTCGACCCGCAATACGCGCAGTACATTCGCATCAGTCAGACAGGCACAGCTAACGAGTGGTGGTCGATCGCCGAGTTCCACGCATACGCCGAAATGGAACTCGACCGCAATGGTTGGACCGCAACGGCATCATCAACAGCGGCAGGCGATATCACCGCCGACGCGTTCGACGGCAACACGGCAACCAGATGGAGCACCGGGACCGCACAAGCCAGCGGGCAGCATTACCAGCTGGACTTCGGCCAAGCCCAGACCTTCAACCGACTCCTCATCGACGCCGGCAGCTCCACCGGTGACTACCCGCGCGGATATCAGGTGCAGGTATCCAGTGATGACACAACGTGGGCAACAGTCGCCAGCGGCTCCGGAACAGGCCAGGCAGTCCTCGTGCAGTTTCCCGTCCAGGTTGCCCGCTACCTCAAGATCACCCAGACCGGCACCGCCGGCAACTGGTGGACGATCCAGGAACTCGGCGTCTACGGCGAACAGGAAGACAACCGCACCGGCTGGACGGCGACCGCCTCGGCGACGGAGCCAGGCGGGTCAGCCGGGAACGCCCTTGACGGCAGCCTGGCCACCAGATGGAGCAGCGGGGCACCGCAGGCGACGGGAACCTGGTTCGAAGTCGACGCCGGATCGCCGCAATGGTTCAATCACATCGTGATGGACGCCGGCCCCAACACCAGCGACTATCCGCGCGGCTACCTGGTTCAGGTATCCGACGACAATATAACCTGGCAAACCGTCGCCAACGGAGAAGGCGGTGGGCCGTGGGTCGGGGTGAACTTCCCGATCGTCCAGGACCGCTACATCAGGATCACCCTTACCGAAACCTCCGGAAGCTGGTGGTCGATCGCGGAGTTCCGCGCCTTCCAATAGCGGCAAGCGCGCGTCGGAGACCAAGGATCAAGCGCGTGGCAGGGTGCTCCGGTACATGGCCTGGCCGGGTGAGCCGGTCGGCCGGAATTCGTCATCGACATCGAGTCTGGCGGGTGGGCGTACAAGTGTGCGCGCCATGGCCGTGCCCCGCCGCCGTGGCGACGTTCCTTGCCGCTCATCAGCAGAGCGCCATTCGCTGTGGCCATCACTCGGCCTCGCTCCGACGCCGTCCAGCCTGACGCTTGGCGGGAAATGCCGGACTGGCGTTCGCCAAGACGGCGATCGCCGGTTCTCCCGTGGACTGCACCTCCGGCCAACCTTGCTTCGCAAGGCGGCGCTGCTCCCAAGCAATCAGGGTGTCGAGACGGAACGCCCCACCGATGCGCGGAGGGAAGCCTTCGCGCCGCCGCGGGCCGGTGTATTCGTACGCTCTCGTCCTGCACCATCTGTAGCGCTTCATCACCTCGGGTGTCGTCAGGAATGTGTTCTTCGGATCGGCTCCGCGCTCGGCGGTCACCATGGTTGCGTTCGTCACGGCCGTGACTGGTGCCGGGGGGCGTCGCTACGCGCAATCGACCCCCGTTGGGCTCCGGGCGCGGCGGTAGCGTGGGGCGCGGGGCGGCAGTGCGGCCGGCCCGCGGATCGGTTTCATGTGTCAATTTCGTGTGTCATGTGCTCGCGGATAGACGCCCGGGTAGCTGTCGGGCAGAGACGGGAACGGTGCAGATCGATGAATCGGTTGGCGGGCGCGAAGAGCTCATACCTGTTGCAGCACAAGGACAATCCGGTCGACTGGTGGGAGTGGGGCGCGGCCGCGTTCGAGGAAGCCAGACACAGGAACGTGCCGGTGCTGCTCTCCGTCGGCTACGCGTCCTGCCACTGGTGCCACGTGATGGCGCACGACTCGTTCGAGGATCCCGATACGGCGGTCGTGATCAACCGGGGCTTCGTGGCGATCAAGGTAGACCGCGAGGAGCGGCCCGACGTCGACGCGACGTATATGACGGCGGCGCAAGCCATGACGGGCCAGGGCGGCTGGCCGTTGACGTGCTTCCTCGACCATGAGGGCCGGCCGTTCTACGCCGGCACGTACTTCCCGCGCACCCCCCGGGGCGGGATGCCCTCGTTCGCGCAGGTGCTCGCGGCCGTGTCGGAGGCCTGGCGGCGCGATCCGGCCGAGGTGACGTCGGCCGCCGGTCGCGTCGCGGCCCAGCTGCGCGATGCGGCGAGCCAGGGAGCGGGCGCGGCGGCCGGTCCCGGCACCGCCGATGACGGCCCAGC
Organism: Actinobacteria bacterium 69-20; assembly: GCA_001897425.1. GTDB lineage: Bacteria > Actinomycetota > Actinomycetes > Mycobacteriales > Nakamurellaceae > Nakamurella. The sequence goes on along the minus strand of MKSW01000011.1, from coordinate 43,187 downwards.
CGGCACCGGGATGGGCACCCGCACGAGGGTCGGCGTCCGTCCCGGTATCGGCGCGACGGAACTCGACCACGCCGCCCGGCTCCTGCTGGCGCAGATCGACCGCCGCAACGGCGGTTTCGGCACGGCGCCGAAGTTCCCGCCGGCGATGGTGATCGAGTTCCTGCTGCGCCATTACGAGCGCACCCGCGATACCGCGCTGCTTGATGCAGCGACGCTCACCCTGGACCACATGGCCCGCGGCGGGATCTACGACCAGCTCGCGGGCGGATTCGCCCGGTACAGCGTCGATGCCGATTGGCACACACCGCATTTCGAGAAAATGTTGGACGACAACGCGCTGCTGCTCCGCGTCTACGCCCACCACGCTCGGCTGACCTCCTCGGCGGTGTCCGCGCGCGTGGCTGAGGAAACGGCGGAGTTCCTGCTTCGTGAGATGCGTTCGCCCACAGGCGGTTTCATCACGTCGCTGGATGCGGACTCGGCCGGAGTGGAGGGCCTCACGTACCGCTGGCCGGTCGATGAGCTCGCGTCCGCCCTGCGCACGGCGCTGCCCGCTGTGACAGGCACCGTGGCCGGTACCGGGACCGACACCGGGACCGACACCGGGACCGACATGGACACAGCCATCGCCTCGGCGCTGAAGACATTCGGCGTCGATCCGGCCCGGCCGGACCCCGAGGGCGAGATCCTGCGTCGCCCCACCGATCCCGAGGACCCGATCGGCTTCGAGGCAGTGCGAGCCGCGCTCAGGACAATCCGAGACACCCGCCCGCAACCCGGACGCGACGAGATCGTCGTGCTGCGCAGCAACGGGCTCGCCATCGCGGCGCTCGCCGAGGCCGGTGCCGCCCTCGGCCGCACGGGCTGGATCGACGCTGCGGACGCTGCCGCCGACGCTGCGCTTCGGCTGTGCCGCGTGGACGGCGGCTGGCGGCACAGCGCGTTCGAAGGCGCGCCCGGAGCCGGACGGGCGACGCTGGCCGATCACGCCTGCTTCGCGGCGGGGCTGCTCGCCCTCTACCAGGCGACCGGCGCACCGGCGCGCCTCGTCGCCGCGACCGAGCTGCTCACGGACATGCTCCGGCTCTTCCGCGAGCCCGACGGCACCTGGTTCGACACGGCCGGGACAGGTGCAGCATCCGACGGCCCTGCCATCATCCGGCCCCGCGATCCGACAGATGGAGCCGCACCGTCCGGGCTGGCGGCCGCGGCGGACGCGCTGCTGACCGCGGCGGCGCTCACCGGGACCGACACGTGGTGGGACGCCGCCGAGGAGATCACCGCATCCGTTGCGGGACTAGCGGTTCAGTACCCGCGCTCCGCGGGCTGGCACCTGGCCGTGGCCGAGGCGCGCGCCGCGGGCCCGCTGCAGATCGCGATCGCCGGCCCCGCCGGGTCACACCGCGACGAGCTTGCGCGCGTCGCGCGCCGACTCGCGCCGGGCGGAAGTGTGATCGACGTGGGGGAGTCGGACGCGCCCGGTCGCCCGCTGCTCGCCGACCGCCCGGGCGTGGGTGGACGCGCGGCCGCCTATGTCTGTCGCGGGTTCATGTGCGACGTGCCCTCCCGGACCCCGGCCGATCTGGAACGGGCGTTGCATGAGAACGGCGTCATACTCGATACTCCCGGGCCGGGATGAGCGTCACCCTTCGGGACGACCCTCGCGACTCCGGCCGATCCGAAACCGGCGCTGCACGAGAACAGCGTCATACCAGGCACTCTCGGGCCGCAACGCGCGCCGCCGCACCTGCCGGAGGTCTCGTAGCGGATCAGTAGAGGATCAGCCAGATCGCGATGCAGTGGCAGATCGCGGCCGCCGAGACGAACGCGTGGAAGAACTCGTGGTAGCCGAAGGTCAACGGCCAGCCCTTGGGGTGCCGCGTCGCGTAGAACACCGCGCCGGCCGAGTACAGCGCCCCGCCGGCGATCATCAGCACCAGCGGCGCGACCCCACCGCCGTGCAGGATGTCGGGGATGATGAACACCGCGACCCAGCCCAGCGCCAGGTAGACCGGCACGCCCAGCCAGCGCGGCGCCGACGGCCACGCCATCTTCAGCGCCACCCCGCCGATGGCCCCCGCCCACACGATGATCAACACCGCCGTCGCCGTCCGATGCGGCAGAGCCAGCACGGCAAACGGCGTGTAGGTGCCGGCGATGAACACGAAGATCATCGAGTGGTCGGTGCGCTTCATCCAGCGTCGGGTGCGCTCGGAGATCCAGATGTGCCGGTGATAGGTGGCGCTCACCGTGAACAGCCCGACGACGGTGGCCGCGTAGACCGCGCATGCCGCTGCTGCTGCGCCGCTGACGGTGGTCGCCGCCATCACGACGAGCACGACGCCGACCGCGCCCGCGACGGTCGCCGAATACAGATGGATCCAGCCGCGCGCCCGCGGCCGGCCGGCCGCGAGCTTCTCCCGCATCTCGGATCGCGACAGGGTGGCGACCGCGGGTGCGGCGGGAGACGTCATTCCTCCATAGTGACGCATCGGCGCGGCGGGCGCTTGCCCCGGGCAGTAATCTGCCTCACGTGCGGATGCCAACGATCATCTATCGGCTTTACGAAGCACATCTCGTGCGCCAACTCGACCCGACGGCGGTGCCGCACCACGTCGGGGTGATCCTCGACGGCAACCGGCGGTGGGCGCGCAAGGAGGACCTGGACAGCGCCGATGGGCACCGGGCCGGGGCGGCGCACATCGCGGACCTGCTCGCCTGGTGCCGCGGTGTCGGAATCCGGATGGTGACGCTCTGGCTGCTCTCCACCGACAACCTGCATCGCACCGCGGAGGAGGTCACGGCGCTGCTCGCGATCATCGCTGATGTGGTCGACGACCTCGCGGCGCCGGGCGCGCCGTGGAAGCTGCGGATCGTCGGCTCGATGAGCGTGCTGCCGCCGGAGCTCGCCACCCGGCTCTCTGCCGCGGAGCTGCGCACGGCGGACCGCGCCGGAATCGAGGTGAACATCGCCGTGGGCTACGGCGGGCGGCAGGAGATCACCGACGCGGTGAAGTCCTTGCTGCAGGCGAAAGCTGATGCGGGACAGGATCTTCGGGAGGTGATCGACACCCTCGACGTGGAGGCGATCGGCGAGCACCTTTACACGTCGGGGCAGCCCGATCCCGACCTGGTGATCCGCACCTCGGGGGAGCAGCGGCTGTCGGGATTCCTGCTGTGGCAGAGCGTGCATTCCGAGTTCTGGTTCTGCGATGCGTATTGGCCCGATTTTCGCCGGGTCGACTTCCTGCGTGCGCTGCGCGACTACTCTGCGCGACATCGACGCTTCGGAGAGTAACCGATCCATCTTCGGCGGCACCACCGCACTCAGGCGAATCACAGATAATTGCCATGAGGCCCGCGTCGAGGTGTGATGCTGTGAATGCTATGCGGATGGATGCACACCCCGCATACGAGGAGGTGCCATCGTGAACACCGGACACACCAAACTGCTGGTCGTCGATGACGAACCGTCGTTGCAGGACGTCGTCGCCACGTCCATGCGATTCCTCGGCTACCACGTGTCGGTGGCCGCCACGGGGCGCGAGGCCGTCCGGCACGCCACCGAGGAGCACCCGGATCTCATCATCCTCGACATCATGCTGCCGGACTTCGACGGGCTCGAGGTGATGCGGCGGGTGCGAGCGGCCGGGGTGGACGCCGGGGTCGTGTTCCTGTCCGCGCGAGACACTCCGGCCGACAAGATCGCCGGTCTCACGGCCGGCGGCGACGACTACGTGACGAAACCGTTCGGCCTCGAGGAACTCGCCGCGCGCGTGTCCGCGGTGCTGCGGCGGGTGCGACCGGAATCCGCCGATGACGAGATCCTGCGCGTCGCCGATGTCGAACTCGACCCTGCGACGTATCAGGTGACCCGCGCGGGCATGCCGATCGACCTTGCGCCCACCGAATACAAGATGCTGCGCTACCTGATGATCAACGCCAACGTCGTGCTGTCTCGGCAGCAACTGCTCGACGCCGTGTGGGGCACCGACTTCTACGGCGACGACTCGGTGGTTGCGACCTACATCTCCTACCTGCGCCGCAAGGTCGACCTCGACGGGCTCGAGCCGCTGATCCACACCCACCGCGGCTTCGGCTATGTGCTCCGCGGGGAGCGGCACTGACGGGTGAGCGGCTGATGTGCGGATGCGAGAACCGCCGATGACGTCGCCGGCCGCCGAGCCGCCCGCTGACCCTGCCGCGGGACGGGACACTGCCGTGCCGCACGACGTGAAGCCGGCCGCGGAGCAGGCTGCGTCGGAGTCTGAGGGTCGGGCCGCGGAGCACGCGGCTGCGGAGGCCGGTCCGCACAGCGGCGACTCTGCTCCGGAATCGACAGCGCCGCAGACCACCCCGCCGTCTGCGACGTCCGGAGCCGGCCAAGCGCCGGGAGCGGCTCAAGCGATCGGCTCCCGCCGCCGGCGCGTCCGCCGGTTCGGCCGGTTCGGCCGACTCAGCCTACGGTCCAGGCTGATCGCGCTCGTGCTGGTCGTGGTCGCCGTGGCCCTGATCGCCGTCGATGTGGTGATCCCGCTGGTCACCAGGACATCGCTGATCGACGCGAAGGACCAGACGCTCACCAGCGTGATCACCAGCGTGCGGCAAAACCACAACCCGTACATCACGCTGCAGCAGCAGCTGCAATCCAATCCACTGGCGGGCGAGTTGGGCGTAACGATCGTCCGCGGCCCGGGAACCGCGCAGGTGCTCAGTACCCCGGCTGGACTGCCGAACGCGAACCCGGCGGTGGGGCGAGCTCCCGCCCTCGGTGTGCCGTACACGGTGCCGGACGCCAGCGGTGACGGGGCGGTCTATCGAGCCGAAGCTTTGGTCGCGGAGGTCGATGGCCAGTCGCAGTTCCTGCTGGTGTTCTGGATCCCGATGAACGACACGCAGAATACGGTCAGTCGGATCGTCCTGCTCGAAACGCTGATCTCGCTGGGCCTGTTAATCCTGGTCGGGGGCATCGCCGGGTTAGTCGTTCGCCGGGAGTTGCGACCGCTGGAGACCATGGCTCGCACGGCCGACGAGATCGCCGGCGGCGACCTGTCGCGGCGTGTCGCCCCGGGTTCGGCAGGCACCGAGGTCGGCCGGCTAGGCATCGCGTTCAACGGCATGGTCGACGGCGTGTCCGCCCTGCTGGCGGAACGGGAGCACAGCGAGGACCGCATGCGCCAGTTCGTCGCGGACGCCTCGCACGAGCTGCGCACCCCGGTGGCGGCGATCCGCGGGTACACGGACCTCTACCGGGCCGGCGCCCTGGATTTCGACGAGGCGGTCGACCGAGCCATGGAGCGGATGGGGTTCGAGTCGAAACGCATGGGCGCGCTGGTCGAGGACCTCCTCACACTCACCCAGACCGACGCCGACAATGCTTGGCCCACCGACGATGTCGACCTGATGCCGCTGCTTTCCGGAGCCATCGACGACGCCGCGGTGATCGATCCGTCGAGGACGTGGCGGCTCGCCGGCACGTCCGCCCGGGCGGTGGTGCGCGGTGACCGCATGCGGCTGCACCAACTCTTCGCCAATCTGCTGGGCAACGTGCGAACGCACACCCCGCCCGGCACCGTCGCGACCCTCTCGGTGACCGCATCCCCGGAGGTGGTGGCCGTCGCGGTGATCGACAACGGCCCCGGGGTGGACGCGGCGAGTCTCCCGAAGCTCTTCGACCGGTTCTTCCGAGCGGACAAGGCACGCACCAGAGAGCGCGGCGGTTCGGGCCTGGGCCTATCGATCGTGGCCTCGATCGTGCGCATGCATCGTGGCCGTGTCGTCGCCTCGCCGACGCCCGGCGGCGGGCTCACGATCACCGTGTTCCTGCCGGCGGTCAAGGCGCACGTGCATGCCGGAGTCGATGGCCGAACCCGGCATGGAGAGCGCGAACACGGGCGCGACCAGGGGCGCAGCGCGGCCGAACGGCGCGCCGACGATGGCGCGCGCGGTCGCGGCGGTGACGCACAATAGAGCGCGGACGGCCGCCACCGAAGGACTGCTGACTGGAAGGCAACGAGGCATGATTCGACGACACCCGTACGCGCCCGCGGTGCGGCAGCGCCGGGTCGTCGGCGTCCTGGTCGCCGCGCTCCTGCTGCTGGGCGCTGCCGCGATCGTCGGTCGGAGTTCCGTGGCGCAGGCGGCAGCCGCTTCCGCGACGCTCGCGTCGCCGAACAGCGTCATGGGCGGGAACCCGGCAGTGAACCCGGCAGCGGCACGCGCGGCCAGGCCCGCGCTTCGCCCGGGCGAGCCCGGCGGAACGGCGAGTACCACCATCGGCGGGGACGGTGGCCGGCGCCAGCTCTCGGTCACGCCGGCTCGGGGACTGCCGCCGTTCGGTGCGGCGATCAACGTGCGTGGATCCGGATACAACACGGACACCGACCTGTGGGTGGCGGTATGCGAGGACGACGGCGCGGCACCGGCGTCGCTGGCGCATTGCGTGGGTGGCGCGATCCCGGGCGCCAATGCGACCAGCTCCTGGGGCGTGGTCACCTCGGCTCACCAGCCGCCCTACCCGGGGCCGGTGACGACGCGGTGGCGCAATCACGGATCTTTCGACCTCACGTTGCGGTTGCTTGCGGCCGCGGGTCAGGACGCGGACTGCGTGGCGAATCCGTGCTCCGTCTACACCCGCAGCTCGAAGAACGGTGACCGCAGCCAGGACGCGCGCGTGCCCGTGCGCTTCGTAGCCACGCAGCCGCCCACCTCCGGTGGTGGACAGACGTCCCAGCCCGGCGGTGCGCCGACCACGCAGACCCTCGGCACGGCACCCACGACGGTCGCCCCCGATTCGGTGGCCCAGACGTCGCTCGCGGCCGGCGCTACCCAGGTGATCGTGTTCAGCGGCTTCCAGCCGAGCGAGACGGTCGACGTCACCCTGTACTCCGATCCGATCTCGCTGCCTCCGGTTCGGGCGGACGGCAGCGGCAAGGTCACCATCTCGTTCACGGTCCCGCCGGATCTGCCGGCCGGGGAGCACCTGATACAGGCCGTGGGACAGAAGTCCGGGCGGGTCGGCATCGCGCAGTTCGAGGTCGGTGACGCCGCCGTGACGACCGGGACCGCGACCGACACGTCCGCGACGGACATGACGACCTCCGGCACCGCAGCCGCGACGGACACCGCGAGCGATTCGGCGGAGTCGACGTCGAACGCGGCGCCGACGCCCGATTCGTCGTCTACCGCCGAATCGGCGCTGGTGTCGACCGACGCGGCGGTCGCAGCGGGGGCTCCGGGCAATCTCGCGGCCGGTGGGGACACGACGGGCGCGGGCAGGCTGATCTGGTTGTGGGTCGTGCTCGGTGTCGTAGTGCTGATCGGTGGTGCGGCGGGCATCGTGCTGATGCTCCGGCGGCGGCGCGATGAGGCCGGTGGGGAGCCGCTCACGCCGGTGGAGGCGGTGGTCCCGTCGCCCGGTTGGGCCGCAGACCAGGCCAGGCCGCGGGACGCCTATGACGACGTTCCGGACCGCGCCGGGTGGCCCGTCCATGCAACGGATGCCGGTCAGGAGTATGCGCGGGCCGGGTCGATGGAGCCGGGATGGCAGATGTCCGCGCCCGGCCAGTTCCCCGGCGGGGTGTCTGCTGCGGCGCCGACGGAGGCGATCTACGGCGCGGCTCCCGGGGCTTTTCCCGGCACCGGCGCGTCGTGGGTCCCGGGCGCGGGTGGCTCAAGGCAGTCCGGGCCGGCTGGCGCGCCCGATCCTGAGCTGCCTGATTCCGGCCCGGCAACGGAGCAGTGGCAACCGGAATTCAGCGGCGGCACACCGTCCGATCCCGGCCCCGCGACCGAGCAGTGGCGCCCGGACTTCGGCGGCGGCGCGGCTCCGTCCGGCGGCGAGCCGTCCCGCGACCAGTCGCCCGGAGGCGGCCGGCACCGGTCCGAATGATGTCCGGGCCGAACAGCGTCATACCCGGCGGTACCGCGAAGCGCGCCACGGCCCGGCGGCCCTCTTTCGGCGCCCTTCTTCCTGGCCTGCGCAATGCCCTTGCGCTGGCGTTCCTTGGCCAGAGAACGGCGCCTGATCCGTCGACCGTCGCTGGCTGAAGCCGCCACAATAGGGGTATGAGTATTGATTCATGATGAGTTATGCCTCATACTGGACGGTGATGTGGGAGGTCGAGGTCACCGACGAGTTCTTGGCGTGGTGGCGCGAGTTGAACCAGGACCAGCAGGAGTCACTCACGGACCGGATCGATCTACTCTCCGAGCGCGGCCCGGCCCTGGGCCGGCCGGTAGTCGACCGCATTCACAGTTCGCGACACCAGAACATGAAGGAACTGCGCGGGTCGAAGGACGGCGTGCTGCCGGTGCTGTTCGCGTTCGACCCGCGCAGGACGGCGATTTTGCTGCTCGGTGGGGACAAGACAGGGCAGTGGAACTCCTGGTACCGCCAGGCCGTTCCACTGGCCGACGACCTGTACGACCAACACCTCGCGGACCTGAGCGAGGAAGGACTGATCTGACCATGGCACGCACCAACTTTTCGGATCTGCGCCGCGACGTGCGCGCCCGACCCGGCGCGGCCGAACGGCTTGCGGCCAAAAGGGTCGAGACCCTGGAGGAGATCCGCCTGCACGAGCTGCGCCGCTCGAAGGCCGTCAGCCAGGCCGAGCTTGCCGGCCGGTTGGAGATCACCCAAGGGGCGATCTCCAAGCTCGAACACGCCGACGATGTGCGGGTGTCCACGTTGCGCCAGTATCTCGAAGCGCTCGGCGCGGACTTGGAACTCGCCGCCGTCTTCGACGAAGAACACCGCATCCCAATCCATCTGGGTGGCGAACGAAACTGAGAACCAGCCCGGCCGGACGGGAAACGTCGTACAGACCGCCCGTGCCGTAGAGCGCGCGGGTCCCGGGGAACACCATCGGACGGGCGCGACGGGGCATCGCGTCCCGCTCAGCCCGAGGCGTCGGCTGGCAACGCGTGGATAGCGTCAGATCTGGTCGTGTGCGAGGTACCCGGAAGGGACTTGGTGGACTCTAGGGTTCGGGCGTGAGTGTCGGAGGAGACGCTGGCGAAGTGCGGGGGTGGGCTGGCTTGGTACGCATGAGCACGTCGACGCGGCCGAGGGTGATGCAGGTCGGCCGTGGACCTCTGTCGTGGTCGATGTCGTGGCGGCGGTGTTGCGCGGCGAATACGAGGTCGAGAGAGTTCATCGTGGGCGCCGATTGGTCCGCACGCGCGTCCTCGACGCTGTCCGCGACGGTTCGGTCATCAGCGAAACGATCTCGTTGCCGGGTTGGTTGCCGCTAGGGCGTTCGTCCGCGCAGGTTCAGCGCATCGACTTCGGTGTCCGTCGATGAAGCATCGGTCTCTCCCTCGCTCTCGATCACCGGAGCGGCACATGATCTGTCATCGGCAGACCTGTATCGATGAGCATCGGCTTGCGGAACGCGAGTGCCGATGCTGGATCAGCGGACGTGGCCGAATCCAACCGTCCGCTATGGCATCGTTCCCCCTGATGATCAGGATCAAATTCGTGACGACGACGCTTATGGTGACTGCCGCACTGGCTGTGGGCGTAATGGCTGGATGTGGCGGCCCGACCCGGACGCTGCCGCAAAGGCGAGCGCAACCTGCGTGAGTGCGCTGCGTTCCCAGCTACCCGATACCGAGCAAAGTGACTTGGACAACTTGCATACACAGGTGAACCAAAGTGAAAAGGCTTGGACGGTTGAGGGGCAGTTGCCCTCCACAGGAAGGCAGTTCCGCTGTCGCGTGGAGCCAGACCCCACTGACCACCTAAGAGGAATGCGCGCAGAAACAACCTGGCTCGGTCCTGACCCTACGCAATGATGGAAACCCAGTCCTCGATCTGCTACCGGACAGCCGCCTGAGGCGTGTGGGTACGGCTATGCCCGGCAGTGGGTCACCTCTGCCTCGTTGGCGCAGGGCTCGGTAAGGCGGACGCCGTCCCGCGCGAGGACTCCTTTCCGCACGAATCCGGCCCGTCGGCGTGCCTTTGCGGTGCTTGTGGGCCGATGGCCGCATCAGGAGGTGACCTCTGCGGCGTGTTGAGGTCGCCCGGCCAGGAGCATCACGAGCCCGAGGACGTACATCGCGAGGATCGCCGGTTCGAGCGGCTCGAGCGGAACGGCCTCCGGGACGCCCGCGATCACCTGCAGGGGCATCGCGGCAAGGTAGCTGAGCTGCTCGGGGATCCCCGAGACGAGCGCAACGAACGCCAGCAGGTAGCCCCAGCCGGTCCGGCGCCACACCAGCACGGTGGCGGCGGCATACAGCGGCACCTGGATGGCAAGGTCAAGCACCATGCTCAGATGGATGATCTGGTCTGTCTCGACCATGGCGCTGCCCGCGGGCACGGTGCCGGTGACGGCATTGGTCACCCCCGCCGAGATCCACATGCCGCCCAGGGAGACAGCGAGCAGACCCAGCGCCACGGCCGCCGGCCAGACGTGCCTGACCCCGCGGAACCACTCGGCCACGGCGCTCATGTTCAACCCCGCGATAGTCAGCACGAGGGCGGTGAGGCTTGCGGAGAAGAGCGCGATGTGGAGCAGGAACAAGGCGTTGAAGCCGGCGCCGAACACATAGAACGCGTACCCGTAGACCAGGTCGGCGAGGAGGCCCGCTGTCACCAGCTGACCCAGCAGCGACCCGGCCCGTGCCCGGAGCGCGGCCACGCTCAGCGCGGGCACGACCAGGACCGTGGTGACGAGGTCATAGCCCCGGAGGATCTCGGCCGTCGACCGGGGGCCGGCGTAGATCCCGTCGATGACGAGCCCGAGCACCGCGGCCGCCAGCGCCAGCGCCGCGACCACCCACACGAGCACCGCGACTCTGGTGCCGAGCAGGCCGGCGGCTGGCTGCCGCACCCGGTGCTCGTCGCGAACCGTGGCCATGGCCGAGCCTCCCTCAGCGGGGGGCGGCCGGCTCTGGCCCGAGGCGGCCGAGGCCGCCGTCCCACGCTCACGCTAGAGGCGCGCGCGTCCCGGCGGCAGGGCCATAGGTCCCGCCGCCTGTCGCAGGGTCACAGTGTCGCAGGACACCCGAGGGCCGCGGCCACTGACATCACCAGACCGCGTGGTGTGCCACTGGGCCGGGTCCGGCGCCTGAGCCCCGTTGCGCTGCGACCTGATTCACCGCGGGCAGACCCGCGACGAAGTGGTGCAGCCGCCAGCCGACGCCGGCTGGGCAAGAGCCTTCCCGTCGTTAGGTGAGCAGCAGCGCCGCGAGTGCGCCGAACCAGACGAGCAGCGCGCCATAGCCGACGCCGAGGGCGCCGGCGAGGAGCCGCGAGGGTCGCGTCGTCGTCCCGAAGTCGCCGACCAGCAGCAGGATGCTTGCTGACAGACCCAACCAGGCGACCGGAGCCGACGTGCCAGAGACGAGCATGAGTATCGACAGGACAAGGGCGCCGCCCATCAACCCTGACCGGCCGGAGAGCTTGGTCACCATCAGCAGGGGGACGCCCAGTAGGGGTTGAGCGATCGCGAGCGTCATCCACACGACGTGGCCCGTGCCGGGTCCGGGCCAGAAACCTGCATACGTCGCGCCGGCGAGCAACAGCAGGGCGATATCGACCGGGTGAACGCCCCGCAACGCGTCGCGGGAAGTGACCCGATACCGGGCGTTGTACCCGTACAGGACAGCCAGCCATGGGGACCATCGCCGTCGACCCATGGACATGCCCGCGATGCTGCCGAGCAGGGTGGCTGCCGCCAGCACCGCAGCCACGCCGCCCACCAACGTGATCACGGTGCTCCTTCGACTTCCCGGGGCACTGGTCGCCTACCTGCGCTCAGCGGCCACCGGATTCGACAAACCGCTTGAGCCCGACCCAGTTGCGGCGCTCCCAGCGCGGGCCGAGCAGGGCGAGCCCCGGGGACAGCACCCGCATCGGCCCGACGAGGCGCATGTTCCAGTCCCAGCGCAGCAGGGTTCGGCCATCCACCGGGGTGAAGGTGAGGGTGCCGTCGACGTGCATATACGACGAGCGGACGATGTTGTGAAGTCGGCGTGGTCTGTCGTACTGCGAGATCTCGATGCTCATCTGGCCCCTGGCGCCCATGCCCTTGGGTTGAGCAGTGAAGCGGGTTCCCTCGCCGACCGGCCCGTCGCTCAGCTTCTCGGCAGAAGCGATCCGGGGGTTGTATCTGGGCTCGGTTCGCTCGTCGGCGACCAGGTCGAACACCTCCTCGACGAGTGCGTCGATCGTGACTTCCCCAGAGATGTGCGCCATGACGTGCTCCCTCACGATCATCAGGTTGCCGTGGTCGCTGCGGCGTTTCGCTCGCTGCCGCGGAGGCGTCAGCGTCGGCTCCGGGCCTTCCCGCCGTCACGGCACCGGTGTGCTGGCGCAGCTGCCGCTCCGGCGCCCGCACCGTCCACGGGGCGACCGGCAGCGTCCCGACCCACGCGGAGACGCGGTCGGCCTGTCGATCATTGCGGGCGCTTGGGTCTCGGCCGCGCGTGCGCGGCACCCAGGTCGAGCGCGATCGCCAGTATGAGTGTGCCCGCCCAGGCATTGACGGGGTTGAAGATCAACGGCTCGTGACCGCCGATGTTATTGGCGATGAACCAGACGATCAACCAGATGAGCGTCATCACAGCCTCCTCAACAATGCGGTCGCATCAGACCGCGTCACCGGCTGGCGCGCGTGGCGGCTCCGGCGGTGCGATCCTGACAGTGCCGGCCGCCTCGTGCCCGCCGAGGTCCAGCCGGAAGGGTGGATATCGGTCGGTCATGAGCCCCGCGTAGGCGGCCACGCGGAGCGCCCAACGGTTCATTCCGAGGACGAAGTCGAAGATCTGCGGCGGGTAGCGGTCGGTGAACAGCAGCACGATCGCGGCGACCAGCACCAGCAGCCCGATCAGCCCCGGCGCACCCGCTGTCCTTTCGTCACTGACCCATCCGCCGCCGATGAACAGCGCGACAACCAGATAGTGCGGGATCGCCAGCAGCCACCACTTGACTAGAACCAGCCCGCGCGAGAGGTGGTCGGGATAGTCGACGTCGAAATGTGCCGGATAGCTCGGCACATCGGACAGGGTGAACGGCGGATAACGGTCGGTGCCCAACGCGCCGTAGGCGTAGAACGACACACGCCACGTCCAGCGCAGCACACCGACATTGAACTCGAACAGGTCCCGCGGGTAGCGGCCAGCAAACAAGATCGCGAAAAACACGACGACACTCACCGCGACGAACGCCAGCCACAGAAACGCCAGCATCACGAAGTGCGGAACCAGCAGCAGCCACTTGACCAGCCACAACCACCGGCTCAACCCGCCGTCCACAGTGGCGTCCACATGGACGGGGTAGTCGACGACAGACATCTCGCAAGTACCTCCCCGGTCGTCGGCCTCCACGCTGCCCCCGCGCAACGGCAAGACCAAGAGCCGAAAGACCCTCAAGCACAAGGAGAAACGACCTTCCCTGGCCGATCGACAACCAGTGTCTTGGCGGGTGGGTGCGGAGCGCCGGCACGGTAGCGGCCGAGGAGGGTCTTCATGTCCTGGCGGATTTGGGCGCGGCGGGCGTAGCCCCAGTCCTGCGCGCGCTGCTCGCGGGCTCGGGCGGCCTGCCGGCGCTGGGCGGGGTGCTACCAGGGCCCAAGGTCCCGAGAACTGCACCTGCGCCGCTGGGGCGGCGACCAGTTCATCACCGGACCTTGCCGTGGATGGCCGTGGATCGTCGCTGCCGAGATCGGCTTGCATACCGACCGACGGAGGCGAGCTCGCAGGCTCGCGGCGAGCGGAGCACGATTGGTCCGTGAACGTCGAGAGAGTCAGCCCCAACGACCTGACGGAACTGGTGACCGAGACACCGGCAGGGCCTCAGCAGATGGGGGCGATCCTGCGACTGGGCAGCCCGATCCCGGTGGCGGCGGTGGTCGGGGCCCTGGGCGAACGCGTCTCTCGGGTCGGGCGGCTGCGCCAGCGCCTGGTGGTCGTCCCGGTGGGCCTGGGGCGTCCGGTGTGGGTTGATGACGGCGCATTCGACATTGCCCGACATGTCCGCAGGCACGTCTCGCCGCGCGTGCCCGGTGAGTCCGAGCTGAGGGCCGTCGCGGCCTCCGATGTCGCCTGCCCGTTGCCGCGCGATCGGCCGCTGTGGCGGGCCACCCTGTTCACTGATGCGGAAGGCGGGTGCCACGCGGTCGTTCTCACGCTGCATCACATGCTGGCCGATGGGATCGGCGGCCTGGCCGCGTTGAGCGAACTCGTCGACTCCGACGCCACGACACCGCTCACTGCGTTCCCCGGACCCGCGCCCACCCGAGCCGACCTGATCCGCGATGTGGGCGCCGCTCGGATCCGGGCGCTGCGGGAGTTGCCGGCGGTGGCGCGGCGCCTGCGGGCTGCGGTGTCGGAACTGGCCGGGGGCGCGCGGGGCGGCAGCGGTCATCGCCTGGCGGCGCGGACCTCGCTGAACCGGCCGATCGGCCGGCGACGGACCCTCGGGGTGACCCGGGTCCCGCTGGCCGCAGTGGTGGATGCCGCGCATCGTTCCGGGGCCACCGTGAACGATGTGCTGCTCGCCGCCGTCGGCGGCACGTTCGGCGGCACGCTGCGCGCCCGCGGCGAGGCCGTCGACGACATCGTCATCTCCGTGCCCGTCTCGGGTCGGCCGAACGCCGGAGCCGACCGGCTCGGCAACCGGGTCGGCGTCATGCCCGTCCGCGTCCCCACGGTCGGTCCGCCGCGGGACCGACTTGCCGCCGTCGCGGCCGCGACGAGCCGGGACCGGCAGAAATGGCGCAGCACACGATCCGGACGCGGGAGTTCCGCGCTCATCCTGGGCGTCGCATTCCGAGGCCTTGCCCGGCTGCACCTGTTCGCCTGGTTCATCGACCGGCAGCGGTTGGTCAACACGTTTCTGACCAACATCCGCGGGCCGGATACGCGGCTGCACCTGCTCGGCACACCGATCACTGGCATCGAGGCGATCAGCCCGATCGCCGGCAACGTCGGTATCGCGTTCACTGCCCTGTCCTATGCCGGGACCCTCACCATCACCGTCATCGCTGACCCGAGCCTTTGTCCCGACATCGCAGCTACATGCACCCGCCTGCTGCGCGAACTGGACGAACTCACCGCAGCCGGCAACCCGGGGATCTGACCCATGCGCGAAGAGCCCGCGGCCGCTCCACCGATCGGCGCGCACCCTCGACCCGCCCTCACCGCTAACGGATTCGCTTCCGGTTATGCGGCGGTGATGGTGATGTCGTGGGTTCCGACGGCGAGCCGAAGCGGTAGATCGAGTGCCTCGGTGACCCGTTGCAGCGTTCCGAGGGTGAGGTTCGCACGGCCTGCCTCGATCCGGGACAGTGCGGATTGGGCGATGCCGATGCGCGCTGCGAGTTCGGTTTGGGTGAGACCCGCTTCTTCGCGGGCGTCCCGGATGGCGATTCCGGCTCGGAGCGCGGCGCGCAGCACGGCACGATGCCGATCGTGCATGTCTCGTTCCGCAACGGTTTCGTCGCGGCCCGCGGCCTCGTCGAGGTCGCTGAATTTCATCGCTCCTGATCCCTTCAAGGGGCTACCAGCGTCAACTGGCGCAGTCGCGCTCGGGTGTCGGGTTCCCTGAGCGATGCGGCCGAGGTGTCAACGGCGTGTCCGGGGTGTCCGCGGGCGCCATGACAACGCGATGTCCCTGCCGCCGCAGGACGGGCGCCGGGCCGGGCGCCAACCGTCGGACTCGGGTTGCCCTGAAGTTGAAGCTGTCCTGCCGGGTGTGCTCGTAGTCGAAGTCGACGATGTCGCCGGCGTCCAGGCTGCGGTAGCCGGTCGCCTCAATGTCCGAGAAGTGGACCCAAACATCTTGTCCGTCCGGAAGCTCGTCGCAACTGATCGCGCCCCAGCCCTTCTCGGCCTTGAAGAACTTCACCACGCCGCTCGCCATGGCACCAGTATCGTTCCGGCCCGACCGGAGACCGATTCCTCAGCGGCCGGGGATCCGGTGACAGACGGGCCTGTAGCAACACACC
This sequence comes from Actinobacteria bacterium 69-20, assembly GCA_001897425.1. Classification (GTDB taxonomy): domain Bacteria; phylum Actinomycetota; class Actinomycetes; order Mycobacteriales; family Nakamurellaceae; genus Nakamurella. The sequence continues at coordinate 27,228 of MKSW01000011.1, read as the reverse complement.
CTCCTGGATAGGCGACCCGTGCGGTCGGCTGTACGGGCTGGACCTTGGCGGCTGGTTTCGCCGCAACGTGGGCACAGGCTGCTCGTCATATAGCGTTGGCTCCAACGCCCGTCCGAGAGCGAGAGGCTCGCGTCGCGTAGCGGGTCTTTGCTATTCGGCGAGTGCGTCGTCGATACCCGTTTCGTGTGGGCCGAGGTATTTCGGGGACGGGTGGACGATGGCGCTCCAGGCGGCCTTGACGTTCGCGGGGATCTCGCGGAGCGCGAAGCTGGCTCGGCCGGCTTCGGGGTGATCGTCGGAGGCGCCGTTGGCGTCGAGCCCCGCATGTCGGCATAGGAACACGGCGCGCGGCAGGTGGAATTGTTGGGTGACGACCAGGACGCGCCGCACACCGAACACCTCCTTGGCCCGCACGCAGGAATCCCAGGTGCTGAAACCGGCGTAGTCGAGCACGATCTTCGAGTCGGGAATGCCGTGTGCGACGAGATAGTCGCGCATGGCCGTTGGTTCGTCGTGGTCGATGGTGCCGTTGTCTCCGGAGACCAGCAGCGCCTGTACGGTGTCGCGCCCGAAGAGAGTGATGGCGTCGTCGAGTCGGGCCCGCAGCGCTGGGGAGGGTGCCCCGTCGGCGAGCAGTCCTGCGCCGAGCACGATGGCCACCGGAGTTGTCGGCGCGTCGGCAAGGGTGAAGCGGTGCGCCGCCGTCGACGCCCGAACCCACAGAGTGCATCCGATGGTGATCGCCGCGATCGTCACGACCGCAGTACCCATGACGATCGGCAGCCGCTTCCGGGCGCGACGCGACCGGGCGGTGTGCTCGTCGCTGCCGCGCTCATTACCCATGACGCCCCTGGCTCCTATCGCGCCCGGAAGCGGCTGCTCGAGTCGCCGACGTGCGCGGCCGGGCGATCGCCCGCGACGCTCGTTTCGCCGCCTTCATTTTCAGGATATGGCGCGGGTGGGGGCTTGCCGCAAGCCCCGCATGATGCGGCAGACTCGGGTGTCCCACACGAGGTAGGCGGAAGGAATCCCACATGCTCGAACGGCTCGATGAGGGTCCGTTCTTCCACGGCACGATCGCGGATCTGAGCGTGGGTGAGTTCCTCACCTCGGGCCACCGGTCGAACTACCGACCGGAGATCGTCATGAACCACGTTTACTTCACCGCTCTCGTCGACGGCGCCGGCCTGGCCGCGGAGATCGCCGCCGAACTCGCCGGCGGCGACGCGATACCGCGGGTGTACGCGGTCGAGCCGACCGGCCCGTTCGAGAACGACCCGAACGTGACCGACAAGAAGTTCCCTGGCAACCCCACCCGGTCCTACCGCAGCAGCGCACCACTGCGGATCATCGGCGAGATCACCGAATGGACCCGGCTGACACCCGAACAGCTGCAAGCCTGGCGGCAACGACTGTCGGCGTTGCTGTCGGGCGGGGGCGGCGAGATCCTCAATTGAGCGTGAGTGAAAAGCCAAGGTCACGTGCCGAAGCCTGGCACCACATCCGGATCAGGGTGCGTTCGCGTGGTCTGATCGCTGAATCCGCGTTTGTCACGGACCGTTGATGACGTCGGCGTCGAACGTGAGCCGGTCGTCCGCGGTAACGGGCCAGGCCTCTAACGCTGGGTGCGCCAACACCGCTTCGATGAGGTCAGCAGTGCCTGCAACAAGGGTGGAGTCGAAGTCTATTTCGGTGGCCACGCACCAGGAGTGATCCTCCGGCCACGAAAGGTTCGGGGACTGCGGCCAAAACACGCTGCCTGGCCGGTCGGCGAACAGTCTCGGTTCGAGCGCGCCGGAGAACACCAGATATTCGCGGCCGGGCAGATCCAGGGTCGGGCCGCCCACGATCTCGGGCGGGAACGGGAACGCCGAATCCGGCGGGGTACGGGCATGTCCGTCGCCGCCGAATTCGATGATCGAAACAGATCCGGGGCGAAGCCCGCCCCAGCCGGTCCAGAATGCGTGAAAACCCTGGCCCACGGCGGTCGCCTGGGTGAGGATCGCGTACAAGGCAGTCATCGAGATTCGGTCGAGATTACCCTCCTGAGGGTCGTCCGACCCACGACCCTGCAGCGGGTCGGGGCCTGTGTGTTCGGTCCAGCCTCGGCTGATCATGTGCCACTGCATCAGTGGGTGGGCCACGGCACCGGTCGCGGCGCACACGTCAGACCATCGGATGGCGCGATCGTCGGGATCGATGCGATGCAGAACCCGGGCGTAGGCAGGATAGCGATCGGGCACCACGCATCCGACGCGCCCGTCGAGAACCGTCAGCGAGTCTTGGAGCCAGCGGCCAGGATTTGGCCCAACGAACTGCAATTCATTACAGCTCATGCCGCGAACGCTACCAAGCCTGCGCCTGCAATCGCCTACCGCAAGCGGATCCCTATCTGCAGACCGCTCGGGTGTTGTCGGGTTGGCGGGCGAGTCTGCGGCTCGGGGCTTTGCCAGGCCGCGCCGATCATGCTGCGCCGGACGGCGTCATCCCCGTCATACCCGGTGGTACCGCGAAGCGCGCCGCGGCCGGGCGCCTTCGGAGCGGGCCTACGGGTGCGTCATGGACAGCACGTCGAGCGCCGCGTCGAGCTGCTCGGCCGTGAGCTTGCCGGCCTCGACGTGGCCGCGTTCGAGCACCACGGCCTTGATCGTCTTGCCCTCCTTGAGGGCCTGCTTGGCGACGGACGCGGCTTCTTCGTAGCCGATGTACTTGTTCAGCGGGGTCACGATCGACGGGCTGGACTCGGCAAAGTTCTTGCAGCGCGCCACATCTGCGACGAGGCCGTCGATGCAGCGATCGGCGAGCAGCCGCGTGACGTTCGAGAGCAGGCGGATGGATTCGAGCAGGTTCCGAGCCATCAGCGGCAGCATCACGTTGAGTTCGAAGTTTCCCTGGCTGCCCGCGAAGGCGACCGTCGCGTCGTTGCCGATCACCTGTGCGGCCACCTGTACGCACGCCTCCGGCAGCACCGGGTTCACCTTGCCCGGCATGATCGAGCTGCCCGGCTGCAGGTCCGGCAGGTGGATCTCGGCGAGGCCGGCGAGCGGGCCGGAGCCCATCCAGCGGATGTCGTTGCAGATCTTGGTGAGCGAGACCGCGATCGTGCGTAGTTGGCCGGACGTCTCCACCAGGCCGTCCCGGGCGCCCTGCGCCTCGAAGTGGTTGCGCGCCTCGGTGAACTGCAGACCGGTGGCGCGGCTGAGTTCTTCGATGACGGCGGCCGGGAATCCGGGCTTCGTGTTGATGCCGGTGCCGACGGCCGTGCCGCCGAGCGGAAGTTCCGCCAGCCGCGGCAGCGAGGCGTCCAATCGTTCGATGCCGTAACGGATCTGCGCGGCGTACCCGCCGAACTCCTGCCCGAGGGTGACCGGTGTCGCGTCCATCAGGTGGGTGCGGCCGGACTTGACGACGGTCGCCCACTCGTCGGCCTTGCGTTCCAGGCTCGCGGCGAGGCAATCGAGGGCCGGGATCAGGTCGCGGGTGACGGCCTCGGTCGCGGCTACGTGGATCGAGGTGGGGAACACGTCGTTGGACGATTGGGACGCGTTGACGTGGTCGTTGGGATGCACCTTGCGGCCGAGCGACTCGGTGGCGAGGGTCGCCAGCACCTCGTTGGTGTTCATGTTGGAGCTGGTGCCGGAGCCGGTCTGGAACACGTCGATGGGGAAGTCGCCGTCGAACTCGCCCGCCGCGACGCGACCTGCGGCCGCGATGATCGCGCGCGAGGTCTCGTCGTCGATCACGCCGAGCCGGGCGTTCACCGTGGCTGCCGCGGACTTGATCAGCGCCAGCGCGCGGATCTGGGCGCGCTCCAACCCGCGGTGCGAGATCGGAAAGTTGTCCACGGCCCGCTGGGTCTGCGCCTGGTACTTCGCCTTCGCCGGTACGCGGACCTCACCCATGGTGTCGTGCTCGATGCGGTACGCGGTGTCGTTCAGAGCGTCGCCTGGGGTGCCGGTCGCGGTGCTGCCTGGAGTGTCGTCTGCCATGCCGTCAACGGTATCCGGGCATAGCGGGCACGCCAACCAGACCTCGGTCACAGCGCCCGCCCAGCACGCCCTCGCCGAGCGGTGCGAAATGCACCCCATCCGGCCCGATTCGTCCGCAATTTCGCACCGCTCGGCGACGGATCACGAGACGGATCACGAACCGAGCGACCTCGCCAGCTCGCGGGCGGTGAAGATGCAGCCGCCGAGCAGGGTGCCCTCCAGGGTGCGCTTGCCGTTCATGCCCCCGCCGCCGAACCCGGCTGCCTCGCCGATCGCGTACAGCCCCGGCAGTACCGACCCGTCCGTGCGCACGACGCGGCAGGCCTCGTCGGTTTCGATGCCGCCCAACGTCTTTCGGACGACGGGGCGCAGCCGGATGGCCACCAGCTCGCTGCGGGAGCCGGCGGCGATGGGCTTGAACGCGGCAGTGCGCACCTTGTCGCCGAGGAAGGCGCGGATATTGCGCAGCGAGACCAGCTGCGGATCGGTGAAAAGCTTTCGGCCGCGGCCGATCTCGGCGTCGTAGGCGCCGACGTCGCGTACCAGTGCGGCCGTGTCTATGGGGGAGTCGGGGGTGAGCGCCGTCATCTTCGCGGCCAGTTCGGGGAGGGTCGACGCGGTGACGACGTCACGGCTGCGACGGATCAGCAGCTCAGCGAGCGCGGTGTTGCCGAACACGAGGTCCTGCGCCACCCGCCCGATTCGGTGATCGCGGAAGGCCGGGTTGTACCGGGCGCTCTGCACGGCGATCTCCTTGGCGAGGATGTCGCGGTTGAGCACCATCCACGACCACGGGTGGTCGCTCCGCGTGATCCGGGCGACGGCCTCGCGGGTGTCGTACCCGGCGAGGATCGGCGGCGTGAACCGCGATCCGTCGGCCCGCATCCAGAGCGCCGACTTCGGCGGGATGATCGCGAGCCCGTGCCCATCGAACTCCGCCTGCCAATGCGCGACACCCGCCGCATAGACCCACATGTTCTCCAGGTGCGTGAGCGACGCGCCGGACTCGGCCGCCGCGTCGTGCAGTCGGCCGTCGAGGTTCGGCCAGACCCCGGCGAGCAGATCCTGCGGCGGCTCGCCCCACGCGTCCCGGGGCCAGCTCTCGCGGACCTTGGCCAAGTTCCCGGTACGTCCGCCGCCGGCGATGACGATGTGTTCGGCGCGGGCCTCGAACGGGCCGACGGGGCCCTGTCCGCGCACGCCGGTGACGGCCCCGCCTTCGATGATCAACTCGTCCACCCGGTGGTCGCAGTGGAGGTCGATGCGCCCACCCTCGAACTGGCGAATCCCGCGCAGCGCGGCGGTCACCAGGCCGGGGCCGCACCCCCACAGCAGGTGGAATCTCGGGACGCGGTTGCCCCGGCCGTGCTCGGCGCGCTCGGCCCAGTTGGCGACCGGCACGAAACGGAGGCCTTGTGCTGTCAGCCACTCGCGCACGTCCGGGATGCAGCGCTCGATATACTTTCTGGCCCAAGCGATCTGGTGGATGTCCTCGGGTTCGAACTCGGCGTAGCCCTGCCAGTCCGCCCAGGCGAGGTCGAACGAGTCGCGGATGCCGACCCGGCGCTGTTCGGGGCTGCCGACGAGGAAGATTCCGCCGAACGCGTCGCGGCACTGGCCGCCCAGCCATTCACGCGGCCCTCTCTCGTAGATCGCGACCCGCCGGCCCTTCGCGGCGATTTCGGCGGCGGCGATCAACGCGCTGATGCCGCCACCGGCGATGAGAACGTCCACGGCTGAACGTGTTTCGGGGTTCGAGTGCGTCATCTCACGGCGCAATCCGGCGTTTGACGGCCTTGGCGAGCGGGGCGGGGAGGGATTCCATGGCGCGGAGCGCGTAGGGCAGCGCGCGCAGCTTGCGACCGGTGAACACCTGCGGGATCACCGCTTCGATCAGGTGCGGGCCGGGCTCGGCCAGCGCGTTGGCCAGCTGCGCCGCGAACTCGAAGGTGGTCGTGGACCGTACCGACGGCACGCCGAGACCGGTTCCTAGCGACACGAAGTCGAGGTTCGGGTTGCCAAGGTCGAGTTGGGCGGTGGCCCGCGGCCCGGCGGCGCTCGCCTGGACCCGCTGCAGTTCGACGTTCAGGATCCCGTAGCTGCGGTTGTTCAGGATCACGACCGTGATGTCGAGGTTCTCGTGCGCCATGGTCCACAGGGCCTGGATCGTGTACATGGCCGAGCCGTCCGCCTCGAGCGCGATGACCGGTCGGTCCGGGCAGGCGATCGCCGCGCCGACCGCGACCGGGAGGCCCTGGCCGATCGCGCCGCCGGCGAGGGTGAGCACATCGTGCGGTGGTGCGCCCGCGCTAGCCGCCGCGAAAGTGCTGCCGGAGGTGAGCGCCTCGTCGGAGACGATCGCGCCGTGCGGGAGCAGCGCCGCGACCGTCCGGCACACCGAATCGGCCGTGAGCGGCCCGTTGCCCGGCCGGACACCGGCCGGTTGCTGCGAGGCTGGGACCTGGCCGGATGGGGGGTGCCCTGGAGTGGTCTGCCGAGGGGCGCCTACCGCGTCGGCGAGGGCCGCGAGACTGGCTGCGACGTCGTCGGTGTCGTGGCACAACTGGTGGACGCGGCACCCGTCCGGCACCAGATAGCTCTTCTTCCCCGGATAGCCGAAGAACGACACCGGAGCCGACGTGTCGACCAGCACGAGATGCTGAAATCCGGCCAGCTGCGCCGCGACCATCTCGGCGAAGTACGCGATCCGCTCGACTTGCGGCAGACCGGTACCGCGCTCGATCCGGGCCGGGAACACCTCGGCGAAGAGCTTCGCTCCGGTGGCTACCGCGATCCGCCCGGCCGTCCGCAGCGCGGTGCCGTGCAGCGCCGCGCCGCCGAGCAATAGCGCCGTCCGGTGGCCCGCGCCGAGCACGCCTCGGATCTCGCCGATGACATTGCCGTCCGCCGGGGGCGCGGGGGCGAGCGGCAGCGGCTGCACCGGCTCGGCGCCTTCCCCCCAGGACACGTCCGCGGGCACGATGAGGGTCGCGATCCGGGGCGGCGGCCCACAGGCGGCGGCGATCGCATCGGTCGCGTCCCGGGTGAGCGTGAGCGTGCTCGTCGCCGTGCGCACCCAGTGCGGCGACACGTTGCGCGCGACCGTCTCGATGTCCGATTGCAGCTGGGCGTCGAACGGAACGTGGTAGGTGGCGTGGTCGCCAATGATGTTCAGCAGCGGCACCTGCGCCCGCCGGGCGTTGTGCAGGTTCGCGAGCCCGTTGCCCAGCCCCGGCCCGAGATGCAGCAGGGTGGCCGCGGGCCGACCCGTCATCCGCGCGTATCCATCGGCGGCGCCGGTCGCCACGCCCTCGAAAAGCGTGAGCACGGCATGCATCTCGGGCACCTGGTCGAGCGCGGCGACGAAGTGCATCTCGGACGTGCCGGGGTTGGTGAAGCAGGTCGTGACGCCCGCGCCTACCAGGGTCTGCAGCAGCGCCTGTGCGCCCGTCGCCATGTGCCCACCTCTCGCCCGACCGGACACCGTCACGTTATGGCACCGTGCGGGCCCTGTCGACGCGAACGCACCGGTTGTCGCGGGTGTCCCCAACGTAGCTGGCCCTTCTTACTTGAACCGTTCCATGAGGGTGAGCCCGGCCGTGGCGTCGGTGGTGGTGCGGATGGCGGCGCCGCCGGTCTCGACCTGCGTGACCGGTCGCAGCCGCATCGAGTAGGCGGCGATGACACGGTCGGGTAGCGGCTGTCCAACGGGTTGGGCAGCCGGATAGGTGCGGCAGACCAGTCCCGCCCATTCCGGCTTGCCGCCGCAGGTCGCATTGGGTGCTGGCTGAGTGGCTACCGTGTAGTCGACGGTCACCGTCGTGCCCGCATCGGTGCCGGTGGACAGCGGTCGGCGCACCTCGGTCACCAGGCTCAGCGCACAGGATGGAACACCTCGCCGTGGCCGATCATTTCGATGAGGCCAAGGCTCGCGCGAAGGACGTAACCGGCGTCCATATCAACACTCGAAAAGATACAGCGACGTCGATGCTTGATGACGTGAATGGTCACGTTACCGGCCGAAACAGATTCGAACACTCGTCGGAGGTCAGATAGTTCCGTGTCGAGAGAGAATTCTAGGCCGCCGTCGAACGCACCAAAGGAAAGGAAGGCCCACTTGTCGCCCGTACGAATATAAAGCGCAAGCGCTCCATCATTGCCGGGTTCAAACGAGATAAGCCAGTCGTCCTGTATTCGTTCCGTGCGGATTCTTTCTGGCCGCAGGAGGCCTCTCGCTTCTTCGATAATCTGCGCAATTTTGCTATTCATGTCGAAGAGCCTCGATTGTCGACTGCCAGTGTGATGGGACCACGGGGTTGTCGCGAGGATCGAACCACCTCGGGATGGCTCTGAGTACCGCTGGTTCTCGCTTTCGGGGTCAACGGCGGTGCTGGCTGGCTTCCACCGGAAGTCGGCGTTGACGCAGGCGGACTCCATTGGGAGCCGGCGTTCAATGCGCACTTTCCAGTTCGCGCAGTACCTCGCGGGCGGCCTTACGGTCCTGCTCCTGGATGCGCTTGTTGCCCTCAATGTTGCCGATGATGTCTGGGTCAGGCCTGAAGGGCGGTACAGCAGAACTGTCGTCAGTGCGTTCGGGAACTGGTCGGAATGCATTCCTCGTCATGGTGTCTCTCCGATCGCGTAGCTCGTTACGTTGCCTGCCACCAGCAAGGCTATGGCAAGTGCGATGAACCAGACGGAGATTTTCATCCAGCAAGCCTTCCGGGCCAACCGTCTGTCGTCTCGTTCGTAGAGGTGGATATGCGTGTCTAGCATGCGCTGCTTGGTCAGCTCCGGCTCTAGCATCAAGTATCGATCACGGACATCTCGGAGTTTGAGACCGGCTGACGTGCGCAGCAGTATCGCCACGATGGCGCTCGCAGCGGCCAGTGCTGCTGCGACCTGCGTGGCAAAGTGCAGCATCTCGCGCCGCCCGGATGACGATACGGCAATCACAGGTGCCCCAGAAACCGACAAATGCTCCCTTGAAGGCGGGCGTTGCCTTGCCGAGCCGGAAGAACTGCAGGCAGTGGTGCCGTGACGTGCGCCGATTGGGCCGGAACTCACAAACTCGTCGTCATTCTGGAGTTGACAGTCGACCGCGCACACCAAGGTCGTCAGCGTCCGCCTCGGGCGCTCCTGGCCCGGACCGGCCCCACACCGCACGGCGGACCAGACTGGGTGCAGCCGAGAACATCGTCATACCCGGACAATGAGCAGGTCGAGAGGAGGCCGGCGATGACGACACGAGCGGGCCTGGGCACGTGGCATTCCATGCGGTCTTTCGCGCAGGACCGGTCGGTGACGGCCCAGAAGCTGCCGAAAGGCACTGTGCGACGGATCTTCTCGTTCGCGCGTCCGTACCGGCGGCTGATCGGACTGCTGCTCGCGCTACTCGCCGTGGACTCGGTGATCGGCGTCGTGAACCCGCTGCTGTACCGGGCGGTCATCAACGACGGCATCCTGCGGCACGCGGCATCGGTGGTCGTCACGCTGGCGCTGGTGGTCGCCGGGCTCGCCGTGATCGACGCGGCGCTGTCGCTGGGGGAGCGGTACTGCTCCGCGCGCGTCGGTGAGGGCCTGATCTTCGACATGCGCTCGAAGGTGTTCGCGCACATCCAGCGGATGCCCATCCCGTTCTTCACCCGCACGCAGACCGGCGCGCTGGTCAGCCGCCTGAACAACGACGTGCTCGGCGCGCAACAGGTTTTCACCTCGACGCTCACCAGCATCGTCGGCAGCGTGTTCACGCTCACCCTCACGCTCGCCGCGATGTTCACGCTGTCCTGGCAGATCACGCTGGTCGCGCTGGTGATGCTGCCGCTGTTCCTGCTGCCGGCGCGGCGGATCGGCCGGAAGCTCGCGACGATCACGCGGGAGAGCTACAACCTCGGCGCCGCCATGAACTCGATGATGACGGAACGGTTCAACGTGGCCGGGGCGCTGCTGGTGAAGATCTTCGGTCGGCCCGTGGAGGAGGATGCGTCGTTCGCCGGCAAGGCCGCGCGGGTGCGGGATATCGGCGTGCGCACCGCAATGTACGGGCGGGTGTTCTTCGCCGCGCTGATGCTCGTGGCGTCGCTCGCAACGGCGTTGGTGTACGGGTGGGGCGGCGTGCAGGCGGTGCACGGACGGCTCGACGTGGGCACGGTGGTGGCGCTCGCCGCGTTGTTGACGCAGCTGTACGGTCCGCTCACGTCGCTGTCCAACGTTAACGTCGACGTGATGACGGCGCTGGTGTCCTTCGACCGGGTCTTCGAGGTGCTGGACCTGAAGTCGATCGTCGCCGAGAAGCCCGGCGCCACACCGCTTCCCGGCGGCGCGGCGTCCATCGAGTTCGACCACGTCGACTTCTCCTACCCGACGGCCCAGGAGGTCTCGCTCGCGTCGCTGGAATCGGTGGCCGTGCTGGACGCGACGCCCAGCGCGGCCGTGCTGCACGACGTCACGTTTGTTGCGGATCCGGGCACGCTGGTCGCGTTGGTGGGCCCGTCCGGCGGCGGCAAGACGACCATCAGCCAGCTCGTCAGCCGCCTCTATGACGTGCGATCGGGCACGATCCGGCTGGCCGGAACGGACGTGCGCGATGCCACGTTCGAGTCGATCCGCGCCACCGTCGGGTACGTGACGCAGGACGCGCACCTGTTCCACGACACGATCCGCGCGAACCTGGTCTACGCGAAGCCCGACGCGACGGAGGACCAACTGTGGGCGGCGGTGGAACAGGCGCAGATCGCGGACCTGATCCACCTGCTGCCGGACGGGCTGGACACGCTGGTCGGCGACCGCGGCTACCGGCTCTCCGGCGGCGAGAAGCAGCGCTTGGCGATCGCCCGCCTGCTGCTGAAGGCCCCGCGCGTGGTGGTGCTCGACGAGGCGACGGCCCATCTCGACTCTGAGGCGGAGGCCGCCGTGCAGCAGGCGTTCGCCACGGCGCTCGCGGGCCGCACGTCGCTGGTGATCGCGCACCGGCTCTCGACGATCCGCCAGGCCGACCAGATCCTGGTGCTTGACGCGGGGCGGATCGTGCAGCGCGGCACGCACGAGCGGTTGCTCGCCGAGGGTGGGCTGTACGGCGAGCTGTACCACACGCAGTTCGCGGACCAGGTGGCCGCGGGTTCGACGCGCGCCCCGGGGTGAGAGCAGCGGCGGTTTGCGGGCACCGCCCGATCGAGCCGGCACGTGATCAACCGGCGGCATGGGAGGATGGGGCCGTGGCGGGCAGGCGCAGCATGGGCACCAGGGACATGGCCATCACCGTGGCGGTCGTGCTGCTCGTGGTCGGCCTGATCGCGCTCTACGGCAGCCAGGTGAGCTTCACCCCAGGAGCCAGGCCTGCCCCCGGACCGACGCCCACGGCCGATGTGATCGGCGGGTTCCAGCACGCGAAGGCGACGATGTCGTTCCCGATCACGGTGCCGCGCGATGTCCCCGCGGCGTGGCACCCGAACTCCTTCTCGGTGAGCGACCCGGCCGTGGCCAACGACGGCGTCGCGCAGGTCGGCTCGCTGGCGGCCGTGCGCGGCGGGTGGGTGACCCCGGGGCAGCACTTCATCGGGCTGACCGAGGCGGCCGGCGACGTGGATCAGGTGCTGCGCAACGAGTTCGGCCAGGCGCGGACCCTCACCGGGACGGTCGATGTGGGCGGCGTGGTGTGGCACGTCACGACAGGCGTGCGCAGCGAGGTCGCGTGGGTGCGGTTCGAATCATCGGGTATGACGACCTATCTGATCACGGGCGATGCCCCCGAACAGGATTTCCGCGCGCTCGCGACGGCAGTCTCCGGCTGATCATTACAGCCGGCTGATCAACGCGACCGACTGGCTGCTTCCGCAGGCGCGGCTACGCGGCCCCTGGGTCGTCGGATGCTGCCTCGGCGGGCTCGGCGGCTGTGTCGCCGGCTGTCTCCCCAGACAAGGCTGCGTCGACGCGTTTGCGGGCGCCGGCGAGGAACGTCTCGCAGGCGGCGGCGAGTGCCTGGCCGCGTTCCCACAGCGTGAGCGATTCGTCCAGGCTGAGTCCGCCGGCTTCCAGCCGTTCGACGACCGCGGCGAGTTCGTCGCGGGCGGCCTCGTAGTTGTCGGGCAGAGACTTCGGCTGCGCGGTGGGGGGTTTCGTCGATTTTGGCGTCATACGATGGGTTGCCCTTCCCGTTCCGGTCCGTGCGATGTGGCCCTGATCGCGCCGTCCGCGACGCGGACGCGAAGGCGGGTGCCCTCGGGCGCGTCGGCGATGCTGCGCAACACGGCGCCGGCGACCTGCACCACGGCATAGCCCCGCGCGAGCGTAGCCGCGGGACCGAGAGCCGCCAGCTGGGCACGCCGCCTGCCGAGAACGGCGTCGGCCGCGTCCAGCAGGGCGGCGAGCGCGACCATGTTTCGGCCGCGGAGCTGCGTGACGAGCTCGGCGCGACGATCCAGCGGGCCGAGCGGATCCGCCAGCACCGCGGCCGACGTGAACCGCGCCAGGCGCGCGGATTCGGTGTCCACCCACCCGGCCAGTGCGCGCCGCACCCGGTGCCGCGCCAGCTGCACGAGGCGGAGTTCGGCGGCGGCGTCCGGTACCACGCGTTTGCCCGCGTCCGTCGGGGTGGAGCAGCGTACATCCGCCACGTCGTCGACGATCGGGTGATCGGGTTCGTGCCCGATGGCGGAGACCACCGGTGTCCGGCAGGCCGCGACGGCGCGGCACAGGGCCTCGTCCGAGAACGGCAGCAGGTCTTCCATGCTGCCGCCGCCACGGGCCAGCACGATCACGTCCACCTCGGGATCGGCGTCGAGCAGTTGCAGCGCATCCAGGATCTGCGGAACGGCGGATGTGCCCTGCACGGCCGGGTTCTCGACGCGGAAGGCAACGGCCGGCCAGCGCAGTCGGGCGTTGGTCAGCACGTCGGATTCGGCGGCGCTGGCGCGTCCGGTGATCAACCCGACCGTCCGGGGCAGGAACGGGAGCGGCTTCTTGCGCTCCGGCGCCGTCAGCCCCTCGGCCGCGAGTAGCTGCCGCAGGCGCTCCAGGCGGGCCAGCAGCTCGCCGATGCCGACCGGATGGACCTCGTCGACGCGGAAGCTCAACGTTCCGCGCGCGGCGTAAAAGTCGAAGGCACCATGCACCACGACGCGGTCGCCCTCCCGCGGCGGTCGTGGTAGCCCGGCGAAGGTGGACCGGAACGCGGTGACCTGGAGCGACACGTCGGCCGACGGGTCCCGCAGGGTCAGGAACACCATGCCGCCGGCCGATCGCGCGTTGAGCTGGGCGATCTGCCCCTCGACCCAGACCCGCGGCGCGCGCGCGATATAATTGACCATCTTCCGGGACAGCGTGCGCACCGGCCACGGCCGCTCGCGAGTGGTGTCGGCGGCGGTGATCGGCTCGTCGACGGACGTCACGAGGCGGTGCCCCCCGCCGTGTGCCCCGCGGTGCCTCCGCCCGAACCTCGCGCCGTGTCGCCGCCGGTATCCCGCCCGGCGGCGCGCATCGTTGCCAATCGATTGCCCAGCAGCGTCACGAACGCCGCCCGCGCCCGCGTGGACTGCTCGTAGTCGAGCAGCGCGGCCACCGTGTCGGCGTCGAGTCCGTGCAGGCGCGCACGCAGCCCGGTCACCCGGAGCTCGTCGTACCCCGGAATCGGCGCCGGGTCCGCGGTTTCCGACGCGGGGTCCGCCCCGAGAACATCGTCATACTCGGATCTTTCGCTGTTGATATCCGCATTGTCGCTGGAGGGGGTGCCGCGAGAGTCGCCGTCCGCGTCGCTCTCGGATATGACGTCGGATATGACGCTGTCCTGGCCTTCGGCCGCGGGCTCGTCGTCGAAATGCGCCCACGCGGGGTGCTCCTCCGGCCGTTCGACGAACGGCGCTAGCAGCTCGTCACCGCGATTGGCGAGGTCGGCGATCTCCTGTTGCACGCGCATCGACGCCCGCATGGCGCGCCCGGCGAGGGTCACGGACAGGCCGGGGATGTCCTGCGGCAGCGTGCGCACATGGTCCAGCCCGGCGGCGATCAGGCCGGCGGCGACGCGGAGCGGGAGCGGGAGCGTGGAAGCCATGGTTCTACCCTGCCGTATCGGGCCGACAGCGGCGCACCCCGGCCTGCCGGCGGTGCGGGTCGGCGCGCGCGTGCCGGGTCACTCGTGGGAGTAGACCACGGCGGCGGTGCGGCCGAGGGGCTGGGCGATGATCCGCACCAGGCCGAGTAGCAGCGCCGCCCCGGTGGCCACCGCCATAACGGGGAAGCTCGCCACGATCTTCGTCGCGGTGAAGATCGTCCCTTGGCTCGCCAGCAGCTTGAACGCGCCGAACTCGAGCACCGCCAGCACGATGGGCGCCTGGACCATGGCGGTGAAGATCGATCCGCGGCGCACGGCGAGCACGGCGAGCACGATGCCGACGACGAACACGACGCCGAACGTCCAGCCGACCGTGTAGGTGCCGCCGGAATGCCCGGCGACGAGGCCGCCGATGCCGAAGACGAGCGCGATCAGGATCGCGCCCCAGGACGGCACACCACGCACGGCGAGCAGGACCGACGAATCTGCAGGGCGCACACGGTGCTGCGGGGAACTCATCCCACCACGGTACTTGGTCGCGGGCGCGGGTGCGGGCGGCTCGTGGCGCGCTGATCGTGTCGGCCGGCTGCGGTAGCGGTGCCCGTCACGCCGTCCCGTGACTCAGTTGGACGCCTCGTGCGCCAGGAGCCAATTCTTGACCGGCGGTCCCCAGCGGAAATGGCCGACCCCGCCGGTCGACGGCACCACCCGGTGGCAGGGCACGAACAACGCTGCCGCGTTCTTCGAGCATGCCGATCCGGCTGCGCGGACGGCTCGCGGCCGCCCGGACTTCGCCGCGAACTCGGTATATGTGACGGGGCTTCCGGCGGGCACCGCGCGCAGTACGTCCCAGGCGTGCTCGAGGAACTCGCCGCTGTGCTGCGCGACGGCGACGTCGTCGATCGCGTGCAGGTCGCCGCGGTGGTAGGCGATCACTCGGTCGGTGACGCCGTCGATGTGATCGACTGCCTCGACCTTGCTCGGCCGGAGGTCCGGGGCGATGAGGGGTAGCAGTTCGCCGGTGGAGTCCGTCCATCCGGACGCGAGAACCGTTGGGGTTCCGTCGGTATCGATTATGACGATGACCGTGAACGGGCCGATCGGGGTATCGATGGTCGCGGAACGGGCTTTGGTGGTGGATGTCGTCATGGGCGGTTGGCCTCCTTCTGGATGGGGAGCGGGGATGACGAAATGCTTGCGCTCGGCGTGCGTGGGCTGCGCGTGGGCGGCGGGCAGTTCCGCCACAGATACATCCCGGCGTAGGAGCGAAACGGGCGCCACCGCTCGGCGCGCGCGGTCAGTTCGCGGGGGTCGTCGGGCAACCCGAGCGCCGCCGCGCCGTGCCGCAGGGCCAGGTCCCCGGTGAGCAGGACGTCCGGGTCGCCGAGCACGCGCATCGCGACGTACCCGGCGGTCCACGGGCCGATCCCGGATCGCACGACAAGCTCCGCGGCGAGGTCGGCCGTTCGTCGCCCTGAATCGACAACCAATGTGCCGCTTGCCATGTCGGTCGCGGTGTCGATGAGCGTGTGCGCCCGGCTGCGCGGCCCGGCGATGGCGTCCGGCCCGAGTGCGGCCAGCGCCTGGGGCGACGGGAAGAGATGGGTCAGCTGCGCCGCGAGCGCCGCGGGATCGGTGTCGTCCGGTCCGCCGTACGGCCCGTCATGTGCCAGCGGTCCGCCCATGACGCCGTTCGCCGATGAATCGGCCTGGACCGGATCGATCCGCTCGTTCGCCAGGACGGTGAGCGTGGCGAGCTTCGTTCGCGCAGCGGCGACCGAGACCTGTTGGCCCACCAGTGCTCTGATCAGTATCTCCGGACCGTCCACGGCGCCGGGCAACCGGAGACCGGGCGCCGCGCGCACGGCGGCAGCCAGGGCCGTATCCGCCGCCAGCACCTCGGCGATGCCGACCGGGTCCGCATCGGCGTCGAGCAGCCGGCGGCATCGATCGACGGCCGGGGCGAGGTCGGCGAGGTTCGACAGCGACAGCGTCGCCGTCACCGCGGCCCCGCCGGAATCGGTGTCGCGCGCGTGATCCTCGGGCAGGGTGAGCACGACCGTTCCGGGTCCCGCCGGCAGTCTCAGCGTTCGCGCGTAGCTTCGCCCGCGCGCCAGCTCGACACCCGGGATCGCGCGTGCGGCGAGGAAGCCGAACAGCGCCCTCCCGTCGAACGGCTGCCGTACGGCGAGCCGCAGCGTGATCGTGCCGTGTGGGGCTTCGGGCAAGGCGCGGTGCGCACGCAGTGCCGTCGGGGTGGTCGCGTATACCTCGCGGATCGTGTCGTTGAACTGCCGGATCGACGAGAAGCCGGCCGCGAAGGCGACCTCCGACGCCGGTAGCGCCGTGCGGGTGAGCAGGATGCGCGCGGTATCGGCCCGCTTCGCGCGAGCGAGCGCCAACGGGGCGGCGCCGAG
Organism: Actinobacteria bacterium 69-20; assembly: GCA_001897425.1. Taxonomy (GTDB): domain Bacteria; phylum Actinomycetota; class Actinomycetes; order Mycobacteriales; family Nakamurellaceae; genus Nakamurella. Next base: position 10,777 of record MKSW01000011.1, on the reverse strand, counting down.
TTCGGCGGCGAGCATCCTGGTGAGGTGCCGCTCCGAGTAACCCACGCGGCTGGCGAGCCCGGCCACGCCCTCCCGGTCGACGACGCCGTCGCCGATCAGGCGCATCGCCGCACCGACCGTGTCGGCGCGGGTGTTCCATTCCGGCGAGCCGGGCGCGGCGTCCGGCACGCACCGTCGGCACGCCCGGTAGCCCGCCGCCTGCGCCGCTGCCGGTGTCGCGTAGAACGTGACGTTCTGCCGGTGTGGCGTTCGCGAGGGACACGCGGGGCGGCAGTAGATACCGGTCGTCCGGACGGCCGTGACGAACTGCCCGTCGAAGCGTGTGTCCCTGGTACTCATCGCCCGGTAGGCGGCTTCGAAATCCGGTGGCATGCCACCACTCTGCCAGCTGCCACGGCGCTCTGCTAGCGGAAATCAGACACAGCGGTGGACCGTAGCGCCAGAGCCGGCTCGCGTCTACATCGGAGAAGGGCGAGCCCCCCGCAGTCCCTCGGAGTTACGCCTCGGCTTCCGAGAGTCGAGCGGGAGCGGGAACGTCGTCATCGGCGGTCGTCTCGTCCTCATGCGCGATCTCCGGGCCGCGGCGCGGCAGCAGCAGCGCCGGAATCAGACACAGCACGATCAGCGCGAGCGCCACCCAGAACGTCGTGCCGAACGCGTCCGCCAGCGCCGCCTGCCCCGGTACCCGCACCGCGTCCGGCAGCTGCGCCTGCGTCACGCCCGGTTGCTGCAGCGCGCCGGAGTACATGGCGGCGGCCGGGCGGCTTAGCGTGGCGTTCGTCAGGATCACGCTCATCACGGCCGTGCCGATGGAGCCCGCGGACTGCTGCACGATGTTCATCAGCGTGGTGCCGCGCGCGACCTCGTGGTGCGTCAGCGCGCCGAGCGCCGCCGCCATGATCGGCATCATCGTCATGCCCATGCCGAGGCCCATCACGAACAGCGAGCCGAGCAGCAGCACATATGACGTGTCCGCCGAGACCTGCGTGAAAACGCCCATGCCGAGTGCGATCAGCACGATCCCGGACAGCACGAACTTGCCGGGGCCCATCTTGTCGGTCAGCTTGCCGGCGACCGGCATGGACAGCATCGCGCCGAGCCCCTGCGGTGCGAGCAGCAGGCCGGTCGACAGTGTCGCCTTGCCGCGCACCTGCAGGAAGTATGACGGGAAGAGCAGCATCGCCCCGAAGAACGCGATCGCGAACAGTGACATCGTGATCACCGCAACCGACAGTTGCTTGTGTTTGAACAGCCGCAGATCGATGAGCGGGTGGTCCTTGCGCATCGCATGCCACACGAACGCGGCCATCAGCGCGAGCCCGATGATCGCCGGGATCAGCACCTCGGCGGAGGCCACGGTGCGCGTCCGTGGAATCGACGCCACCCCATAGAGGAATGCCGCGAGGCCGGGGGAGAGCAGCAGCATGCCGAGGAAGTCGAAGGACTCGCTCGGGCTGGACTGGTCCTTCTCAAACACCACGGCCGCGAGGATCACCGCGACGGCGCCGATCGGCACGTTGATGAGGAAAAGCCAGTGCCACGAAGCGATCTCGAGCAGCCAGCCACCCAGGATGGGGCCGCCGATCGGGCCGAGCAGCATCGGCACACCGAGCACCGCCATCACGCGACCGATGCGCTTCGGGCCGGCCGCGTGCGTCATGATCGTCATGCCGAGCGGGGCGAGCATGCCGCCGCCGACGCCCTGGATTACCCGGAACGAGATCAGCGAGCCGATCGACCAGGCGCCCGCGCACGCCGCGGACCCGAGCGTGAACAGGATGAGCGCCGCGATGTACAGGCGTTTGGTGCCGAACCGATCCGCGGCCCACCCGGTCACCGGGATCACCGCGGCCAGCGCCAACGTGTACGCCGTCATCGTCCACGCGACCGTCGAGTATTGCGCGGCGAACTCGTGCATGAACGTCGGCAGCGCGATCGACACGACGGTCACGTCGAGGATCGACATGATCGCGCCGATCACGCACACGCCCGCGATCTTCAGCACCCGCGAGTCGAGCTTGTCGCCGGCCGCCGCGGCGGTGGGCGAGGATATCGTCATATCAGTTTCTCCCTGCCGGATAGTGCCGCGGCGATGAGGACAGTTCGTCGCAAACTTGATGAGTCTACGCGCCGGTCCGGTGTTGTCATCTTCCGGGCGGGCGCCGTTGCGCGACGCTGCGGTCGCCTTGAAACGCCTATGACGATCTTTGCGGCCGGCGCCGCGGGGCGATGCACGGAGACCGAAAGTCCATCCGAACCGGTTCGGCCGCGAACGTCGACGAAAGTTCCCGTCGCGCCCGGGACATCGGGACTGGAAGCCTCGAGGAACCCGACGACGAGGAGGCGATTCCCGGTGTCCACCGCCCACGGACCGGTGACGGTCACCCTGCCCCGAGCGCTGTCGGCACGCACGAGCCGCATCGGCGTGTGGGTGCTCACGTTGTCGCTGCTGGCCTACCTTCCCCCGATCCTGATGAACGTCTTCGTCATCGGTCCCGGCCTGGCGTGGGAGGGTCCGCCCCGCCCGTTCACGACCATGACGCCAGCCGACATGGGCCGGATCCGGTCGGGGTGGGTCGTGTTCCGGGTCGTGGTGCTGATCGCCGCCCTGGCGGGCTGCGCGGCGATGATGCCGGTGCTGGCGGCACTTCGTCGGGCGAACACCCGGCTCTGGGCGATGCTCGGCCTGATTGCCGCGACGGCGGCACTGGTGCTCGGGCCGGTGTTCCTGGTGTTCGACCTGTTGTCGATGAGCTTCGAGACGGCAACGCTCGGGGAGGATTCGAAGGCGGTCGTGGCCAACGCCGTCGGGTCCGCCGTGTTCGACCTCTCGCTGGCGGCCACCGCGCTGCTGGCATGGGCCTTGCGCACGGCGGGAGTCGCCTCGCGGATGCACACGGCCGTCGCCGCTCTCGCCGTCGCCTGTCTCATCGGTGCACTGGTCGCTCCGTCGTACTTCCCACCCTTCGTCGCCGGCGTGCTGTGCACCGTGGTCGGGGTGAGCACGCTCAGGGCACTGCGACGGGAGCACCGTGGCGGGACGACCTCGCCGTCCGCGGTCGTGTCGGCAGCGCAACCCTGAGGTGTCGGCCCGATAACCTTCAGCATGGCCGACGACGCGGTGAGACACCCAGGGCAACCTCGACGCCCGTCGTGGACGCGGGCCGCCGGCCTCGGCTGCTGCGCGGTGGTCACGGGTATGTGGGCCACGGGCCTGGCCCTCTACGCCGCGCGCGGTGAGCAGCATCCCGGCCTCGGAGACGGCGCCACGACCGACGCGTGGCTGCTCAGCCAGCTGCGCGCCGCGGCGATCCCGGTGCAGTGGTATGTCGGGTTCCGGCTGGTGCTGGAGGTCCTGCTACTCGGCACGACGGTCACCGTCGCGGCCGTGCTGCTCGCCCCGAGTGCTCCCCGGCGGCGGCAGTCCCTGCTCGCGATCTGTCTGCTCGCGGTGGGCCTCGCCGCCAGTGGCGCCGGGTACACGCTCTTCACGACGACGACCGGGTCCCCGGATGTCGCGCGTGCCTGGGCGGCCGCAGCGACGCTCGCCCTCCTGGCCGTGCTGCACCTGCTGCCGAGCGGTCGGCTGGCTGCAGGGTGGACGCGATGGCCGGTGGTCGGTGCCGGCATTCTCGCGCTGATCGTGGTGACCATCCGCTGGACCGCCTGGGAGCGCTCCGACCTCGTCCTGCTCGCGGTCATCGTGCTGTTGACCGGAACCGCCGGCGCGTCCCTGGTCACGCGCATCCGCACTGCGCCGTTCGTGGAGCGGCAACAGACGAAGTGGATCGCCCTGGCGATGGCCGGCAGGTTGGTCTACTTCGTCGTCCTCGCGGCGATCCCACCGGGGGCCATCGAGTCGTTGCCCGGCAGCGGCGGGGTCCTGGTGATCTCGGCGATGCTGCTATTCAGCTACCTGCTCCACGCGGCGATGTGCATGGCGATCGTGGTCGCCGTGCTGCGCCGCGGTCTGTTCGTCGTCGATGTCTGGATCGCCCGTGCGATCGCGTGTGCGGCGCTCACCGCGGGGATCGTCGGGGTGTACGTCGCCGCGGTGGTCCTGCTCGGGTCGCTCGCTCCGGGTTCCACGCCGCTGTTCACGGTCGTCGCGACCGCTCTGGTCGCGGCGGCGTTCCTCCCCGCCTACCGCATGGCGGTGCGCGCGGCCAACCGCCTGGTGTACGGGCGCCAGCGGGACCCCTACGCGCTGGTCACCGTGCTCGGCCGGCGCCTGGAACAGACGGTGGCACCCGGCGAGGTGGCCGAGCTGATCATCGACACCATCGTGGCCGCCGTCGCTCCCGCCCGCGTGTCGGTGGTGGTCCACGACGTGGGGGTGCTCGCCGTCCGCTCCGAGTCCGGCGTCGCCGCCGGCGTCGACCATCCGTTCCAGATCGCCTACGAGGGCGAGGTTCTCGGCGAGCTCACCGTCGCAGCCCGGGACGGGACGTCCTTGCGGCCGCGCGACCTGGGGCTGCTGTCGACCGTTGCCGGGCATGCCGGACGGGCCCTGGCGGCCGCCGCGATGGACGGGGCGCTGCGCGCCGCCCAGGAGCGGGCGATCGACGCCGCGAAGCGCGAACGCGTCGAGGTGCACCGGGAGTTGCACGACGGCATCGCGCCACTGTTGGCCAGCGCGTACCAGCGCATCGAACTCGCCGGTCACGGCGAGATCCCGGAGGAGGAGGCAGCCCTGTTGCGTGGCGCTCGCGATGCCCTCACCGAAGTGATCGGTCAGGTCCGTTCCCTGGTCATCGGCCTGCGCCCTCCCCTGCTGGAGGACGTCGGGCTCGAGCAAGCACTGCGGCAACGGTTCGCCTCGATCCCGCCGCACCCGCCGCTGCACCTGGTCGCGGACCTGGCCCACGAACCGCCCCGGAAGGTCAGCGAGGCGGTGTACTGGATGGTCCTGGAGGCGGTCGCCAACGCGCGCCGGCACGCCGACGCCCAGCGCTGCGGTGTCGTCCTGGCCACCACCCCGGACGGAATCCGGGTCACGGTCAGCGACGACGGCCGCGGCGGCGCGGACCCGGGATCCGGCGGAGGGATGCGGATCATGCGCGACCGCATCGAATCCCTGGGCGGGGTGTTCCGCGTGAGCTCGGGCGCCGGCACGGTCGTGACCGCCGAACTCCCGGGAGTGTGGCCCTCATGACCTCGCTGCGCGTGCTCGTCGCCGATGACCACGAGATCTACCGGGCCGGCATCGCCGCGATGGTCAGTTCCCGCGCCCCCGACATCACCATCGTCGGAGAGGCCGCCGACGGGAAGAGCGCGGTCGAGTTCGCCCAGCAGCGCGACGTCGACGTCGTCCTGATGGATGTGCGCATGCCCGGCGGGGGCGGCATCCTCGCCACCCGCGACATCGTCCGGCTCCGACCGGGCACGAGCGTCCTGATGCTCACCATGTTCGACGACGACGCGCTCTTCGACGCACTGCGTGCCGGCGCCCGCGGGTACATATTGAAAAACGCCACCGTCGACGAGATCATCGATGCGATCCGCTGCGTCGCCCGTGGCGAGGTGATCTTCAGCGCCGGAGCCGCGGAACGGCTCCTCACATTCGTCACCGCGAGTGCCGCGAATGCGCGCCCGTTTCCGCAGCTCACCGACCGTGAGCACGACATCCTCCGGCTGATCGCGCGCGGCGACGACCCCCACCGCATCGCCCGCACCCTGGACCTGACCGTCAAGACCGTGTGCAATTACATCGCGTCGATACTGACCAAGCTGCAGGTGCGCGACCGCGAGGCTGCTGCTGCCCGCGCCCGTGAAGTGGGTCTGTGACTGTCCCACCCCGCGTCCGACAACCGGGAAGCGACTGCTCTGGGCTCCCGGGAAGAACGCCGCTTCGCTGGGATCGGAGGGCCGCGACCGTCGCTGGCCCGAGGCCCAGGGAGAGTCACATGCATCCGACCTCGACACCAGATGTCCCCTCGTCTCCGGCACCGAATGTGGCGACGGCGCCGACTGCGGCGACGGCGCCGACTGCGCCGACTGCGCCGACAGCGTCGAGCAGCCAGGTGGCTCCGGCCGGGGACTCCCGACTGGCGTATCGGCGCGCCGGGCTCGCGGCGATCGTTGCGGCCGCCGGCTATGTCGCGATCCCCACCCTGCGCGCCCTCGTTGCCAACGGCGCGGTTCCTATCAGTGACTTCCCGACTCCGACCGAGGTCGGGGCGAACACCGGCCTCGGCGTGTTCGGCCTGCTCACGTTCGGGGCGATTGCGGTCGCGTTCGCCGTCGTCACGATCGCGCTGACCGGGCTCGTGCCGCGCGGCTTCGGGGCCAGATGCGCCACCGCGGCGGGGGTCGCCGGGTCGCTCGGTTTCGCGCTCGCGGCCACCGGGAGTCGAGCCATGTACAGCTTCGTCACCGCGAAACTCACCGACACCGGCGCCGACGCGGGCGCGCAGAAGGCAGCCGTCTGGGCGATCAATGTCCTGTCCGGGCAGACGCTCATCCTCGCAGCGTTCGGCGTCGCCTTCTTCACGGGGTGGCTCGTCGTCGCCGGCCGCGCCATGCTGCCACGCACCGCGGCGATCACCGCGTTCGCTCTCGCCGCGGTGATCGCCGTCGCCATGGGCCTGTTCACATTCTTCGCGGCTCAGTTCCTCTACGTGCCGCTGTTCGTGACGATCGGCGTGGCCGCCTGGGTGCGTGCTCGCCGTCGCGCGTGACCGGAGCGGATGAGAACATCAGCGGCATGCACGCCCCGGAACCGGCCGCGCTTCTCGTTGTCGTGTTCTGCGCGCTGGTGGTCGTCGCCATCGCGACCGTCACCCTGCGCCGCCACGGCGTGGGGGCGCTGTCCGCCATCGGGGTCGCGGCGATCGCGGGATCGACGGCGGTGCAAGCGCTCCCGATCCAGGCGGGTGGCTGGGATGCCGCCCTCTACGCGGCGGGCTTTCCGCTCGTCTGCGTCACCTACCCCGACGGGCGGGTCGCATCGAGATGGCTCGCGATCCCGCTCTTCGCCGCCCTCGGGTTCGCCGCGGTCGCCGTCATCACCGCGGGCGCCGTCATTGCCCAGCCTTGGTGGACGGTGGCGATGTGCTGCCAGATCCCACTCGCCGCGGTCGCTATCCACCGCTACCGGCGACGTCTCGCCACACCCGAGCGAGAACGGATGCGGTGGGCGATGTTGGGCCTGGTGGTGCTGTTCGGCACGATGCTGCCCCTGGCCGTGCTCGCCGCGGTCGTGGGGAACGGGACGATCGCGTCGCTCGGGGACGTCGCCGAATCGATGGCGACGCTCGCCGTCGGAGCGTTCCCCGTCGCCCTCGGCATCGGGCTCGTCGCACCCGGCACCGGCACAGTGGTGCGAGTCGACCCGCTGCTGCACGCGGTCGTCTTCGCGCTCGCGGCGGGATGGTCGCTCGCCGGGGTGTTCGCCGTCGCGCTCGCTGCGGCTCGTGGGGTCGGGAGTGCCGGGGACGGCCCGGTCTGGGGCGCGGCTGCGGTGCTGGCGGTCGCCGTCATCCCGATCCTGCTCGCGTCGCGGTGGCTTGCCGGGTGGCTCGTCTACGGTGTGCGTCCCGCACCGGCCGCGGCGGCCCGCCGACTGCATGCGCGCCTGGCGGGGCTCTCGCCCACGGACGACATCGCCGGGGTCATCGAACAGGAGACGGCGGCGGCGATCGGCTCCCCGGACGTGCGGCTCCACGCGCCGGAGGAAGCAGACGCCGCGGCAGGCACCCCCATTCGGTACCAAGGTGAGACGCTCGCGACCATCCACGTTGCTCCCCGCCCGACGGAATCGACGTTGACCGTGCGGGATCAGCGGGTGGTCACGGCGCTTGCGGCGCAGGCCGCTCCGGCGCTGCACGGCGCCCGCGCGGTGCGGGCGCTGATCGACGCCCGGTCATCGCTCGTGCTCGCCCGAGCCGAGGAACGCAAACACCTGCGCCGCGACCTGCACGACGACCTCGCCCCGACCCTGGCCGGGTTGGGCCTCGGGCTTTCCGCACTGCGCGAACTCGCACCACCCGGCCTGCACGCGCTGATCGACGAGGTGCAACTCGGGGTACGCGAGGCGATCACGCGCACGCGGCAGCTCACCCGCGGGCTCCGCCCCGCGATCCTGGACGATCGCGGGCTCGCCGAGGCACTCCGCGAGCGTTCCCGCCTCTTGGACGGCGCGGGGATCCACGCCATCCTGGACGTCGAGGATCCGGGACCACTGCCCGCCGCGACGGAGGTTGCCGTGCTGCTCATCGCGCAAGAGGCCGTCTCGAATGCGGTACGGCATTCGCGGGCGTCGCGGTGCGAGATCACGCTGCGCCGCGAGCCTGCGGCACTGCGGCTCGTGGTCGAGGACAACGGCACCGGCTACGGCATGGGCGGCCCCGCGGCCCCCGGGATCGGCGTGGAGTCGATGCGGGACCGGGCCACCGAGCTCGGCGGCCGCACCACCATCAGCAGCGGGCCGAGCGGCACGCGCGTCGCGGTGCGGCTCCCGCTGCTGCCGGATGCAGCCGGCACTGCCCGCACCGACGCCGCCGACCAGAAGGAGGCGGATCGTGAGCACTGTGCTCGTCGTCGATGATCACCCGCTCTTCCGCAGCGGACTGGTCGCCATGCTGCGCGCCTCGGGTTTCGAGGTGGTCGGTGAGGCCGCGAGCGGCACCGAGGCGATCGCCCGCGCGTCCGAGCTGCGTCCGGACATCGCCCTCATGGATCTCGGGCTGCCGGACATGTCCGGGCATGCCGTGATCGCGCGCATCCGCGCGGAGCGCCCCGAGTGCAGGGTTGTCGTGCTGAGCATGTTCGACGACGACGCCTCGGTGCGGCAAGCCTTGACCGCGGGCGCCCTCGGCTATGTCGTGAAGGACGCCCCGCCGGCCCAGGTGCTCGCCGCCGTCAGGGCCGCCGAACTCGGCGCGTCGTTGTTGGGCGCGGGCCTCACTCGCCCGGAGATCGCACCCTCCCCGCCCGCGGACCAGCCCTCGCCTCTGTCCGGGATGACGCCCCGGGAGCGCTCGGTCGCGGGGATGCTTGCGCAGGGGCTTCCCAACCGGCTCATCGCCGACAGGCTCGGCGTCACCGAGAAGACGATCGCGAACTACGTCTCGGCCGTGCTCCTCAAGCTGGGTGCGGCCAGCCGCTACGAGGCGGCGAGGATCGTTCGCGGTGAGTGAGGCCGTCGTCCCCGGCATTCGGGCAGGCGCCGTTGCGCGACGCTGTGGTCGCCTTTTTGGCGCCTATGACGGTCTTTGCGGCCGGCGCCGCGGGGCGATGCACGGAGCCCGAAAGCCCATGCGAACCGGTTCGGCCGCGAACATCGTCATAGGCGTTGAAATCGGGCCCCGGAAATGCGCTCCTCTAGACTCTGCGCGTGAGCCTTACTCTCGGAATCGTCGGTATGCCCAACGTCGGCAAGTCCACCCTGTTCAACGCGCTGACTCGTGCGGACGTGCTGGCCGCGAACTACCCGTTCGCGACGATCGAGCCGAACGTGGGCGTGGTTCCGCTGCCCGATGCGCGCCTGGACAAGCTCGCCGAGATGTTCGGCTCCGCGAAGATCGTGCCCGCGACGGTGTCGTTCGTGGACATCGCCGGGATCGTGAAGGGGGCCTCCGAGGGTGCCGGGCTCGGCAACAAATTCCTGGCGAATATCCGCGAGGCGGACGCGATCTGCCAGGTGGTGCGCGTCTTCGCCGACGATGACGTGGTCCATGTCGACGGCCGTGTCGATCCGCTCGCGGACATCGAGACCGTCAATACGGAGCTGATTCTCGCCGATCTGCAGACGCTGGAGAAGGCGGTGCCGCGGCTGGAGAAGGAGGCCCGGAACGCCAAGGACCGGGCGCCGGTGTTGGCCGCGGCGAAGGCGGCGGTGCAGGTGCTGGACGCCGGCCGGACGCTCTATTCCGCGCCCAAGGATGTGGAACTGCCGCTGCTGCGCGAACTCTCGCTCATGACGACGAAGCCGTTCCTGTACGTGTTCAACGCCGACGAGGGCGTGCTGGGGGACGCGGCGCGGCGGACCGAGCTGGCCGCGGCCGTCGCGCCGGCCGACTGCGTCTTCCTCGACGCGAAGGTCGAGTCCGAGCTGCTGGAGCTGGACGAGGCCTCTCGGCTGGAGCTCTTGGAATCGATCGGCCAGAGCGAGCCGGGGCTACATGCGTTGGCGCGCACCGGGTTTCACACGCTCGGCCTGCAGACGTACCTGACGGCGGGGCCGAAGGAGGCGCGCGCCTGGACCATCCACGCCGGCGATACCGCGCCGAAGGCGGCCGGCGTGATCCACTCCGACTTCGAGCGCGGCTTCATCAAGGCCGAGATCGTCTCGTTCGACGACTTGGTCGCCGCGGGCTCGATGCATGCCGCGAAGGCGGCCGGCAAGGTGCGGATGGAGGGCAAGGACTACGTGATGCACGACGGCGACGTGGTCGAGTTCCGCTTCAACGTGTAGCTGCCGTTCCGGACCACGGCCTGGCAGTCGTTGCGGAATCGGGTGCGAAAGTCTTGCGAAATCGGGTACGTATCCGTTGCAGAGTCGGGTACAGATTGGTTGCAGAACCGGGTATTGTGAGGGCTTATGACGTACCTGGTGCGTGCCGTTGACGGTGTGCTGGGCGAGTTGTTGTCCGCCATGGGAGCCGTGCTGATCGAGGGACCACGGGGCTGCGGGAAGACCACCACCGCACTGCGACACGCCGGGAGCTCCATCCGACTCGACCGCTCGTCGGACCTGATCGAGCTTGCCACCCTGAACCCGCGCGGACTGCTGGCGGGGGAAACGCCGAGACTAGGGTGTGTCTCCTAATAGGCG